>NZ_JBFAYI010000001.1:0-1331614 GCF_040681245.1 Lentzea sp. NPDC051838
ACCCTTTTCGGATCGGGCGGGTGCGGAGCATCCGACCTTTTCCGCCCGAACAAGCGCCTCGCAAGGGCCCCGAAGTCAAGCCCCAATCGCAATCGTCGCGAAGCGGCGATGACGAAACCAAAGCTCGTCAGGTCTTTGACCCGCGCGCCCACCTACGCAAGGCGACAGAACGCACGGCACGCGACCACCCCGCTGGAACCGCAGCTCACCCGCAACCGCAACCACCGCACGGCGCGTCAGCGCCCACCCCACAGGACTACGTAACCCAGCCATCTACGTAGTACCTACCGACGCGAACGACACCCCGAAATCGCAAAACTCCTCGTGTGACAACGACACGACCTGCACCAACGCGAACGGCCAGGGCGGTGGTCCTGGCCTCCGCCACTCTGACGATCATGGCGGCGGCGATCATCGCCCCGAGCCTCCCCGCGATGGGCGAGGTGTACGGCGAGGGTGTCCTGGTCAGGCTCGCCCTCACCATCACCTCCCTGGCGATCGCGATCAGCGCACCGATCGCGGGCCTGGCAGCAGACCGAGTCGGCCGCAAACCCCTCCTGACCGCCAGCCTCGCCGCCTACGCCATCACGGGCACCGCGGGCTACTTCGTCGACAGCCTCCCCGTGCTCCTCATGACCAGAACCCTTCTGGGCCTGGCGGTCGGCGGCATCATGACGTCGGTCAGCGCCCTGATCACGGACTGGTTCGACGGCCCGGAACGAGGCAGATTCCTGGGCCTGCAACAGGCAGCAGCCAGCCTGGGCGGCGTCATGTTCCTCCCGCTGGCGGGAATCCTCGCGGGCATCGACTGGCGCCTGCCGTTCTGGCTCTACAGCATCGCAGCGGCAATCGCACTGGCCGCCGTCACCGGGCTGACACACGACGCCAGAACCACCCTGAAAGCAGCGAAAGCCGATTTCCCCAAGAAGGCGATCAGCATCTACCTGCTCGCGGGCACGGCAACGCTGGTCTTCTACATGGCCCCGACCCAGCTCCCGTTCCTGCTGAAGAACCTCAACGCCAGCCCAGCCGTCATCGGCCTGGTAGTAGCCGGTAGCACCCTGAGCAGCGTGGCGGGCGCCCTGGCGTTCAACAAACTCCCCAAGGGCCACATAACCGCAGCGAGCGTCGCACTCCTGGGTCTCGGCTGGCTCGTGATCGGCTTCGGCAACTCCATCCCACTGGTCACCGCGGGACTCCTCGTCGGCGGCTTCGGCGTGGGCCTCGTCGTCCCGAACCTGAACCTCCAACTGGCCAACGCGGCCGGCCCGCAGCAACGCGGGCGAGTCCTCAGTGGACTCGTGGCCGGCATCTTCCTCGGCCAGTTCCTGTCACCGCTCGTCATCGCACCGCTGGTCCAGACGGCCGGCATCCCTGCCGCGTTCATCTGGACCGGTGTCGTCACCACCATCGCAGGGGCGGTCCTCGCCCTGGCACACAAGGAGAAGAACTGAGATGATCTACCACGGCAACCGCTTCACCCTGCGCCAGGACGCCTCGCCCGAGCAGATCGAGGAAGCGCTGGAGAGCCTGCGCAACCAGGGGCGCGTGATTCCGAGCGTCAAGTCGTTCGTCGTCGGCCGGGACTACGGTGGCGAGTTCGAGTGGGGCGCCACGTTCGTCATCGAGGACCTCGAGGGCTACTGGGAGTACCTGATCCACCCGGCCCACCGCAACACCGACCGCGTGGGTCTGCCGCTCGTCGACAAGTTCGTGTCGTTCGACATCACCGACGACGAGGACCCCGAGATGGGCGCGAAGATCGCCGCGCTGCACCAGAAGCGCTACGACGCAGACCCCGAGCTCACGAAGCTCGTGTCCGACCTCGGTGAGTACACGGGCAGCGCTGCCCCCGGCCCGCACGGAGACAAGTGATGATCGACGTCACGCAGGCATGGGCCGACCTCTGGAACGGTGACCTCGCCCTCGTCGAGACCACGGTCAGCGAGGACTTCCTCTCGCACGCCGCACCGTTGCTCGGTGGGCCGCCTCAGGACCACACCGGACGCGAGAACCTCGCCGAGTGGGTGCGGGGCGCGCACGAGAACCTGCCAGGGCTGAAGTTCACCGTCCAGGTCGGACCGATCGTGCAGGAGCCGTTCCACGTGCTGCGCTGGCACGCCGAGGCCGGGGAGATCTCCTTCTACGGCACGGACATCCTCCGTGTCGTGGATGGCGTGATCGTCGAGTACTGGGCCAACGCCGACAGCCTGTGGGCCGCCCAGCAGCTCGGAGCCCAGTGATGGCCACCCAGGCCTGGATCGACTTCTGGAACGGCGACCTGTCGCTCGCCGAGAACATCGTCCACGACGACTTCGTCTGGCACGTCGCACCGCTCACCGGTGGCCCGAGCCAGGACCACAGCGGACGCGAGGCCCTCGTCCAGTGGGTGCGCGGCTCCCACGAGAACATGCCGGGCCTGAAGTTCACCGTCGAGGTCGGGCCGATCTCGGAGGAACCGTTCCACGTGCTCCGCTGGTTCGCCGAGGCGGGCGAGATCTCCTTCCACGGCACGGACATCCTCCGGACCGAGGACGGCAAGATCGTGGAGTACTGGCTCAACGCCGACGGTCTCTGGGCCGCTCAACAGCTCGGCATCATGCCCAGGATCAGCTGAACACACCCGCCAGCTGCCGCCGCGAGTTGATGCCCAGTTTGCGGAAGACGTTCCGCAGGTGGGCATCGACCGTGCGGGGGCTCAGGAACAGCCGGGCGGCGACCTCCTTGGACGTCGCCCCGGTGGCCACGAGCCGCGCGATGTGCTGTTCCTGTTCGGTGAGGTCGTCCGCAGCCTGTGCGGACCGGCTGCGGGCGACCTCCCCGGTGGCCTTCAGCTCAACAGCCGCCCTCGTCGCGAAAGCCTGCATTCCCATGGAGGACAACAACGAGTGCGCGGTTCGCAGCTGTTCCCGGGCGTCGACCCGCCGACCGGCCCGGCGCAACCATTCGCCGTACAGCAGATGCGCCCGCGCCAGGTACGGCCGAGCCGTGGTGATCTCCAGGTGCGACAGGGCAGCCAGGTAGTCCGATTCCTCACCGGAGACCAGAGCCCGCGCGGACGCCGCGACTCCCAGGCCCCACTCGGTACCGGCCGCCGAGGTTCGTTCGGTGAGATCCTCCAGCGCCTCCAGCGCGGACTTCTCCTCACCACACCGCATCGCCGCCTCGACCAGCTCGGGCAACGCGATCCCGGCGAGGTAGAGATCCCCGGGCTCCACGGCCTTCTGCGCGGCCGCAAGTGCCGCCGGGTACTGGCCGGTCGCGTTGTGCAGCACGGCGGAAGCCCACTGCGCGTTCGCCACCAGCAGCCCCTCGACGCGCGCGGCAGCCTGCGTCGCGTGCTGGATCTGCGTCACCAGCTCCTTGCCGCTCCCGCGCATCGCCGCCAGGTGCAGCCGCGGATAGGGCAGGGGAGTCACGCCCAGCGCGTCCGCGACGGCTTCTTCCTCGGCGATGGCCGACGCGGCCGCCCCGAAATCACCGGCGTGCACCGCCACCACAGCGGTCTGGGCCAGCCCGAGCCGCAACACGAACGGCGACCCGGCCTCCCGACCGGTCTTCATCAGCCAGTCGGTGACCGTGTGGTGCACCGCGGTGTCCCACAGCTCGCCCGCCAGCATCGTCGCCAGCGCGGGATGGCGAGTCCACACGAGACTGTCGAAAGCCTTCCGCAGCAACGGAACAGCGGCCCGATGCCCTTCCTCGGCGAGCACCACCAGCGCGTTCAGCACGTCCGGCTCAGGAGGCATCGTCCGAGCCTCGCGCACGACGACGTCCATGACCCCGCTGGCCCGCCCGACCACCAGCCCCATCTCCAGCGCGTCGAGCACGCAGTCACGAGCCGCCGCACCGGTCATCCGCCGGGCAGCGCTCAGCACGAACCCAGGTCCGTCGTTCGCGGGGTTGCGGGCGAACGCGACCTGCCCACACAACCTCTCGACCTTCGCGACCTCGGACGAGTCCAGCAATCCCACATCCACCGTGCTCAGCAACTCGCCGGCGTCGTCCACGGCTCCTGCGTCGAACTTCGCCTCGCCCGCCGCGAGCGTGCGCAGCGCGCGCAACCGCGGGTCCAGCGACAACGCCGCCGCCCGCTCCAGAAACGCCGCGGCCGCCGCCACCCCACCGCGAGACCGCGCCCGGGACGCCGATCTCTCCAGCTCCGCCGCCACCTCGTCGTCAGGTCCGGTACCGGCCTGCGCGAGATGCCACACCCGCCGATCCGGATCCGCCTGAGCGTCCGTCACCGCCGCGAGCGCGAGATGCGCGGCCTGTCTCTCCGCGGCATCGGCCGCGAGGTAGACGGCAGAGCGTGCCAGCGGATGGCAGAACCGGACCCGAGTCGACAGGCTGACCAGCCCGGACGCCTCGGCGACCGCACCGGCTGTCGTGAGATCCAGCCCGAGCTGCCCCGCCGCCGCCCACAGCAGCCGAGGCTCACCTGTCGGATCGGCACTGGCCACCACCAACAACGACCGCGCGTCGTCGGGCAGCGCAGCGACCCTGCTCTGGAAACTGGCCTCGACCGCGCTCGGCGCCGACGACACCGAAGGCAGCGCGAACCCGCCCGCGCGCGGCAGTTCCAGCAGCGCCAACGGGTTGCCGCGCGCCTCGGCGAGCAGCCGCTCCCGCACCTTGTCGTCCACCGGTTCGGCCGCGAGCAACGCCCGTGCCTGCGCATCGGGCAAGCCTTCCAGCACCAGCGCGGGAAGCTGAGCGATCAGGCCGGGTTCTCGTGCGGCGAGCACCAGCACGATCGGATCCGCCGCCAGCCGCCGCCCGAGGAACGTGAAGACCCGCGCCGACGCCTCGTCGAGCCAGTGCGCGTCGTCGACCAGGCAGACCAACGGACCCGCGGCGGACAGCAGGTCCAAAGTGGCCAGTCCGATCTGGAGCACGTCCGGCTGTCCGCCGGCCAGCCCGAACGCGACCTCCAGTGCCGCCCGGCGACCGGGAGCAAGCTCGCCCAGGCGGTCCAGCACCGGCACGCACAACTGGTGCAGCGCCGCGAACGGCAGTTCGGTCTCGAACTCGGACCCCGACGCCTCCAGCAGCCGGAACCCGGACGCCGCCTCCCGCACGTGGTCCAGCAGCGCGGACTTGCCGATGCCCGCCTCGCCGCGCAGCACGAGCGCTCCGCCACGACCCTCCCCGGCCGCGCTGATCAACCCGTCCAGACAACGGATCTCGTCATCACGGCCGAGGAGGTGTGTGCGCATGACCGCACATTAGTCACCCGGACACAGGTGCAGCGGGAGAACGCTCCCACCTGAGACGCCGACGTGGACACGCGAGACCACGAACCCCGGCCCGGTCGACAGCCGGAAGTCCGCACCGGCGTTCTGCCTGTTGGAGAACCCGGCGTCGGGCAGCGTGAAGGTGGCTGTCCGCCACGTGCCGGTACCGGTGTTCGTCCAGGAGGCGCTGCCCTGGTACGGCTGACCGGTCGAGTCGTACTGCACGTTCCACTGCCCTGTGCCGGTGTCCAGATAGTCCACTGTGATCGTCGCGGCATGGGCCGAACCGGCGGGCACGAGGTCGTCGGTGATCGCGAAGTACAGGTAGCCGTCGAGCGTCTTGCGCCCTGGCCTGCCGTCAACGCTCACCGGTTCGCTGTGCCCGTCGCCGCTGTCCAGCCGCTGCAACCCGCACTCGGTGTCTGCGGCAGCGAGATCAGCGCACACCGTTGCCCGCCCGTCCGCAGCTGGAACCGTGACCTTGATCGTTCCGCCCGGCAGTGCCCGTCCGGACTCGTCCGTGAAATTCACCGGAACCGAGTGATAACCGGACGGCGCGTTCACCGCGACACTCACCTGCTGCGAACTCCGCCCGCGCAGAACGCCCGACGACGGGGTCACGGTGATCCCGGCGGAAGGCTTCGCGGTCCAGTGCACGACATCGGAGCGTCCATCGGCATCCACCACACCGATGGTCAGCGGGAAGGACGTGCCGGCCTGCGCGACCACCTGACCGGTCGGGCTGGTGTAGCCGATCGCGCCGGCCTGACCCTCCGAATAGGACGGCGGAGCCGAACTCGGCGAGGTCGCCCACGAGGTGTTCGGCGTGGCCGACAGGTCGAAGCCGAGCGCCGCGCCGTCCCGCAACACCGAAGACGGCAGGGAGGTGCGCTCCCACGCCCTTCCGTTCAGCGTCAGGCGCTGGACGTACGGACGATCGGTGGCGGCCGCGGGGGCGTTGATCGTGATCGTCCGCCCGTTCGCCAGGTGGATCACGGCCTTGGAGAACAACGGACTCGCGAGCGCGAGATCGGTGGTGCCCGGCGTGACGGGGTAGAGGCCGAGCGCCGCCCACACGTACCAGGACGACTGCGCGCCCAGGTCGTCGTTGCCGGGCTCACCGTTCGGTGTCGCCGAGAACAGCTGCTTCTCGATGCGCCGCACGACCTCCTGCGTCTTCCACGGCTGGCCGGTGTAGTCGTAGAGCCACGGCGTCGCGAAGTCGACCTCGTTGCCCGACCACTGGTACGGCGCGTTCGGCCCGACGTTGAGCTGCTGGAAGAACGTGTCGGCGCGCTTGTTCACCGCGTCCCGGCCGCCCATCGCGGTGATCAGCCCGGCCATGTTCTGCTGGACGAAGTAGTTGTACTGCGCGGCGTTGCCCTCGTCGAACCCGTCCTGCCCGAACCTGCCAGGCGGCGGCGCGACGAACCCGGGCCCGGACGGAAACGCTCCGACGCTGTCCTTGGGCCGCAGATATCCGGTGCCGCCGTCGAACACGTTCTGCCAGTTCTGCGCGCGAGCCGCGTACGTCCGTGCGACATCGGGTTTGCCCAGAGCCGACGCGAACCGGGAGATCGAGAAGTCGTCGAGCGCGTACTCCAGCGTCTGCGACCCGCCCAGCCGCACGTGTCCCTGCTCGGAACGATCATTCGGCACGTACCCGAACTTCTGGTAGTCCACGACGCCTTGTCGTTGCTGGTAGGGGAAACCGGGCGGGGCCGGCGTCGTCGCGCCCTTCACCATGTACTGCAACGCCGTCGCGGTGTCGAAGTCCCGAGCGCCGAACGCGTGCAGCGAAGCCAGGAACGGTGTGGCGTTGTCGCCGCTCATCACTCCCGACTCGGAGTTCATCACCGGCCACTTCGGCAGCCATCCGAAGTGCACGGCGTCGTTCACCAGAGACTGGGCGAGATCGCTCGCGATGTCCGGCCGCAGCAACGCCTGCAGCGCGGCGAGGCAGCGATACGTGTCCCACAACGAGAAGTTGGCGTACTGGACGCGTTGCTTCCCGCTCACCGAGTAGATCTTCGAGTCGAACCCGATGTACCGGCCGTCGACGTCGCTGAACGTCGTCGGGTACAGCAACGAGTGGTACAGCGCGGTGTAGAACGTCTTCTGCTGGTCCGTCGTGCCGCCACCGATCTCGATGCGGGACAGGTTGTCGTGCCAGAGTTTCCGCGCCTCGGCCTTGATCGGCGCGAGGTCCCAGTCAGGAATCTCCGCACGCATGTTCTTCTGTGCGCCTTCAACGCTAACGTACGAGATCGCGACCTTCGCCCGAACGGTCTGATCAGCGCTGGTGTCGAACGTCAGGTAGCCGCCGGAACGCGGCCCGGACACGTCGAACGAGCTCGACGGCGGGCTGACAGAGGTGCCGTCCCAGCTGCCGACCGTCGTGAATGGACGGTCGAACGTCAGCGAGTAGTAGATGGTGTAGCTGTGCTTCTTGCCGCAGAAGTCACCGGTCACCGCAGATCCGACGACCTCGCGATCGCTGACCGTGCGCACCGACGCGGCCTTGTTGCCGTTGAGACTCGCGCCCGCTTTGACCAGCACACGTGCCTCGTCGGTGGCCGGGAATGTGTAAGAAGAAAGCCCGGTTCGGGTCGCGGACGCCATGTCGACGCGGACGTTCGAGTCGGCGAGCGTCACCGCGTACTCGCCGGCCTTCGCGATCTCGGTGCTGTGCGAGAAGGTCTCGGTCCGGTTCCACGGCGCCGCACCGACGTCACCGACGACAGGCAGGATCGGCACGTCGCCGTACTGCGTGCACCCGACCGACGCGTGCGTGAGGCTGAACCCGCGAATCTTGGTGCTGTCGTACGAATAACCCGCGTACGCGCCGGGTGTGTCCGGGCTCCACTGCAGCATGCCGAACGGCACGGCGGGACCGGGGAAGTTGTTGATCTGGCCGACCGTCTCGCCGCCGTTGCCGGTGCCGATCATCGGGTCGACGAGCGAAACAGGGTCAGCGACAAGGGAAACCGCCTGGGCCGGTGGCGTGATCACACCGAGCACCACGACAACCGCTACTACGCTCCGTGATAACACAGTTGCACAGCGCATGGGCTTGAACTATCGGTTTTTGATCAAACCTTGTCAATAGTGAGGAGGTTCGGCGCCTCCGCGAGCACGAGTGCGGCGGCCCCGCGCGCACTGGCGCTGTCACCCAGTGCGCTGTGCAGAATCCGCAGCTCACCGTGCAGATCGCTGAGCGCGTTCCGTCGCAGTGCCCGCCGGATCGGGTCGAACAGCACATCGCCCGCCGCCGCGAGCTCACCACCGACGACCACGAGCTCGGGGTTCAACGCCATCACCGTCATCGCGAGCGTCCTGCCGACCGCCTCACCCGCGTCCTCCACCGCCCGCACCGCACCGCGATCACCGGCCAGCAGCAACGCCATCAGCTCGGCGTTCGTGACGACCCGGCCCCAGCTGCGCGACAACAACCGGGCGATCGCGGACGGGCTCGCGATGGTCTCCAGGCAGCCGCGGTTGCCGCACCGGCACACCTCGCCGTTCGGGTCGATCGAGATGTGGCCGAGTTCGCCGACCAGCCCGTCGTGGCCGAGCAGCATCTGCCCGTCGCACACCACGCCCGCGCCGATCCCGGCCGAGAGCCGCAGGTAGACCACGTCGTCGCACGCGCGCGCCACGCCGTACCTGCGTTCGGCCACAACGCATGCGTTGGCGTCGTTGACCACGAGCGTGCGCAGGCCCGTGCGGTCGGTCAGCATCTCCGCCGGCTTGGCGCCGACCCACGCGGGCATGATCCCCTCGGCGCGCAGCACACCCGTTCTTCGGTCGACCGGGCACGCGATGCCCACGCCGAGGCCGAGCACGAGGGAGCGGTCGACCTCTTCGAGCGCGGCCTCGACCAGTTCGGCGGCCGCGGACACGGTGGCGTCGGCGGAACTGTCGACGTCGAGGTCGACGCTGTCGTCCCAGACCGGGGTGCCGGTGAGATCGCTCAGGACGAGGCGGGCGTGGTCGTGGCCGATGTCGAGACCGAAGGCGTACCCGGCTTCGGGGACGAAGGAGATGACCTGGGGTGGGCGGCCGAGGCGGGATGGCGTGCCGGGTTCGCGGTGGGGTGGCTCGCCGACCAGGTGCGACGACACCGCGCTCTGCTCGCGGGCAGCGAGGGCTGGCTCGCGGCTGGGCTTGGCCGACACCGCGTTCTGTTCGCGGGCAGTGACGTCTGGCTGGCGGCCGGGCTTGGCCGACCCCGCGCTCTGTTCCCGGACGATCCCTTCACGGATCAGGTCGCCGATCAGCGAACTGATCGTGGCGCGCGACAACCCCGTGTAGCGCAACAGATCCCCGCGCGAGACCTCGCCCAGTTCGGTCAACGCCTGCAGCACGCGCAGGCGGCCGAGGCGCCGCATGTTGGCCGGGGTCTCTGACATCGGACAACTCTAGCAACGGAGTTCTTCCGACTTCAGGCGAAAGTTTGTACCGGAACTCGCGCAAAACGTTGACTTGTGTCGTGAATCGGCGGAACCGTGAACTCCGCGTTGCGAAGGCTCACCTTCGGTCCTGGCGGAGGTCCTCCATGTCTCGTCGCTTGCTGCCCGCACTCGTCGCCGCGTTGACCGTGATCAGCGGCGTTGTCGCGACCGGCCCGGCCAGAGCCGCGGCCGCGACGCCGATCTACCGCGACACCCGCTACACGTTCGCCGAACGAGCGGCGGACCTGGTGTCGCGCATGACCTTGCCGGAGAAGGTGCGGCAGCTGCACACCAACAACGCCCCGGCGATCCCGCGGCTCGGCGTGCAGCAGTACACGTACTGGAGCGAGGGCCAGCACGGCCTCAACCGGCTCGGCGGCGACCCGCGCGGCGGCGGCCAGGGCTGGGTCGACAACGTGCACGCGACGAGCTTCCCGGTGAACTTCGCGACCTCGATGTCGTGGGATCCCGGCCTGATCCACGCCGAGACCACCGCGATCTCCGACGAGGCCAGGGGTTTCGTCGACAAGTCGTTGTTCGGCACCGGGCAGAACAACATCGGGCCGGACATCAACGAGTACGGCGACCTGACGTACTGGGCGCCGACCGTGAACCTCGACCGCGACCCGCGCTGGGGCCGCACCGACGAGGGCTTCGGCGAGGACCCGCACCTGGTCACGCGGATGGCGGGCGCGTTCGTCAACGGCTACCAGGGCAACACGATCGACGGCACCCCGACGACCCCGTACCTCAAGGTCGCCGCGACGCTGAAGCACTACGCGCTCAACAACGTCGAGGACGATCGGCTGTCCGGCAACTCCGCCGCGACCGAGGCCGACCTGCGGCAGTACTACCTCAAGCAGTTCCAGGGGATCATCGAGCGCGACCACGCCAGTGGCCTGATGACGTCGTACAACTCGATCAACGGCACGCCCGGCGCGGTGCACGGCTACCTGGTGAACCAGCTGGCGCAGCGCACCTACGGCTTCGACGGGTACTCGGTGTCGGACTGCGACGCGATCGCGACGGTCTGGCAGCCGCCGCCCACCGGGCACCTGTGGGCGGCGCCGGGCTGGCGTTCGTCCATCGAGGGCGCCCAGGTCGTGTGGACGAACAACTCCACCAGTCGCAAGATCCCGGCCGCCGCGGGAGCTCTGGCGTTCGGTCTGCGCGCCGGCACGCAGCTGAACTGCGAGGGCGCCAACGCGACGGTGACCAACGTCCAGGCCGCCATCGACGCGGGCATCCTGTCCGAGGGTGTGCTCGACGCGTCGCTGGTGAGAGTGTTCACGATGCGCATGGCGACCGGTGAGTTCGACCCGGCGGACCAGGTCGGCTACACGAAGATCACCAAGTCGGTGATCGAGAGCGCGGCCAACCAGGCGCTCGCCACGAAGGTCGCGGACAACTCGGTGGTGCTGCTGAAGAACCAGAACGTGCTGCCCGCCGATCCCGCGCGGACGTCCAAGGTCGTGGTGCTCGGCGACCTCGCGAACAAGGTCACCCTGGGCGGCTACAGCGGCCAGCCGACCCACACGGTGAACGTCGTGCAGGGCATCCAGGCCGCGCTGCCGAACGCCTCGGTCGTGTTCGACGCGGCCGGAACCTCCACGACCGCAACTTCTCCGGCGGTGCTGAGCGACGCGACCAAGAACGCCGTGCGTGCCGCCGACCTGGTCGTGATCTTCGCGGGGACGGACATGGACGTGGCACGGGAGGGCAAGGACCGGTCCACGATCGCCATGCCCGGCAACTACACCTCGTTGATCGACCAGGTCAGCGCGCTCGGCAACCCGCGCACGGTGCTCGCAGTGCAGGCGATGGGCCCGGTGACGTTCGACCAGACGAAGGTCCCGGCGGTGCTGTTCAGCGGCTACAACGGCCAGAGCCAGGGCACCGCGCTCGCCAACGTGCTGTTCGGCAAGCAGAACCCGGACGGGCACCTCAGCTTCACCTGGTACCGCGACGACTCGCAGCTGCCGCCGATGCAGAACTACCGGCTCAACGCGGCGGGAACGGGCGGACTCGGCCGCACCTACCAGTACTTCACCGGCACGCCGACGTTCCCGTTCGGCTACGGCCAGAGCTACAGCACCTTCAGGTTCTCGAACGTGACAGCGGACCGGACCACCGCTTCCCCGAACGACACCGTCAACGTCAGCCTCGACGTGACGAACACCGGTCAGCGCGCCGGAACAACGGTCGCCCAGCTCTACGTCGCCGCACCGGGCGCGGGCACGGGCGATGTGCCGTTGCAGAAGCTCGCCGGGTTCCAGAAGACCCGCCTGCTCACCCCAGGTCAGACGCAACGGGTCGTGATCCCGGTGAAGGTCCGCGACCTCGCGTTGTGGGACACGGTGAACAAGCGCGAGACGGTGACGGCGGGCACCTACCAGTTCCGCGTCGGCACGGACGCGGCGTCGATCGTGGCGCGCAAGGACGTCCGGGTGAGCGGCGCCATCACACCACGCGTGAAGCACGTGACCGTTCAGCCTGAGAACGTCGTGCACCGGCCGGGCCAGACGTTCTCGTTGCTGGGCAAGAACCGCTGGCTCGCCACGGACACCAACGTGACCGCCGACCGGGTGCTGGAGGCCGTCAACGACGACCAGACCTTTGTGGACCTCAGCCGCGCGCAGGTCAGCTACAAGAGCAGCAACCCGGCTGTCGCGTCGGTGGACTCCCAAGGCGTGGTGCGCGCGATCAAGGACGGCGCCGCGACGATCACCGCGACCGTGAACGGAGTCTCCGGCTCAGCGCCGATCCTGGTCACCGGCACGCTGACCAGCACAGTGCCGTCGATCCTGGCCGCCGGCACGTCCGACACCGCGAGCGCCACGTTCACCAACGGCAGCACCGAAGAAGTGCGCGGACTGTCGGTGACGATCACCGCGCCGAACGGCTGGACCGCCACGCCGACGACGCCGACCACGTTCGACCGCGTTGCCGCCGGTGCCTCGGTGACGGTGAAGTGGACGGTGTCCGGCAGTGCGAGCCCAGGCAGTTATCAGATCGGGTTCACGGCGAGCTCCAGCCTCGGCGCGTTCGAAGCAGGCGGCACGGTCAAGGTCCCGTACGGCTCGGTCGCGGCCGCGTTCACCAACACCGGCATCAGCAACGACAACCAGCCGGTCAGCGGCGCGTTCGACGGCAGCGGTCTGAACTACTCCGCGCAGGCACTGGCGGCGGCAGGTCTCGCGTCCGGTCCGGTGAACGTCGGCGGCATCCCGTTCACCTGGCCGCAGCCGAACACCGCCAACAACGTCGTCGCGGGTGGTCAGGTGCTGCCGGTGAGCGGCCAGGGCCGGTTGCTCGGCTTCCTCGGCTCGAGCGCGTTCGGCAGCACCTCGGCACCGGGCACGATCGTCTACACCGACGGCAGCACGCAGAGCTACACGCTGTCGTTCGCGGACTGGTGGTCGGGCAACGCCTTGCCGGGCACCTCGATCGCCGCCGCCACCCCGTACATCAACGTCGGCCCGAACAGCACCCGTCAAGATCAGCGCGTGCACGTCTACCTCGCGTGGGCACCGCTCGACCCGGCCAAGACGGTGAAGTACGTGATCCTGCCGGACATCGCGCCGAGCCAGGTGCCGAACAACCCGGCGATGCACGTGTTCGCCGTCGGCATCGGGCAGTCGGCCGACGCGGTGGTCGGCGCCGACCTCGGCAACCCCGACACACCGCGCGGCGCGTGGATCAAGGACGGCGACGACGGCCGCACCACACCGATCACCGTCGGTGGGCGAACCGGCCGCACCACAACGGGTTCCGCGTCGCCGTTCATGTACTTCGACATCGACGACAGCGTGGTGCCCGGCGGCCGCTACCAGGCCACGGCGCACGTCGACTACTTCGACCGCGGCACGAGCACCTGGAACATCCAGTACGACTCGTTCGGCAACGTGGGCAACAACGCCTACCGCGACTCGCAGTTCGTCACGAACACCGGCACCGAGACGTGGAAGACCGCGGTGATCCCGTTGCCCGAAGCGGCGTTGACCAGCAGGCAGAACAACCATTCCGATCTGCGGTTGCAGATCGGAACGGCCGGCCAGGCGATCGGGCGCGTGCGGTTCGTCGTCTCCGGGGACAACGTCGTGCCGATTCACCTCATGTCGTGAACAGCTTCAGCCCGGACAACTGGCCCGCGGGCCAGCCCGTGTTGCTCGCGAACGTGAGTCTGACGTAACGAACCTCGTTGCCGGGCAACGAGAGCGTGACCGAGTTGCCGGTCGCCGGGTCGAACTCGCACCCGGCGGCCGGTCGCAGCACGGTGAACGACTGGCCGTTGGAGCTGCCCTCAACGGTGATGACCTGGGTCCGCCGTCCCCAGGCCGGGTCGGGCGGGAGCGTCAGCACCGCCCGCCCCGGCATCGCCGGCGTGCCGAGGTCGACCTGAACCCATTGCGGGAACACGTTGTTGGCGCTCTCCCAGTACGAGCGCGGGTCGTTGTCCGTCACGTACCCGCTGCCGTAGTGCTGGGTCTGCGAGCTCTGCTGCGTCGGCTTGCCAGCCGCGAGGTCGACGTTCGGCGCCGGCGGATTGCCGAGCATCGGTTGCGTTGGACGCGTTGGAGTCAGCGGGATCTGGCCTTTGAGCATGCGACCGCCGTCGTTGGTCAGCCTCAGGTAGTAGTCGGAGGAACAACGCGTGCCGTCCTCGTCCAGGGCGAGATAGCCGGATCCGGCGGGTACGTCGGCCTGGGTCTCGGCGGTCTTGCAGATCTGGTTGCCCTCGTTGAACTCGTCGAACATCGAGATGTAGATGCCCTGCACGCCGAGGCGGACCATGTTGTAGAACTGCCGCCACATGAAGTCGCCGTGCACCCGTTGGCGTTGCGCGACGTCGCCGGGCAGGACACAGGGCTGGTAGTCGATGCCGAACGCGGTGCACTCGGCCTGGTCCGGGCCGTTGATGTTGGTGTGGAAGTGGTCCGACTCGCCGATGTTGTTGACCCGGCCGACCATCCACGGCGAGATCATGTCGAACGACCGGTAGACGCTCGCGAACCCCTTGCGGGAGTCCTCGCCTTCGAGCCGCCAGTGCGTCGGCACACCGCCCATGACGTAACAACCCTGCGCCTTGAACCAGTTGATGACGTCCTGGCACGGCTCCGGGCACCACGGTTTGTTGGGCTCGTTGAACCCGAAGCCCCAGATGCCGACGACGGGTTTGCCGTTCTGGCGGGCGTAGGCGGGCGACGACATGTACGCCGACATCTTGTTCTGCCAGTCAGTTTTGATCTCCGGCTGCATGGTCAGCCAGTCCGTGACGTCGTACATGATGTAGAACTTCCGCCCGGTCGCCTCGGCGGCAGACCTCACGTGCGCGGTGACGGCGTCGCGGATCGGGCCTTCGCCGCCGGTCGGGTTGAAGCGTTGCAGGGCGGCCGTGTCGCAGCCGTTGTCGCGCATCCAGGCGAAGTGGACGTCGACGGTCTGCCTGTCGTAGTTGGAGAACAGCGTGGCCGGGCGGCCGTCGTTGAGGTTCTGGAACGCGGTCTGGTAGGTGCGGGTGTACTCGCGCACGTCCGGCCACACCCGGACCGAGCTCGTCGGGGGAGCGGGCGGTTGGCTCCAGTTGTTGTTCCAGTGCCACCAGCCGTCGATGGGGGAGCTGTCACCGCGGCAGGCGAACCAGCCCTGGTACCCGACGGTGATCTTGCCGACCACGTCACCGGGCGGACTGGCTTGGGCGGCGGGCAGGAACTGCAGGGCGGGGACTGTCAGGGCGGTGCTGAGGAGTGTTCGTCTGGACAGGGACATCGCAAACTCCTTTGTCGGCGATCCGACTCCAGAGTGCAAGAAGTGAACAAGAACACGCAAGATGTAGACGAACCGGTATTGCGCCAAGTGTTGTACTGATGCATGTGGACCAAGTGGTGAACGACGCCGTGGCGGCGATCGAGGCCCGCGACTGGGACGGGCTCAAGTTCCTGCTGCACCCGTACCTGCACTGGACCGAGGGCGGCGTGACGATCCGCGGCCGCACGAAGGTGCTCGCGCATCTGGCCGCCACCCCGCCGGTCGGTGCCCCGGACTCCTACGAGCTGCGTGACGGCCAGATCTACCGGTTCGTGCGGTGAAAAGAGCGAGGCCGGTGCCCGCCGTCTTCGGACACCGGCCTCGCCGTCTTCACTACGCGGGTACGGTCCACCTCTGGTTGGCCCCACCCGTGCACGACCAGATCTGCAGTCTCGCGCCATCAGCCGTGCTGTTGCCGATGACGTCCAGGCACTTGTTGCTGCCGACGTTCACCAGCGCGCCGTTCGTCGCGGTCCAGCGCTGGTTCCCGCCGCCGAAGCAGTCCCAAAGTTGCACCGCCGTGCCGTCCGCCGTCCCGTTTCCGGTGACGTCGAGGCACTTGCCCAGCCCCCGCACGGTTCCGTCGGCGGCCAGCGTCCACTGCTGGTTCGCGCTGCCGGAGAAGCACGTCCACAGCTGCGGCTGGTTGCCGTTCGCGGTCGAGCCGTTCGTGACGTCGAGGCACTTGCCGCCCAGGCCCGTGATGGTGCCGGTGCGGCCGGGCTGACCGGGGTCGAGCGTGCCGGGCCAGGTGAACGTGGCCATGGCGCCGGCCGGGAGGTTGTAGCCGAAGGTCTGGCCGCTGTAGGACACGCGGAAGTTCTGCGCGCCACCGGAGTTCAGCGCCACCAGCACGATCCGGCCGTCCGGGTTGCGGAACGCCACGTTCTGGATGCCGCCCTCGCCGTATCCGGTCGAGTCGATGCGGACCGCACCCGGCTGCACGAACTTCGAGAGGTGGCCGAGCACGTAGTACTCGGCGTTGTAGGTGACGTCGTTGCCGTTGGTCCGGACGACGCCCGTGCAGTTGCCGCAGCTGCCGATGACCGGGCCGTTGTTGTTGTCCAGGGCCATGTTCCAGATCGCGACGGACCGCGCGTGGTTGCGGGTGGCGCCGATCGCGAGGTTGAGCCCCTGCCAGCGCAACGTGTCGCGGAACGTCGAGGCGTCATCGCTGGAACGAGTGCCAGAGCACTCGGTGAAGAAGATGTCCTTGCCCGGCTGGTTGTTCTTCACGACGGACTGTCCGCTCGGGTTGCCGCCGTAGCAGTGCCACGCCGAGCCGATCACGTTGTTGCCCGCGCCGTTGTTCACGGTCTGCGGGTAGTTCGTGTCGTCCCAGTTGTGGTCGTAGCCGAGGATGCGGGCCTGCTGTCCGGCCGCGCGCAGCTTGGGCACCAATGTGTTGATGACGTTGACCTGCTGCTGCGCGGACATCCGCATGCCGGGGTAGCCCGGTGGCTCGAAGTTCGGCTCGTTCTGCACGCTCAGGTAGTCGATCGGGATGCCCGCGGCCTGGTACGCCTGCGCGAACTTCACCAGGTAGTCGGCGTAGACACCGATCCTGCTGTCGTTGAGCGAACCCTGGATGAGGCTGTTGTTGTTCTTCATCCACGCGGGGGCGCTCCACGGTGTCGCCATCACCGCGAGCTGTGGGTTGAGCTGCTTGGCTTGCTGAAGGAGAGGCAGGATGTAGGCGTTGTCGTGCGAGATCGAGAACCGGGAGAGCGTCGGGTCCGCCGCGCCGTCGTTGTAGGTGTAGAAGCTGCGGGAGAAGTCCGTCGCGCCGATCGGCTGGCGGATGAAGCTCATACCGATGCCGGTGGTCTTGTTGAAGAGGTTGTTCATGATCTCGTTGCGACGCGGTGAGTTGAAGATGTTCCACGCCGCCGCGTCGGTGAACGACGCGCCGAAACCGACCATGGACTGGTAGGTCTGGTTCGGGTTGACCGTGATCGTCGGCCCGGTGCCGCCCGAGCCGAACGTCACGTCCGCCTGCTGCCGCAACAGGTTCGAGCGGTCGGCGGTGGTGAGCCACACATTGGCGTTGGTCGCTGCGGTCGCCGACGGGGTGGCGATCCCCGCCATCACGACGGCCGACACGACCGCGATGCCACGCAGGCGTTTTGTCATCGTTGACATAGCGCTCCTTGCAGGGTTTGGGCGCCCAGGTTTTTTACTTGTACAGACGGAGATCCGCGATGCTCCACCAGCTGCTCGACGTGCCGGTGGACGTGATGCGGAGGTACCGCGCGCTGGTCCTGCGCACGTCGATGTTGGTCAGCTGACCGGTGCCGGTTCCGGTCTTGAGCGAACGCCAGGTCGTGCCGTCGTCGCTGATCGACAGGTCCCAGCCGCGGGCGTAGTCACCGAGGTTGCCGCCGCTGTCGAGCGCGACCCGGCGGAAGTCCTTGCGGCGTCCCAGATCCACCTGCACAGCCTGACCCGGCGTTTGGGCTGCGCCGCTCGACCAGCGGGTGGAGGCGTCGTCGTCGATCAGCGCGGGGTCGGTGGCAGTGGCGCCGGTGAGCGGAACGGCGTCCAGCTTGCTGTGGAAACGCGCGATCCAGGTGAACGTCGCCAGCGCACCACCGGGCAGGGTGTACTCGAAGGCGCGGTCACCGACGTTGACGGCGAACGTGCGCGGCTCGTCGTTCTCGTTGTGCACCACCAGAGCCGTGGAACCGTCCGGGTTGCGGAACGCGGCGTCCATGATCTGGCCGTTCCACCCGGTCGTGCCGAACGACGTGCTGGCGATCCTGCGCGCGCCCGGCTTCACGAACTTCGACAGGTGGCCGATCGTGTAGTACTCGGCGTCGGTGGTGACTTCGCCGTTCGGCTGCACGGTGACGAGGCCGGTGCAGGTGCCGCAACCGCCGTTGTGCGGGCCGCCGGTGCTGTCCAGGGCGATGTTCCAGTTCACCGCGCTGCGGGCCCAGTTGCGGGTGGTGCCGAGGACGACGTTGCGGGCGTGCCACCTGAGCGTGTCGCTGAAGACCTTGGCGGGCGGGTCGGTCGCGCCCTTCGAACCCGAGCACTCGGTGAACCAGATTCCCTTGTCCGGGAAGGTGTTGTGCAGCGCGGTCTGGGCCGCGGGGTTGCCGTAGTAGCAGTGGTAGGCGGTGCCGGCGAGCCACTTGGCGGCGGGGGAGCGCAGCACCTGGTACGGGTAGTCGGCTTCCGCGGTGCCGTCGTTGGGGTGCGTGGCCCAGTTGTGGTCGTAGCCCAGGATCTTGGTGCGGGAGCCGAGCAGTTTCGGGCCGAGTGCCTCGATCACCTTGATCTGTGCCGCGACGGGCATGTCCGTGCCGGGGTACGCGTCAGGCTTGCGGTTCTGCGGTTCGTTCTGCACCGACAGGAAATCGATCGGCACTCCGGCTCGGGTGTACGCCTGAACGAATTTCACGAGATAGCGTGCGTAGGCGTCGTAGATCTTCGGGTCGTCCTTGAGCTGACCGCCGACGAGCGAGTCGTTGGTCTTCATCCACGCCGGCGGGCTCCACGGCGTGGCCATGACCTTCAGCTTCGGGTTGAGCCGTTTTGCCTCGCGCAGCAACGGAAGGATCTTCGCCTCGTCGTGCTCGATGCTGAAGTGCTTGAGCGCGAAGTCGGTCTGCCCGGCCGGGACGTCGTCGTAGGTGTAGTGGTCCTTGGCTGCGGTGAAGTCGGACGAACCGACGGGCTGGCGGAGGAAGCTGACGCCGATGCCGCTCGCCGGGTCGAACAGCTTGCGCAGGGTGTCCGCGCGCACGGCCGGGCTGAGGCCCGCGAGGACCTCTGCCGACGAGTCGGTGATGGACGCGCCGAACCCGTCGACGGTCTGGTAGCTCTGATCGGGGTCGACGACGATCGTCGGATGCGTTGAATCGGTTTTGGCGAACGCGACGCGTGGCTGTTCGTGCATCAGCTCCGCGCGGTCCGGCGTGGTGACCCACACGCGCACTTCCGGCGCGCTGGACGCCTCAGCCGTCGGCGCGGTCAGTCCGAGCAGCAGTGCCACGATCGCGATTCGTCTCATGTAACACCCGTTCATCACTGTGAAACATCAGCTTTCAGGATGAAACACCTGGGCGTGGCAAGGGTCAATGGTCTGGACGAGTTCCGGTACATTGACCTGGTGGAACGTCAGATCGAGAACGTGAAACAACGCGCGAGCCTCCGTGCCATCGCCGCGGAGACCGGTGTCTCGGTCGCGACCGTCTCCCGCGTGCTCAATGATCATGTGAACGTGGCTCCGCGAACCCGTGACCTGGTGCTTCAGGCCCTGGAACGTCGCAAGGCCCCGGTGCGAGTCCGGACCGTCTACGTGCGGTGCCCGTACGTCCTCACCGACTACTTCGGGCTGATCGTGTCCTCGATCGCGGAGACGCTGAAGCTGCACGGCCTGCGCCTGCTGCTCGACGCGGGGGAGTCCGGCCAGCACACCGACGCGCTGCGCGACCTGCCCGGTTCGGACGTCGACGCCGCGATCCTGATCCTGCCGCCGGAGGAGGGCTCCGCACTGGTCGCCTTGTCGGAGGCGGGTTTCCCGTTCGTAGTGGTCGATCCGCGCACGCCACCGCCGCCGGACATCGCCGCCGTGTCGGCCGCGCACTCGTCCGGAGCCCGTGCCGTGGCGGACCACCTGATCAGCCTGGGACACCGCGACATCGGCGTGATCGCAGGGCCTTCGGAGTGGCTGGCGGGTGATGCGCGTTTGGCCGGCCACCGCGCGGCGCTCGCTCAGGCAGGTGTGCTGCTGACGCCTGATCGCCTGCGGTACGTCGAACCCACCACCGCGCAAGGCAAGCAGGCAGCGTCGGAACTGCTGGACCTGCGGCCTCGGCCGACCGCGATCGTCTGCTTCAACGACAAGGTCGCCGTGGGCACGTTGCAGGCGGCGCGGGAACGTGGGCTGCGGGTGCCGTCAGACCTGTCGGTGACGGGGTTCGACGACATCGATCTCGCCGAGGCGACCGATCCGCGGCTCACGACGGTGCGGCAACCGTTGCAGGAGATGGGAAGGATCGCCGTCACGCAGCTCATGCGGGTGCTGGACGGCCATCAGCCCGAGGCGTTGCACATCGAGCTGGCCACGACGTTGGTGGTCCGGGATTCGACCGCGCTAGTGCAGGACGGCCCAGGCTCGGGTCTGGGGATCGACTAGGACGGTGATCCGCCCGCCAGGTTCGAGATCCTTGCACTCCTGCTGGCTGCACCGGTGCCGCGCCTCGAAACCGCCGTCCGGCAACGGAACCGAGACCGTGAGCAGGTAGTAGATCGAGTCGCCGGTGTCGTACAGGGTCTTGTCCATGACCTCGCCGGTCACCTTGGTCCCCGCGGCGACCAGCGCGGCGGTCTCGTCCGCGTCGCTCCTGGCCGAGGAGAAGACCGCCAGCAGGAACATCAGGGTCACCAGCAGGCCGAGTTCCCACAGCGCGATCGCCCACCACGGCTCACCGGAGAAGGCGAGCGCGATGGCACCCGCCGCCACCGCGACGATCGACACTCCGGCGATCACGCGCTGGGCCACTGCGGACTTGCGGCTGGTGAAGGTGACTTCGGGAGGGTTCGTGGTCACCGGCTGATCCTAATGACCACGAACCCTCCCATGTCACGGCTTCAGCGTGACTGACTGCCCCTTGCGCAGCTTGATCCGCTTGCGCCACCGGCCGAACCGCACCTCGGTCTCCGTTCCGCCGACGCTGTGCACGACAGCGGTCACCACCTTGCCGTCCTTCCACGTCAGCTCGACCGTGAAGCCGCCACGCGCGCCGATTCCGGTGACAGAGCCGGTCTTCCACGCCGACGGCAACGCCGGCAGCAGCTCGATCACGCCAGGCCGGGCGTAGAGCAGCATCTCCAGCATCGCCGCCGGAGCGCCGAGGTTCGCGTCGATCTGGAAGATGGACCTGTCGCCGAAGCTGTACATGTCGAAGAAGTTCGCCGCCGAGCCGTTGGCGAAGTTCAGCGACGGCCGCAGCACGGTCTGGATGGCCTGGTAGGCGCGGTCCGCGTCCTTCAGCCGCGCCCAGCACGCCGCCCGCCACGCGAGACCCCAGCCGAAGCTCTCCATCCCACGCGTGGTGAGGAGCTTGCGCACGCCGTCGATCAGCGCGGCGGGGGAGTCGTCCTGGTTGATGCGGTCACCGGGGAAGAAGCCGACCAGCGGCGACAGGTGCCGGTGTGTGGTCTCGCCGAGGTCGTCGGGCGACATCCACTCCTGCAGCATGCCGGTCTTCGGGCTGACCTCCGGCAGGTACAGCTTGGCCCGCAGCTCCGACATCCTGCGGCCGTAGGACTGGTCTTTGCGCAGCACGTCGGTCGCGATCCGGTACTTGCCGAACAGGTTGTGCACCAGCTCCTGCGCGTAGGTGAGGCCGCGCGCGTCCTGCGGGCCGTGCTCCGGCGACCAGTCGTAGTCGTCGACCAGGCCCTGCGGCGTCTGGACCAGGCGTGCTTCCCAGAACTCGCAGGCGCCCTTGAGCAACGGGTAGATCTTGGCCAGGTAGTCGCGGTCGAGCGTGTACTCGTAGTGCTCGAACAGCGACATGCACAGCCACGCGTTGCCGCCGGGGTGCCACCACCAGCCGCTGCCGCCGTAGATGTTGGTGGAGAAGGCGATCGCCCACCCGGCGACGCGGTTGTTGGTGTTGCGGAACCGGTTGCGCGAGTCCTGGAACAACGCCTGCGTGGAGTTCGTCCACGCGGGCAGCTGGGCGACGCAGTAGTCCGCGAGCGCGTCGAAGTTGTCCGACAGCGACGCCCGGTCCGCCAGCCAGTAGTTCATCTGGATGTTGATGTCGGTGTGGTAGTCGCTGTACCAGTCCGGATTGTTGTTCGACAGCCACAGGCCCTGCAGGTTGATCGGCAGGTTGTCGCGCGACCCCGTGATCGTGAGGTAGCGGCCGAACTGCAGGTAGCTCGCCTCCAGCTCCGGGTCCGGCGCACCACCCGCTCGTGCCTTCAGGCGGGACCACGTGTCCATCGCGCGCTGGGTGTCGGTGGAGCGGCCCAGGTCGACCTTCTGCCGGTCGTAGCGCTTGCGGTAGTCGGCGACGTGGGTGCGCAGCAACGCGTCTGGTTTTGCGCGGACAGCTGCCTTGTCGAGCGCGATCTTGGCGGGTTCCACGTACGGGTCGAGGAAGCCCTTCGACGCGTCCGGGACGTAGTTCGTGCCGCCGGAGAAGACGATCACCAGGTCCGAGCATCCGGTGAACGCGAGCTTGCTGCCGTCGACCTTCACCGTCCCATCAGGACTGCAGGCCGTGACGACACCGCTGTACGCCAACCGGTTCTGGAACGAGCCGGTGAACAGCGCGGCGGTGTGCGGCGCGTCGCCGACGCTCGGTTCGCCGTGGGCGCCTTGGAGTGACACGCTGCCGGTCTGGTTCGGGCCGACGAGCCGGACGATCACCACGTCGTCCGGGTGGCTCGCGTAGATCTCCCGGCGGTACTGCTTGCCTTGGTACGTGTAGTTCGTGGTGACGATGCCGTTGCTCAGGTCGAGCGCACGGCGGTAGTCGGTCGCTGTGTGGCCCGGCATCTCGACGTAGAGCTTGGCCAGCAACGAGAACGTGCCGAAGTGCGTCGGGTCGTACGGGAACTGGCCGTCGCCCTCCAGCGCGTCGTTGAGCTCGCCGGTCCACATCGTGACGTCGGTCAGGTACAGGAAGTCCTTCTCGACGCCGCCGCCGACGAGCGCGCCGAGACGCCCGTTGCCGATCGGCAGACCCTGCTCGATGATCATCGCCTCGTCGGCGGGAGCGGGGTACCAGAGAGTGGTCGGGTTCGTGTTGAGGGGATTGCCGGTGGGGCGGTAGGGCTCGGCGTGCGCGGTGAAGGCGGGGAGGATCATGGCACCCAGGCCCAGCGCACCGGTGGCTTTGAGGAAGTCGCGACGGGTGGTCATCTTCTGGTGCTCCTCGGATTCAGTTGGCAGGCAGGGCCGACACGTGCACGGCGTTGTCCGGGCCGCGCACCGCGACCCACGACGAGCCGTTCGTTCCCGCCGCCGCGCCTACCGCGCCGGTGAGCGCGTTGCTGACGTACTGGTCGCGCTTGAACCACCACGTGCCCGCGCCGTCGACGAGATCCTGCTGCCACAGCGTGTAGTCACTGCCGCGGACGAAGACGTTCACGCGGTCGCCGTTGGCCAGGGCCGTCGGGCTGCCGCTGATCACGCCGCCGAGCGAGGTCCACGCGGACCAGCCGTTCGCGGTCCGCCTGCGGTACCAGGCGGAGTCGTCCTGCAGCCGGACCGTGACGAACGTGCCGGCCGACACCGTTGCTGCTGAAGGCCTGCCGTAGATCTGCTGGTTGCCGGGCGAGCCGACGGACGACCAGCTCGTGTTCTCGTCCCGAGTCCACACGCGACCGTCGGCGCCGCGGCCGAACAGGCTCCAGCTGTCCGGTCCGGTGAACGCCACCGACACCGAGTCGGTCAGCGTGCCACCAAGAGAAGTCCAGGCGCTCCAGCGGCCACCGCTGTAAGTCCTTTGGTAGGCGACGTTGTCGGTGCCGCGGACGAAGAGGTCGATCCGGCCGCCGGCGCTCGCGAACGCGGAAGGCTGGCCGAGGATCTGGCCGTTGCGCGGACCGCCGAGCGTGACCCAGCCGCGCCACTCGCCGTTGATCTGAGACCGTTGCTGCAGGCGTCCTGCCTTGTCCCGCGCGAACACCGACAGGTTCTGGTCGTCGTGCCGCACCAGTGCGGGGCTCGCGGACGTGTCGCCGCCGACGTCCGTGCCGGGAACCGCGGTCTCGCCGCGCAGCTTCAGGAACGCGGTGCCGTGCGCGGGAACCGTGACGGTGTAGGAGGTGCCCGTGCCCTTGTCGGCGCGTGCCCGCAGGTCGCGGATCTGCACGTCACCCTTGAGACCGGCGTCGGCGAAGCTGACCGTGTACTGGGCGGGCTGGTCGTTGCGGTTGAGCACCGCGACGGCACGCTCTCCCTTGCCGGACAACACCTTGCTGTAGACGTCGACGTTGTTCGAGCCCGCGACGCGCACGCCCTGGATCGCCAGCGGGTCCTGGTCGACCGCGATGATCTCGGGGTTCTTCAGCGTCTCGATCATCGACGGCGGCAGCGTGCGCGGGTCCGACCCGATGATCAGCGGCGAGGCCATCACCGACCACATGACGAGCTGAGAGGTCGACTCCTCCTCGTTCAGCTCGTACGTGCCCTGCTCGGTCTTGCGCATCGGGATCAGGTAGTCGGGGTCGTTGTAGTGACCGGGTCCCTGCGCACCGGGCCGGTACAGGTTCCGGTCCATGTTGCGCAGCACGTCACGCCAGATGCCCTCGTACGGCGTGCCGAACGCGACGTCGGTGCTGGTGCGCCACGAGTCGCCGACCCGCGGTCCGTACGTGTACGCCACATACGCCGTCTGGTCCCAACGGTGCGGCACACCCCACTCGTCCGTGACGGGGTTGCACAGGTTGAGGATCATCTTGCGTCCGGCCTTCTGCACCGCCGCGGAGAACTGCGTGAAGGCGACGGCCGGGTCCATGTTCTGCGCGATGCCGCACAGGAAATCGATCTTGATGGCGTCGAACTTCCACCCGGCGAACTGCTTCGCGTCCGCCTCGTAGTACCCGCCACCGCTGCCGGCCGCGCAGTTCTTGCCGTCCGATGCACCGGCGTCGGTGTAGATGCCGGCTCGGAGTCCCTTGGCGTGCAACGTGTCCACCAGCTTGGTGAACCCGGACGGGAACCGCGCCGGGTCGGGCAGCAACGTACCCTTGCCGTCCCGCGGCGGGCTGGCGTTCCACCCGCCGTCGATCCACACGATGTCGTACCCGGCCTGGGCGAGCCCGCTGCTCACCAGGTGGTCGGCGACCCCGAGCACCTTCTCCTCCGACGCCGCACCCACGGCGAAGTAGGAGTTCCACCCCATGTACGGAGTGCGCGCGATGCCGGAGTCGTAGTAGGTGGGCGCGCCTTGGTCGACGCCCGCGTGCTCTGTCGGAGGCGGCGCGGGCGCGGCGGCGGCAGGAGGCGCCAGCAGCGTGAGGGCGATGGCCACGGTCAGCAGGGTTCTGGGCATACCCGTACCTCTCGTCGTCGAGGGCCACAGCATGCGGCGGCCGTTCGACTCCGTCAAGAATAAATACTAAATAAGGTTTAGTAGTCCTTGCGCCCGCGCCTACGGTAGCAGCGCTCCGACCTATGGCTGACCTGCGGAGCGAGTTCCGGTACAGCGACGGTGGACGGGTGTCAGGTCATCCGAGGTGTTTGCAAGCGCGACAGCGTGTCCCTGATGGCCCAGAGGTTCGGTTCGACGCCCTTCGGGCGGGTGGGCAGCGGGTCGTCGGCGAGGTACGACTGCCATCTCCCGCCGGTCGCGGGGATCACCGGCTGGTCGTCGTAGCGCACCAGCCACGTCCACAGCTCGGCCGAGATCGGGACGAGGGTTCCGTCGGCGGGCCAGGGTTCGCCGGTCTGCGGATGCCGAGGCACGAGCAGGATGTCTGCCTTTGAGTGCAGTCCGGGACCGGCCGGTGCGAGGGACTTCGACAGAGGTCCAGTCAGCATCTCGTCGAGCCGGCGCCGGAAGGTGTCCGCCACCGGTCCGTCCGGCACGGTCACGCGAACCCCGCCGGAAGCGACGAGGATGTGAGCGAGCGCCTTTCCCGCCGCCAGCTCGGCGTGTACCTGCCACCACCTGTCCGGGCCTGGCAGCGGCACGGACTCCCAGTCGAACGTCTCCCAGGCCGCCACGGGTTCCGGGCCGCCGGCGAGTCGCACGGCCTCGCGTTCGAGCCACACCACCTGCCACTGCGAGCAGTCGTCTATTCGGGTCGCGACCTGCCGTCCGCACGCGCAGGCGAGGTTGGGCCTGTCGGAATCGCCCAGGCCGCAGCAGCCATCACCGAGCTGGTCCGGGATCCACGACACCTCCCGCACATCGCCGGGTGCGATCGCGATCCGTCCGTCGCCGGTGGCGTAGGTGCCAGGTGACAGGAGCGCGGGCAGCTCCATGTAGCCGTTGCCCACCTGGAAGTTCGCGTGGTCGGGCATCGCCACTCGCGTCAGCGCAACGGTGAGCGCGGCCCCGCACGCCGCGCACTCGAAGACCACCACCGGATCATCATCTCGTTGCTGTCCAACGAGTTACGGCACGACGAGCACCGGCCAGTGTCCAGAGCGGATCAGCTTCTTGGCCACCGATCCCGCGAACCGGTGCCCGGCCTGTTGCGACGCCCCGACCACCACCATGTCCGCCTGGCACTGGTCGGCCGAGTCGCGTAGCACCGTGTACGGATCGCCGAACGTCTTCACGAACGTCACCGGCACGTCCAGCTCCTCCGCGAACGACTCGATCTGCGCGCGCAGTTCGCTGTAGAGCCGTGCCGTCGCTTCGTGCTCGAACACGGAGGCGACGGCGGGGGTGAGTGCCGCCAGCGAGGAGTGGCACGCCACGAACGTGACGACGAGCCGCGCTCCTTGGCGACGCGCTGTGCCGAACGCGAAGGCTGCCGCGCGCATTGCGGTGTCGGACCCGTCCACGCCCACGAGGATGGTGCGCGCGGACGGTTCCGGGCGTGGGCCGAAGGAGACCACTGTGGACTCGAAGGCGTTGGTCATCACGACACCTTTGCCCCCTCTTCCTTCTTCTCCAGGTCGATCGTGGTGCGCAGGGTGATCGGCTTGAGCAGCAGTGCGGCGATCACGCCGATCACGCCGACGGCCGCGGAGATCAGGAAGATGTGCGCGGTCGCGTCGCCGTAGACGGTGTGCACGACGGTCTGCACCTGGGGTGGCAGGGCGGACAGGTTCAGCGCGCTCGTGTCGCCGGTCGACTGGCCCGCCGGGACGTGCAGTGCGGCGGAGAGGTCGGCGGTGACGCGGTTGGCCAGGACGGCACCGAGCACCGACACGCCGATCGTGCCGCCGAGGGAGCGGAAGAACGTCACGGACGCGGAAGCCGCACCGAGTTCGCTCAGGGGCACGCTGTTCTGCACTGCCAGCACGAGGTTCTGCATCGTCATGCCGACACCGATGCCCACGACGGCCATCGCGACGCCGACGATCCACAACGCCGTGGCGTGGTCGACGAAACCGAGACCGAGGAAGCCGAGCACCAGGATGATCGTGCCGGACACGATGTACGGCTTCACCGCGCCGGAGCGGCTGATCATGCGGCCGGAGATCGTCGACGACACCAGCACGCCCGCCATCAGCGGGATGGTCAACAGGCCTGCTTCGGTCGGGGTGTAGCCGCGGCCGATCTGGAAGTACTGGCCGAGGAACACCGCGCCGCCGAACATGGCCATGCCGGCCGCGAGTGACGCGATGATCGCCAGAGCCGGGGTGCGCTGGACCACGATGTGCAGTGGCACAACGGGTTCGGCCACGCGCAGCTCGACCAGGACGGCCGCGCCGAGCAGGACGAGCCCGCCCGCGACCATCGCCGCGGTCTGCCACGACAGCCAGTCGAACGAGTTGCCGACGAACGAGACCCAGATCAGCAGCGTGCTCACACCGGCGGCGATCAAGGCCGCGCCCAGATAGTCGATCTTCACGTTCGAACGGCGCACGGTCTCGAGCTTCAGCGTCGCCTGCAGCACGACGAACGCGATCGCGGCGATCGGCACGGCGACCCAGAAGCACCAGCGCCAGCCGAGCCACGACACGTCGACGATCAGGCCGCCCAGCAGCGGGCCGCCGACCGTCGCGACGGCCATGACCGCGCCGAGGTAACCGTTGTAGCGGCCGCGTTCGCGAGGCGGGATGATCGCGGCGATCACGACCTGCACGAGTGCCTGCAGACCGCCGACGCCGAGGCCCTGGAACGCGCGGGCGGCGATGAGCTGGCCGGTGTCCTGCGCGAAACCGCTCAGCAAAGAGCCGATCACGAAGATCACGATCGCGGCCTGGACCAGGGTTTTCTTGTTGAACAGGTCGGCGAGCTTGCCCCAGATCGGGGTGGTCGCCGTCGCCGTGAGCAGGGTGGCCGTGACCACCCAGGTGTACTGCGTCTGGGTGCCGTTCAGCGAGCCGATGATGCGCGGCAGCGCGGTGGACACCACCGTCGAGCTGACCATCGCGACGAACAACGCCAGCAGCAGTCCGGACAGGGACTCCAGCACCTGGCGGTGTCCCATCGTCTTGTTCTCCACACCCCGATTCTTGCACAACGTGCAAATTTGCTCAATGGGCAACGTACAGGGCTACCCTGAACGGTGTGGAGACCACGCTCCGGGAGCGCAAGAAGGCGGAGACCAGGCGGTCGCTCGCCAGGGCGGCGCTGCGGCTGGCGATGGAGCGCGGCCTGGACGGGGTGACGGTCGAGGACATCGCCGACGAGGCAGGGGTGTCGCGCCGAACGTTCTCCAACTACTTCACGAGCAAGGAGGACGCGGTGCTGGGCGTCGACCGCGAACGGTTCCAGACGCTGGTCGCGCTGGTCGGATCACGACCGGTGGAGGAGAAGTCGTGGCAGGCCCTGCGCGCGGCCACGGCGGACCTGTACCGCGCCTGGCCGGTTCCGGACGTCGAGTGGATGGCCCAGCTGCGGTTGCTGCGCCGGCATCCCTCGTTGCTCGCACGCCAAGCAGGAGACCAGGTCGCACTCGAACGCGACCTGGCCGCCGTGCTGCGGGAGCCGTCAGCCGAGGTCGCGAGGCTGACGGCTGCCACGTTCCTCGCCGCGGTCCGCACCGGGATCGCCCTGTGGCTCGAAGGCGCGGGGGAGGAGCAGCTGCCGGACCTCGTCGATCGGCTGCTGAGCCGCGTGAACGTTCAGGGCACGTAGACCTGCCCGGTCTGCCGTCCCTCGATCGACCGCACGTACGCCTGCACGACGTCGGCCAGCGGCACGGGCTTCATGCCGGGGAAGAAGTCGCCGTAGACGTCGAGCGACTCGGTGAACACGGTCGGGCTCACGGCGTTGATCCGCTGCGGCGCGATCTCGATGGCGGCGGCCCGCACGAACGCCTCCACCGCGCCGTTGGCCAGTGCCGCGGCGGCGCCCGTGACGATCGGTTCGCGCGCGAGCACGCCGGTGATCAAGGTGAAGGACTCGGTCACGTGCGTGAGGCCTTCCCTCACGAGCATGACCTGCGACAGCACCTTGCCGGTGAATCCCGCTTGGTAGTCGTCAGCTGTCAGCTCGGCGATCGGCTTGAACGGCACGTGGCCCGCGGCACTCGCCACGGCGTCGACCTGGCCGACGGTCTGGAACATGTCCGCGACCTGAGCAGGGTCGGTCACGTCGTACTGCAGGTCGCCTCCCGTGCGCGAGACGGTCACGACGTCGTGCTTGCGGTCGGTGAGCCCTTGGTGGACGGCGCTGCCCAGCGTGCCGGTGGCTCCTACGAGCAAAATCCTCATGCCGTCGACGCTAGGGCCGCGTTCGTCGCCTGTGAAATGCCGTTCGTGCAGCACTTATGATCGGTGGTTATGAATGTCGAGCTGCGGCACCTCCGCGCGTTGGCCGCGATCGGGGACCACCGGTCGATCACCGCGGCCGCGCAGTCGTTGCACGTCACGCAGCCCGCTCTCTCACGCACGCTGGAGCAGTTGGAACGACGTCTGGGCGTCAAGCTCGTCGATCGCACGACGCGTCATGTGGCGTTGACCGACACCGGCCAACGGCTGTGGGAACATAGCCACCGCATCCTGACTGAGCTCGACACGGCATTGGCCGAAGCCGTGCAGCCCCAGCCGTTGCGGCTGACGTTCGCGTGGGCCGCGCTCGGCCGGTTCACCATCCCGTTCCTGCGCTCGTGGCGTGCCGAGCATCCCGACGTGCTCGTGCGGATCCGCCGGTTCGACGACCCGGAGGCGGCGCTCAGGCGTGGCGAAGCCGACGTGGCGGTGCTGCGCGTGAAACCGGTGCAGGCGGGCATCGATCACGTGGCGCTGATAGAAGAACCACGGCTCGCGGCGGTCGCCGAAGACCACCCGCTGGCGGCCCGCGACGCCATCTCGCTCAGCGACCTGGTCGGGGAGACGGTGTCCGTGTGCGAGACGTCGGGGACGACCGCCGCCGATCTCTGGCCGGTCGGGGCCCGCCCGCGCACCGTGGACGTGCCGGGCGTGGTCGAGTGGCTCACGTCGATCGCGACCGGCGCGACGGTCGGGGTAACAGCCGCCGGCACCAGCCACCACAACCCGCATCCGGGTGTCGTCTACCTGCCGCTGACCGACGCCGACCCGATCACCGTGCACCTGGCCTGGCCGGCGTCACCCGCCCATCCGTCCACAGAGGACTTCGTGGCACTCGCGCGGCGTCACCTCGCCGACGTGTCGCGGGGAGAACAGCCGTACTCCTCGCGGTAGTAGGCGGCGAACCGCGACATGTCGGTGAAGCCCCAGTTCCGCGCGATCGAGGTGATCGACGAGCCGGTGCGTGCCTTGATCTCGTCGTGGACGTGCGCGAGCCGGACCCGGCGCAGGTAGAGGATCGGGCTGGTGTCCAGGTGCCGGCGGAAGATCGACTGAAGGTCGCGCGGGCCTACTCGGGCCGCTGCGGCGATGTCCGCCAAAGTGATGGGCTCCCGCGCGTGGTCCTCGATGTAGGCGACCGCGCGCCGTAACGACGGCGGCCCGGACGGCTGGGGACCTGCTTCCAGCGCGTTGTTGGGAAAGGCGAACACCGCGCCGACCGCCAGCAGGCGAGCGGCTTCCGCGAGGCACAGCGGACTGTTCGCCGCCTCCGGGTTGTTGAGGACGTCCTCGAAGACGTGCCTCCGGACAGCAGTCCAGTACTGGTTTCGCAACGGGGTGGAGGCGGGGCCGAAGGCGAAGCGGTAGGTCGGGTCCGCGGCGTCGGCGGGGTGGCCGAGCGCCTCGGAGATCTGGTCCGGTGTGATCTCCACCCTCCAGTAGGCGATGTTTGCGAAATCGACGTGCAAGGGGATGCCCGCCGGGACCGCGGTCTGGCTGCCCACGGGCAGCGGTCTCCTGCTGCCGGTGCCGAGAAAGACCATTCGGCCGCCGGTGATCTCGACCAGTCGCAGAGACCTGGTCGGCTCTCCGTCGATCACGCCGTGCCAGCCCAGCCGGGTGTGGCAGTAGGTGAACCCGCTGGTCGCATTGATCGTGATCGAGCACGAGGGATCGTGGAGGTCAGGGCGGATCGTCAGCGAGTGATTGGAGATCTGCCGCGCCAGCGTGGCGCTCGTTTCCTCCACGTCGGTGAGGTGCACCCGGTGGCGACGGACCAGTGGTGGCTGCGCATCGGTGTCGGTGGTCATCGATGTTCACGTCTTTCCGGGCGGTGGCGGATGTTGCCGGTCGGGCGAACTGTAGGTAGATCGCAGGGTTGTCGACCACCTGCCTGTTGGGGTGAAACTTCACGACCTGCAGTGCTGGTGAATCGTCCGCTGTCACGCGTTCGGCCTATCGGACGCCACGATCAGTCGAATTTTTGGGAGATAGTCGAGGCGGTCGGGACTAGTTGCTTCGCCAATCAGCAATTCTGCGCATTTCGGCGGTACTGGGTATGTGTATCGCGAAGCCGTTGTGCAGAAAGCGAACACCGCTTCACCTGAACGCGATCGTGTCGTTCCGAAGGTCGACCCGGTGTGGTTTTTTGAAGCGGGACAAGGTGATTCGGCTTCACTCGGAGCGGGTCTTCAGGAAATTGTCGAGAGGGTCATATCGTCGACCGCGTATTTCGCCGCCCAACGTGGAGGAACGCAGCGATGACCGATGTGCGGAGCATTCCCGTGGCGATTGTCGGCATGGGATGCCGGTTCCCCGGCGGGGTTTCCTCACCCGCGGATCTGTGGCAGTTGCTCGTGGACGGCACGGACGTCATCGGCACGGTGCCCGAGAACCGCTGGGACGCGGCACGGCTCGCCGGCTACCAGCATCCCGACGACTTCGAGCGCTACCTCCGCGGTTACTTCGTCGACGGCGACATCTGGGCGTGGGAGCCCGAAGCGTTGTCCGTCGCGATGGTCGAGGCCGCGACGATCGACCCCCAACAGCGCCTGACGATGGAGGTGGCGCGGGAGGCCGTCGAACACGCGGGTGTGCCCATCGCCTCGCTGCGGGGCACGCGCACGGGTGTCTACATGGGTGTGTACGCGCAGGACAACATGCTGCGCGACGCCCGGCCGATCGAGGACTACCCGGACCTCGCCTACTCCTACGGCAACTTCATCGCGAACCTCTCCGCGCGAGTCGCGTTCGGACTCGACCTGCGCGGCCCCAACATGGTCGTCGAGACGCTGTGCTCGTCCGGCCTGGTCGCCGTGCACACCGCCTGCACCGCGCTGGCGGCGGGCGACTGCGACGCGGCGCTGGCCGGCGCGGTGCAGCTGATCACGTCGCCGGAGACGCAGCACCACGAGGCCGAGTGGCTGTTGTCCAAGCGCGGCAAGTGTTACGCGTTCGACGACCGCGCCGACGGGTACGTGCGCAGCGAGGGCGCCGGGATCGTGTTCCTCAAGCGGTTCGAGGACGCGGTGCGCGACGGCGACCAGGTGCTCGCGGTGATCCGCGGCTCGGCGGTGAACGCCGACGGCGCGGCCGAGCGGATGACCGCGCCGTCCACGGCGATGCAGCAGGACGTCTTCCGGATGGCGGTCCGCAGGGCGGGTGTCGACGCGGGCGACGTCGGCCTGGTGGAGTGCCACGGTCCGGGCACGGCCGTCGGCGACCCGATCGAGTACAACTCGATCAACGCCGTCTACGGCACGGGCAACGGCAAGTGCGCGCTCGGCTCGGTCAAGACCAACCTCGGCCACTCCGAACCGGTGTCGGGCGTCGCCGGGTTGATCAAGACGGTGCTGTGCCTGCAACACGGCCAGATCCCCGCCAACCTCAACTTCGAACGCCCCAACCCGTCGATCCCGCAGGACGACTGGGACACCTCGCGGCTCTTCGTGCCGACCGAGCTCGTCGACTGGCCGGTGGAACGGGGACCGCGGCTCGCGGCCGTCTGCTCCTACGGCATCTCGGGCACGAACTCGCACGTCGTCGTCGAGCAGGGCCTTCCGGTCACGCCGTCGTCCGTGCCGGAGGACGGCGAGCCGCGAGTCTTCCTGCTGTCCGCCGCCTCGGAACCCGCCGTGGGTATCGCCGCGGACAAGCTCGCCGGCTGGGTGCGCTCCACCGAGACCCCGCCGGGCGATCTCGCGCACACGCTGGCTGTCCGGCGTTCGCACGCGGCGGAACGGCTCGGCGTCGTCGCGGCGAACCACGAGCAGCTCGCCGCGCGGCTGGAGGCGTTCACGAGGGGCGAGGAGGCCGACGGCGTGGCGCACGGGCATCCCGTGCTGACGCCGGACATGCCCGGCCCGGTGTTCGTGTTCTCCGGCCTCGGCTCGCAGTGGCACGCGATGGCGCAGTCGTTGCTGGACCACGACGCCGCGTTCACCGCCGCGATCGACGAGATCGAGCCGCTGATGACCGCCGAGGGCGGGCCCAGCATGCGGGGCCTGATCACCGATCCCGACCTGCGTGACCAGGGGGAGAACGTCCACCCCGCGCTGTTCGGCATCCAGTACGCCGTCGCCAGGATGTGGGAGTCCTGGGGTGTCCGGCCGGCCGCCGTGATCGGCCAGTCGCTCGGCGAGGTCGCGGCGGCGATCATCGCGGGCGCGCTGTCGGTGAAGGACGGCGTCGCGGTGACGGTTCGTCGTTCCCGCATGTTCGAGACGGTGCAGGGCACCGGTGTGATGGCGTCCGTGCTGTTGCCGGCCGACCAGGTCGCGCAGGACATCGCGGGCGTGGAAGGCGTGGCGATCGCCGTGCTCACCTCACCGGGCGCCACGGTGGTCTCCGGCTTCGCGGAACCGGTGCGGGAGCTCGTCGCCGCGTGGCAGGAACGCGGCGTCCTCGCCAGGCTGGTCAACGTCGACATCGGCTCGCACTCCCCGCACATGGACCTGATCATGGACGGGTTCCGCGACCTGCTCGACGCGGCGGACCTGAAGCCGATGGTGCCGCGAATCCCCTTCTACACCACGGTTCTGGCGGATCCGCGCGAGCAGGGCGTGCTGCTGGACGCCCGCTACTGGCTCAGCCACGTCCGCGACACCGTCCGGTTCTCGCCCGCCTGCGCGGCGGCGATGGCCGACGGGCACCGGCTGTTCATCGAGTGCTCCGCCCACCCGCTGACCGTGCGGGCGATCGGGGAGACCGCGCGGGAGCAGCACGTCCGCGACGTCGTGGCGCTGGGCAGTCTGCGCCGGGAGGTCGACGACCTGGACGCGTTCCTCACCAACCTCGCCGCGGTGCACTGCGCGGGCGGCACGGTCGACTGGGCGGGCCGGTACGGCGAGGGCGCGCTCGTCGAGGCGCCCACGACGTCGTGGAACCGGGTGCACCACCGGATCGACCCGCCCTATCGCCTGGTCGCGCCCGAGCTGGTGGGCGCCGATCAGCACAGCCTGCTCGGCGGGTTCGTGCACGACCCGGACCAGCCGTCGCGCTACCTGTGGCAGACGCCGATCAGCGCGAAGCGGGTGGCGTGGCTCGGCGACCACCGGGTGGCCGGGGTGCCGGTCATGGCGGGTGCGGGCATCAGCGAGATGGTCCTCGCCGCCGGACGCCGGTTGTTCGGCACCGATCACCTGAAGGTCGCGGACCTGAAGCTGGACATGCCGCTCGTGCTCGAACCGGAGCCCGTGGTGTCGGTGCGGGCGGTGAAACGCGGCGACACGGCGTCCGTCGAGATCCTTTCCGGCGCGGCGGGTGAACTGGTGTCGCACGCGACCGCGTCCGTGCAACCGTTGCAGGCCACGGCACGTGCGCGTCTCACCGAACAGGAACTGCCCGACGAGACCTGGGTGGACATCAGTCCTGACGACGTCTACGAGGCCATCCGCACGAAGCACAACGTCTTCCACGGCCCGGCTTTCACCGGCCTCGAACGAATCCAGGTGCCTCCGCGCGGCGACGTCGGCGTGTCTTCGTTGCGGCTCAACAACTCCGCGCGCCAGTCGTCGTGGATGATGCTGTTCCACCCGGCGTTGATGGACGAGTGGCTGCAGACCGGCGCCGCGGTCTGGAGGGATCGCTACCGGCTCGCACCCGGACCGATCGTCGTCGCGGGATATGACGAACTGCGGCTGCACGGCCCGGCCGGGCACGCCCGCAGGGCCCGCGTCCACCTGACCGAGGCCACCGACCTGCAGGCGACCATGAGCGGAGTGCTCGTCGCGGCCGACGGCACGGTGATCGCCGAGGTGACGAACCTGCGCCTGGCCAACACCGTGCCGCCGGAGGAACGCTTCCGCAGCAGGCTCACCCACGTCGCGTGGGAGCAGGAGGACCTCGTCGCCACACCGACGCGCACGGGGCAGTGGCTCGTCATCGCGGAGGAAGGCGACAGCTGGGCGGCACGGCTGGCCGAGCGGCTGAACCACCAGGACGGCGTGCAGTGCAGGCTCACGTATCCAAACGGACTCGACGACGAGCTGAGCGAACCACTGGCGGGCCTCGTGCTCGCGTTCGGTCAGGGCGACGAGATCGACTCCACGCGGGCGGGGGAGCGGGCCTGGCTCGCCTGCCGGGTCGCGGGCAGGCTCGGCTCGTCGGCGCTGTGGGTCGCCGCGCAGGCGGTCGGCCCGTCGTTGATCACCGCCGGCTTGCGCGGGGTGCTGCGCACCGCGGCCTACGAGTGCCCGCAGCTCACCCCCGGCATCGTCGAGGTCGGGGTCGAGACCGACGACCGGATCGACCTGGTGATCGCCGAGGTGCTCACCGCCGGCCCGGCCAGGGAAGTGTCCTGGCACGGCGGGACGAGGAGGGTGGCGCGATTGCGGCTGGGCGAGCCCGGATCGCCGGAGCGCCCCGCGCAGCTGGTCCGCCCGGACGGCGGGTACGTCATCAGCGGCGGCCTCGGCGGACTGGGCCTGCTCACCGCCCGCAGGCTCGCCGAGCGCGGCGCCCGTTACCTCGCGCTGGTCGGCCGCAGCGAACCTTCTCCAGCAGCACAAAGGGTCTTGGAGGACCTCGCGGCACTGGGCGCGGAGGTCACCGTCGTGCAGGGCGACATCGCCGATCCCGCCACGGTGAAACGGGCGATCGAGGCGGTCGAACGGCACGGCGGCGTGCTGCGCGGGGTGTGCCACTCGGCGGGCACGCTCGCCGACGCGACCCTGCACACGCTGGCCGCGGAGAAGGACTACGAGTACTTCCAGAAGTGCTGGCGCGGCAAGGCGGACGGTGCGTGGGCGTTGCACGTGGCCACGGCGGATCGCGACCTCGACTGGTGGATGCTCTACTCCTCGGTGGCGGGGGTGGCCGGCTCGCCGGGCCAGGCGGTGCACGCGTCCGCGAACTCCTGGCTCGACGAGCTCGCGGAGTACCGGCACGCCCACGGGTTGCCCGCCACGTCCATCGCGTGGGGTGCCTGGAGCGAGGTCGGCGCCGGTCAGCACATGGCCGACCGGGGCCTCACGATGATCTCCCCGCAGGAGGGGATCGACGCGGTAGAACGGCTGCTGGCCGCCGGGCACACCGCCGTCGCGTACTCGCCGATCGACCTCGCCGACTGGGTCGCCCCCTACCCGGAGATCGCCGAGTCGCGGCTGTTCAGCGAGATTCTCGGCGCGGGCGCGGAGGACGACGAGCAGGGTGTGCTGACCGACCTGCTCGCCGCCAAGGAGGTGCAGGTCAAGCTGCAGGTGCTGGCCGACCACGTCATCGAGCAGGTCAGGGAGATCCTCGGCGCGACCGGCCACATCACGCCCACCACGTCGTTGATCACCCTCGGCCTCGACTCGCTCGGCGCGGTCCAGCTCCAGCGACGGCTGCAACGGTCGCTGCGGATCAGCATCGAGTCCGGTGTGCTGTGGCTGCGGCCGACGGCGGCGGGGCTCGCCGAGTGGATCGCGGAACGGATGGGCTTCGGGTCCGCTGTGGACGCTCCGGAGCTGCCCGTGGCCAGGCAGCACGCCGACAACCCCGCCGTGGTGACGCGGTAGTGGGCCGGTTCGACCGCCTCGGGGAGATCCAGCGGCTCGACCCCGAGGCGGACCACGGCCTGATCCACAACCTGGTCACCCACTACGAGTTCCCGTGGGACTACCGGGTCGGGTTCCAGCTCGCCGTGATGACCGACATCGTCGTGCCGAGCATCAGCAGGTTGCTCCAGCGCACCGGCCAGTTCACCGGGCACGGCCAGAAACGTTTCGACGACACCATGTTGTTCGAGTACGAGCTGAAGCGAACCGGGCTCGACTCGCCGCACGGCCGAGAGACCGTCCGGGCGTTGAACAAGATCCACGGCAGGTACGAGATCCCGAACGAGGACTACCGCTACCTGCTGGCCTCGCAGACGCTGGGCCCGATCCGCTGGATCAACGCCTACGGCTGGCGTCCGCTGTCCACAGTGGAGGAACGAGCGCTGATCCTCACCGGCCGGCGCATGGGCGAGCTCATGGGAATCAAGGACATCCCACCCGACCGGGAGGGGTTCGAGGAGGTGCTGCACTCCGAACAGGAGGCGCGCGGAGGCTACGACCCGGCGAACCGAGAGATCGCCTCCGCGGTGTTCGACGTCATCGCCTCGTGGATGCCACCGGGTCTGCGTCGCCCGGTCCGCGCGGCACTGCCGTCGGCGGTGATGGCGATGCTCGACGCGCCGTTGCCCGGCATGATCGGGTTCCGCTCGCCGCCACCGTGGCTGCGGGTGGCGGTGCGAGGTGCGTTGCGCGCCAGGGGACATCTCATCCGGCTGTTTCCGTCGCGCGCCAACGCCTACACCCCGAAGCCGCGCAGCTACCCGCACGGCTGGACCGTCGACCGGCTCGGACCGCAGTACTGAGGAGGAGCTCTCGTGGTGCAGGTGACCAACCGCGTGCTCGCGCCGATCAAGGTGTGGGCGGTGATCGGGACGGCGTTCCTGGTGTTCCAGGCGTGGGTGTTCGGCCGCTGGCTGCTGGCCGGCGGTGCGCGGCCCGTGCCGGGGACCGAGGGGACGAGTGTGCTGGCCGTCGTGATGCAGGCGTTCTTCGCCGCCTGCTTCGTGGTCGTCAGCGTGGTGCTGGTCCGGCGCGCACTCGCCCAGCGGTTGGTCACCCTCGATCTCGCCGTGTACGTGGGATTCCTGGCGTGCGTCTGGCAGGACGCGTTGTTCAACTTCCACGGGTTCTTTGTGAGCTACAACCGGGACGTGCTCAACGTGACCAGCTGGGGACCGTTCATCCCCGGCTGGCACGGTGACCATCCCGGGCTGCAGGTCGAGACCGTCCTCGCGCCGGGCGGTCTCGCCATCCCGTTGCTGATCATCTGGGTGTGGGTGCAGACCTGGCTGACGGACCGGCTCACCCGCCCGCACTGGCCCGCGGTGCGACTGTGGAGTGTGAGCGTGCTCGCGGGCGTGGCGATGAACATCGTGCTGGAGTACGTGCTGATCGCCACGCACATGTACGCGTACACAGCACCAACGCCGTACCTGACGTTGTTCGAGGGCCACTGGTACCAGATCAGCCTCGCGCACAACCTGCTGATCGTGCTCTTCGTGTCCACGCCGTCGGTGATGGTCCACTACTACGCGCGGCGCACCGGGTCGACGCCGGTGATCTTCCAGGGCATGCCGGAACCCAGCACCGGGCTGAGGTTGCTGGCCGGGGTGGGTTTCATCAACCTCGGCATGCTCGCGCTGATGGCCGGCACGGCGGTGCTGAGCTACCTCGGTGGCCCCGTGCCCTCGGATCTCCCCGCCGACCTCAGGCCCTGACTACCGCCACAGCCTCAGCTGCAGCATCGCCGAGAACCGCGCGTCCGGGTCGGTGAGATCGATCTGTCCCACTTCCGCCAGCCGCCGCAACCGGTAGCGGAACGTGTTGGGGTGCACGAAAACGGCGGCCGAAGCAGCGGTGACGTCGCCGAACGCGTCCAGCCACGCGCCGAGCGTCTCGACCAGGTTGGCGTTGTGTCGGCGGTCGTAGTCGATCAGCCGCGCGACCGGTCCTGTCAGCGTGTCACCGCGTTCGGCGATGAGATCCGCCAGTTCCAGCAACAGTCCCTCACTGTGCACATCGGACACTCGTGCGACAGGGAAGGACGCTCGCCCGGCGCGCAACACGCGAAGCACCAGGTCCGCTCCGGCGCGGGAACGGGACAGCGCCAGGCCGTCCGCGACCTGGCCGACACCCACGAGCACGTGGTTCCCGATGCGGTTGTGGAAGTCCGTGGCGATCCGCAAGGCCCGATCCTCCGACTCCGCCGGCAGAATCGCGTAGGCCACATCGCCGATCAACGCGGCGGCGGCGCGAGGATGCACCGCCGTCAGGTGCATCGCGAGTGCGTCGGCGATCTGCTGCCGTTCCGCCAGCAACCGGGCGTGGCTCGCCGGATCATCGCCGTGCGAGTGGGCCAGCGCCAACGCGAGCACCACGCACGCCTGGTCCGAAAGTCCAAGCCTCCGAACCGCTTCGGCCGCACCTTGGCCCCCTTCCACCGCGGTGCTGACGAGGTCCGCGCGCAGCCGGCGTTCGACGTCGGCACCGGCCCGTTGCCGCATCATGTGCAACGCCACGAGCTTGGCCGCGTCGCAGAACGCCTGCGACCGATCCGCGGGCAGCGGTTCGCGCACGGCAGCCCAGATCGAGCCGAGGAACTCGTCGCCCGCCCGCACCGCCACCGCGACTCTCGGCAGGCAGAGCGTGCCGTCGTCCGCGGGCAGGCCCTCGATGTAGACGGGCTGGTCGCTGCGGTAGAGCCGCTGGAACACCCCGCGCGCCTCCAGCATCTGCGAGTACCGCGCGGGCACCTGACGGCCGAGGATCGTCTCGACGCGCGACGAGTCGGCCTCGTCCTGGCGCCCCGAGAAAGCGAGCACCCGTGAGCTGCGGTCCTCGATCGTCACCGGCGCGCCGATCAGCGACCCGACGGCGTTGGCCAGGGCGAACAGGTCTCCCGCCGGCACTCCGCCGAGCGTTTCGTTCGGGTCGACCTCACCTTCGGCCAGCAGCGAGCGCAGCATGGCGGCGAGCTGGGTCCACGACGCGCCGGGTGCCAGGCCGAGCAGCGCCACGCCGGACCGGTCGACGGCCTCCGCGATCTCGTCGGTCACGTCGACCGGGCCGCGCACGACGAGTGCCGCCGCGCCGTTCTTGCCCAGAAGGTCGAGGACTTCCGACGGATCCCGCACGCCGACGCCGAGCACCAGCGCCGACGGTGGCAGCACCTGGTCGTCGTGCGGGTCGTGGATGACCACGCCGCCGATGTCGACCGCCTGGCCGGGATTGCCGCGGACCAGGTCGATCAAGGTGGTGCCGAGGTCGTCCAGGACACGGGCCAGGCCAGTTCGCGGACTCATGGCACCACCTTGCCAACTGTCTACAGAGGAATCCAGGGGAGAAGGGTCAGACCGGAATCCACTCCGTCTTCACCGTCACCGCCTCCAGCGCGTCCGGCAACGGCGTGACCCCGAGCCCTGGCCCTGTCGGCACCGTCAAGTGTCCCTCCTCCAGCACGAACGGCTCGGTGATGTCCATCTGGTAGTAGCGGTCCGACGCCGAAGTGTCACCGGGTAACGTGCATCCGGGCAACGCCGCCAGCGCCACGTTCGCGGCCCGTCCGATGCCCGTTTCGAGCATGCCCCCGGTCCACACCGCGATGCCGTGCGCCGCGCACACGTCGTGGATCCGCCGCGCCTCCAGATAACCACCGACCCGGCCGGGCTTGATGTTGACGATCTGGCACGCACCAAGCTTGATCGCGTCCGCAGCCGACCGCGCCGAGGTGATCGACTCGTCCAGGCAGATGGGGGTCTTGAGGGCCTTGGCCAGGTCCGCGTGGGCGAGGACGTCCTCTTCGTCGAGGGGTTGTTCGATCAGCAGCAGGTCGAACGGGTCGAGCCGCGCGAGGTGCCGGGCATCGGCCAGGGTGTAGGCGGTGTTGGCGTCGACCTGCAGCAACACGTCCGGGAACCGTTCGCGCACGGCCCGCACCGCGTCGACGTCCCAGCCCGGCTCGATCTTGAGCTTGATCCGGACGTACCCCTCCTCGACGTAACCCGTGACGGCGTCGAGCAGCTCGGGAATCGAGTTCATGATCCCGACGGACACCCCGCACGGCACTTTCTCGCGCGTCGCACCCAGCTCACGGCCGAACGACACCCCACGCGCGCGCAGTTCGGCGTCGAGCACGGCCATCTCCAACGCGCCCTTGGCCATCCGGTGCCCCCGGAACCTGGCGACCCTCGGCGCGACCGAGATCCCGTCGATGGGGCCGGTCAAAGCCGGGACCAGGAAGCGGCGCAGCACGTCCGCGCAGCCTTCCAGGTACTCCGACGAGTACACGGGGTCGGCCATCGCCACGCACTCGCCCCAGCCCTCACCCTCATCGGTTTCCGCGCGCAGCAGGAGAAGTGAGCGCGTGGTCTGGGTGCCGAACGACGTGCGGAACGGCGACCTCAACGGCATCTCGACCCAGCGGAGCTCGACCCCGGACAGCTTCACGACTCGTTCCTCTCCACGACGTACCAACCGGACTTGTCGAACCCGGTGACGCGGGCACCCTCGGCGAGCAGCCCACCGAGGACGTCCCGCACGGCGTGGCGCCACTCGTTGGCCGCGGCCGGGTTCGTGGCCCGCAGCGCTTCGATGTCAGGGGGAACGGCGACCAGGACGGTGTGGCCGGTGGTCGTGCCCCGCAGCGGCAGGGAGTCGGGGGAGATGCCCAGCCCGATCGCGCCCGCCGCCGGCCCGCCGTCCACCGAGGCCCCAGGGCCGATCATGCCCGCCGCCTGCCCTCCGTCCGCCGAGGTCCCGGGACCCATGGGCGCCGCCGCGGTGATCGGGCGCGGTCCAGCAGCCACCAGATCCCACGTCACGAGGAGCCTGTCGCTCTCCCCGCCCCCGTTGATGTCGTCGCCCATCTGCCCGTACAGGTCCGGCAGGTACTCGGTGACGTCCGCACCCAGCTTGGCCAGGTTGAAGTGCGCGTTGCGGCGGATCAGCGGGTCGAACGTCCACGTGATCGCCTTGATCCCGCGCTCCATCGCCCACTCGCGCTGGTCCATCTTCAACGCGTAACCGATGTCCCGGCCGCGCATGCCGGCCGCGACCCCGGCGATGTGGCTGTGCAACGTGCTCGCCGCGGGTGGCGAGCAGAAGCCCGCACAGGCGCCGATGAGGTCCTCGCCGTCGAACGCGCCGGACACGTAGTTGCCCGACTTGATCAGCGCCCGCATCAGCTCCGCGGTGACCGGGGGAGTGCTCGACCGCCAGATCGACTCGTACAGTCGTTGCGCGGCAAGCAGTTCCTTGTGCTCGGTGAGCTGTCTGATCATGTCAACTCCCTCACCAGCGCGGCGAGCAGGTCGGTGCGGGGCGCGAGCTCCGACACCAGCACGTGCTCGCTGTCGGCATGCGCTCCACCACCAACGGCGCCGAGCCCGTCCAACGTCGGAACTCCCACTCCCGCGGTGAAGTTGCCGTCCGACGCACCACCGACCGCGGCCTGGGTGATCCCGGGAAGCAGCCGCGAGGCCAGCTCGAACAACCCCGAGGACATCGCGAGTTCGAGCGGCGCGCGGTTCGGGCCGCCGGTCACCTCGACCTTCGCCCCGTCGAGCACCGGCCGCAGCGACCGCATCGCCTCGTCGATCCGAGTTTGCTCGGCGAGGTTCCGCACACGCACGTCGACCATGAACTTCCCTTGCGCGGGAACGGTGTTCGTCGTCACCCCAGCCGAAAGCACAGTCGGCACCACAGTCGTGTCGCCGGCTGCCAGTTGCGAGACCGCGAGAATCTGGTGCGCGGCCTCGACAGTCGCGTTCACCCCGCGTTCCGGTTCGAGACCGGCGTGGGCAGCGCGGCCGTGCAACGTCACCTCGTACATCGACGTGCCCTTGCGCTCCGTCTTCAACGCGCCACCGTCAGCCGAGCCCTCGGTGACCAGCACTGCCTTGTGCTGCAGGGCTTCCGTCTCGATCAGCCCGCGCGACGACGGCGAGCCGATCTCCTCGTCACCGGTGACGAGAACCGTGACGCCATCAGGAGAGTTCAGCGCGGCCACGGCGTGGAAGATCATCGCCAGACCTGTCTTCATGTCGAAGCAACCGGGTCCGCGCAGCACGCCGTCCGTCACCTCGAACGGAATCCGTTGCAGAGTCCCGATCGGCCACACCGTGTCGTGGTGGCCGAGCAGGAGCACGCGCCGCGGCCCGGAACCCAGCCGCCACCGCAGATGCGTGCGGCCGTCGAGCACGATCCGTTCCGGCGCGGAGCCGAGCAGCGCGGAGCCCACCGAAGCGGTGACGTCCGCGCTGCGAGCGACCGCCGCGAGATCGGTGGACGGCGACTCGCACGTCACGAGCCGCTCGATGTCGTCGATCAGGGTCATCAGGACACCTTCGGCGTGGCGCGGACACCCAGGTGCACGTACTGCTCCCCGGTCGGCAACGTGTAGAACACCACCGACGACCAACTCTTGGCCTCCGGTGTCCGGTACAGGAACGTCGAGTCGTCGATCGGCACGAGGTCGACCACGGGCGGTTTCGGGAACATGCCGGCGAGTGGGCCGGTGTGCGTGATGTCCAGCTGCAGCCCGGTTTCGCCTTCCGCGACCTCCAGAACGACAGACTCCCGCGCATATCGGCCGACGTGCCCGGAGGTGTCCACAATGGGCGGTTCGGCGGCCGGTTCCTTCGGCCGCGGCACGTCGATGCCCGCCAGTTCGGCGAAGATCTCCCGGTACAGCGACAGGTACAGCTCACGGGCCGAGTCGGCGTTGGTGAGCAGCGTGACCGCGAGGTCCTGGTCCGGCAGCAGGCGCAGGAACGCGGACTGCCCGATGGTGTTGCCGTCGTGGCCGATCAGCCGGTGCCCGTCCCAGCCGAACCGGATCCAGCCGATGCCCCACGAGTCGCCCAGCGCCTCCGGATCGGGCACGTCGGTCTGCTTCTCGGTCATGGCGTGCGCGGACGCCTCCGACAGCACCCGCGCGCCGTCCTGAGCGAGCCCGCCGCTGAGGTGCATCCGTGCGAACGCCAGCACGTCCGCGGTGCTCGCGAAGATCGTTCCGGCCGGGCCGACCGACCGCGGCAGCGCCCACAGCGGTGCCGGTCCGAGCTTCTCGTCCTGGGTGACGTGACCGACGGCGGCGCGGTGCAGCAACGCTTCCTCCGGCAACGTGCCGGTGCGGGTGAGGCCGAGCGGCGCGAAGAGCTTCTCGCGCATCGCGGCGTCCCACGTCGTGCCGGTGAGCTTCTCGATCACCCGGCCGGCCAGCACGAAACCGGCGTTGCTGTAGGAGAAGGTCGCGCCGAGCGGGTGGTTCTGGGCGGCGTCGGCGAGCAGTTCGGTGTAGCGCTCCAGGCAGTCGTCGCCGCGGCCGGTGTCGGTGAAGTTGTCGCCGTCGATGCCGCTGGTGTGCGTGAGCAGGTGCCGCATGGTCACCTTCTGCTCGACCACCGGGTCCGCCAGCTTCAGCTCCGGCAGCACATCGGTGATCGGCGCGTCGAGGTCGAGCAGGCCCTCGTCGACGAGCCGCATCACGACGGTCGTCGTCCAGACCTTGCCGATCGAGCCGATCTGGAAGATCGTGTCGTCGGTGACCTCGACACCGGTCGCCGTGTTCAGCACGCCGTGGTGCGCCTGGACGACCTCGCCCCTGTACAGGATGCCGAGCGCGGCACCGGGCACGCCGTGCTTCTTCGCGAGCGCGGAAAGCCTGCGCTGCCAGTGCTTCGCGTCGAGAGGCCTGCGGTTCTCGGCGTGCTCGCGGACCCAGTCGACGACCCTGCGGTTGAAGTCCTCGCGGTGCGAAGGCTTGCCGCTCAGGATGAACAGGTGCGACTCGTCCGGGTAGAGCACCAGCTTGCTCGGGACGTCGTTCTGGCGCAGCGCGGTGAACCACTGCTCGGCCTGGCCGACCGGGCACCTGTCGTCCGCCGCGCCCTGGTAGATCAACGTCGGCGTGCCGACCTCGTCGACCAGCGTGAGCGGCGAGAGTTCGGCGATGTGGCCGCCGGGGCCGCCGAGCTCGAGCTCGGTCAGGTAGTGGCCGCCGTCGGACGTGCCCGCCATGCTGCTCAGGTCGCTGACCACGCCACCGGCGACCGCGGCGGCGAACCTGCTGTCGCGGCTGGTCAGGTAGCAGGTCATGTAGCCGCCGTAGCTGTAGCCGGTGACGGCGAGCTTGGCCGGGTCGGCGATGCCTTCGGCGACGAGCTGGTCGAGCGGCTCCAGGAAGTCGTCGGCGTCGGCCTTGCCCCACGCGCCCAGTGCGGCTCGGTAGAAGGCTTCGCCGTAGCCGTCGCTGCCGCGCGGGTTGAGGAGCAGGATCGTCCAGCCTTGCCGGGCCAGGACCTGGTGGTAGAGGTGGACCGGGTCCGCAGCGCCGTTCCACGCGTTGTGCGGGCCACCGTGGATGTCCAGCAGCAGCGGTCGCGGACCCTCGTGGTTGGGATCGCGCACCAGCCAGCCGTGCACGACAGTGCCGTCGGAGATCGTGAACTCGCGCTCTTCACGGACGAGGAGCTCGGGCTTGTTGTGTTCGGTGTGGACGGTCACCTCGCCGGTGGCCAGGTCGACGGTGGCGACCTCGCCGTACGAGGTCGGGGTGGAGAGGACGACGGCGGCGATCCCTGACGCCACCGAAAGGCCGGCCACGACACGAGAATCGCCACCGACGACAAGTCGCGGCTCACCTTCGAGCGCTGTGGCGTAGAGCTGGGTGCACCCTCGATCGCGGGCGCAGAACACGACCTCGTCACCCACCAGCACCGGCAGACCTCCCGGATACCCGGCCATTCCCGGCATCACGTTGCGGTCCAACGGTTCCGAGAGGTTGCGGACCTCACCGTCGAGCGACAGCAGCAGCACACTCAGGTGCCCGGAGTCCGCTGAGGTCCGTCCGGTCACCAGCAAACCCTCGGAGATCCACGAGACCGTCGCCGCTTGACCGGTGGCGAGTCCGACGAGCTTCGGTTCCGCTTTGCCGTTGGCGTCGACCACGTGCACCGGGACGCGGAAGGTCAGGTCGGCGTCCTCGTCGCGGGCACCGGTGAAGGCAAGCTGCGTGCCGTCAGGGGACCACGAGGGCGAGCCGGCGAACCAGTCGCCGTCGGTGATCTGCCGTACTTCGCGGCTTTCGAGGTCGAGCACGTGCAGGTGGGCCCGAATGCTGCGCAGGTAGCCAGATCCGTCGGACTTGTAGTCGAGCCGGTGGGCCACAACGGGGGCCTTGGCGTCCGCGATGTCGACCGGTGCGGAGAACGCGAGCTTGGTGCCGTCCGCGTTCCACACCGGCTGGCCAGCGCCGAGCGGCAGCGTCGTGAGTTGTTCGGGCTCGCCGCCGTCCAGCAGCCAGATCTGCGGCGGACCGTCCTGGGCGCGCAGGAACGCGAGGCGGCCGCCGTCCGGTGACCACACGGGGGACTGGTCGGACTTCCCCCTGGTCAGCTGCTTGGCCTTGCCGCCGGCCACCCGCCACAGAGCGCGGTGGTCCTGGTCGGCCTCGCGGTCGGTGGTGCGCAGGACGTAGACGATCTCGGTGCCGTCCGGCGAGATGGCGGGCTGCTCGGGCAGTGCGTGGCCGTACAGGTCCTCGATGGTGTTCACTTCTTCGTCCCCCTCTTGAGCTCGGTGCGGAACAGGTCGAGCACGTTCTGCCCCATCACCAGGGCGATGTCGTCGTCCGGCCAGCCGCGTTTCTTCAACGCCTCGGCCACCAGCGGCATCCCGGACGGCCCCTCCAGCCCCGGGATGAACTTGTCGGTCGGCACGCCCTCGATGAACTGGGCCTCGCAGCACGGCGGTGTGGTGTCCTCCAGGACCTCCTTGACGAAGTCCGGGCCGAGGCCGACGTGCCGGATGCCCATGACACCGGCGATGTGCTCGATGTGGTCGACCAACCGGTCGATGGTGAAGTCGGACTCGTGCAGGAACGGCGCGAAGAAGTTCACGCACACCACGCCACCGTTGTCCGCGATGCCTTTCAGCTGGGCGTCGGTGAGGTTGCGGTGGTGGTCGCGCAACGCCCGTGCCGACGAATGCGTTGCCATCACCGGACGTGTGGCCATCTCCAGCACGTGCTCGACACCCGCCGCGCTCAGGTGGCTGACGTCGAAGATCATGCCGAGACGTTCCATCTCCGCGAACGCGGCGACTCCCGCGCGGGTCAGCCTGCTGCCGGTGGCGTCCTCACCGCTGCCGTCGGCCAGTGACGTGCGGCCGAAGTGCGCGAGCGACGCGATCCGGACGCCCAACCGGTAGAGGGTCTCCATCAGCTCGACGTCCTCGCCGACGCCCGGCGCGCTCTCCAACGCCAGCACGAGCGCGATCCGGTCACCGTTGAGTGCTTCGTCGATGTCGGCGCCGTCGACGCAGAGCTTCACGGTGTCCGGGTCGCCCTCGGCGATCCGGTGCGCCACCTCGATCATCCGCAACGTCTGCCGCAGCGCGCCTTCCGGCCGGAAGCAGTCGTCGATGAACACCGGCAGCACTTGGAGGTTCACCCCGCCCGCGTGCAACTGCGGCAGCCATTGGTCGCGGAAGTGCGGCACCCACTGGTCGACGGGCCGGTAGACGATCGCGTCCAGCAGGTCGTTGTGCGTGTCGGCGATGATCACGAAGCGTCCTCCCACAGACTCGTGTGCCGTGATGGTGCTGCTGCGAGCAACTCGCGTGTGTAACTGTGTTGCGGGCTTTCGAGCACTTGCTCGGCCGTTCCCTCTTCCACGAGCTTGCCGTCTTTCATCACCGCGATGCGATCGCTCACGTACCGGACGACGGCGAGGTTGTGCGAGATGAACAGCATCGACAGACCCAGCTGTCGTTGCAGGTCGCGCACGAGGTTGAGCACCGCTCCCTGCACCGAGACGTCGAGCGCCGACGTGATCTCGTCGGCGATGATCACCTTCGGCCGGCCGGCGAGCGCCCTGGCCAGGGCCACCCGTTGGCGTTGACCACCCGACAGCCGCGCTGGAAGTGAGCCGGCCCGGCTCGGGTCGAGGTTCACGAGTTCGAGCAACCGAGCTACCTCCGCGCGTTTGCCGGTTCCCCGTGGCATGGCTTCGGCGATCGACTCGCCGATGCTCATGCGCGGGTCGAGTGACGAGTACGGGTCCTGGAAGACCATCTGCAGTCCGCGCTCGCGGGGCCGCATCCGCTGGATATCGGCGCCGTCGACCAGGACCTGTCCTGAGGTGGGCGGGACGAGGCCGACCGCGGTGGCGGCGAGGCTCGACTTGCCCGACCCCGACTCGCCGACCAGCCCGACGACCTGGCCCGACGGCACGGTGAGACTGACGTCGTCGACGGCGCGCAGGGAGCCGTACTGCAGGCTGACGTGCTCGAACCGAAGCTCGCTCATCGGACACCCCCTACCAGCTCTTCCTGCCAGCAAGCGACTTCGTGCCGGTCACCGATGACCTTCAACTCCGGTTCCTCGGTCCGGCACCTCTCGTCCGCGACCGGGCAGCGCGGCGCGAACGGGCACCCCGCGCCGATCTCGCCCGGCTCCGGCGGCCTTCCCGGAATCACCGCCAGTGGCGCGTCCCGATCCGTCTCCAGGTCGGGCACCGCGGCCAGCAGTGCCGTCGTGTACGGGTGCCGCGCCGACGTGAACAGCTCCGCGGTCGGAAGCTCCTCGACGACCCGTCCCGCGTACATCACCAGCACCCGGTCGCAGGTCTGCGCGACCACGGTGATGTCGTGGCTGATCAGCAGCACCGCCGCCGACCGCTCCTCCCGCACCCGCGCCAGCAACCGCAGCACCTCCCGCTGCACGGTGACATCCAGCGCGGTGGTCGGCTCGTCGGCGATCACCAGCCGCGGCTCGCCCATCAGGCCCATCGCGATCATCGCCCGCTGCCGCATCCCGCCGGAGAACTCGTGCGGGTATTGCTTGGCCCGTCGCTCCGCCGACGGAATCCGCACCGCCCGCAGCCGGTCCACGACCCGTTCGAACGCCGCTTTGCGCGACATCCCCTGGTGCACCTCGGACACCTCGGCGAGCTGTCGGCCGATCCGGCGCGTCGGGTTGAACGACGTCATCGGGTCCTGGAACACCATCGCGAGCGACGTGCCCAGCTCTCGTTGCGTTGTCTTGGAGAGCGGTTTCCCGGCGAACTCCAGCCGGTCGGCCGTCACGACTCCGGGACGCTCGACCAGCCGCGACACCGCCAGCGCGGTGAGGCTCTTGCCCGACCCCGACTCGCCGACGACCCCGATCATCTCGCCCTGCCCGACCGTGAACGACACCCCGCGCACCGGCGTGACCCAGCCCTGGGCACCGGGGAACGACACCCGCAGGTTCCGCACGGTCAACAGGCCTTCGCCGCTCGCTGACTCCACAGTGGACGCAGGCTCGGGTCGTTGCCGCGCAACCTGCCGACGACCCGCCGCGGACGCCGCGGCCTCGCCGAACAGGTTGAACGCCAGCCCTGCCAGCACCACCGCCACCGCCGGGCCCAGCGCGGGCGCGGGGGAGAGGTAGATGCGGTTGAGGCCTTCGCCGAGCAGCCGTCCCCAGTCGTAGGAGGGCGCCTGCACGCCGATGCCCAGGAACGACAGCCCGGCGAAGGCGGTCAGGGCCGATCCGGCGGCGAGAGTCGCGTTGATCACGAGTGGTTCGGCGATGTTGGGCAGGACGTGCCGCACCAGCAACCGGAACCTGCCCACCCCGCACACCCGTGCCGCCGCGATGAAGTCACGGCCGCTCACGGACGCGGTCAGGGTCTGGGTGAGCCGGGCGAACGACGGCGTGATCGCGAACGCGATGGCCAGCACCGCGCCGACCGTGCCGGTTCCGAAGATCACCGCGAAGAACAACGCCAGCAGCAGCCCCGGAAACGCGACCGCGATGTTCACGGCCGACGTGACGAGCCGCCCGGCCCAGCGCGGCAGCACCGACGGCAACGAGCCGAGCACCAAGCCCGTGAGGACGCCGACGATCGTTGCCAGCAAAGCGAGTCCGAGGGTGAGGCGGGTCGCGACCAGCACCCGGTAGTAGATGTCTCGGCCCAGCGCGTCCGTGCCGAGCAGGTGTTCGGCGGACGAGCCCTGCAGGAGTGCGTCCGTGTCGATGGCGTCGGCTTGGGAGCCCCAGAGGATCGGCGCGAACACGGCCAGAATCGCCAGCAGCGCCAACAAGATGCCTGAAGCCAAGCCGACTGGGGTGCGGAGGGTAGGTGGTACGCGCATCACGGCTCCTCGCTCCTCGTCCGAGGCGTCTTCATCAGGCCTCCTTGATCGTCGAGCGAGGGTCGAGCAGCGCGAGCACCACGTCCACCGCCAGATTCACCAGCAACACCCCGGTGCCGTAGATCAGCACGATGCCCTGCACCGCCGGGTAGTCCTTCTGCTGGATCGACCCGACGATCGTGGAACCCAGCCCAGGCCAGGCGAACACGTTCTCCACCAGCACGGTCCCGGCCACCAGACCCGCGAGCATCATCGCGCCGAGCGTCAAAGTCGCGGTCAACGCGTTCGGCAACGCGTGCCTCACGTACACCAGCCGCGCCGGCAACCGTTTCGCCCGTGCGGTGCGGACGAAGTCGTTGCCCAGCACCGAAAGCAGCTCGACCCGGACAATCCGCGCCAGCACCGCCGCCGGTCCGATCGCGAGCGCCAGCACCGGCAACACCGACGATCCGGCGGCGTCGCGTCCAGCCACCGGCAGCCAGCCCAGCGCCACCCCGAAGAGGCTCACCAACCCCACCGCCAGCAGGAACTCCGGAATCGCCGCCAGCACCACACTGGTGGACGTGAACCCGAGCTCGGCGCCGCGACGGCGACCGCCCCTGGTGAGCACCGCCATCACCACGCCCACCGGCACCGCCACGACCACCACGACCAGGAAGGCGGACACGGCGAGCTGCACGGTCGCGGGCAGCCGGTCGCCGATCAGGTCCGCCACCGGAGTTCCGGAGACCAGGGACACCCCGAGGTCGCCTGCGAACAGGTCGCCGAGGTAGCGCAGGTACTGGGTCACGAGGGAGTCGTTGAGCCCCAACGCTTCCCGGCGCGCCTGCACGACGTCGGGCGAGGCGGTGATGCCCAGTGCCTCGCGGACCGGGTCGCCGGGGATGAGGTGGATCATCAGGAACGCGGCGGTCACCAACACCCACAGCGAGGTCAGGAACCGCACCGCGCGCCGCCGGGCGAAGGGCAGCCAGGAGCTGCCCGACACCCGGCGTTCGACCGTTGTGGTCATGACGCGAGCATCCGGATCGACGCGGGGTCGATGCCGTCGCTCATGGTGAACCGGGCGCCCTTGACGAACGTCGGCACCACGGAGTCGAAGTACGGCACCAGGTCGACGGCCTTGACCAGGGCGGACTCGGCCTTGTTCCAGTGCTCGCAGCCGGCCGAACCGGGCATCGTGGCGGCCTGTTTGGACTCCGCCTCGAACTCGGCGTTGCGGACGTGCCCGAAGTTCACGCCCTGCGGCGGCATCGGGCCCGACGCGAACGGCACCAGCTGGCTCGGCAACCCGAGCGTCACCGGCGACATCGAGACGTCCCACGCACCCGTGCTGAACAGCGCCTGGTTGAGGCCTGCCGAGTCGACGGGCTGGATGGTCACCTGCACGCCGATCGCCTGCCACGCCTGCTGGATCAGCTCGGCGGTCGCGGTGAACGTCGGACCGAGAACAGTCGGTTGCAGCAGCCTGATCTGCAACGGTTTCCCGCCCTTGGACCACTCGGCCAGTGCCTGTTGCGCGGCGGCCTTGTCGTGCGGCGGCAGGTTCGCGGAGACGTTGTCGCCGGTGCAGGGCCTGGGTTCGACGGTCACCAGGCTCTTCGACGGCCTGCCCTTGCCGCTCGTCAGCACCTTGCCGACCTGCGCGAGGTCGAGTGCCTGCACGAGTGCGCGGCGCACCGCCGGGTCCTGCGTCGGGAGGCCGTCGGCCTGGTTGAAGCTCAGCAACCCCAACGGGACGGCGAGGTCGACGTGCTCGACCTTCTGCGCGGCCAGGCGTTCCTGGTCCGGACCCGCGATCGTGGCGGCGGTGACCTGCCCGGACAGCACCAGGTTCACCGCGGTGGTCTCGTTCGGGACGACCTTGACGACGACCTTGTCCGGCATGCCCTGCTCGGCGGGGAGGTCCTTGCGCCGCGTCAGGGTGTAGTGGTCGTTCGGCGCGATCTCGGAGATCGTGAACAGGCCGGTGCCCTGCTCGCCCTTGGTGAGCAGCGCGCGGTCGCTCACGCCCTTGGCGCAGACGATCGGCAGCATGCCGACGTTGGTCAGCAGGAACGCGTCCGGTGCGCCGCTCGTGACGGTGATCGTGCGCGTGGCGTCGTCGGCCGTCGCCGTGGTGCCCGGCATGACCATCAGCCCGACGAGCGGTGACTTGTTCTTCGGGTCGCCGATGAAGTTGATGTTCTCGGCGACGTCCTTGGCGGTGAGCGGGGCGCCGTCGGCACACGTCGTGCCTTGTCGCAGCGTGAAAGTGGCCTTCGTGGCGTCGGCTTCCCACTTCTCGGCGAGACCGGCGGCGATGTCCCCGTTCGACGTGCGTTCGACCAGGCGGCCGTAGAGGAACCGGCCGATCGAGCGTGCCACGGAGAGCACCGTGAGCGCCGGGTCGAGCGTGCCGGGGTCGGCGCCGACCGACATCGTGAACGTCTTGCCGTCCACGAGAGCCTTGGATCCGGTGCCGCCGGAGGACCCGCATCCCGCTACGAGCAGAGCGGCCACGACCAGCGCTGTGCGCTTCACTGTGTGCTCCTGAGGTGGTCGACGGCGAGGCGCCCGGCGCGGCCGATCACCGCGTCCACGGCGGGTTGCCGCAGGTCGAGCGACTTGGCTTTGGTGAACACGGCGACGGCATAGCTGCGGCCGTCGGGGTAGGTGACGACGCCGGCCTCGTTGCGGACGCTCGGCAGCGTGCCGGTCTTGGCGGCGACCTCGACGTCGGCGGGGAAGCCCGAACTGAGCCGGTGCGGCCAGACCTGCTGGGCCATGATCTTGCGAACCTGGTCGCACGCCTCAGGACTGGCGGCCTTGTCCGTCCAGATCGCTTCCAGCAGGGTGGTGATCTCCCTCGGTGTCGAGGAAGTCGTGCGCTCGGGGTCCACAATGGCCATTCGCTCGACCGTTTCCCACGTGAGGTTCGAGAGAAGGGCCTCCTCGTCGACCGAGCTCAGCAGGTCCTCGCAGCAGCCCATGACCCGCGTTCGGTGGAGGTCGAGGTTCTTGAGCACCTTGTCGACCGCGGCCTGGCCGATGCGGTGGAAGATCACGTCGGTCGCCGCGTTGTCGCTCATGGTCATCAGGAACAACGCGAGGTCGCGCCAGCTCATCTCGACGTCGTCCGCGCAGCCCGCCGTTCCGATGCCGCCGACGCGGTACCGAGAGGTGACCTTGGCCCGCTCGGTCTCGTCGAGTCGTCCGGCGGCGACTTCCTCGGCGTACGCGACGGCTACCGGGATCTTGAACACCGACGCCAGCACCACCGGGTCGTCGGCGTGGTGGCAGAACTCGTTGTCCGTCCCGATCTCGCGAGCGTGCACGAACCCCTCGGCGCCGGCCTCAGCGAAGACGTCCGCGATCACTGGGCGACTCGCCGGTCCGCGCGTCCGGTGTGCAGGAAGAGCGCGCGGCCTTCGCCGTCGTCACCGACGAACGCGTGCGGCATGTGGATGCCGAGCATCGGCTCGAAAGCGACGAAAGTAGTGCCCTGCCACGGGAACAGCTCGGTCTTGCCCGCCCGCTCCGGGCTGAGCTCGGCCATGATGCCCTTGGGCACCAGCTCCATCCAGATCCGTCCGTCGTCGTCCTGAGTCACCACGCGTTCGCCGACCGTCGACGCGTAGGTGCCGACATAGCGAGCGGCGTCGATGCGGTCCTGGGTGGTGGCCGGCTGCGGCATGTCCGGCAGGTCGATGCCGGTGAGCTCGCGCAGGACGTGCCCCACGATCTCCCGGTAGAGGTCGAGAGGGTTGCCGCCGTTGGTGAGCAGCGCCACCGCGACCCCGTGCTCCGGCACGAGCCTGAGGAACGAGCTCTGGCCGATCGTGCCGCCGTCGTGGCCGATGACCGTCCCTTGTGGATAGTGGAACAGCTCCCACCCGAGGCCCCACGCATCACCCATCACCGCGAGCTGCGGCACCTCGACCTGGGCCTCCTGCATGGCCCGCACGCTCATCGACGAGAGGACGTCGTTGCCGCCGTTCATGTGCATGCGCGCGAACTTGAGCAGGTTGCCGGCACTCATGGAGAGCATCGCGCCTGCCGGGGAGTTGGACCGCACCAGCGCCCAGACCGGCGCGACCTGCGGCCCTTCGTCCTTGCTCGGCGTGAGGTGGCCGGTCGCCGCACGGAACCGGATCGCCTCGTAGGCGTCGGCGGCGGCGTGCGTCAGGCCGAGCGGCTCGAACAGGTGCTCGCGCAGGCAGTCGTCGTAGGACTTGCCGCGCATCTTCTCGACGATCCGCCCGAGCACGACGTAGCCCGCGTTGTTGTAGCTGAACATCTCGCCGGGCGCGAAGAGCTGCGGGGTGTCGTGCAGCGTGCCGACGTACTTCTCCACGCAGTCGTCACCACGTCCGGTGTCGGTGAAGAGATCACCCTCGAAGCCGGACGTGTGGCACATCAGCTGCCGCACGGTGATCCGCTTCGCCGCGTCCTCGTCGGCGATGCGGAACTCGGGCAGGTAGTCCCGCACAGGTGCGTCGAGGTCGAGCAGGTTCTCGTCCACGAGCTGCATGGCGAGCGTCGTCGTCCACACCTTGGTGATCGACCCGATCTGGAACAGCGAGTCGGTCGTCGTCTCGACCCTGGTGTTCTTGTTCAGCACACCCGCGGCGGCCTCGACCACCTCGTCGCCCACGGTCACGGCCGCGGTCGCGCCCGGCACCTCGTACTGGGCCGCCAGCCTGGGGAGGTTCTCCTGCAGCCAGTCGTTGATCTCGCTCAGCTTGGACATCCGCGCCTCATCCACCTCGACGTGACTCCGGTCACGGCCAACGCTAGGTTTCGGCCACGGGTGGAAACCTCGTGCCGGCCGACGAATCTGCGGGTCTGGATCTGTCGGCGCGGACGAATCCGTTCGGGGGTAGAGCAGGCTCCACCTCGCTCCGGGCAGCCTGCGTGATCGATCCGCGGGGCCTGTCGAAAATACGTTTCTGCACGTGGAGAACGTTCATAGGACAGACGCGCTGTCGCTGCAGGCGGTGCGCAAGGTGTACGGGTCGGGCGGCGGCGCCGTGACGGCGTTGCACGAGGTGACCGTCGGCATCCGGCGAGGCACCTTCACCGCGGTGATGGGCCCGTCCGGCTCGGGCAAGAGCACCTTCCTGCACTGCGCGTCGGGCATGGACAGGCCGACCTCCGGCCGCGTGCTGCTGGGCGACACCGACCTCGGTGCGTTGAAGGAAGCCCGGCTGACCGAGGTGCGCCGGGACCGGATCGGCTTCGTGTTCCAGGCCTACAACCTGCTGCCGTCGCTGACCGTCCTGCAGAACATCACGCTGCCGCTGCGCCTGGCCGGCCGTCGCCCGGATGGCGAGTGGTTGCGCACGGTCGTGGGCAGGGTCGGGCTGGCTGATCGGCTTGACCGGCACCCGGCTGAGCTCTCGGGCGGTCAGCAGCAGCGGGTGGCGATCGCTCGGGCGCTGGTGGCCCGGCCCGAGGTGGTGCTGGCCGACGAGCCGACCGGCGCTCTGGACTCGCGGACGGCCGCGCAGGTGTTGTCCCTGTTGCGGTCCATTGTGGACGAGATGGGGCAGACGGTCCTGATGGTCACGCACGACCCGGTGGCCGCTTCTGCCGCACACAGCGTGCTGTTCCTCGCGGACGGGCGGCTGGCAGGGGAGTTGTACGGGCCTACGCCGGTGAAGGTCGCCGAGCGCATGACACACCTCGGGGAGTGGTGAACCGTGCTGACTTTGGCTTTGCAGACCGTGAAAGCCCGCACCAGCGGGTTCGTGGGAGCGTTCATCGCAGTCCTGTGCGGCACCGCACTCGTGGCAGCGTGCGGAATCCTGATGGAGTCCGGGTTTCGCGGAGGCGTGCCGACCCAGCGTTACGCGGCCGCCGACGTGGTCGTCACCGGCGACCGCACGGTGCGCCCGCCTGGTGGTGACGTGCTCGCGTTCGAGCACGCCTCCGAACAGCCGGGCATTCCCGCCGCGCTGGTGGCCAAGATCGCCGCGGTGCCGGGGGTGAAGTCCGCCGTGGCCGAGCTGACGTTCCCGGCCGTCGTGGTCGGGGCGGAGAAACCGGCTCTGGGCCACAACTGGGAATCCGCGGTGCTCGCGCCGTTCACGTTGAAGCAGGGCAACGCTCCCGCCGCGGACAACGAGGTCGTGCTGGACTCGGGGCTCGCGGCACAGGCGGGCGTCGCGGCCGGCGGCGAAGTCCAGATCATGGTTCGGTCCGCTCCGGTCTCGTACCGCGTGAGTGGCATTGCTGAAGGCCGTGGCGACCGTCAGGCGGCGCTGTTCTTCAACGCTGCCAAGGCGGCCGAGCTCGCCGGGCGTCCTGACCAGGTCAGCGCGATCGGCGTCACCGGCGACGTCGGTGATCGACTGGAAGATGTCCTGGCGAACGACCACGTCACGGTCTCGACCGGAGCGGATCGCAGCGCCGCCGAGTTCGACGACGTGAGCCAGACCAAGGCGATCCTCGCGCTGATCGCGGGTTCGTTCGGCGGCTACGCGGTCCTGGTGGCGATCTTCGTGGTGGCCAGCACGCTCGCCCTGACCGTCGAACAACGCCGCCGCGAGTTCGCGCTCCTGCGAGCCGTCGGCGCGACACCGCGCCAGATCCGCAAGATGATCGGCCTCGAGACGCTGGTCGTCGGAGCGGTGGCGGGTGTGCTGGGCAGCCTCGGAGGCATCGCGGTCAGCCACGGCCTGCGCACCGCCTTCGCGAACATCGGCGTGGTGCCGCAGGACTTCGAGCTGTCGATCAGCCCGATCCCGCTCGTCGCGGCCCTGCTGATCGGCCTGGGCGCGGCACGGCTGGCGGCGTGGAGCGCGGCGCGCAGGCCGTCCTCGATCAACCCCGTGGAAGCGTTGGGGGAGGCCGCGATCCAGCGCAAGGAGGTCGGCCGGATCCGCCTGGTCATCGGATACGTGCTCCTCGCGATCGGTACGGCGGCGACCACGCTGCCGTTGTTCGTCCCCGGCCAGATCGGCGCGGCGATGTCCGTGATGGCCGCGCTCGTGCTGATCATCGGCCTGACGCTGACCGGACCGAGGATCGTCGGCAAGGCGGTCCGGATGATCGCTCCGGCACTGAGCAACGTCTCGTCCGCCGGCTACCTGGCGGCGGCGAACGTCACCAAGAACTCGCGCCGCCTGGCCGCTGCGGTCACTCCGCTGATGCTCGCGATCGGGTTCGCCGTCGTGAACTTCTACAGCCAGACGACGTTCACCGCCGCTGTCCAACAGGAAACGACCAGGTCGATCACTGCCGACCAGATCGTCAGCGGCGTGACGGGAGTGCCCGCCGAAGTGGCCCAGGCCGCGCGGAAGATCCCCGGCGTGACGGCGACCTCGTTGGTGCGCACGGAAGTCATCACCGCTCGCAAGTCCGGTGACACCGTCGAGGTGAACAAGAGCCCCGCAAACGGCCTCGATCCGGAGGCCGGCGACACCGTCGACCTCGGGATCACCTCCGGCGACCTGAAAGACCTCAAGCCGGGCACGGTGGCGTTGGGCGACACGCATGCGTTCTGGGCCGACAAGAAGGTCGGCGACACGGCCGAGTTCTGGTTCGCCGACGGCCAGCGGGCCAACCTGAAGGTCGTCGCGATCTACCAGCACGAGCTGGCGTTCGGCGACCACGTCCTGAACGCCGAGGACGCCCGCGCCCACACCCGCGCGGGGCTGGACAATGCCGTGCTGGTCAACGGCAACGCGAAGGACCTGATCACCAGCTATCCGGGCCTGACGATCACCACCAACGCGACAGCGCAGGACCGGGGCGACGAACGCACCCAGTTCCTGCTGAACCTGGTGGCGGTGGGCGTGATCCTCGGCTACGTCGCGATCTCCGTGTCCAACACGCTGGTGATGTCCACCGCGGCGAGGCGACGCGAGTTCGCCCTCCTGCGCCTGGTCGGCACGAAACGCCGTCAGGTCAAGAAGATGATGCGGATGGAAGCACTGGTGACCGTCGGACTCGCCGCCGTCATGGGCACCCTGGTCGCCGCACTGCCGCTGACCCTGCTGTCGATCGGCTTCACCGGCAGCCCGGTGCCGAGCGGCCCGGCATGGGTCTACCCAGCAGTGCTCGCCGGAGCCGCACTGCTGGGCATCGTGTCGATCGCCGTGTCGACGGGCCTGACGTTGCGCGCCAAGCCCGTCGACGCGATCGGGTCGCGCGAGTGATCAGCCGACCGGCGGCGCCATCTCGAACCAGTTGTAGCCCTCGACCAGCTGCGTGGTCGGCGCCGTCGAGCCCGGCGTGGTGAGCTGCCAGCGGGTCACGGTGCGGTAGGTGCCCGGGATGGCGATGTCGCCCAGGTCGTTGTCCGGGTTGTTCTTCGTCGGGACCCACTCGACGACGGTCTTCTTCGTCAGGGTCGCGTTGATCGTCGCGTAGTCGGACTGGGTCTTGAGGTAGTCACCGACGCCGTGGTCCGCGGCACGACCGGGGTCCATGTAGCGGACCTGCAGGGTGTCGCCGTTGAAGGAACCGTCGACGGCGACCAGCGTGACGATGTGGCCGCCACCGCGCTGCAGGCTCCCGGTCTTCGGACCGGCCGAGTAGCGCCCGTAGACCATCTGCACGGGGCCGCGGGCCAGCTTCTTCGCGAGGTCACCGCCGAAGTCCGCGGCACCGTCGGTGCTCACGCCGCCGGTGACTGCGGTCCACCCGGCGTCGCGGGCGGGCTGGGCCGCGATGTTCCAGGCGGCGCGCAGGTTGTAGAGGTTGGTGTCGCCGTCGTACTTCGCGTCCTCGCCGATCCGCCAGACCGAGTTCGTGATGACGTTGTAGTCGGCCTGGTCCTGGGGGTCGAGGTTCTTGACCTTGGTGGTGAGCCAGCCGACCGGTGCGTTCTTCTCGTGCGCCCAGTAGTGCAGCACGTTGTAGAGCGAGGTCGGCCCGCAGTAGGCGTTGCCGTTGTTCTCCAGACCCGCGCGGAACTGGTCGACGTCGCTGACCCCGCACTGCTTCACCGAGAAGTCGGGGCCCACCAGGTCGGTGACCTTCGTGCACGGCGCCGGCTGGCCGATGATCGGGTCGGCGGACGCGACGGCCGGGAGCGCGAGGGTCGAGAGGGTGGCGGCGGCGATGATGGCCTTGCGGATCATGGTCCTTACCTTCCGTTCGCGGATTGCGTTGGTAGGTAAAGACTCTTGGATCGCGATCACGAAGGCATGAGGGATGATCCCTCAACCCCAACGATCGAAAGTTGGGTGTATCAGGACATCCCCCACGCCACTCCGTTAAAGACCCGGCTGGATCGGACTGGTGTGTTTGCCGAGGTGGATCGGCAGCGAGTGCAGCCCGTAGACGATCGAGAGCTTGCGGAACGACAGCTCCGCGGGATCGACCGCGAGCCGCATCTCCGGGAACCGCCGCACCAATGCCGGGTAGGCGATCCGCAGCTCCATCTTGGCCAGCTCGGCGCCGATGCAGCGGTGCGCGCCGTAGCCGAACGCGAGGTGCTGCCCCGCGGCCCGGGTCGGGCAGATTTCGTCCGGCGAGTCGTACACGCTCGGGTCGCGGTTCGCCTGCGACAGCGAGCACGCCACGATGTCACCCGCGCGGATCCGAGTGCCGGCGACCTCCACGTCCTTGCGCGCCACGCGGAGGAACGCCACCTGCACGACGGTCTGGTGCCGCAGCAGCTCGTCGACCACTCCGCCGATGGCCTCGTCGTCATCGCGCACGCGGCTGAACAGCTCGGAGTCGCGCAGCATCGCCAGGGTGCCGAGCGACAGCATGCTGGCGGTGGTCTCGAACCCGCCGGTGAGCAGCCCGTCGGCCAGTCCGGCCAGCTCGTCGTCGTCCAGCTCGTCACCGTGCTTGCGGATCAGTTCGCCGAGCAGCCCGTCGTTCGGGTTCTGGCGCTGCGCCCGCACCAGCTCGCGGAAGTAGACGACCGACTCGGACACCGCGGACAACGACGCCGTCGCGGCACCACCGAGGTCGAACCGGGCGACACTGCGCCGCTGGAACTCCTCGCGCTCACTCGCGGGCACACCCAGCAGCTCGCAGATGGTCAGCGCCGGTACCGGCATCGCGAAGTCCTCGACCAGGTCGACCGCCCCGTCCTTCATGGACATCAGGTCGAGCTGGTCGGCCACGATCGCCTCGATCCGCGGCACCAAACGCGACAGCCGCCGCATGGTGAACTCCGGCGTCAGCACCTTGCGCAGCCGCGTGTGCTCCGGCGGGTCGCTGAACCCGAGCCCTCCCGGCGCCTCCTCCGCGAACAGCCCCATCTCCTTGAAGTGGCCGAAGTCGTTGCTGAAGGACTCGCTGTCCACCAGCACGGCCTTGGACTCCTCGTAGCCGGTCACCAGCCACACCGTCACCGGCAGCGGCAACCGCGTGATCGGCCCGTGCGCGTGCATCCGCGCCAGCTCGGGCACCGGGTTCAACCCGTTGCGCCGCAGCGGTGCCAGTACCCGCGAGGGCACGAACCAGGACGACTCGAGGTCGAACCCGGTCTTGCTGAGATGCGCGAGCAGCCGCTTCCCCACCCAACCGGTCACGCGCGTGCGCATGTCGGTCGCTGACTGCATTACGTCCCTCATGAGGCGACTGTCCCTTCGGCGGAAAGGGGGTCTCCGTGGATCGTGGTCCCCACCGGAACGGACAATAACGACGTCGCAGGTCGCGCGTCGTCATACCTGGGCCTAACGCGCCGTCATACTTTGGTCCAGATGTCGATCAGAACCAGTGCAGACAGTGCGGCGGGTGTGCTGGGCGGAACATCGCGTCGGCCATCGCGGCAGCTCCGGGGCTGTGCGCCTGGACGTGTCCCGCCCTGATCAGGGTGCTCGGCGTGGTGCCGCCGAGGTAGATCGAACCCAGGTCGCGAACGTCGAACGTCAGGTCGGGCTTGCGGTCGGTCGGCTGGGTGGTGGCCTTGCCGTCCCGAACCGTCAGCAGGTACCGGCTCCGCTCGCCGAGGAACGGGTCGTGGACGTCCAGGACCAGCTCTCCATCGGCGAGGTAGCCGCGAGCGGCCAGCGCACGGGGCACGTCCAGCAGCCGCACCCACAGCCAGTCGATCTCGGGGCTCAGCACGCCCGCGTTGAAGTCCGCGAGCTGCCAGCGCAACGGGTGACCGGTGGGGAAGTGCCTGAACACGACCTCGGTGACCAGGTCGTGGCCGAGCGCGAACCGGGCCAGCGCCGCGAACACGTCGTCGTCCGTGGTGATCGTCTCGTCGATCGTGAGGCTGCCGTCGTTGAGCGCGTAGCTCGCGTACCCGTCCGGAGTGCCTTCCGCGTCTCGGTGCACGGCCACGTAGCGCGGTGCCGTCGCCACCGGAGGCTGCCCCGCGCCCAGCTCCCACCAGCGGCGGGGCCTCGACAACGCGCCGGGCTGGGCACGCCGGTACCGGTCGTAGACCTCCTCGAGGATCCCGCCGCACTCGGACCGCTTCAGCACCTCGATCGACCCCGTGTCCTGGTGGTTCGACCTGAACGCACCTTGAGCGCGCTGCACGGTCAGCCGCCGCGTGTAGGTCGCGGGCCCGTAGCCGTACCGCCCGTAGATACCGCCCTCGGTCGCGAGCAGCACGGCGAGGAAATCCCCGCGTTCGCGCAGTTCAGCGAGCTGGTGGCGCATCATCGCGGTGAGCGCCCCCTGCCGCCGGTGCGTCGGCAGCACCCCCACGCCGGTGATCCCGGCGGCCGGAACGACAACATCACCAGGAAGCGTTAGCTCGAACGAATACGCCGTGGCCGTGCCGACGGGCTTGTCGTCGTCGGTGAACGCCATCAGACCGCGCTCGATCTCGATCGCCGACCACCACAGCCCGCCACCGTTCTCGTCCGGCGTCTCGGGAAACCGCCCGAACGCGGTGTGCACGGTGTCGACGAAGGCGTCGAGGTCCTGGGCGGTCGTCGCGCGGATCTTCACGCACCACAGTGGATCGGCGCCTGTCGACGAGATCAACCGAATATCGTCGAACGGGTGACAAGCGCCGAGGACTTCGACCGCTGGTACGCCGACCGAGTCTCGTCGCCCGTGGCAGACGACCTCGTACAACGCCTGCTGGGTCTCCCTCCTGATCTGCAGTCCACCAGCCTCCTGAGCGGCCAGGGCCTCGACGAGGTGGTCGCGCTACTGGCTCTGAGCCCTGGAGAGGTTTTGCTCGACCTCGCCTGCGGGCGCGGCGGCTACGGCCGTGAGATCGCCCAGCGCACCGGCTGCGATCTCGTCGGCGTCGACTTCTCACCTGTCGCGATCGACCAGGCCCTGAGCCAGGGCGGCGACTTCCGCGTGGGCACGCTCACCGCCACCGGCCTCGACCCAGCCACGGCCGACGCGGTGCTGATCGTCGACGCCTTCCAGTTCGCCTCGCCGAAGCTCTCCTGTCTGCGAGAGTGCCTGCGCGTCCTGCGCCCCGGCGGCCGCCTGGCCATCACCACCTGGGAGGCCCTCGACCCCGAAGACCCACGCCTGCCCCTCCGCATGCGCCAGGTGGATCTCACCCGCCAGCTGCCCGAGGCCGGCTTCGTCGACGTCGAGGTCACCCACAAACCGGACTGGTGGGCGATCGAGGACCGGTTCTGGCGAGAGTCGCTCACCGTCGAGGCAGGCGACGACCTCGCCGTGCAGTCCATGCAGGAGGAAGCCCGGCGGGTGCTGGAAGGCTTCACCGGCCGCCGTCGCGTTCTGGCCACCGCGACCAAGGGCTCGCCGCCTGGATGACGGCGAGCCCGCTGTCGTCAGAGCTCCATCGTGTCCGCGTCGCAGTTCGCCCGAGTCGACCGGCACGCGGCGATCGTCGCCGGGTGGTCGTCTCCCAGCACGGTGCGGAATCCCTTCACCGCCCTGGCGTGCAGGATCGCGGCCTCGTCGGACCGTCCCGCGTTGTCGAGGTCGAGCGACAGGTTCAAGGTCACCGCGAGGGTGGACGGGTGTTCCGCGCCGAGCACGCGGGTCGACCGCGCGAGCAGATCCTCGTCCAACGTCCTGGCCTTCTCGTGCTCGCCGAGCGCGGCGAGGTCACTGGCGAGGTTCGTTTCCGCGACCATCGTGAACGGGTGGTCCTCATGGAACACCTCCCGCAGCTTCGCCACCGCGTCTTCGTTCAGGGCGCGGGCCTTCGCGGGGTCACCGACGAGCCGGCACGTCACCGCGAGGTTCGTGGCCGCGACCTGCGTGTACGGGTGGTGCTCCCCGCGGATGTCCTTGAACAGGTTGTGACTCTGCTCGGCCAGCTCGAGTGAGCCGGGCAGGTCGGGGATGAGCCTGAGGTCCGCGGAGAGACACATCAGCGAGGTGACGGTGTCGATGTGCTTCTCGCCGTGGCGCCTGCGGTACAGGACCGCGCAGTGTTCGGACAGCTGCCGCGCGCCGTCGTGGTCGCCCGCCTTGCGCAGCGCGACCGCCTGGTTCCGCATCGCGCCGATGGTGAACGGGTGGTCCTCGCCGAAGAGCTCCTTCTGCCTCTCCAGCGTCTCGCCCTGCATCAGGGCGCCAGTGATGTAGTCGCCGCACTCACGGATGTCCATGGCGAGTGCGTTGCGGCTGCGGAAGGTCAGCACGTGGTCCTCACCCAACACCACGGTCCGCCGGTCCAGGATCTCCTGGTCGAGCGTGCGTGCCCGGAAGAAGTCGCCCGAGATGCGGAAGCAGCTCGCGAGATTGCTCGCGTAGTAGAGCGTGGCCGGGTCGTTGCCGCCGAGGATGTCCGTCGACCGGTGGTACACCTCGTGCTGGAGCTGGAGTTCCTCGGAGAATCTGCCCTTGGCGCGGTAGTCCCCGGCAACGGTGTCGAGCATGCTGAGGTAGGTCTCGTTGTCCTCGCCGACCTCGTTGCGCACCATGCTGAGGATCTTCTCGTTGACGGCTATCGCCTCGTCGATCTTGCCGAGCCTGCGCAACGCGATCGCGTACCAGCGACTCATCTCCAGCACGTGCAGGTTGATCTCACCGAGAGTCGCCCGCCAGATGGAGATGCAGTGCTCGGCGAAGTCGAGCGCGCCGCCGTAGTCGCCGCTGGCGAGCAGGTAGCGGACGAGGTTGATCATCACTTCCCGCGCCCACTCTTCGCGGCAGTGCACGGCACTTGACGCGGTCGCGTGGGGGAGCAGTGCCGCGTACTGCGGCCAGTTGGCCGCGCTGTACGGGTCGCCGGGGTCGCCCTTGACCAGCAGTTGGTGCACGGCGTGCAGCGCCACCTCCCGTTCGTCGGGGCTCAGGCGGTTCTTCAGCACCGTCTGGACGAGTCGGTGCAGCTGCAGCGTGTTGTTGCTGTGGTCGATCTTGGCGAGGCTGTAGCGGCTGATCTCGCGGACGGCCCGGTTGAGCTTGATCGGGTCGGCCAACGCCTTCGCCAGCGCTTCGGGCACGTGCAGTCCGCGCGCACCGCTGAAGAGTTTGCGGGAGATGGGCTCCGGGCCGAAGAAGGCGCAGACCTGAAGGAGCTGGAGGGCCGCCGGGTGGTCCTTCTTCAGCTTGTTCAGCGGTACGTTCCACGCCGCCGCCACCGGCAGTTGGTAGCCGTTGGACCTGCCGGCTTCCAGCAGTTCGATGCGGTTCTGTTCGAGCAGGTCGAGGTACTCCGATGCCTGCATGCCGGTCTGCGCCCGCCAGGCCGCCGCTTGTTCGACGGCCAGGGGCAGGTCGCCGAGCGCTTCGGCGATCCGGTCCGCGTCCGCGTCGGTGAGTTCGCCACCGCGCCGGTTCAGCAGCTGTTTGCTCTCTGCGCGGGTGAACAGGTCGACCTCGATCGGCCGGGCGATGTTGCCCCACTCCGAGTTCCTGGAGGTGACGACGACGTGGCCCGAACCGGCGGGGAGGAACGGACGGACGGTCTCCGGGTGGTCCGCTTTGTCGAACACCAGGATCCAACGGGAGGACAGCTCACCGCGCCGCAACGCTTCCAGCACGGCGGGAACCGCGGTGTCGGCAGTCGTTGCTGTGGGCAGCTCCATCTTATTGGCCAGTTCGACCAGGCTGGAGGTGATCTGCGACGGGTGCTCTGCCGAGATCCACCAGACGATGTCGTACTCCGACGCGTGCTGGTAGATGTACTCGACGACCGTCTGGGACTTGCCAACGCCGCCCATGCCGTGCAACGCCTCTGGCAGGACGGCAGTCGTGCCAGGTTCGAGCAGCCGCTGGCGAAGGCTCTCCAGCAGCTGTTTGCGGCCGACGAAATCGGGATTCCGCAGCGGAACCGCACCCCAGATCTGGGGTTCGCTCATCCCTTCGCGGGGTCGCTCCACCGGAAAAGGGAATCCTTCGGCGGTCATGCGTTCTCCTCAGCTGAGAAGGTGTCGCACCTCGATGCGACGACAATCGGGGGTTGTGTTACCTGCACGCTAGATTTCTCCTGCTCCTCTTGCTGGATCGATCCAGATCCGCGCATTCGAGGAGGGATCCAGTCTTTCCAAGTCGCTTTGCGCGCCTGCTGTAGCGGCCCGAGAGCGCGTGGAAACCGCTTCTGTGTCGCAATGCGCGGAAGGTTTTCGGCATCCGGCACGGGAACGGTGGCGTGGCCCGGCAAATGCGGTGCTGCGCCAAGTGTAGCAATGTTTCATGCTGCGATCGGCGTACCGGCCGATCGTGCGTCGGAACCGGTTCATGTCCGGTCGTCAAACCTCGCGTGGAAGTTCTCGGCATGCCGGCGAGGTGGAGAGTCCGCTCGGCTGGATCGCCCGGTTGGTGGGCGAGAACCTCATGTTCTCGCTCAGTTGGAATTGAAGTCGCGCGCATGGATCGCAGCTCCGGTGATTTCTCGAGCAGCCCATCGCGCCACGGGACCTGGCCAAGGTGACGACAGCGGGTAGCAGAGTGCGTCACCTTCCGCGCTCTGTTCTGTTCGGAGCCGTGTTCGGCCGTCCGATTCCAGGTTCGGAGTGTTACAGCGATCGACCGGCATCGGAGTGTCGGTTTCTCCTTGTCGTGGATCGCAGGCCGTAGTCAATTCGCCGGTTCTTGGTCCGCGGGCGCCCTTGTCGCTTCCGCCGAACGGCCCACCTGAATGGAGTTCTGCTCCAATTCCTGGAAGTGGGTGGCGCCGGCCCGTGGCGTGCCGCGGTCGCCCGCGGTGGGCTTCGGAATGGTCACGGTGGGTCCTCACAATCGGCCCTGCCCGAGAGACCGCATGCCACGCACTCCGCCTCGAGCCGACCGTCGGGACGGCGACCGCACCGGTGGCGCCAGATGGTGCCGACCCGTTCGGCCGCAGCGGAATCCCCGCCCTGGGCGCTCCCCATACCGTCGCGTGGCGGGCATCATGGAATTGCTGTCGGGGCAAGGGAGGGCCAGCGATGGATTCACGACAGGATCTGTTGACCCGCCAGATAGATCTCACCGGCATTCCGCTCTCCGCGCTCCGCAGTTTCCACAGACCAGAGCTGCACGCCGCGATTGCGCGGATGTTGTCGAACGCCCGGCGCTGTTCGCCGGGCGAGGCTGTCCAGGAACAACGAGATTGAGCGGCTCGGCCCCGTTGGGCCTGCTCAGGCTGCCGCGGGAGGCCTTCGAACAGCTCTGTGCAGGCCCCGTCGACGCTGAAAGCTCGGCGGCGTTGAGGAAAGGCCAGTACAGCATTCGGCGGTTGATGCTGAGGTCGTTGGCCGAGGCCGTGGCGGGTGCCGAGGCGCGGTTGGCGCGCGATGTCGAAATGGCGTGGAATCTGCTCGCCGAAGCCGAAGAACTCGCGCCGGCTGTTGTTGAAGACGTGGTGATGTATCCGACGGTGGGCGTGCGTTTGGCGAAGGCGTTGCACGACGTCAGTGCCACAATGCCGTCCGCGCGGGAAGTCGGGGTGCTGCAGACGATCGCCGCCGCGGTGGCTGTCCGAAGTGGACTTACCGGAACCATCAGGGTGCCGGTGGTGTTCGGCGCCGTGACGCTGCCGACGGTGGGGCAGTGGCAGCTGCCGTCCACGGGGTTCCCGATCGGGCAGACGGAGCTGCGCATCGGGAACGGCTCCGCGACCACGGCACAGAAGAGCACCTTCCTGCCTTCCAAGGACCACAGGGTCGAGGCAGGTGGCAGGACGCTGGCCATCACGTTCGAGGACCTCGACCCGGAGCGCGAGTTCAAGGTGCCCACGGCTCCTGCTCCGCTCGACGCCGTCGAACACGACGATTGGGCGAAGTTGCTCGGCGAGGCGTGGCGTCTCCTGACGCGATGGCACCCCGGTTGCGCGGAAGAACTGGCAGCAGGGGTGCGCGCGTTGATCCCACTCGCTGCGGGCACCGCGGTGTTCGCCGCGTCGTCCTCGAACGCGTTCGGCGGGATCGCCATGTCTCCCAAGGCAACGGCGACTCAACTCGCCGAGGCGCTCGTGCACGAGGTTCAGCATTCGAAGCTCAACGCGTTGGTGGATCTCGTCGACCTGACCTCCGCCGACGCAGGGTTGGTCTACGCACCGTGGCGGGACGATCCTCGCTCGCTCATGGGCCTGTTGCACGGCATCTACGCGTTCACCGCGGTGGTCGAGTTCTGGCACGTGCAACGCGAACTCGTTCCACCCGCGGAGACTCGTCGTGCTCATTTCTCGTTCGCCCTCCGTCGTGGTCAGGTACGAGCGGCTGTGGATTCGTTGCGCGGCAACACCAAGCTGACTGATCTGGGACGGGCGTTCGTGGCTGCCGCGTCGGTTCGGCTGGCGGTGTGCGAGACGGCCTCGGTGCCGGACGACCTGGCCGAGACCGTGGTCGAGCTGCTCTCCGAGCACCGGGTGACGTGGCGGCTGCACCACCTGCGCCCGGAGCCCGGTGACGTTGACGCGCTGGCCGACGCGTGGGTGCGGGGAGCACCGTGTCCGCGCCAGGCGGAAAGCAAGATCGTCCCGAGCGAAACACCGGCCGGGCAGCGCGGCGCGATGCTGAAAATGCGTGCGGTGGCAACAGATCGGTTCGAAGTGGCGGTCGCACTCGACTCAGCGGACGCGATGTTCGCGCGGGGTGAGTGCGAAGCCGCCGCGGCCCTGTACACCCGGCGCATCCACACGGATCCGAGCGATCTCGACGCGTGGGCAGGGCTTGCCGTGACGTCACGAGCTGGGGCGTTGCCCGACCAGCCAGCGACGGTGCGAGCGGTGCACGCGCTGGTGACAGCGCGCACTGGTGCACCGCCCGCACCCCAGGAGCTCGCTGTCTGGATGACAGCGAGCCGGTGCAGTTAGAGCTCCATCGTGTCGGCGTCGCAGTTCGCCCGGACGGACTGGCTCGCCGCGATCGTGGCTGGGTGGTTGTCGCCGAGTGCCCTCCGGAATCCGGCCATGGTGGTGGCGTGCAGGATCGCCGCCTCGTCGGATCGCCCCGCGTTGGTGAGGTCGATCGACAGGTTCAGAGCCACGGCGAGGGTGGACGGGTGTTCCGCGCCGAGCACGCGGGTCGACCGTGCGAGCAGGTCCTCGTCGAGTTTCCTTGCCTTCTCGTGCTCGCGGAGCGCCGCGAGGTCGCTGGCGAGGTTCGTTGCCGCCACCATCGTGAACGGGTGGTCCTCGCCGAACACCTCCCGCAGCTTCGCGACCGCGTGCTCGTTGAGGGAGCGAGCCTTCGCGAGGTCACCGGAAAGACGGCGGGTCACGGCGAGGTTCGTGGCCGCGATCAAGGTGTACGGGTGGTCCTCACCGCGGATGTCCTTGAACAGGTTGTGACTCTGCTCGGCCAGCTCGAGTGAGCCGGGCAGGTCGGGGATGAGCCTCAGGTCCGCGGAGAGACACATCAGCGAGGTGACGGTGTCGATGTGCTTCTCGCCGTGGCGCCTGCGGTAGAGCGCCACGCACTTCTCCGACAGCTCCCGCGCGCCGTCGTGGTCGCCCGCCTTGCGCAGGGCGACCGCCAGGTTGCGCGTGGCGCCGATGGTGAACGGGTGGTCCTCGCCGAAGAGCTCCTTCTGCCTCTCCAGCGTCTCTCCCTGCAGCCTGGCGGCGCCGACGTAGTCACCGGACTCGCGGATGTCCATGGCCAGCGCGTTGCGGGAGCGGTAGGTCGAGAGGTGGTCGTCACCGAGCACGATGGTGTTGCGGTTCAAGGTGTCCTGGTCGAGTTCCCGGGCACGGAAGAAGTCGCCCGAGATCCGGTAGCAGCTCGCGAGGTTGTTCGCGTACTTCAGGGTGGCCGGTTCGTTCTCGCCGAGGATGTCCTTGGCTCGGTCGAACACCAACTGCTGAAGTTGCAGCTCCTCGGTGAAGTTGCCGTTGGCGCGCCGGTCCGCCGCGGCGGTGTCGAGCATGCCGAGATAGGTCTCGTTGTTCTCGCCGACCTCGTTGCGCAGCAGGCTGAGGGTGTTCTCGTTGAGAGCCATCGCCTCGTCGATCCTGCCGAGCCTGCGCAGTGCGATTCCGTACCGGCGGCTCATCTCCAGCGTGTGCAGGTTGGTCTCGCCCAGATTCTCCTTCCAGACGTCGATGCACTGCTTGGAGAAGTCGAGCGCGCCGCCGTAGTCGCCGCTGGCGTGCAGGTAGCGGGCGAGGTTGATCATCAGCTCGCGCACCCACTCGTCGTGGCAGTTCACCGCCCTGGACATGGTGGCGTGGGGGAGCAGTGCCGCGTACTGCGGCCAGTTCGCCGCGCTGTCGGGGTCTCCTGGGTCGCCCTTGACGAGAAGCACGTGCACGGCGTGCCGCATGACGTCCGTCTCGTCGGAGTCCAACCGGTTCTTCAGCACTGTCTGGACGAGTCGGTGCAGCTGCAACGTGTTGTTCCGATGGTCGATCTTGGCGAGGCTGTAGCGGCTGATCTCGCGGATGGCTCGGTTGAGTTTGATCGGGTCAGCGAAGGCCTTCGCCAGTGCTTCGGGCACGGAGATGTTGCGCGCGCCGCTGAAGAGCTTGCGGGAGATGGGTTCCGGGCCGAAGAAGGCGCAGACCTGAAGGAGTTGCAGGGCCGCGCGGTGCTCCTGCTTCAAGCGGTTCAGCGGGACGTTCCACGCTGCCGCCACCGGCAGCTGGTAGCCGCTCGATGTTCCCGCTTCCAGCAGTTCGATGCGGTTCTGTTCGAGCAGGTCGAGGTATTCGGAGACCTGCATGCCGGTCTGTGCGCGCCAGGCCGCTGCCTGTTCGATGGCCAGGGGCAGGTCGCCGAGTGCTTCGGCCAAGCGGTCCGCGTCGGCGTCGGTTAGTTCGCCGCCGCGCCGGTTGAGCAGCTGTTTGCTCTCGGCGCGGGTGAACAGATCGACCTCGACCGGGCGGGCGATGTTGCCCCACTCGGAGTTGCGCGAGGTGACGACGACATGACCGGAGCCCGCCGGGAAGAACGGACGGACGGTGTCGGGGCGGTCCGCGTTGTCGAAGACCAGGATCCAGCGGGAGTACGGCTCTTCACCGCGCCGCAACGCGTCCAGCACCGCGGGAACCGCCGCGTCCGCGGTCGCGGCCGTGGGCAGTGACATCTTCTTCGCCAGTTCGACCAGGCTGGAAGTGATTTGCGACGGGTGTTCGGCCGAGATCCACCAGACGATGTCGTACTCCGACGCGTGCTGGTAGATGTACTCGACGACGGTCTGCGACTTGCCGACACCACCCATGCCGTGCAGCGCTTCGGGAAGAACGGCGGTCGCGCCGGGTTCGAGCAGCCGCTGGCGAAGGCTCTCCAGCAGCTGTTTGCGGCCGACGAAATCGGGATTTCGCAGCGGGACCGCACCCCACAGCTGAGGTTTGCTCATACCCTCGCGTCGTTGTTCCACCGAAAGAGGGAATCCTGGGGCGGTCACTTGTTCTCCCTCGTCCGAGAACGTGTTGCCGGTCGACTCGGCCACGTTCGGGGGTTCGGTCACCTGCACGCTAGATTTCTCCTGCTCCTCTTGCTGGATCGATCCAGATCCTTCGCATTCGAGGAGCAGCCTAGTCTTTCCAAGTCGCTTTGCGCGCCTGCTGTAAGGGCCCGAGAGCGTGCGGAACACGGCCTCCTGCACCCGGATGTACGGCAGATTTTCGGCATTCGGCGCAGGATCTGCCGTTTCGTCCGGTGCGTCGAGTGCGGCGGCGAAGTTTCGCAATGTGCCATTGACGCGATCGGCATACCTGCCGACCATTCGCGCCACTCTGATCGTGTCCGCACGGCGCGCGCCGGCCAGCAGTTCTTCGCGGACGCCGTCGTGGAACTCGTAGGCGACCCTGGTGGGATCCGGCGCCGATCCGTTGGGCGGCACGTGTTTCAGCAACCCGCCCAGCACCACCTCGGCGAGGGCGGACAGGCCGGTGCCGGGCAGCATGATCCGCTGGACGAGCTTGATGAGCGGCAGGCTGAGCGGCGTGGCGGCGAGCAGCCCTGCGAGGTGGAAGGCGGGAACCGACGCCTGGGTCCGGAAGCGCATCAGCCGGGCGTGCGCCGAGAGCTGCTCGACGGGCTCTTCCGGTGCGCTGACAACGGGTCCGTCGAGCGGGCGCACCATGGCCGCCGTCGTCTCGACCCACTCCGAGCCGGGCGCGGTCATCAGCCGCGACCAGCCGGTGAACCACTCCGGTGAGAGGGCGAGCACGGGGACGGGAATCGCGGACGGGTCGCCCACGTCGAGCGCCAGGTCGGGCTCGACCACCCGCACCCGCAGCTCCTTGTTGGCCGATCCCGGCGACGGCGCGGACAACCGCACCCGGCGCGTGGCGAGACCGCCCCACCGCCAGAGTCGTTGTTCCAGAACGTGCACGACGGCGGTCGGCATCACCCTGCCCCACCGGAACAGCAGCTCGTTCGCGGCGCCTTCGTGCCACGCGTGCCCGATCGCGTCCGTCATGACGAGAACCACGCGGCGGCCGGTCGGATCCACGAGGTCCGACCAGTGCTGTCCGCGTCCCTGCCCGCCTTCGGGCCGCAGCACCAGGTCCGCGAGCGAGGACTTCGAGAAGTCGAGGCGCAGGAACCGGACGTCGCGGAACGCACCCTGGCGCTGCAGCAGGGTGAGGAAGTCCTGGATGGTCTGCTGCCAGATCTCCATCGAAGGCGCGGCATCGGCGACCAGCACGACGTCGAACTTCCGCCACGCCGCGGGCCGCCACTCGGGCAGCCACAACCCCTCCTGCGCCGCGCGGACCGCGGTGGCGTCCTCGTCGAGCTCCGTGCGCCACGGTGAGGCTTCCGGCCGCATGAACGGCCGCAGCGCGCTCGCGATCCGGCGCGGTTCCGACAGCGCGGGCACGGTGGGCCAAGCGAACGCGGCCTCGCCGTTCGTCGTCGCCTCACCGCCCACCGGGATCGGGAACACCCTCGCGGGCCCCGGTGTCCAGTTCTCCTCCTCCGCGGTGGGGGAGGCCTCCGGGCGGGGCGTGCGGTCCGGTTGCTCGGGTGTGGTGTCGGGCGCCTCGGCGGGGCTGTCCTGCTCGGGTTCCTCGTGCTCGGTCTCGGCGGGAGCGGTGTCCTCCTCGACCGGCGGCGCCGAGGAGATGCCGGGTTCCGGCTGGTGCAACTGATGGGCGAGCCAGAGGGCGTCGCGCACCTCGCGGCAGGTGAGGTCCGCTGTGGACAGCGAACGATCAGGGCCGCCGGGGTGGACGAACTGTTGCAGCACGACGGCGTCGAACCCGCTGCCCGCGTGGGCCGGGGTTCGCTCGTCCTTCGGCAGCCGGCTCATGCCCTCGTCACCGGCTCCCTTCCGGGGCGGCCGGCGGAACCGGCACCACCACCCGAGCCGGGTCGTCCCACAGCACGGTCAGCTTCCCGCAGACGTGCCGTGCCGCCGCGCCTTCCTCGAACGCCGTCGCCCGCGCCAGCCGCACCCGTTCGAGCAGGTGGTGGGGGTCGTCCTCGCCGTGCAGCAGCTCCTCGACCATCGACACGAACTCGGCCGTGTCGCACTTCTCCCGGTGCCACACCATCAACGGCACGCCGGCGCGCAGACCCACCGCGACCTCGTCCTGACCGGCCTTCTCGACCTGGGGCGGCGCGCTCAGCACGAGCGACACCAGCTTGGGCTTGCGCTCGAAGTTCGACATCAGCTCGCGCAGGCCGCTGTCGGTCGCCGAGCGGCTCCAGCACGCCGAGTCGCGTTTGAGCGCCGGACCGTGCGTGAGCTGGGCGAGCAGCACCTCCCACCGCGCGTGCCACGACCTGTGCCACTTGCGCTTCACCATCCGGTCGAGGCTGCGCACGACCAGCGGGTAGCGGCACCCGATCGGTTCGGGGATCAGCGTGTCCGTCTCCCACGGCCACTGGTCGACGTCCAGCGAGATGATCTCGCTCGGCAGGACGATCTCGATGTGGATGTCCGGCCGGTACTGCGCCCACTTCTCCTCGACGTCCTCGATGAGGGCGGCGACGTGCTCCTTCATCGCGTCGAGCTCGTCGACCAGGTCCTTGCCGCGATGAGGTGCCCACCCCGCCGAGAGGTCGAGCTGCCTCCAGTGCGACAGGCGGTACCGGCCGCCCGTCGAGCCTTCCCGTTGAAGCTGCAGCAAGAGGTAGGCAACGGAACTGGGTGGCGGGGTCAGCGAGGTCTGCGGCTCCTGGGCACCTCGGAAGGCCTTCAGCTCGGCCTCCAGGTCCATCCGCAGGGCCTGGCGTTCCACCCACCGGCGCAGCTCGATCGCGAGCTCCGGGCGAACCCTGGCGGCGATGTGCTCGACGAGCAGCAGCGGCTTGGGTATTCCGCTCGGATCGGAATTCAGCGTCTCAAGTGCGCGGAAGACCTCTCGATAGGTCGTTTGTTCGCGCAGTCTCGGTGCGGCGGGACCCGCGATGGCGTCGTAAATCTCCGCGATGTCCGCCACCACGACGCCCTGCAGCAACGTGAACAACCTTGTGGTTTCCTCGGGCGGCAGGAGTTCGAGCGCTGTCATCTCCGCAACGATTGCGCGCAACGCTCCCATCGGCTTGGAGCCCGGCTCGATTCGTTCGAGCACGCGCAGCAACGTGGTCAACCCTTTCGGGTGTTGCGAACAGACATCGGCCAGGCTGTACAGGTGGATGACGGTCTGGGGGTGTTCCTCGAACGGCAATTGCTCGCGCAGTTCGAGGCACACCATACGGGCAACCGTGTTGCGTCCGCTGCGATCCGCCAAACAGGTGATGTTCTGCATGGCGTCGACAAGGGCCCACAGGGTGCTGTCGTCGGCCCACACCATGCCAGCCCTCCTCGGTCGAGAGGTCGGTGTTCGGAGTATGACAGCGTTCGACCGACACCGGGGTGTCGCTTTACCCCAGTTCCGCATTACACACCGAAGTCGATTTCAGCGGTTTTCCTCCAGCAGCGTGCGCGCCGCCTCCGCCGAACGGCGCACCGGAATGGACTCCCCCTCCAATTCCCGGATGACGCGCAACAGGTCGCCCAGGCCGTCGTCGTAGTTGAGGCAGGTCTGCACCAGCGAGATCACCTGCATGCGGGCGGTCTGCTGCTGCGGCACCGCGTCGGCGATCTCCCGGCGCATCCTCGACAGGGTCAGGCGGCGGCTCGGCTCGTCGCGCACTGACGGCACCTCCAGCAGGGCGTTGACGAGTGCCCCGAAGGCGTCGTCCGACCGGCTGGACGGAGGTGGCGTCGGCTGGCCGTAGAAGTAGTTGTTGACGTCGCCGTGGACCGCGCCCGCCTGGAACAGGAAGCCGTCCACCGGGCCGTTCGCCTCGTTGCTCACCTGAGGTGGGTCGTCGGGTGGGTCTTCTGGGCTTTCCTCGGGCTCGGTCACGGTTCGCAGCTTGGCACAGCGAGCGCCGGCCCCGCGACTATCCACTGTGGAGGGTCAGCTGCGTGCCCTGCCAGCGTTGCCGGAGCCGTCTGTCGTGGCTCGCCAGCACGATCGCGCCTGGTCCGGTGCCCAGTGCGTCCTCCAGTTCGTCGCACAGGGTGGGGGAGAGGTGGTTGGTGGGCTCGTCGAGCAGCAGCAGGTGTGGTGGGTTGGCGACCAGGAGGGCGAGGGCCAGGCGGCGGCGTTGGCCCACTGACAGGGCGCCGACGGGTTTGGCCAGGTCTCGTTCGTGCAGCAGTCCCAACGACTCCAGCGGGATCTGCTGCACGCGTTCGGCGCCCAGCGCGCGGCCGTAGGTGCCTCGCGGGGTGAGGCGGGGGTTGGCGAACGACGTGTCCTGGGCGAGCAGGCCGACGCGGAGATCCGGGTGCCTCCACACCCCAGCGGCTTCCAGCTGACCGGCCATGACCAGCAGCAAGGTCGACTTGCCCGCACCGTTGGGGCCGGTGATCAGGAGCCGGGCGCCGTCGTGGACGTCCAGGAGGTCGAGATTCAGCCTTCCGGGTACGTCCACGTCACGCAGGGACAGCAGGAGTTCGTTGGTCGGCAACGATGTCAGCGCGTCCGGCGTGAAGGTCAGCGGGCGCGGGGGAGCGGGGACGCGGCGGCGTTCGAGGTCTTCGAGGCGGCGGGTGGTGTTGCGGACGCGGCGGGAGATCTGGCTCTGCACGCGGTTGGCCCGCACGCCGTAGCCCATCTTCTCGCTGTCGCGCTTCAAGCGGTTCGGGGCCACGCGGTGCGCGGTGGTGCCGAGCGATGAACGCAACCCGTCCAGTTCCTCCTGTTCTTCGAGGTACTGGCGTTCCCAGCGGGCCCGGTCCGCGCGCTTCTGCCGGACGTACTCGCTGTAGGTGCCGCCGAACCGGACCGGGCCCTCGACGGCGGGGTCGAGGTCGATCAGGTCCGTGCAGACCTCGTCGAGGAACGCCCTGTCGTGGCTCGCCAGCACGACGCACCCAGGCAGGCCTCGAAGCTGTGCGGCCAGGAACGCGGCTGCCTCGTCGTCGAGGTGGTTCGTCGGCTCGTCCAGCAGCAACGCGCTCGGTCTGCGGATGATCAGTGCGGCGAGTGCGAGGCGCCGGCGTTGGCCACCGGAGAGAGAATCGAGGGTGCGGTGCCATTCCACGTCGCCGAGCCCGAGTCCGCCGAGGACGATGACGGCTCTGCGGTCGGCGTCCCAGGCTTCGTGCCGGTGAGCCAGTTCGAGGCGCTCGGCGTAGGCCGCCTCGACGTCTTCGGTGCCCATCAGAGCAGCGAGCCGCTCCAGTTCCGCGAGGTCTTCCCGTGCCTCCCTCACCGCGTCGTCGACGACCTCGGCCACCGTGGCGGACGAGGCGAACTCCCTCTCCTGGTGCAGGAAACCGAGGTCCGGTGGGCGTTCCACGGTGCCGCCGTCGGGCTGGTCGACGCCCGCGAGCAGCCGCAGCAGCGTCGACTTGCCCGCGCCGTTCTCACCGATCAGCCCGATCCGGCGAAGAGGTGCCGCGACGAGCGACACCCCGTCGACCACCCGCCGGTTGCCGAAGACGCGCACCAAGTCGGAAGCGACCAGCGCTGCCTCAGGCATGACCGCCCTCCAGCAGCTTGCCGTTCTCCAGCCGGAGCCGGCGGTCGATCCTCACCTCGCTCAGGAACCGTTCGTCGTGACTGACGACGACGAACGCGCCCTGGTACGCGTTCAGCGCGCTTTCCAGCTGCCCGGCGCTCACGAGGTCGAGGTTGTTCGTCGGTTCGTCGAGCAACAGCAGTTGGGGCGCGGGCTCGGCGAACAGGATGCACGCCAGCGTGGCGCGCAGCCTTTCGCCGCCGGACAGGACGCCGACCGGCAGGTGTGCTCGCGCGCCGCGGAACAGGAAGCGCGCCAACAGGTTCATCCGCTCGGCCGGGGGCATGGCCGGGGCGGACGCGGCCAGGTTCTCCGCCACGGTCAGCGCGTCGTCGAGCAGGTCCAGGCGCTGCGACAGGTAGGCGACGCGGCCGTCGGCCCTTTTCACGTCTCCGGAGTCCGGTTGCGAAGAACCGTGGATCACCCGCAGCAACGTCGACTTGCCCGCGCCGTTCGGAGCGGACAACGCGATGCGTTCCGGACCGCGAATCGCGAGGTCCACGTCGTCGAACAGCGCACGCACCCGGATGTCCGTGCCCAGGAACAACGTCCGCCCGGCGGGCACGGCGGTCTGCGGCAGCTCCAGGCTGATCTTCTGGTCGTCCTTCAACGCGCGTTCGGCCGCGTCGAGCCGTGTCCTGGCGGCGGACAACCGGGACGCGTGCGTGCCGTCGGCCTTCGCTGCCGACACCTCGGCGTTGCGCTTCATGTTGCCCGCGAAGATCCGCGGCAGACCGGCGTTGGAGAGGTTCTTCTGCGCGTTGCTGGCGCGCCGCGCTGCCCGTTCGCGCGCCTGCTGCATCTCCCGCTTCTCGCGCTTGACCTCCTGCTCGGCGCTGCGGATGTTCTTCTCCGCCACCTCGCGCTCGGCCGCGACCGCCTCCTCGTACTCGCTGAAGTTGCCGCCGTAGAACCGGATCTCGCCGCCGTCGAGCTCGGCGATCCGGTCCATCCGGTCGAGCAGCGCGCGGTCGTGGCTGACCACGAGCAGGCAGCCGCGCCAGTCGTCCAGCACGTCGTAGAGCCGGTGCCGCGCGTCGAGGTCGAGGTTGTTCGTCGGCTCGTCGAGCAGCAGCACGTCCGGCTGCTTCAGCAACTGCGCCGCGAGTCCGAGCGAGATGATCTGGCCGCCGCTCACCGTGTCGAGCCGGCGATCCAGCGCGAGCTCACCGAGACCGAGCCGGTCGAGCTGGGCGCGGGTGCGTTCCTCGAGGTCCCAGTCGGTGCCGATGACGGTGAAGTGCTCCTCGGCGGCGTCACCGGACTCGACGGCGGCGATCGCTCGCAGCACGTCCGCGACGCCCAGCACCTCCGCCACGGTCAGGTCCGCGGTCAACGGCAGATCCTGCGGCAGGTAGCCGAGCACTCCCTCGACGGACACGCTGCCGTCGGCGGGCTTCAGCGCACCCGCCACGAGTTTGAGCAGAGTCGACTTGCCGGCGCCGTTGGGCGCGACCAGACCGGTGCGGCCGTCCGGCACGGTCGCGGACAGACCGTCGAACACAGGAGTGTCGTCCGGCCAGGCGAAAGACAGCGTGGAAAGAACGATGGACATGGAGAGACCCCAAGATGTGCAGGCGTGGAAAAAGGGGACGACGAAACGGCCATCGCGATCGATGGCCTCTCACATCTCGGGCTCACCCTGAGATGTCGTCTTCACCCACCAGCAGCACAGCGATCTCCTCGTCAGAACCTTGATCTCCACGGTAGCAGCCGGAGGCAATTCAGTAGCGGCGACAGGCCCGCGCCAGGTTGACTCAGCCCTGTGACCAGGATGAACGCCGTCTGGCGGCGGAGCGGTGACCTGCCGTTGGAGCTGCCGTACCCGTCGGTCGACCTGCTGGTGTTCGCGGACGGCACGCTGTGGCTGAGCGGTCCGGAGACCGTGGCGAGGACCGGCAGGCTGACCCAGCCGCTGACCGGAGTGCACCTGAAGCCGGGAACCTGCGCGGACGTGCTGGGGCTCGCCGCCGACGAGGTGCCGCTGGGCGGAATGCGGATCCCCGACGAGAGCCTTCGCGCGTTGCGAGGTCCGGCTGGTGCGGGCGATTCGGTGGTGAGACAGGTGATTCGGGCGATTCACGCGGATCCAGGGGCTCCGCTTTCGTCGCACGTGGTCGGGTTGTCGCCACGGCAGCTGCGGCGCAGGTTCCAGGTGGCGGTCGGGTTGAGCCCCAAGGCTTACGCACGCGTGGTGCGGCTGCATCGTGCGATGGCGTTGGCGCGCGAGGCAGCACCGGACTGGGCGTCGGTGGCGGTGCGGGCCGGGTTCTACGACCAGCCGCACATGCTGGCGGAGTTCCGGCGCGCGGTCGGCATGTCGTGTGTCCGTTTCTTCCAATCGACGACAGCGGCCTCCGCAGCACGCTGAAGGGCGTGTCGCTCGAAGAGATCTTTCGCGCCCCGGAAGTGGGGCCTGTGCGGTTCGCGGAGTTCGGTGCCTGGGTGGTCACGCGATACTCCGATGTGGACAGAGTGCTGACCGACCACTCGACGTTCTCGTCGGACGAGCTGCGGTACAGCACCGGGCCGATCCCGCACCGCGACAACCCCTTGCTGCGCGGCATGCTGGCCACCGATCCGCCCCGACATCGTGAGCTGAGGCGGTCCGTGAGCAAGTTGTTCACACCGCGTGCCGTCGCCGCGCTGGAACCGGCGATCACGGCGCGGGTCGAGGCTCTCGCCGGAGGATCCGAGCTGAACCTGGTGCAGGACTTCGCCTATCCGTTGACGCTGCACACGATCACGGACCTGCTGGGTGTGCCGATGTCACCGCACTTCGTGCGGTGGACCGAGGCGATCACGTCGTTCTTCGGCACGTTCACCGCGGACGACACCGAGTTCCGGCTGGCGTTGGAGGAGATGCGCGCCTTCTTCGGTGACGACCGGGTCGACCTGTTCACGTTGCTGCTGATCAACGGCCACGAGACCACCAAGACCCTGCTGGTGAACGCGATGCTGTGCCTGGTCTCGCACCCGAAGCCCGTGGATCTCGCGCTGGCCGTGGAGGAAGTGCTCAGGTACCTGCCACCGACGGGCGGCACTGATCGGTTCGTCACCACGCCGACGACGTTGGGCGGCGTCGAACTCCAACCGGGGCAACGAGTCGTCGCGATGATCTCCGCAGCCAACCGGGACCCCGCTGTGTTCGCCGACCCGCACACTTTCAACCCTGGCCGGACGAACAACCCGCACCTGTCGTTCGGGCACGGCATCCACTTCTGCCTGGGCACGCATCTGGCGCGGCTGGAGGTCAGGATCGCCTTGGAGGCCTTGCTCAGGAAGCGGTGGCGGATCGCGGACTTGGAGACCCGCCGGACGCCGGTCGGGATGGACGTGCTGGAGCTGAAGCTGCACGCCTGAGTGTCAAGAACGTACAAGACCTGAGGCTCGCAGCCACGAAGTATCGGCGCATGTCCGAACAGCGCGCGTATGTGTACCTGGCGATCACGATGGCCCTCTTCGGGTCCGCCTTCACCAGTTCGAAGGTGATCGTCGGCGAGATGCCCCACGGAGTCGCGGCGGCGCTCCGCTTCGGTGGTGCGGCGGTGGTCCTCGTCGTGATGCTGCTGCTGCGTCCGGCCACGGGGTCGTTCGCGTGGCGGGACCTCGTGCGTGCGGGTTCGGTCGGCCTGATCGGCGTGTTCGCGTACAACATCCTGTTCTTCTGGGCGATCTCACTCGCACCCGCGGTCGACGGCAGCGTGATCGTCCCGGTGCTGAGCCCGGTGCTCACGACGTTCTTCTTCCTGCTCACGGGCAGGGAAGCCGCCACGTCGCGCAGGATCACCGGCCTCACCGTCGGTGTTGCCGGAGCGGTCGTGTTCTTCGCAGGCATCGGCACGACCGGGTTCACGGGCGCGCGGCTGCTCGGCGACGTCCTGTACCTGGGCTGCGCGGCGTGCTGGGCCGCCTACAGCATCACGTCGAAGAAGGTCCTGGCCGGAATGGATCCCTTGCGCGCCACCACCTACGCCTCCGGTGTCGGCGCACTCGGCCTGGTCGTGATCGGCGTTCCGCAGTTCCCGGACACCGACTGGGCCGCGGTGTCCACTACGAGCTGGGCGAACCTCGTGTTCCTCGCGGTCGGGCCAACCGCGCTGGCGTACCTCTTCTACTACCGAGCGTTGAAGGCGGTGAGCCCGGTGACCGCGACCGTCACGATGTTCGCGGTGCCGGTGTTCGGAACCGTCTTCTCGGTCGCGTTCCTGGGGGAGACTTTCACCGTGGTCCAGCTCGTCGGTGCCGTCGTGACGATCGCCGGTGCGCTGCTCGCCGTCACGCAGAAGGAGAAGGTGGAAGGTGTCCGTTCTGGAGTTGCTGCGTGAACGCAGGCGGCAGGGCAGCACGCCGGGTCAGCGCACTGACGGCGCACGCCTGGCGTTGCTGATCGAGGGCGGGAGCTCGCGCGGCGCGTACTCGAGCGGGATGGCCGTCGCGATCGAACAGCTCGGCCTGCTGCCGCTGTTCGACGCCGTCTACGGCAGCTCGGCGGGGTCTCTCAACGGCGCCTGGCTGCTGTGCGGGCGTGCCGAGAAGACGATGCACGCGTGGTGGGACCCGCGAGTCATGCGGACGACCATCAACCCGTTGCGCGCGTTCAGCCGTCAGCCGGTCGTGGACACGCGGCACCTCGTCCACACCATCTACACCGAGGTCATGCCGATGGGATTCCAGGACATTCTGGACAATCCCGTCGAGTTCCACCCGATCGCCACGGACGCGCTCACGGGTGGGGCGACCGATCTACACACGAAGATCCACGACGTGCCGAGCCTGCAGACCGCGTTGCGCGCCTCCACCGCTATGCCGTTGCTCGCCGGGCCGCCTGTGGTGATCGACGGTCATCCTTACGTCGACGCCGGGTTGAGCGAGATGGTCGGCGTGCGGTCTGCCTTGGCTCAGCAGGCCACGCACCTCGTCGCGTTGCGCACCACGCGGGAGGACGAGCTTCCGACCGGGCCGTCTCGTGGCGAACGGGTCGTGTTGTCGCGCTGGTTCGCCCGACACGCGCCGGGCGTTGTGCAGACGTGGTTGCGCCGCAAGGAACTCCGCGTCGAGGAAGAGGAGCTGCTGGCGACGCATCCCGCGTGCGTGCAGATCAGGCCGCCGCTGGGAAGCCTGGCGGTCGGACGTACGGAACGGCGCCCCGAGGTGATGCGCGCGGTCGTGGACACGGGTATTCGGGCGGCGATGGACTCGTTGGCGTCGACAGTTCTGGAGTCGCGATGACCGGCGTGCTACCTTAACGCAACAACCTGTTGCGAATTGGAGGCCGACGGTGGCGGGTCGTCCGCGGGATCCCGATCTCGAACAGCGGTTGCTGACGACCGCGTGGTCGCTGCTGACCGAGCACGGTTACGACGCGCTGGCGTTGTCGCAGGTCGCGGCCCAGGCGGAGGCCCACAGGACGGACGTGTACCGCCGCTGGCCGAGCAAGGTGCGGCTGGTGGCGGACGTGCTCGACCAGTTCCTGCCGCCCGTGCCCGACGTCGACACCGGGACGCTGCTGGGCGACCTCAAGGCGTTCGTGGAAGACCTGGCCGGGGCCTGGGACCAGCCGTGGAACGACGGCCTGATCGGTTTCCTGTCCGATCTGCGGCGCGACGACGAAGCCGAACGGACGTTCCGCGCGCTCGTCGTGCGGCGGTCGCAGCCGTTGGTCGACGCGATCGCGCGGGCGGTGCGGCGCGGTGAGATCGAGGACGTGCCCGAGCTGCCGCTGGTCGGAAACCTGCTGGAAGGGCCGTTGATGCACCGCCGGATGTTCGGCGGGCAGCCGATGACTCCGGCCGAGCTGGACGTGGTGACGCAGTCAGTGCACCGGCTGCTCACCGGAACGGCGGTGAAGTCGTGAACCTGCACGAGCTCACCGCGGCGCAGCAGCTGAGGTCGTTGCGCGCCAAGGAAGTCAGCTCTCGTGAGCTGACCGAGCACTACCTGGCGCGAATCGACCGGCTGGACGCCGACCTCGGCGCGTTCATCACCGTCACGGCTGAGCACGCGCTCGAAGAAGCGGATCGCGCCGACCAACGGCTGGCCGCGGGTGACCGGTCGGCGTTGCTCGGTCTGCCGCTGGGGATCAAGGATCTCGCTGCCACCCAGGGCATTCGCACGACGTTCGGGTCGGCGGCGATGGCGGAGTTCGTGCCGGGTGAGGACTCCTGGACGGTCGGACTGCTGCGGCAGGCGGGCGCTGTGGTCGTCGGCAAGACGAACACGCCGGAGTTCGGGTCGACCTGCTTCACCGAGAACGACGTCATGCCAAGGCCCGCGGTCACGCCTTATGCGACCGATCGCTATTCGAGTGGATCGAGCGGCGGTGCGGCCACGGCGGTCGCGGCCGGACTCCTGCCCGTCGCGCATGCCAGTGATGGCGCGGGATCGATTCGCACGCCCGCGTCGACCTGCCACCTCGTCGGCGTGAAGCCGAGTCGTGGCCTGGTCAGTTCGGCGCCGGCGACGTCGTTCCTCGTCGCGTCCACGGAAGGGCCGATCGCGCGCACGGTCGAGGACGCCGCGCTGCTGCTGGACGTGATGGCGAGCCCGGCACCCGGTGACATCTACGGCTGGAGCCAGGGGAGCAGCTTCACCGCCGCGCTCGGGCTGCGCAGGTCGTTGAAGATCGCGATGTGGACCGACACAGGGTTCGACCAAGCCGATCCGCAGTCGGTGCTGGCGGTCCAGCGCACGGCGAAGCTGCTGGAAGAGATCGGGCACGAGGTGCGGGAGATTCCGCTGCCCGCCCGGTGGGACGAGCCGGCGCGCAAGGCGATGGTCGACTGGTTCGCGTACTCGGTGGGCGCGGCGGTGCAGGCGATGATGCTGACGGATCGCATCAACCTCCTGTCGTCGTACTCGCAGCAGCTGCTCACGATGAACGACGCGTTGTCCGCCGGCGATGTCGTGACGGCGCAAGCGGTGCTCGCCCGCTATGCCAGCACGTTCCTGGCGGCCGTTGACGACTACGACGTCGTGCTCACTCCCACGACCAACGGTGGGCCGGTTCCCGTCGGCTACTACGGGGGCGACGAGGCCGAGCGGATGCTGCGCTGGTCCTGCCACACGCCGTGGGTGAACCTCGCCGGCGTGCCCGCCGTGTCGCTTCCGTCGCATGTGGACGATGACGGGCTGCCGCACGGAGTCCACCTCGTCGGCCGCAACCGGCGGGACGCCGACCTGCTCGCCCTGGCCGCGCACCTGGAAAGCACGGCGCTGTGGGACTCGATTCACCCGCCTTGCTGGGATCAGTAATGCTCACCGAGACGACAGTCGCGTTGCCGGACGGGCGGAACCTGCACGCGGTCGTGGCGGGCACGGAAGGGCCGTTGGTCGTGTTCGAGGCCGGGATGAGCGCGCCAGGCTCGTCGTGGAGACACACGCAGCGCGAGGTGAGCGCGCGCTACCGGACGTTGTCCTACGACCGCGCGGGATACGGCGGGAGCGACGACGACCTGCACGACCGCACGCTCGAACGGATCGTCGACGACCTGACGGCGTTGCTGGACGCGTTGGGGGAGAAGGATCCCGTGGTGCTCGTCGGGCACAGCTGGGGCGGGCCGATCATCCGGCTCTTCGCGGATCGGGCGCCGGAGCGCGTGGCGGGCATGGTGTTCGTCGACGCGACGCTCGCCGAGGTGATGTCGTCGAAGAACGCCAAGATCGCGGCTCGTTTCTTCGCGCTGATGGGCTTGGTCGCGCGGTTCGGCGGCAAGGGACTGATCAAGAAGGCGACGTTCCGCAACGGCATCTCGCCCGAGATCAGCGAGGCCGACCTGGCGATCATGACCCGCGACTACGCCAGCCCGCGGGCGATGAGGGCGGGGAGCAGGGAAGCTCGGCAGATCGAGGCGGCACTGCCCGTGCTGCGGCGGTTGCAGGCCGTGGGCACGCCCGATGTGCCGACGGTGTGCCTGCAGGCAGGGCTGGTCGAGCGCGGGATGGCCGAGTGGCGGCCCAAGTTCAACCAGTGGGCGGCCGACCTGATGGCCGCTGTTCCACGCGGGAAGATGATCGTCGTCGAGGAGGCGGGGCACCTCATTCCGCAGGAGTCGCCGGCTGTGGTGCGCGAAACCGTCTTCGGAGTCGTTGAACAGCTATTTTGACCGGATGGACTTCGACGAGTACCGGAAACACGACGCCACCGGGCTGGCGCAGCTCGTTGCGGCGAAACAGGTGTCCGCGGCCGAGTTGCTGGCCGTGGCACGGGAGCGTGCGGCGGAGGTCAACCCGCGGCTCAACGCGATCGTCCGCGACATCCCGGCTGAGCCTTCCGGTGAGGAGACCGGACCGTTCGCCGGGGTGCCGTTCCTGATCAAGGACCTCGGCCAGGACTACGCGGGCCTGCCGACGTCGAACGGCTCGCGCTCGCTGTCCCGGCACCCCGTCGCCGAGCACTCGACGGTCGTCCAGCGCTGGCTCGACGCGGGCTTGGTGATCTTCGGCAAGACGAACCTGCCGGAGTTCGGCGCCAAGGCCATCAGCGAGTCGGTCGTGTGGGGACCGGCGCGCAACCCGTGGGACCTCACGCGCACTCCCGGTGGCTCGTCCGGTGGGTCCGCCGCGGCGGTGGCTGCCGGGATCGTGCCGTGCGCCGGAGCGAACGACGGCGGTGGCTCGACCCGGATTCCGGCGGCGTGCTGCGGGCTCGTCGGGTTGAAGCCGGGGCGAGGGCTCACGCCGTTCGGGCCGGAGACCGCCGAGATGATGCACGGTGCGGCGGTGCAGGGTGTGGTGTCGCGGACCGTGCGCGACACGGCGGCGATGCTCGACGTGATCTGCGGCGGGGAGTTCGCCGGGCCGTACTCGCCCGCGCTGCCGTCCGAGTCGTTCTTGTCGAACGTCGGGGTGGCGCCGGGGAAGTTGCGGATCGGCGTGCGGGTGCCGTCGGCGATCAACCCCAAGCCGCACGACGAGGCGTACGCGGCGGTCGCCAGTGCCGTCCGGGTGCTGACCGATCTCGGGCACGAGGTCGAGGAGCTGCCCGAGGCGCCGTTCGACGACGCCGCTCTGGCCCGCGACTTCCTGTTGACGTGGTTCGTGAACCTGGCGTGGAAGGTGGCCGACGCCAAGCGGGTGTCCGGGGCGCCGGACGTCGCGTTCGAGCGCGACACGCTGCTGATGGCCGCGCTGGGACGGGCCACGAGTCCGGTCGACTACGTGGACGCCGTCCAGCGCCGGCACGAACACACTCGTCGTTTGAGCAAGTTCTTCGAGTCCTACGACCTGTTGCTGACGCCTTCTCTCGCGACTCCGCCGCCCAAGGTCGGCGCGTTCGACCTGCCGATGTCGTTGCAGCGGGCGACGGACGTGCTGCTGAAGACGCGCACGGCCCGGTTGTTGCGCTACACGTCGATCCTCGACGACATGATCTCCGACAACCTCGGCTGGGTGCCGTACACGCAGCTCGCGAACATCACCGGGCGGCCCGCGATCTCGTTGCCGTTGCACTGGACCGCGGACGGGCTGCCGCTGGGCGTCCAGTTCGTCGCGCCGCTGGCCGGTGAGTCGCTGTTGCTGCGGCTGGCCTCGCAGCTCGAGGAAGCGCTGCCGTGGGCGGATCGGGTGGCTCTCATTCGCTGAGGAAGCGCAGCAGCTCCGCGGAGACGAACTGCGGGTTCTCCTCAGCGAGCCAGTGTCCTGCGTGCGGAACGTCCGTCGCGCGCACGATGTTCGTCATCCGCGGGGCTGCTGTCGCTTTGATCGCTTCGGCTTGGCCTTGTGCGGCCATGATCAGGGTCGGGGCGTGGACCGGTGCCGCTTTCTCGTTGTCCTGCACGTCTTTCGGCAGCGTTCGGTACAGGTCGAAGCCGCCCTTCAACGCTTCCGGCTTGCTGTAAGTGCGCGCGAACTCGTCGACTTCCTGTTCACTGAAAGGAGACTTGGTGTTCGTGCCGCCGAACGCGCTGCCGTTGAAGGAAACCTGCGGGTAGAACAGGTCGAGGTAGTCGCGGACGTCGTTGCCCACCACCGCTTCGGGAACCTGCGGCTGCATGTGGAAAGCGATGTGCCAGCTCAGGTTCCGGTACGTCGCGGCGCTGACGATCGGTCCGGGTAGCGGCAGGTCGAGGTAGCCGAGCTTCTTGGTGTCCGCGGGGAACTTGCTGGCGTACTGGAACGCGACCGCGGCGCCGAGGTCGTGGCCGATGATCGCCGCGTTCTGCAGGTCGAGCTTCTTGGTGAGCGTGTGGACGTATCGGGCGAGGGTGGCCTTGTCGTACGCGGTCGGTGAGCCGGTGCTGTCGCCGAGGCCGGGCAGGTCGAGGGCGTAGACGGTGTGCTTCTCGGCGAGCGCGGGCATGATCGGCGCCCAGCCGTACCAGGTCTGGGGCCAGCCGTGGATCAGCACGACCGGCGTGCCGCTGCCGCCGGTGACGTAGTGCATGCGCACGCCGTCGACGTCGGTGTATTCGTGCCGGAACCCTTCGAGCTCTGCTTCGGCTTGTGCGGAGCAGGCCGTGATCAGCAGGAGAAGTGCCACTAGGACGCGTTTCATGGGCTCAGCGTCGCTCGGTCGTGCTGGATCTGGCACGAAAACTTGCCGGTCTGGCAAGATGGCGGCCGTGAACCGCGAAACGGAAGAAGTCCTGGACGGGGTGGGCGCTCGGCTGCGGACGTTGCGGCGTCATCGCGGCATCACGCTGGCCGACCTGGCGACGACGACCGGCATCTCGGAAAGCACGCTGTCCAGGCTGGAGAGTGGGCAGCGGCGAGCGACCTTGGAATTGTTGCTTCCCTTGGCGCGCACCTACAACGTGCCGTTGGACGACCTCGTCGGCGCCCCGCGGACCGGTGATCCGCGCATCCACCTGAAGCCGATCCACAAGTTCGGGATGACGTTCGTGCCGTTGTCCCGGCGGCCGGGCGGGGTGCAGTCGTTCAAGATGCTGATTCCCGCTTCAAAGCAACCGCTGGAGCCGACTCTCCAGACGCACGACGGGTTCGAGTGGCTCTACGTCCTCAATGGACAGCTGCGGCTGGTGCTCGACGACCTCGACCTGGTGGTGCCGCCGGGGGAGGCCGCCGAGTTCGACACGTCGTTGCCGCACTGGCTGGGCAGCGCGGACGGTGGCGCGGTCGAGCTGCTGGTCCTGTTCGACCCGCAGGGAGTGCGCACGCACGTCCACGCTGCTAACGCCGGTTCGTGACGATCACGCCGGTCAGCGCGACCAGCGCGGTGATGACGCCGAAGCCGATCGCCGTGGAGGCGACGCCGACGATCCCGATGACCACGCCCGCGATGATCGCGGACAGGCCCATCGCGAGGTATCCGGCCAGGTAGATGGCGGTGAAGATGCCCGCGCGCTGGTGCGGTGCGACCTCGGGCACGAGACCGCGGGTGGCGCCGGCGAAGGACGCGCCGATGCCGGCTCCCGCGATCAGCGAGGCGGCCCAGAGCAGCGTCAGCGAGTGCATCCCGATGCTGGCGACGAACAGGATCGCGCCGACCGTCATCGCGCTGGTGCCGGCGAGCCTCAAACGCTGTGGCTTGATGCCGCTCGTGGTCGCCGACAGCGCGGTTCCCGCTGCGAACGCGACGAACGCGGCCAGCGAGCCGACGACCGGGCTGTGCACCTTGAACACGGCCACCAGCACGACCGGGATGAGTCCCAGGAACAGCGTCATGAAGAAGAACGAGCTGATGATCCCGGGCAGAGCCGACGCGAACAGCCCTCGGACCTGAACGGGCAGCGTCACCTGGGGCTTCAGCGACGCGAGCGCGCCCGGCTTGCGGCTCACGGTCTCCGGCGTGAACAGGGTGAAGACCGTTCCGGCGGCCATCACGACGACCAGCACCAGCCACACGGCGAACGCGGGCTCGGACGCGAACTCGGCGAGCACGCCGGCGAACAGCGCGCCGATGCCGAGACCGGCGAGCGGGGCCATCGAGGTCATCATCGCGCCGAGCTTCTTGTGCTTCTCCGGCGCGAGCTCCACCACGGCGGCGCTGAGTGAGCTCGACGCGGCGCCCGTCGCGACTCCCTGGATCACGCGGGCGACGATGAGCCAGCCGATGCCTGGCGCGAACAGGAACACCAGCATCGCGACCAGTTCGAGGGCCAGCGAGGCGATCATCAGCGGCCTGCGCCCGATGTGGTCGGACAGCGAGCCGATCACCAGGATCGCGACCAGCAGCGCGAGCGCGTAGACGCCGAACGCGAGGGTCAGCAGCCACGACGGGAAGCCCCATTCGTGCTGGTAGATGGGCCACAGCGGGGTCGGGGCACCGGCCGCGACGAGGATCGCGACCATCGCCGCCGAGATTCCCGCGAAGGCGACGGTGCGAGGCAGGTGGGTCCGCGCTGGGCGGTCGAGTGCAGTGGTCATGCCGAGTACGGTAACCATCGTACTTCGTCTTTGCAAGTACACATTGTTTAAGCAAGCTTGCTATGATGTCTGCATGAAGCGACGCGACTTCGGTCAGTACTGCGGTCTCGCCAGGGCACTGGAACTGGTGGGCGAGCGCTGGGCGTTGCTGATCGTCCGCGACCTGACCGTGCGCCCCCGCCGGTACACGGACCTGCAGGCGGGGCTGCCGGGAATCCCGACGAACGTGCTGGCCACGCGCCTGAAGGAGCTCGAACAGGCCGGTGTCGTGGAGCGCCGGGTCGCCCCGTCGCCGCAACGGGGCGTCGTCTACGCGCTGACCCCGATCGGCCAGGAGCTGGAGCCCGCGATCCTCGCACTGGGCCGGTGGGGTTCCAAGCAGCTCGGAGACCCGCAGCCGGGCGACCACGTGAGCGCCGAGGGTGTGACGTTGAACCTGCGTGCCGCCTTCAAGCCAGATGAAGCTGTCGGCGTGACGGCGTCGTTCGAGATCCACGCGCGCGAGATCGTGCTGCACGCGGTGCTGGTCGACGGCAAGCTCGAGTCCGGTGTCGGTGCTCTCCCCGGCAAGCCCGACCTGAAGATCACGGCCGAGATCACCGACGACGACCTGGCTTCGTACCGGGCGATCATCCGGGCGGCGAAGTCCGGGCACGTCGACCTCGAGGGCGACCAGAAGCTGCTGGCGACCTTCCTGCGGGTGTTCACCACCCCGCGCGCATAACCTCGCGCGCCGCGAACATGGGTGTTGCCACGGATGGACACGTGGCGGGCCCACCCGTCAGCCTGCAAGGGCGTGGCGGGAAGTGATTGCGGAGAGGCGGCGCGCGTGTCGTTGTTCGGGCGGATCTTCCTGCTCAACGCCCTGGTTCTGGTGATAGCGGCGGCGTTGCTCGTGTTCGGGCCGGCGACCGTCTCCACCCCCGCGCTGCTGGGCGAGGTGCTGGTGCTCGCGGCCGGGCTCGTGGTGATGCTGATCGCCAACGCGGTGCTGATCCGCGTGGGCTTGGCACCGCTGGGACGCCTCACCCGTGCCATGACGACCATCGACCTGCTCAAGCCGGGTCCTCGCCTGACCGCGCGCGGGCACGGCGAGATCGCGGAGCTGATCACCACGTTCAACAGCATGATCGACCGGCTGGAGGCCGAACGCGGTTACAGCGCGGCCCGTGCGTTGTCCGCGCAGGAGGCCGAACGTCGTCGCGTGGCGCAGGAGCTGCACGACGAGGTGGGGCAGTCGCTGACGGCGGTGTTGCTCGGGTTGAAACGCGTGGCGGACCAGTCCGATGGCCCGATGCGCGAGGAACTGCTGCAGGCGCAGGAGACCACTCGCTCCACATTGGACGAGATCCGTCGCATCGCCCGCCGGTTGCGGCCGGGTGTGCTGGAGGAGCTCGGGCTCGTCAGCGCGTTGAAGGCGCTGGTGGCGGAGATCTCCGAACCGGCGGGGCTCACCGTGCGGCGTTCGTTCGACAAGGACCTGCCCGCGCTGGACGCCGAGACCGAGCTCGTGGTGTACCGCGTGGCGCAGGAGGGTCTGACGAACACGGTCCGGCACGCGTCGGCCGACACGATCGATCTGTCGTTGCGCGGTCGTCCATCCTCTGTGGAGCTTCTGCTGCGGGACAACGGGCGGGGAATCGGTGCGTCGGCGGAAGGTGCGGGGATTCGGGGCATGCGGGAACGCGCTCTGCTCGTCGGGGCTGATCTCTCGGTCGGTGCTGCCGATGGCGGCGGCACCGAGGTCCGGCTCGTGGTGGAGGCGCGCGGATGACCGTGCGCATTCTGCTGGCCGACGACCACGCGCTGGTGCGTCGCGGTGTGCGGCTGATCCTCGACAACGAGCCCGACCTGACCGTGGTGGCGGAGGCGGGCGACGGGGCCGAGGCGATCGCCGTGGCCCGTGCCGAGCAGCCCGACCTGGCGATCCTGGACATCGCGATGCCGCGGATGACCGGGTTGCAGGCCGCGCGGGAGCTGTCCAGGGTGCTGCCGGACCTGCGGATCCTGATGCTGACGATGTACGACAACGAGCAGTACTTCTTCGAGGCGTTGAAGGCCGGGGCATCCGGGTACGTGCTGAAGTCCGTCGCCGACCGCGACCTGGTGGAGGCGTGCCGGGCGGCGATGCGCGGCGAGGCGTTCCTCTATCCGGGCGCGATGAACTCGTTGATCCGTCACCACCTCGACCACGCCCGCGCGATCACCGACCGCGAGGAGGAGATCCTCAAGCTCGTCGCGGAAGGCCATTCCTCCAAGGAGATCGCCGACCTGCTGGTGATCAGCGTCAAGACCGTGGAGCGCCACCGGGCCAACCTGCTGCAGAAACTCGGCCTCAAAGACCGCCTCGAACTCACCCGGTACGCGATCCGCGCCGGGCTCATCGAACCCTAGGAAGCTTTGCGTGAACGTCGAAGTGACGCCCCTGCCGGGCATAGGTGTGCGGCAGGACTTCTCCCTCCGCTCCGGCCGCCGGATCGGCGTGATCTCCTACCGCGACGGCAAGTTCGAGCTGATCCTGTCCAAACAGGACGACCCGGACGCCACCGCGGCCTCGATCCCGCTGTCCCCGGAGGAAGCCGGCGCGCTGGCGGGACTCCTCGGCGCACCTCAGCTCGTCACGCAGCTGTCCAAGCAACACCGCGACATCACCGGTATCACCACGCGCCAACTCCCGGTCACGGCGTTCGCCCATCGGACTTTGGGCGACACGGCACTGCGCACCCGCACCGGCGCGTCGATCGTCGCCGTGCTGCGGGCGGGGAACGCCCACCCGTCGCCAGGCCCCGAGTTCCTGTTCGAGAACGGCGATCTCGCGGTCGTCGTCGGCACCGCGGAAGGGCTTGATGCCGCCGCGGACATCCTGACGGGCGGCTGAGGCGTGCACGACACGACGATCGCCCTGATCCAACTGGGTGCGGTCTTCTTCGGGCTGGGGTTGTTAGGACGCCTGGCCTGGAGATTCGGCATCTCGCCCATCCCGCTGTACCTGGTGGGAGGGCTGGCTTTCGGTGAGGGCGGGCTCGTCCCGTTGCACGGCATCTCGGAGTTCACGCATCTCGCCAGCGAGATCGGCGTGGTGCTGCTGTTGTTGTTGCTGGGACTGGAGTATTCCGCGTCCGAGCTGACCACGGGTCTGCGCAAGTCGTGGATGGCCGGGCTGCTGGACATCGTGCTGAACGCGGCTCCGGGCGCGGTGGTCGCGTTGCTGCTGGGCTGGGGACCTGTTGGGGCACTGGCGATGGCCGGCGTCACCTACATCTCGTCGTCCGGGATCGTGGCCAAGGTGCTCGGTGATCTCGGACGGCTGGGCAACCGCGAGACGCCCGTCGTGCTGTCGGTGCTGGTGTTCGAGGACCTGGCGATGGCGGTCTACCTGCCGGTGCTGACCGCCGTGCTCGCCGGGGTGAGCTTCCTCGGCGGACTGACGTCGGTCGGGATCTCGTTGCTCGCGATCACCGTGGTTCTGGTGGTGGCGTTGAAGTACGGACGGATCATCTCGGCCGTGGTGGACAGTCCGGACCACGAGGTGTTCCTGCTCAAGCTGCTCGGGTCGGCTTTGTTGGTCGCCGGTATCGCTTCCGAGCTCCAGGTTTCCGCTGCTGTCGGGGCGTTCCTGCTCGGCATCGCGATCTCCGGGTCCACCGCGGAGAACGCGACCCGGTTGCTGGAGCCGTTGCGCGACCTGTTCGCCGCGATGTTCTTCGTGGTGTTCGGGTTGAACACCGACCCGCGGACGATTCCGCCGGTGCTGGGGATGGCCGTGCTGCTGGCCGTCGTGACGACGCTGACCAAGGTGGCGACCGGGTGGTGGGCGGCCCGGCGGCAGGGGATCGGGAAGATGGGCCGTGCTCGGGCCGGTGCCGCGCTGGTGGCGCGGGGTGAGTTCTCGATCGTGATCGCCGGGTTGGCGGTCGCTTCCGGGCAGGTGAGTTCGGAGCTGGCCGCGTTGGCGACGGCGTACGTGTTGCTGATGGCGATCATCGGGCCGATCGCGGCTCGCTATGTGGAACCGGTCGGGGAGTTCTTCGCGCGCAGGCGGGCGACCGTTCGGTGAGGGTGCCCGGCTTCCTGCTCGCGTTGCTGCTGGTGTTCGTGGGCACCAGCGCGCGTCAGGACGTCGATTCCTCTGCTTCGGGGCTGAACGCGTCTGTCTCCGTCGTGCACGTGCTTTCCGTGCCGTCGCCGGACGCCTGCTGGGCGTTGTGCCGTGCGGGTTCGGGGCCGGGCCCGTCGTTTCACCGCGGATTCGCCGCCGCTGTCCGTTCGCCTCACGTCGAGGCGACCTCGTCAGGTCCTCGGTCGAGTCGGGCGCCGCCGTTCGCGGCTGCTTCCGACTTCCGTGCATCCCTGACCTGAGGACCTTTTGACATGTCGATCGTCGTGCTGGTGTTGCTGCTCGCGTCCGTCCTTTTCGGAATCGGCGCGCTCGGGGCGATGGTGGTGAGGAAGGAACCGTTCTACGGAGTGGTCGGCCTGCTCACCATCTGCATCCCGAGCTCGTTGCTGGCGTTCGCCTACGTCGCTGTCGCCTGATCGCGTGCCTGGGCGAGCTGGGCGATTCCCAGCTCGGCCAGGTCCTGCGGCCTGAGCCGCAACTGGTCCGCGGTGGCTTGGGCTTGGGACGGGTCGCGTTTCAGGATCGCCGTCGCCAGCTCCGGGGAGATCACCGCGAGGTAGCTGTCCGGGGTGGCCCACAAGCGGTCCGGTGCCGCGAACGCCAGTGCGCCACCGGATCCACCTTCGCCGATCAGCAGTGTCGTGACGGGCACGCGGGCGGAGGCGATCGCGGTGAACATGTCCGCGATGGCCGCGCCGACACCTGCCTTCTCGGCGGCCGCGTCGTTGGCCGCGCCCGGTGTGTCCACGAGTGTGAGCACCGGGATTTGCAGTCGGTCGGCCAGTTTGACGAGCCTTGCCGCCGTGCGGAATCCGGCAGGGCGCGTGGCGGTGCCGCATTGTGCGGCGTACGCGATGGTCGTGCCGTTGCGGTGTCCGAACCCGCACAGGACGCCGGAGTCGACGCCGCCCGCGCGGTCTCCGCTGATCGGTTCGTGCCAGTCGAAGTAGGCGGCGAGGTAGGCCGCTGCTCGCGGACGGCCTGGTGCGCGGGCCCGCTGAACCGCTTCCCAACCGGTTGCCGGGAGGTCGGTTCGCCCCAGTGCTCTCGGTACTTCGGCGGTGGTGGCGGGTGTGGTGACCAGTCTCAGCCAGCGTTGCAGGCGGGTTGGGAGCTCGTCCGGTGGTACGAGTTGGTCGACCAGGCCGGCGGCGAACTGGTGCGTCACCGAGTAACCCGGTGGGCGCACCCGGGATCCGGCGAACCCGACCTGGGCGCCGCGCAGGCCGAGCACGACGTCCGCGCCCGCGCCGAGGGTGGCCCAGCCGCCGCCGGTCGTCGGGTCGCGCAGGACAGCGATGTGGGGGAGACCCGCCTCTCGCGTGAGGGCGAGCTGGCGGGCGATTCGTTGCAACTGAAGGAGGGCGGGGGTGCCTTCCTGCATGCGGCTGCCGCCGGTCATGACGAGCGAGACCGCGGGGAGGCGGTTGGCTCGCGCGTGTTCGAAGGCCTGCTCGATCAGCGTGCCGGTGCGGGTGCCCAGTGAGCCGCCGAAGAAGCCGAACTCGAACGCGATGACGACAGTGGTGATGCCGCCGACTTTCGCTGTGCCGCAGACGACGGACTCGTGCTCGCCTGTTCGTTCGGTGGCACGAGCTCGTTGATCGCCGTAGCCGGGCCAGTCGACTGGCCCGTTGCCGAGGTCCGTGGTTGTGTCGGGCAGTTCGGTGAACTCCGTGGCCAGGCAGGAGATGAGCTCACGTCCGGAGTGCACGTTTCATCACCTTGCCCATGTCGTTGCGCGGCAACGACTCGACGAACCGCACCAGCCGCGGCCGTTTGTGCGGGGTGAGCAGCCTGGCCACGTGATCGACGAGGTCTTCGGCGTCGGGCGTCGTTCCGGCCGGCACCACCCAGGCGATGATCCGCTCGCCGAGGTCGTCGTCGGGCTCGCCGGTCACCGCGACTTCACGGACGGCGGGGTGTTCGAGCAGGGCGTTCTCGATCTCGCCCGCGCCGATCTTGTAGCCGCCGCTCTTGATGATGTCGGTGGCCTTGCGCCCGACGATCCGGTAGTAGCCGTCGGGGTCGCGCGTGCCGACGTCGCCGGTGCGGAACCAGCCTTGGTCGAACGCCTCCGCGGTGGCGTCCGGGCGGTTCAGGTACTCGGTGAACAGGTTCGGGCCGCGGACCTGGATCTCGCCGGTTTCGGTGGTTTCCCCGCCGTTGTCGTCGACGAGCCGCACCTCGACGCCCGGCAACGGCACGCCGACGGTGCCGGGGCGGCGGTCTCCGTCGGCCCGAACGCTGGTGTTCATCAGCGTCTCGGTCATGCCGTAGCGCTCGACGACGCGTTGCCCGGTCGCGTCGGCGATGCGTTCGTGGTCGCGGGTCGGGAGCGCCGCCGAACCCGAGACCAGAAGTCGCGCCTGGCCCAGGGCGTTGGAGAGGTCCGCGTTGTCCTGGACCTCCTCGGCGATGCGGTGGTACATCGTCGGCACACCGAACAACATCGTGCCGTCGCCCTTCAGCGCCTTGGAGACCTCGTCGGTGGAGAACCTGCCGAGGTGGTGCAGCGTGCCGCCCCTGCGCAACGGACCGAGCACACCGAGGATCAGACCGTGCACGTGGAACAACGGCAGCGCGTGCACCAGCACGTCCTTCGAGGTCCACTCCCAGGCCTCGGCGACAGCGTCCAATGTGGACACGATCGCGCGGCGCGGCAGCACGACGCCCTTGGGTGATCCGGTCGTGCCCGAGGTGTAGACGATCAACGCCGGTGCTTCGGGCGCGGGTTCCGGCAGTGGTTCTGTTGCGGAGCCGTTGAGCGTCACATCCCGGCGTGGCACGGAGTCGAGGCCTGCGGGGAGCTGCGTCCCGGGCGCCGCGAGGACGTTGGCAGGGGCGCTGTCCGCCACGATGTGCGCGAGCTCGCGTTCGCCGACCTTCGGGTTGAGCGGCACGGCCGGCACTCCGGCTTTGAGGGCGGCGACTACCGCCACGCAGGTCTCGATCGTCGGCGTGGCCCAGACCGCGACTGTCGGCAGCCCTTGGAGCTGATGGGCGAGGGCGTTCGAGCAGTTCGCCAGCTCGGTGTGGGTCAGCGTGCGATCTTTGAAGCGGAGAGCGACTTCGTCTGAGGACAAGGGAAACATCAGGGGCTCACCAGATTCCGGGGACGACGAGGGCGAGCCAGACCAACGGCGGTGCCGCCGCGACCATGATCCCGCCGTAGACCATGAGCTGCTTGAAGAACTTGTCGCGGTCGACGTCCTGCGCCCCCGCCAGCACCAGCGCGCCGTTGGTGGAGAACGGACTGACGTCGACCACCGTCGCCGACACCGCGAGTGCCGCGATGAGACCGACCGCGCTGACGTCACCGCGCAGCAGGAACGGCACGGCGAGCGGGATGAGCGCGCCCATGATGCCGACCGACGAGGCGAACGCGGACACGATCGCGCCGATGTAGCAGATCAGCAGCGCGGCGAGCAGGGGAGCGCCGACGCCGGCCACCGAGTCGCCCGCCCACTTGATCGTGCCCATGGTCTGCAGGACGGCGACGTAGGTGAGGATGCCGCAGATCAGCAGCACGGTCGGCCAGGTGATCTGGGTGATCGCCTGCTTGCTCTGCTCCGGCCAGACGACGCTGAGCAGCACGGCGACGGTGATCGCGGCGAGGCCGACGTCGAGGTCGAACACGAGGGCGGCGACGACGAGCGCGGCCAGTCCGGCGAGGGTCGCGATGCGGGGCGCGGCGAGGGAGACGCGCTCGTCTGTTGGATCGCTTCCGGTCGTTGTGTCGCTTCCGCCACCGGTACCTCCACTGGTGGCGTGGGCGAGGGCGTGGACCTCGAGCGGTTGCCGGGCGAGCTTCATGCCGCCGAGCACCACGAACACCACGGCCGCGATCAGCAGGTTCACCACGGCGCTGGCCAGGAACAGCACGATCTCGTTGCCCGGCAGGCCCTCTTTGGCGACGATGCCGTTCACGATCGTGCCGTAGATGCTGATGGGCGAGAACCCGCCGGCCTGCGCGCCGTGCACGACCATCACGCCCATCAGGAGTGGGCTGATCTTGTACTTGGCGGCGAAACCCATGGCGATCGGTGCCACGATGGCGACGGCGGCCGGGCTCACCGCGCCGATCGCGGTGAGGACGCCGGTGATCGCGAACATGACCCACGGCATCAAGGCGATTCGGCCGCCTACCAGCCTGATCGCCAGGTGCACGAGCCAGTCGGTGGTGCCGTTGGCGCGGGCGATGGCGAACAGGAAGGTGACGCCGACCAGGACGACGAACAGCGAGCCGGGGAAGCCTTTGAAGATGTCGTCGGTCTTCATGTCCGCGACCAGCGTGCCGACCCCGAAGGCGGCAGCGAAGGCGAGCGCACCCATGTTGATCGACCTGGTCGTGGCGATGACGAACACCACGACCAGCACGAGTATCGAGATCAGTTCCGGGGACATGCAGGGCTCCCGTCGTTGGGCGATCCCAGAGGTGGATTGGTGGCCAGGTGGCTAAGTGGCTCAGCCACTTTCGACCCTCTGTCCACCAGCTGTCAAGAGGTGGCCTAGTGGCTCAGCCACTTGGCCGGATATCCTGGAGCGATGTCCGAGGCATTGAGGCCGATGGTGAAGTCCCGCCTGTACGAGCAGGTGCTAGAACGGCTGCGCGCGTACGTCGCTGAGGCCGGGCTCTCGGCGGGCGACAAGCTGCCGGCCGAACGCGAGCTGGCCGCGAGCCTCGGCGTGAGCCGCGCGTCGGTGAAGCAGGCGATCGTCGTGCTGGAGGTCCAGGGCCTGGTCGAGGCGAAGCACGGCGGCGGCACGTACCTGGTGCGCGACACGCTCGACGTCGAACCGGTCGAGCAACTCGTCGAACGCCGCAAGCGCCTCCCGGAAGTGCTCGAGGCACGCGAAGCCCTGGAGACCAAGCTCGCCGAACTCGCCGCCGAACGCCGCACCGAGGACGAGCTGGACACCATCCGCGAGTCGCTCGACTTCATGCACGAGGAGATCGTCGGCGGCGGCGTCGGAGTGGAGGGCGACCGCCGCTTCCACGCCGCCGTCACCGCCGCCGCCCACTCCTCGCTGCTCGCGGACTTCATGAAGGCCATCGCAGGCCAGATAACCGAGAGCCGCAACGAGTCACTGCGCCAGCCCGGCCGCCCGCACCGGTCGCTGGCACAGCACACGGCGATCTACGAGGCGATCGCTGCCGGTGACCCGAAGAAGGCGGCGGCCGCGATGCGCAAGCACGTGCGCACGGTGGCCAAGGTCCGCCTCCTCGACTGGGTGCCGGAGGACTGATCAGCCCTGTCCGACCGTGGCCCTGTTAGACCGTCGTGGGCTCAATTGCGCCCCGTCGAGATCAACTCTCGCAGCAGAAATTAGAGGCGACGGCCTACTGGTGGTCCGACGGGTTCGCGTGTCCTGGTGCCGTGGACTGGTGAGCCCTGTTCGACCACCACCCCGGCACCCGGACCGGTTCACGTGTCCGGGTGCCGGGGACGGATCACCGCCCCACGACCAGCCCGGCTCGGCTCGGCTCGGCTCGGCTCGCAGAGCCGATCACCGCAGGTTGATCACCACCCGCTGACCGGCCCGGATCGTCCTGCTAGTCCCGTCAGCCTCGTGCACCACGACCGTCCAGTCCCGTGTGGACGAACCGCGCACCACCAGAACCCCTCCGTTCTGCGTGATCCGCGTGCGACCGCGATCCTCGTACAGCGTGAACGAGCCGCGAGCCCCGGCTGTCACGTGCACGGTCAACGCGTCAGTCAGGACGTCATGGGCGACGTCCTGGGTGCGTTCGACGAGAATCCCGCCCGACCGTAGGAACACCGGCATGGTGTCCCAGCCGGCACTGACCGTCGCCCACGTGTTGCCCTGGTAGACGCGGCCGGTGAAGTAGTCGGTCCACTGCCCCGGCGGGAACCACACCCGCGTCGAGCCGACCTCGCCGGGCGTGGTGATCGGCGCGACCAACACGTCCGGACCGACCAGGAACTGGCTGTCCACAGTGGAGTAGGCCTCCGCAACGCCCGGGTAGTCGAGGTAGGCAGGACGCACCACGGGCACGCCGGTGCGGTTCGCCTGTTCCGCCAACGTGTAGAGGTACGGCACCAGGCGTTCGCGCAGGTTCAGGAACTTGGCAGCGGATGCCTGCGCGGCCGGTCCGTACTGCCATGGGAGCCGGTCGCTGTGGTTGCTGTGCAGGCGCGTGATCGGCTGGAACGCGCCGAGCTGCACCCATCGCGTGTACAGGTCGTCCGGCAGCTTGGTGGTGTACCGCACCTGTCCGTTGTCCACATAGGTCTCGGATCCGCGCAGACCGGTGGTGTCGTTGTGCCCGCCGATGTCGTGGCTGATCGCGGACATGCCGGTCGACACCGCCTCGGCCGAGGTGTAGCCGATGGTGCCCTTCAAAGCACCCCAAGTCGACGACGTGTCGCCCGTGAAGTGCAACGTGTTCCGCTTCTCCGCCCACGGCCCGGTCTGCAGCGGCCCTGACCCGCTGTACCCACCGGCCTGCAACGAACCGAAGCCTCGCGAGAACGCGAACCCGCCCAGCTTCGCGTACTGCTCGTTGATCCACGAGTCCGGCGTGACCCCGCGCAACGACGACCCCGAGCCGTCGCAACACCAGTCGAGCCACCAGAAGTCCGTGGGCATGGACTTGTGCAGCTCCAGGTACGCCCGCAGCTGGTCCGGGTCGCCCCAGTCGAACACGTAGCAGTCCGCGCAGGATCCCTTGACCAGCTTGCCCTTCGCAATGCTCTGAGCCTGAGCGAAGTCCGGGTCGCTGCCCTGGATGCTCGGGTGGATGTTGAGCGTGCTGTGCAGCCCCTCACCATGCGCCCAGTCCAGGAACCCCTGCGGGTCGGGGAACTTGGCCCGGTCGAACTGCCAGCCGTTCCACGTGTTGCGCGCCTTGAAGTCCGTGTCGACCACCAGCACGTCCAGCGGCACGCCGTGCTGCCGGAACGCGGGCAGGATCCGGTCGCGGTAGTCGGCCGCGGTTCGGTCGATGTACTCCGAGTACCAGACGCCGTAAGCCCAGCGCGGCAACAACTTCGGCCCACCGGTCAGCGCCGCGAGGTCGCCCAGTCCGGCCTTGAGGTCCTGCCCGTACCCGAACACGTACCCGTCCTGGTAGGCGTTCCGAGCGCGTGGCGTGGCCGTGCTTCCGTTGTAGAGAGCGGTGTTGGTGTCATCCAGCAGATACCAGCCGTCGCGGTGCAACAGTCCCGGATAGAGCCTCGGATCACCACCCGCGTAACCGTCGAGCGAGCGCCGATAGCCGCCCAGCGCCAGGTGCTGCTGCGTCGAGTTCACCCCGATCGTGTCGAGGTTGACATGGCAGCCGGCGTCCGGGCAGGTGATCTTGAGGTCGGAAGTGCCCGCGGGCAACGGAATCCGCGTCGCGGCCGTGGACCACGTGGTCCAACCGGCCGTCGTCGGCAACGTGACCGCCTGCCCGTTGATCAGGACGGTCCGCGGCTCGTGTTTGCCATCACCACCAACCCCGTTGGCATAGCGCAGATTCACGGCAAAAGTGCCCGCCGCCGGCACGCTGCTCACCCGCTGAGTCAGGCTCGTGCCGCCCTTCAACTCCGCGACGAAACCAGTCCCCGCGTAGCCGGCGTGCTCGTCCGCGAGCACACCCGTCGTCACCGCGTTCTCGGCCTCGCAGGTCGTGCCGAACCGGCAGTCGTCGATCGCCCGCACGGCCGGATAGGCCTGACCAGGAGCAATCAGCGCCAGGCTGTCGACGTTGACGTTTCCCGTGTCGGCCGGCGACTTGCTCAACGAGACGCGGTGCTCGCCGGCGGTCAGGTCGACCTCGGTCTCGACGAGCGTCCAGTCGCCCCAGCCTGCGGTCGCGGGCAACGTAATCTGCCGCGCCCGCCCGTCGACCCCGAGGCTGAGCGTCCGGTTCTCGTGCTTCCCGTCGCCACCGACTCCGTTGGCATACCTGAGAACAACCCGATGCCGGCCGGCGTCAAGAGCGTTGACGGTCGCCGTGATCCCGTTGTTCGCGTAGGAGAACCCGGCCACGAAGCCCGCACCGGTGTGCCCGGGATGCTCGGCCGCGACCAGCATTCCTTCCCGTTGCTGGTCTTCGGCCTCGCAGAGCTGCCCGGTCGCGCAGACCACCCGCCGCCACGGGGACGCGGTCGTGCCACCGACCTTCACCTCGAGGTTGTCCGCCCGGAACGGCCCGGACCCCACGCGATAGCGCAAGGTCATCGCGGACGTGGTGATCACCAGCCAGCCGTCCTGAACCCGCGAACTGTAGGCCGTGCGGGGGAACGTGCGATTTACAACGTTGTAAGTGAGGGCCTGCTCAAAGCCGCGGTCAGCCGCGTACTCGGTCCTCATCAGGGTGGGGGAAAGGATCTGGAACCTGGCCTGCCCGGACTCGACCACGCCGGTGGGCTGTGCGGTGGCGGGAACGGGGAGGACCAGGCTCAGCACTGTCAGCAGGGACATGACCTTCGCGCGCATCCGTGCTCCTCGTTGACGTCGTTGCCTTCCGAGGGACGTTCAGATACCTGAACACCTCTCACCTTGGCCTCACGATGTGGAGCGATCAAGAGGCCAGTCGGCGCAGCGCGGCAGGGGCTCCAACGGCGTATCGGTTCGTCCGGACTTCTCCGGGTTCGGCGTGGAATTGCGAGGTCATTCGATTCCGGTGCGCCATTCGGCTGAAGTGCTGCGGAGGCTGACGGAGGAACGTCGCGAATCTGGGTAACGTACGGCGTTCTCGGAGCGGTGTCATCCTGCGATCGCTGTCATACTTCGATCACCGACCTCGAACGGGAGGCCGCACATGCCGCTCGCGGAGCACAACACTGACAGCGGCGCTTTGTGGTCCCTGGTCGAAGGCTTGCGGCGGATTCCGTGCCTGATGAACCGGAGTGGCCGCAACCTCGTGATGCGGATGGTGTGCGAGGAACTCGGCGAGCAGCTGCCGTTCGAAGAACACGACCACGCCACCGGTCACCTCTACAGCCTGGCCGAGGTTTGCCGCCGTCATCCGGACGGATTAACCGCGTTGGTGCTCGTGCTGGAACGGATTGAGCAGCGTTCCAAGCCGATGGTCGCACTGCGCGAGACCGTGCACGCGATGACAGCTCCCCAGCTGTGGCCGAAGGAGGAAAGCGCCAGGCTTTTCCAGCTCCTCGAAGGCGCTGTGTTGCCGGACATCGCCGAGATCTACTACGTCGTGGTGGGTCTCGCGGCACCGAGACTGTCCGGGCGGGTCACGTACGTCGAAGTGCTCCGAACGCTCGAATCCCTGAATGCCGATCCGAATGGAATACCGAAGCCTCTCGTCTTCGTGGAGCACCTCGCGATGAAGGTGCGCCCGGAATTGGCAGCCCAGTTGAGGCGGTGGTCCGATCGGCAGGCGGGGCACATGGGGCTTTCCGCCGAGCTCGTCGCCGTGCGCCGGCAGGCGGCGGAACCCCGCGGCCTCACCGAAACGCCGCCGCGCTCGGTGGCCTACCTGATCCTGCAGGTCCAGCGCGAGGGCGCGGCGGGAGAGCAGTACCGGCTGTCGCACTGGAGGCAGCTCGGCCAGGCCTCCGGCTGGGCGCCCGTCCGCGGCCAGGACGTCGTCGGTGACCTGGCACGGGTGAAGGACCGCGTCGCCGCGCTGGTCGAGAAAGTGGAGGAGGACTGGGGGCAGTACCGGCCGAACATCCGCATCGAGTTCGTGCTGCCGAGCGAGTTCATGAACCTCGACGTGGACCAGTGGCCGTGGGAAACCGATTCCCGCATTCCGGAACCGCTCGGCTGTCGTTACCCGGTGGTGGTGCGCAGCCTGGAGCGAATGACCCGGCGAAAGTGGTACAGGCTGTGGCACGAACGCTGGGACCAGTTGCGGGCGCAGCTCAGCAGGACCGGTGCGGTGCACCGGGAATCAGCGTGGTGGGGCAAACAGGACAACGGGGACGGGCTGAGGGAACTCACGTCCGCTCTTGCGCGCACAACGACGCTCGTGTCGTTGGTGCTCAGCGCGCCACCGCGAGCGGAGATGGCCGGGAGGGACGAAGTCGCGGCGGGCTTGCGCGCGGGTGTGCCGCTGATCCTGTGGCATCGAGAGAAATGTGACAACGCGGAGTTCAAGACCATCGCCGAGAGTCTTCTGCACGGCGACGACGATCCGCACGACCTGTTGGAGCGGGTTCGGCTGGCGCGGGTGACCGCATTCGAACAAGGGGCGAAGTTCGCGCCTGCGGGTGAAAAGCTGACGATTCTCCTTGACGATCCTGTACGAGTCGTGGTGCCGAGTGATCCGGCACCACCGGAAAGGGTGTCGGTGGCGTGAACGCGAATACCGGACCGGCTATTTCATCAAACTCCTCCGGCGGTGCCGGATGGCAGGTGTACCAGGGCACCGGTCAGGTGGCGTCCTCGCCGCTCACCAGGTTGCCGGAACCTCCGCCGTGGCGCAGGTTCAGCGGCGCGGGCGAGGTGTTCCGGCCGACCGACGACGGGGGAGAGGGCGACCGCCGGATCGGCCTGCCCAGAGCAGCGCCCCGGCAGCCGCGTGACCGCGAGGTCCTGATGGTCAACGCCGCGATCTACCTGCGCCGCCCGTTGCTGGTGACCGGGAGCCCGGGAACGGGCAAGTCGTCACTCGCGTACCTGGTGGCGCGGGAGCTCGGCCTGGGGCCGGTCCTCCGCTGGCCCGTCACCAGCCGCACGGTCCTCAAGGACGGTCTGTACCTCTACGACGCGATCGGGCGGGTGCAGGCCGCGGCGGACCGGTCCGGGAAGGCCGCGGCCGAGTCCGATCTGGGCGACTACATCCACCTCGGTCCGCTCGGCACCGCGCTGCTGCCCTACGAACTGCCGCGGGTGCTGCTGATCGACGAGCTCGACAAGGGCGACATCGACCTGCCCAACGACCTGCTCAACGTGTTCGAGGAAGGCGAGTACCACGTTCCCGAGCTCGTCCGGTTCGCGGCGCGGCAGCCGGACGTGCGCGTGCTGACCGCCGACCGCGGTGGTTCCGCCGTCGTGAGAGACGGTGTCGTGCGATGCCGCGAGTTCCCGATCGTCATCATCACGAGCAACGGCGAGCGCGAGTTCCCTCCCGCGTTCCTGCGCCGCTGCCTGAAACTTCACGTGCAGCCACCGGACTTCGACCAGCTGGGCGGCATGGTCGCTGCGCACTTCGGCGAGGCGGAGGGCGTCGACCTGGCCCGGTTGATCGCGGACTTTCTGGAGTCCAGCGCCCAGCTCGGTGGTCTCGCGTCCGACCAGCTGCTCAACGCCGTGCACCTGGCGACGCAGCTCGCGACGAGCGGCGACTACCAGCTCGACAGCGACTGGAACAAGCTGCTGACCTCGATCTGGCACCCCCTGTCCGCGGACTCTCAATGAACGAAGCAGGGCGTCCGGACGACAGGCTCTCCACCGCGGACCTGACCTGTCAGGAACTGCGCGACGCCCTGTGGCTCAGCGAAAGACTCCGGCCACGGGAAGGGACACGGGCGGCGGCGCGGCCGGATGAGCCGCCGCCCAGCGCGACCTCGCGGGACGAGACGCGCACGCGGAGTGCGGAAGAGGACGCCGGCTCGCCGGAGCGTGACGTCGACGACGTGCCGGTCCCGGACCCGCCGAGTGCGGAGATCGTTCCTGAAGCGGGGGACGCCTTTCCCCTTGCCTGGCCCGTGGTTCCCGCACTGCCGGGAGCACGGGAGATCGCTCGTGCCCTTCGCCCGTTCATGCGCACGGCGTCGTCGCCCTGGAACATGGTGCTCGACGAGGAGATCACCGCGATCCGGGCCGCGCAGGACGGGCTGTGGTTACCGGAGTGGAGACCGGCACCCTGGCGGCCGTTCGACCTGGCACTGGTGACGGACATCGGGCCGTCCATGGACATCTGGCGCCGGACGGCACGGGAGTTCCTGACTCTGCTGCGGCGGCAGGGAGCGTTCCGGGACGTCCGCGACTACCGGCTCGACTGCTCCGCGACCTCACCGGACGATCTGCTGCTGAAGGTCGGAGCCGAACCGGTCAGGGCTTGGCCGTGGTCGCACCTCGTGGAGCCCTCGGGCAGACGAGTGGTGTTGGTGCTGACCGATGCCATCGGCGCGGCGTGGCGCAACGGTGCCATGCCCGCGTTGCTGGCTCGCTGGGGACGCACGATGCCCGTCGCGATCGTCCAGGTGCTGGAGCAGCGGCTCTGGCACTGGAGCGCGCTCTCCACGCGCCGCGTGCTGATGTCCGCGAACAGCGCCGGTGCGGCGAATCGGAACCTGCGCGTCAAGGCCGTCGCGCCGGACGTGGACATCGGCGCGTACGACCGGGCCGGATCGGTGCCCGTTCCGGTGCTGGCGCTGTCCGCGGACTGGATGGCCGGCTGGGCGAAGCTCCTCACCTCGGACGACGCCGGGTGGGTCGAGATGACGGCGACGTTGATGGGAAGGACGGCCGAGGAGTCCGCACCCGCGCCACCGAACGGGCGGGCAGAGCTCCTCACTGCCCGGGAGCGCGTTTCGAGGTTCCGCACACATGCGTCGGTGACGGCGTTCGAGCTCGCCGGTCTGCTCGCCTCGACTCCGTTGTCACCGCGGCTGATGACGCTGGTGCAACGGGTTCTGCTGCCGGGATCCACCCTGACGACGCTGGCGGAGGTGATGCTCGGCGGGCTGCTCAAGCAGGTGCCCGCCGACGACCTGCCGGTAGACGACGACCGGATCGCGTACGAGTTCCACGACGGTGTCCGTGACGAACTTCTCGGTACCGCAAGGCGTGCGGACACCATGCGGGTCGCCAGGGTGCTCAGCGAGCAGGCCGCGGACACGCACACGACGTTGCGCGATCTTCGTGCCGCGCTCGCAGCTCCGGACGAGGCTCCCGTTCCTGAGCTGACGCACGAGAACCTCCCGTACCTGAGAGTCCAGGAGAGCGTGCTGCGGGCGCTGTCCGGGCCGTTCGCCCGCCGGGCGCGGAGACTCGCGGCCGCGCGAACGGAACTGGAGTCGTCCACTGCCTCCGCCGCGGCCGCGGTCCGTGCCGCGGCCGTCAAAGAGCAGCGGCGCGAGACCATCGGCCAGCCGCCGGTGTGGGGTCCGATTCCGTTGCGGAACCCGGACTTCGTGGGACGGGGAGCGCTCCTGGAGCAGTTGCGCCGCCGCCTGCTCGAACCCGGCACGACGGCCGTGCTCCCCGAGGCCCTGCACGGCATGGGTGGCGTCGGCAAGTCCCAGACCGTGATCGAGTACATCTACCAGCACGCGTCCGAGTACGACGTCGTGTGGTGGATCTCCGCCGAGCACCCCGCCCAGATCACGGCGAGCCTGACCGAACTGGCCAAAAGGCTCGGCGTGCCGGGAACCTCGGCGGACACGGCCATTCCCGCGGTGCTGGAGGCGTTGCGCCGCGGCCGGCCCTACTCCCGCTGGATCCTGGTCTTCGACAACGCCGACCGCCCGGAAGCCGTGCGGCAGTTCTTCCCCTCGGGCATCGGGCACGTCGTCGTCACGTCGCGCAACTCCGAATGGGCCGGCGTCGCGCGCCCCGTCGAGGTGGACCTGTTCACCCGCGCGGAGAGCATCGAACTGTTGCAGCGCAGGGATCCGCTGCTCCCGCGCGCCGATGCGAACCGGCTCGCGGAGGCGCTCGGCGACCTGCCGCTCGCGATCGAGCAGGCGGCCGCGTGGCGCGCGCAGACGGGGATGCAGGTCGACGAGTACCTGGACCTGCTGGAGCAGGGCCGTACGGAACTGCTGGAGGTCGGGAACTCCAGCGACTACCAGCTTCCGGTCGCGGCGGCGTGGAACGTGCCGTTGCGGCGACTGGAGGCCGAACACCGGGAAGCGTTGCAGCTCCTGCAGGTCTGCGCGTTCTTCGGGCCGGAGCCGATCTCGCGGCGGTGGTTCAGCGGTGTGCGCGCCGCACCGGTGCCCGACGAGCTCGCCGAGGCCTTCGAGGACCCGATCAGGCTCAACCGGGCGGTGCGGGAGATCAGCCGCTACAGCCTCGCCAAGCTCGACCACCGCAACAACACCCTGCAGCTGCACCGGCTCGTGCAGGCGGTGCTGAAGAACCGGGTGACGCCCGCCGAGCAGGACAACCTGCGGCACGCCGTGCACGTGTTGCTGCTCAACGGAGATCCCGGAGACCCGGAGGACTCGACGACCTGGTCCCGGTACGCCGAACTGCTGCCGCACGCGACGGTGTCACGAGCGGTGGAGTCCGGTGACCGCGGCGTGCGGGTGCTGATGATCAACCTGGCCCGCTACCTGCTCGCCAGCGGTGACTACGGGGGAGCGCTGGAGCTCTCCGAGAACGCGGTGCAGGTGTGGCAGCGCAACCTCGGCGAGAGCAACCTCCACACCGTCGAGATGACCCGCTACTACGCGATCGCGCTGCGCAGGGTCGGCAAGATCGACCAGGCCATGCGGCTCAACGAACGCAACCTCGAAGCGTTGCGCGAGGCCGTGGGCGAGGATCACGAGACGGTTCTGAGCATGCTCGACACGGTCGCGGCCGACCGGCGTTCGGAGGGCAAGTTCGCCGAGGAGCTCGCGCTGCAGCAGACCGTCTACGACAGGTCGCGCGGAATTCTCGGCGAGGACGACCCGGCCACGCTCTACTACGCGAGCAACCTCGCGAGCTGCTACCGGTTGATGGGCGACTTCGAGCGGGCGCGGGACCTCGACGAGGAAACCCTGCGGCGCAGGATCGCCGTGCTGGGCAGCGATCACCTGATGACTTACCGGTCGATGAACGCGCTCGCCATGGACCTGCGCGAGTGCGGTGACTACCACGGGGCCGGCGGCCTGCAGCAGGACGCGTTGCGCAGCCAGCGGGAGCTGTTCGGCGCGGACCACCCGTACACGATCGGCGCGACCAGGAACCTGGCGGTGACCTTGCGCAAGCTCGGCGACCACGCGGGCGCGGTCGAGCTGTCCAAGGAGTGCGTCGCGACCTACCGCGCCCGGCACGGCGACCGTCACCTCGACACCGTGACCGCGCTGACGAGCCTTTCCGTCGACCTGCGGCACATCGGTGACCTGAAAGCGGCGCACGACGCCGCGCTCACGGCCTACCAGCTCTTCCGCGAGATCCGCGGGCCGCAGCACCCGTACACGTTGATCGCGGCGGTGAACCTCGCTTCGGCGCACCGGGTGCTCGGCGACGTGGGGAAAGCGCGCGAGCTCGACGAGCTGGCGGTGGCCGGGCTGCGCGCGACGTTCAGCAGCGACCACCCGTTCGCCCTGGTGGCCGCGACGAACCTCGCCAGCGATCTCGCCGCTCTCGGTGACGTCGCCGGGGCGATGGCGCTCGACGAGGAGCTGGTGGAGCGGTCGGTCAGGGTACTCGGCGCCGACCACCCGTCGACGCTGGCCGTCGCGCTCAACCTCACGATCGACCAGCAGGAGTCCGGCGTGCCGGAATGGCCGGAAGCCCTCTACGCGCAGACGGTGGCCGGGTTCCGCAGGGTTCTGGGCTTCGACCACCCAGCGACGGTGCTGGCGATCGAGGGCTTCAGGGCGACCTGCGACACCGACATCATGGAGCTGTGAGCCACGCGGCGAGGTCGAGGGGGTTCGTCGCCACACCGGTCCGGGCGAGCACCTGCAGGTGCACGGCTCGCACGGTCTCCGGCTGTGCCAGCAGGGCCTGCGATCCCGCAGCCAGGCCGAGTCCGATCCAGGCGTCGCGGTTCAGCGGCTCGACTTCGATGCGGCGCTCGTAGGCGGCCGCGGCTGCTTCGTGGTCACCGCGGGCGAACAGCACGTCCGCGGTCTCCTTCTGGTGGAACGACTCTGGCGCGAGTGCACGCAGCTTGACCAGCGCAGCGCGGGAGGCCTCCGCCGGCTGGGAGTCCGGCACGACCTCGTGGCGCATGCGTTGGGGGCGCGGAGATCCGTGCGTCCAGGCGTCGGCGGCAGCCGCGACGTCGTCGGCGTTCGGCCGGACGTGGCGGATCCGCCAGGTGGCCCGGTGGTCGTCCAGCAGCGTGGTGATCGCGGCGGTGAGATCAGCGGGTACCGAAGCCGGGTCGAGCGCCGCGAGCCGTGCCGACGAGGCCGCGAGGAAACTCGTGCCCAGCTCGGTGAGCTCGGTGGACTCCCGGACGGCTTCGATGGCCTCCAGCACCTGGCGGCACCGGAAGGCGAAGGTGAAGTGGCCGCGACGGGCCTCCTCGGACGGTACGAGATCGCGCTGCACGTGCCAGAACTCCGCGACGCTCGTGAAGGCGTAGATGCCGTGGAGCAGCCCGCCGAGCGGCCGAGGGTCGTCCCGCCACGGCGCATAGAACCACGCGTGGTCGTCTTCGCGGTGCAGGGACAGCAGATCCATCAGTGCGTTGAGCTTGGAGTGCTGGATCTCGTGCACCATGGCTTCCGCGAGCTCGGCCGCGGACTCCTTGGGGGACAACGCGACGCCGCCGAACGCGTCGGTGGACGACGCCGCGAACACCGGCGTCTCGACGGCGAGCGGGATCAACGTGGTCAGGCCCGCCGACAGTTCCGAGGCGTAGCCCGTGTGCCAGCGCGTCAGCAGGTCCCAGGCCTCGTCCAGCTGCCGGCACCACCCGTCGAAGGTGGCGTCGTCCAGCGGGTTCGGGGCCGCGGGCGCCTCGAAGCCGCGATGCGGGTCCACGTCGTCGAACGCGACCTCCAGCGACCGGCCCTGCGCGTTCGTGCTGTGCCGCTTGGCCGGGAAGAAGACACCGTGGCCGAACGCGACCTCGCCGGCGGTGATCCGCAGTTCGACGCTGCTCAGGGGAGGCTGCTGCTCGTGCAGGCGCCACTGGCCGACTGTCGGCAGCGTGACGGCACCCTGCACCACGGGCACGGAGATCGTGCAGGAAAGTCCACATCGGACAGCCGCGGCGGCCGCAACGGCGTGCAGCGTGTGGACTTCCGCCTGGGCCGTGGCCGGCGCCGTGCTGACGTCGTGCAGCTCGCGAGTCAGCCAGACGCCGACCGCCGGGTGCATCAGCAGTTCCTCGACGACCTCGGGTGCCCGGTGCTCGGCGGTCGCGAGCACGGCCCACGCCTGGTCGAGGTCGTTCTCCGAGAAACGCCGTCCCGAGGCCGTGTCGAGCAACGACAGGAGCTTCAGGCGGCGGATGCCGTACTGGCCCCTGCGCAGGAGTGACATGCTCTCGGCGTCGGCGGGGCCCGCGCAGATCCGGTCGAAGACGTGGCTCGGCACGGGAAGCCTGGCCAGGTCGGTTCTGGCGCTCACCTTTGTTCCTGGATGCCGTCGCCCGCATCGGTGTGGCGGGCGTGCTCGACGGTCGAGGCGATCGCGGCGTCCAGGGCTTTCGCGCGGAGAAAACGCAGATCGGACAGCGGGATCGAGGCGAGGTCGAGCTGCTTCGAGAGCAGGTCCGACCTTCGGTTCACCATCGAGGTCGCCTCCCGAGGCTCGCGCGCGTCCACGGCGACTCGGCGGCGAGCGGCATGGGACGGATGTTCACAGATTTATCCTATCCGCTGGCGATCACGCCCGAGCGCCGGGACCGCCATCCGGACGCCGGGAGTCTAGCCCCGCTGCGCCTGTCTTACCTCTGCTTTTCCTCGTGGTCAGTGGTGCGGACGGGTGATGCTCGAACGGGTCACGAGCGGGTCTCGACCGAGTCCACAGTGGACGGAAGTGCTAGTCCGGCAGGAGTGGGACGGAGATGCCCGGGTCGCGGCCGAGCAGCGCCGCGCGGGTGACCGAGGAGCCGCCGAAGCGGTCTTTCAGGCGGTCCAGGGTGGCGTCGAGCGCGCCGGGCTGGACCTCGTCGAACGGGAGCACGAGCTGGATCGTGTCCTCGTTGCTGAGGTTGGTCAGAGACACGCCGAGCAGGGTGATGCCGCGTTCGGCGATCTCGGGCAGGGCGGTGGTGAGGAGGCGGCGGGCCGTGGACAGGAGCAATGCTGTGTCGGCAGTCGGGTGAATCACGGTGTGGGAGCGGGTTGCTCGGGTGAAGTCGGCGAACCACAGGCGGAGGATGACGGTTCGGCTGGCTCGGTTGGCCGTGCGGAGGCGGCGGGTTGTGCCGTCTATCAGCGAGGCGAGGATGGCGTCGAGGTCTTCCGGGGTGCGTTCGCGGCGGCCCAGGGCTCGTTGGGAGCCTATCGAGCGGCGGCGTCTGCCGACCTGGACCGGGCGCGGGTCGCGGTTGTGGGCCAGGGCGTGGAGGTGGCGGCCTGCGGCTTTGCCGAGGATGGAGATCAGGTCGGACTCGTCGAGGCGAGCCACCTGGCCGACGGTGCGCAGGCCGAGGGTGTGGAGTTTGGCCGCGGTGACCTTGCCGACGCCCCAGAGGCGCTCTACTGGGAGGGGGTGCAGGAACTCCAGCTCGCGGTCGGCCGGGACCACTAAGAGGCCGTCGGGTTTGGCCACCGCGCTCGCGACTTTCGCCAGGAACTTGGTGCGCGCCACGCCCACGGTGATCGGCAGGCCTACTTGGGCGAGCACCTGTGCTCGCAGGCGCCGCGCGATCAGCTCCGGTGGGCCGACGATCTTGTGCAGACCGCCCACGTCGAGGAAGGCTTCGTCGATCGAGAGGCCCTCCACCAGCGGGGTGGTGTCGCGGAAGACCTCGAAGACGGCCTTGCTGGCGGCGGAGTAGGCGGACATCCGCGGCGGTACGACTATCGCGTGTGGACAGAGGCGCAGGGCCTTCGCGCCGCCCATCGCTGTGCGGATGCCGAACGCCTTGGCCTCGTAGCTCGCGGCCAGCACCACGCCGCCGCCCACGATGACGGGGCGGCCGCGCAGTCCCGGGTCGTCCCGCTGTTCGACCGAGGCGTAGAACGCGTCCAGGTCGGCGTGCAGGATCGGCGTGCTCACGAACACATGTTCGCATCCTTCACTCGGTTGGCACAGTCCAGGTAGGCCCGGACTTTCTGCAACGTGGCCGGGTTGTCCATGCCTCCGCCGTGGCCCACCTGGTCGGTGCGGACGTGCAGTGCCTTCGGGCCCAGTTGCTCGGCCACCTTCGACGCCCAGCTGACCGGGGTCGCCGGGTCTAGCGTGTTGCTCAGCAGCAACGTCGGGTGTGCGCTGCGTGACGACACCGGTGCGGACGAGTGAGCGGCCGGGGACGGGCCGCCGAGGCAGATCGAACTGTAGTTGCTGGCGTTGGTCGAGAAACCGAGCACCGGAGCAGCGGCCCGAGTGGACTCCAGGTCCTTCCGCGCCTCGGCGACGGTGTGGACACCGAGCGGGAAGTCCTGGCACACCATGGGATCCGCGTACGGCACGCGCTTCGGGTACTCCTCGATCGGGCCGGACTCGACCGGGTTGCGGCCCTCCGAGAGGTCCAGCAGGCCGCGCGCCACGCGACCGAAGTCGGAAGGGCCGGCCAGTTCGAAGTAGCGGGTGACCGTGACGGCGGACCACTTGAGGCCGTACAACGTGCCGGGCACGCGGTCCGCCGTGGACTGCGCCTTGCGGAACACGTCTGCGGGCGAGGAGCCGTGGAGTGCGCACGACGGTGTGTCGGCGCACCACTGCGTGAACCGGTCGAAGATCGCCTGCATGCCGGCGGCCTCGGACGACACGAACTCGGTGCGGCCCTGCGCCGGGTTCATCACGCCTTCCAGCAGCGATCCGTTGACGTGGCGGCCGTACCGGGCCAGGTACCGCTCGGCCGTCAACGTCCCGTACGAGAAGCCGTGGATGCTGATCTTCTTCAGCCCCAACGCCTGCCGCAACGCGTCGGCGTCGCGCGCGTTCGTGTAGGCGTCCAGACGGGAGTCGAGACCGGGTACGCCGGTGGTGCAGGACTTCCAGAACGCGGATTGGTTCGCCGCCAATGCGTCAAACGCGGAACTGTCGGTCGGTGGCACGTAAGGGATCTTGAGCGCCAGGGCGGTGTCGCACGTCATCGGGCTGCTCTGGCCCACGCCACGCGGGTCCAGTGCGATCAGGTCGTAGCGGGGGAGCGCGTCGCGCAACGTCGCGAAGCTCAGATCGCCCGTCTGGCCGGGACCGGACGGGAAGTTGAGGATCGTGCCCGTGCTGTCCGGGACCTTGAGCCGGAACACGCGCAACGCCACGGTGCTGCCTGAAGGACGAGACCAGTCGACGGGGACGGAGAGCCTGCCGCACTCCACGCCCTTCATGACCGGGAGCTCGGGCCGGGAGCACTCCTCCCACCGCACCGACGGGGACGCGTGAGCCACGCCCGTGACCGACAGCGGGAGCAGCCCGGCCAGTGCCAGACCTGCCAGCTTGATGTTCATGCGGCCGAGAGTGGATCAGCCGCACGTAGGCGGGCATCAGACCAGGGGACCGTCGGCACGTCAGCCCGGGGTAGGACAACCGGTCCAGGTGTGGCCGAAAGTCCCTTGCCGTGCAAAGACTTTCCGAAAGTGGATCACGATGGAGCAGTGCGGGGTAGGGCTGCGGCACGCCCCCGTGATCCGCCCCGAGCAGGACTCGCTTCACCCCGTCGGACGAGAGAACCGGAACGCCCCAGGTAGTGACACCCCTGGCGAGCGCAGGTATAACTTGTTCTCATACGGCTAGAGTGAGGAAGATCACATGGCCCACACAATGAAGTGTGACAACGGTTCCACAGGTCCTTCACGGCGCACATTTCTTGCTGGAACAGGTTCTATTCTCGGGGCGGTGGCCCTGGGAGGCCTGGCAGGAACGGCGAAAGCGTCGATCTCGGACGCGGCCGTCGTCCCCGCCCTCGTGATCGGCACCGGCTACGGCGGGTGCGTGACAGCCCTGCGCCTCGCCCAGGCCGGCGTCGACGTCCACATGATCGAGATGGGCATGGCCTGGGACACGCCAGGCCCGGACGGCAAGATCTTCGCCAACACCACCACACCGGACCAGCGGTCGTTCTGGTTGCGTACACGGACGAAACAGCCGCTGAGCAACTTCCTCGGCTTCCCGATCGACAAGGACATCCCGCGCTACACGGGAATCCTGGACGCGGAGGAGTTCAGCGGCATCACCGTCTACCAGGGACGCGGTGTCGGCGGCGGGTCGCTCGTCAACGGCGGCATGGCCGTGACGCCGCGGCGCGAGTTCTTCGGCGAGGTGCTGCCTTCGGTCAACCCCGATGAGATGTACAACGTCTACTACCCGCGCGCCAACAGCGAGCTCGGCGTGACGCTGATCGACCCGGCGTGGTTCGACACGACCCCGGCCTACCAGTACGCCAGGGTGGGCCGCAAACACGCGCAGCGGTCCGGTTTCCCGTTCGTCTACGTGCCCAACGTGTACGACTGGAACTACATGAAGCAGGAGGCGGCCGGCACCGCCACGAAGTCGGCGCTGGCCGGCGAGATCCTGTACGGCAACAACCACGGCAAGAAGTCCCTGCAGAAGACCTATCTCCAGAAGATCGCCGCGACCGGCCGCGTGACGATCTCCCCGCTGCACCGCGTCACGTCGGTCACGCCCACGTCCGGTGGCTACACCGTGACGATGGAGCAGCTCAACACCACCGGCGGCGTCGTGGCCACCAAGTCCGTCACGGCGGCCAAGGTGTTCTTCGCCGCGGGCAGCGTCGGCACCAGCAAGCTGCTCACGAAGCTCAAGTCCACTGGAGCTCTGCCGAACCTGAACGGCGAGATCGGCCAGGGCTGGGGCGACAACGGCAACGTCATGGTCGGCCGCGCCAACCACATGTGGGACGCGACCGGCGCGCTGCAGTCGTCAATCCCGACCGCGGGCATCGACAACTGGGCGGCGGGCGGCGCGTTCGCCGAGGTGGCCCCGTTGCCGACGGGCATCGAGACCTACGCGTCGTTCTACCTGTCGATCACCAGGACGCCGAGCCGCGCCCAGTTCACCTGGAACGCGGCCGCGGGCAAGGCGGACCTGAACTGGCAGACGGCGTGGAAGCAGACGTCCATCAACGCCGCCAAGTCCATCTTCGACAAGATCAACGCGAAGGAGGGGACGATCTACCGGACCGACCTCTTCGGCGTGTACAAGATCTGGGGCGACCACCTCACGTACCACCCGCTCGGCGGCGCGATCCTGAACAGGGCCACCGACAACTACGGTCGCCTGCACGGGTACAGCGGTCTGTACGTGATGGACGGTTCGCTGATTCCCGGCACCACCACGGTGAACCCGTTCGTCACGATCACGGCGCTGGCCGAACGCAACGTCGAGAACATCATCGCGACGGACTTCTAAGCGAACTTCGGCAGCACGCACATGGCGTCGAGGCCCAGTACGTGGTTCAACCTGCCGAACGCGAGCCAGGAGCCGATGCACATGCTCAGCTCCGCGATCTCCACCTGGCTGTAGTGCGCGGTCATGCGAGACCAGAACTCCTCGTCGAGGCCGTGGTGATCCAGTGCGTACCGCTCGGCGTACTCCGCGGCCAGCCGCGCGCGGTCGTCGAAGGCGTCGGTGGTGCGCCACTGGGTCACCGCGTCGAGGAACTCGTCCTCGACCTTCTGGCCGTCGCGCTCGGTCCGCCAGTCGAGGCAGAACATGCAGCCGTTGATCTGCGCGATCCGCAGCCGCGCCGCCTCGAACTCGCGCAGCCCGAGCGTGGTGTGCTGGTACACGGCCAGGGAGAAGTTCGCGGCCGCGATGCCGATGCCGGGCACCATCTCGCCCCACACGTAGCCGATGGGGTCCTTGCCCTCGGGGATGTCGATGTTCATCGCGCGGTCCTCCCAAGCTTGCCCAGAGCCGGTCGCAACGGGATGTCGAGCGCGTCGTAGAGGCCCGGCGACGCCTCCACCAGCCAGTCGATCGCGTTGACCAGACGGCCGACCGCGGTGGCATTGCCTCCCGCGGAACGGTTCTCGCCCTCGTCGGTCGCTTCGACGGAGACCTCGATGCGCGGCCGGCCCTCGATGATCACCTTGTGCGCGCCGTCGCCGGACGGCGGCATCGGCCAGTCGGGAGCGGCCGAGGCGTGGATGCGCGTGACGTGTTCGATGACGATCAGCGGTTCGCCGCCGACGATGCCCTGCACCTCGAACCGGATCGCGCCCTGCGTGCCCGCCTCGAACTCACCCATGATCCGGGTGGTCACGGTGGCGTCCAGGGCGCGTCGGTCGACGGTCTCGCGGATCTCGTCGATCTCCACGCCCAGCGCGCGGGCCATCAGCCGGATCTGCCCGCCCCACACCATGGTCGGCACGGTCGGCATGATCATCGGCGCCTGGTAGTCGAGCGGCTGGCCCATGCCGATCAGCCACCGGACCGCGTCGGGCTGGTCGTAGGTGGAGTAGTCGAAGATCTCCTGGCAGCGGATCGCGTCGATCTCGCTGCTCAGGCCGCTGACCAGCAACGGCAGCACGTCGTTGCCCCAGCCCGGGTCGACGCCGGAGACGAAGAGCGAGCCGCCGCCCTCGGCGATCGCGGCTAGAACCGGTTCTCGCAATTCCGCAGGCGCGCTGCGGTGGTCGTAGAGCGCGTAGAGCGACGGCGTCACGACGACCGCGCCCGCCCTGATCGCCTTGCAGATGTCGGCGAGGGCGTCGTCCGGCCGGATGTCGCCGGACGCCGCGTACACCACGGCACCGGGGCTCGCGGCCAGGACGGCGTCGATGTCATTCGTCGCGGAAATCCCGAGTTCGACGTCGAGCCCCGCCAGCGAGCCCGCGTCCTTCCCGACCTTCTCGGGGTTGTTGACGACCACGGCCGACAACTTCAGTGCCGGATGGGCCTCGACGGCCCGGATGGCGGCACGACCGACGTTTCCCGTTCCCCACACCACAGCGGCGATCATGCGGAGAAGCATAACTAGAACACGTTCCAGTTGCCTAGCGTTTCGGGGACCGGTTCATCCGGCCGGACACCGCGAAATGTGGTCAGGTGATCACGTGATGAGTGAGCAGTGGGTGCCGGTGGAGCACCGCTTCCTCGGCCTCGACAGACGCACGTTCCGGCCCGCGTTGATCGCACTGGCCGTCGCACTCGTGCTCGCGTACGGACTGCCCGCGGTGAATGCCGCGATCCCGTGGCACAACGAGATCAAGGCCGGCCAGGTGCTCGAGCTCGGAAACGGTGCGACCGCGGTGCCGCCGGTCGGCTGGCAGCTGGAGAGCGGCACTCTGAAGGGTGCGTCGCCGACGAGCCTGCAGGTCGACCTGGCGACGGGTGGCGCGACGATCGGGCTGCGCGGGGCGTCGTTCCCCGGTGACGCCGGCGCGTTCCTCGACCAGGTGCTGCGGTCGCAGGGCAGCTCCGGGGTGGGCGCCGGGCGCGGCACCGTGACGACCGACGGTGGACTGGTCGGCGTCGCGCAGACCAGCAGTTCTCCCAGCGGGGACGGGCTGCAGGTCGCGTTCAAGATGTCGAACGACGTGGCGTTGCTCGTGCGCGTGCGGACCGCGCCGGGCCAGTTCGAGCGGTACGAGGACACGGTGAGCGCTCTCCTGCGCTCCGTCACCCCGGGAGCGGGCAAATGACCGCCGCGGTCAAGAACGCGCAGCTGGTTGCGATCGAGCAGTCCGGGTGGGGGCAGCCGTTCCGGTTGTTCCAGCCGGACAACCTCGCGTTCTGGGTCTACGCGGTGGGTGTCGGCGCCGGCGCGCTGGCGATGGTCCGCTACTTCGGCTCCGGCGGGGACTTCTACCGTCCGGCGCTGACCGGTGGAGTGCTGCTGTTCGGGCTCTACTTGATCCCGTGGCTGCTGCTCCTGCGCCGCCAGAACCGCTACACCGCGCAACCCGGCGGGCTGCTCGCCACCGGCTTCTTCTGGGGAGGCGTGGCCGCGACGTTCTGGATCGCGCTCTCCGCCAACTCCGCGCTGCTGGAGATCTGGGCGAAGGTCGGCGGCTCGCAGTTCGCCGCGGACTGGGGCGCGGGACTCACCGCGCCGATCAACGAGGAGTTCAGCAAAGCTCTGGGCCTCGTCCTGCTGATCGGGCTCGCGCCACGGCTGGTGCGCAGCGCGTACGACGGGTTCATCATCGGCGCGTTCATCGGCCTGGGGTTCCAGGTGTTCGAGGACGTGCTCTACGTCTACAACGGCGCCGCGCAGTCGTTCGGTGTCGACCAGATCGGCTCGTCGCTGCAGATCTTCCTGCTCCGCGGCGCGTTCGGGATCGTTTCCCACGCCCTGTTCAGCGCGATCTTCTGCGCCGGGCTGATGTGGGTGCTCGGCCGCACACCGGGCGACCGCAAGGTGCTGCGCGGGCTGCTCACGATGCTGGCGGCGATGTTCTTCCACTTCGCGTGGGACTCCATGTCGGCCATCGCGGGTGGACGGGTGCTGCTGTCGATCACGCTGCCGTTCCTGATCGCGGCGGTGGAGCTGTGGACGTTGTTCTACGTCCTGCGGCACGCGGCGAGGCAGGAAAGGATGTGGGTGCGCGACCTGCTGGGGCCGGAAGCCGAGGCGGGTGTCGTCGATCCGGCGCTGCTCGCGGCGGTGAGCGGGCTGCGCAGGGACCGCAAGGCGTTCCGCAAGCTCGTGGGCAACCGGCGGTGGGCGCGTCACCTGCTCGAAGGCGCCGGTGACCTGGCCCGCGAACTGGCGCTGGCGGGCGGGCACGAGACCGAGCGCGTCGCCTTCGCACGAGCAGAGGTGATCCGATTGCGCCGGGGATGACAACCTGACGGGTGGGAACGCCCGTTCCATGAGTGTGTTGCTCGAAACACCCCGCCAGGTGCGTTCGAGCTGGATCGTGGTCGTGCTGCTCGCGCAGATGGCGATCGCGCTGGTCACGTCCGCGGTGCAGCAGACGCCGACCATCGACGAGCCGGTCTACGTCGGCGCGGCCGTGGTCCAGCTCGAGCAGCACAGCCTGCGCTACAACCCGGAGCACCCGCCGCTGGGCAAGCTGATCATGGCTGCCGGGCTGGTGTTCGCCGACGTGCGGCTCGACCCGTCGTTCGTCGGCGACCAGACCGCGCTCGGACGGCACGTGCTGTACGAGTCGGGAAACGATCCCGGGCAGCTGTTGTTGTTGGCGCGGTTGCCGATGATCGTGCTGACGTTGTTGTTCGGGCTGGTCGTGTTCCTGTTCGCACGGGATCTCTTCGGGCCCCTCGGCGGGTTAGTGTCCGTTGCCCTGTACGCGCTCTCACCGGACGTCATCGCGCACGGGTCGTTGGCGACCCTTGACGTGCCGACGGCCGGGTTCCTGCTGACGTCGGTGTGGTTGCTGTGGAGAGCGCGATCCAGAGCGATTCACCTGCCGCTGGCGGGACTTGCTCTGGGTGCGGCGATCGCCACGAAGATGAGTGCACTGGCCGCGGTGCCGGTGGTGTTGGTGCTGGCCGTGTTGTCGGTGCGGCGGTCACGACTCCAGGCTGCCGGAGTTGTCGGGTTCGTTGCTGTTGTCGTGGTGTGGGCCTCTTACGTCGCGGTGGATCCGCTGGCGCCGTTTCCCTTGCCGTTCATCGAGGGGATGGGCGTCCAGTTCGGCATGGAGAACCGGGTGTGGGGCGGTTTCCTGTTCGGCACGCACTACGAGGGCTCGCACTGGTACTACCTGCCGGTCGCGTTGCTCGTGAAGTCACCGCTGGGCGCGTTGGTGCTGTGGGTCGCCGGTGCGGTGGTGCTGGTGCGCCGGATGCGCGTGGCGGCCGCGTACGTGCTTGCCCCGACGGCGGTGCTGCTGGTCGCGGCGATGACCAGCAACCGCGATCTCGGGGTCCGGTACGCGATCTTCGTGCCGATGTTCCTCGCGGTGGCCGCTGGTGCTGTTGTCCTTGTGCGTCAACGGTGGGCGCACGTCGCGGTGGCGTGCCTCGTCGCGTTCGTGGCTGTCACCTCAGTGCGAGCGTTCCCTTACTACCTGCCGTACTCCAACGAAGCGTTCGGCGGGCCTTCGAAAACGCATTTGTACCTGCACGACTCGAACGTCGACTGGGGACAGGATCTCGGCAGACTGGCGGACCGGTTGCGGGAACGCTATCCGGGCGAACGGATCTGGCTCGTCTACAAAGGAGCGGGCGTGCCTTCGTACTACGGCATCGAGGCTTCCGACCCGCGCACTGCGTCGCCGAGCGAGGTGCACGGGCTGCTCGTCGTGTCCGACACCGCGATCGCCAAGGCCGACGAGCGGCTCAAGGCCTTGATCGCGAGCAGCAAGCCGATCGACGAGGTCGGTCACTCCATCAGCATCTATAGGCGGTGATGGCCTCGTTGACCGCGTCCAGGTCGGCGTGGCTGCGCCAGTCCGCGCGTTCGGGATGGCCCAGCGCGGTCGCGACGAGCGTGCGCAACAGGTGCGGCGCGGTGGTCTCGGCCGGGTAGGCCCACGACTGGTCGCGGCGGACGTGCAGATAGCCGCCGTACTCGTCGAAAACCGTTGCCAGGTCAGCAGGTGTGCGCGCGGGGACACGTGGGTAGAGCGCCCGCAGCGGCGGGTCGAGGTCGACGTCGACGGGTAGGACGTGGACGTGCGCGTGGTGGCACAACCTGTCGGCACGGGGACCAGGCAGGCAGTGTCCGGCACGGCCGTGTTCGAAGCTCATGACCTTGCCGTACGCGGAACGCACCTGCTGCCACAGGTGATCGTGCAGCGAGACCAGCTCATCGTGTTCGTGCGCGGGGACTTCTCCCACACAACCGTGGTGCGCGTTCGTGTGCAGGATGAGATGCCCAGGCACGAGAGGAGATATGTCGAACAGCGCGCTGACGGTGGTTCCCTTGTACAGCACCAGTTCCGGTGGCGGGGCGCAGAATACGCAATCTCGCAGGCCGTACTCGCGGATGGCCGCGTAGCTCTCCGGGGTCAGCACAGTTCCTTCACCCCGGCAACCAATGCGTCGATGTCGTCCGCTGTGGTCGCGTGGCCGAGGCTCACCCGGACCGTGCCGTGGGGGAAGGTTCCGAGTGCCTTGTGGACCAGGGGAGCGCACTGCAGGCCGGGCCGGGTGAGGATGCCGTGCCGTTCATCGAGCTCGGCGGCGATCTCACCGGGATACCAGTCGTCCAGCGTGAACGAGAACAGCGGCACGCGCTCGGCCGTGTGGGCATGGTGGATGCGCAGACCTGGGATCGAGGAGAGCCGCTCCACCGCGTCGTCGACCAGCGCCAGGGCTCGGGTGCGGTTCTCCTGCTGTTGTTTGTGGGCGAGTGCCGCGGTCGCTCCGAGCGCGACGATGCCGAGGTAGTTGGCCGTGCCCGCCTCGAACTTCGCCGGCATCGCCTTCGGGTGGTTCAACGAGTGCGACATGCTGCCGGTACCACCCTCGACGAGCGTGTCGACCTCGTCCGGTCTTCGGAGGAACAAACCACCGATACCGGACGGGCCGAGCAGCGCCTTGTGGCCCGTGAACGCGAGCATGTCGACGTTGTCGCGGTCCGCTTCGAGATCCAGGACTCCCGCGCTCTGCGCACAGTCGACGAGAACCGCCGCGCCGTGACGATGCGCCATTTCGGTGATCTCGCCGAGCGGCGCCACCGCTCCCGTGACGTTGCAGGCGTGGTTGACGACGACCAGCCGGGTGTTCGGACGCAACTCGTCGCGCAGTCCGGTCAGGTCCGCGACGGCCCGGTAGCCGATCACGCCCGCTTTGCGCAGCTTGTCGAGCGGGCGCAGCACCGAGTTGTGCTGAGCCGTGGTGATGACGACGTCGTCACCCGGACGCAGGAACCCTTTGAGGCACGTGTTGAGCGCGTGCGTGGCGTTGGCCGTGAAGGAGATCCGCGCGGGATCGGACGTGCCGATCACCCTGGCCAGCACCGCCCGCGCGTCCTCGACCTCCGCGTCGACCCGCCGCATCGCGCTGTGCCCGCCGCGGCCAGGACTTCCGCCGCCGCGTTGGACGTGGTCGCGGATCGCCTCCCACACCAGATCGGGTTTCGGGGCCGATGTGCTCGCTTGGTCGAGATTCACCTGCGACGGCATGACTTCTCCCCTCGGCGCACCTCGTGCATCGCGAGTGGCGGGGAACCGTTACCGACCTAGACTGTCCGCCATGCCGACGAACTCCGAGCGGCTCGCGTACTGGAACCGTTGGCACGCCAGGCACGGCGAGACCGAGCGCAGCGAGCGCAACGAGGGCCATGCGGATCTGCTGGCCGAGTTCGTCGCCGCACTCGAACCCGGCCCGGTGGTCGAGCTGGGGTGCGGACGGGGCCTCGACGCGTCGGCGATCGCCTCGGCGGGGCACGTCGTGCACGGCCTGGACGTCGCCTCGGAGGCCGTGCGGCGGCTGCCCGCGAACGTGCGCGGCCTGGTGCACGACACGGCGGAACCCCTGCCGTTCGGGGACGAGGAGATGGCCGGCGTGTACTCGCACCTCGCGCTGCACTACTTCGACGATCGCACCACGCGGCGGGTGTTCGCGGAGATCAGGCGCATCACCCGGCCAGGCGGGGTGCTCGGGTTCGCGGTGAAGTCGACGTCGGACCGGTTGTGGGGCAGGGGTTCGCTGGTGGAGCCCGACATGTTCGACCTGGAGGGGCACGTCCGGCACTTCTTCAGCCGTGAGTACCTGACGGATCTGCTGACCGGCTGGCACGTGCGTTTCGTGCGCGAGTACCGGGGCTGTTACGCGGGAGGCGATCAGACCGACAGTTTCATCAGTGCCGTGGCGGTGCGGCGACCGGACTGACGGAGGGCCCGTGGAGATCAGCTTGGACGCAGTCCGGTCGGGCCTGGATTCGGCGATCTCCCTGCTGGAACGCAGCTACCTCGCGGACGGCGAGGTAGGCGGCTGGTACCACCAGCTCTCCGGGCCGCGCCCCGGGCCGACGGCGACGGCGTGCACGTTGTTGCTGCTGCACCAGAGCGGACGACGCAGCGCCCACGAGGACCAGGCCCTCGGGCTGCTGAAGTCACGTCAGGTGCCGGGTGACGACCCCGTCCGCAGCGGCGGATGGGCCACCAACACGAGTCACGGCACGCCGGTGCTGGAGTGCACGGCCTGGGTCGCGCGAATGCTGGGCGAGGCCGGGTATCTGCTCGACCCGCGCGCGCCCGATGCGACGGCGGCGTTGCGGTGGCTGGTCGCGAACCAGAACGACGACGGCGGCTGGGGCTCGCTGCGCGGCGCGACGTCCAAGGTGTGGCTGACCTGCCTGGCGCTGCGGGGAATCAACCGGCTCGACCCGCGTTCCCCGGCGATCGCGAAGGGACTCGACTGGCTGCTGGCCGCGCAGGTCGACGGCCACGGCTTCCCGCAGAACCCGGGACGCCCGGCCACGATCAACCACACCGCAGTCGCGCTGATCACCATCGGCGAGGTCGCGCCGCGGCTGGAACCCGACCGCGTCCGGCGCGCGTACACGTGGCTGGTCGGCAACCTCGACCTCACCCGGATCGACGACCCGGACGCCCGCATCGAGTACTACAACGTCCACGACAAGGTCACCGGGGTGCAGTGGCAGGCGACCATGCCGCACTACGGGCTGCCGATGGCCGCGCTCGCCCTGCTGCGCCACCCGGACGGCCCGCACCCGATGGCCGCCGCGGCGATCGACGCGTTGCTGCGACTCCAGCTGGACAAGGGGCATTGGCGCAACGTCGAAGGGTCCGCCGAGATCTCGATCTGGTCGCTCGTGCCGGCGATCGAGGCGCTGCAGGCCGTGCAGCGCCTGCGGATCCCCGACGTGACCGGTGCGAACGTCGCGCTCGGTCCCGGCGTCGTGGTGCGGCCGCGCGGGGTCACGTACGCGCAACTCTCCCGCAGTCGGCGCGGGGACGTGGTGCGGGAGGTCGTGCGGAAGTGGTGGGCGTCGGCGTTGCTGATCCTCGCGGTGCTGGTCGGGGTGCCGCTGTCGTTGCTGCAGTGGATCGAGTGGAAGGACTTCGGGCTCAGCCTGATCCTGCCGCTGGTGACGTTCGTGGCGCAGCAGACCTGGCTGCGGACTAGGTGATCAGCACGATCCGGCCGGCGAACCCACCGCGTTCGGCGGCTTTCTTCGCGCGGATGCGCTCCAGCTCGGAAGGCGTGACCCCGGCGGCACGGGCGAGGGCGTGCAGGACCTCCAGGACGTCGGCCAGTTCCTCGACCTCACCGGACTCCAGGAACTCCGCCACCTCCTCGGACAGCTTGTCCCGCAGGAGCTCGTGGTAGCGCTCGGCGTCGGCGATCTCCGTGACGGGCTCCTCCCCGTTCGCGCGGATGATCTCGGGAATCCTGTCGCGCACCAGCTTCGGCATGGCCGGTGACCCTACCGGCGCATCAGCCCGTTGATGTGCGCGTAGGCGACGGCGTGCACCCGATCGCGCAACCCCAGCTTGGCCAGCACGCGAGACACGTGCGTTTTCACCGTCTCGTCGCCGACGTGCAGCCGCGCGGCGATCTCGGCGTTGCTGAAGGCTTCCGCGACCAGGTGCAGCACTTCCCGTTCGCGCGCGGTCAGCAGGTCGAGCTCGGGCGGCGTCGGCGGAGGGGCGAGGCTCACCGCGAACCGGGCGATCAGCCGTTGCGTCACGGACGGGTCGATCAGCGCGTCGCCGCGGGCCGCCACCCGGACCGCCGAGATCAGTTCCTCCGGCGGCAACGACTTCAGCAGGAACCCGCTGGCACCGGCGTTGAGCGCCCGGTAGACGTACTCGTCGCTGTCGTAGGTCGTGAGCAGGAGGATCTTGGTGCGGTTCGCGGGATCGGACAGGATCATCTCGGTCGCGCCGAGGCCGTCCAGCTTGGGCATCCGGATGTCGAGCACCGCCACGTCCGGACGCAGCCGCGCGACCTCGGACACCGCGGCGCGGCCGTCGCCGACCTCGGCCACGCAGTGCAGGTCGGGCTGCGTCTCGAAGATCGCGCGCAGACCCGATCTGAGCATCGCGTGGTCGTCCGCGAGCAGCACGGTCAGCGTCATGACACCTCCAGCGGGAACGTGACGGCGGTGCGCCACGTCCGCCCGTCCGGTTCGAGACCGGACTGCGTCGTGCCCGCGAACATGCCGGCGCGGTTGCGGATGCCGACCAGGCCGCGCCGCACGGACCCGTTGTGGCCGTTGCCGGAACCCGTGCCGTTCGCGGCGGTGATCGTCAGCGAGTCCGGTTCGTACCGCAGGGTCACGGTCACGCCGGACGAGTCGCCGTGCCGCAGGGCGTTCGTCAGCATCTCCTGGATGATCCGGTAGACGGTGATGTCCAGCGAGTCCGGCACGGAACGGTGCTGCCCCCGCACTTCCAGCCGGGCCGGCGTTCCTGCCGCACGCACTCCGTCGAAGAGCTCGTCGAGGTTGTCCAGGCCGGGTTGGCGGGTGCCCTCGGACCTGTCGCCGTGCAGCAGGTCGAGCAGGTGCCGCAGGTCGACCATGGCCGCGCGGCTGGACGTCTCGACGGACCGCAGCGATCCCGCCAGCTTCGTGTCGCCGTTGGGGAGGCTCAACCGCGCCGCCCCGGCGTGCACACCGATCGCGCTCACGTGGTGCACGATCACGTCGTGCAGGTCGCGGGCGATCGCACTGCGTTCCTCGGTGATCGCCTTGGTGACCGCCGCCTGCGCGTCCGCCTGCTCCATCGCGGAACGCTTCTCCAGCTCGGCCAGGTAGGCGCGGCGGGCGGTGGTGTAGCGGCCGACCAGGAACGGCAGCACGGCGATCTTCGCGACCACGAGCGACGACCTGAGCACGTCCGTGCCCATCGCGTAGGGGCAGACGAACGCGCTCGCGGCGAGCACGGCGAGCGACGACCACGCCTCGATGCCGCGCAACCAGGCTCCGGCGCGATAACCCGCGATCAGCAGGCCCGCCTCGTTGGCGTGGATCCGGTCGCCGATGGTGGCCAGGACGATCAACGGGACGGCCGCCTGCAGTGCCGCGACCCAGCCGGCCGACCGCGCGGGACCGGCCAGCAACGCGTTCACCGCCAGCGTCATCGCGAGCACGACCGCGGTCTGCCACGGCTCGCAGCGGTTGAGCAGCACGAAGCCGCCGTCCGCGACCATGCACGTGGCCGCGACCAGCCACGACTGGTGCTTCAGTGACAGCTTGATCGGGTACATCGCTTCGGAATCTTGCCGCATCGCGACCCTGAGCACGTCCTACTTCGCCGGGGTCGGCAGTCCCCCGCGCGGGGGACCCGGTTTCCGACTGCGCAGGGACGTATTCGGGAGCGAATGACCCTAGCTTCGATCACGATGAAGCGAAGTGGTGTGATCTTGCTGCTGGCGCTGGGGGCGATTCTGGGGATCGTGGCACCGGCGCTGGCCGACGGCGCCCAGTCCGGTGCCGACCTGCACGTGGCGCAGACGCTCGGCGACCGCGACCTCACGGTGATCATCCGGCGGGTCGCGGAGGTGCCGGGGCCGGTGCACGTCGACGTGGTGACGCACGCGGGGTCGCCTCCGGGAGAGGTCGTGCTGACCGCGCGGGCGGCGGGTGCTGCTTCGAGCGCGGCGAAGGTCGTTCTCGGCGAGAAGCCCGGGTTCTACTCGGGGGTTGTCCAGGTCGACCGGCCCGGTCCGTGGGAGCTCGCGGTCGACGAGGCGACGATTCCGTTCGTCGTGCCCGCGCTGGTGGCGTCGCCGTGGGAGAACGCGACCTACGGCGGGTTCATCGCGGCGGGCGTGTTGTTGTTCCTGGCGTTGCTGTTCGCGGTTTTCGGACGGCCAGGTCTCGCGCTGGTTCCCACCACCGGCATGGTCGCCGCGATCGCGGTGGCGGCTACGGCGGCGTTGCTGTCGCCGAGCATCCCACCGGTAGCGGCGCCGGGTACGCAGCTGGATCCGACGTTCGACAACGTGAACGATCCGTGGCAGCGAACGTCCATAGTGGACTTCTCGCGGCCGCCGGTGAACCTCGTGCCGAGCATGAACGGCCAGGATCTCGTGCTCAGCCTCACCGACGGGTCGTCCGGTCGGCCTGTGGACGACCTTCTGGTGCACGACAGCGCGTTCGTGCATCTCGTGGTCGTGTCGCCGTCGGGAAACCTGAGGCATCTGCACCCGATTCGCACGGCGCCGGGCGAGTACCGGGCCCGTCTCCAGGCTCCCGAACAGGGCACGCACGCCATCGCCGCGGAGATCGCCCGGCGGGGCGGGGGAGTGCAGCTGCTCCGGTCCCAGGTCGACGTTTCCGGAGGTGCCGCAGTGCAGAACGACGGAAAAGCCTCGCTGGCCACGGAGATCCGGGAAGCGGGCAGGCCGAGCACGATCACGGCCGGGTTCGGAGAGCGCGATCTGCAGCCGTGGCTCGGCATGCTCGGGCACATGATCGTCGTCGGCCCGGTCACCGGCAGCCCGGTGGACGCGCCGATCTGGGCGCACGTGCACTCGATGATCCCGCCGACGCCGGGCATGCCCGACAAGCCGGACGAGAGTGTCGCCGCGTACGGGCCTCAAGTGCCGTTCACCTACTCGTTCCCGTTGCCGGGCAAGTACCTCGTGTGGATCCAGGTCGAACGCGACTACTCGATCGTCACCGTGCCGACGGTCGTCGAGGTGCCGTCGAAGGGGGTTGGGCAGAAGTGAGGCGTTACGTCCTGATCGGCTTGGCGGTGGTCGTCGCGGCGGTGGGCGTGTTGTTCGTCGTGTGGCCTCGAACCGTTGAGGCGCAACCACATCTGGCCGAGAGCGCGCAGCTGCGGTTCGTACTCACGCCCGCGAGCACGAAGAGCGGTGTCAACTCGTTCGACCTGCGGATCACCGATCGTGCGGGAAAACCCGCACAGGGCAACGAGGTCGTCGTCGAACCCGCGATGCCGCAGATGGGCCACGCGATCGCGCCGATCACCGCGGGGCCGCTCGAACCCGGTCACTACCAGGTCGGTGACGTCGGCCTGAACATGCCGGGGCAATGGGAAATCACCGTGTCACTCAGCGCGGAGCGGGTCGTCATCCCGCTGCTGCTCACCTGAAGGGGGATCTGTGGACATCACGGCGGTCGCACCGGCCACGAGGTCGGTGCCCAGGGGTTTGGTCCCGGCGAGCCTGGTGCTCGGCGGTACCCTGCTTTCGCTGATCGGCCTGACCTGGGACATCCAGTGGCATTCGGACGTCGGGCCGGACACGTTCTTCACGATGCCGCACCTGTTCCTGTACGCGGGCAGCGCGATCTCGGGCCTGGCGAGCCTCGTCGTCGTGCTGCTGACGACGGCTTCGGCCAAGCGCGACAAGGACATCGACCCGATCGTCGGGGGTCGCGCGGTCGGTGTCTTCGGCCGCACGTTCTCCGCGCCCGTCGGCTACCTGATCTCCGGCACCGGCGCGGCGCTGTTCCTCGTCTACGGCCTGTGGGACCAGTGGTGGCACGGACTGTACGGGTTCGACGCGGTGATCGACTCGCCGCCGCACATCGGCCTGCTGCTGTCGATCTCGATCACCATGGTCGGTGCGGTCATGGTCTTCGCGGTGGCACGTGACCAGCGCTGGGGCACGTACGGCGCCGTCGTGGCCGCCGCCGCGCTGCTGGTGTTCAGCATGGTGACCTCGCTCGGCCTGCGCGCGGTGCCCGGTGGGCTGGTCAACCCGGTGTCCGTCGGGACGGCGTTCTTCTCGGTGATGATCCTCTTCATGGCCGGTCACGCCCTGAACCGCCGTGGCGGCACACTCGCCGTCGGTGTGGCGGTCGCGGTGCTGCAGGCCGTCTTCTGGTGGTTCTCGCCGTGGGCGGCGGAGGTCTACGCCAGCGCGACCGGCTTGCCGTTGCGCGACTACACCGACGGCATCCCGGGAATGCCCAACATGATCCCGATGTGCCTGATCTTCGTCGCGGTGGCCGTGGAGCTGATGCACAAGCTGCCCGCGTGGATCCCCGGCGCGGTCGGTGGCGCGATGATCGCGGCCTGCGCGCCACTGCAGCGCGTAATCACCTACGGAGCGCCCTTCAACGCGAACTCCCGGTACTTCGCCACGATCGTGCTCGCCGCGGCGTTCGGTGCTGTCGCCGCACTGCTCGGCCGCCGCTTCGGTCACATGCTGCGCACTCTCGCGCCGGCAAAGGAGAACAGCCATGCGTAAGACGTTGCTGGGACTGCTGGGCACGGCCGCGCTGCTGCTCGGACTCGCCACCCCGGCGCTCGCCTTCGAGCCGGTGAACGTCGTCCACACCGAGAAAGTCCAGGCGGGGCCCTACAACCTGACGATCGGCTTCAGCACGTGGCCGGTGAAAGCCATGCAGTCACTGGACTTCACGTTCGTGCCGGAGGACGGCATCGCGGACAAGAAGGGCACGCTGACGATGCTCTACGGCGCGGAGCTGATGTCGGACTCCCCGCTGGCGCGCCATCCCCGCAAGCGCGAGGTGTGGGGCCTGGACATCGAGGCACTGCCGGAGCCCGGCACGTGGACGTTCAAGTTCGACATCGACGGGCCGTCCGGTCCGGCGTCCGGCGAACTGAAGAACCTCCAGGTGATGGAACAACCAGGGCCGCCGATGGGGTTGTCATGGGCCATCAGCACGATTCCGTTGTTCGGGCTGATCGCGTTCATCGTCATCGCGTGGAGGCGGACCCGCACCACCACGGCTTGATCACATTCGGTGGCGCAGAGTGATCGCAGCCGGGCATAGTGCCGCAAGGAGATTGGGGACTCCGATGGGGGGCACTTTGCGCATCATCTCGTTGTCTCGTCGCGCGCTCGTTTCGATCGCCGCGGCGACGGTCGTGACCACTCTGCTCGCACCGGCGGCCTCGGCCGCCGCGGACTGCACAGTCGAGTACCTGCCGGTTCAGAACGGCGCGGACTGGAGCAGCCTGCGCATCACCGGTGTGGACCGGTGGGGCAACGTCTCGGGCTTCTACTCGCCGAACCGCGACGACCACACGCTCGCGCGGTGGACCGCGGACGGCATGCAGATCGTGCCGAGGCCGGAAGGAGCCAAGAAGTTCGTGACGCGGGCGGCCAACGCCTCCGGGGTGGTCGCGGCCAGCGTCGACCGCACGGACGGCACCACCGTCGCCATGACGCACTCACCGGGGGCCGGCTACCGCGAGCTGCCGACGCCCGCCGGGTACCAGGTGTGGGGCGTGGAGGACATCAACGACCGGGGTGACGTGCTCGGTCGTGTGCAGCCGGCCGGGACGTCGAGCTGGGGCGGGCTCGTGGTGTGGCACGCGGACGGCCACGCACCCGACATCATCGAGTTGCCGGGCATCAACGGGATCGCGCTCGGTGAGGACGGCACCGTGCTGGTCGACTCCTGGGACGGCGCGTCGTTGTGGCGCGGAGGCGCTCTCGCCAAGAAGCTGCCGGACCTGGGGTCTTCGGTCGACCCGCGTGCGCTCACCAGGGACGGCGTGATCTTCAGCAGCCCCTACGGCGAGGACGTCGGTTCGTGGCTGTGGACCGAGTCGACCGGTGTGGTGGAACGGTTCTCCGGCAACGGGGTGGTCGAGGCGGCGAACCAGGACGGGCGCTCGGTCGGCTATCTCAAGGACGGGAACTACACCGCGGTCGTGTGGCAGGGCACCACGCTCGTGGGCGCGCTGCCGTTGCCGCAGGGCGTCACCTCGGGGTCGGCGGAGGCTGTCGGGGAGAGCGGCGTGATCGCCGGGATCGCCGGGACGAAGGCAGCGCGCTGGATCTGCCGCTAGGGAACCAGCACTATTCGGCCGCGCGTGGCGCCTTCTGCTTGACGGCGCCACGCGTTGGTCACCTCGGCGAGCCGGACGACCTCGTGGTCGACGGCCAGCGCGCCTCGCGCGGCCAGGTGAGCGACCGTCGAGATGGCCTCTGCGCGTTGGTGCGCGGTGAGCTCGTTGTTGGTGTAGCCCGAAAGTCGCAGAGATCGGCTGCGCAAGGTGGACGACGTGATCGGGCAGGTCTCGTCGGCTGATCCGCCGAGGTTCACCCACCGTCCGCCCGGTCGCAGTGTCTGCGCGGCAGCCGCGGCCGGGGCGCCGAAGAGCGGATCCAGCAGGAGATCTGCCTCGATGCCGACGAACTCGCTGGGTTCGAGTGAGATCACCGTGTCGGCGCCCGCGCGTGCGGCACGTTCGCGGCCCTTCTCGGAACGTGCCGCTGCTACGACACGTCCGGCGCCTGCCGCACGGGCGAGCTGGATCGCGGACTGGCCGACCGCGCCGCAGCCCAGCACGATCACGGTTTCGCCCGGCTTGAGCTCACCACGCCACGTCAGCGCCATGTGCGCGGCGACCGCGGAGAGTCCGAGCGCGGCCATCTCGACCGGGGGTACGTCGTCCGGCAGGAAGACCAGATCTTCCTGCCGTACCAACGCCTTCTCTGCCATGCTGCCGTTGCCCGCGGTCATGCCGGCGGTGGTGGGGAACCAGACCGCGCGGCCGCCGACCGTGCCGATGCCCTGCACACCAGGGACGTAGGGCGTGGCAGGGGAGCCGAAGTACGAGGTTCCCGTGGCGCACAACAGGTCGAGCGGGGTGATCGGGGCGGCGAGGACGTCGACGACCACGTGGTCGGTGAGCACGGCGGGCTTGCTCTGCTCGGCTGCGGCAGGCGGCTCGCCGAGCTGGGTGATCAGTGCGGCGCGCACGGTTGCAGGACGAAGTCGTAGCGGGCTTCGAGCCACGGCGTTTCGCTCGTGCCGCCGTCCGGGGTGGGGCCGGGGTCGTGTTGTTCGAAGGCGACGACGAGCTCCTGCTTGGTGCCGAAGACGACGTCGCTGTCGAGGTACTCGGCGCCTTCCTCGAACAGGTGCGTGATCAGCGGTTCGTGGTCGTCGGCGGTGACCAGGAAGTGGACGTGCGCCGGGCGGAAGTGGCTGATCTCGGTCTGGCTGATGAGATCGCCGACCGGGCCGTCCATCGGGATCGAGTAGCCCTTCGGCGCGATCGTGCGCACGCAGTAGGAACCATCGGGTCGTGCGCGGTACTTGGCGCGCAGCCTGGCTTCGTCGACGTCCGCGAGCTGGGCCTCGTAGGCACCGTCGGCGTCGGCCTGCCAGACGTCGAGGACGGCGGGCAGCGGGGTGCCGTCGAGCGACCGGACGGTTCCCGTTATGTAGAGCGGAGTTCCGGCGACGTCGTCGGACATGTCGCCACCGAAGTCCAGCTCGGGGGAGCCGTCGATGTGGAACGGGCCGAGCACCGTGGCCGGTGTGGCCGCGGCGTCGAAACGGTGGTTCATCTGCACGACCAGCATGCTCAGGCCGAGGACGTCCGAGGCGAGGATGAACTCCTCGCGCTTCTCGTCGCTGATCTGGCCGGTGGCGGTGAGCCACTGGATCGCGGCCATCCACTCGGGTTCGGTGAGCCTGACCTCGCGGGCGAAGTCGTGCAGGTGCCGGACGAGCGCGGTGATCAGCTGGGCGGTGCGCGGGTCCTTGGCGGTGGCCCAGCGCTGCTGCGCCAGTTCGGTGATGTTGTCCTCGGTGACGAGCTGCATTGCTCATTCCTCCGGTGCGACGGAGCGCGTGTTCGAGTCGACGGACAGGAAGATCTGGTTGGCGACGGGGTTGCGCAGCTCCTCGGCGAGCTGGCCGATCAACCCGGCGGTGCGGGCGAGCAACGCGAAGCCGCGCAGGAGCTCCAGCGGCAGGCCGAGGTCCGCCAGCACCGCGCCGCACGTGCCGGCGCCGTTGAGCGGCAGGGTCTTGCCGAGCACCTGCGGGTGGACGCGGCCGATCGCCTTGAACAGCTCCAGGTGCGGACCGGTCAGGCCCTCCTCCTCGGCGATCTGGAACAGCCGTGGCGTGCGCGGGTCGCCGTTCTTGTGCACGTGGTGGCCGAGTCCGGGGATCCGGGCTTTGCCTTGCGATTGAAGGGTTTTCAGCGCCAGCTCGTCCCAGTCGACCGGTGGTTCGACGGTGCTGACGACGTCGTGCAGGAACCGGCCGCAGTCCTCCGTGACGCCGAGGAACCGCGAGCCGCCGCCGAGCAGCCCCGCCGCGAGCGCGCCCTGGACCGAGTCGGGCGCGGAGAGGTAGGTGAGACGGGTGACGATCGCGGTCGGGGTGAAACCGTGGTCGGCGAGCGCGGCCAGGACCGCCTCGAACAGCCTGGTCTCGCCGGTCGTCGGCAGGCGCTGGGTGGCGAGCCAGAACGCGAGCTCGCCGAAGCCGACGTTGCCCATCACGTCGTTGGCGAGGTCCTGGCCGAGGAGGGTGATCGTGTCGGGAGTGGACGCGCCGAGCGCGGTCTCGTAGGCGTCAGCCACGCAGATCCTCCTTCAGCCAGGCGCGAAGTTCCTCCCCGTGCTCGTCCAACCCCGGCGGCGGCAGCGCGTAGACCGCGGGTGTCTCCGAGAACCGGATCGGGTGCCGCGTCGTCGGCATCCCACCGACCTCGACGATCGGGTCGAGCCCGAACCGTTCCGCCATCGCGAACCCGCCGTCGATCGTGTTGATCGGCCCGCACGGCACCCCGGCCGCGACGAGCAGGTCGAACCACTCGACCGCGCCACGGGTCCGCAGCCGTTCCTCCAGCAGCGGCCGCAGTTCCTCGCGGTTGCGGGTGCGGTCGGCGTTGCGCGCGAACCGCGGGTCGTCCGGGACGTCGTCCAACCCGAGCACCTCGCACAGCTTGCGGAACTGGCCGTCGTTGGCCGCCGCGACGATCAGGTCGTTGTCGGCGGTGGGCAGCGGCTCGTACGGGAACACGCTGGGATGCGCGTTGCCCATCCGGTACGGCACGACCCCGCCCGCGACGAACGCCGAGCTGTGGTTCACCAGGCCCGTCAACGCCGAGGAGAGCAGGTTGACCTCGACGAGCTGACCCTGGCCGGTGGCGTCGCGGTGGCGCAGTGCCGCGAGGATGCCGATCACCGCGTGGTTGCCGGCCATGACGTCGAAAACGGAGATGCCCGCGCGGTACGGCGGCCCGTCCGGATCGCCGGTGAGGCTCATCAGCCCGGAGATCGCCTGCACCATCAGGTCGTAGCCGGGGACGTGCTTTCCTTCTCCCGCACCGAATCCGGTGATCGACGCGTAGATCACCCCGGCGTTCGACGAGCTGACGGCGGGGTAGTCGAGCCCGTACTTGGCCAGGCCGCCCGGTTTGAAGTTCTCGATCACGATGTCCGCGCGCTTCGCCAGCTCGCGGGCCAGCGTTGCGTCGTGCTCGTCGCGCAGGTCGAGTGCGATGGATCGTTTGCCGCGGTTGATGCCGAGGTAGTAGGTCGAGACGTCGTCCCGCACGGGCGGCATCCACGTGCGGGTCTCGTCTCCCTGGGGGCCTTCGACTTTCACGACCGACGCGCCCATGTCGGCGAGCAGCATGGTCGCGTACGGGCCTGCCAGCACGCGCGAGAAGTCGGCCACGAGCAGGCCTTCGAGTGGGCCCATCAGACGGACGTCCGGGTGTCGCCGCGGTACTCGGTGTAGGTGTAGGGGTTGTCCAGCACCTTCGACTCGGGGATGTCCGGGTTCATGCCCTTCTCCCACGCCTCGTCGCCGAGCTGCTTGCGCAGGTGCTCGACGGTCTGCTCGACCTGGTTCCGGATCGCTTGCAGGTCGACGCCCACGAGCCGGTGGTCGCGCTTCACGATCCTGCCGTTGACGATCACCGTGTCCACATCGGACCGTTGCGCCTGGAACGCGACATGCCCGTACGGGTTGAGGATCGGGAACATGGCGGGCGAGTTCTCGTTGCGCAGCAGCACGATGTCGGCCTTCTTGCCCACTTCGAGGCTGCCGAGGTCGTCGCGTCCCAACGCCTTCGCGCCGCCGACGGTCGCCCACTCGACCACGTGCTCGGCTCTGAGCGCCGAATGCGTGACGGTGTCGTTCTGCGCGTGCGCGGACATGTGCTCACGTGCGCGGTCGGCGCCGAGCGTGGTGCGCATGGCGGAGAACAGGTCGCCGCTCCACCACACCGACGTGTCCATCGAGAGCGACACCGGGATGCCGTGCGCGCGGATCGCCCAGGTGGGCGGATAGCCCTGGCCCGCGCTCTGCTCGCTCTCGGTCGACACGGAGATCGAGCCGCCGGTCGCGGCGATGCGGTGGTACGAGTCGGCGGACAACGTCGCGGCGTGCACGTAGATCGACTGTGGTGTCATGAAACCGTTGTCGTGCATGAGCTTGATGCCGTCGTCGTTCGTCGCGCCCCACACGCCGGCGTGCGTGGTGACGGCCACGCCCAGGTCACGGGCGACCTCGAAGGCGGGCTTCTCCGGGAACGACGGGTCGCCGGTGACGTCGAACGCCAGCTGGAAGCCGAGCATGTCGTCGCTCGGCAGGCGTCGCACGAAGTCGAGGAACTCGGGCTTGGCCGTCCAGGAGGCGGGGGAGTCCTGGATGTTCCCGTACGCCAGCACGAACCGGCCGGGCACGGTGCGCAGCGCGGCGACGGCGGCTTCGGCGTGGTCGGTCGTCTGCAGGCCGTGCGACCAGTCGACCGTGGTGGTGACACCGGCGTCGAGGGCTTCGGCCGCGGCGAGGAGGTTGCCGGCGTGGATGTCCTCCGGCCGGAAGACCTTGCCCCACTCCAGGTAGTACCAGACGAAGTACTGCGTCAGGGTCCAGTCGGCGCCGTAGCCGCGCATCGCGGTCTGCCACATGTGCCGATGGGTGTCGATCATGCCGGGCATGACGAGGCCGTTCGACGCGTCGACCTCTTCGGTGCCTTCGGGGACCTGCAGGCGCGGGCCGATCGCGGAGATCCGGTCGTCCACGACGAGGACGTCGTGGTCGACCAGCACGTCGTGGGCGCTGTTCAAGGTGAGGACTGTGCCGTTCCGCAGGACAACTGGACGTCGTTCGCCGACCATCGGGGACCTCCTCGACCGGCATGCGGACAAGTGTCCGTTGAATCCTCAACCTTTCCCGGTCGGGCGTCAACCCCGGTCAGGCGACAACGACGTGCGGAACCGTCTCGAGGCGGGCGAAGTCGGCGCTGATGTCGCCCGCGGCCTGCAGCAGCAACGGCAGGTGGTGCTCGACCAGGACCTCGATCGACGTCTCGGCCGCGTGGCAGTTGACGTTGAGGCCGGCGACGACCTTGCCGTCGCCGTCTCTGAGCGGTGCCGCGACGGACCGGATGCCCGGTGCGAGCTGCTGGTCGGTCATCGCCCACCCGCGGGCCCGGACGTCCCGCAGCTCGGCGTCCCTTTCGGCTTTCTCGGGCTGCCAGCGCGGGGTGAGACCGGATCGCGTCGGCTGAGCGAGGACCGCTTCCAGCTCGTCCGCGGGCAGTGCGGCGAGCTGGACCTTGCCCAGCGACGTCTGCAGAGCGGGGAACTTGGTGCCGATCTGCACGGACAGCGTGACGATCTTCGGCACCGCGACCCGTGCGACGTAGACGATGTCCGACCCGTCGAGCTGGGCGATCGACACGGACTCGTTGGTGCGGGCGCCGAGTCGTTCCATGTGCGGCCGCGCGACCTCCCACAACCCGGTCGACCGCACGTAGGCCACGCCCAGTTCGAGCACTCTCGGTGTGAGCGCGAAGCCGTTCTCGTCCTGCCGCGCGTAGCCCAGTTCGACGAGCGTGAGCAGGATGCGCCGTGCGGTGGGGCGCGCCAGCCCGGTGGCCGCCGCGACCTCGCTCAGCCCCATCACCGGGCGCCGGGGCTGGAACGCGCGAATCACGTCCAGCCCGCGGGCGAGCGCCTCGATGAAGTCGGGGCCGGTGTCAGGACGGGGCATGTCCCCAGACTAACGGACACCTGTCCGGATCACGGCTGTCACGGTGATGTCGACGAACGCGCCGATCAGGAACCGCGGTGCCTTGATGCCGAGCGTCCTGCGGTCCAGCCGCGCGGTCGCCGTCATCACCGTCTCGCCGTCCGCGGTGGAGAGCTCGACGACGCCGCTGAGTTCGGTGGACGTGCCACGGGCCTGGAGCGTCCCGGTGACCTCCCACCCGTTCGGCGCGGGCCGGCACGACGTGGCCGTGAACGTCATCGTCGGATGCCGGTCGAGGTCGAGCAGGCCGGGTTTGCGCAGGTCCTGGTCGCGCTTGGCGATCCCGGTGTCGATGGCGCCGAGGTCGAGCGTCCCGTGCACGCCGGTGAGCTGCCCGTCCTCTCCGATCTCGACGGACCCGGCCGTGACGGGCACGGTGCCGTGCGCCTTGCGGCCCAGGTTGCCGACCTGGAACGACGCGGAGGTGCGCGTGAGATCCGCCTGCCACACACCGGCGGCGAGCGTCGCTACGGCGGTCATGACAGTGCCTCCGCCTGCTCGAAAACCTCGTGCACGGGGTAGATCTCGACCCGGTCCGGGCCGATCAGCAGCGCGGGGTCCTCGCCGGGCAGCAGCGTGCTGCTCATGATCGCCTTCTGCGTGTCGACGAGTGCCTGCTCGGTCTCCGCGATCGACACGACGACCTCGCAGCCGTCGTCGCGGCGCAGCACGTAGGTCCTGATGTTGCCCGGCACGGCCAGCGCGAGGGGCTTGATCCGCTCGTTGTTCGCGAAGTCCTCGGCGGCCAGCTGCTCGGGGCCACGGGGCCGGTCGAAGTAGGTGAGCTGGGCGTACATGGTGTGCCTCCTTCGTGTTGTCACGAAGTCTTGGCGAGGCGGGCCCGCGGCGGATCCGTGCCAGCACGGAGTTCGGTACTGAACCGGCACCGGGAAGCGATACTCGCTGCGTGGAGGTCCCGATCCTCGGCCGCGACCGCGAGCTGGCCGAACTGCGCGCCGCACTGGTGGCGCCGACCGGCAGGCTGGTGCTGATCGGCGGCGACGCGGGCATCGGCAAGACCCGGCTGGCCACGGCGGCCGCGGCGATGGCGGCCGAGTACGGCATCCCGGTCGCCCGAGGTCAGGCCGTCGACGACCCCGGCATGCCGCCTTTGTGGCCGTGGCGCCGAGTCGCCCGCGACCTGCCGTTGCTGGAGCGGGTGCTGGCCGCTCAGCACTTCGACCCGGCCGATGCGACGTCCCGGTTCGCGCTGGTCGCCGACGCCACCGACGCCGTGATCGCCTCTGCGGTTGACGGCTTGCTGATCGTCTTGGAGGACATCCACTGGGCGGACCAGACGTCGTTGCGCCTGTTGACGCACTTGGCTGGAGAGCTCGGCACGGCCCGAGTCGTCGTCATCGCCACCTACCGTGCCGATCCTCCTGCTGATCTGCTGCGTTCGCCGTTGGCGCACGTGCTGCGGCTCGGCGGACTGACGCGCGAGGACGTGGCGGGCTGGGTTCGCCGTGCCACGACCGTCGCCGATCCCGACTCGCTGGCCGCGCGGCTCGTCGGCGACACCGGCGGCAACCCGCTCTACGTCCGGATGCTGCTCGACAGCGGCGAGTTCACCGTGCACCGGGAGCTGCACAAACTCGTCCTGTCCGGGCTGGACGGCATGAGCGCGCAGTCCCGTGAGGTGCTCGGCGCGGCCAGCGTCCTGGGCGAGCGTCTCGAACCGGCGCTGCTGGCCGATGTCACGGGCGTCTCCTCGTTGGGGCCGCTGCTCGACGAAGCCGTGGCCGCACGGGTCGTGAACGGGGGTTCGATGGCCTTCACGCACGCCCTTGTCCGTGACGCGATCTACCAGGACCTGCCGCCGTCGACGCGCCTCGACCTGCACCGCCGGTGCGCGGAGGCCCTGGTCGCCGCAGGTGGCGCGCCTGGCCGCATCGCCACGCACTGGAACCGGGCCGGAGAGGCGTCGGAGTGCACCAGGTGGGCTACCGCCGCGGCCCGTGCGGCCACCGCTGATCTCGCTTACGACGACGCGGCTCGCTTCGCGTCGCTGGCGTTGTCCACCGCACCGGAGCAGGAGCGCGCCGTCCTGATGCTCGACCTGGCCAGGGCCGAGTTCCTGTGCGGCGAGGTCGACAGCAGCCTCGAGCACTGCCGCACTGCGAGCCGCCTGGCGCAGGACGCGGGCGACGCCGACCTCATGGCCGAGGCCGCGCTGGTGATCACCGGTCTGGGCGGCCCGGACCTGCTGACCGCGGTCGACCACCTGTGCGTGCTGGCGTTGCAACACGATCCGTCGGACGTCCTGAGCGCCCGCCTGCTGGCCCGTCGCGCGATGGCCGCCACCGCAACGGGTTCCAACGAGCTCGCCCGCACGTTGTCCGCCACCGCGCTGGAGCTCGCCTCCCGCAGCGGCGACCCGGACGCCGAGCTGGACGGCATCCACGCCCGCCACCTGTCGTTGTGCGCTCCGCAGTTCCGCGCCGAACGCGTGGAACTGGCTGAACGCGCCGTGGCGCTGGCGTCGTCGGCTCGCCAGCCGCACGCCGAGCTGTGGGGACATGTCTGGCTGGTGGACGCGGCGTTCCAGATAGGCGACCTGGCCGCCGTCGACCGCGAGCTCGCGCTGATCGAACAGTTCGCCGCCGCGCGCCGCCACCCCGTCGCCTGGTGGCACCTGCACCGCCTGCGCGCCGCCCGAGCGGCTCTGGTCGGCAGGCTTTCCGTTGCCCTGGAACACAACGAGGCCGCTCGGGCTCATGCTGTGCGCATCGGCGCTTTCGCCGCGTCGGGCATGTACTACGCGTTCATGCACGGGCTCGCGTACCTCCGGGGCACCATCGACGCCGAGTCCGCCGCGGAAGCCCTCGACGTCCTCGACCGCTTCGCCGACGTGCCGCTGGCCCACGTCTACGTGCCGTTCCTGCACGCGCTGCGCGGAGACCTCGACCGGGCGCGCTCCACGTTCGAGGCGTTCCGCACCATGCCCGCCACCACCGAGGTCGGTCCGATGTGGGCACCGCTGGTGAGCCAGATCGGCGTGATCGCCTGCCTGCTCGACGACACCGAGACCGCCGAGCTCGTCTACTCGCGACTGTCCACATTGGAACCCCACTACTCCGCGGACGGCTCCGGCGCGGTGTTCTGCAACGCCGCCTCACCGCAGCTGCTCGGCGATCTGGCCATGACGTGCGGCCGGCCGTCGGTCGCGGCCGAGCACTACCGCCTGGCCGCCGAGATGAACGCGCGCATCGGCGCCACCCCGTTCCTGGCGCTCAGCAGGCTCGGCCTCGCGCGGGCCCTGGTCTCCCTCGGCTCGCTGACCGAAGCCCGGACGCTGGCCACCCAGGCGGCGGCCGAGTTCCGCGCGCTGGACCTGCCGGTGCGCCTGGAGGCCGCGGACCGCCTGCTGCGGCGGATCGGGGTGGAGGAGCGGGCCGCGGATCCGTTGTCGCCACGGGAGTCCGAGGTGGTGGAGCTGATCACGCAGGCCATGACCAACCGGGAGATCGCGACGCGGCTCGTGCTGTCGGAGCGCACCGTCGAGACGCACGTCCGCAGCGTGCTGGCCAAGCTCGGGCTGCGGACGAGGACCGAGATCGCGGCTTGGTCGTTGCGCGGACAGGTTTAGACCGTTTGTGTCCCCCCGATCGGCTCTGCCCAGCGCCGATCAACCCTGGGACCGTGCTGAGGCATGGGTAAACGAAGAGTCCTGGTCTTCACCATCGCCCTGGCGACCATCGCCACCCCGTCGATCGCCGCACCGGTCGAGACCGGCACCGCCGCCTACGCCGTCAGCGGCGTGCGCACGGTCGAGCAACGCAGCCAGATCGCGCGGATCGGTGCCGCCATCGACGAGATCGAGGAGCACGGAACAGTCGTGGTCACCGCGACCAAGGCCGAAGTCCGTGCCATGAAAGCACAAGGGTTCGGCGTCGAGGCCGTGCCCGCCCGCACTCAGGATGGCGCTTCCATAGGGCCGTTCGACTTCCCTGCCGCAGACTCGAACTACCACAACTACGCGGAGATGACCGCCGAGATCGACGCGGCGGTCGCCCGCTATCCCGGCGTGATCAGCAAGCGGGTCATCGGCCGCTCGTACCAGAACCGCGAGATCGTGGCGTTGAAGATCAGCGACAACGTGGCGGTCGACGAGAACGAGCCCGAAGTGCTCTTCACCGCGCATCAGCACGCGCGTGAGCACCTGACCGTGGAAATGGCGCTGTACCTGGTGAAGCTGTTCACGGAGTCGACCGAGCCGCGGGTGAGGGCGCTGGTCGACTCGCGCGAGATCTGGCTCGTGCCCGACGTCAACCCCGACGGCGGCGAGTACGACATCGCGACCGGCAGCTACCGCTCGTGGCGCAAGAACCGCCAGCCCAACACCGGATCGTCGGCAATCGGCACGGACCTCAACCGCAACTGGTCCTTCAAGTGGGGCTGCTGCGGCGGTTCGTCCGGCAGCCCGAGCAGCGACACCTACCGCGGCGCGCGAGCCGAGTCCGCGCCCGAGGTCAAGGTCGTCGCGGACTTCGTGCGCAGCCGCGTCGTCGGAGGCAAGCAGCAGATCAAGGCCTCCATCGACTTCCACAGCTACAGCCAGCTCGTGATGTGGCCGTTCGGCTGGACCTACGACGACATCGCGCCCGGTCTGACCAAGGACCAGCGGGACACGTTCGCGACGATCGGGCAGTCGATGGCTTCGTCCAACGGCTACACACCGCAGCAGGCCAGCGATCTCTACATCACGGACGGCTCGATCCGCGACTGGCTGTGGGGCTCGCAGGGCGTCTTCTCGTACACGTTCGAGATGTACCCCGGTAGCAACGGCTCCGGCGGCGGGTTCTACCCGCCTGATGAGGTGATTCCTGCGCAGACGTCCCGCAACAAGGAAGCGGTGCTGCAGCTGCTGGACCGCGCCGACTGCCCGTACGAGGCCATCGGCAAGGAGGCGCAGTACTGCTGACCGTGTAGTAGGAAGGCCTGGTGATCACCACCATGGCGTTCCTGAAGGCCCGCGCGGGGTTGAGTCGCAGCGAGTTCGTCGACCACTACGAGAACCACCACGTCCCGCTGATCCTCAGCCTCGCGCCGGCGCCTGCCTACTACGCGCGCAACTATCTGCCGGAGGGCGCCGAGTTCGACGTCGTGACGCACATGAAGTTCTCGGACGAGGCCACTCGCCAGGCGTGGCTCGCGCTGGTGCTCGCTGAGGGGTCTGGGGTGGTCGAGGACGAGGAACGGTTCCTCGACCGGTCGCGGACGCGTGCGTGGATGGTGGACGAACGGGTCAGCTGAGCCGCAAGCCCACTGCCAGCGTCAGCTCGAGAACCCGTTGCGGCGACCCGAGATCCGGGAACAGCTCCCGCAGCTGCGACATCCGGTACCGCACCGTCTGCGGGTGCACGAACAACGTCGTCGCCACCTCCTCCCGCCGCCCGTGGTGCAGCAGCCATGCCCGCAACGTCTCCTCGAGCTTGCGTGCGGTCGAGTCCGGCAGGGCGCGCAACGGGGCGAGCGCGCGCGTACGCAGGTCGGCGAACGCGTCCACGTCGGCGCTCAACACCAACTCCGGCAGATGGTCTTCGGTGTCGCGAATGTCCACCGACAACGAGCGCGCGCGTACGGCCCGTTCGTACGAAGCGGACGCACGGGTCCATGGACGCGCCGGGCCTACGACGGCGGTGCGGTCGGTGAGCTGCCGCAAGAGATGAGCGCGGTCGGCGTCGGGTACGAGCAGCACGCCGAGAGCGTCGGGCAGGTCGTCCAGCACGAGAGTGCTCGGGTCGAGCACGCGATAGGCGGGGCGGGCCTGGGCAGAGGGCAGCAGAACTGCCGTCAACGAGACGGGCGGCTGCCAGCCCGCGCGTTGAGCCGAGGTCAGGAGCACGTCGGAGCCCGCGCCGGAGAGGAGGTCGCGGGCGAGTTGTTCGAGGTGGCGTTCGTGGGCGAGGCCTCGGGCGGCCAGTTCGTCGGCGTGGCCCGCGGCGCTCGCGGCGGACAGTTCGTCGATGTACGCGAAGGTCAGCTCGGCGAACTTCGCCACCTCGGCGGCGGGCAGGCCGGCGGGGACGGCACCGGCGGCGAGGCCTCGCCAGGCCACGCGGGCGCCCACGCGGTAGGCGCTGAGCAGGGCGTCCATCGAACGGCCGTCGCGCACCTCGCCGCGGCCGAGTTCGTACGCCGCGTCGCCCGCGTCGCCTCCGGTGGCGTTGCCCGAGGCGAGGTCGAGGTAGTGGCCGAGGGCGGTGCGGACGGCTCGGCGGATGGTGCCGCCCATGCGTCCGGAAAGTGCGTTGGCGTACGACGGGACTTCGTCGATGATGGCCTGCACCACCTCGTCGGCCGTGGTCTTCAGCGCCGCCCGGAGTGCGGTGACAGTCGTCTCATCGAGGGCCAGTTCGGTGGCCCTCCGGATTGCTTGGCTCACGTTTTGTTCCCCGCGAACAATTCAGCCGACCAGATTCACGTCCTGCGGACAGGACTTTACGCCCTGAGGCGCATCAAGCTGGAGTCATGACGAGTGCCGCCCTTCGCAGCAGGGCGTGGAAACTGCTGGAGATGGTCACGACGCCGCTGCTGCCGTCGGACTACCTCGACCTGGTCAACCCGCTTCGTGCGGGCGCTGACCTGCGAGGACGCATCGAGGCCGTGCACCAGGAGACCCCTGACGCCGCGACCGTCGTGATCAGGCCCGGCAAGGGCTGGCGAGGCCACGTGGCCGGCCAGTACATCCGGGTGGGCGTCGACGTCGACGGCGTCCGGCTGTGGCGCGCCTACTCGGTGACCTCGCCGACGCGCCGCCAGGACGGCCGCATCACGATCACGGTGAAGGCCATCCCGGACGGCAAGGTCAGCAACTACCTGGTGCGCAGAGCCCGGCCGGGCATGGTGATCCAGCTCGACCAGGCGACCGGCGAGTTCGTGCTGCCGAAGACCAAGCCCGCCAAGGTGCTCTACCTGACGGCCGGCAGCGGCATCACGCCCGCGATGGGCATGCTGCGCGACGCCCAGCTCGACGACGTCGTCATGGTCCACTCCGCGCCGCGCAAGCAGGACGTGATCTTCCGCAACGACCTGCACGACCTGGTCGCGGACAAGAACCTCCGCCTGGTGGAGCTGCACACCGACACCGACGGCATGCTGGACGTCGCCCGCCTGCACGAGCTCGTGCCCGACTGGGCCGAGCGCGAGACCTGGGCCTGCGGTCCCACCGGCCTGCTCGACGCCGCCGAAGCGCACTGGGCCGAGCACGGCATCGCCGAGAAGCTGCACACCGAACGCTTCCGCCCCACGGTCGTCGTGGTCGGCGACGGCGGCGAGGTCACGTTCGGCACCACCGGCAAGACCGTCGACGCGGACGGCGCCACGCCGTTGCTGGACGTCGGCGAGGAAGCCGGCGTGCTCATGCCGTCCGGGTGCCGCATGGGCATCTGCTTCGGCTGCAGCACCCCGCTCAAGGCAGGCGCCGTCCGCGACCTGCGCACCGGTGAGATCACCGAGGCCGAGCCGGGCGTGCTCATCCAGACCTGTGTGTCCGCCGCGGCGGGCCCGTGCGAGCTCGAACGCTGACCAGAGACCTTCCCTCCTTCCGCGAAGTGGCCCTTCCCCCGAGCCACGTCCCCCGAAAGCGAGCTTCATGACCGCCATCGACCCCACCGCCCACCTGACCGAAGAGCAGATCGAGGAGCTCGGCCGCGAGCTCGACGCGATCCGTGACGAGGTGATCGCGAGCCGCGGCGAGAAAGACGCCGCCTACATCCGCAAGGTGATCGCGTCCCAGCGCAAGCTCGAGCTGGTCAGCCGGGGCATCCTGCTGTTCTCGTTCTTCCCGCCGGCGTGGATCATCGGCACCGCCGGTCTGTCGGTCGCGAAGATCATGGACAACATGGAGATCGGCCACAACATCCTGCACGGCCAGTGGGACTGGATGCGCGACCCGAAGATCCACTCCTCCACCTGGGACTGGGACCACGTCTCGCCGGCCGACCAGTGGAAGCACTCGCACAACGAGCTGCACCACAAGTACACCAACGTGATCGGCAAGGACAACGACCTCGGCTACGGCATCATGCGCGTCGACGAGGACCAGAAGTGGCACCCGATCCACCTCGGCCAGCCGGTGTGGAACTTCATCAACGCCTGCTTCTTCGAGTACGGCATCGCCGCGTACGACCTGGAGCTCGGCAAGAACCTGCACAAGCGCCGCCGCAAGAACCCCGAGTTCCGCGCACGTGCTCGCGCGGTCGGCCGCAAGATCCGCAAGCAGGTGCTCAAGGACTACGTGATCCACCCGCTGCTGTCGGGCCCGTCGTTCCTCACGACTTTGGCCGCGACGTTCACCGCGAACCTGATCCGCAACCTGTGGTCCCACTCGGTGATCATGTGCGGGCACTTCCCCGAGGGCGTGCAGGTCTTCGAGCGCCGGTCGATCAAGGGCGAGACGCGCGGCCAGTGGTACCTGCGCCAGATGATGGGTTCCGCGAACATCAGCGGCAGCAAGGCCATGCACTTCATGACCGGCAACCTGTCGCACCAGATCGAGCACCACCTGTTCCCGGACCTGCCGAGCAACCGGTACGCCGAGGTTGCGGTCAAGGTGCGCGCGCTGTTCGAGAAGTACGAGCTGGAGTACGTGACCGGGCCGCTGCCCAAGCAGGTGTTCTCGGCGTGGCGCAAGGTCTTCCGGCTCTCGCTGCCGAACAAGAAGCCCAAGGTCAAGACGCCGAACCGCGACAAGGAACTCGTCGCCGCCTGATTTCCGGTAATGGTTTAGATCTTTCGGCCGTACCGGACGCATGCCCGGTTTCGGTGTGATCCGTGGGAAGGACCCGATTCACCACACCCCTGCGGGTGAACGGGTCCTCCGACGGAGGAACTCATGCGAAGGGTCTACCTCGTCGCGGCCACCCTGCTGACGGCCGCGACGGTAATCACTCCTGTCTCTCAAGCAGCCCCTGCGGCGATCACCGAAACGGTCTACGTCGAGTCCACAATCGACAGTGACGCGGACGGCCGGCTGGATCGGATCGCCGCGGACGTGATGCGTCCGGACACCGCCGGCAAGGTGCCGATCGTCATGGAGGCCAGCCCCTACTACGGGCTGGGCACCTTCGCGGCGCAGGCGACGGACGTGCCGCGCGGCTTCGGCCGGTGGTACGACGAGTACTTCGTGCCGCGCGGGTACGCGGTCGTCGAGATGGAGATGCAAGGCACCTCCCGCTCGACCGGCTGCCCGACCACCGGCGGCCCCGAGGACACCGCGAGCGTGCGGGCGGTCGTCGACTGGCTCAACGGCCGCGCCAAGGCGTTCTACGCCGATGGCCGTGAAGCCACTGCTACTTGGAGCACGGGCAACGTGGGCATGCTCGGCGTGTCCTACAACGGAACCCTGCCGAACGCGGCTGCCGCGGCGAACATCCCCGGCGTCAAGACGATCGTGCCGATCGCCGCGATCTCCAGCTGGTACGAGTACTCCCGCGACCAGGGCATCGCGTATCCCGGTGCGCACGCCAAGGACTACCCGACCTACCTCGCCAACTACGTGATCAGCTCCGCGCAGAAGGCGAAGTGCAAGCCGGTTCTCGACAAGCTGGCGGCGGAGGACGGCGACGAGTCCTTCGACTACACGTCGTTCTGGAAGGCCCGCGACTACCGGCTAAGCGCTCAGAACGTGACGGCGTCGGTGTTCGTCGTGCACGGCCAGGGCGACTGGAACGTCAAGCCGTCGCAGTTCGGCCGCTGGTGGCAGCAGCTCGCCGAGCGCAACGTGCCGCGCAAGATCTGGCTGCACCGGGGCGGGCACCTCGACCCGATCTCGTTCCGCCAGGCCGAGTGGCAGCGGGTCATGGGATTGTGGATGGACCACTGGCTCAAGGGCGTCCAGAACGGGATCATGAACGAGCCCATGGCCGACTTCCAGAAGCCCGACGGCACCTGGGAGCAGGACGCCTCGTGGCCGCGGCCGAACACCAAGGACACCACGCTGTTCTTCGGCCCGGCGGCGGGTGGCATGTCCGGTTCGCTCACCACGACCCCCGGCACCGGCACGCAACGCCTGGGGGACAACGCGAACCTCAGCGAGTCGCTCATGATGGCGAACCCGGAGACGACCGACCTGCGCCGCCTCGTCTACGTGACGCCACCGCTCACCCAGGCCACCAGGCTGTCCGGTGAGGTCAAGCTGACGGCCCGTGTCGCCTCGAACCGGGCGTCGACGCCGTTGACCGCGCTGCTGGTGGACTACGGCCCGAGCACGCAGGCGGTGATGACCGACCGGTCGCCGATCCAGCTCTCCACCGAGACCTGCACGCGAGCGGACCTGCGGCAGCGCACCGGATGCGCGCGGCCGCCGGACGTCTCGGTGCAGGCCGTCACCGCGACCATGCTGACCAAGGGTGCCATCGACGCCAAGAACCGCGCGTCGCTGGAGACCTCGACTCCGTTGCCCACCAACGGAGCCGTCGACGTCACCTGGAAGATGCACGCCAGGGACGCGCTGATCCCGGCCGGTCACCGCATCGGCATCGTGATCGTGACCAACCACAACGGGTACATCGCCAAGGACACCGGCGCCAACGGCATTGCGCTGGACGTGTCGCTCGGCGCCAGCAAGGTCGTGCTGCCGATCGTCGGCGGTGTCGTGCGCACCTGACCAGCTGAGGGCGAGCCCATCAGCGGATGGGCTCGCCCGCGCAGCTCTTCGTCGTGGTGCGGCCGGTGTCGAAGAACGTCACGGCGGCCTCGGCGCACGGCAGGTCGGCCAGCGAGCCGTGGGCGTCGTCCTCGATCGTCATGAGGTCGCCGCCGATCTTGTCGCGCATCGCGAGCGCCCAGCCGATCGGCGTCACGGGTTCGTAGAGGTGCCCGACCAGCTGCACCGGGCTCGTGCCCTCGGCGAGCTCCCACGGCTTGCCCTCGACGGGCCAGCCGATGCAGCGCTTCTCGTAGATCGTGAACTTGCCGGCCACCGGGAAGCGCTCGATGCGTTCCTCGCGGTGCTGCCACACGGTCTCGAAGTCACGCGGGCTGGGGGAGTCGTTGCACAGCAAGGCGGTCTGCGGGAACGGGTCGTACTTGTGCACGTCCGCGTCCCAGCCGAGCCCGGTGGAGCGCGAGCCGGTGCCACTGTCGCGAATGGACCTGAGCTGCTCCGCGATGCCGCGCCATTCCTTGCGGGGGTTGGCGTACATCCCGTTCACGGTGTCGCCGTCGACGACGGTGCCGTCCGGCAAGGTGCGCGGGTGAGCGGTCAGCTCGGCACGCAGGTCCAGCAACGTCTGCACCACCGCGGTCTGGGTCGACCCGAAGTGGTACAACGAGTCGTAGCGGGCGAGCCACGCGGCGAACTCGTGGAAGGTGATCTCGCCGGCGTTCGCCTGGCCGTCGTCCATGGCCGTCACGTTCAGCACCGGCGGCACGACCGAGTCGAGCAGCATCTTGTCGACGTGCGAGTCGAACAACGTCCGGTACATCGCGCCGAGGCCGGTGCCCCAGGAGATGCCGTAGTAGCCGATCTTCGACTCACCGAGAGCAGCGCGGATGGCGTCCATGTCCCGCGCCACGTTCGCCGTCGTCATGGACCGCACCAGATCGGGGTCGCGGTCGAAGCACTCGCGGTTGCGGCGCGCGTCGCGTCCGGCCTCGAACCGGGCCTTCTCCTTGGCGGACAACGACGGATCGGGTTGAGTCTCGTCCCGGCTGCACGGCACGGCGGTGCTGTAGCCGATGCCACGCGGGTCGAAGCCGATCAGGTCGTGGTGAACGTTGAGCCCGGCCGCCTTGCTCGCCGCGAGGTGCTTGGGCATCGTCACGCCCTGCTGGCCGGGTCCGCCCGGATTCACCAGGATCGCCCCGCTGCGCGAGCCGGTGGCCTTGAGCCTGCTCACCGCGATCTCGATCGTGCGCCCGCCGGGCTGCGCGTGGTCCAGCGGCACCTGCACCATCACGCATTCCGTGCGCTGGTCGTCGGGATCCCAGCCGGCGGCGACGGAAGCGCACGGCTTCCAGTCCAGGGCGGGAGTGGCGGCCGCGACACCGGTGCTCAGCACCAGCATCGAGCTCGCGAGCGCGGCGGACAGCACGGGACGCAACGGTTTCCTCCAGGACTACGCGGTAGAACTTGATCGTTCACCGCGCGAACCCGCGCGAACAACAGCCTGGAGGATGGTGCCGCGTCAGACCACAGGCGGACTAGAACCTGCCGTGTCGTCCGGCACCGTCCGCGAAACGAGCAGCGCCGGCAGCACCTTCCCGTGCCACGATCGGCACTCCGGCAGCACCTTCCGCCCGCAACGCGTCCACCAACGGCAAATCAAGGCCCGCGTAGGTCGACGCGCGATCCGTGAGCACGCACTCGAACGGGAAGGACGCGATCTGCTCAGCCAGCTCCACCGCGACCGTCACCGCCTGGCCAGGTTCGACGACGCGGTTGGCCAGCCCCATCGCCAACGCTTCGTCGGCGTGCACGGGACGTCCGGTCAGAATCAGGTCGAGTGCCCGCCCGAGCCCCACGATCCGAGGCAGGCGAACGGTTCCGCCGTCGATCAACGGCACGCCCCAACGGCGGCAGAACACCCCGAACACCGCGTCGCTCTCCACCACCCGCAGATCGGCGAGCAACGCGAGCTCCAGCCCACCCGCGACCGCGTACCCGCTGACGGCTGCGATCACCGGCTTGCCGATCTGCAACCGCGACGGCCCCATCGGTCCGGCACCCCCGCCGTCGGGGTCGAGCTCGTTGCGGCGCGCGGGATCGGAGACCGACGTGAGGTCCGCGCCCGCGCAGAACGTCCCGCCCGCACCGGCGAGCACCGCGACGCGCTGGCTCTCGTCCGCCTCGAACGCCTGAAAAGCGTCGAGCAACTCCGCGGCCATCGGCCCGTCGACCGCGTTGCGCCGGTCCGGCCGGTTCATCCAGATCACCGTGGTGGTGCCGGTGATCTCGACCCGCACGTCGTTCACGCGTCCTCCAGTGCGTCGAGTTGGGCCTGCACCCGTTCGGCGTCGCGTTCCTGGCCCTGCTGCCGAAACAGCTCCAACGCCTCCTGCCACACCGAACGAGCCTCGTCGAGCTGACCGAGCGAGACGTGCGGGTGGCCGATCCGGTCGAGGGTCTGAGCCGCTTCGACCGTGTTGCCCTCGGAGCGGTACAGGACGAGGGACCTCCGGTAGTGCTCGACGGACTGCCGGTGGTTGCCCGTCTGGTGCTCGACGTACCCCAGACTGTCCGAAGTGGTCGCTTCGCCGCTCGGGTTGCGGTGCACGCGGTGCAGTTCCAGGGCTTCGAGGCAGTGGGCGCGTGCCGTGGCGTGGTCGCCGAGCTGCGCTGCGGCCCAGCCCACGGCGTTCAGCGACCGGGCCACCCGCAGCGGTTCGCCGAGCGCGCGGTGCAGGTCGAGTGTTCGCCGGGCGTGGTTCAGCGCCTCGCGGTCGTCGCCCGAGCGCGTCAGCGTCCAGGTGAGGGCGTGGTGCGTGTGGGCCTGCTGGGTGAGATCGCCGTGCTGCTCGGCCAGGACGAGCGCCTGTTTGAGCTGCCGGACGGCTTCCTCTTGCTCTCCGAGCAGGGCGTGGGCGGAACCGAGGCTGCGCAGGGCACGGCAGTGGCTGCCCGGATCGGGCAGCCGGGCGGTGCTCTCGGCCGCGACCTTCCACACGGCGACCTCGTCGTGCGGGTGACCTCCCCGGTAGTGGAACGTCGCGAGCGTCCACGCCAGCTGCCACACGACCTCGTGACGCTGCCGGGCCGCGGCGGTGTGCTGGGCGGCCAGCAGACACGCGTGTTCGGCGGCGAGCCAGGACAACGCGGCCGAGGCGTCTTCCAACGGATGCGGGGATCCATGAGCGGACACCTGGATCGGGGGACGGGCCGGGTTGAGCAGCCGATCCGCGGCGTGGGCCGTCGTCAGGTAGAAGTCGACCACCCGGTCCAGCGCGGCGTCGCGCAGGTCTCCTGGCGCCTTGGTAGCGGCGTAGCTGCGGATCAGGTCGTGCATCGAGTACCGGCCGTCCGCGCCGCGCTCCAGCAGCGACGCCTCCTGCAACGCGCGCAGCACCCGCGAGGCACGCGCCTGCGACAGTCCGGTGAGGCTCGCGGCGGCGGCCAGACCGATGTCCGGTCCGGGCGCGACTCCCAGCAGCCCGAACACTTCCTGCTGCTCGGCGGTGAGCGCCTGGTAGGAGGTGGCGAGCACGACGGGCAGGCTCGCGGCCGGATCGTCGTCGTCCAGGGCGTCGACGCCGAACTCGCGGACCTCGCCGGCGAGATCGGCGAGTCGCAGGTGCGGCTGGGTGGCCGCGCGTCCGGCCAGAATGCCGAGGGCGAGCGGGAAACGGCGGCAGTAGCCGAGCAACGCGGTGACCGCGTCCGGTTCGGCGGCGAGCCTGGCCGCGCCGAGTCGTTGTTCCAGCAACGCGTGCGCTTCGGCGTCGGACAGCAGGTGCAGGTCGAGGTGCCGGGCGCCGTACCGGGTGACCAGGCCGTTCAGGACTCGGCGGCTGGTGACGACCACCGTGCACTGCCCTGCGCCGGGCAGCAGCGGGACGACCTGGTCGGCGGTGGCGGCGTTGTCCAGCACGATCAGCATCCGGCGGTCGGCGACCAGGCTGCGGAACAACGCGGCCCGCTCGTCGGTGCCGGACGGCGTTCGGTCGTCCTCGACCCCGAGCGCGTCGAGGAACCCGCGCAGCACGGTGCCGGGCTCGAGCGGTGACGTGTCGGGGGAGAAGCCGCGCAGATCCACGAACAGCTGCCCGTCCGGGAAGCGTTCGGCGTGCCGGTGGGCCCAGTGCAGTGCGAGCCACGTCTTGCCGATGCCTCCCGCGCCGGCGACCGCGGAGATCACCACGGTTCCGCCGGTGGCGTCGAGGCTGTCCAGCTCCTCGCCGCGGCCGACGAACGGCACCGGCGCGGCGGGCAGCTGGCGGGGTACGAGCCGAGTCGCGGGCGTGTCGTCGGCGAGCAGCTTCCCGTGCAGTTCGCGCAGCCGGGCGCCGGGTTCGGTGCCGAGCTCTTCGACCAGCCTGTCGCGCACCTGCCGGTACTGCTCCAGCGCGTCGGCGGTGCGGCCGGCCTGGTGCAGCGCCAACACGTACTGGCCCGCGACGCGTTCGTCCAGCGGGAGCTCGGTGGCGCGCGCGGACAGCTCGACGACCAGCTGGGCGCCGTGGCCGAGCCGGAGCCGGGCGTCGGCGAGGTCGTGCCGGGCCTCCTGCCGTTCCAGCTCCAGCCGCGCGCGTTCGGACTCTGCCCACTCGCCGGGCAGTCCGGCCAGCGGTTCCGCCTGCCAGAGGTCCAACGCCTCGGTCAGCAGCTTCACGGCGTGGTCTGGAGCCGATCGTGCCTCGGCACGAAGCTCGCGGAACCGGACGAGGTCCACCGCGGCGCCCATCAACGCGTAACCGCCGGACCTGTGCTCGACCGTCAGGCCCTCGACGCGGGCCAACGCCAGCCGCAGCCGGGAGACGTAGCTGTGCAGGGTGGACCGCTGCGGCGCGTCGTCACCCCACACGCGCTCCAACAGCCGGTCGGCGGGCACGACCTGACCCGCGTCGACCGCCAGCGCGGCGACCAGGCACCGCTGTTTGGGGTGCCCCAGGTCGATCGGCACCCCGTCCGCGTGCGCGGCCACTTCCCCGAGTAGGCGCAGCAGTGTCCCCACCCTCTTCCGTCCCGGACCGAAGCCTATCGACCAGGCCGGAGCGGGCGGTCCCGGCGGAATTCGCCTGGGAATCGGAAAGCAGCAATTCGCAAGATTCGGTCCCGAACGAAGTTTAGGCAAAACCCACTGTCCACGATATTTCCAGTGAGGGTCGCGTCTCATTTGGCGGGACCGTCGGGCCTGTTCTGGGAAGTGTTACGCCGGTCTGGGTGTTCCCCTAGAGTTTTGGTCATTATGGTCTTGGTGAGGCCGTTTCGGTCCTTTTGGTCTAGCCCATACAATGTCAGGGCAACCTTAAATTCATGTACGAAGCATCTTGGCGGCCGGCGGTTTAACGGCACAGGAACGGCGTTCCCTGCCTGCGGAAACGGGTTTGAAATGTGCTGAACAGGGTATCTGCTGGTGATTGGGTGAGAAGGTGGCCTACTGAGACGTGTATCTAGCCTCAGGTCAATTGTCATACCTATCCTCAATTGCACGCCGCCGCCGAAGTGACTGCACAGCCGACGGGGAGAGAGTGTGGAGCGTCGGATTCTGGAAGAGTTCACGGACTCGGCGATACCGGAAACGGGCGGCCCCAGGTGGTCGTTGCACGGCCGGGCGGGTCAGGTCAGTCGCATCGAAGAGCTGATGCGAGAAAGCGTCGAGAGACACAGGGCACAGGTCGCCGTCATCGAGTCCGGTGCCGGTACCGGCAAGACCCGGCTGCTGCTGGAGGTCATGGCCACCGCTGCCAGGCGCGGGTTCTCGGTGGTGAACGGCGCGTCCGACCGGCCGGGCCTCGTGCGGGCCGTCACCCTGGTGAACCCGCGCAACGGCAGGCAGGAGGACGACCGGGTCAGCACGCTGGCCGGTCGGTTCGAGGCCCAGCTGGCCGGCCACCTGCGCCGCGGCCCCGTGCTGGTGGCCGTCGACGACGCGCAGTGGACCGACCAGGCCCTGCTGCAGGCGCTCGGCGCCGTTGTGTCCAAGTTGGACGGTTCACCGGTCTTCTGGGTGTTCACGGTCCACGCGGATCACGCCGACTCGCCCAACAGCGCCGTGTTGCGCACCCTCGCGCGCAAGCATCGTGCCGAGTGGCTGGGCCCGCTGGAACCGTTGACGGGTGAGGCGATCGTCGGAATCGCGTGCGACCTGCTCGACGCAACCCCCGGCGACGACGTCGTGGCGTTGTGCGAGAGCGTCGGCGGCACCCCGCAGGCGATCGTCGACCTGGTGCTCGACGTGCGGCGCGAAGGCTGCGTCACGGTCACCGACCAGGTCGCGCGGCTCGCGTCCGGGCCGATGTCGACCGGGATCTCCTCGGCGGTCGAACCGGATCCCGGCGCCCCGCTGCCCCGCCCGTTCGTGCGGCTGATGCAGGCGCGGTTGCGCGAGCTGTCGACCCGCGCCCAGGAGGTGCTGCAGGTCGCGGCCGTCCTCGGGCACAGCTTCGCGCCGCAGGATCTCGCGGAGATGCTCGGGGAACGCCCCGCCCAGCTGCTCGGCCCGTTGCAGGAGGCGCTCGCCGCCGGGTTGATCGGCAGCGAGTCCGACCAGTTCGTCTTCCACCGCGAACCCGTGTGGCGCGCGGTCCTCGACACCGTCCCCGAGTTGCTGCGCTCGATGCTGCACCGGCAGGCCGCTACCATGCTGCTGAACCACCCGCGTGGCCGGATCGAGGCCGCGGCGGTGCACCTGGTGCACTGCGCGGTGCCCGGCGACGAGAAGGAGATCGGCACGATTCGTGAAGCGGCGCAACGGATGCTGGCCGCCTCACCGCAGGCCGCGTCCGCCCTCGCGACGCGAGGACTGCGGATCGCGCCGCCGGACAGCAAGGACCACGTGGCGCTCGCGACGACGGCCACCGCGGCACTCGTCCGGCTCGGCAACCTCAGCGACGCGGTCGAGCTCGCCGAGGAGCAGCTGCGGGTGCACGCGGGCTCCTGTCCCGAGTTCACCCGGCCGTTGCGGACGTGGCTCGCCACGGCGTTGATGCTGCGCGGCGACACCGCGGCGGCGTTCGACGTCTCGAAGGAGACCATCGCGGTCACCAAGACGCGCAGTGTCTCCACCGAGCCCTGCCCGGAGCTGCTGCTGCTCAACGCGATGTCGCACAACGACCACGACAAGGTCGTCGCGGTGGCGAACCGGGTGCTGGACGTTCCCGGACCGCACAGCGACGACGTGCGCGCGGCAGCGTTGAACGTGCGGGCGATGGCGCACTGGCGTGAAGGCAGGCTGGACGCGGCCATGGGCGCGGTCGACGAGGCGGTGCGGTTGCGCGGCCCGCTGACCCGAGCGTGGCAGTGCGATCCACTGTGGACTCGCGCCTGGTTGCTCACCAGGGTCCGCCGGCTCGACGAGGCCCTGGCCGCCGCCGAGGCCGCGCGCCAGGCGATCGACACCGAGCGCAACGGGGTGCTGAGCCCGGTTCCGCTTGCGCTGCGCTCGACGATCCTGCTGGCCCAAGGTGATTTAAACGCCGCTGAAGCGGACGCGACGGCCGGCCTCGCCGCTTCCGAGCGCGCGGAGATGCCTTTGTACGAACCGCAGTTGCGCGCGGTGCTGGTGATCTCGGCGTTGCGGCGCGGAGACCTGGCCGTGGCGTCGGACGGCTTGCGGCGGCTGCAGGAGTGCGCGCCCGCCGAGCGTTCGCAACCCTGGTCGGCTTTGGTGCGGGTGTTGTCGGCTCTCGTCACGTCGGCGCGGCGCGGTGTGCAGGCGGCGATGGAAGAGCTCCGCGAGGTGCTGTCGGATCCCGAGCAGTGCCGCGTCCTGCTGCTGGAGGACCCGTCGATGACGGCGTGGTCGGTCCGCACCGCGTTGTCCGCCGGTGCCCGTGACATCGCGCAGACCGTGGTCGTCGCCGCGGAGCAGATCGCGGCCGGAAACCAGTGCTACACCACGCTCGTCGCCGCCGCGCGCCACGGCAGGGCCTTGCTGGACAACGATGTCAGCGTCCTGGCCGGGCTGGAGGAGAGCTACGGCGACCCGTGGGCGGCGGCGTCCGTCATCGAGGACACCGGCACGATGCTGCGCGACGACGATCGCGAGACGGCGATCTGCGAGCTGAACCGGGCGATGGCCGCGTTCGACGAGCTCGGTGCGGAGTGGGACTCGGCTCGGGTGCGGCGCAAGCTGCGCAGGCTCGGGGTGCGCCGGCGGCACTGGAACCACGAGGCGCGGCCGGAGACCGGGTGGGACAGCCTGACCAGCACCGAGGCGAAGGTCGCGCGGCTGGTCGCGCGGGGGCTCACGAACCGGCAGGTGGCCAGCGAGATGTTCGTGTCGCCGCACACCGTCGGCTTCCACCTGCGGCAGATCTACCGCAAGCTCAACATCCAGTCGCGAGTGGACCTGGCTCGCATCGCTCCCTAACGCAGGTAGGTGGTCGTGGGAACGTGCTCACGACCACCTACCTGCGTGAACGTGCAGTGTCGGGCAATGGCCGCGTGCCCCTAGCGTCGTTGGCGTGGAACAGATCCAGCTTCCCGACGGCAAGAAGGTCTGGCTCGTCTCGGACTACGCGGGCACGCGGAGCGTCCTGACCGACCCGCGGCTCTCCACCGACCCGTTGCGCATGGGCGACAAGGCGCCGTTCTCGGCGTTCCCGGAGTCGGTCGCCTCGGTGATGGCGCACGACATGCTCAACAACGACCCGCCCTCCCACACCCGGCTGCGGCGGCTCGTCACGCCGACGTTCACCGTGCGCCGGATCGCCGACCACCGCCCGTACGTCGAGCAGGTCGCGGCCTCGCTGATCGACGGCTTCGGCTCGAACCCCGATCTGGTCGGGGACTACGCCGGCCCGCTCGCGACCACCGTCCTCGGTGTGCTGCTGGGCATTCCCGCCGAGGACGCCGCCGACGTCCGGTACTGGTCCGAGCTGTTCGTGCTGGACCTGTTGACGCGCAACGACGAGGCGATCGACGCCACCCACAAGCTCTCGGACTACACGTTGAAGCTCGTGGAGGATCGCCGCCGGAACCCGGGCGACGACCTGGTGTCCCGGCTCGTGTCGATGCGCGACGACGAGGACCGCCTCAACGACGAGGAGCTCGCGTCCACGGTCTTCACGCTGGTGATCGGCGGCCAGACCGCGACGACCCAGCTGCTCGCCAAGGCGTTGTACCTGCTGCTGACCCATCCGGATCAGCTGGAACTGCTGTTGTCGGACTGGAGCCTGCTGCCGTCGGCCGTGCACGAGGTGCTGCGGATCGACCCGCCGCTGCAGATGACGTCGTTCCGGATGTCGACCGAACCGATCGAGCTGGACGGCCAGACCGTGCCGGCCGGGGACATCGTCGTGTGCGCGTTGAAGGACGCGAACCGCGACCCGGCCAGGTTCACCGACCCCGAGCGGTTCGAGATCCGCAAGGGCGACAGCCAGCACCTCGGGTTCGGTCACGGCCTGCACCGGTGCATCGGTGCCAACCTCGCGGAACTCCAGTGCCAGGTCGGCATCACCGCGTTCTTCAGCCGCTACCCCGGCGCCACGGCGGGGGAGGTGTCCTGGAGGCAGACGCCGCTCATCACGGCGCTGAGCTCGCTCCCCGTACAACTGAACTAGAGGAGGTCCTGCATGTCCGGACGCCGCCCCGGATTCGACAAAGCACAGGGAGATCTGGGTTTCGACAACCCGGACTTCTGGAACTTCATGTACGACGACGAATCCGCCCCCTGGCTCATCGACGGCCCGCAGCCGGTGATCGCGGACCTCGAGGGTCAGGGGCTGATTCGCGGCCGCGTGCTCGAACCGGGCTGCGGCTCCGGTGAGCACACGATCCTGTTCACCGGCTTGGGTTACGACTGTCTCGGCACCGATCTCTCACCGAGTGCGGTGGAGTACGCCCGTCGCACCGCGGCCTCGAAGGGTGTGCCCGCGGCGAGGTTCGAGGTCGCGAACATGTTGCGCCCGTCGGACTATCCGTTCCTCAGCCCCAAGTTCGACACGGTCGTGGACGTCGCGATGTTTCACGGCTTCGGTGCCTACGGCGACAACCTCGACGTGGCCGAGCAGTACGCGGCCGTGCTGCACTCGATCTGCAACCCCGGCGCGCTCGTGCACATCCTGGCTCACGCGGACTCCGGACCCGGCCTCAGCTCGGGCATCAGCGACTCGGTGATCAAGGAGTCCTTCGCGGACGGCTGGGAGGTCGAGTCCCTGGAGCTGTCCACCTACCAGGCCCGCGTCACCGAACTCATCGCCCAGGAGGCCGCCAAGGCAGGCCTACCTGCGGACGGCCAGGTGCAGCTCCCAGCCTGGCTGGCCCGCCTCCGCCGGGTGTAGTTCTCGATGAAGGGAACCTTCATACACCTCAGGTGGAGGAAGGTTCCCTTCATCGATCACCCGTTCGAGAACTGCTGTTCGGAGAAGTGGGCGAGGTTGCCGATCACCTTTTCTGGGACCAGAGGGCACTTGCGGGCGGCGTCCAGGAGGTTCTGGAACCTCATCGAGAGTGCTCGTTGCGCGACATCGGGCCTCGGGATGAAGGCTGGTTGTTCGTCCAGTTCGAACGACGGGCCCGCGGTGCGGCCGTGACGGCCGGACGGGACGGCGACCAGGAGTTCGCCCAGCGGGCGCATCACGCCGGTCATCACGTCGATCGCGGTGTTCATGAACTTCGAGCGGCGCAGGCTAGCGTCCGGGTTGCCGAAGTGCTGGACCATCAGTTGCAGGACCATGTAGTACGAGCCGTTGAAGAGAGCCGTGAGGTCTCTGGCGACCGGGTCGGTCACGAGCTCCTTCGAACGTTGTCCTTCGTGGAGGGTCGGGTTGCGGGCCACGGGGTAGGCCGGGTTCCACTGGGCGCGCCCCTTCTCGGTGGCGGTGAGACGTTCCTTCATCAGCAGCTCGGAGATCCGCACGAACGTGTCGTAGTGCGAGTCCTCCGCGGAGTCCTCGGTCAGCACGTGGCCCTCGCCCTGCTCGGTCACGAAGTCGATGGCGAACAACGCGCTGCGCAGGTCGTCGACCTCCAGCACGTAGTCGGGGTGCTTGGCGTTCACCGACTCGCGCATGAACAACCGGTGCTCGCCACCGCCACGGCCCTTGTCGACGAGGAACAGGTCCGGAACCCGTTGCAGGCCTTCCCTGATGTCACCGTACAGCTCGCTCAGCGACGCGTACTCGTGACCGTCCGATGAGGACGGAGCGGGTAGGTCGCCCAGCCGCACCGCGCCGACGAGCCCCTCAGGCTGCTCGATCTGGATGAACCGCTGCACGCTGCCGAGGTTGAGCGCTTCGAGCGAGAAGTCGAGCGGCACCGGCAGGGTCTCGTTCAGCGTGCCGAAGTCGATGTCCGGCACGTAGAACGGTTCGCCGGTGGCCATCAGGACGTTGTTGATGACCAGGAAGTGGATCATCTCCTCGCGGGCGACGTCCATCAGGCTCGCCCGCAGGCCGCCTTCGCGGGTCTCGCCACCGTCGCCGCACATCAACGTCAGCTGCTCAGGCGTCCAGTCACCGCGCCGCACCAGCTCCTCGCCGGCCCCGTAGGTGGGCACCGAGTAGGCCGCGTAGAGGTACTGCAGCATCACGGCCAGCTCGATGGTCACGCCGTGTTTGAGGGCGCGAATCAGTTCCGCGCGAGTGGTGATCGGCCGAGACGAGCGAGGCGCGGACAGCTCGATCGTCGGCACTGCCACCTCGGCCCGCCGGGCACGCAGGTACTTGAGCATCAGCCGGGCCTGCGGACCGGTGAGGTCGCGGGTCTGCGGCATGTAGTACGTCTTCATCCGGTTGCGCGGATCGCACATGTTCCAGGTGATCTGGTAGTACGTGTCGATCCGGAACTTGTCGGCGAGGCTGAACACCTCGTCCGCCATGAACGAGTACATCAGCTCGTAGAACGAGAAGACCTCGCGGTACAGCAGGTCGAACGTGACCTCGTCCTGCGGAACGTCGTCCATCCACCAGTGGTTCGGCAGCACCCGCACGGTCATCGACCCGCCGGGCGAGAACTCCAGCCTGGTCGCACCGGCCTCCGCGCCCCGAACCACGAACGTTCCGCGACCGTGCTCGTCGGTGCTGATCGCGTCGGTGCTCAGCCGCACCACATCGATGTGCTCGCGCTGGTCGAGCGGGAACGCGCGCGGGTTGTGGATCTGTCTGATGTGGACGTCCGCGGCGGCCGGAACCCCGCGTACGAACGTGCGGACCTCGACTTCGACGTCCTGCGAGCTGTCGCCGGCATCGCGCGGGTGTTCCAGGATCAGGCTCGCGTCGTCGACCACGACCACCACCTCCTGCTCCCGTGCCACGACGCCCTCCGCACCGGTGAGGCACAACGCTTCGTCGGTCGCCGGGCACGGAACAGTGGTGATGCCTACATCTCCGGGCACGGTGGCGAGAACGACGCCGGACTCGGTGCACAGCTGAAGATCGGCCGCGGGAGCGAAGCGGTTGAACGTCGCCGCGCCGTCCCGCAGCTCAACGGTCAGGTCTCCCAGCACCCTTCCCGCGGGAAACGTCCGCGGCTCATCGGCGTGCCAGGGCGCGATGGTCCCGCGCAGCTGCCACGCCATGGTGCCGGGCATCGGCGCGGGCCCGGGATCAGCCATCGCGTACTGCACGACGAGCCCGTCGGCCGCGACCGAACGCAACCGGTCGACGGCGGGGGAGGAGGCCGCGCTGTCGAGCCAGGTCATCTCCTCGCCCGCGGGCACGACGAACTGGTAGAGCACCCGCCCGTCCTGCTGCCAGCGCGGCGGCTGCATCCCGTGCACGCCACCGGAGAACATGTACTCGACGTCGTGCGACCGCCCGAGCCTGCCGAACCCGAACTGGCCGATCATCACGGTCGTCGAGGTCGTGGACGCAGGGTCCACGTCGAAGATCCGCGCCCGGTTGAACGTGGTGGCGAGGTACTCGTTGTAGTGCCCCCACACGTCGACGGCACGCCCGACGACCAGATCGTCGGTCTGCACGTCGCCCGCCACGATCTCGACACCCGTGATCCCGGCGTCGAAGTTGAACGTGCCGTTGGCGCCGAACGTTTCTCCCTTGGCGCCGATGCTTTCCAGATACGCGTGGTACTCGGCGGCGGGACGGTCGCGCGGGAACGGTTTGCCGTCCATCAACGCGGTGTGGGTGGTGAAGTCGACGAGCCCGTTGCGCGGCCCCGTCGGCAACCTGGTCAGCGCGACACCGGCGAAGTGCAGCCGGGGCAGGTCGAACACGCTCATGAGGTCTCCTCGACGAACTTCACTGCTCGCAGCGCGGACTCGATGGCGCCGTCGATCCACCCGGTGACGGTCGCGCACGGCTCACCCGCGAAGAACAACCTGCCGCGCTCGGGACGGGCGGCCCTGTCCCGTTCCTCCAGGCACGCGGCCTCGTCCTTGTTCCACCGCAGCACACCGGCGCCGGAGCTCCACGGGTACTTGCCCCACGGCAGGCTCACCGCCTCGACGAACATCCCGTCCTCCAGCAGCTCGGGGTGCATGCCGGCGACCTCGTCGAGCACCAGCGCGTGTCGCTCGGACTCGGGCAGGTCGTCGAGCACGGCCGCGTCGGCGCCGATCGTGTAGCTGGCCAGCAGGGCGGCGCCCCGCGCTGGATCGCCTTCCACCGCCGGGTAGTAGGTCTGGCGGATGTGCCCGCCGCCGTACGACGCGCCCCCGTTGATCCCGTCGCGCTCCCAGAACGCGTCCCGGCACAGGAACCCGATCTTGGTGGCCGGCCAGTGCGTGACCTCGTCGAGCACCGCGAGCTTGTCCTGGCTGAATCCCGACAGCTCCAGCTTGCGCAGCACGGAGAACGGGATGGTGCTCAGCACGTGCTCGCACCGCAGCACCTGTCCACTTCGGACGGTCACGGCCACGTGGTCGTCGTGGACGGCGATCCCGCACACCTCCTGGCCGGTCCGGATCGGCCCGCGGATCCGGTCGGCCAACGCGGTCGCGATCTGGTCCATCCCGCCTTCCAGTCGGCGCAGTCCCGAGCTGGTCTCGTCGAGGATGTCGCCGATGAAGTGGTTGATCCGCCCGGTGCCCGCGTTGCGAACCTCGGGATGCGCCACGAAGAACGCGTGCAGGTCGATCTGGTCGTGCGCCTCGCCGACGAGGAACGGCGTGATGTCGATGCGGTCCACGGCGTCGAGCAGCGCGGCGAAGTCCGGCCGCAGCTCGCGCATGAAGCTGCCGGGCGCGATCGCGTCGCCGATGGCGGTGATCCACGCTCCGAACAGGACGGTCTCGGGTTTCAGGTCGTCCGCGAGGAGATCCTGGTAGTCCTCCACCAGAACCTTCGCCGCGTCCCGCACGCGCACGAACCCCGCGCGGGTGCGGTGGTAGGCGCTGTCGTCGGAGAACAACGTCTTGAACTCGCGCAGCTTGTGCGACAGCCCGAGCTTCTCGATGTAGTCCAGCGTGTGCCGGTGCTGCGCGGGAATCCGCATGGCACCCAGCTCGACCAGCGGTGCGTCCGGCCCGTCGCCGAACCGGTGGGTGTAGACCCGGCCGCCGACGCGCGGGCTGGCCTCGATCACCTCGACCTCGTGGCCCAGCGCTTCGAGCTCGTACGCGGCCGCGAGACCTGCCATACCCGCACCGAGAACGGTGACCTTCTTCCGTGGTGACATCACCAGAGCATCTTGTCGCCGGGTGCGTCGCCACCACATCACGTGATCCTGCGCGGTTCTGAGAGCCGATGCGCAGGTTCCGTTGACGACACGCTGCGTCTCAAATCGCTGACCCCGCGTAATCGGAGGGGATCTCCTCCACGCGCGTCTCAACGACGGCGTGCGTGGCTAGCTTCGGCGGTGTCGTGAGCCGGAACGTTGCCGGGCGAATTCGCGGTCAGACGGGTGCATCGTGGTGCCGCCCCCGCGTCCTCGTACTGGTTGTACGGGGGCGCGGGGGCGGTGCCGCGAGGCGCCCTGCTGAGCGTGAATTCGGTCGCCAACGGGCCGGCTCACGACACCAGATCGAAATCGTGAACCGGGACGAAGGGATCTCTGGTGGAAGATCATCGGATCAGGAAGGTCACCGTCCTCGGCGGTGGCACCGCGGGTTGGATGACCGCCTCCTACCTCGGCAAGGCGCTCGGCCCGGACGTCACGGTCACCGTGCTCGAAGCGCCGTCCATCCCGAGGATCGGCGTCGGTGAGGCCACCGTGCCGAACCTGCACAAGACGTTCTTCGACTTCCTCGGCCTCGAAGAAGACGAGTGGATGCGGGAGTGCAACGCCGCCTACAAGATGGGCGTCCGGTTCATCAACTGGCGGACTCCTGGTGTCGGCGAGGGCAAGGCGCGCGAGCACCACGGCAAGCCCGACCACTTCGACCACCTCTTCGGGCTGCTCCCGAACCACGCGAACTGGCCGCTGTCGCACTACTGGACGGCCGAGCGGCTCGCCGGGCGCACCGACGAGCAGTTCGACTACGCCTGCTACCGCGAGTCGCCGGTCCTCGACGCGAAGCTGGCGCCCCGGCACGCCGACGGCTCGCGCTGGACGAACTACGCGTGGCACTTCGACGCCCACCTCGTCGCGGACTTCCTGCGCCGGTTCGCCACCGAGCGGCAGGGTGCGATCCACGTCGAGGACGAGATGACCGAGCCGGTCATCGACCACCGCGGCCACATCACCGCGCTGCGCACCAAGTCCGGCCGCGTGATCGAGGGCGACTTCTTCGTCGACTGCTCCGGTTTCCGAGGCCTGCTCATCAACAAGGCCATGCGCGAGCCGTTCCTCGACATGAGCGACCACCTGCTCAACGACAGCGCCGTCGCGACCGCCGTGCCGCACGACGACGACGCGCACGGCGTCGAGCCGTACACGTCGGCGATCGCGATGAAGAACGGCTGGACCTGGAAGATCCCGATGCTGGGCCGTTTCGGCACCGGCTACGTCTACTCCAGCCGCTTCACCACGCCGGACGAGGCGACGCGGGAACTGTGCGACATGTGGGGCCTCGACCCCGAGACACAGCCGCTCAACCACGTGAGGTTCCGCGTCGGCCGCAACCGCCGCACGTGGGTGCGCAACGTCGCGAGCATCGGACTGTCGTCTTGCTTCTTGGAACCGCTGGAGTCGACCGGCATCTACTTCATCACGGCCGCTTTGTACCAGCTGGCCAAGCACTTCCCGGACAAGCGGTTCGACCCGGTGCTCGCCGAGTCGTTCAACCGCGAGATCAACACCATGTTCGACGACAGCCGCGACTTCCTGCAGGCGCACTTCTCCCTGGCGCCGCGCGACGACTCGCCGTTCTGGCGTGCCTGCAAGGAACTGGAGCTGGCGCCGGACTTCAAGCACAAGCTCGCCGCCTACCGCGCGGGTCTCGCGGTCAACATGCCGGCCGTCGACGAGACCACGTACTACGCGAACTTCGAGGCCGAGTTCCGCAACTACTGGACGAACTCCAGCTACTACTGCATCTTCGCGGGACTCGACTACCTGCCCGAGCACCCGCTGCCGTTGCTGGAGCAGCGCGGCGACCTGGTGGCCGGCGCCGAGGTCGCGTTCGCGGAGATGAAGCGCAAGCAGAAGGAACTGCTCGCCACGCTGCCGACGCACCACGACCACCTGCGCAAGCTGCACGGCCGATGACCACGGTCGTCGTGGCGGGCGGTGGTCCCGCGGGAGTGATGCTGGGGCTGCTGCTGGCGCGGTCCGGTGTGGACGTCACGGTGCTGGAGAAGCACGCCGACTTCCACCGCGACTTCCGCGGCGACACCGTGCACCCTGCCACGCTGCAGATCCTCGACGAGCTCGGCCTGGTCGAACGGTTCCACGAGCTGCCGCACCAGCGGGTGCACACGATCGGCGTGGTGCAGGACGGCAAGCGCATCGACATCGCGGACTTCCGGCGGCTCCGGGTGCCCTACCCGTACATGGCGTTCGTGCCGCAGTGGGACTTCCTCGACCTGCTGGCCACGGAGGCCAAGCGGTATCCGGGCTTCCGGCTGCTGATGAGCACCGAGGTCCTCGGCGTGGTGCGGGACAGCGGGCGCATCGCCGGTGTGCGGGCACGCGGGCCGGAAGGGGAGTTCGAGATCCGGTCGACGCTCGTCGTGGCCGCGGACGGACGGCATTCGGTGATCCGGCGCGATGTCGGTGTGGTGCCGAAGCTGGTCGGAAAGACGCTGGACGTGATCTTCTTCCGGATCTCCCGCCGGGCAACGGATCCGGACGAGGGACTGTGCGTGCGGGTCGGCGACGGCAAGATCTTCGGCGCCACCGACCGTCGTACGTACTGGCAGATGTTCACCGAGACGCCGAAAGGCGGCTACGAGAAGGTCTGCCGCGACGGGATCGAGAAGTTCCGCGCGGACCTGGCCGCTACCGTGCCGTTCCTCGCAGATCGGGTCGACGAAGTGTCCTCTTTGGATGATCTGCGGTTGCTGGAGGCACGGATCGACCGCCTCGAACGGTGGCACGCGCCTGGCCTGCTGTTCATCGGGGACGCCGCCCACGCGATGTCGCCGGTGGCGGGCTTCGGCGTGAACCTCGCCGTGCAAGACGCGGTGGCCACGGCCAACGCCCTGGTCGAGCCGTTGCTGAACACACAGCTGACCGGGGCGACGTTCGACGACTCGCGGCTCGCGAAGGTGCGGAAGCGCCGGCGGCTCACGACGACGTTGTCCCAGGCGCTGCAGCGGGCCACGCAGCGGTTCGGGATCGACGAGGCGCTCGGCGGGTCGGGTCAGCCGCCCGCGCCCAAGTTGTTCGAGAAGTTCGCACCGGCGCAGTGGTTGATGAGCCGGGTCATCGGGCTCGGGTTCCGGCCGGAACACGTGCGCACACGCGAAAGGACGACCTGATGCCACCTCAGGCACGCATGATGCAGATGATCACGGGGTACTGGGTGACCCAGATCGTCCACGCCCTCGCCGACCTCAAAGTCGCCGACCATCTCTCCGACGACCTCCTCACCCCCGAGGAGCTCGCCGCGCTCACCAAGTCCGACCCCGACGCGATGTTCCGCCTCCTGCGCACCGCGGCATCCCTGGACCTGGCCTCCTACGACGGCTCCGGACGGTTCGGCACCACCCCCTTGCTGGAGATGCTGCGCGAGGGCGTCCCGGGTTCGTTGCGGGACATCGCGATCGTGCACGGCTCACCCGCGCACTGGCTGTCGTGGGGCAAGTTCCCCGACGCCGTCCGCGCCGGCGAGCCCCAGACCGAAGCCGCCCTGGGCAGCGACGTCTGGACGCACTTCGCGAACCACCCTGCCGAGTTCGAGACGTTCTCCAACTCGATGACCGAGCTGACCGACGGCCTGTCGCGCGAGATCGCGCAACTCCTCGACCTGACCGGCGTCGAGACCGCGGTCGACATCGGCGGCGCGAACGGCGCCTTGCTGCACGCGCTGCTGAAGTCCAACGTGGACGTTCGCGGCGTGGTGGTCGACCTGCCGAGCGTCGAGTCGACCGCGATCGCCGAGGCCGAGAAAGCCGGGTTGAGCGAGCGGTGTGAGTTCGTCGGCGGCTCGTTCTTCGAACCCGTCCCGCACGGTGACCTGTTCCTGCTCAAGGCCGTGCTGCACAACTGGGACGACGAGTCGTGCGTCAAGATCCTCACCCGCTGCCGTGAAGCGCTGAACCCCGGCGGCCGGGTCGTGGTGGTGGAGATGCCGCTCGGCCCGATCGGCGAGCCCGGCTTCGCGCCGCTGCTCGACCTCAACATGCTCGCCGTGGTGCCGGGCAGGGAACGCGACCTCGCGCACTACGAGGGGTTGTTCGCCCAGGCCGGTCTGCGCCTGACGTCCGTCGTTCCCACCCGTTCCCCGCAAAGCCTGATCGAAGCCGCAGCTCTCTGAGAACGCGGTTCGTCCACTTCGGAGGATTCTTTTCATGCTGAAGAGTGTTGTTGTCGTCGGCGGGGGAACGTCGGGGTGGATGACCGCGTCGTACCTGACCGCCGCGTTCGGCGACCGGATCAACGTCACGCTCGTCGAGTCCGCCCGCGTCGGCGCGATCGGGGTCGGTGAGGCCACGTTCAGCACCGTCCGCCACTTCTTCGAGTACCTCGGGCTCGAGGAGAAGGACTGGATGCCGAAGTGCAACGCGACCTACAAGCTCGCGATCCGGTTCGAGAACTGGCGTGAGGAAGGCCATCACTTCTACCACCCGTTCGAACGGCAGCGCGTGGTCGACGGCTTCACACTGCCGGACTGGTGGCTGCGCAACCCGTCGTCGGACCGCTTCGACCGCGACTGCTTCCTCGTGGGAACGTTGTGCGACAGCCTGAAGTCGCCGCGCAACCTGGATGGCACGCTGTTCGAGGGCGGGCTCGGCGAGCGGTCGACGTATCGGACGACGTTGTCGGAGCAGTCGACGCAGTTCCCGTACGCCTACCACTTCGACGCCACGCTGGTCGCGAACTTCCTGCGCGACTACGCGGTCGCGCGGGGTGTGAAGCACGTGCTCGACGACGTGGTGGACGTCGCGCTGGACGACCGCGGCTGGATCAGCCACGTCGTCACCAAGGAACACGGCGACCTGACCGGTGATCTGTTCATCGACTGCACCGGGTTCCGCAGCCTGTTGCTGGGCAAGGCGCTGGAGGAACCGTTCGAGTCGTATCAGTCCTCGTTGCCGAACGATTCCGCGGTGGCGTTGCGGGTGCCGCTCGACATGGAGCGCAAGGGTTTGAGGCCCTGCACCACGGCGACCGCGCAGGAAGCCGGCTGGATCTGGACGATTCCGCTGTTCGACCGGATCGGCACCGGGTACGTCTACGCGAGCGAGTACTCGACGCCCGAGCAGGCCGAGAAGAGGCTGCGCGAGTTCATCGGCCCAGCCGCGGAAGATCTCGAGGCGAACCACATCAAGATGCGGATCGGTCGTTCGCGACGGCACTGGGTGAACAACTGTGTCGCGATCGGACTGTCGTCCGGCTTCGTCGAGCCGTTGGAGTCGACGGGCATCTTCTTCATCCAGCACGGCATCGAGCAGCTGGTGAAGCACTTCCCGGACGCGAACTGGGACGAGGGCCTGCGCCACTCCTACAACACGCTCGTGAACCGCTGCATGGACGGCGTGCGCGAGTTCCTGGTGCTGCACTACTACGCGGCCAAGCGGGCGGACAACCAGTACTGGGTCGACACGAAGAAGCGCGAGCTGCCGGACGGCCTGGCGGAACGGCTGGAGCGGTGGCAGGCGCGGATTCCCGACTCGGAGTCGGTCTACCCGCATTACCACGGTTTCGAGGCCTACTCGTACGTCTGCATGCTGCTCGGCCTCGGCGGCATCTCGCTGAAGCCGTCGGCGGCGCTGGGGCTGCTCGACCCGTCGTCGGCGCAGCACGAGTTCAAGCTCGTCGCGGAACAGGCCGCCGAGCTCGAACGCACGCTGCCCACCCAGTACGAGTACTTCGCGCAGTTCCACTGAGGAGTGTCGCCCGATGCAGAACGTACTTCATCTTGTTGTGCTGCTAGGCGCGTTGTTCGTGGTGGCGGCGGCCGGACGCGTGCTCGCCCGGTTGCTGCGGCTGCCGTCGGTGATCGGCGAGATCGCGTTGAGCGTCCTGCTCGGACCTGTGCTGCTGCACGCGTTCGGCCCGTCGGTGTTCGCGGCGGTGGTGCCTCGCGACGTCACCGGGCTGCTCAAGCAGATCGGTGAGGCCGGGCTGGTGCTGTTCCTGGTCGGGATCGTGCACCAGCTCGACCACGGCACGAACGGGTTGCGCAGCAGGACCGTCGGGCGGATCACCCTGGGTTCGTTCCTGGTGCCGTTGCTGACCGGGCTCGTGTTCTCGGCGTGGGTGCTGTGGCTCGCACCGGCGGAAGTCCGCGGCACGGCGGACGTGTGGGCGTTGGTGCTCATGCTGGCCGTGGCGATGAGCGTGACCGCGGTGCCGGTGCTGGCGCGGATCATCGAGGAACGCAAGGCCGAGCTCGGTCGTGCCGGTGACCTTTCGATGATGTCGTCGATGCTGATCGACACGCCCGCGTGGTTGCTGCTGGCCGTGGCGCTGGGGCTCGCCGCCGGTGGTCTGGGCGGAGTGTGGATCGCGTTCGCGACGATCGCTGTCGGTGGCGTGCTCGCCTTTGCGGGCCACCGGTTCCTCGGCGGGTTCTCCGCGCAGGCCAGCACGTATCCGCGGATCTTCGCGGTGGTGCTCGGGCTGGTGGCGCTGGGTGCCGGCAACGGGGTGCACGCGCTGGGCCTGACGTCGATCTTCGGTGCGTTCCTCGCCGGGCTGATGATCCCCAAGGGGCCGGCGTGGGGACGGGTCGTCGGGTTGATCAGCCGGGTCGGTCGGGTGTTCGTGCCGGTGTTCTTCGTGGTCGCGGGCATGACGCTGGCGACGAGTGGAATCGGTGCACTGCCGTGGTTCGGTGTGGTGCTGGCGATCGTGCTGGGTGTGGTGGGCAAGGTCGGCGGCGGATATCTGGGCGCGCGGTGGGGTGGTGAGACCAAGCTGACGTCGTTGAAGATCGGTGTGCTGGTCAACACGCGTGGCCTCACCGAGATCGTGGTGCTGCAGGTCGGCTACACGGCGGGCCTGCTGACGCCAGGGCTGTTCGTGGCGCTGCTGGTGATGGCTCTGGTGACGACCACGTTGACCGGTCCGGTGATCGACTTCATCGACCGCCGGGTGCTGGTAGGTGTGCGATGACGTCGTTCCGGGAGCTGATGGCCGGGTTTCCCACCGGGGTCGCGGTGCTGACGACGTTCGACGTCGACGACACGCCGTGGGGCATGACGATCTCGTCGGTGTGCAGCGTGTCGATGGATCCGCCGACGTTGCTGGTGTGCGTGCGCAACGGCAGCCCGACGCTGGACGCGTTGCTGCGCAGGGGTTCCTTCACGGTGAACCTGCTGCACCAGGCGGCCCGGCCGGCAGCCGAGCTGTTCTGCTCGGGCGATCCGGACCGCTTCTCCCAGGTCACCTGGGAACGGCCGTCGCTGGGCGGCCCGCACCTGGTCTTCGACGCCCACGCGGTAGCCGACTGCACCGTCTCCCACATCCAGGAAGTCGGCACTCACGTGGTCGTCTTCGGCTCGGTCCACGACGTCACCCACCGCTCCGCCGAGGAACCTCTCCTCTACGGCAAACGCCAATACGCGGCCTGGCCCGCCTCCGCCTAGCAAACGATGAAGGGAACCTTCATCCACCTGACGTGGATGAAGGTTCCCTTCATCGTTTTCAGCTGATCCACTCCACTGCTTCGCGGATTGCCGGGGCCTGCCAGTGGGCTGCTTGGGGGCCGGTGATCTCGACGAAGCGGTGGGCGCAGGTCAGGGCTTCGGCGGCGGAGATCGACGAGTCGCGCGGGATGTCGGTGGGGCCGGCGCCGTGGATGATCAGCGTCGGGGCGGCGATGGCGTTGAGGGCGCCACGTGGCTGGAGCCAGAAGACCTCGTTGAGCATGGCGCGGCCGACGGCGAACGCGGGGGAGACCTCGACCCGGCCGCGGGTGATCAGGTCGCGTCCTGCCTGCTCGGTGAGGAGGCCGCCGAGGTGGCGGTCGTAGTCGATCATCGGGTTGACCAGCACGAGCCGGTCGACCTCGGGTGCCTTGCGGGCGGCGTATCCCGCCGCGACACCGCCGGTCAGACCGGTGGCGAGCAGGGTGGCCGGGGTGTCGGCGACGTGCTCGCGCAGGTGGGTGAGTCCGGCGTTGATCGTGTTGAGCAGGCCGGAGAGCGTGAGTTCCTCTTGGCGGCCTTCGCTTTCGCCGTGGCCGGGCAGGTCGAAGCGCAGGCTCGCGACGCCGTGGTCCGCGAGCTCGGTGGACAGTCTGGCGTAGAAGCCGTCCTGGTCGCGGTCGGATCCCTCGCCGTGCAGCAGCAGGACCACGTGCTTCGGGTGGTCGGGTGCGACCAGCGTGCCGGCCAGCCGCAGGCCGTCGTGGGTGCGCACGGTGGTGCGCTGCTGGGTGTCGGCGGTGCGCGCTGGCATCGCGTCCTCCTGTCCTCGTTTTGCTGCAGTGTCGCGCCCGCGGGTTCCTTTTCCGCGTGCGTGCGCGAGAACCCGTTGGCTCGCGTGGGGTGGCGTCTCAACTCGGAGTGGTTGTGAGCGTTGGAAACCGTGCGTTGTGGGGATGTGGGGCCGGTGCGCCGCTCACGAGGATGGACAGGCCTGATGCCGTCGCCTCGAAGGGGAAACCAGATGACCTCGCAGCTCACGACCGACGTGCTCGTCGTCGGCGGTGGCCCGATCGGCATGGCGATGGCGTTGGAGCTGCGCTACCGCGGTGTCTCCTGTGTCCTGGTCGAGGAGGGCGACGGCGCGGTCGGCCACCCGAAGGTCAGCAGCATCGGCCCGCGCTCGATGGAGTTCTTCCGCCGCTGGGGAATCGCCGACCGCGTCCGGCACTCCGGCTGGCCCGGCGACCATCCGCTGGACTGCGTCTGGACCACGCGCATCGGCGGCCACGAGCTGTTCAGGCTGAAGCGCGCCACGATGGACACCCGCGCCGACTTCCGCCACACCCCCGAACCCGACGCGATCTGCCCGCAGCACTGGCTCGGCCCGCTGCTGCGCGAGGAGCTCGGCGACGTCGTGCGCCTGCAGACCCGGATGGACGACTTCGTCCAGGACGACGACGGTGTCACGGCTTCTCTCACCGACCTGGTGTCCGGCGAGGTGGCTGAGGTGCGTGCGCGGTATCTGGTCGCCTGTGACGGCACGGGATCGCCGATCCGCAAGGCCTGCGGGATCCCCGCGGCGACCGTCCACGAGACCCAGGTCTTCCGGAACATTCTTTTCAGCGCGCCGGAACTGCGGTCCCGCCTCGGAGACAGCAGCGCGAACTTCTACTACCTGATGATCTCTTCCGCTCTGCGGTTCCCGATGCGTGCTTTGGACGGCGAGCGGCTCTACCGGCTCACCGTTGGACTGCAGGGCGATCCGGAGTCGTTGCAGGACGCGGAGACGTTGGTGCGCAAGGCGATCGCCTTCGACACGCCGGTCGAGGTGCTGTCCGACAACGAATGGCACCTGGTGCACCGGGTTGCCGCCGATTTCCGTTCCGGGCGGGTGTTCCTGGTCGGCGACTCGGCGCACACGCTGTCGCCGTCGGGTGGGTTCGGCATGAACACCGGCATCTGCGGCGCTGCCGACCTCGGCTGGAAGCTGGCGGCGGAGATCGCCGGGTGGGCCGGGCCCGGGCTGCTCGACAGCTACACGCTCGAACGACAGCCCGTCGCGTTCGAAGGGTTGGAGGAAGCCAACCGGAACCTGGAACGCGCGATGAAGCGCCAGGTGCCGGACGAGCTGAACGACGACACTCCGCAGGGCGAGTTCCTGCGGGGCAAGGTCCGGGAAGGGCTGGAGCGCGGGGGAGTGGCGCGGGAGTTCGACGCGCCGGAGATCCACCTGGGCTTCACCTACGCCGGTTCGCCGCTGATCGTGGCTGATCCGACCGCTGAGCAGACCGAGGATCGTCGTCCGAACACCCGGCCGGGATCGAGGGCGCCACACGCTTGGGTGAAGCCGGGGATGTCCACGTTGGACTTGTTCGGTGAGGGATTCGTGTTGCTGTGCCTCGGGGAAGAAGAGGGAGTGGACGGCGCCGAGACCGGGGCTGGGCGCAGTGGCGTGGGCGGCGCGGATCGGCAGGACGGGTTCGGCGCGGGCGGGCTGGAAGCGTTCGCGCAGGCTTTCGCCGAACGTGGCATCCCGTTCAGCTCCGTCGTTCTGGACGTTCCCGAGATCGCCGAGGTCTACGAGCGCCCCTTCGTTCTCGTCCGGCCGGACGGCCACGTCGCCTGGCGCGGGCGCCTACTCCCCGCCGATGCCGGTGCGATCGCCGACCAGGTTCGTGGCGGTGCTCGATGAGCGTGTCCACGTTGCCTCCGTTCGACCTGCGCGACTGGGCCGACGCCGACGTCCGCAACCCCTACCCGGTCTTCGCGCGCTACCTCGCCGAGTCGCCGATCCACGTAGCTGACGCCACCTACTACGTCTTCAGCCATGCGGCCGCGTCAACTGTCCTGTCCAGTCAGGTGTTCGGGCGCCGGTCGGGTGGTGGTGGCCCGATCCCGGCCGGGCACTCGATCCTGCGCACGATGGTGAACAACTGGCTGGTGTTCCTGGATCCGCCCCGGCACACCGAACTGCGATCGGTGCTCAACCGGGAGTTCTCGCCGTCAGTCGTCACGAACCTGCGCGACCGGATCACCGCGATCGCGCGGGATCTGCTCGCCGATCTGCCGGCGGAGTTCGACCTGGTGGAACGGTTCTCCGCGCCGTTCCCGATCCTGGTGATCTCCGAACTGCTCGGCGTGCCTCGGGAGAAGTGGGACTGGCTGCGCAGCCAGGCCGTGGCGCTCCAGGAAGGCAGCAGCAGCCGTGCCGCACGAAACCCTGACGCGCACAAGATCGCCGAGGCCGCCGCACGTGAGCTGCACGACTACTTCTCCGTGCTGGCGGCGGAACGACGCTCCGGGGACGACCTGATCTCACTGATGGTCGGTGCGCTGGACACCGACGAGATCGTGGCGACCTGCGTGCACCTGATGACTGCGGGGCACGAGACGACGACGAACGTGTTCAGCAAGGCCGTCCTGACGTTGTCGACGCGGCCGGAGGCGCTCAAGGCGTTGCGCGAGGGTGTGACGGCCGCGGCGGTCGAGGAGCTGGTGCGCTTCGACTCTCCCGTGCAGGCGATCAGCCGGTGGGCTTACGAGGACGTCACCGTGGCCGGGACGATGATTCCCAAGGGCAGCAAGGTGATGGTGATGCTCGGCGCCGCGAACCGCGACCCGGCGAAGTTCGACGCACCCACCGAGCTGGACCTGAACCGGGACGGCGGCAGGAGCGTCAGCTTCGGGCTGGGCATCCACTACTGCCTCGGCGCGACGCTCGCCAGGGTGGAGCTGGAGATCGGCCTCGGGCTGCTGCTGGAGAGCCTCGGAGAGTTTGTTGTGGACGGTGTGGAGTACCCGTACGACATGGTTTTCCACGGACCGCACAAGGTCCTGGTGAGTCGATCGCGCTAGGTGGCAGGAGGAGGGTGGTGGGTTCCGGCCCACCACCCGTAACTCACGCTTCCCAGACCGCCGCGCTCATCGTCGGAATCAGATCGCGCGTGATCCGCACCCCCGGCAGCGCTTTCGAGTACTGCTGCTCGAACTCCGTGTCGGTGAGCGGCATCGCCTGCTTGCTCATCTCCAGCCAGCGCGGGTGCAGCATCATCCGGATCGAGTCGCACGCGGCCTCGACGTCGCCCGAGACGTCGTACACGATCTTGCCGGTCTCGAACGCGTAGGCGCTCTGCTCGGCGGGCGCCGCGGCACCGTCGGGCTGCGTCACGTCGACGATCACCAGGCGGCCGCCGGGCGCGACGATCGAGCGCAGCACGTCCAGCACCTGCTCGATCGGTCCCATGTGGAACACGGCGTTCACCGACATCACCAGGTCGAAGAGGCCGTCGCGCTCGGGTGACAGGCTGAGCGCTTCCCGGCACTCGTAGCGCACCGGCACGCGCGTGGGCTTCAACGCGGCGATATCGAGCATCTTCTGGGAGATGTCGACGCCCACGACCTCGTCGTAGCGGTCGGCGAGCAGGCCGCAGTTGTTGCCGCCGCCGCAGCCGACGTCGATGGCGCGACGACCAGGAGGCAGCTGCGAGGTCAGCCAGGAGCGCACCGGGCTCGTCGCGGCATCACGGATGCCGGTGAACCGCTCGTACAGCTCGGCCAGGTCGTCGAAATACGCTTCCGGTGCGCTCATGAGACGAACTTTCGACCGCCACCACCAGCCAGGACACCCTCGCGCGCGAAACCTGCGCACACGTGCGGGGTGGTGGTCTCACCAGGGCCCGCGCCAGGCGATGTGGAGAACGCGGAGAGACCGAGACACTCGACGGCATGCGCGACGAACACGACTGCGACGTTCTCGTGGTGGGAGCGGGCCCGGCCGGCCTCTGCACCGCGCTGATGCTGGCCCAGCACGGTGTGCGGGTCCGGATCGTGGACCGGAAACCTGGTCCGGTCGAGCAGTCGCGGGCCGCGATCGTGCACGCGCGGACGCTGGAAACCCTGGACCGCCTGGGCGTCGCCGAGGCCGCCATCGCGAGGGGTGTGCCGATCACCGACGTCGCGATCCACTCGTCCGGCAAGCACGTGGGCGAGATGCCGCTGGCGGGCAAGGGAGAGGCGGACCAGACGCGTTTCCCGTACGCACTGGCGCTCGAACAGTTCGAGACCGAGCGGATCCTCGGGGAAACCCTCGACGTCGAGTGGGGAACCGAGGTCACGAACCTGAGCGACACCGGATCCGGCGTCGAGGTGGAGACCGGGAACGGCGTGATCACCGCGCGCTGGCTGGTCGGTGCCGACGGCGCGTCGAGCGCCATCCGGAAGTTCCTCGGCCAGGAGTTCGAAGGCGAGACCTACGAGCAGTCGGGCCTGCTCGCCGACGTCACGCTCGACGTGGACCTCGGAGTGAAAGGCATGCGGCTCAACCTGACGCCCGGCGGGTTCGTCGGGATCCTGCCGCTCAAATCAGGCCGCTACCGGCTGTTCGGCGTTGTGCCGCCGTACCTGCACAGCGGGCCGCAGCAGCAAACCGTCACGCACGAGTCGTACGCGCCGTTGGACCACGAGGTGTTGCAACGCTGGTTCGACGACTACTTCAAGGTCGACGCGAAGCTGGACGAGGTCGTCTGGGCGTCGATGTTCCGGTTCCACAGCCGGCTCGCCGCGAAGTTCCGGGTGGGAAACGCGTTCCTGGCCGGCGACGCCGCGCACATCCACAACCCGGCCGGCGGCCAGGGGCTCAACCTCGGCGTCGGTGACGCCGTGAACCTGGCGTGGAAGCTCGCGCAGGTCGTGCGCGGCGAAGCACCGGAGTGGCTGCTCGACACCTACGAGGAGGAACGGCGGCCCATCGCCCAGACCGTGCTCAAGCGCACCGATCTCGGCTTCAAGCTGGAAACCGGGAACACCGCGATCGCGGTGTGGATGCGCACGCACGTGGCGACGAGGATCGTCGGCGTCGTTTCCCGGCTCGCGCCGATCAGGCGGATGTTCTTCCACATGTTCTCCCAGCTCTGGATCGGTTACCGGGGCAGCCGTGCGGTCGGACGCGCGGTCGGCCAGCTGAAAGCAGGCGTACGCGCGCCGTACGCACCCGGCGTGCTCGACCTGACCCACACCCCCGGCTACCACGTGCTGCTGTTCTCGGTGCCACCAGTGCGGTTCGACGGTCCCGTGACCACCCACGTGATCCAGCCGGACGACGTGGCCGCGTTCCGCGCGTACCAGGTGGACGGCCCGCGACTGGTGCTGATCAGGCCGGACGGGTACGTCGCGGCGGTCACCGACTCGGCGGAGGCCATGGAAACGTTCCTCGACACCGTGTTGGTGCGCGTGCAAGTTCGCTCGTAGTGCTGTGTACTGCACGGCATGGCCATCGTCTCTCCCGGCTTCACCGGGCGGCGTCAGTCACCGGACGCGAAGCTGCCGCCCGGTCAGTACCTCACCGAGGACTTCCCGGTCCTCACCGCGGGCCCGACCCCGCGCGTGCCGACCGACCGGTGGGAGCTCACCGTCAGCACCGAGGTCGGGAAGAAGTACACGTGGTCGTGGCAGGACCTGATCGAGCTGCCGGCCGAGAAGGTCACCACGGACATCCACTGCGTCACCAAGTGGTCCAAGCTGGGCACGCGGTGGAAGGGTGTCTCGCTCGACGTCCTGATGGAGGAAGTGGAGACGGCGGCGGACTTCGCGCTGATCCACTCCTACGGCGGCTACACGACCAACCTGCCGCTGGAGGACCTTCTCGACGGGCAGGCGTGGATCGCGTACCGCTACGACGACGATGAGCTGACGCCCGAGCACGGCGGCCCGGCGCGGCTGTTGGTGCCGCACCTGTACTTCTGGAAGTCGGCGAAGTGGGTCCGCGGGATCCAGTTGCTGCTGGAGGACGAGCCGGGCTTCTGGGAGACCGCCGGCTACCACGACTACGGAGACCCATGGCGCGAGCAGCGGTATCAGGGCGACTGACCTGGCGGGCGGCGCCTCTCGCCGCAGCCACCGACCTGACGAAGAGCGCGCGGTCGCTGGTGTTCGACGTACCCGACTGGCCCGGTCACCTGCCGGGCCAGCACGTCGACGTGCGGCTGACCGCCGAGGACGGCTACTCGGTGCAGCGCAGCTACTCGATCTCGTCGGCACCCGACGGCACCCTGGTCGAGCTCGCGATCCAGCGGGTCGAGGACGGCGAGGTGTCGCCGTACCTGTGCGACGTGCTGCCCGTCGGCGCGGAGATCGAGCTGCGCGGACCGGTCGGCGGCTGGTTCGTGTGGCGCGCGACCGACCTTTCACCGGTGACGTTGGTGGCGGGTGGATCCGGGATCGCGCCGCTGATGGCGATGATCCGGGCGCGCGCAGCCGAGGGCAGCCGGGTTCCGTTCAAGCTGATCTACTCGGTGCGCACGCCCGACGACGTGATGTTCGCCGACGAGCTGCGGCGACGTGCCCGCGAGGACGGCGGCCTGGACGTCAAGATCGTCTACACCCGGCAAGCTCCGGAGGATTCTCCGGAGCCGCCGGTCCGGCTGGGTGTGGCCACCGTCAACACGCACGCGTGGCCCGCCGAGTTCACCCCCAACGTCTTCGTGTGCGGGCCGACCGGGTTCGTCGAGACGGTGTCCGACATCTTCGTGGCGCTGGGCCACGATCCGCGCCGCGTCCGCACCGAACGCTTCGGCTGACAGGAGATCACCCATGACCCACGTCGACGGCAACGCGCTCGCGGGCGACCTGCGGGAGATCTTCGCGGTGGACGTGACCGTGGCGACCGGGCAGTGCGCGGGCTGCGGCTACAAGGGATCCGTGGCGTCGCTGCGGGTCTACCAGAACGCGCCGGGAACCGTAGCTCGCTGCCCGCACTGCGAGGAGGTCGTGCTGCGGCTGGTTCGAGCACCCGGCCGGGCGTGGCTGGACCTGCGCGGAACGGTCAGCCTGGAGATCCCGCTGCAGTCCTGAGCAGCACCGCGTCGCCGTTGGTCCAGCTCTCGACGCTGACCCGGTCGACGAGTCTGGGAACCCCGGCCAGGTCGTGCTCGATGTGCTCACTGCCGACGAGCAGCGCGTCCCAGCCGAGCGGATCGAGCCCGGCGGCGGAGAGCACGCCCGTGAACCAGGACCAGTCCAGCTTCTCTCCCGCGCGCACCCTCTCCAGCGTCGGATCGGTGATGGAGCTGGTGATCCGATCCCAGGCGGCGCCGAGATCCAGGTCGTGCGGCTCGGACTCGGCGTACAGGGCCTCGACGTGGGCCGCGAGGTCGTCAGCGGCGGGCTTCACGATGGCCGCGTAGAGCTCACGGGTGCGCGGACCGAGCAGGACAGCGCTCTCCCGGAGGACGTCGACGGGCTCGTCCGGCGTGTGCACCAGCACGACGAGGCACGTCGGTGCCCCGAGAACCGTGCGCAGGTGGCGTTCGGTACGCATTGCCGGGTCTGAGCGGCCCTTGAAGTCGGACAAGCGCAGGCTCGCGGGCAGCACCGGCGCAGGTGTGGTGTCCCTGAACAGCACGAGCAGCGAGTCGCCCTTGCCGCACACCTCGTCGGCGATCCGCTGGCTGGCCGGCGTCGAGATGTTGGACTGGTAGCGCCAGATCCCGTGCGTCTGCTCGGGACCGAAGCGGAACCGGATCGCGTGCACCGGCTCGAACCCCTGGCGCCGCACCAGGTCGAGGCAGCGCTCGACCTGCCGTCCCGCGATGCAGTCCGGCTGGATCACGAGAACGGCGTGCTGCTGCACGATCCGTGCGGCGTCGTCACCGAGGACGTCGTACGCGGCGTTCAATCCCGTCGTGAAGCACTCGTCGTCGGAGTAGACGCGCAGTTTCTCGTGGTCAGCGGTCAGGGAACGCCAGCGATCTCCGCGCAGCAGCTCATGGGTCACCGCTGAATTCTGTCCTGTTTGACACGGCCGATACCTCCGATCGGAGGTAGCTCGGCCTCCTGACCCTGTGCGTGGATATATGAGAGCGCTCTTACAACGTTGTAAAAACGAAGGGGAACCTCGCCGATGAGAAAACCCGCTTCCGTGCTCGTCGCGCTGCTGCTGGCGCTGGGCGTCGCACCAGGCACACCACCCGCGGGTGCCGCCGAGCCCGTGCACGGCCTGAAGGGCGAGTACTTCAGCATGTCGGCGCCGGGTGCGCGGGACTTCGCGACCCTCGGTGGAACCGTGCTCGACGCCGACATCAACCAGGGCGACCTGACGGGTGTCTTCGCGTTCCTCAACGGCCGCACCGAGCACACGACAGCCCGCTGGACCGGGCAGATCGCGGTGCCGCAGACCGGCGCCTACACGTTCCACGCCATCGGCGACAACGGGTTCCGGCTGCTGATCGACGACCAGCCGGTGATCGACCACTGGGTGCCGGACTGGGATCGCGAGCAGACGAGCGCGCCGGTGACGCTCACCGCCGGGCGCCAGTACGCGTTCAAGCTGGAGATGTTCCAGGACGTCGGCGGCGCCAACATGTTCCTGCGCTGGTCGAGCGCGACCCTGCCGAAGCAGCTCGTGCCCGAGTCCGCGTTCACGCCGCCCGCCGGTTTCGAGGTCGTGCCGCGCACGGCCGAGGTCTCGAAGGACGGCCGCACGCTCACCGCGGACTTCGGTGGCCGCGTCACCGGCACGAACGACCTCAAGGAGCACCTGCGCGTCGAGGTCGACGCCACTCCGATGCCGGTCTCGTTCGTCAGCGCGAACCGGAACAGGGCGACGATTTGGCTGGACGAGCGCGTGCTGAAGGGCCAGCGGGTCCGGATGTACTACGACGGCGCGGGGGCACTCGCGGTCGACGGCCGGAAGGTCGCGAAGACCGCCCGCACCACCGGCAACGTCTCCACCGAGCGGCTCAGGACGCCGTGGGGTGAGAAGGCCGACCCGCGCAACCCGTTGCCGGAGTACCCGAGGCCGCAGCTGGAACGGGAGAAGTGGCTCAACCTCAACGGATCGTGGGAGTTCGCCGCGGCCAAGGCCGGTCAGCAGCCGGTGTTCGGGCACCGCCTGAAGGAACGCGTGATCGTGCCGTTCCCGATCGAGTCGCAGCTGTCGGGCCTGGAACGGCACGAGGACCACATGTTCTACCGCCGCACGGTGACGGTTCCGCGGGACTGGAACGGGCAGCGGGTGAAGCTCAACTTCGGCGCGGTCGACTACGAGGCCAAGGTCTGGGTGAACGGCAAGCTCGTCGCCCAGCACACCGGCGGCTACACGGCGTTCAGCGCGGACATCACGGACGCGTTGAGGCGCGGTGAGCAGGAGATCGTCGTCGCCGTCACCGACACCACCGGCCCGTACCAGCCCAAGGGCAAGCAGTCGCCCAACCCGAGCGGCATCTTCTACACGCCGTCGTCGGGCATCTGGCAGACGGTGTGGATGGAACCCGTGGCGGACAAGGGGATCGACGAGATCAAGACGACTCCTGACCTCGCGACGAGCTCGCTGTCGCTGAACGTCAAGTCCGCGGGCAACGCGACCGTCACGGCGATCGCCCGTGACGCCAGGGGAAACCAGGTCGGCTCGGTCACCGGACCGGCGAACTCGACCCTCACGCTGCCGGTGCCGAACCCGCACCTGTGGACGCCGGACGACCCGTACCTCTACAAACTCGACGTCAAGCTGGGCAAGGACAACGTCAAGAGCTACTTCGGCATGCGCTCCACCGGCATCGCGAACGTCGGCGGCACGCCGAAGCTGACCCTGAACGGCAAACCGATCTTCAACCTGATGCAGCTGGACCAGGGCTTCTACCCGGACGGCCTGAACACCGCGCCGAGCGACGACGCGTTGATCTTCGACCTGAAGGCGCAGAAGGACCTCGGCTTCAACGCGGTGCGCAAGCACATCAAGGCCGAACCCGCCCGCTGGTACTACCACGCGGACCGGCTCGGACTGCTGGTGTGGCAGGACTTCGTGTCCGTGGAGGACGGTAACAACCCGCAGGCGCAACAGGCGTGGCTCAGCCAGGGCCGCGAGCTGATGGAGCAGCTGCACAACTACCCGTCGATCTACGCCTGGATCGTGTTCAACGAGGGCTGGGGCGAGTGGGACCGGAACGTCACCGGCCAGATCACCGACCAGGTGAAGGCCGCCGACCCGAGCCGGATCGTCAACGCCCACAGCGGCGTGAACTGCTGCGCCTCCAAGGGGGACAGCGGCAAGGGCGACGTGATCGACCACCACGACTACAACAACACCGACCCGGCTCGTCCGGACGGAAAGCGCGTCGTGATGGACGGCGAGCACGGCGGCTTCACGCTGCGCACGCCGGGACACCAGTGGCCGGGTGCGCCGATCGCGATCTACAGCGGGGTGGCGGACAAGGCGGCGCTGACGGCGAAGTACGTCGACAACACCCGCACGTTCTACCTGGGCCAGGCGCGGGAGGAGCTGTCCGCGTCGGTCTACACGCAGGTCACGGACCTGGAAGGCGAGCTCAACGGGCTGTGGACCTACGACCGCAAGCGCATCAAGGTCGACCCCGGTCCGGTCCGCGAGATCAACCGGCGGGTGATCGAGGCCGGAGCGAACGCCGGCACGCCGTACCCGTACGCGGGCAGAGGCGAGTGGAAGCTGAACGAGACCAGCGGATCCACGGCGAAGGACTCGACCGGCAGGAACCCGCTGACCTTGAGCCCGACCGGCGCCACGTGGAAGGACGGCGCGCTGGAGCTCCGGAACGGTTCCGCGGACACGTACGGGCCGGTCATCGACACGACTCGCGACTACTCGGTGTCCGCACGCGTGCGGCTCGACGAGCTGCCGGGCAACTACGCGACGGCGGTGAGCCAGGACGGCAGGCAGCAGGAGAACCCCTTCTACCTGCAGTACGGGCAGGGCGCGTTCGCGTTCAGCACACCCGGCGGCAACCGCGCCCGGTACGTGATCACGCCGGAGCTCGGCCGCTGGTACCAGCTGAAGGGCCAGCGCGTCGGAAACGAGATCCGGCTCTCCGTGGACGGTGTGCTGGTCGCGACTGCCGCTGCAGGACCGGCAACGCGGAGCACGGGTGCTCTCGCCGTCGGACGAGCTAAATGGGGAGGTCAGAACGTTGACTTCTGGAGAGGGGCGGTCGCGGAGGTAATCGTCGCCGGTTGATCATGGGAGAACGCTCTCCGAAGCGGGTACCCCGTGGTAGAACCGGTGCATGACCAAGGCTGCCCCCACGCTGGAGGACGTCGCGAGAGTCGCCGGGGTGTCCCGGGCGACGGTGTCGCGCGTCGTCAACGGCACTCGCAACGTCGACCCTGAGCTGCAGGCGACGGTGCGCAACGCGATCGAGGAGACCGGGTACACGCCCAACCGCGTGGCCCGGTCCCTCGTCACGCGCCGAACAGGCACGGTCGCGCTGGTGATCTCCGGCGCGGGCGGGGGTTCGGACGTGTTCACCGACCCGTTCTTCGGCCGGGTCACTGCGGGCGTGGTCGACTTCCTGCGCCTGCACGCGGTGCACCCCGTGTTGATGCTGGCCGACACGGACGCGGCGCGCACCGAGGTCGTCGAGTTCCTGCGGCAGGGGAGCGCGGACGGCGCCCTGCTGGTCACCACGCACTCCGCCGACCCGTTGCCCGCACGGCTGCTGGACGCGTCGGTGCCCGCGGTGTTGTACGCGCGTCCCGGCACGCCGATGCCGGTCAGCTACGTCGACATGGACCACCGCGCGGGCGGCGCGCTGGCCGCCGACCACCTGGTCAGGACCGGTCGCAGGAACGTGGTGACGATCTCCGGGCCGTTGGACGTGCTCGCGAGCCGGGACCGGCACGACGGGTTCCGGGACGCGATGGCGCGCCACGGTTTCCCGTACGTTCCCAGCGCGGAGGGCGGGTTCACAGGGGAGAGCGGCGTGGTCGCGATGCAGCAGCTGATCATCGAGCATCCGGACCTCGACGGGGTGTTCGCCGCCAACGACCTGATGGCGCAAGCGGCGATGAACTGCCTGCATTCGTACGGGAGAGAGATTCCCGGCGACGTCGCCGTGGTCGGCTTCGACGACAGCGCGCCCGCGCTGGCCTGCCGCCCGCTGCTCACGACCGTGCGGCAACCTGTCGAGGACATGGCGGCGGCGATGGCCGACCTGCTGCTGGAAAGTCTGGAAAAACCGGGACAGCGGCCGAGATCCGTCATCTTCGAACCGGAACTCGTGGTGCGGGGCTCTGCCTGATTGACCTGCCTGACACGTGGCGTTAACGTCGGTTGGGAGAGCGCTCTCACGCCCCTGTCCACGGCTTTTCGCCCTTCCTCGTCAGGCAGGATCATGGGCTCAACCCTGTCCAGGGCCGCCGCGCTCACCGCTGCCGCCCTGTGTCTGTTGTCAACCGTCAGCGCTACATCCACAGCTGTGGCCGCCGATTGCGGCACCACGAACGTCGCTCTGAACCGTCCCGCGACGGCTTCCTCCACCGAGAACGGCGGAACCCCGGCTTCCGCCGCGGTCGACGGCAACGCGGGCACGCGCTGGTCGTCGCAGTTCTCCGACCCGCAATGGCTCGAGGTCGATCTCGGCTCCACACAACAGGTCTGCCGCGTCTCGCTGAACTGGGAAACGGCGCACGCGCGTGCGTTCCAGGTCCAGATCACCGACACCCCAACGGATTCCTCGTCGTGGCGCAGCGTCTACTCGACCACCACGAGCACCGGTGGCACGCAGACGCTCGACGTCACCGGGTCCGGCCGGTACCTGCGCGTGCTCGGCACCCAGCGCGCCACCGGGTGGGGTTATTCGTTGTGGGAACTGGGAGTTTTCACGACGACCGATCCGACCGGCGTGCCGCCGACCGACCCGCGCAACCCGGACTTCGGGCCGAACGTGTTCGTCTACGGGCCGGGTTCGTCGCAGCAGGAGATGCAGTCACGGCTCGACTCGATCGCCGCGCAGATGAAGACGAACCAGTTCGGTCCGCAGCGCTACGCCGTGCTGTTCAAGCCGGGCAGTTACAACGCCGACGTCAACCTGCGCTTCTACACCCAGGTCGCGGGTCTGGGGTTGCGTCCGGACGACGTGAACATCAACGGCCACATCCGCGTCGAGGCCGACTGGCTGCAGCAGGGCGAGGATCCGAACAACCTCGGCAACGCGACGCAGAACTTCTGGCGTGGCGCGGAGAACCTCTCCGTGACGCTGCCGCCGAACCAGATCGAGCGCTGGGCGGTCTCGCAAGCCACCGCGTACCGGCGGATGCACCTGCGCGGCCAGGCGCACCTGTGGAACGGCTACGACGGCTGGGCCAGCGGTGGCCTGATCGTGGACAGCCGCATCGACGACGTGGTGGTCTCCGGGTCGCAGCAGCAGTTCCTGACCCGCAACAGCAACCTCGTCAACGGCTGGGCGGGCTCGGTGTGGAACATGGTGTTCGCCGGCACCCAGGGCGCGCCGGCGGACCACTTCCCGGATCCGTCGCACACCGTCGTCGACACGTCGCCGGTGACGCGGGAGAAGCCGTTCCTGTACTTCGACTCGTCCGGTGAGTACCGCGTGTTCCTGCCTGCGTTGCGGACCAACTCCCGCGGCACCAGCTGGGAGAACGGCAATCCCGGAACGTCGGTGTCGCTGGCGGACTTCTTCGTCGTCAAGCCGGGCACACCGGTCGCGACGACCAACGCGGCTTTGGCGCAGGGCAAGCACCTGCTGCTCACTCCGGGCATCCACCAGCTCTCCGACACGATCCGCGTGACGCGTCCTGGCACCGTGGTGCTGGGTCTTGGTCTGGCGACGTTGACGCCGACCACGGGCAAGGCGGCGCTGACGACGTCCGATGTGGACGGTGTGCGGCTGGCCGGGTTCCTGGTCGACGCCGGGGTGCAGAACTCGCCCGTGCTGCTGGAGATCGGTGACTCCAGCGCGGCCGATCATGCGGCGAATCCGCCGTCGTTGCACGACGTCTACGTGCGCGTGGGCGGGTCGCAGGCAGGCAAGGCGACCGTGAGCATGCGGGTCAACAGCCGCAACACGATCATCGACCACACCTGGGTGTGGCGGGCCGACCACGGCGAGGGCGTCAGCTGGACCGCGAACCCCGGCGCGAACGGCGTGATCGTCAACGGCGACGACGTGACCGCGTACGGGCTGTTCGTCGAGCACTACCAGCAGCACAACGTGGTGTGGAACGGCAACGGCGGGCGCACCTACCTGTTCCAGAACGAGCTGCCGTACGACCCGCCGGACCAGGCTTCGTGGATGAACGGCTCGAAGCGGGGCTGGGCGGCGTACAAGGTCGCCGACTCGGTGACCACGCACGAGGCGTACGGCGTGGGCGTCTACTGCTACAACCAGGCGAACCCGAGTGTGGTGACGGACAACGGTTTCGAGGCTCCGAACCGTTCCGGAGTGCGGTTCCGGCACCTGGTCACCGTGTCGCTCGGTGGTGTCGGCACGATCGCCAACGTCATCAACGGCACGGGCGGGGTGGCGAACACGGCGAACCAGGTCAGGTATCTGGTCGGCTATCCGTGACGCGCCGAGCGTGAGAACACCCCAGGGGCGCATGTCCCTGGGGTGTTCTCCGATCCCAGGGCACGCGCCGCCCCGGGAAGTGTTCGGTGCTACCTCGGCAACCGGTAGTCCGGTCCGAGCGCGGCGCCTCGGTTGGGCTTGTACTGGTCGAAACCGCGCGGGTCGCACTGCAGGCCGCCGTTGACGCAGTGGCGGACGAGCGCGGCCTGGGTGGGCGCGTCCCAGGCGTTCATGAAGTCGTAGTGCCAGCTGTAGCCGCGGCCGCTGGAGAGCCGGACACGCGCCATGTCACCGGCGACCGGGAACGCCATCTTGAACTCGATCATCGGCACTGCGACCGGGTGTGACGACGGGCAGACCAGGGTCGCGCGGTCCGGGTAGGCCATGTGCGACTTGTGGTCGGCGGAGTCGAGATCGCGGCCGTTCCAGCAACTCGGTGCCTGGTAACGGATGTTGAGCTGCGTGCCGGGCGGGCACCACGCCGGGATGTCCCAGTTGTGGGTGCTGTCGCCGCACTCCCAGCCCTCGACCGCGCCCGGTGCCGTGCGGAACTCGTCCTGAGTGGCCGCGGGACTGCCGACCACGAAACGGATTCCGGGCGGGAACGGCACCACGTCCTGGTACCTGAGGATGCCGGACTTGTAGTAGATCACCTGCGGGAAGTCCGGCGGCACGAGCTGGTCGCCGTTGTAGACCGACGGGAACCAGTAGGCCGACTTGTCGTCCGGCGTCTTGCAGTTGGTCTCGGCGTTCTTCAGCGAGTCGTTGGTGGTGCGGGCGTTGGTCGAGGGGTTGCCGAGGAACGTGTGGAGGTGCGACGCGCCCGGCAGTCCCGGCAGGACGATCGGGTCGTCCGGGAGGTGGTGCGTGACCGAGCAGTTCGCCTGGAACTCGTGGTGTGTGACCAGGTCATCGGCCTGGGCCGGGGGTAGGGCGATCGTGACGAGGACGGCCGTGACCGCCAGTGCGCTGAGTTTCCGGGACACCTTTGTCCTCCTGCCGACGTGGGGAACCGGCTGGGAGAGCGCTCTCCGAACCAGGTTCCCGTGCCCGTCGCGGAGGTGTCAAGACCGGTTCTTTTGACACCGCCGACGTCTGGTCGTAACGTCCGTCGGCAGGGTTGTGAGAGCGCTCTCCACGCCGTCACTCCCTACCCCTGGCAGGAGGCGCGATGCTTCGCGTCCGTTCCCTCGGCACGGTCCTGGCCGTGCTGGCACTTCTCGTGGTTCCGGCGCACGCGGCGCCGTCCGGAGTGCACGTCACCGGCTCGCAGGGCAACTGGCAGCTCACCGTCGACGGTCAGCCGTGGACGGTGAAGGGCCTCACCTGGGGCCCGCCCGCCGCCGACGCCCCGCGGTACATGCCGGAGCTTCGCGCGATGGGCGTCAACACGGTGCGCACCTGGGGCACCGACGCCTCGACGAAACCGCTCCTGGACGCGGCGGCGGCTCATGGTCTGCGCGTGATCAACGGCTTCTGGCTGCAGCCCGGCGGCGGTCCCGGTTCCGGCGGTTGCGTCAACTACGTCACCGACACCCAGTACAAGACCGACATGCTCGCCACGATCCGCCAGTGGGTCACGGCCTATCGCGATCACGCGGGTGTGCTGATGTGGAACGTCGGCAACGAGTCCATCCTCGGCCTGCAGAACTGCTACTCCGGCACCGAACTGGAGAACCAGCGCGTCGCCTACGCCCGCTACCTGAACGAAGCCGCGCGGGCGATCCACGCGATCGACACCCAGCACCCGGTCACCAACACAGATGCGTGGACCGGTGCCTGGGTCTATCTGAAGGCGTACGCGCCCGACCTCGACCTCTACGCCGTCAACTCGTACGGCAACGTCTGCAAGGTCCGCCAGGACTGGATCAACGGCGGCTACACCAAGCCGTACATCCTCACCGAGGCCGGCCCGCCCGGTGAGTGGGAAGTCCCGAACGACTCTCAAGGCGTGCCTCTCGAACCCACCGACGTCCAGAAGCGCGACGGCTACACCCAGGCCTGGAACTGCATCACCGGCCACCCCGGCGTGTCGTTCGGCGGCACGCTCTTCCACTACGGCACCGAGTACGACTTCGGCGCGGTCTGGTTCAACCTGACCCCGGCGGGCAAGAAGCGGCTGTCGTTCTACTCGGTGGCGCGGGCGTTCGGCGGCAGCGTCACCAACACCCCACCCGTGATCACCACGATGAACGCGCCGCAGTCCGTCGCGGCCGGCGCGCGGGTGACGATCGACGTGGCGGCTTCCGACCCCGACGGCGACCCGATCACGTGGTCGGCGGCGTGGAACTCCAAGTACCTCGACGGCAGCGGCGGCCTCGGGAACACGCCTGCCGAGGTCTCCGGCAACCGCCTCATCGTCACCGCGCCCGACCGGCTCGGCGTGTGGAAGGTCTACGTCATGGCCGAGGACGGCCGCGGCAACATCGGTATCGAGACCAGGTCGATCCGAGTCGAGGCACCACGTCCCGCCGGCGTGAACGTCGCCCAGGGCAGGCCCGCCACCGCGTCGTCGTACCAGCAGGTCGGCGACGGCGCCCCGTTCCCGCCCGGCAACGCCACCGACGGTGTCCCGGGTTCGCGCTGGGCCAGCGACTGGTCCGACCCGCAGTGGCTGAGCGTCGACCTGGGTGCCGTCACGACGTTCCAGCACGTCCAGCTGGTGTGGGAGGCGGCGTTCGGCCGTGCCTACGAGATCCAGGTGTCGGACAACGGCAGCGACTGGCGCGCGGTGTACGGCACTTCGTCGGGCAACGGGGGAGTGGACTCGATCGACGTGACGGCGACCGGCCGGTACGTGCGGGTGCACGCCACGCAGCGCGGCACCGGGTGGGGCTATTCGGTGTTCGAGCTGGGGGTGTATCGGCGCTGAGTTGGGCGGGCCGGGGCTGGCTCGCTGTGGCGCGGCCTGGGGCCTGCGGCGGTGGAGCGAGGATGCAGGCGTGGGGCTGGTTGGTGCGTCACGCGAGTCCCTGCGGCCGTCCGGGCTGAGCTCCTCGCCACACGACCGCCGCCCCACCCCGCTGACCTGGGCCTGGCCGGGGAGCGCGCCTCCCCGGCCGGGTAAAGTCGGTCCGATGGGGAAGATCGTCCGCCTGGGCGTTTTCTACGACGGCACGTGGTTCGCGTACCTGAGCGACTTCTACGCGACCGCGCACCAGCGGGCCGCGCGGATCTCGCTGGACGGTCTGCACGACGCGCTCAGGTGGTTCGTGCACACCGAGACCGGCCGGCCGCTCGACGAGTGCGTCGTCGCGGAGGCCCATTACGTGCGGGGGCGCATCGACACGCCGGCCGCCTCGTTCGACGCCGCGCTGGCCAACGCCGGCATCACCCGCCACGACCTGCCCCTGCACGGCGGCAAGGAGAAGGGCGTCGACGTCCAGCTCGCTCTCGAGGCGTGGGACCGGGCGACGACCGTCCCGCTGGACTGGGTCGTGCTGCTGACCGGTGACGCGGACTTCGCACCCCTCGTGACCAGGCTCACCGCAAAAGGTGTGCACGTGATCGTGCCGGTCGTCGACGTGAAGACGATCGAGAAGGCTCCCGCCTGGACCCCGCGCACCGCCGCGCCGCTGAGGGCCGCCACCCCGTTCACGCCCGGCTTCGACGCCCTGTTCGCCCCCGCGGACCACAAGGAGTACCCGCTGCGGAGCCCGTTCGTGCGGTCCAGTCAGGCGGTGGCCTCGCCGGTGGGTGCGCCGCGCGGCAGGCGCAAGGGCACGGTGTCGACGTGGAAGTCGGGGGAGTCGCACGGCTTCATCACCGACAGCCGGGGCGGGTCGTGGTTCGTGTCACGCGACGATCTGCCGGAGGGGTTGACGCTGCTGCTGGCGGGTACTCCTGTGTCGTTCACCGGTTCGCCCGTGCCGATCCCGGGACGGAAGTACCCGCGCGCGCAACTTGTGCGGCTCGACGACGTCCGCGCGCGCGGAATCTCCCCGAACGTGTGATCCATCCCGTTTTCCTGGGACGGGTGTATCGGCGTGGTGAATTGCATGTAACAACCTAAGATTCCTCACGTGGATCAACACGGGGGATGCGTCTTCTGCGCGATCGTCGCAGGTGAGGCGGAGGCGAGTGTGGTGCACGCGGACGAGAAGGCGGTCGCGTTCATGGACCTGAACCCGGTGACGCCGGGACATGTTCTGGTCGTGCCGCGCACCCATGCCGTCGGACTGGAAGACCTGGACGAGGACACGGGCGCCCACCTCTGGCGGCTCGGTCATCGCGTCGGACGTGCGCTGCGACGCTCTGACCTGCGGTGTGAGGGAGTCAACATGTTCCTCGCCGACGGGGAGGCCGCGTTCCAGGAGATCTTCCACCTCCATTTGCACGTATTTCCGCGCTTTCCCGGTGACGGATTCCACATCGCCGCGGACTGGGCGGAGAGGGCCCGTGAGCTGCTTGACGAAGAGGCTTGCGCCGTTCGGCGGGCCCTGCCGCAGCCCCCTTCGTGATCTTCTGATAAACTCGCACAAAGCCGGTTCCATTCGGAATCCGTTTGCACAGGCCCCGGTGCGATAGGTGTTGCAGTGGCGCACGCCGCAGGGGACGAGGAGCGCGTTCAAGAGGGTGGATCCGGTTGTGAACGTATGGCTGGGACTATTCCGGCGAATTCCGCGACGAGTGTTGTTGCCGGGCGTTATCGGCGCGACGATGCTCACCGTCGGTGGGCTCGGTGCAGGCGCGATCGTCCGCAGGGACCCGCTGCTGAGCGGCACGGCGCTGAACGCGATGAGGTACGGCCACGGCCACGACCTCGCGTTCATGGTGCTGTTCGTCGGCCTCGGGCTCATGGTGCTGTCGTGGGTGCGGCTCGGCCGCATGGTGCTCAGCGGTGAAGCGGGCGGCCGCGTGGTGGCGATGGCCACCGCGGCCTGGACCACACCCCTGATCATCGCGCCGCCGCTCTACAGCCGGGACGTCTACAGCTACCTGGCGCAGGGCGCGGTGGCGTTGCGCGGCTTCGACCCGTACGCCAAGGGCGCCGCCGTGCTGGACCTGCCGCTGCGGGGCAACGTCGCGGGCCTGTGGCAGGAGACGCCGTCCCCGTACGGGCCGCTGTTCCTGATGCTGGGCAAGGTGACGGTCCGCCTGACGGGCGACAACGTCATCCTCGGCGCCATCTTCATGCGGATCGCCGTGCTCGGCGGTCTCGCGCTGCTCGTCTGGGCCATCCCGAAGCTCACGAAGCACCTGGGCGGCCGCAACAACGTCGCGCTGTGGCTCACGGTCGCCAACCCCGTGGTGCTCGCGCTGGGCGTCGGCGGCGTGCACAACGACATCCTCATGGTCGGCCTCATGGCCGTCGGCGTGGCGTTCGTGCTCGACCACAAGCACCTGCGCGGGTTCGCGTTCATCGCGCTGGCCGTGGCGGTCAAGGCCACGGCACTGCTGGTCCTGCCGTTCCTCGTGTGGGTGTGGGCGGCGAGGCTGAGCGGGTCGGCGCGGCACCGCTTCCTGGTGGCCGCCGGAGCCGGTGGCGCGGCGTTCGTGGTCGTCTTCGCGGCCGCCAGCATGGTCGCGGGGGTCGGCCTCGGCTGGATCGGCGTGCTGAAGTCCCAGACCCCGCTGCTCACCTGGCTCTCGCTGCCCTGCGCGGCGGCGGAGATCCTCTTCTACTCGATCGGCACGCACATCCCCGGCTGGACCCGTGAGGGCTTCCTGGGCTTCTTCCGCGTCGCCGGCATGGTCGCGCTCGCGTACGTGCTGGTCCGGCAGTGGTGGCTCGCGCGCGAAGGCGGTGTGGAGGCGGTCCGGCGCGCGATGCTGGCCCTGCTCGCCGCGTCGCTGCTCGCCCCGTCCGTGCTGCCCTGGTACTTCACCTGGTCGCTGGCACTGGCCGCGGTGTTCGCGTGGAGCAACCGCGGGGTCGCCGTGCTCGGTGGCATCTCGGTCTGGATGACGCTGATCACGCTGCCCGACGGCACCGTCGTCTTCCGCTGGACCTACGACAACATGAACCCGTGGGTGTGGTGGCCGTACCTCGCCGCCACGATCGCGGTCGGCGTGTGGGTCTTCAAGGAGCTCACGAAGCCGCAGCCGGCGCCGCACGAGGTCGAGAACACCGTGGCGAGCATCCCGAGCACCACGAGCCCCAGCACCAGCGTGGGTGGTGCAAGTGGCTGAGCTGGAGAACCGGCTGCTCAGGTTCGCTCCGCTGCTGCTCGGTCTGTCGCTGGTCGTCTACGCCGTCAAGCTCGGCAACCCCGTCAACTGGGGCATGATCGACCTGAAGGTGTACTGGAGCCTGTCGCCGAACGTCCTGAGCGACCAGCTCTACGACATCAACATGCCGTTCACGGCCGACTTCCCGCTGCCGTTCACCTACCCGCCGTTCGCGGCGCTGGCGTTCCTGCCGGTGTCCGCGCTGCCGTGGGTCGCCGCGCGCATCGTGTGGCAGGTCCTGTCGCTGTTCTGCCTGTGGTGGCTGATCCGCACGGCGTTGAAGCTCATCGCCACCAAGGCCGAGCAGGACTACGACGTGAAGTGGCAGCGCCGGGCGTTGCTGTGGACCGCGCTGGCGCTGTGGTTCGAGCCGGTGCGCAAGACCCTCGACTTCGGTCAGATCAACCTGCCGCTGGTCGCCGGCGTGTTCGCCGCGATGATTGCGGTCCGGCAGATCACGGCGGGACTCGGCGTCGGTGTCGGCATCGGCCTCAAGCTGACGCCGGGCATCTCGGTGCTGTACTTCCTGGCCACGCGCAAGTTCACCGCCGCGGTGTGGTCGGCCATCGGCTTCGCCATCACCGTCGCACTGGGCTTCCTGGTGTCCGCCAAGGACTCCTGGCGCTACTGGTTCGAGCTGCTCGGCGCGGCCGACCGGGTCGGCCCGGTGGGGTCGGCGATCAACCAGTCGCTGCGCGGCGCTCTGTCGCGGTCGTTCGGCTACGACGTGAAGATGGGCTGGCCGTGGCTGCTCGCGGTCGCCGTGTCGGCCGTGCTCACGTTCTTCGCCCTGCGCGCCGCGGTCCGGGCGAACGACCAGCTGGCCGCCGTGGTCGTCGTGCAGACGTTCGGGCTGCTCGTCTCGCCCATCTCGTGGAGCCACCACTGGCTGTGGATGATCCCGGCCGTGCTCTGGATGGTCTACGGCGCCCAGCACCGCGCCCGCGTGGTGCTCGCCTGGGCGTGGGTCGTCGTCATGGTCACGGACATCATCTCGATCCTGATCGAGCTGCAGCCGACCATCTGGGAGATCCCGAGGCCGTGGCCGCTCGCCCTGCTCGGCTGGGTGTACCCGGCGCTGGGCCTGGCCTTCCTCGCGGCGGCGCCGGCCATGCTGCGCACTGAACAACGCACGGGAGTGGCGCTGTGAAGCTGGAAAAGCGGCTGCTGGCGATCGCGCCGTGGCTGCTGCTGGTCTCCGTGGCGGTCCGGACCGTGGTCATCGTCAGCGGGTTCGGCAACGAGACGCTCGACCTGCGCGTGTACTGGGTGCTCGCGCCGCACGTGCTCGAAGGCGACCTGTACCGGGTGTTCTCGCCGTTCTCGCCGCCGGACTTCCCGCTGCCGTTCACCTACCCGCCGTTCGGCGCGCTGGTGTTCCTCCCGATGACGTGGATGTTCTGGGGCCTCGCGCAGTGGACCTGGCGCCTCATCTCGTTGCTGTGCCTGTACTGGATCGTGCGGGTGGCGTTGCGGCTCGTCGCGGGCGAGTCCTGGACCGTGGACGCCAAGCTGTGGCGGCGGCGGTCGATCCTGTGGACCGCGGTGCTGCTGTGGATGATGCCGGTGTTCCACACGTTCCAGTTCGGTCAGATCAACCTTGTGCTGGTGGCGATCGTGCTGGCCGCGATGGTGGCGCGCAGCGACAAGCTCGCCGGTGCGGGGATCGGCCTGATGGCCGGTGTGAAGCTCGTCCCGGCGATCTCGGGCCTGTACTTCCTCGCCACGCGCCGGTGGATGGCCGCGGTGTGGTCGTTCGTCGCGTTCGCCGCGAGCGTCGGCCTCGGTTTCCTGGTCGACTTCCAGCAGTCCAAGACGTACTGGTTCGAGCTGCTCGGCGCGGCGGACCGGGTCGGCCCGATCGCGACCGCGCACAACCAGTCGCTGCGCGGGGCGTTGTCCAGGTCTCTGGGCTACGACGTCGAGATGTCCCTGCCGTGGATCATCGCGGCGGTCGTCGCGGTGTTGCTGGCGCTGGTCGCGCTGCGGGCGGCGGTCCGGGCGAGCGACGCGCTGATCGGCGTGCTGACCGTGCAGTTCCTCGGGTTGTTGCTGTCACCGATCTCGTGGGACCACCACTGGGTGTGGGTGGCGCCGCTGCTGATCTGGCTCGTGTACTCGGGCATCGCCCCGTGGGCGCGGAACACGCTGCTGGTGCTGTGGGTGCCGGTCATGTTCTTCGACCTGATCTCGTTCCAGCTCGACCGGCAGCCGACGATCTGGACGATCAGCCGCCCCGGCTGGCTGTCAGCGATCGGCTGGGCCTACCCGGCGTTCGCGCTGGTCACGCTGGTGGTGGTCGCGATCGTCCTGCGCGGTTCCGGCCGTTCGACGGCCGAGAAGAACAGCGCCGAACCGATCAGCGCCATCGGGTAGACGAGGTAGCCGAACCGGCTGGCCGGCATCAGCAGGATCGCCGCGCCCATACCGGCGACCACCCGCCACAACGCGTCCGCGACAGTGGCGGGACGACGCAGGACCAGCCACGCCACCACGGCGAGCCCGGCCACGACCAGCAACGCCAGCGCGGCGACGTGCCCGGCGGGGCCCAGTTCGGTGAGCAGGTGGCCGGGGAACGGGCTCGACGCTGGTGAGGCGACCTGCGCGCCACCCGTCGGGAACCGGATGGCGTGCTCGACGAACGCGCCTGGATCGACCAGCACCACGGGCAGGTTGAACCCGGCCAGCGCGGCCGCGAACATCGCGATGTGCTTGCGCCCCAGCATGAACACGACGAGCACGACGATCGCGGGCAGTGCGATGAGCTTGATGCTCACCACGGCCGCGGCCAGCACCGCGGCCCAGCAGTGGCGTTTCGTGATCACCAGGGTGGCGGTGAGGCCGATCAGCGCGAGCACCGCGATGTCCTCGCCCGACGTGGTGGCGGTCAACATCGTCAACGGGCTGACCGCGGCGAACTGGGCGGCGAGAACCGGGATGCGCGGCCGGCCGAGCAACCGCAGGCTCAGCACCACGGCGGCCACCGCGACCAGGCCGAACATGATCCGGGCGTCGGTGAGCGGTGAGTCGCCGAACAGTGCCCTGGGCAGCCCGAACACCGTCATCAGGGGACCGTACGGGGTGTAGTCGTTCACGTCCGGAGCCCTGCCGAGGCCCGTCACGTCCACGTACGGCGTGCCGTGGGCGAGCAGCAGGCGAGCGGAGCGTTCGATCACCCAGACGTCCGGCTGCGCGCTCCACGTCCACGGCGTGCCGCTGAAGTCCTCCGCGGCGGCGTCGCGGTGGAAGACCAGCACCCCGAGCGGGGCGACGGTGCCGAGGCCCAGCGCGAACCAGAGCGCGAGCCTGTGGCTGAACACCGCGAACGCCCCGGCGCCCAGGAAGGCGATGACGGCGAAGGCACCCCACAGGCGGTAGCCGTAGAACTCCGAGGTCATCGTCGTGATGAGCGCGAACCCGGCGAAAGCCAGGTAGAGCACGCTGTGCAGCGATGATCGCAGGTGGTCCAGCATCGGGTGACCGCGCCTCTCGTCGAACTGTCCGATGTGGACGAGAGTGCTGGTCGGGAGGGGTGTGCCGGATCAGCTCGAAGGCCGCGAACCGCTGGCCTGTCAGGTAGTGGAGATGGTGCGCCTCAACCGTTCGGCCGAGGTCAACCGGCCACCACGTGCGCGCGGAACGCCCAGGCGACGACCTCCACCCGGTTGCGCGCGTTGATCTTGGCCTGCACCGACGCCAGGTAGGACTTGATCGACGAGACGGACAGCTGCAGCTCCGAGGCGATCTCCGCGTTGCTCAGCCCTCGCGAGACGTGCCGCACGACGTCGAGCTCGCGGTCGGTGAGCAGGCCCGCGTCGACGTCCGGCACCTTCGGGGCGCTGCGGCCGAGCACTCGCAGCACGACGGAAGGCGACACCAGCACGTCGCCCCGCGCGGCCGAGCGGATCGCCTCGACGAGCAGCGCCGGGCTGGCGTCCTTGGTGAGGAACCCGCACGCGCCGTTGTCCAACGCCTGGTGCAGCACCTCGTCCGTGTCGAAGGTGGTGACGACGACGATGCGGGTGTGCGGCGCGAGCTGCCGGGTTACCTCGAGGCCGTCCAGCCCGGGCATGCGGACGTCGACCAGGCACACGTCCGGGCTCAGCGCGCGGGCTCGTTCGACCGCGCTGACGCCGTCCGCGACGTCGGCGACCACGGTGATGTCCTGGTGCGACTCGAGAATGAGCCGGAAGCCCGTCCTGACCATGTCCTGGTCCTCGGCGATGAGCACGGAGATCACGCGTGCACCGCCAGCGGCAGTTCGGCCGTCACGAGCCAGCCGTCACCCGTGGCGCCGGCGAAGAACCGGCCGCCCAGCTCGCTGACCCGTTCCTTCATGCCCACCAACCCGAATCCTCCTGAATGCGCCGGCCTCGTCGTGCCGTTGTCCACAACGGACAGCAGCACAGCCGTTGCGGTGAGCCGCACTTCGACCTCCACGTCGGTGACGTCGTGGGCGTGTTTGCGGGTGTTCGTCAGTGCTTCCTGCACCAGGCGCAGCACCGACCGCCCCAGTTCCGGCCTCACGTCCTGCGGCAGTTCGATGGACGCGCGCACCGGCAGCCCTGATTTTTCCACCAGTGCTTTGAGATCCGCGGAGAGGTCGCTGGTTCCGGGTGTCGCCTCGGCGTCGCGCAGTGCTCGGACCATCGCGCGCATCGCTCCCAACGCGTCCGTGCCGCCGTTCACGATGCCGGGCAGCATCCCGCACGCGGCGTCTTTGTCCCCATCGGACACGATGACCGCGGCCTGGGCCTGCACCAGCATTCCCGTCACGTGGTGGGCCACGACGTCGTGCAGCTCGCGCGCCATGTCGAGGCGTTCCTCCCGGCGCACCCGCTCCTCCTCGGCGGCCGCCAACTGGGCCTGTGTCCGGTCGCGCACCCGGAGGAGATATCCCAGCGCGACCGCGGCGACCGTTCCGAGCACGACGCTCGGGACCGCGGTGGGAAGCTCGTACTGGACCGTCCGGACGTAGGTGGAGAAGACGGACACGGCGAACAGGGCTGCGGTGCAGATCGCGGCGGTGAGCGGGGTCGCCGTCCACACCAGCACCACGACCAGCACCATCCCGGCGAGTGCCTCGGAGACGGTCAGCGGCCCGTGGTCGAACCGCATCGGCTCGGCGAGCCCGCCGTACTGGAGGTCGCCCGTCTTCCACGGGAACGGGGCCAGGATCGTGACGGCGAGGATGCCCGCGCACGCGAACACGGTCGCGGTCACGTGGTGATGTGCGAAGGCCGCCGCCACGACCACCACCGCGATCAGCGCGGGCACCACCCACTGCTGCCCGCCCCACGGCTGTGGCCCGTACACCAGCTGGATGCCGTACACGGCGATGACCAGGGTGGCGACGATCCAGTGACGGCGATAGCCAAGCATGATCGCGATCGTAGGAGGACCGGGCGGCGCTCGCTCTCCGTCTTCCGGCCGAGGGACTGGCCGATCGGCTAGGCGCTGAACCTCGCGGTCAGGTCCGCGGGCACGCCGGTTTCGAAGACGACCAGCTCGTTGGAGCCTGCTTTCAGCGCCTCTCGGAGTACGTGCAACGGCGTGCGGGACCCGTAGTGGCCGAGATCGTGCCCGTTCACCCACACCACGCCGCAGCCCCACCCCGACGTGTCGAGGACCAGGTCGTCCGGCTCGTGGGTGGTGAACGTGGCGCGGCGGAACACCGGGCCGCTCACCGGGACGTTGCGGTCCGGCCGCACGGTGACCGGCCTGCCGAGGAGCAGCGGCATGACGTCCCAGCCGGTCACGGGCGTGCCGTCGAGGGTGACGTCCGCGAGGCCGGTGCCCTCCGCGAGGATCGTGAGCTCGCCGTTCGCGTCCCTGAGGGACACCGCGCGGTCGTTGAGCTCGCTGTGCAGGACGCCGACGGGCTGGCCGTTCAGGAAGATCGACGTGCGGTCGCTGATCTCGCCGAACCGGACGACGGCAGCGTGCGGTGCGCTGATGGTGGTGCGCAGCAACGACATCCGGCCGTCCAGCGCGGGCAGGAGCAGGTGGTGGCGCCACGTGCCCCACTGCTCGGGCCTGTCGAGGAGCGGTACGGGTCGCCCAGCGGCACAGAGAACGAGCGGGCGGGTGCTTCGAGCAGCACGGCGGGGACCTCCTTCGGGAAACCAGAGGCTAACCGCACTCAACGTATTCAATCAAGAATCAACATTGTCATTCGGCTTGATCTACGTCATCCTCGCCGTCGGCACTGTCGACGGGCTTGGGATCGGGCGGTATGAAGTCAACAGGATCGAACAGCACGGCCGAGGCCTTCGCGGGGCTGCACGGCGTGGCCCCGGCCGGGGTGTGGTCGGCGCCGGGCCGGGTCAACCTCATCGGCGAGCACACGGACTACAACGACGGCTTCGTGCTGCCGTTCGCGATCCCGCAGCGCACCTGGGTGGCCGCGGCGCCGCGCTCGGACGGCTTGATCACGTTGGCGAGCGTCGTGGACGGTTCGGTGGTCACGGCGCAGCCGCTGGACCTCGCGTCGCTCGCGCCCGGCGTCGAGGGGTGGGCCGCGTATCCCGCCGGTGTCGCGTGGGTGTTGCGGCAGCAGGGGATCACCGGTGGCGCGGACCTGGTGATCGACGGGGACGTGCCGCACGGGTCTGGCCTTTCGTCGTCGCACTCGCTGGAGGTGGCGACGGCGCTGGGGTTGCTGGGGTTGGCGGGGGTGGAGGCGTCTGCGGCCGACATCGCGAAGTGGGTGCAGCAGGCCGAGAACGACTTCGTGGGCGCGCCGACGGGGTTGCTCGACCAGACGGCGTCTTTGTGTTGCACGGCAGCACATGCGTTGTTCCTGGACGTGCGGTCGGGCCAGCAGGAGCAGGTGCCGTTCGACGCGGCTCGGCACGGGCTGGAAGTGCTCGTGATCGACACTCGGGTGAGCCACTCGCTGGTGACCTCGGGGTATGCCGAACGTCGTGCGGGCTGTGAGGAGGCGGCGCGGCTGCGCGGTGTGGCCGCGGTGCGCGATCTGGACACCGAGGCCGGGTTGCCTGATGAGTTGCAGCCGCTGGTCCGGCACGTGATCACCGAGAACGCGCGAGTCCTGGACACCGTTGCGCTGCTTCGATCCGATCGGTACGAGGAGATCGGGCCGCTGCTGAGCGCCTCGCACGCGAGCCTGCGCGACGACTACCGGGTGTCGTGCCCCGAGTTGGACGTCGCCGCGTCGGCCGCTGAGAAGGCCGGTGCGCTGGGTGCGCGGATGATCGGTGGCGGGTTCGGCGGTTCCGCGATCGCTCTCGTGCCGGCTCCGCTGCGTGCGGACGTCGAGCAGGCGGTGTTGGAAGCCTTTGCCGCGCAAGGGTTTGGTGCGCCGCGCATGTTCACCGCGATTCCAGCGGCGGGAGCCGGCCGGGACCTGTGACGTCGGGCAGCCTGATGGTGACCTTGAGACCGCCGGCTGTTCTCGGTGTGAGGTCCAGGGTTCCGTCGTGGGCGCGGACGACGCTCGCCACGATCGCCAGCCCCAGCCCGGCGCCGGCGTGCTCGGGTTGGCGGGTGCGTTCGGCGCCGCGCTGGAACGGCTCGGTGAGGGTCTGCGGGTCTACCGTGAGATTTTGACCGGTGTTCTCGACGCGCAGCACGCTCTCGCCGGGCAGCTGTGAGGTGTGGACCGTGATGGTGCCGCCGTCGACGTTGTGGACTATCGCGTTCTGGACGAGGTTCGTGACCATCCGCAGCAGCAGCTCCGCGGACCCGGCTGTCCTGGTGGCGTCGCCGGTGACGTCGAGGGTGATTTCGCGCTGTTCGGCGAACGGGAGCAGGGTTTCGGCGGCTTCCTCGGCGACCAGCGAGAGGTCGACCGTCGTGCGGGTGAAGGTGCCGCTGTCGCTGCGGCTGAGCAGCAGGAGTGCCTCGGTGAGGTCGATCGCGCGCTTGTTCACCACGTGGAGGCGGTCGATCTGTTCGGGGCTGGGATCGTGGCGGGCGACGTCCAGCAGCGACTGGGTGATCGCCAGCGGTGTGCGCAGCTCGTGGGAGGCGTTGGCGGCGAACCGTCGTTGCTCGGCGACGTGGGACTCGAGCTGTTCGAGCATGGTGTCGAACGTGTCGGCGAGCTCGCGGAACTCGTCGTTGCGGCCGGGCAGGCCGACCCGGTGTGAGAGCTCGCCTTTCGCCGCCAGCCGCGCGGTGTCGGCGATGCGGTTGAGCGGGTCGAGCATGCGGCCCGCCAGGAACCATCCTCCGGCGAGGCCGAGCGCGAGCAACGCGGCCAGTGCCAGCGCGGCGGGTGGGGCGAAGGTGCGCCAGAGGAGGTACTGGTTGGGGGCGATGCCGAGGAGGCCCTGGTCGGTGTCGGGGACGAAGCGGAGCAGGTACGTCCAGACGAGGATCAGCAGGACCGCGCCGGTGACGAGGACGAGACCGGCGTAGCTGAGGGTGAGTTTGAGGCGGGCGCTGATCCCAGAACGCCGGGTCACGTGTCGATCCGGTAGCCGACGCCCGGCACCGTGGCGATGATCCACGGTTCGCCGAGCCGTTTGCGCAGCGCCGAGACCGTGATCCGGACGGCGTTGGTGAACGGGTCCGCGTTCTCGTCCCACGCCCGCGCCAGCAGCTCCTCGGCGCTGACCACGCCGCCCTCCGCCGCGACGAGCACCTCGAGCACCGCGAACTGCTTGCGGGTGAGCGCGACGTAGCGGTCGTCGCGGAACACCTCGCGGCGGAACGGGTCCAGCCGCAGCCCGGCCAGCGAGCGGACCGGGGGCCTGGCGTGGGCGCGCCTGCGGTCCAGGGCGCGCAACCGCAGGACGAGTTCGCGGAGCTCGAACGGTTTGGTGAGGTAGTCGTCGGCGCCGAGCTCGAAGCCGGAGGCCTTGTCGTCGATGCGGTCGGCCGCGGTCAGCATGAGGATCGGCATGCCGCTGCCGGACGCGACGATCCGGCGCGCGACCTCGTCTCCGGACGGGCCGGGGATGTCGCGGTCCAGCACCGCGATGTCGTAGGAGTTGAGGCTCAGCAACGAAAGCGCGGTGTCGCCGTCGCCCGCGATGTCGGCTGCGATCGCCTCCAGCCGCAGGCCGTCCCTGACCGCTTCGGCCAGGTAGGGCTCGTCCTCCACGATCAGTACGCGCATACCGGCAGCCTAGGGACAACGCGCCACCAGCGGTACGACAGCAGCGCGGCAAGGCCGGCGCCGGTCGTGTTGAGCAGCACGTCGTCCACTGAGGACACCCGGTCGAGCAGCAGCGCGTACTGCGCCACCTCGATCAGGACCGAGCACGACAACGCCAGCAGCAGCACCCGCCCCAGTGACGCCATCCCGGGGAACCGCAACGGCACGAAGAACCCTAGCGCGAAGAAGATCAGCAGGTTGCCGATGATCTGACCGCGGTCCATCGCCAGGAGGTCCGCGAACGGCACGAGGCTCAGCACGCCGTGTTTGCCGAGTTCGTTGCCCGGCAACAGGGTCATCCACACCCACGGCACCGTCCCGTGGACCAGGCCGACCTCGGCAACGGCCGTCCTCCAGGGCGACGGAGCACCGCGCACCTTCCGCCGCCATCCCACCAAGACCGCCACCAGCACCGCCACCGGCAACGAGAGCACGGTGAGAGCGACGATCCCGGTGTACGTACCGAACCACGCGTACCAGCTGTTGAGCACGGACCGAAGTCAAGACGCACGACGGTTGCCAGGGCGTATGCGGTTTTCGATATGCCCGCGATATGTCACGCACACGGCGGCGAGTACGCGGCGGAGTCGAACTGCTGCGCCCACTCGTCCCGGGTGACGTGCTGGCCGGCCAGCGAGCAGATCCGTTGCGCCACCGCGTCGACATCGGTGTCCCACAACCGCATGTGCCCGCCGGACGCAGTCACCACACCGCGGCTGTCGGCGGTGAACAGGCCGGTGCCGAGGCCGGATCCCGGCTGGGTGAGCGCGGCCCAGGTCGTGGCGGAGCGGAGGTCCCAGAGGCGGATCGTGCCGTCGGCCGCCGCAGTGGCGAGGAGACGGCCGTCCGGACTGAGGTCCGCGACGCCGACCTGGTTGGTGTGCCCGGTGAGCCGGACCGACGCGGTTCCCGGCCGCCAGAGGCGGACCGACCAGTCGTGGCTGGTGCTGATCACCGTGCCGTCCGGGGCGTGGCGGACGGCGGCGACCGCTTCGGTGTGGTCGGTGTGGTGTGCGATCTGCCGCGGACTCGAAGGAACCGAGACGTCCCACAACCGGACGCCGTGGTTGGTGTCGCCGGTGACGAGCCGGGTGCCGTCGGGGCTGAAGTCGAGTGCGTTGACGTTGCGGAAGTTCTCCCGCAACGGCACGAGTTTTCGCGGGGCCGTCGGGTCCGCGAGGTCCCACAGCATCGCGACGCCGCTGTTGTCGCCGGTGGCGAGGAGCGTGCCGTCGGGGCGCAGGGCGGCGGTGACGACCTCTTCGTCGATCATGTCGAGCCGGTGCAGGAACCGCGGCGCGCGCGGGTCGGCGATGTTCCACAGCACGACGTCGTGGTCGTACGCCACAGTCGCCATGATCTTCTTGTCGTCGCTGATCACGGCGGTGCCCACGGACGCGACGTGGTGCGCCGGGAGCGTGCTGAGCCTGCCGAGACCCGCGTCCCAGAGCGTGATCGCGGTGCCTGCGGACGTGGCGAACAGCTGACGGTCACGGCTCGTGCCGATCAGCGCCAGCTGTCCGGAAACCGTCACCATCGGGTCGTGCCACAGGTGGAACGAGCCCGCGATGCCACCCGCCGCGAGCGTGCGGCCGTCGTGGCTGAAGGCGACGCTGAGCACGCGGTTGGGGTGTCGCAGCCGGATGAGCTCGGCCCGCGTGGTGACGTCCCAGACGCGGGCCATGCGGTCGTTGCCCGCGGTGGCGAGCCTGGTGCTGTCCGGGCTGAACGCGAGCCCCCACGCCAGCGAGGACATGCCGGCGAGCGGCTCGGCGGGACCGAACCCGCCGGGTGAGTCCTTTGTGGACAGCCAGGTCTGGCCGTCGTTGTTGGCCAGCGCGAGAAACCGTCCGTCGGGGCTGAACGTGGCTCTGCCGAAGGTGTGCCGCGGACAGGGGACCACCGCTCCCGGCAGTCCCGTGGCCAGGTCCCACAACCGCGCCCGGGAGCCGCTGTGGGCGGTGAGCAGAGTGTTGCCGTCCGGGCTGACGGCCACTGCGGTGCCGATGTCCTGCTCGTCGCGCATCGTCCTGATCAGGCGCGGCGAGCCCGTGACGTCCCAGACCTGGGCCACACCGTCGGTGCTGGTCGTCACCAGCCGCGCGCCGTCGGCGGTGAACGCCGCGCCGCGCACCGGTGCGCGGTGGCCGGACAGCGAGGCGAGACGGGCGGGTGCGGCGGGGTTCGAGACGTCCCACAGCACAGGGGTCGTGCCGGTGGCGGCGACGAGGGTGCGGTCGTGGAACGCGAGCTGCCAGACCTTGTCCTCGGCACGGGGGAGAGTGCCGAGGGGCTCCTGGCGCCGAGGGTTCGTGGCGTCCCACAGCTCGATCACGCCGTCACTGGTGCCGACCGCGAGCACCTCGTCGTCGGTGCTGTAGGCGACCGCCTCCACCCAGTCGCCCGCCGAGTGGAACCTGCTGGCGAACGGCGTGCCCGAACTGAGTACCGCGCCCCGAGTCTCCACGGTGGACTTGCGCTGGTACGCGGCGAGCGCGAACTGCATTGCGAGCGCCGGGTTGGTCGCCCGCAGCTCACCGGCACGTCCCGCGACCTTCTGCGCCACAGCCACATCACGTTGGTTCGCCGCCTCCTTCTGCTGCCACAGCGCGGCTCCAGTGGCCGCGGCCGCGAGCAGCACCAGCACGCTCAGCAGTGCCACCAATCGGCGCAGGCGGCGGACACCGCGCTGCTGTTCCCGTTTGCCCGCACGGAGGAAGTCGCGTTCCGACGCCGTCAGCTCGTCGGGGTGATCAGCCGCCCAGGCACGAGCCACCGCGAGCGCCGCGCCCTGGTACAGCAGCTTCGGTGCACGCGCGTGGTTCTCCCACTCGTCAGCGGCCTCGGACAGCCGTTGGCGTGCCAGGAGTCCGATGCGGTCGGCCTCGATCCACTCGCGCAGCCGGGGCCACGCGGTCAGCAGTGCCTCGTGGGTGATCTCGACGGTGCCGGTGCCGGCGGTGAGCAGCCGGGCCCGGATGAACGCCGTGAGCACGGAGTGGCCGCTCAGCTGCGAGAAGTCGGCGCGGGCACGGGTTTGCCCGTGCCGGTCGACGCGCACGAGCCGCAGCAGCAACCGTCGTGCGATCGCCTGCGAGTGTTCGTCGAGGCCGGTGAAGGTGCGTTCGGCGGTGTTCGCGACGGCCTCGTGGATGCCGCCGGTCAGCTGGTACCCGGCTACGGTCAGCTGACGGCTGTCGCGGTTCTGCCACGTCGTCAGCAACGCGTGGCCCAGCAACGGCAACGCGCCAGGATCGTAGGAACCTGAGCGTCCACCGAGGTCTCGGACCAGCAGCTCGACGAGGCCCTGCTCGATGCCGAGCCCCGCCAGCCGGGCGGGCTGCACGATCGCGGCCCGCAGCTCGTCCGGCCCGAGCGGACCGAGCGCGACCTGACCGTCCTGCAACGACGGCACCAGGTCCGGACAGGACAGCAGCTGACCGTAGAAGTCGGCCCGCACACCGAGAACGACAGCGGCCTTGGGTTCGCCGGACGCCAACCCGCACAGCTCGGCCACGAATTGCTCTCGCTGCCGTTCGTCGGGGCACAGCGTGAACGTCTCCTCGAACTGGTCGACGATCAGCACCATCCCGTCCGCGGACCCGATGGAAGCGAGCTGGGCGGCAAGTGCGCCCAGCGGGTCGGAGGTCGGCGTGAACACCCGCACCGGCCAGTCCCGCGATCCGGCCGCGGGCAGCACCCCGCGGGCCAGCGCGGGCACCAGACCGGCCCTGAGCAGCGACGACTTGCCCGCACCCGACGGTGCCACCACGATCACCGGCCCGCCCGCGAGCCACCGCTGACCCAGCCGGTCCACCAGAGCGGCGACCGCGCGTTCCCGGCCGAAGAACCACCGCGCGTCCTCCGCGTCGAACGCCGCCAGCCCTCGGTAGGGGCACTGGTCGCCGGAGACCTGCAACGGGATCACGACCTCGGGCGGCAACAGGTCGGTGAGCGCCCCGTCCGCGTCCAGCGCCTCGTCACAGCGCTGGGCGACGTCGGGCGTGGCCGGCTTGTCGCCGTTCTCGATCTTGCTGAGGTAGCTCTTGCTGTAGTGCGTCAAGCGAGCGAGACCTGCCAGGGACAGGTCTCGCTTGGTCCGCCATCTGCGCAGCTCGGTGCCGAAGTCCATCAACGCCGAAAGTTACGGGTGAGTCCGCGCCCCAGCACTCCGTTTGGACGCGAACTCACCCCAACGTGTCTCAGCTCTTGAAGTGGATGAAGTTCTCCACGGCGCTCGCCTTGATCCAGCGCGATCCGTAGTTGTGGCTGCCGCCCTTGTTGTACTCCTCCAGGAAAACCTCATTTCCCTTCACCTGAGCGACCCACGCGACGTGCCCGAACTCGCCGGAGTTCCACTGCGCGACTGCTCCGACGGCAGGGTTGTCGTTGACCTTCAGCCCGATCTTGCGCGCGGCGTCGTCCCAGTTCTTCGCGTTGCCCCAGTGGGTCTTCCAGTGGTTGTGGAACGGGATGCCGAGGCGTTCACGGATCCTCCACGCCACGAACGACACGCACTCGCGTTTGTAGAAGTTCCACTGGTCCGGGTCGTGCCACGAGCCGTTCTTGTGGGGGTAGTCGTCGGCGAGTTGTCCATCCAGAACGGCGGTCTTCGTCAACGCGTCCGGACGCTTCCAGGCGTGGAGAAGCGAGACGGTGCGCACGGGCTCGATGACGTGGTCGCCGGTCGCGCAGCGGATGGGCTTGGACCCGACGCCGGGGAAGTACTCGACGATCGAGCCGGCGGTGGCGAAGCAGCGGTCGGCGATGATGTTGAGCGGTTTGGACTCGTGCCCGATGCAGATCCAGGGGCCGCGTTGGACGCGGATGCCTCCCGCGACCCCCGCGCACGGGTGGCTGGCCGCCGACGCGGTGAGCGGGGTGAGCACGGACGCGGCGACCGCGACGGCCACTCCGATCCGAGTGAGTGCGTTCATCTCGATGCCCTTCTGCGTTCGATCAGTGACTGGCTGTCACTTCCGAGCATCGGAGCGCCGCGACCGGGCCGTCGAGGGGTTGACCGTCTCCCTTTGCGCTGGTCAACGCAGGTACACGCGTGTGAGGCACGACACTGTAGAAACGATAGCGCTAACCAGAAGTTAGTGCGAGGCTCTCGCGTGCACAGACCGAGTGAAAGGTGCACGAGATGCTCAACCGACGCTCACTCATCACCAGCGGCAGCACCGCCGCGTTCGGAGCCATGGCGCTCGCGGCCGTCACGGGAGGCACCGGGGTCGCCGAGGCCGCGGCGCCCGCCGGGTACTCGCCGTGGACGCCGCTGCCCGACCCGTCCGCGACGCCGGTGCCCAACCCGCCGTTCGCCAAGGACCTGACCGGCACCGAGCGGCGCAACCTGGAGACGTTCGACGAGCTCGACTTCGACGTCTTCAGCCACCAGAAGTGGGCGCGGCTGGGGGAGAGCCACGCCCGCACGATCCGCGTGCACTGGCCCGACGGGCACTACACCGACGGCATCGACCGTCACATCGTGGACCTCAAGGCGCTGTTCGTCTGGGCGCCGGACACCCGCATCGAGTCGCACTACCTGCGCGTCGCGAACGGCGGGCTGACCGCGGTCGCCGGAGTCATGAAGGGGACGTTCACGCGGCCGATGCCCGACGGCAAGGGTGGTCTCATCCAGCCGACCGGGAAGCGGTACGCGGTCAACATGGCGACCGTCGGGCTGTGGAACCGGCGCGGCACCATGGACGAGGAGTTCCTGTTCTGGGACAACCAGACGTTCTTCGCGCAGATCGGTCTGGGCTGATCACCGCGCCGACCACCGCTGGCCGGGCGTGCCGCGACAGGCGACGGGCCGCACCACCGACCCGTCGGCTGTCCCGGCGGCCCACCGTCCGGGGAGAGCACGAACCCCGACTCCCAGAGCTGGCTCGGCGCACCGCTGCAGTCCCGGAGCACCATCGACGAGTCGAGGCAGCGCAACGACAGCGGGTTCGACAGCACGGCAGCACCAACAGGCTTGGCGGGCTTCAGGCTGCCCGGCACCGATTCGAGCGCCGCCGCCCACCGGGACGCCATGTTCGCGTAGCCCGCCGCGTTCGGGTGCAGGCCGTCGTCCAGGTCGGCCGCGGCGAACCCGGTGTGCATGTCGACGAGATGAGTCCGCGGACCTCGCTGCGCCACGATCGCCGGCAGTGCCGCGTTGAACGCCCGCACGCGCGCCTCCAGCACCTCGTAGTCGGGAATCGGCGTGACCTGGGCGACGAACACCTCGGCCAGCGGTGCCAGTGAGCGGATCCTGTCGATCAACGCGCCGAGCCTCGCCGGAGCGTCAGCCACCTGAAAGTTCTGGTTGAGGTCGTTCGTACCCGCGTGCAGCAGCACGGTTCTGGGGTTCGCCCGCCGCACCCACGTGACGATCTGGGCGTCCAGCTGGTCGATCCGGAACCCGGGATGGCCCTCGTGGTCGTGATCGCCGAGCTCGACCGGCCCGTTGGACGCCGAGCCGACGAAGTCGACCCGATGCCGCCGCCACAGTTCGACCCGGTAGCCGCCGGGAACGGTGAACCCGTGGGTGATCGAGTCGCCGAGGGGCATCACCCGCACGCCGCCGTTGGACTCGGTGCGCGACGGGCTCGTCAGCACCGCCACGCAGAGTGCCAGGACCAGCGCGATTCGCCACCACACCGATCAAGCCTCGCACGTCAAACGTCAGAACAATCATCCGTTCGACGCGATGTGAGCAACTGTCGGCGCGGTTACGTTGGCCTGACCCTGCATACCCTGCGAAGGAGTCCAACGGTGCGAAGAAGATCCCTGCTCTCCACCGCGTTGACGACACTGGTCGTCGTGGCGTCGATGGTCGTCCCTGCGGCCACCGCTGCCCCGGCCACCGCGCTCGCCGCCCCCGACATCGACGTGGCGGCCGTGAAGGAACACCTGACGCAGTTCCAGACCATCGCCACGAACAACGGCGGCAACCGGCGGTCGACCACCGCCGGCTACCGCGCGTCGGTGGCCTACGTGAAGGGCAAGCTCACCGCGGCCGGCTACACCGTGACCGAGCAGCCCTGTGCTTCTGGCTGCTCCACCGGTGCCGGTCCGAACCTGATCGCCGAGTGGCCGGGCGGCGACGTGAGCAACGTCTACATGTTCGGTGCCCACCTCGACAGCGTGTCCGCGGGTCCTGGCATCAACGACAACGGCTCGGGCTCCGCGTCGATCCTGGCGGTCGCGCTCAAACTCGCCGAGCTGAACCCGTCGATGCTCAACAAGGTCCGCTTCGCCTGGTGGAGCGACGAGGAGCAGGGCCTGCTCGGCTCGCGCTACTACGTCTCGCAGTTGCCGACGAGCGAGCGCCAGAGGATCAAGGCGTACTTCAACTTCGACATGGTCGGGTCGCGCAACGGCGGCTACTTCATCAACAACATCAACTCCACCCAGTCAGCGCCGATGAAGGCGTACTGGGACTCCCTGGGCCTGCAGCCCGAGGAGAACACCGAGGGCCGCAACCGTTCCGACGACGCGTCCTTCACCAACGCGGGCATCCCGGCGTCCGGCTACGCCATGGGTGCCAGCGCGCGCAAGACGGCGGCCCAGGCGACCAAGTGGGGCGGCACGTCCGGCGCCGCGTACGACGCGTGCTACCACTCGTCGTGCGACACCACGACGAACATCAGTGACACGCACATCAACCGTGCGGCCGACGGCATCGCCTACACGTTGTGGGACAGGGCGGTCCAGGGCACGCCGGGCGCGGACTTCTCGGTGGCGGTGTCGCCGACGTCCGGTTCCGTGGCGGCGGGTTCGTCGGTGCAGGCCACCGTGTCGACCCAGACGACGAGCGGCGCGGCGCAGTCCGTGACGTTCTCCGCGTCCGGACTGCCTTCCGGCGCAACGGCTTCGTTCAACCCGTCCTCGGTGACGACCGGCAACAGCTCCACGTTGACGATCAACACCACGACGTCGACGCCGTCGGGCACCTACCCGGTCACGGTGACGGCGGCCGGATCGGTGACCCACACCGCGACCTACACCCTGACGGTCACCGGTGGCCCCGGTGGCGGCTGCACCGGTACCAACCCGAACGACGTCGCCATCCCGGACAACACCACGACGTCCGTGGACAGCGACATCGTGATCTCGGGCTGCACCGCCACGCCGTCGACCGCCGCCAAGGTGGAGGTCCACATCGTGCACACCTACATCGGTGACCTGATCGTCTCGCTGGTTGCACCGGACGGCTCGACCTACTCGCTGCACAACCGTTCCGGTGGCAGCGCCGACAACATCAACCAGACCTACACCGTCAACCTCTCCAGCGAGACCGCCAACGGCACGTGGAAGCTCCGCGTGCGCGACGCGGCGGCCATCGACGTCGGCAAGATCGACACCTGGACGCTCAACCTGAACGGCTGAAAACCGAGTGGTCCACGCACCCCGTCTCCGTGCGGGGTGCGTGTGCTCGCACAATCACAGCCAGCGGTTATTGGTCAAAACATTGCTCGAAAATATTTTGAACCTTTTTCGTTCTTGACGGTCCAGTAACACCCGACAACACTGCCTCGACAACTGCTCACCGAGCCGGGGGGTGCTGTTGCGGAGCCCAGGGATCGTCCGCCGTTCGTGGTGGGGCGCGAGCCATCACACCAGGCTCGCGGTCATGTGCCTCGGCGTTCTCACCGCACTGGCCACGACCGCCGCGGCGGGTTTCGTCGGAGGTGACGGCCCGCGCCAGAGCGTCGACGCCGGCGTCGACACCATGCACCGGGGTGACTCGTTCGAGGTGACCGTCCACACGGTGTCCGATGTGGACCTGTTCGACGGAGTCGAGCCCGCCTCGGGAGTTCTCTTCCACGCTCGCGTCGCAGGGCTGGGTCGCATCGCGGACTGCTGGCTGGCAGAGTCCCGCACAACCGCGCAGAACCTGTTGCGCGGCAAGATGGTCCGTCTCACGGTGAAGAAGGACGTCGACTACTCCGACAGCGACCGGATCGTCGTCGACGTGCAGCTGCCGGACGGCACCGACTACGCGCAGACGCTCGTGCACGACGGCATGGCGCCGGCGGACGTGTCGACCCGCGACGAGCTGGCGCAGGTCGAAACCGTTGCCCGGCAAGAACATCGCGGTCTCTGGGCGTCCTCCTGCATCCGCATCGTGAGCACGACGTCCAGTGAGCCGCCGTCCTCGACGACGACAACGACCACCACGACGACAACGACAACGACGACCACCACGACGGAGGAGACCACCACGCGGAAACCGGCGCCCAGGCCGCCGGTCACCTCCGTCGAGCCGCCTCCCGACGAGGAACCGGACGACTTCTGGCTGGGCAAGATCTGCTTCAAGGAAGGCGCGAAGCGGAAGGCCTCCGGTGGCGGAGAGCTGGTCTGCACCCGTAGCGGCAACAAGCTGAGGTGGCGGCGTGCGGACTGACGACGGCATCGACCTGTTCAGCAAACCGGTGGAACCGGCGCCTCTCCTGGCGCAGGGCAAGACGCCGCGCGGCCTGACCGACGAGGGCTGGGTCCGCACGACGGGCTGGCTGCAGATCGGCGACCACCCCGTGAGCTCGGCCTCGCTCGCCGCGTTGGCCGGACTGCTGTGGGCGTTGGTCGGCGCGGCTGTGTCGGTGCGCGCAGTCCCCGTCACAGCAGGGATTCTGGTGCTGGTGATGCCGGTGCTGTGCGGCCTTCTCTGGTGGTTCTTCACGACACGGGTGCGGCCGGCGTCGGTGGCGCGCAACGTCGAGACGAAGCACGCGGACGAGCTGGCGGTCGGCGACCTCGTCCGCGTCTACGGTTCGATCGGGCCGGTGACCCAGGTGATCGGGGTCGTGGTGGAGGACGAGGTCGACGTGACCTTCCAGGGCGAGCTGCGCCAGTCGTGGCCGCGGGACCGGGTGGTGCACGTGGCCGAGCTGCTCAACTAGCGGCGACGCGCTCCACCAGCACCTGCCAGCTCGCGCTCAGGTCGTCCACCATCGGGCTGGGAGCGTCCGCGGACTGCAGGTACAGCAGAATCGGCCCCTCCAGCGCGGCGACCAGCTGCAACGCCAGGGTGCCGCTCGCGGCCGCCTCGGGGCACGCCTCGTTCAGCAGCATCTGGACGTGGAACAGCGACGGGCCGTCGCCGACCGGCACAGGCTTGCCGGGATCGAGCGCGGCGCGGGCGAGGATCGTGTGCTCGACGAGGAACTCGAGGCGTGCCCGGCCGAACGCGACCAGGCGCTCCACCGCCGGCGCTCCCGGCCCGAGCGGCGGCGGTCCGCTCAGCACCCGCTGCTGGAACCGCCTCTCCTCCTCGTCGAAGAGCGCGTGGAAGATGCCCGCGCGGGTCCGGAACCGGCGGAACACCGTGCCCTTGCCGAGCCCGGCGCGTTCCGCGAGACCGTCCATGGTGACCTTGTCGGCGCCGAGCTCCGCCACCATCTCGCGAGCGACCTCGATGAGATGGGCGCGGTTGCGCGCGGCGTCCGCCCGCTCCTCGCGCGGTTGACCCAGTGACAGCCCGACAGGTTCCACGGGCAGCACGCTACCGTTCGCGCACCGGGGCGAGCGCGTTGCTCCAGAGCACCAGCTCGTCGATCATCGTTGTGAGCGTGGTGGCCTGGTACTCGGACGGGTCGAACTCGGTGAAGTTCTTGAACTCGGTGAACATCGACAGCGCCACGCTGGTGCGCACGTCGGCCATCTTGAGCTCGCCCGCCACGAGCCGCAGGTGCTCCACGGCCCTGGCGCCGCCGACCGCGCCGTAGGACACGAAGCCGACCGCCTTGTTGTTCCACTCGGCGTTGAGGTAGTCGATGGCGTTCTTGAGCACGCCGGACGTGGAGTGGTTGTACTCCGGCGTCACCATGATGAAACCGTCGAAGCCCGCGATCTTCGCCGACCACTCCTTGGTGTGGTCGTGCTGGTACTGGCCCATCATCGGCGGCAGCGGCTCGTCGAGGTGGGGGAGCGGGAAGTCCTTGAGGTCGACCAGTTCGAACGTGGCGTCGTCGCGCTGCTTGGCCTGGTCGAGCACCCACCTGGCGACCTGCTCGCCGTTCCGGCCGGGGCGGGTGCTGCCGATGATGATGCCGATGTGCGTCATGTCCGAGCTCCAATAAGCGGGGTGTAGTCCGGTTACTAAGTGGACTCTACCCCGCTTATTGGGTCGCGCCTCGGTGCGCTGGGTCACAGCCAGCCGCTGTCCTCCGCGACCTTGACCGCCTCGGCCCTCGTCCGCGCGCCCGTCTTGCCGATCGCCGCGCTGAGGTGGTTGCGGACGGTGCCCTCGGACAGGTGGAGTGCTTTGGCCAGGTCAGCCACCGTGCCGCCGTCTCGTGCCACGGCCAGCACGTCCCGTTCGCGATCGGTCAGAGGGCTCTGACCGGTGGCGAGCGACTCGGCGGCCAGAGCCGGATCGACGACTCGCAGACCGGAGTGCACGCGGCGGACCGCGTCGACCAGTTGCTCGGGTGTGGCGTCCTTGACCACGAACCCGGCCGCGCCCGCCGCCATCGCCCGCGCCAGATAACCGGGGCGGCCGAACGTCGTGCAGACGATCACCCGGCAGCTCGGCAGGGCCTGGCTGAGCTCGGCGGCGGCGCTGAGGCCGTCCTTGCCGGGCATCTGCACGTCGAGCAGAGCGACGTCGGGTTTCGTGCGTCGGGCGGCGGGGACCACCTCGTCGCCCGCGCTGACCTCGGCCACCACCTCGATGTCGGCTTCGAGGCCGAGCATGGCGGCGAACGCACCCCGGACCAGGGCTTGGTCGTCCGCCAGCAGAACCTTGATCACACTGCCTCCAGCACTTCCGCCCGCAGCCGGTACCCGCCGCCGTCCAGCGGGCCCGCCAGCACCGTTCCTCCGAGCGGGGCCAGTCGCTCCGCCAAGCCTTGCAGCCCTGTTCCCGGCTCGCCGACCCCGGCGCCGCGCCCGTTGTCCTGCACTTCCAGCCAGGTGTCGCCCAGCCGCACGGAACACCGGGTGGCGGCCGCGTGCCGCAGCACGTTGGTGACTGCCTCGCGCAACACGTACCCGAACACCCCCTGGAGCTCGGGTCGCACGTTGTCCACCGCGTGCGGCAGATCCGCCTCGATCCCACCCGCCCGCAACGCCGCCCGTGCGCCGACGACCTCGGCGGACAGCGACACTTCGCGATAGCCGGAGACGGTGGTGCGGACATCGCTGAGTGCCTGCCGGGTGAGGCCTTCGACCTCGCGGATCTCCGCCAGCGCGCGATCGGGCTCATCGCTTTCCAGCAACCGCCGTGCGACGCCGGTCTTGAGCGTGATCGTGGTCAGGCTGTGCCCCAGGATGTCGTGCAGGTCGCGCGCCAGCCGGTTGCGCTCCTCGGTCCTCGCCAACGCCGCGATCTCGTCCTGCGCCAGGGAAAGCGCCCGGTTCGCCCGCATCATCCTGCCCATCGCGAGCATGCCCAGCGAGATCGAGAACAACGTGCCGAGCTGGCCGCCGTCGATCGCGAGGTCGTGCTGGAGGTACATCGTGCCCGCCAGCGCCGCCAGCACGGTTCCGTTGATCGCGATCGCCCGCCACGGCGTCAGCACCACCGCGATCGTCGACACGATGTAGACCATCAGGCCCGCAGACGACATCCCCAGCCAGTACACGACGACGAGGCCGAGCACGAGCAACGCCAGGCAGATCGCGGTGTTGACGTTCTCGCTGTCGCTGCCCCACAGCCAGCGCGGCGCGATCGTCCAGCCCACCCCGTACGCCACGATCAGCACGGTGAGCACCACCCGTGCCAGGATGCTCCGGTCGCTGACGATCACGTCGTAGGTCAGGGCCGGGATGTAGAGCAGCACGAACAGCGCCGCGAACCAGAACCACTTGCCGCTGCCTCTGCGCACGACCTAGAACCTAGCTCTGCGTTCGATAGCGGCGCGCGGCGATCACGGAGAGTCCGGCCACCCAGAGCACGATCACCAGCAACGCCTGCTTGACGTCCACTCCGGACACGAACGGCGCCTGCGTCAGCTGCTTGACCCAGTACGTCGGCAGCGCCTTCATGATCGTCGCCAGCCAGTCCGGCGCCACGTCCGCGGGGATCCAGATCCCGCCCAGCAGACCGAACAGCATCGACGCCAGACCGGTGATCGCCTGCATGCCGTCCGGGCTCGCGACCAGCCCGATCACGATGCCGAGCAGAACGAACGGGATCGCGCCCAGCCACAGCGTCCCGAGCACGCCGGCCCAGTGCATCGCGTCCATCCGCACCCCCTCGATCGCGCCGACCACGCACACCAGCAGAATCCCCGGTAGCCCGACGAGCATGCCCAGCGCGCCCTTGGTCGCCAGGTAGCCGCCGCCGGTCAACGGCGTCAGCCTGAGCTGCTTCTGCCAGCCGAGACCGCGTTCGACCGCGATCCGCGCGCCGATCGACAACGGCCCGGCCATCACGCCGAACAACGCCATGTTCATCATCAGCGACGTGGTGACCGGCAGGCCGTTCGGGAACGCGCCCGGGCCGCCGCCGTAGAGGTTCACGAACAGCACGAACATCACCGACGGCACCACCACCGTGAAGATCAGGTACCGGCCGTTGCGCACCGCGCGCATCAGCTCCAGCGTCAGGAATCGGGCGTTCATCGGTTGTCCTCCCCGGTGAGCGCCAGGAACGCGTCCTCCAGGCCCAGCGCGGTGATCTCGATGTCGTGCGCGGCCGGGTAGCGCTGGATCAGCGCTCGCACCGCCGCGTCGGAGTCGGTGCAGGTGAACGTGATCCGGTCGCCGCGGCGTTCGGTGGCGCGCACACCGGGCAGGTCGAGGTCGGCCGCGTGCGGTACCACCGCGCGCAACGTCCGCCCGGACACCGCGGCCCGCACCTGTGCCACGGACCCGTCCGCCACGATCCGCCCGGACCGCATCAGCACCACGCGGTCCGCGTACTCCTCGGCCTCCTCCAGGTAGTGCGTCGCGAACAGCACGGTCCTGCCGGTGTCGGTGTACGCGCGCATCTGCTGCCAGAACGCCCGCCGCGTCTCGACGTCCATCGCCACGGTCGGCTCGTCCAGCACCAGCAGATCCGGGTCGCACACCAGCGCGAGCGCGAACCGCACCCGTTGCTGCTGCCCGCCGGAAAGCTTGGTGCACTTGCGGTTCGCGAGATCCGCGATCCCGGCCTGCTGCAAGGCCTGTTTCACCGGCATCGGCCGGTGGTGCAGCGCCGCGATCAACCCGACCGCCTCGGCTACCGTGGCGTCGTCGAGCAACGCCCCGCTCTGCAGCATCGCCGAGATCTGCCCGGCCACCACGGCCTCGCGCGGGGTCTTGCCGAACACGCTGATCGTCCCACCGTCCGGAGTGGACAGACCTAACAGCATGTCCACCGTGGTCGACTTGCCGGCTCCGTTCGGGCCGAGCAACGCCACCACCTCGCCGGGCGAGATCACCAGGTCGATCCCGTCGACCGCGCGCACCTCGCCGAACCGCTTCTGCAACCCTCCGAGCGCCACGGCGGCGCCCGCTCGCACAGCTGTCTCCGTCATGCCCTCAATGCTCGGGTCCGGTAGTCGGCGAGTGAGGGATCGGCTGTCACGACTCCGCCATGACAGATGTCATGCTTTCGGCCACGTCCAAAAGGGTCCACTGTGGAATTTGTCCGAATTGTTGGGTGAACCGCTGTGAATGCGAGGCTCCTGCAGTCAACCTGGAAGGCCCGTCCACCCGGCGCGAAGGCCATCCGCTGGGCTCGACCGAGCACGGCAGGGTGACCGGCGTGCAGGACGAGCGCACTGGCCGCGGCACGACCCTGACTCGGGAGACTCGACATGGCACCGCGGGAGGTCCAGGACCTGGTGCGGCGAGCGGTGGGCCACCTCGCCGCGGGGCAGTACGCCGAGCTGGAGGGCTGGACCACCGGCCTGCCGGCGCAGGACATGGCCTGGGCACTCGACCACTACGGCGTGCGGCCCGTGCTGCCACCCGACGACGAGCTGTTCTCGGAGCGGGCCTTCCACTTCGACGACTGGTCCGACGAGCGGCCGGCCTACCACGTGGAGGTCGCCCTCTGGACCGGCGAGGGCGCCTCCGACCTGCGCATCCCCTGAGTCAGGCCGGGTGGAGGTGCTCGACCGTCACCCCGAACTCCTTCGCGAGCCTCTCGGCGACCAGCGAGCGGTGACACGCCTCGGCGTCGGCCTCCACGCAGAACAACGCGGCGACCCCGTCACCCGTCGCGATCGGTGCCAGATCGGCGTGCGCGAGGATCTCGGCGGTGTAGCGGCGGGCGTAGGAGTCGGAGAGCACCTGCCGTGACCTCTTGCCCACGCCCAGACGATCGTCCTCGGCGTACTGGGCCTGCCGCATGTCCGTGGTCGGCGCGAGGTCGGTGTGGTGCTCGTAGGCGATCCCGGCGTCGGCGAGCGCGGCCTGCAGCCGTTGCGAGTTCGCCCACGCGTACTCGTGCCCGCGCACCCCGCGCCGTTGCCGCACGTCCATCAGCACGCTGACGTCCGCCTGCCGCAAGCACTTCAAGAACGAGTCCGCGTCGAAGCCGTAGACGCCGATCGTCACCACCTTGGTCACGCGACCGCTGTCCCTTCCAGTTCGACCAGCTGACCGCGAACCGCCAGCCGCGTCACGCCGAGCATCGTGGTCGCCGGCGCGACGCCGGCGGCACCCAGTCGTCCGGCCAGCACCCCGTAGTGCTCGAACAACAGGTCGACGTCCGTGCTGTAGACGTTGAGCCGCACCAGGTTCGAGAGCGTCATGCCGGCCTCCTCGAGCACAGCTTCGAGGTTGGCGAGACTCAGCGCCAGCTGAGCGGCCATGTCGCCGTCGTGCCGCGGCTTGCCGTCCGCGTCCATCGCGGTCTGCCCGGAGCAGTACAGGGTCCTGGTGTGCCCGGACACCAGGACGCCCTGGTCGAACCCCAGCTCGACCGACCACGAGACCGGGGTGACCGCCGTTCGTTCCACTGCCACTTCAGCTCCATTCACGTTGGTGGTGGCAGCCTCGCAACGAATACACGACATCCTCTGTCGTGTATTTTCGGACCATGCGCGCCGACCGGTTGGTCTCGCTCGTTCTGCTGCTGCGCCAACGCGGCCGCCTGTCCGCGCCGGCGCTGGCCCGCGAGCTGGAGGTGTCCACGCGGACCGTGCTGCGCGACATCGAGGCGCTGTCCGCGGCGGGTGTGCCGGTCTACGCCGACCGCGGTCGCAACGGCGGGTTCTCGTTGCTGCCCGGCTTCCGGACCGAGCTGACCGGCCTGAACCACGACGAGGCGCTCGCGTTGCTGACCGTGGGCCGGGAGCAGGCGTTCGGGCTCGGCAGCGCGCTGGCGTCGGCCGTGCGCAAGGTCGCCGACGCGCTGCCCGGGAGTCAGGACGCTGCCCGGCGGTTCCTGGTCGAGCCGGAAACCGACCTGCTGAACCGGCGGGCGGCGACCGAGCAGGTGCCGGGCATGGCCGAGATCCGGAAAGCGGTGTTGTCCGGGCACAAGCTGCGCCTGCACTACGCGGCTTCGAACCAGGAACCGCAGTGGCGCATCGTTGACCCGATCGGGCTCGTGACCGTGCGGGACCGCGGCTACCTGCTGGCGACCAGATCCGGCGCCGACCGCACCTACCGGCTGTCCCGCGTGCTGGCTGCTGAGGCACTCGACGAACCGGCGCTGCGGCCGCCGCAGGTCGATCTCGATCGCGTCTGGCGGGAGAGGTGCGCGCAGTTCCTGTCGAGCGGCCACATCTCCGTGCAGCTGCGCGTGAATCCTTCACGGCACGAGGACCTCCTGAACTTCGCCGTGGCCGTCCGCGCGGCCTCACGGGAACGTGACGGCTGGATGAAGATCGATGCGATGTTCCAGGATTTGTGGCACGCGGAGTGGGCTCTCTGGGAGCTTGGTGTTCAGGCGGAAGCACTGGCCCCCCAAGAGTTGCGGGCCAGGCTGCACGACCGCGCGGCGGCGATCGCCGACCGCTACCGGTCGTCTCAACTGGTGGTTGACCGTTGACAGTCGCCGCGAGGTGGATTACTCAGTCACCGGAAGGTGGTCGGGGCCACCTGACGGCAGCCGTGTGGCAACGAGGTGGCGAATGACAGAGGAGTTACCGGAGATCCCCGGATTCCGGTACGTCCGACCGCTCGGCAAGAACGTGCACCTGTACCGCGACGAAGGTGGCGGCGAGGTGGCGGTGAAACTGCTCGTCGACCCGGCCCGAGCGGCGGAGATGCGCACGGTGCTCGGCCTCGGGCACCCCGGCATCGTGACCGTGCACCGAGCCGGGCGCACCCGCGCCGGTCTGCTGTACCTGGTCATGAAGCACTACACCGGCGGCGATGCCGGCGCGCTCGCACCGTTGCGGTTCGAGCGGGTGCTGGAGATCGGCGTCCAGCTGGCGGACGCGCTGCAGGCCGCGCACGAGGCCGGCGTGGTGCACCGCGACGTGAAACCGGCCAACGTCCTGCTCGACGAGGGCGGATCCGCGTGCCTGACGGACTTCGGCGTGCTGGGCCGCGACCGCCTGCCGTGGACGGCGCCCGAGGTGGTCACCAGCGGCTCCTACGGCGTGCGCGGGGACGTGTTCTCGCTCGCGGCGACGCTGTGGCACCTGCTCGCCGGGCACCCGCCGTTCGTGGTGCCGCGCGGCGACAACTCGCACGCCGCCCTGGAGCACCGCGTCCTGCGCGGCAGCCCGCCCCCGACCAGGCGAGCACCGCAGGCGATGGAAGCCCTGCTGCACCAGTCGATGGCGGCCGACCCGGCGTTGCGGCCGAGGTCTGCCGAGGAGTTCGGCCTGCGGTTGCGGGGAATGCTCCAGGGTGTTCCGTCCACATCGGACGTCGTGGCGGTGCACGCCGCCCCGCCGTCGCCCAAGCGGAAGCGCTGGCCGGTGTACGCGACGGTCGCCGCGGTCGCCGCCGGAGTGATCGGTACCAGCGGAGTCCTGTTCCTGCAGGGCGACTCGCTGCCGAACTCTCCGGAGAAGGTGCAGCCGCAGGCCGCAGCGGACGGCCCGACCGCGCCGACCGGCAAGGCGGAGGTCACCGTGTCTCGGGTCAACCCGACGACGTTGCGGTTCACCTGGACGTACCCGCAGCCGGCCGAGGGTGACAAGTTCGCCTGGCGCACCAACGACGACCTGAAGTCCGGCACCGTCGACACCCCGTCGGTCGAGCTCTACGCGCCAGGTGCGCTGTGCGTGCAGGTGCGGGTCGTGCGGGCGGACGGCAGCAACGCGAGCGACAACGCGTGGTCGCAGGAGGGCTGCGGCTTCTGACGTTATCGTGGGCCGGTGAGCACCTCGCGCGACGACTACGGGCACTGGCAGCGGATTCCGACCCGATGGGCGGACAACGACGTCTACGGGCACGTGAACAACGTCGTCCACTACGCGTTCATGGACACGGTGATCAACACGTGGCTGATCGCGGCCGGGCTGGACATCCAGGCGGGGCAGGAGATCGGGCTGTGCGTCGAGTCGCACTGCAACTACCGCGCCTCGGTCTCGTTCCCGGACGCGCTGGACGCCGGGCTGCGGGTCGGGCACCTCGGCCGGTCGAGCGTGCGGTACGAGGTCGGGTTCTTCGTCGAGGGCGGCGATGACGTGGTGGCGGAAGGTCACTTCGTGCACGTGTTCGTGGATCGGGTGAGCCGCAAGCCGGTGGAGATCCCGGCGGGACTGCGTGCCGCGATGGAGGGGCTGGTGGTGGCAGCGTGAAGACTCGTGGAGCCGTGCTCACCGCAGTCGGCGGGCCGCTGGAGATCCTCGACCTCGACCTGGCCCCTCCCGGCCCCGGCGAGGTGCTCATCAAGGTGCACGCCACCGGCCTGTGCCACTCCGACCTGTCGGTGATCGACGGCTCGCGGATCCGGCCGTTGCCCATGGTGCTCGGCCACGAGGCGGCGGGCGAGGTCGTCGAGGCCGGGCCGAACGCCGAGTTCAAGCCCGGTGATCACGTCGTGCTGTCGTTCGTTCCGGCGTGTGGTGCGTGCCGTCCGTGCTCGTCGGGGCGTCAGGCGCTGTGCGAGCCGGGCGCTGCCGCGAACCGCGAGGGCACACTGCTCAGCGGACATCGCCGGTGGACGCTCCCGGACGGCACGCAGCCCCACCACCACCTCGGCGTGTCCGGTTTCGCCGAGTACACGGTGATTTCGGACAGGTCGGCGACACTCGTCCCGCCAGATCTGCCGTTGGACATCGCCGCGCTGTTCGGGTGCGCGGTGCTGACGGGTGCGGGTGCGGCGTTCTATAGCGCTCAGGTGACACCGGGAGACCGGGTCGCGGTGTTCGGGCTCGGCGGGGTCGGGCTGGCGGCGGTGCTGGCGGCGATCACGGCGGGGGCGACGCAGGTGGTGGCGGTGGACGTGGTCGAGCACAAACGGCAGCTCGCGAGAACCCTCGGGGCGACGCACGACGCGCCAGGCGGACCGGATGTCGTCCAGCACGTCCGCGAGCTCACGAACGGCGGCGCGGACAAGGTGATCGACACGACCGGTGTCGCGGCCGTGCTCGAACAGGCTTACGCCGCAACGGCTGTGGGCGGCACGACGGTCACGGTCGGGCTGCCGCACCCGGACCGGACCGTCACGCTGCCCGCGCTGAACCTGGTCGCCGAGGAACGCACGCTCAAGGGCAGCTACCTCGGGTCGTGCGTGCCGCGCCGGGACGTGCCGCGGTTCATCGACCTCTACCGCGCCGGACGGCTGCCGGTCGAAGGGCTGCTGTCCGGGCGGCTGGGGCTGACCGAGATCAACGAGGGCTTCGCCAAGCTGGCGTCCGGCGAGGCGGTTCGTCAGGTCGTGGTCATGTAAGTCGTTGCCGGATCTCGGCTTTGAGCACTTTGCCCACTTTGGACCGCGGCAGGTCGGGCCAGATCTCGACCTGCTTCGGTGCTTTCACGCTGCCGATCCGTTCCTTCACGAACGCGATCAACGCATCAGGATCGGTGTTCCCGGACGCCCGCAGCTGCACGACCGCCGTCACCCGCTCGCCCCACTTGTCGTCGGGCAGCCCGACCACGGCGCAGTCCTGGACGGCGGAATGGGCCTGCAGCGCCTGCTCGACCTCGGCCGAGTACACGTTGAAACCACCCGTGATGATCATGTCCTTCGCGCGGTCGACGATGTAGAGGAAGTTCTCGGAGTCCAGGTAGCCGATGTCGCCGGTGTGGTGCCAGCCGTGCGCGCTCACCTCGGCCGTGGCGGCGGGGTTCTCGTGGTAGCCCTCCATCACCAACGGCCCGCGCACGACGATCTCGCCGCGCTCACCGGGAGGCAGAACTTCGCCGTCCGGAGCCATGATCGCGACCTGGGTCAACGGAGTCGGTCGGCCCGCTGAGGACAGGCGGGAAACCGCTATCGAACCGTCGGGCAGGAAGTGATCGGCCGGAGCGAGCGTGGCGATCATGTTCGGCGCCTCGGTCTGCCCGAACAGCTGACCCATCACCGGGCCGATCCGGTGCAGCGCCTCGGTGAGCCGCACCGGGGACATCGGCGCGGCGCCGTACCAGAGGCACCGCAACGAACTGAGGTCCGTCGAGTCGAGAGCCGGGTGGTCGAGCAGTCCGTAGATCACGGTCGGCGGCAGGAACGCGTGCGTGATCCGATGGTGCTCGATCAGCCGCAGGAACTCGCCGAGATCCGGCGCCGGCATGATCACCGTCTCGCCGCCCAATGCCATGATCGGGAACGTGAGCACGCCCGCCGAGTGCGTCAGCGGTGCCAAAGCCAGGTAGCGCGGCCGCACGCCGAACGGGTAGCTCATCAACGTCAGCGCGGTCGCGGTTTCCAGGTTGTGCCCGGTCAGCCGCACGCCCTTGGGCCTGCCGGTCGTGCCACCGGTCCCGGCCAGCACGCACAGCGAGTCGTCGGCCACGGACACCGGCGACGGCTCGCGGCCGTGCTTCGCCAGCCACTCGGTGAACGTGACAGCGCCCTCGACCTCGCCGTCCAGGCACACCAACGTGGTCAGCGCCGGAAGATCGCCCCGGATGCGTTCGACGAGCGGCGCGAACGCCGACTGGAAGAACAGGCACCGGCACCCGAAGAGATCCAACAGCTCCCGGTTCTCCGCCGCTTCGTTGCGCGGGTTGACCGGGCACCACACCGCCCCGGCCCGCGAGATGCCGAACACGCACGTGAGCGCCAGCGGATCGTTGGCGGACAACACCGCGACCCGATCTCCGGGAAGAATTCCGCTGTCCTGCAACGCTCCCGCGATGTCACAGGAGCGCTGCCGCACCTCGGCGTAGGTCTGGGACCGGGAGCCGATCGTGAGGCAGGGCGCGTCGCCCCCGAGCGACGCGCCCTTGTCCAGGTAGTCGGAGAGCCGCATCAGCGGTGCACTTCGACGATCGGGTCGAGCACCAGGCCGAACGACCGCAGCGCGCCCAGCAGCTCCCGGTGCCCGAACGCCTGGCAGCCCGACGCGAACCCGACCCTGCGCGGCGCGTCCTGCAGCAGGTGCACGGCGGCGTGCACGTTCAGCAACGCCGTTTGCTTGTAGTTGCAGTTGCCGTGGATGACGCAGCTGGCGCGACCGAGCGGCCCGGACGCGTGCACGGAGTCGAGCGAGATGTTGATCCGCGGGTTCTCGCGCGGCGGCATCTCACTGCGGACCTGGGCGGAGAACGCGTCGACGATCTCGTACTTCTCCGCGTCCGTCTTGCCTTCCATCTGTTCCAGCGCCGCCGCGACGATCTGCGGCACCCCGAGCATCAACGGCCGGTTGAACACGCCACCCAACGCACGGACCGACGCGACGCGCGGATCCCTCTTGAACCACACCGGATGCGCGGTGCCGCCCCACGGCAACGCGAGACCCAGCTCGTGCTGGCCGGGCACGACGAGCTCGTAGAGGCCCGCGTCCGCCTGCCATTCCACGTACTCGTTCTGCTCCAGGTAGTACGCCTTCGCGAACGCCGCGTTGGTGAGGATCGTGTTGGTGGAAGCGACGGTGGGATAACCCTTCCAGAACACCGCGACGTCCAAAGTGTCCAGTCCGGGGTTCTCCAGGCAGATCTGCGCGGCGATCTCGCCGACCGTGTACATCTGCGCGAGGCCGGGGGAGAGCAGCAGGTTCTGTGCCGCGAAGTCGGCGCCGTACTGCGCGTCGGCGTCGATCATCCAGTCCTGCTCGCCGTTGGTGTCGGTGTAGTGGGCGCCGACGTTGAGGCTCGCCTTGACCGCTTCGTGGCCGTAGCGGGAGAACGGCCCGACGGTGTTCAGCACAACGCGAGCGCCGGCGAACGCCTCGGTGAGCGCCTCTTCGGTGTGCTCGACCTCCAGCACCTCGTACTCGACCGTGTCGATGCCGGGCACCGCGTCCACGGCTTCCTTGACCCGTTTCGCGTCGCGGCCGACGGCGAGGAACGGGATCCCGTACTCACGCAGGTACTCGCAGATCAGGCGCCCCGTGTAGCCGGACGCTCCGTAGACGACAACAGGCTTGGCCATGTCACATACCCATTCCGCCGTCGACCGGCAGACCCGCGCCGGTGATGAACTTCGAGGCGTCGGAGGCGAGGAACACCACGGCGTCGGCCATGTCGTCGACCTGGCCGAGCCGTCCGAGCGGCGTCAGTTCCACCACGGCACCGGCAGCGGCTTCCGGCGACGGGAACAGGCCGAGGTTGGCGCAGTCGACCGCGAGTTGGTTGCCCATGGCGGTGGGCGTGAGGCCGGGGTAGATGCAGTTGACGCGCACGCCGTAGCCGAGCTTTCCGGACTCCTGCGCGGCGACGCGGGTCAGGCGGTCGATGGCGGACTTGGTCGCCGAGTAGACGCTGATGCCGGGGAAGGCGATGGTCGCGGCCACGGACGCGACGCTGATGATCGAGCCGCCGTTGCCCGCCGCGCCGCCGGGACGCATCGCGCGCAGGCCGTGCTTCATGCCGAGCGCCGTGCCGAGCACGTTGACGTCGAGCATCTTGCGGATGTCGGACGGGTCAAGCTCGGTGATCAGGCTGGTGATCTCGATGCCCGCGTTGTTCACGAGGATGTCGAGCCCGCCGATCGCGTCGATCGCCGTGTTCACCGCGGAGGCCCAGCTCGCGTCGTCGGTGACGTCCAACGGCACGAACTCCGCCGTCGCGCCCGAGTCCCTGAGCGTCTGAGCGGTCTGCTTGCCCTCGTCCTCCAGGACGTCCCCGATCAGAACGGCCGCGCCGGCTGCGGCCAACGCCTCCGCCATGCCCGCGCCCAGACCGCGCGCACCGCCTGTGACCAGCGCTTTTCGCCCGCTCAGCTGATAGCTCGTCATCGAGTCGCCTCCTGAAGTGAGTTGGCTCACACCCTAATCAATGCTTGACAGTCGTCAAGTTTTTTCTTGACGACTGTCCAAGATTTTTTGGACGAGTGGTCAGGCGTTGTCGCGATCTGGGTTAGCATCAGCGCTGTGACGGAGGTCGCCCAGCGCAAACAGGACAAGATCGCCCGCCGGCAGGTCGACAAGTTCGACGCCAGGCGGACCGAGCTCGCCGTGGCGACGCTGCACACGCTCGCCGAGCTGGGCTATGCGCGCACGAGCCTGCGGGAGATCGCGCAGAACTCCGAGTTCTCGCACGGCGTCCTGCACTACTACTTCGCGGACAAGCGCGACCTGATCATCGAGGCCGTCCGCCAGTACGAGCGCGTCTGCGTGACCAAGTACGACGAGGTGGTCGCCCACGCCACCAGCGCGGACCAGCTGCGCGACGAGTTCGTGGCGATGTTCTTCGACACCCTGGTCCAGGACGCGACGCTGCACCGGCTCTGGTACGACCTGCGCAACCAGAGCCTGTACGAGGAGTACTTCCGCGCCGACGTGCTGGAGATCGACGGCCACCGCGAGGACATGGTGTGGCGGGTGATCACCCGGTACGCCGAGCTGCGCCAAGCGACGCCTGCCGCCTCACCCGGGACGGCCTACGTGACGCTGGACGGCGTCTTCCAGCGCGCGCTGCTGCACCACCTGAGCGGCAACGCCGAGACGGTCGCCGCGTTGCGCGCCGAACTTCCGGACGTCATGGATCTGCTGGTGAAGAGCTCCGGCTAGCGGACGCCAGCAGCAGGCCGACCATCACCAGGCCGAAGCCGACCAGGCCCAGCACGACCAGGATCCCGGCGTGCAGCGCGGCGCCGACGAGCACCGCCCACCGCCGGATGCGCAGACCGCAAAACGCCGACACCGCGAGGAAGGCCTCTGCGGCGATCGTGCCCCAGGTCAGCACCGGCCCCACGCCGTCGATCAGCTCGGCGATCGCGGGGGTGGCGCCGAAGTAGGCGTCCTGCATCGCGTAGTGCATGGCGTCGCGGGAACGCCACTCCGGTTCGCGCAGCTTGAACCACACCGCCGAGCCGTAGACGTACGCGACCTGGGCGCGGATCGCCAGGTGGCTCGCGACCGCCGCGCCGTGCCAGCGCGGGGACATCGGTGTCCGCGGCTGGGTCCAGTGCCAGCGGCGGTCGTCGCCGAGCAGCATGGGGATCAGCAGCAGGGCGAGGATCTTGCTGATGTGCTCGCCGCCGTTGGGTGCGATCAGAGCGGCGGTGAAGCTGAACGCGACGTACCAATGTGGCACGCAGGTCCATTTCGGACGGTAGCCGCTCGCCACCGCCAGGAGGACCACGATGGCCGTCCAGCGGGGGATCACCGGGTCGAAACCCAGGCACCACAACGACGTCGCGCGCAGACCGGTGCACAGCGGGCCGTCCGGGGCGCCGTCGAGACCGGGAAAGAGACCGGTGTCGGACGTCGACATCAGGGTGAGCAGCTGGGCGGCGGCGACGAGGGATCTGGCCGCGCCGAGCAGCGGTGACCGCGGGTCAGCGGCGAGGAGCCGGTTCAGCACGTCAGCTCCACGGCGGCCACGCGGCTGATCCGCCGGGTGGTTCGCTCGTCGGAGGGGCGCTCGATCGTGAAGACCGCCGGCCCGCACACGTGCGGCGCGAACCGGTCGGGAATCCGGGTGCGCGGAGCCCCGGCGATCACGTCGCGGCACGCGGAGACGTCCGGCGCGTCGCAGTCGCGCCACTGGTCCGCCTGAATGGACTGCGCGGTCGACACGACCCTGATCGCGTCACCGTAGGAGGTCCTGCTGATGCCGTGCAGGTAACGGGCGTCGGCGGCCGGGTGGCTCAGTGGCACGAACTCGCCGGCGGCCTGTTGATAGGCGACCGTGTACTCGCGTTCGGCGGAATTGATGTAGAAACGCCACGCCATCGGCCAGATCAATTTAGCGGTGTCCTGCCGGGCGGTGATCTCTTCACCGGCAACACGAGTGGGCAGATAAGTGCTGCCGATGACGGCGACGAGTACTAAAAGCGCCGCGCAGGTGAACGCGAAACCCTGCGCGGCGCGTGCGCGATCGTCAGGATCGGCGGGCACCGAAACAGCTCAGCACCCGGTCGAGCACGGTGCGAGACCTGCCTGCACGGTCTCGGTCGAGCCCGGACCCGATTTGTCGGCGCCGGGCAGCAGTAGGGCAGCGGCCAGTGCCAACGCCGCGGTCAGTGCTCCTGCTAAGGCATACCAACGCATTTTCAAGGCCCCCGCTTCTGGTTGGTCCGCCACGGGCAAGTGTGGCGGCGGTTACACATAAGAGCCGGTTCGACGCGCGCTGTCAACACTCACTGCACGTGTCCGAATGCGTTCGAAGGGTAATCGAAATGCTTTCGGAAAACGATGCTTCGGTTCTGCCGAGTTGTGGTATTCAAAAGCCTTCACATCGATTCGGGGGAGTCGTGGTTCTTGAATATCGGTTACTCGGCCCGCTCGAACTCCGCCGCGCGGGCAGCCTTGTGGAGCTCGGCGGAGAACGACAGCAGAAGCTGCTCGCGGTCCTGCTGCTGAACGCCGGCGCGGTCGTCTCGTTCGACCGGCTGGTGGACGAGCTGTGGGACGACCCGCCGCAGACCGCGCGGCGGCAGGTGTCGAACGCGGCGGCGGGGGTGCGCCGCGTGATCGGTGCCGCGGGTGGGCGGCTGGTCACGACGACCCACGGGTACCGGGTGCAGATCTCCGGCGAGACCGTCGACACCGCGGTTTTCCACGCTCTGGTGCGAGATGCGGACGCCGCCGCCGAGGCAGGCCTGCTCCGGGAGGCGGCGGCGTCGCTGACCGACGCGCTGGCGTTGTGGCGCGGGCCGTTGCTGGACGGGCTCGTGTCGTCGTCGATCTCCACCTCCCGCGACGCGATGGCCGAGCAACGGCTGGTCGCGGTCGAACGCCTGGCACGGCTGCGGCTGGAGCTCGACGATCCCGCCCTCGTCGCCGAGCTCGTCGGGCACGTGGCCGAGAACCCGCTGCGGGAGTCGTTGCGCGCCACGCTGATGCGGGCGCTGTACCGCGCGGGGCGGCAGGGCGACGCGCTGACCGTGTTCGAGGAGGGGCGACGGCTTCTCGCGGAGGAGCTGGGCGCGGATCCCGGTCCCGAACTGCGGTCTCTGCACGAGCAGATGCTGCGCTCGGAGCCCGGCGGCGCGCTGGAGCGCGAGCGGGTCGGGTCGTTCCTCCCCTACGACACACCGGATTTCACCGGCCGGGCCGCCGAGGTGGAGCAGCTGCTCGGGCTCGCGGCCGACGGTCTGGTGATCCTCGTGGTCGAGGGCATGGGCGGGGTCGGCAAGACGGCGCTGGCCGTGCACGTGGCGCATCTGCTGCGCGACCGCTATCCGGACGGTCAGTACTTCGTGGATCTGAGGGGGCACACCGACGACGTGCGGCCGATGACGGCGGACGAGGCGGTGGATGCCCTGCTGTGGCAGACCGGGGTGCCCGCGCACCAGATGCCGCTCGATCCCGCGTCGCGCCGGGACCGGTGGCGGGAACGCACGGCGGGCAAGCGCGTGCTGGTGCTGCTCGACAACGCCTCCGACTCCTCCCAGGTGCGCCCGCTGCTGCCCGGCGGACCGGGATCGCTGGTCCTGGTGACGAGCCGGCGGCAGCTGCTCGACCTGCCCGGCGCGGTGCCGCTGCCGTTGGACGTGCTCGAACCGAACGGGGCGGTGGAGCTGTTCGGGCGGATCGCGTCGTCCGATCGCGTGCAGGCATCGCGCTCGGCGACCGAGGAGGTGGTCGCACTGTGCGGCGGCCTCCCGCTCGCGTTGCGCATCGCGGCCTCCCGGTTCCGTCGCCGTCCACAGTGGACGATGGACGACCTCGCCGGCCAGCTGCGCGACCGGCGAAGACGGGACCGCACGTTCACCGCGGACGACCACAGCGTGTCCGGGGTGATCGCGTTGTCCTACCGCGACCTCAGCGCGGTGCGGCAGCGGCTGTTCCGGTTGCTCGGGCTCGTGCCGGGCCACGACTTCGACGTGTACGCGGCCGCCGCGCTCGCCGGGTTGCCGCCCGCCGACGCCGAGGACGGGCTGGAGGCGTTGCTGGAGCGGAACCTGGTGATGCAACGCGACCCCGGCCGCTACTGCCTGCACGACCTGGTGCGCGACTGCGCCCGCGGCATGGCGGAGGAGCTGAGCGCGGACGAGGCGCACACCGCCCTCGACCGGCTGTTCGACCACTACCTGGGTTTCACCGAGTCGCACTGCGCGACGCTGACGATGGGCGCGCCCCGCTTCACGCCCGAGATCGCCTTCCCCTCTCCGGCACCCCCGCCGGACTCGCCGGAGGAGGCGCTGCGCCGGCTGCGAGCCGAGCACCGCAACCTCGTCGCGGCCGTCGAACACGCCTCGAAGCACGGCTGGCTGACGCACGCGTGGCAGCTGCCGTTCGTGCTGCTGCCGTACTTCCAGCGCATCGGCCAGCGCGCCGGCGTCCTGGACCTGGCCGACCACGCGGTGCGGGCCGCGCGCACGCTGGACGACCAGCAGGGTCTCGCGCTGGCGTGGCAGGCCGTCGCCTTCGCGTTGCGCGAGCAGGGCCGCAACCTGGAGGTCCGCGACGTGCTGGAGCGGTCGGTGGCGATCTGCCGCGCGACGGGAGACCTGCCCGCACTGGCCGGCGGGCTGCGCGACCTCGGCGTCTCGCTGCTGCAGGCGGGTTCGCTGACCGAGGCCGCGGTCCGGTTCGAGGAAGCGCGCCAGGTCGCGCGGGTTCTCCGCGACGACACCAACAGCGTGAACTCCGCCATCAACCTGGGCATCGTCGCCTGCCAGCTGGGCCAGCACGACCGTGCCCGCGCCCTGTTCGAGGTGGCTCTCACGCACCACCAGCGGGTGGGATCGGTCGAGGGCGAGGCGATCACCCTCATCAACATCGGCTGGCTCGAACACAACCGCGAACGCGACACGGTCGCCCTCGACCCGTTGGCGCGTGCGGTGCGGCTGTGCAGGTCGATCGGTTTCGTGCGGGGCGAGGTCGTGGCTTTGTCGTGGTTGTCCGTGACGTATCGCGCCCAGGGCCGGCTGGACGAGGCGACGGCCATCGGCCTCGAGTCGCGCGAGGTGGCCCGCTCGTCGGACCTGCACGAGCCGGAGTGCGACGCGATCACCGCCGTGGCGGAGGCGGACCTGGCGGCGGGGCGGTTCGTGGAGGCGCAGGCGGCGTTCCACGAGGCGGAGCAGATCGCCTTGGAGGGAGACCTGCCGCTGGCGCTCGCGCGGGCTCGGGAGGGGCTGGCGCACGTGGCTTCCGCGCTCGGGGAGCACGATCGGGCGCGCAAGCTGTGGGAGAAGGCGCTGCCCGTCTACCAGGGTGAGGCGCCGGAGGTCGCGCAGATCCGTGCGCACCTCGCGGCTTTGGGTGACGAGTCCGTGTTGTGCAGCCGGTGCCGGACTCGGGCGGGCGCGCTGCCGTTGGCCGAGGTGAAGGTTCCGCAGGAGACGCACCACTAGCTTGCTCGGCCTTCGAGTCGCGCGGTGGCCGATGTCGAGCGAAGGCCGAGCCGATGCTGAGCGTTGTTTGACTCCCCACCCGGTGGTGACGCCGGACTGGGACCGGGGGGTCGGATGCGTCTGCACGTGCTGGGTCCGTTGGAGGTGCACGGTGCCGCGGGGCGCCTGCCGATCGGCGGGGTGAAGCGGCAGGGGGTGCTGGTCGCGCTGTTGTTGCGGGCCGGCGAGATGGTGTCCACCGATCGGCTGGTGGAGACGTTGTGGGGGGAGGCTCCGCCGCGGTCGGCGCCGTCGAACGTGCGCACGTACGTGTCGGATCTGCGGCGGGTGCTGGCCGGCACGGCTCAGGTCAGCAGTGTGGGGGTCGGGTACCGGATCGAGGTGGATCCGGGCGAGGTCGACCTGCACGTGTTCCACCGGCTCGCGGACTCCGGCGAGGAGGCGCTGCGGGCCGGGCAGCACTCGCGTGCGGTGGAGGTGCTGACGCAGGCGCTCGGGTTGTGGCGCGGGCGGGCGTTCGGTGGGGTCGAGCTCGGGCCCTGGGTGGACGCGGCGGCCACGGCGCTGGACGACCGGCGGTGGGCCGTGTCGTCGGCGCTGGTGGAGGCGTTGAGCGGGGCCGGGCGCGGGGACGACGCGATCTGCGTGCTGCGGGAGATGGTCGCGGAACGGCCGTTCGCGGAGGGGACCTGGGCGCAGCTGGTCGGGGCGTTGCACCGGGCCGGGCGCACGGCGGAGGCGCTGGCCGCGTTCGGGAAGGCGCGGGACGTGCTGCGCGCCGAGCTCGGGCTGGATCCCGGTCCACAGCTGAGGGACGCGCAACGCCGGGTGTTCGCCGCCGTGCCGCGCGGGCTGCCTCCCGGGCCCGCCGACTTCGCCGGTCGCAGGAAGGAGCTCGACGCGATCGTCGCGGCGACCAGCCGGGTCACGGTCGTGTGCGGGCCGCCGGGGATCGGCAAGTCGGCGTTGGTGCTGCGCGCCGCCGAGCGCCTCGCTCCGTCCTTTCCAGACGGTCAGCTCTACCACAGCGTCACCCGCGGCACGGGTGAGGCGCTCACCGAGTTGCTGTGCGCGTTGGGCATCCGGCGCGAGGAAGTGCCGGCCGAGATCGCGGACCGGGCGACGGCGTACCGGTCGCTGCTGGCCGAACGACGGGTGCTGATCGTGCTGGACGGCGCGCGGGAGGTTGCGCCGTTCGTCCTCGGCGCGGGGCAGAGCCGGGTGCTCGTGTCGACGCGCCGCATCCCGGGTGGGTTCGAGACCGTGAGGCTCGGTCCGCTGTCGAATCGCGATGCCGTTCGGGTGCTGGGGATCGCCAGAGCCGCGAACGAACCCCAGGCCGCGCACGCCGTCATCCGCGCCTGCGCCGGCAACCCGCGAGCGCTGAAGATCATCGCCGAACGACTGGCGCTGCGGCCGGGTATGACGCTGGCACGGCTGGCGGACCGCATGACCGGCGCCGGGGTGCTGGACGAGCTGGCCATCGGCACGACCAGTGTCCGGGCGGAGATCACTGCGAGCCTCGATGCGTTGTCGCCCAACGCGGTCAGGGCGTTGCGGGCGCTCGCCACCACCGGCGACGCGGGCGGGGATGGGCGCACCGAGTCCGAAGTGGACCTCGCCGTCGAGGAGCTGGTGGCGGCAGGCCTGGTCGACCCCGCCGGTCTGGTCGACCCGCTGGTCCAGCTAGTCGCCCGCGAGCTGTCCGAGTCCGTCTCGCTCTGAGGAGAGACCGATGTCCCTCGACCCGATCGTCGACGAGTTCCTGGTGAACGCCCCCGACGTGGCCGCGCTCGAACAGGCGCTCACCGCGGAGGCGTCCAAGCGCGTGGAGCTGCGCGCCTACTTCCGCGAGCTGGACGGCACGCCGGTGCGGCTGGTCGCCCGCCGGATCGCCGTCCGGATCAACGACGACTCCCCGCTCGACCCCGCCAACCCGCCGCTGTTCCGGGTGTCGGTCGCGGACGGCGTGCTGCGCGTGGTGATCCATCCGCTCCTCGACTGCCATCCGTTGCCGGGCGCCGAAGTACAACCCGGCGGCACCGGCCGAGCCACCGCGTGGGTTGAGCTCGAAGGCGTCACCGAAGACGTCGTGGCGGCGCTGGGCGGTCTGCTCGTCGAGGGCGAACCCTCCACTGTGGACTTCGCAGGCCATGTGCTGACGCGGGTCGTGCCGGTCGTCGAGGCGGACGAACCGGTGGTGCGCGTCCAGGGCGGTCAGGTGCGGGTCGAACACGCCGACGCCGAACGGTGGCTGGCCCGCCTCCAATCCCTCGTCACGACAGGGGAACTGCTGCCGCCATCGGAACGAGATCAGCTCCGGGCCTGGTCGACCGGTCCGCGCACACCCGCTCAGCCACCCGTGCACGAACTCGTGGAGGCGGCGGCGAGAGACCACCCCGACGCGGTCGCCGTTCGGTGCCAAGACGAGGTGCTGACGTTCCGCGAACTGGACGAACGCGCCAACCGCCTGGCGAACGCGTTGCGCGCCAGGGGAGTGCGCGTCGAGGACCGGGTCGCGGTGTGTCTGAACCGCGGTCTGGACCTGCCGGTCGCACTGCTCGGCGTGCTCAAGGCAGGTGCCGCGTACCTGCCGCTCGACCCCGCCAACCCACCGGGACGGCTCGCGTTCCTCGTCGCCGACGGCGGCGCCCGTCAGCTCGTCACCTCACCGGACCTCGCGAGCCGCGTGCCCGTCCTGCCGCGCCGCAGGCTCCTGCTCGACGGACTCGACAGCTACCCCACGACGAAACCGGAAGTCGAGGTCCACCAGGACAACCTGGCCTACGTCCTGCACACCTCGGGCTCCACCGGCGTGCCGAAAGGCGTCGGCGTGACCCACGGAGGGTTCGCGAACTACGCCTCCTGGGCTCAAAAAGCCTATGAACTGGAGAAAGGCAGCGGTTCGCCGTTGCACTCGTCGATCGGCTTCGACCTGACCGTCACCTCGCTGTTCCCGGCCCTGGCCGCCGGACGCACGGTCACCCTGACCGACGCCGACGTCACCGGGCTGGCCAAGGTGCTGAGCGACGGCGGGCAAAGCCTGGTGAAACTGACCCCCGCCCACCTCGACCTGCTCGGCGCGCTGCTCGCACCCGAGGAGTTGGCCCGAGCGACCAGGCGACTGGTCGTCGGCGGCGAAGCGCTGTCCGGCCAGACCCTCAGCGCGTGGACCGAACACGCGCCGGAAACGCTGGTGGTCAACGAGTACGGCCCCACGGAGACCGTCGTCGGCTGCTGCGTGCACGAGGTCGCCGCTGGTGCCGCCCCGCCCGGCCCGGTTCCCATCGGCAGGCCGATCGACAACACGACACTGCACGTCCTGGACGAGCACCTGCGTCCAGTGCCGATCGGAGCACGAGGAGAGCTGTTCATCGGCGGCGCCGGGGTGGCGCGCGGTTATCTGGGCCGGCCGGGCCTGACCGCGGAACGATTCGTGCCGGATCCCGCAGCACCTGGAGAGCGCCTCTACCGCACCGGCGACGAGGTCCGGTACCGCGAGGACGGCGTCCTGGAGTACCTGGGCCGCGCCGACGACCAGGTCAAGGTGCGCGGCCACCGGATCGAACCCGGCGAGATCGAGATGACCCTGGTCCGGCATCCTGGCGTCAGCGCGGTCGCGGTGATCGCCCGCGAGGACGTTCCGGGCGACCGCAGGCTCGTGGCCTACTACGTTCCGGCCGGGGAGCCACCCGACGACCTGGCGGACTTCCTGCGGCGCACGCTGCCCGACTACATGGTGCCCGCGCACTACGTCGAACTTCCTGAACTTCCGTTGACCCGCAACGGAAAGGTCGACCGGGCCGCGTTGCCCGCCCCCGGAGTGAAGACCGAACTCGAACGGGACGCGGTGCTCGACGAGGACATCACCCCGGTAGGCCTGCCCAGTGCGAACGTCCTGCACCCGCGGCACATCCTGCTGACCGGCGCGACCGGCTACCTCGGCGCGTTCCTGCTCGCGGAACTCCTGCAGACCAACACCGTGCACTGTCTGGTGAGATCAGACGACGACCAAGCCGCCCGGCAACGAGTGGAAACCTGTCTGCGCGACTACCAGCTCTGGCACGACGACTTCCGCGACCGGATCGAAGTCGTGCGAGGCAGCCTCGATCAGCCGAGACTCGGCCTGGACGACGACACCTATGCCCGGCTCGCCCTGCAAATAGACGTGATCTACCACTGCGGCGCGCTGGTGAACTTCGTCTTCCCGTACGCGGCACTGCGTCAGCCGAACGTGCTGGGCACCAAGGAGATCCTGCGTCTCGCCTGCACGACCAAGGCGAAAGCCGTGCACCACATGTCCACATTGGACGTCCTGATGCACGGGAGTGACAAAGATGTCCGCGAGGACACCGTGATCCCGCCGAGCGAGGTGGTCGGCGGCTACGACCAGAGCAAGTGGGTGGCCGAACAACTCGTCGCCGCGGCGGGGAAACGCGGTCTCCCGGTCGTCCGCTACCGCCCCGGCGCGATGCTCGGCCACAGCGGCACCGGCGTCGCGAACCCGTCCGACTACTCGTGCGTGCTGGTGAAGGGCTGCGTACAGCTCGGCATCGGCCCTGACCACGACCTCAGCCTCAACTTCATGCCGGTCGACCACGTCAGCCGCGCGGTCGCGCACCTGTCGCGGCAACAGGACTCGTTCGGCCGCGTCTTCCACCTGAACAACCCGACACCACTGCCGCTCGCCGACGTCTGGCGGTGGATCACCGACTACGGCTACGAGTTCGAGATCGTCGACGACACGCGCTGGCGTGCGGCACTGGCCGGCGTGGGTCCCGAGAACGCGCTGTTCCCCGTGGTTCCCCTGTTGCTGCGCGAGGACTTCGTCGACCCCAGGGCCGGCGGCGAGTACAGGGTCGACCGCACCAACACCGAGACCGCGCTGGCCGGCACCGGTCTCACCTGCCCGCCACTGGACGCCGCACACGGCCGCCGCGTCCTGGACCACCTGGTGCGCACGGGCTTCCTCCCGCCGGTTGTGCGGGGAATGTGCGCCGCCGCACCAGCATTCCGCGACACGGCCCGGATTCGACTGGAGTGATCGAGCTATGAGCGACACCGATACCCGGCTGCTGCACCGCTTGGTCGAGCAGCAGGCCGATCGCACCCCGCAGGCGTGCGCCGTCACGCACCTCGGCGCGGACCTGAGCTACGCGGAGCTGGACGCGTGGGCCAATCGGCTGGCGGACGCCCTGCGCGAGGCGGGCGTCGGCGTCGAGACCAAGGTCGCCGTCATCGCCGAGCGCTGCACCGAGACCGTCGTGGCGCTGCTCGCGGTGCTCAAGGCGGGCGGCGTGTACGTGCCGATCGACCCCGCGAACCCGCCGCGCCGGTTCCACTACCTGATGACGGACTCTGGCGCGTCCGTGCTGGTCACGCCGGAAGCACTGCGCGGTGCCGCACCGGAAGGCGAGTGGACGACGGTCCTGTCCGACGCCGAGCACCTCACGGACCGGTCGCCTGAGCGACACGACTCCGGAGTGGCGCCGGAGAACGCTGCGTACGTGATCTACACCTCCGGATCGACCGGCGAGCCCAAGGGCGTCACCGTGGCGCACCACCAGATCGTGCACACCACGCTGGCGCACAACGACTTCGACCGCCAGCCACCGGCCTGCTTCCTGATGCCGATCTCGTTCTCCTTCGACGCCAGCGCGGTCGGCCTGTACTGGACCCTCGCGACCGGCGGCCAGGTCGTCCTGCCCTCGCCGGAGGAGCACCGCGACCCGCGCAAGCTGCGCGACCTGATCGCCAAGCACCAGGTCACCCACCTCGACTGCACGCCGTCGCTGTACTCGCTGATCCACGCCGACGACGCCGGTCCGCTCGGCAGCCTGCGGTGCGTGATCGTCGGTGGCGAGGCGTGCCCGAAGTCGTTGGTGGACCGGCACTACAAGCTGTTGCCGGACTGCCAGTTCGTGAACAACTACGGCCCGACCGAGCTGACCGTCTGGGCGACCACGGCGTTGCTGGACCCGGAGTCGGCGGTGGTGCCGATCGGGTTCCCGATCCCGGGTTCCGGCGCACATCTGCTCGACGACGACGGAGAACCTGTCGCGGACGGCGAAGTCGGCGAGCTGTTCGTCGGGGGCGTGAACGTGGCACGCGGCTACCACAACCGGCCTGGCCTGACCGGGGAACGGTTCCTGCCGGATCCCTGGACGCCCGGCGGCCGGATGTACCGCACCGGCGACCGCGCCCGCCGCCTGCCCGACGGGCAACTGGAGTACTGCGGCCGCGTCGACCACCAGGTCAAGGTGCGCGGCTACCGGATCGAGCTGGCCGAGGTCGAGCACGCCCTCACCGCGCACCCCGGCGTCACCGAGGCCGTCGCGGACGTCCGTCAGGTCGGCGAGAGCCGCAACCTCGTGGCCTGGGTCGCGGGTGACGTGACCGCCGACGACGTGCGCGCCCACCTGGCCGAGATCGTCCCTGCGCACATGGTGCCCAGCTCGCTGGTCGTGCTCGACGTGTTGCCCCGCAACGTGGCCGGCAAGCTCGACCGCGCCCAGTTGCCGGAACCCCAGCGTTCGAGCGGCGACGGCCGGGAGATGACCGCGCTGGAGACCGAGGTCGCCGAGCTCGTCGGGGAGATGCTGGGCGCCGAGAAGGTCGGCGTGCTGGAACCGTTCTTCGAGCTGGGCGCCAACTCGCTGCTCCTGGCGAGGCTCGCGCTCGCGCTGTGGAGCCGGTTCGGCGTCAGCATCCCGATGCACCAGCTGTTCGAGGTTCCGCACGTGGCGGGCGTGGCCAAGATGGTCGAGGCCGCCAAGCGCAGCGCCGCCGCCCAGCAGACCGGCACGCTGGAGGAGGTGCTGGTCGAGACCGTGCTGGACGAGTCGATCCGCCCGGCCGCCGATCTCCCCGACGCGAACTGGACCTCGCCGTCGCACGTCCTGCTCACCGGGGCGACCGGGTACCTGGGCGCCTTCCTGGTCAAGGAGCTGCTCGACCACACCGACGCCACGGTGTGGTGCCTGGTGCGGGCGTCCTCGCCGGGCGCGGCCAAGGACCGCCTGCGCGACGTGATGCGCCGGTACCTCATCTGGGACGACTCCTACGAGGACCGGATCGCGGCCGTGGTCGGCGATCTCGGGGAACCGCTGCTGGGTGTGGGGGAGGAGGGGTTCGCGAAGCTCGGCGGGACGATCGACTCGATCTACCACGTCGGCGCGCTGGTCAACTTCGTCTACCCCTACAGCGCGCTGAAGCCCGCCAACGTCGACTCGGTTGCCGACGTGCTGCGGCTCGCGGTCACCAGTCAGCGCAAGGCCGTCCACTACATCTCCAGCATCGACACGTTCCTCCACACCGGACTGGACCGGCCGTACATGGAGGACCCGGAGCTCGTGCCGCTCGAAGTGCCGGAAGCCTATGCCCGCAGCAAGTGGGCCGGCGACCACCTGGTCAGGATCGGCCGTGAGCGCGGGATTCCGGTTGCGCTGTACCGGCCGGGCATGATGATCAGCCACACCGAGACCGGCGCGACGCAGTCGAGTGACTACCTGCTGCTGCAGATCAAGGGCCTGCTGGAGTTCGGCGTGGTGCCGTCGATGGACTACCTGTTCGACGCCATCCCGATCGACTACGCGGCCAGGGCGATCGCGCACATCTCGCTGAAGGACTCGTCGATCGGCCGCAACTTCCACCTGTGGAACCAGAATCCCGTGCCGCTCGTGGAGGTCTACGGCTGGGTGCGCGAGTTCGGCTACGACTTCGAGATCGTGCCGCTGGAGACCGCGGTGCAGCACCTCGTGACGCTGGGCCCGGACAACCCGCTGTTCCCGTTGCTGCCGTTGCTGTTCGAGGAGCGGACCACGTCGGTGCTGCCCGCGTTCACCCGTGAGGTGCTCGCCGTGACGGACCTGTACGCGGAGTGCGCCAACACGTTGGACGCGTTGCGCGACATCGGGCTCGAGTGCCCGCTGATGACCGCGGAGCTCGCGCACAAGTGCTTCTCGTACATGGTCGACATCGGTTTCCTGCCGTCGCCGGAGGTCCAGCGGGCCCGCCTGCGGGACCGGGCCGAGGTCGCTCGATGACGCTGATCCTGTTGCACCCCACGAGTCTGCCGCGCCGCGAGGAGCAGCTGAGCCTGGCGGTCGACGCGCCGGCACCGCTGCGGCTGGCGCGGCGGCTCGCGGCCGGGGTGTCCGGCACCGACCTGCTGGACCGGTTGCGCGCGTTGCCCGCCCGCAGCGGTGCGGTGGCGCTGGCCGAACGCGTCGACTCCGGTGTGCCGTACACCTACGACCACCGGCTGCGCGAGTTCGACGAGCACTTCGGCGTGCGGCGGGTGGATCTCGACACCGACGGTGTGTTCGCGCGCTCCCTGTTGGTGGCCTACCGGTCGTTGCTGGAGGAAGGGCTCGCCAGCGGGACGCGGATGAGCTGGGCGCGGTGGTCGGCGCTGGTGTCGATGCTGCAGACGATGATCGTGCGCTGCGCGGGCGAGACCGCCGATCTTCCGGTCGCGGTGCGGCCGCCGTTGCTGCGCTGGCACCTGGATCCGGAACGACGCTGGCGGGTCGGGCATCACGTGTTCTTCGTCGTGACGCAGTGCCTGATCGTGGCGCTGCAGTCGTTCGTGACGGCGCTGGGCGAGGACGATCTCGAAGGCGCCCGGCGCGGGCTGCGGCTCGCGACCCGGTTGCTGGACGCGTCCAGTGCCGCGTTCGTGTTCACCGCGGAGTTCGGCGCGAACCAGTACCACCACACGGTCCGGCCGACGATGGAACCGCCGTTCGTCTCGGCGGGGTTCAGCGGTCTGCTCTCGCCGGACCACCACTACCTCGTGCGGCTGTTCGCCGAGGTGCGGCCGGCGCTGCGGGACCTGCCCGCGGACCTGGTCGCCGATCACGCCGCGTTCGTGCGCGCGCTGGGCGCGGTCTACGAGTCGCACAAGTACGTCTGCGCCCGCTTCGGCGGTGACACCGGCGCGAGCCTGCGTACCGGCGCACTGCCCGCCGTGGAGGTCCTGCACGCGCTGAAGCTGGCCCGAACCAAGATCGTGGGGAGACCATGAACTTCGCGGACGTGTTGTGGGACCGCGCCCAGGCCACGCCGGAGCGGCAGGCGCTGACGTTCGGTGGCGTCGGGCTGAGCTACGGCGAACTGCACTCGCGTGCCGCCGTGGTGGCGGCTCGGCTGGCGGCGGTGACGCGGCCAGGTGATCGGGCGGTGTTGTTGCTGCCGCCCGGATTGGAGTACGTGGCGGCGTTCTTCGGCTGCCTGTACGCCGGGGTGATCGCGGTGCCGACCTACCCGCCGCTCGACGAGCGGCAGATCCCGCGCCTGGTGTCGGTGCTGCGCGACTCGCGTCCCAGCGTGGTGCTGACGTTGGCCGGGATGGTCGACGCGGCACGGGAAAGCCTGGCGCGGTGCGGGTTCGCCGAGCCGGTCACGTGGCTTTCCGCCGAGGCCGGGCGCGGAGAGGTGGGCATCTCCGCGCCCGTCCGTGGTGACGTCGCGTTCCTGCAGTACACCTCGGGGTCGACGAGCACGCCCAAGGGAACCGTGGTCACACATGCCAACCTGCGGCACAACTCCGAGGCGATCCAGTCGCTGTTCGGCGCGGGTGTGGACAGCGTCGCGGTCGTCTGGTTGCCGCCGTACCACGACATGGGGTTGATCGGCGGCATCCTGCAGCCCGTCTACGGCGGGTTCCCGGTGCACCTGATGTCCCCGCTGGACTTCCTGGCCGACCCGCGGTCGTGGCTGGAGACGGTGAGCTCGCATCGCGGCACCGCCAGTGGCGGGCCGAACTTCGCGTTCGACCTGTGCGTGCGGAAGATCGCTCCCGAGCAGCGCGCCGGCCTCGACCTGTCGAGCTGGGAGGTCGCGTTCTGCGGTGCCGAGCCGATCCGGCCGGCGACGCTGGAGCGGTTCGCCGAGGCGTTCGAGCCGCACGGGTTCCGCCGCGAGGCCTTCTACCCCTGCTACGGGCTCGCCGAGAGCACCTTGATCGCGACCGGGGGCACGCGGCTGACCGGGTACCGGACGCGCGACGGCGTCGTGTCGTGCGGCAAGGCCATCGCCGGTTCCACGGTGGAGATCCGTTCTGCCGAGGGGGTGTTGCTGCCCGACGGCGAGGTCGGCGAGATCTGGTTGAGCGGCCCGAGCGTGGCGCGCGGTTACTGGGGCGACGAGGCGTTGTCCGCGGAGACGTTCACCGCGGACGGCCTGCGCACCGGCGACCTCGGGTCCCTTGTGGACGGTGAGCTGTTCGTGTCGGGGCGGTTGAAGGACGTCGTGATCGTGCGTGGCCGCAACCTGTTCGCCGAGGACGTCGAACACGCGCTGACCGGATGCCACGCGGCGATCCGGCCGGGTGCGGTCGCGGCGTTCGAGGTGGACGGCGAGCTCGCGGTGCTCGCCGAGCTGGTCGGGGCCGCCGACGGGGTGGTCGAGGCGGTTCAGTCGACGTTGATCGGGACGTTCGGTGTGCGGGCCGAGCACCTGCTGCTCGTTGCTCGGGGCACGATTCCCAAGACGCCCAGTGGCAAGATCCGGCGTGCTGAGTGCGCGCGGCTGCACCGGGAAGGTTTGCTGGAGCTGCTGGGCTCTGATGCGTCCACTGTGGATGGTCCGGCCGAGTCGGCCGCTGTCCGGATCGCCGAGCTGGCGGCCACGGTGCTGGAGATGTCATCGGTGGCGCCGGATGCCTCGCTGACGGCGGCCGGGTTGGACTCGCTGCGCGCGGTCGAGCTGCGGCAGGCGGTGCAGCGGTCGCTCGGCCTCGAACTGCCGCTCGCCGAGCTGCTCTCCGGAGCGAGCTCGGCGCGGCTGGCGGAGGTCGCCGCGGAGGCCAAGCCGGTCGAGGAGGTTTCGTCGGACGGTTCGCTGCTCAGCGGCGGGGAACGCGGACTGTGGCTCGCCACGCGGCTGTCCGGCGATCCCGACCACTACGTGCTGGCGGTCGGGCTGGAGGTCGTCGGCGGGATCGACGAGGAGACGGCGACCCGCACGATTGACTTCCTGGCCGAACGGCATCCCGCGCTGCGCACGTACTTCCCGGACGTGGCCGGTGTTCCGCGCCGCGAGCCGTGCCCGAAACCGCTGGCGTTGCGGGTGGTCGACACCTCCCCGGAGGAGTTCGAGGCCGCTGTCACCGAGCACGCGGCCGAAGGGATCGACCCGGCCGGCGGGTCGCTGTGGCGGGCGACGCTGATTCGCGCCGACGGACGCGACGACGTGCTCGTGCTCTGCGCGCACCACATGGCGTGCGACGTGTGGTCGTTGGACGTGCTGGCGCGCGAGTTCGGAGAGGCCTACCGGTCTTTCCTGGGCGGTGTCGCTCCACAGTGGACCGAACCGGGCGATCCGGCGCGGTGTGCGGCGCGGCAGGAAGCCCTGCTGAGCAGTGAGCGCGGTCGTGAGCTGGCGTCGTTCTGGGAGTCGGAGCTGGCGGAGTTGCCGCCGTCGGCCGCGTTGCCGCAGGCTCGGCCGCACCGGCTCGTCGCCGCGCCGACCTCGCGCCACCGGATGCAGCTGTCCGGCGCGGTTCTGGCGGCGGTGCGGGACCTGGCTTCTGCAGCCGGTGTGACTCCTTATTCCGTGCTGGCCACGAGTTTCGCGTGGACGATGCACCGGTACACGTCCGAGAACCGGTTCGTCCTGGGTGTGCCCGCACCCGGCCGGCTCGATCCCGAGTCGGTGTCGGCGGTGGGCTACTTCGTCAACCCGCTGCCGCTGGTGTGCGAGATCGACCCGGACGAAGACTTCCGCGCGCACCTGGGGGCGTTCAGCGGCCGGGTCGCGGCGGTGCAGGCGCACCAGGAGTACCCGTACCAGCGGATCGTGGAGAACCTCGTGCCGGCCGAACGCGGGTCGGACCTGATCCGCGTGCTCTTGTTGCAGCAGCAGACGCCTGGTGGGCACGCGCTGTCGTTGCTGGCCGACGAGGGTGATCTCGGTGGGCTGCCGGCCCGGACCCGGTTCGTCACGCAGCGCACCGCGCCGTTCGAGCTGACCGTGGAGATCGTCGCGACGGCGGCGGGGTTGCGGTGCTCGCTGACCTACGACAGCGAGGCGCTGCGCGAGTCCGAGGTGGCCGCGTTCGCCAGGCACTGGGCCAACGTGCTCGACGCCGTCGTCACGACGCCTTCGTTGCGGCCGCACGAGGTCGCGATGCTCACGTCGGCTGAGCAGCAGGTTTTGCTGGGGCACAACGCGAGTGCGCCGGTCTCGGAGATGCGGTCGTTGCCGGAAGCCGTGCTGGCGATGTGTGCTTCGGTGCCGGATGCGGTTGCCGTGGTGGACGAGGAAGGCTCGTTGACCTATGGCGAGCTGGCCTCTCGGTCGGCTGCGCTCGCCGTGGCGCTGGGTGACGTGCCGGACGAGGCTCCGATCGCGGTGTTGCTGCCCCGTGGCCGTGATCTGGTCGTGGCGATGCTGGCCGCGCAGCGCATCGGGTCGCCGTACCTGCCGCTGGACGTCGACCACCCGGATCCCCGGCTGGCCGCGATCCTGGACGACGCAGCGCCGCCCGTGCTGGTGACGAACGCCGCGCTGGCACGTAATCGCGCCTCGCTGCTGCGCGGCCGGGTGGTGCTCGTGTCGGAAGGTGGGGCTGGATCGGGCCCGGCTGGGCCCACGCATCCGGACCGCTTGGCGCACCTCATCTACACGTCCGGGTCGACCGGGACGCCGAAGGGTGTCGCATGTGGACACCGGGGTGTGCTGAACCTGGTCTCCGACTTCGTGGCCCGCGTACCGCTCGGCCCCGGCGACGCGTGCGGCTGGTGGACCAGCCCCGGTTTCGACGTCTCGGTGCACGAGGTCTTCACCGCGCTGGTGTCCGGTGCGACCGTGCACATCTGCCCAGCCGACGTGCGCAACGACGCCGAGGCCGTGATGCACTGGCTCGCGGATCGGCGGATCGTCAGCGCGTACCTGCCGCCGCACCTGCTGCCTGCTGCGGCCGACTGGCTGGCTTCCCACCCGGTGTCGCTCCGAGCGCTGCTGGTCGGGGTCGAGCCGATCCCGCAACCGTTGCTGCGGCGGATCGCGGAGCACGTGCCGTTGGTGATCAACGGGTACGGGCCGACCGAGACGACCGTGTGGGCGACGTTCCACCACCTCGATCCCGCGGGGTCGGAGGAGGGCATCACGCCGCTCGGGTTCTCGGTGACGAACGGTCCGATCCACCTGCTGGACGGCTCCGGAAACCTCGTGCCTCCCGGTGCCGTCGGCGAGATCCACATCGGTGGCCTCGGCGTCGCGCGCGGTTATCGCGGTCGTCCCGGGTTGACGGCTGATCGCTTTGTTCCGTCGCCATTCGATGCGGGACAACGGCTTTACCGGACCGGCGACCGCGCGTACCACCGCGAGGACGGACAGCTGGTGTTCCTCGGCCGGTCCGACTCACAGGTCAAGGTGCGCGGCATGCGCGTCGAGCCGCGCGAGGTGGAGGCAGCCCTCGCGACCCACCCGGAGGTGCGCACGGCGTTGGTGATCGCCGAGGGCGCGGCGCCCGCGACGACGCTCATCGGGTACGCGCTCGTCGACCCCGGCGCGACACCGGATCTGGCCGCACATCTGCGTTCCCGGCTGCCGGGGCCGATGGTGCCCGCGCAGCTGGTGCTGGTGACCGAGTGGCCGATGACGGTCAACGGCAAGATCGACAGAGCCCGCCTGCCCCGGCCGGCCGCGGCGACGTACGCCGAGCCGGTGGGGGAGATCGAGACCGTGCTGGCCGAGATCTTCGCCGGCCTGCTGGACCAGCCGCGCGTCGGCCGTTTCGACGACTTCTTCCACCTCGGCGGCCACTCGCTGCTCGCCGCGCGGGTGTCGGCGGAGGTCGCGGCCAGGCTCGACCTGCCGGTGGAGCTGCGGCACGTGCTGGAGCACCCGACCGTCGCCTCGCTGGGTGAGGTGCTCGCGGCGCAGGGCCCTGCCGAGGTCAGCGGGATCGACCTGAGCGCCGTCCTGCTGAGCCACGTCGCGGCGCTGCCGGTGGAGGCGTTCGAGCAGCTGGAGGGGGATCGGCCGTGACCACGACGTTGACGGAGGCCCAGCGCGCGTTGCTGGCCCGCATGAGCGCACCGGCCGGTGAACGCTCAGGCCTCTTCCCGGTGACCGCGGCCCAACGCGGACTCTGGTTGCACGACCAGGTCCGCCCCGGCGACAGCGCGTACCACATGCCTGCCCTGCTGCGGCTGCGCGGCCCGCTCGACGTTCCAGCTTTGTCGCGTGCTTTGCAGGGTCTCGTGGATCGGCACGAGTCGTTGCGGACGACGTTCGTCTCGGTGGACGGCCAGCCGCTGCAACGGGTCGTGGCCTCGCAGTCGCATGTGCTGTCCGTTGTGGACTCTTCGTCGGTCGACTCGGCCATCGCTTCGGCGCGTGCTCGTGCGCTGGAACCGTTCTCGTTGAGCTCCGGCCCGTTGTTCCGGTCCGTGCTGTGGAGGTTGGGTCCTTCCGATCACCTGTTGCTGCTGGTGGTGCACCACATCGTCGCGGACGGGGTGGCGGTGTCGGTGCTGTTCGCGGAACTGGCCGGAGCCCCCTCCGTGTCCGCGCTGCACCCGGTGGACCTGGCGCTGCGCGAAGTCCCTGCCGACACTCACTACTGGACCTCGCTGCTCGACGGCTTCGTTCCGCCGCTGCTGCCGTTGGTGGTGGGAGAACCGGGCTGCCGAACCTCCCACCACCCCGCGCCTTCCGTGCAGTTCCCCGGCGTCACGGACTACGCGGTGTGGCTCGCGGCCGTCTCGGCTGCCTGGGGACGCCTGACCGGCCGTTCGGACGTGGTGATCGGCATGCCGTTCGCGGGCCGCGGCACCCCGTCGACCCAGCACACCGTCGGTTTCCTCGTGACCACCCTGCCCGTGCGGCTGCGCTGGGACTGGACCACGACGTTCCACGACCTGGTCTCCTTGGCCGGCGACGCCATCCGTTCGGCCATCGCGCACGCCGCAGTGGTGCAACGCCCGAAGCTCTTCGACGTCCTGCTGACGATCACCCCGGACCTGCCGGTGACCTCGCTCTTCGGTGCCTCCGCATGCGTCGTGCCGCTCGAGGCCGGTTCGGCGAAGTTCCCGCTCACCGTGGACGTCAACTCCGGCGGCCTGACCTGCGTCCACGACACCGCGGTGCTCGACGACGACATCGTTCTCGGTGTCGTGTCGGCGATGCGCGCGGTGATCACTTCTCCTTCTTTGCCGGTGGAGGAGATCCCGCTCGCTTCCCCGGTTTTGGCCGCGTCTCTGCCGTTGTGCGTCGGCGGAGACCTGCTGCCGCGCGCGGATCGTCTGGCCCGCACCATTCGCAGCCACTGCGACGACGTGACCCTGACGAGCCGTCCGGTGGCGGTGTTCGCGCCGGCCGGCCCTGATCTCGCTCTGGCCTGCCTGGCCGTGGTGCGCGCGGGTGGGCACCACCTGGTGTTGAACCCCGACGACCCGGCCGACCGGATCTGGACCGCCGTGGCTGAGCACGACCCGTGCCTGGTGGTCACGGCAGGTGCGACGTCGATGGCGGGGTTCTCGGGCGTGCCGCGGATCAGCGTTGACAGCGCGGCTGATCCGGGTGGGGAACTGCCTGCGGCGCACGCGAGCCTGCCGGCCGCGGTGCTGCCGCCTGGAGTAGTGGTGAGCCAAGGGGATCTGGCTCAGATGGCTGGGGGCGGGGTGAGCGCCGGGCCGGTGGACGCGCCGGGTGGAGGTGCGCCGCTTGGGGGCGCGTCGGATCGGGATGCACTAGGTGGGGGTGCGCCGGCGGCAGGAGGCATCGCGCCGGTGGGGTCTGCCGACGCCGTGATCGACGTTTGGCGCACCCTGGTGTCGGGTGTCGGTGCTGGGTCCGGCGGCAACCCGGTGTCGTGTGGCAACTCCGCCTCTCGCATTCCTTCCGCCTCCCAGGCCCCTTCCGCCTCCCGCGCTCTCTCCGCGCCCGGCGCCCCTGCTGCCCACTCCGCGTTCGGCCTGCCCTGGTGGCACGACGCCGACACCCGCGTGCTGGACGCCTACCTCCGCCCCCTCCCACCGGGCTGGCCGGGTGAGCTGTGCGTAGCCCTCGACGGGCTCGGTTTCGCCGACCTGCCCCGCCTCACCGCGGAACGCCTGGTCCCGGGCCACCACACCCGCCTCCTGCGCACCGGCCTCCAAGCCGTGGCCCGCACCCAAGGCATCGAGCTCGTCTCGCTGGAACGCTGGCTCCGCGCGCAGCCCGGCATCACCGACGCGGCTGTGACCACCCGCGACGGCACCACCGTCGCCTATCTCGCGGGCACCGCCGATCACGACGAACTCCGGACCAGGCTCGGCGGGCACGCCCCGCGGTTCGTTGCCGTAGAAGCCATTCCTCGCACCCCAGACGGCGAGCCGGACGTCGCACGGCTGGCGCCTCCGCCCGACCGCGAGCCGCCCCGAGGTCCGCTGGAGGAACTGGTCGCGCGCTGCTGGGCCGAGGTGCTCGGCACGAGCCAGAACATCGCCAGGACCGACGACTTCTTCGCGCTCGGCGGTCATTCGCTGCTGGCGACGAAGCTGGCCGCGCGGCTGTCCAAGGAGCTGGACCGCGACGTCGGCGTGGCGGCGGTGTTCGGGCATCCGACGGTGGCCGGGACCGCGCGGGCCATCGAGGAGCAGCGGGATCGCGTTCCGTTGCAGCGCACGGAAAGCCGCGAGTCGCCGTTGTCGTTCACGCAGCAGCGGATGTGGTTCACCCAGCAGTACGACCCCGAGTCGCCGCGGTTCACGATCCCGCTGGCGGTGCGGCTGGAGGGTGAGCTCGACGAGAAGGCGTTGCGTCAGGCGCTGGCTGTGGTGGTGGAGCGGCACGAGCCGTTGCGGTCGCGGATCCGGGACGGGGTGATCCATGTCGATCACGAGACGATGCCGGAGCTGACCATCGTCGAAGCAGGAAACGAAGCCGAAGCGCAGAGGATCCTGGACGAGGCGGCACGCACCCCGTTCGACCTGACGAACGAGCACCCGTTGCGCGCGAAGATCGTGCGGTTGAGCGACCAGGACAACGTTCTCGTGCTCACCGTGCACCACATCGCCTGCGACGGCTGGTCGGTCGGCGTCCTCGCCGAGGAACTGTCCACCGCGTATGCGGCGATCCGTGCCAACGAGCAGCCGGAACTGCCCAAGCTGCCGATCGGGTACGGCGACTATGCGCGCTGGCAACGCGAACTGCCGCACGACGACCTCGCCCGGCACTGGGGAGATCGCCTGAAGAACGCACCCGTTCTCGACCTGCCCACCGACAAGCCGCGGCCCGCCGTGTTCCGCGGCCGTGGCGGCACGGTGCCGATCGGGCTGGAGGCTGGCGGGACCGCGGCGGTTCGCAAGGTCGCCCACCAGCACGACGTCACGCCGTTCATGGTGTTGCTGGCCGGGCTCGCGATCGTGTTGAGGAAGTGCGCCGGCCAGGACGACCTGGTGGTCGGCACGCCGATCGCGGGACGCGAACGGCCCGAGGTCGAGCACCTGATCGGCTGCTTCATCGACGTGGCGCCGCTGCGGCTCGACCTGAGCGGTGATCCGGAGGTGCGCGAGGTGCTGCGCCGGGTCCGCGACACCTGCCTCGACGCCTACGCGCACCAGGGCCTGCCGTTCGAACGGCTCGTCGAGCACGTGAAGCCCGAACGCGACCTGTCCAGGACACCGGTGTTCCAGGTGATGCTGGCGCTGGAGAGCGGTCCGGTGCCCGCGCCGAAGTTCGCCGGGGTCGACGCCGTTACGCCGATCCGGGTCGACAACGGCACCGCCCAGCACGACCTCACCTTCTGGCTGCGCGACCAGCCGCACGAGATCGGCGGCCACGTCGAGTTCAACCTCGACGTGTTCTCCGAGCTGGGCGTGGAACGCCTGGTCGAACGGCTCGGCACGGTCCTCGAACGCCTCGCGGCCACGGACGAGCACACCCGTCTGTCCGAAGTGGACGTCCTGCCCGACGGCGAACGGCGCTGGCTGCGAAGCCTCGGCACCGGTCCGAGCGTCCCCATCGCGCCTGGTTCGGCGGCACACCACATCCACCCGCGCGCTGTCGTGAAGGACGACGAAGCGGAACTGCATGCCGAAGAAATCATCAGGCGTGCCAACGAGATCGGCACTTCGCTCGTCCAGAAGGGGATCGGCAGGGGAGACGTCGTCGGCGTGCTGCTGCCCCGCTCGGCGCACGTCGTGGAGGCACTGCTGGGCGTGTGGCTGACCGGCGCCGCCTACCTCCCGCTCGACCCCGCGTTCCCGGAGCAACGGTTGCGCGCCATGGTCGCGGACTCACACGCCAAGCTCGTCATCCACACGACCGAAGACCTCACCGGCGCCGACGAAACGTTGCCCGAGGTCACCGGTGACGATCGGGCGTACGTGATGTACACGTCCGGTTCAACGGGTCGGCCCAAGGGCGTGCTCGTTCAGCACAGCGCGGTGCTGAACCTGCTCGACTCGATGACCGGCGCCTGGGGACTCACCCAGGACGACACGGTGGTCGCGGTGACGACGCTGTCGTTCGACATCTCGGTGCTGGAGCTGTTCGGGCCGCTGCTGAGGGGCGCGCAACTGGTCGTGGCGTCGGCGGACCAGGCATCGGACCCGGTCCTGCTGGCCGAGCTGATCAACCGCAGCGGAGCCACCGTCGTGCAGGCCACGCCGTCCACGTGGCGGATGCTGCTGGACAGCGGGGCACAACTGCCGCGCGGACTGCGGGCGTGGTGCGGCGGCGAGGCGTTGCCGGCGGACGTCGCCAAGGCGCTGCTCGCGGCCGGGCTCGTGGTGGGCAACCAGTACGGGCCGACCGAGACGACGATCTGGTCCACAGTGGACAGCGTCACCGACCCGGACGCCATCGGTCTCGGCCGGCCGATCGCCAACACCGACGTGCTGATCCTCGACGACGCGCTGCGGCCCGTGCCGGTCGGCGTGCTCGGCGAGGTGTGCCTCGGCGGCGCCGGTGTCGCGCACGGCTACCACGGCCGCCCAGGGCTGACCGCGGACCGGTTCGTGCCCTCGCCCGTCGCGCCGGGGCAGCGGATGTACCGCACGGGCGACCTCGCGCGGATCACGCAGGACGGCGTGCTGCGGTTCGAGGGCAGGCGCGACGCGCAGGTGAAGATCCGCGGACACCGCATCGAACCCGGTGAGGTCGAGGCCAGGCTGACCGATCACCCGGACGTCGCCGAAGCGGTCGTCACCGCGCGCGACGACCGGCTCGTCGCCTACGTCGTCGGACCTGCCAACGCGGACGAACTGCGCGCCCACCTGCGGGAGTCGTTGCCGGAGTACATGGTTCCGTCGGTGTTCGTCGAGCTGGACCACGTCCCGCACACCCCCAACGGCAAGGTCGACCGCGCGGCGCTGCCCGACCCGGCGGCAACCACCACGAGTGAGCAACGAACCGGCCCCCGCACGCCGGAAGAACAGGCCCTGCACGAGATCTGGGCGGACGTCCTGGACCTGCGCCCCGAGCAGATCTCGGTGTTCGACTCGTTCTTCGACCTCGGCGGTCACTCGATGCTGGCCACCCGCATGGTCACGAAACTGGGCCATCGTCTCGCGTTGCGCGAGGTGTTCGAGCACCCGACCATCGCCGAGCTGGCGACCCGGTTGGCCGGCGAGGCCACAACCTCACCGATCATCCCGTCGGCCAGGGACGAGCTGTCGTCGGCCCAGGAACGTCTGTGGTTCCTGCACCGCCTCGACGGCCCGAACCCCGTCTACAACATGCCGTTCGCGCTCAGGCTGACCGGCGCGCTGGACGTCCCCGCGTTGTCCCAGGCGCTCGTCGACGTCCAGGCACGCCACGAAGTCCTGCGCACGGTCTTCGCCGAAAAAGCAGGCGTGCCGAAGCCGGTCGTGCAGGAACCCGCGGATGTTCTCGAAGTCGTAGCTATCACCGAACCCGAGCTGGACGAGCGGATCGCCTTAGCGGCGGCACACGCGTTCGACCTGACCACGAGCATTCCCCTGCGAGCGTGGCTGTTCCAGCTCGAACACGACCACGTGCTGCTGATCGTGCTGCACCACATCGCCGGCGACGAGTCGTCGATGCGGCCGCTGCTCACCGATCTGACCACTGCGTACGCGGCTCGCACCAACGGCAACACGCCCGGCTGGGAACCGCTGGCCATCCAGTACGCGGACTACGCGGCCTGGCAGCGTCAGCAGCGCGACGACTCGCTGCCGTTCTGGCGGGAACGGCTCGCGGACCTGCCCGTACGGCTGCGGCTGCCCGGCGAACGACGCGGCCCAGCACAGCCCACGCACCACGGCGACACCGTCCACTTCGGACTGGAAACCGACGTACACGAGCTCGCGGCCCGCCACGGCGTGACCCCGTTCATGGTGTGGCAGGCGGCCGTGGCCCTGCTGCTGCACCGGATGGGCGCGGGCACCGACATCCCGCTCGGCACCCCCGCCGACACCCGCGGCCACGCCGGGCTGGATGACCTCGTCGGCCTGTTCCTGAACGCGGTGGTGCTGCGCACCGACCTCTCCGGCGACCCGAGCTTCGCCGCGCTGCTCAAGCACGTCAGGGACGCGGACCTCGCCGCGTTCGAGCACGCGGACCTGCCGTTCGACCGGCTGGTCGAGGCGGTCAACCCGGTCCGCACGCCCGGCGCGCACCCGTTGTTCGGCGTGTACGTGGCCTACCGCGGCGAACCGGCGGCGGCACCCGCGCTGCCCGGCCTGACCGTCGAGCCGTATCCGGTGCCGGAGCTGTCCGCGAAGGCGGATCTCGCGTTCGCCCTCGACCACACCGGCCGGGTCTCGATCATCTACGCCACCGACCGGTTCGCCAGGCCGACCGTCGAGGACCTGGGCGCACGCCTGCGCGAGGTGCTGCGCCAGGTCGCCGCCGACCCGAACCGGCCGATCAGCACCGTCGAGGTGCTGGCGGACGGCGAACCCGACCGGCTGCTCGCGGACTGGAACGACACCGCGTGCACCCTGCCGGACGCCTGCTTCGCCGACCTCTTCGAGGCACGCGCCAAGATCCGCCCGAACCACCCCGCTGTCGTGTTCGGCGCCGACGCACTGACCTACGCCGAACTCGACGCCGCCGCGAACCGCCTGGCGCACAAGCTGATCGAGCGCGGCGCGGGACCGGACGAGCTGGTCGGCGTCTCGCTGCCCCGCTCGCTGGAGATGATCGTCGCACTGGTCGCGGTGCTGAAGTCCGGTGCCGGCTACCTGCCGCTCGATCCGGCCTACCCGGCTCACCGCGTCGAGCTCATGATCGCCGACGCCCGCCCGGTGTTCGTCATCGGACCGGACGACCTCGACGCGACCGGCTACCCGGACCACGCGCCCGAACGCATCACCCAGCCGCAGAACCTCGCGTACGTGATCTACACCTCGGGTTCCACCGGAACGCCGAAGGGTGTTGCGGTGACGAACGCGGGCGTGCAGGGCTTGATCGCCACCGCGAGAGAACGTTGTGGCGTAACGGAAGAAAGCCGCGTGGTGCAGTTCGCCTCGGTGAGCTTCGACGTGGCGTTCTGGGAGCTGTGCATGTCACTGCTCGTCGGCGGCACGTTGGTGGTCGCGCCGAGCGAGGTCCGCCTGCCCGACCGCGCGCTGACGGACTTCCTGTCCCGCAACGAGATCACGCACATGGCGCTGCCTCCCTCGCTGCTGGCCGTGCTCCCGGAGGGGTGTGAACTGCCGACGAACGGAACCGTGCTGACCGGCTCGGAAACCGTGCCGGCGGAGGTGGTCGGCCGGCACGGACCCGGCCGGACGCTCTTCAACGCCTACGGGCCAACGGAAGCCACCGTCAACTCGACGCTGTGGCGAGCCGGTACCGGTCCGCTGGATGCCGTGCCGATCGGCGTGCCGGACCCGGACACGACCGTCTACGTGCTGGACGGCCTGGACCTCGTCCCACCCGGCGTCATCGGCGAACTGTGCATCGCGGGCAGGGGCCTGGCGCGCGGCTACCTCGGTCGCCCTGGCGCCACCGCGGCGGCGTTCGCACCCGACCCGTTCGGCCAGCCGGGCAGCCGGATGTACCGGACCGGTGACCTCGTGCGGTGGACGGCCGGTGGTGAGCTGGAGTTCTTCGGCCGCAAGGACCACCAGGTGCAGGTGCGCGGGTTCCGGGTCGAGCCGGGCGAGGTCGAGGAAGCGCTCAGGAAGCACCCCTCGGTCACCGAGGCCGTCGTCGTCCCGGACACACCAGGCCCCGGCCAGACCCGGCTGGTCGCCTATGTCGTGGCCGACGACGTGGAACCGTTGCGCGACCACCTGCGCGAGCTGCTGCCCGCCCACATGGTGCCGTCGCTGTTCATCCCGATGGACCGGATTCCGCGCGCCACCAACGGAAAACTCGACCGCGTGAACCTGCCGAAGCCCGGTCTGACGGCCGTGCGCGTGCAGGAACCACCGGTCACTGACCTGGAGAGGACGGTCGCGGCGGTGGTGTGCGAGGTGCTCGGCGTCGGTGAGATCGGCCTGCACGACGACTTCTTCGAGCTCGGCGGTCACTCGTTGCAGATGCCGCGGATCGCGGTGGGCGTGCGGGAACGGACGGCCACGGACGTCTCGGTGAAGGACGTGTTCCTCGCTCCGACGGTGGCCGGAGTGGTGGCCGCGCTGGGGCGTGGCGTCCGCACGGCGCCGATCGTGGCGGTCGACCGCGCGGCCCGCAGGCGGGTGGCGCCATGAGCGAGTACACGTTCCCGCTCTCGTTCCAGCAGCACCGGTTCTGGTACCTGGAGCAGCTCAACCCCGGTGCCGCCTACCACCTGCCGATCCTGTTGCGCCTCAAGGGAGACCTGCGGGTGGACCTGCTCCGGCAGGCCCTGCAACTCGTCGTCGACCGGCACGAGGTGCTGCGCACGCGCTACCAGCCCGACGCGCAGGTGCAGATCGTCGCCGAGGACTGGACGGTGTCGATCACGCTCGTCGAAGGTGACGTCGAGCAGATCAAGGCTGAGGCGCTGGCCGAGCCGTTCGACCTGTGGTCCGCGCCGCCGGTGCGGATCGTGCTGATCAGGACCGCGCCGGACGAACACGTGTTGCTCATGGTCGTGCACCACATCGCGTGCGACGGCTGGTCGTTGGGCGTGCTGGGCCGCGAGCTGTCCATCGCTTACACGGCGTTGCACGAAGGCCTCGAGCCCGAACTGCCGGAACTGCCCGTCCAGTACGGGGACTACGCGCTGTGGCAGCGGGAGACGATGTCCGGTGACGTCCTGACCGCCGGTCTCGCGCACTGGACGAACGTCCTCGTCGGCGCACCGTCCACTGTGGAGCTTCCGACGGTCCGGCCACGCCCGGCCGAGCCGACCCTGGCCGGCGACCGCGTCCAGCTCACCGTCCCGCGGGAGCTGAACCGCCAGGTGGAGCAGCTTGCCCAGCGGCACGGCGCAAGCGTGTTCATGGTCGTGCTGATCGCCTACGCCACGGTCCTGACCCGGTTGTCCGGCCAGGACGAGGTCGTCGTAGGAACCGCGATCGCCGGACGCGACCGCCCCGAGGTGGCCGGTCTCGTCGGCTGCTTCATCGACGTGGTCCCGCTGCGCCTGAACACGGCGAAGACCTCGGCTGACGAGCTGCTCGCCCAGGCGCGCAGGGTGTGCCTGGACGCCTACGCGCACCAGGACGTGCCGTTCGAACGGCTCGTCGACCACCTCCGCCCGCCACGGGACCGCACCCCGCTGTTCCAGGTGATGTGCAACGGCCAGGACACACCGAGGCACGACGTCAGCTGGCCGGGTGTTGACGTGACCGGTGAGCAGCCAGAACCAGGTGTGTCCAAGTACGACCTGACCCTCGACGTGCACCAGACCTCGGACGGACTGCTGCTGGACCTGGAGTTCAACCGGGACGTCTTCGACGCGACGGGGATGACCGACCTGCTCGACCGGGTCGCCGAGGTGCTCGACTGGCTCACCGACGACACGCGGCCGCTGTTCGGTGACGAACCGCCACGGCCCGCACCCCAGGTCAGCCGGATCACCGCGCCCGCCCCACGCGGGGAGAGCGCGGCCGTCGAACCGCGCGACGAGTTGGAGGCGATGGTTCTCCGCCACCTGCGCGAAGCGTTGGGAGACAAGAACATCGGCGTGACAGATGACTTCTTCGAGCACGGCGGGTCGTCGCTGGCCGCGATGACCGCGCTCGTGCGGATCCAGCAGGACACCGGGCAGCGGCTGAACCCTGCCGAGATGTTCGGCGAGCTGACCGCGGAGGCCTTCGCCGCCCGGCTGCGGGCCGGACACGACCACGAAAGCGAGCGGAACCGATGAAACGTGTGTCCCTCCGGCGGCTGCTGGACGTGCTGGGCGGGCTGGTGTTCGCGCTGCTCGTGCTCGTGCCGTCGGTCACCGGCCTCGGCGCGCTGCCGGCACTGGGCGGCGCCCTCAACCCCGGCACCGGCGTGTGGCGGATCTCCGCCGACGCCGGCACCGCGCAGTCCGGCGATCTCACCCTGCCCGGCCTGAAGCAACCCGCGACGGTGTCCTTCGAGGACAACGGCATCGCGCACGTCAAGACCGGCGACGACGCCGACCTGTTCCGCGTCGTCGGCTACCTGCACGCCCGCTTCCGGCTGGTGCAGATGGACCTCACCCGCAGGCAGGCGACCGGCACGCTGTCCGAGGTGATCGGCGCCGCGACCCTGGAGGTCGACCGGTTCGAGCGCGACCTCGGCCTGCGCCGGGCCGCGGAACGCGACTGGGCCGCGTTGAAGGACGACAACCCGGCGAAGACGACGCTGCAGGCCTACAGCGACGGCGTCAACGCGGCGATGCGCGAGCTGCGGTCGGACAACCGGATGCCCACGCAGTTCGCCGTGCTCGGCTACGAACCGGCCGACTGGTCGCCCGTGGACAGCCTGGCCGTGCAGCGGCTCGTCGGGCAGAAGATCAGCTTCGACTCCCAGGCACCGCTGTTCTCCTACGCCGAGAAGACGATGCCACCCGAGGCGTTCAAGGCCTGGTTCCCGGACGTGCCCGAGAACCAGCAGCACCCGTACGCCAAGGGGCCGTTCCAGAAGCTCCCGCTGACCTCGTTGCCGCAGCGCGCGTTCCCGGACCCGGCGACCACGTCGGGCAAGGCGAACGCCGCCGGTCAGACCAAGCCGGGCGGACCTCTGGCCGTGGGTGCCGAGCTCGCGTCGCTACTGGCCTCGCTGGGAGAGCTGCCGGACAACGGGTCGGGCACGATGGGGCACAGCAACAGCTGGGTCGTCTCCGGCAGCCGCACCGAGTCCGGCAAGCCGATCCTGTCGGCCGACCCGCACCTGCCGCACAGCCTGCCGTCGATCTGGTACCAGCTGGAAGGCCGCAGCCCCGGCTACCACTTCACCGGCGTCACCACGCCGGGCCTCCCGGTGCCGTTGCTGGGCAAGACGGACGACTTCAGCTGGGGCCTGACCGCGTCGCAGCGGCCCACCACGTTGTACTACCTGGAGAAGACCGAGGAGGGTCGGCCCAACGAGTTCTACTCCAAGGGATCGTGGCAACCGATGACGTTGCTGCAGGAGAAGATCGCCGTTCGCGGTCAGTCCGATGTGGACCACACCATCAGGCTCACCTCGCACGGCCCGCTGATGGAGAACGAAGGCATCACCGCGGCGGTCTGGTGGGCGGGCACGTTGCCCAACGACAACCTGCACAGCATCCTGAAGATGTTGCGGGCCAAGAACGTCGGCGAGTTCCGCGACAGCCTCAGCAACTGGGTCACACCGGCGCTGAACTTCTCCTACGCCGACCGGCACGGTGACATCGCGATGTTCAACGCGGGCGTCGCACCCCAGGTCGACGGGCACCCGCCGACACTGCCGCTGCCCGGTGACGGCACGGCGGAGATCGCCGGGTCGATCCCGTTCGAGGCACTGCCGTCCTCGGTCAACCCGCCGGAGGGCTACATCGTCTCGGCGAACCAGCGCGAGGTCACCGGCGACTACCCGTACCAGTACTCGACGTCGTACAACTGGGTCCTGCACGGCTGGCGTGACGGCGAGATCGTCGACCGGATCACCTCCGCCGGCAAGCTCTCGTTCGCCGAGACCGCCGCGCTGCAAAGCGACTGGCACGACAACAACGCACGCCAGCTGGTTCCGTTGCTGCTGGAGGCGCTGAACGGCGAGAAGCTGTCGGACGCCGAGCAGAAGACCGTGGACATGTTGCGGGCCTGGGACTACAACGCGACACCCGAGTCGCTGGCGCCCGCGTTCTTCGACTCCTTCAAGAACCGGGTGTCGTGGGTGACGTTCGAACCGTGGTGGAAGCACTACGGCGTCAAGCAGAACCCCGGCGAGTACCTGCTGCCGAAGGGACCGGACGCCGGTGCGTGGGCGCAGGAGACGTTGCGCGGCACGGTGCTCGGCTGGATCCAGCACGACCCGGAGAACAAGTACTTCAGCCTGCCCGACGGCACCAAGCGCACCACCACCCAGGTGCTCCGCGAGGCGTTCCACCAGTCGGTGAAGCGGACCGTCGACAAGTACGGCGCCGACCTGAACGGCTGGCGCTACGACAAGTACCAGAAGGTGCTCTTCCCGTCGCTGCTCGGCATCTCGGCGCTGGACGTCGGCCCGATCCCGTGGGGCGGCAACCCGCGCACGATCAACACCGCGGTCGGCACGCGGGACGACGACAACGGCAACCCGTTGTCGAACCTCGCCACCGCCGGGCCGACGTGGCGGCTCAACGTCGACTGGGGCACCGGTGAGGCCAACTCGATCTTCCCGGCCGGGCAGAGCGAGAACCCCATGTCCCCCTGGTACGCCAACGGTGTTCCGGTGTGGTCGAAGGGGCAGTTCTGGCCGGTGCTGGAGAACGACGCGGTCAAGGCGACCGCCGAATGGAGGTTGGGGTCATGAGGACCGTGCTCATCGGCGTCGCGGTCGCGGTGCTGGACGCGGCGGGACTGCTCGCCGGCTGGTGGTGGGTGACGGTCCTGGTGGCCGCGCTGGCCGCGTACCGGTTCGCGGGCAAGAGGGTGCTGCTCGCGGTGCTCGTCGGCACCGCGCTGGCGTGGGGTCTGTCGATGCTGGTGCAGGCGGGGTCGCAGTTGGGAGCGGTCGCCGATCTCGTGGCCGCCATGGCGTTGAACGCCCGCGGTCTCGGCTGGGTCGTGATCGTGGTGTCCCTGGTGTACGCGCTGCTGCTGGCGTTGGCTGGGAGCTGGCTCGGCGGGGTGGTGCGGCGGTTGTCCGCGCCGCAAGTCGCATCGGTGCAAGAGGAATCCGTGGAGATCGTGGAGGCACAGCATGTCTGACCAGTACACCGTCGTGATCAACGACGAGGAGCAGTACTCGATCTGGCCCGCCGGGCGCGAGGTGCCCGCCGGGTGGCGCGAGGCCGGCGTGAGCGGCGACAAGCAGACGTGCCTCGCCCACATCGACGAGGTGTGGACCGACATGCGGCCGTTGAGCCTGCGCAAGCACATGGCGGAAGCGGGGCTGTGACGTGACGCGGGCGAACCCCGAGGTGTCCGTGCGCGGCGTGTTCCTGCCGCTGCGGCACGCCGAGTTCCGGTGGCTGGTCGGCGGTCAGATGCTGTCGACGTTCGGCGACATGCTGCTCGTCGTCGCACTGCCGTTCGTGGTGCTGCGCCACGGCGACGCGGCCGACCTCACCGCGATGCTCACGGCCCTGGGGGTCGCCCGCATGGTTGGGTCGCCGCTCGGCGGGTGGCTCGCGGACCGGTGGCAGCCGCGCACGGTCATGCTCTTCACGGACGTGGCGCGGGCCGCGCTGCTCGCGGTGCTGGCGTTCCTGGTGGCGGGCGACGAGTTCTCGTTGCTGCACTTCGGGATCGGTGTCGTGCTGCTCGGCGCGCTGGACGGGGTGTTCCTGCCGGCGTACTGGGCGGTGCTGCCCGCGCTCGTCGAGGAGGACGAGCTTGCCGCGGGCAACGCCATCGGTGAGGGGCTGCTGGTGTTCACCGTCATGGTGGGTACGCTCGTCGGTGGGCTGGCCAGCGCGGCGCTGAGTGCTCCCACCGTTCTGACGATCGACGCGGTCACGTTCGCGCTGTCGGGCTGTGCGCTGTTGTTCCTGCGTTCACGCCCGGGAGTGCGCGAGGAGGAGGGCAACGGCGGGTTCTGGTCGTTCGCCAGGGGATCGCGGCTCTTCCTGTCGATCACGCTGATCGCGGGCGTGCTGCACCTGGCATCGGCGGGCACTTTGAACGTCGCCCTGCCGGTGCTCGCGGACGAACGGTCCGCCGACGGCCAGCGGGTGTTCGGCGTGCTGCTCGGCGCGCAGGGTGCCGGACTGCTCGTGGGAACGCTGATCGCCGGTCTGCTGTGGGGTTTCCGGCGGCGCGGCCTGGCCGCGGTGGCGTTGCTGGTGGTCCACGGCGTGGTGCTGATCCTGTTCCCGCGACTGCCGGAACCGGTCGCGCCGATGGCGGCGATGTTCGTGCTGGGTGCTGTGGCGGGGATCTTGAGCATCCTCGCGGTGACGATCCTGCAGCAGATCTCCCCACCGGCCGTGCGGGGCAGGGTGATGGCGGTGTTCTCCGCCGTGACGCTGGGCGCCTATCCGTTGTCGGCGGTGCTGGTCGGCACGGTGGTGGTCGGTGTGGGCGCGCCGGCCGCGTTCCTGGTGAGCGGACTGGGTGTGCTGGTGACGGCGGCGATCGGGTTCGGCCAACGTGCGTTGCGAGAGGCCTGAGGAGTGGTGATGACATATCCCGAGCCGGGCGGACCGCCGTTGCCGGTGCTGCCGCCGCCGTGGACCGTGCGGCCGCTGAGTCCGGACGACGCCGGCCTGGTGGCGGACTGGATGAGCAAGCCGCACGTGGCCACCGCGTGGGACCAGGCGTGGTCGCGCGAGCGGTGGGCCGAGGAGATCGCGCGGCAGGTCGCGGGCGATCACTCGGTGCCCTGCGTGGCTTCCTACGACGGGCGTCCGCTGGCGTACCTGGAGATCTACCGGGTGGTGCGCGACCGGCTCGCCGCGCACTACCCGGCCGGTCGCTTCGACCTCGGCGTGCACGTGGCCATCGGCGAGCCGCACGACATCGGGCGTGGCCTGGGCAGTGCGCTGCTGCGGGCCGTGGCCGACGGTCTGCTGGCCGCCGAACCCGAGTGCTCGCAGGTGGTGGCGGAGCCGAACGTGGTGAACGTGGCGTCGCAGCGGGCGTTTCGCAACGCCGGGTTCCAGCACGCGGGAGAAGTGGTGTTCCCGCACAAGAAAGCGGCGCTGCTGATCCGCTCGCGGGTGGACGTCGCGGACGTCGTGGGCATCGGCTTCGGCCCGGCGAACCTGGCGCTGGCGGTCGCACTGGCCGAGCGCGACGGGGTGACGGCGCGCTTCCTGGAACGCCAGGACGGGTTCTGCTGGCACCGCGACATGCTGCTGGACGGTGCCACCGTGCAGGTGTCGTTCCTCAAGGACCTCGTGACGATGCGCAACCCCACCAGCGAGTTCGGGTTCCTGTCGTACTTGGCGGCCAAGGACAGGCTGGTGGAGTTCATCAACCACAAGACGTTGTTCCCGTCGCGGGTCGAGTTCAACGACTACATGTCGTGGGTGGCGGGCTGTTTCTCCGAGCAGGTCTCCTACGGCTCCGAGGTCGTCAGCGTCCGGCCGATCGTCGGTGGGGCCGGCGTCGACGAGGTCGAGGTCGTCACCAGCCTCGGTGGCCGGGTCCGGTGCCGCGACCTGGTGCTGGCGACGGGCCTGCGTCCAGTGCTGCCCTCTGGTGTTGAGCCGTCGGACCGCGTGTGGCACAGCGACGAACTGCTGTCCCGCCTGGAGAAGGTGGACACCGACCCGCGCCGCGTCGTGGTGCTCGGCGCCGGCCAGAGCGCGGCCGAGGTGGTCGAGTACGTGCACCGCCGCTACCCGCACGCCGAGGTGTGCGCGGTGTTCGGCCGCTACGGCTACTCGCCGGCCGACGACAGCCCGTTCGCGAACAGGGTGTTCGACCCGGCCGCGGTGGACACGTTCTACGGCGCTCCGGACGCGGTCAAGGAACGCGTGCTCGCGTACCACCGCAACACCAACTACTCGGTGGTGGACCTGGAACTGATCCAGGAGCTGTACCGGCGTGGCTACCAGGAGCTGGTCACCGGCGAGCAGCGGCTGCGGGTGCTCAACCTGTCCACTGTGGACCAGGTGCGATCCGGGCCGGACGGGGTGGTGGCCGACGTGGTGTCGCTGGCGACCGGGGAGCGGTCGTCGCTGGAGGCGGACTTCCTGGTGTGTGCCACGGGGTATCGCGAGGCTGACGTGTTCTCGTTGTTGGGGGAGTTGGGGGAGTACTGCGTGCGCGATGAGCTCGGGCGGCCCGTGGTGGGGCGGGACTACCGGGTGCGGACGGTGCCGGAGGTGTCGTGCCGGATCTACCTGCAGGGGCCGACGGAGCACTCGCACGGGATCAGCTCCGGGTTGCTGTCGACGGTGGCGGTGCGGGCGGGGGAGATCGCCCGGTCCATTGTGGACGGGGCTCGGTCGCGGGATCGGGAGGCCTTGGTGGTGCGGTCATGAGGAGCGGGGAATCCGGTTCGGTGGTGTCGCCATGAGCTTCGGTGTGGCCGGCTTCGGCGTGGCCCTCGGCGATCCGGTCTCCGTGGCCGATGTCGCGTCCTCCTACATCACCGACCAGCGGCAGCTCTCCGGCTGGGGATACCGGACCTTCCACCGAGCCCCTGACTCGACCGGCATCACCGATCTCGCCGTGACCGCCGGGCGACGAGCCCTGGACGCCGCCGGCGTGAGCCCGGACGAGATCGACGTCGTGGTGCTGGCGATCTCCGACATAGCCGAGCACCTGTACTGGGATCCGGCGGCCGCCTGCCAGTACCGCATCGGCGCGTTCGGAGCCGAGGCGATCCTGGTCAACCAGGCGTGCGGGGGAGCGGTGACCGCGTTCGACACGGTCGCCGGCCGGTTCGCGACCCATCCGGAGCATCGGACGGCGTTGATCGTGGGGGCGAACCGGGTGTGCGAGGCGTACGTGAACCGGATGGCGGCCAACACCTGCGTCAACGGCGACGGTGCGGCCGCCGCGGTGGTGCGCCGGGACGAGGAACGGCTGCGGTGGCGCGTCACCGAGACGCTGACCGACGGCCGGTTCGCCGACTACTTCCGGCTGGACGGGGGCACCGCCAAGCCGTTCACCGCGGAGCCGCCGCGGCTGCGTGATCCGTTCACCCGGCTCTCGGAGTTCTTCGACGAGGACGTGGTCGCGATGCTCGAGTTCGCGCGGATGACCGTCGACCGCACCCGCGAGGTCGTGGAGCGGGCGTGCAAACGGGCCGGGGTCGCAGAGGTGGCGCGGGTGGTGCACCTCAACGACAACGTGACGGCGCTGGGCGACCTGGCGAAGGCGTTGGGGTTGCCGCTGGACAGGGTGAACGCCGATGTCGCCGCAGCACACGGGCATCTGGGGTGCGCGGACCAGATCCTCGGGCTGAAGTGGCTGGTGGAGCGCGATCTCGTCAAGCAGGGCGAGGTGGTGGCGCTGACCAGCACGGGCAGCGGAATGCACTGGACCTGCACGTTGATCGAGGTGTGAGGATGACGCTGAAAGTGGCTGTGGCGGCCACGTTCACCGCCGACGGAGTGCTGCCGCCGTTGCGGTCCGCGCTGGAACAGGCCGGGATCGAGGCGGAGCTGCACCTGTGCCCGTTCGGCCAGGTCGAGACCGAGCTGACGGCGCCGGACTCGGGGCTCGCCCGCTTCGCTCCCGACGTCACGTTGGTGTTGCTCCACGACGGGGCTTTCCTGCCGCAGGGCTGGGATCCGACGCGGCTGGACGACGTGGAGCAGGCGGTGACGGCACGCATTGCGTCGCTGGAGGCCGCGGTCGCCGGACGGGGAACCGTGGTGCTGCACACCGTGCCGCTGTCCAGGGTGGAGCAGCGCACTGTGGTGTCGTACCGCGGTCGTGCGCTGCTGGGCCGGCTGTGGCGGACACTCAACCAAGCACTGCTGGAGCTGCCCGAACGGCATCCGTCGGTGTACGTCCTCGACTTCGAGGCGCTGCTCGTGGACGAAGAGGGACCGGTCAGGGACGACCGGCTCTACCGGTACGCCGCGATGGCCTGGAGCGCCGCGACCGAGCGGGCCTACGCCAGGGAGGCTGCCGCGTTCTGCCGGGCGGTGGCCGGGCGCTCGGCGAAGGTGCTCGTGGTCGACGGCGACAACACGCTCTGGGACGGCGTGGTCGGCGACGAGGGCGTCGGGCTGGGCTCGCTCTACCCCGGGAACGCGCACGTGGATCTGCAACGGCGGGCGCTGGCGTTGCGGCGTCAGGGCGTGCTGCTCGCGTTGGCCAGCAAGAACTCCGCCGAGGTGGTGGACGCGCTGCTGGCCGAGCATCCCGGCATGGTGCTGCGGGCGCCGGACTTCGTGGCGCGGGCGGTGAACTGGCGGCCCAAGGACGAGAACCTGCGGGAGCTGGCTCAGGAGCTGAACGTCGGGCTCGACTCGTTCGTCTTCGCCGATGACAGCAGGTTCGAACGCGAGCTGGTCCGCCAGGCCCTGCCGCAGGTGCGGGTGGTGCCGCTGGACGGGGATCCGGCCGGCTTCAGCGACCTCGTCCTCGCGGACGACCACTTCGCCGTGCTGGACACGACCGAGACCGACCGGTCGCGCACCGACCTCTACCGGGCGCGGCGGGAACGACACAGGTCCGCCGCTTTCAGCTCGCCGGAGGAGTACCTGCACGGGCTGGGGCTCGTCGTGCGCGTAAGCGAGGCCACCACCTACGACCTGCCGAGGCTGGTGCAGCTGTCGTTGCGCACCAACCAGTTCGTGCTGGTGCGAGGCGCGCATTCCGAGGCGGAGACGCGCGAGTACGCGGAGTCTCCCGAACGGCTGCTGCTCGCGATCGAGGTGTCCGACCGGTTCGGCGACGAAGGAGTGGTCGGCGGGATCTGGGTCAGCTGCGGCCAGACGTGGACGATCGACAACTTCGTGCTCAGCTGCCGGGTGTTCTCGCGCGGCGTCGAGCACACCGCGCTGCAGGCCGTGGTGAACCGCGCGATCACTGCCGGTGCAACCCGATTGGATGCCGCTTTCGTTGCCACAGAACGCAACCAGCCCGCCGCGGCGTTCCACGAGTCGGTGGGGTTCGGCCTGCCGTTGAGCCCACCACCCGAACTGAAACCCGCGTGGGCGACGTTGATCGAGGAGACCGCTGATGTCTGACGTGCTGACCGACCTCGTCCCCCTGGTCGCGGAAGTCTCCCGCACCAGCGAGGTCACCGGCGAGTCCCGGTTCGAGCAGCTCGCGGAGTGGAGCAGCATGGCCGCGTTGCGGTTGCTGGCGCAGGTCGAACCGCGCTGGAACGTGCGGCTCGACCTGCGGCGCTACCTCGCCACCGAGACCGTCGCGGAACTGGCCGGCGTGATCGCCGAGCTCAGGTCTTCTTCGAGGTGAGCCGCCGCGCGATCGCCCCGGAGCCGATGCCGTGCAGCACCACGCTGCCGAGCACGCAGATCACGGTGATCGTCAGGATCGTGTCGGCGGCCTTGCCCAGCGGCAGCTTGTTGTAGGCCAGCAACCCGAACACGATCGTCGTCGTGCCGCGCGGTCCCAGCGATCCGATGAGCAGGCGTTCCTTTCCGGACAACCGCGATCCGAGGAACGCGAGGAACACCGGAACGAGCCGGATCACCGTGAGCACGGCGGCGGAGAAGAGCACCTCCTGCCACGTGACGCCGTCCCAGAAGATCAGCACAGAGGCAATGCCCACGACGAACCACATGGTCATCGTGAGCACGCCGGTGACGTCCTCCAGCAGGTGCAGGTCGGTGTCGAGCGCGTCGGAGCGGGCCTCCGACCGTCCCTTGTGGATCCTTCGCGCTTTCAACAACCGGTGCACGTAACGGAAAGCGATACCGCAGACGAACGAGGCGACGAAGCCGTTGCCGTCGATCGCGACTGTGGCGGTGTAGGTCAGCAGTGGCGCGAGCAGCACCGCGACGCGAGCGGACTGCGGGCTCACCCACCCTGCCTGGTGCGCGCGGTCCATGAGCCAGCCGAGCAGCGCGCCGATCACGACACCGGCGACGATCGCCTTGACCGCGAACGGCAGCACCGTGCCGAGTGCCTCCAGCGGCGTGCGTTCCTGCGACTCGTCACCTGCCAGGATCAGCGCGAACAGGAACAGCGGCGAGACGATGCCGTCGTTGTAGCCGCTCTCGATGTTGAGCGTGCCGCGCACCCGCACCGAGAGCGCCCGATCGCGGACCACCCGTTCCGCCGGCGCGAAGTCCGTCGGCACCGTCACGCACGCGACCAGGATCAGCGCCGCCCACGACAGGCTCGGGAACAGCAGCCAGCCCACCACGGCGGCCAGCGCGATGCTCACCGGCATGGCGACGAGCAGCACGCGTGCCACCAGCCCGGGGTACGCGCCCCACAGACGGCCCGCGCGCACCTCGGTGGCGTCGACGAACAGCAGCACCGCGAGGATGATCTCCGCCGCGTGCTGCACCGACTCGGTGTTGAGGCCCTCGGCGATGGCGCTCTCGTTGAACCACCCCACGGCGACACCGGCCAGCACCATCAGGATCGGTGCGCCGAGGTACCAGCGGTCCAGGCGCTCCGCAGCCAGGGACCGGACGACCATGGCGAACGCCGCGGCGAGCAACAGCGAGTTCATGCGCGGACTCCCGAGGTGAACGCGTCGACGAGGATCAGGGCGTTCATGCGCGGACTCCCCAGGTGAACGCGCAGACGACGAGCAGGGCGTTCATGCGCAGACTCCCCAGGTGAACGCGCCCACGATTACCAGGGCGTTCATGCGCCGATTCCTTGCGCGAACGCGAAGACACGATCCGGGTCGTACTTCGCGGCCACTTCCTTCAGCCGTGGCAGGTTGCCGCTGTAGTACGCCTGAGCCCAGTTCGGGAGCTTCGGGTCGATGTAGTTGACGTACCCGGTCTCGCCGACCAGGTCGCCCAGACCGTCGCGCACCCGGCCCATCGCCTCCGCGGTCGATGGAGCGCTCTCCGGTGGCGTCTTGAAGTAGATCTGGGCGGACGCGAGCGCCGTGCGGTGCGGGAACGCCGTGGCGTCGTTGGCGACGGCGGCCACCGCGCCGCGGAGCCCGTCGAAGATCAGGTACGACTCGTCGGACTGGCCGTTCATCAGGGCGACTGCCCTGGCGGGGTCGGCGATCGGCTCGCGAACGATGCGCGAGGAGGCGACGAACGACTCGTGCTCGATCCCGCTGCCCGCGAAGTACTGCACGGACTCGGCGTAGCTCTGCGGCTGGATGAACCGGTTCGCGGGCGCGGGCAGGCCGCTCACCAGCGCCGCCAGGTCGCCGACCGAACCGATGAAGCAGCCACCGACGCGGCACGTCGGCTGGGCGCCGCCGCGGACCACGAGGTTCGACCACAGTTCTCCCGGAGCGTCCGCGATCCACGTCTGCCAGGCGCCGAGCACGTCCGCGGTCGCACCCGCGTTGTACTGGAGCGAGAACACGGTGACGTTCGGCGCGGGCACGGTGGTGAACACGAACTCGGTGACGATCCCGAAGTTGCCGCCACCTCCACCCCGCAACGCCCAGAAGAGGTCGGGTTCCTGCTGGGCCGACGCGGTGAGCACGCGGCCGTCCGCCGTCACCACGGTCGCGGACACCAGGTGATCGCAGGTCAGGCCGTACTTGCGGGAGAGCACGCCGATGCCGCCGCCGAGCGTGAGACCCGCGACGCCCACGGTCGGGCACGTACCGGTGGGCAGCGCGCGGCCGGAGGCGGCGAGCACCCGGGAAACGTCTCCGAGTTGCGCTCCCGCGCCGACGCGGACCTGGTCGCCCGGCAGGATCTCGACGGCCTCGAGCTCTCGGAGATCGATCTGCAGGCCGTTCTCCGGCGAGGAGTAACCGGCGTAGCTGTGGCCGCCGCTGCGGGCCGCGATGGGAACGCGTTTCCCGGCCGCTTCGAGGCAGGCCTGGATGTCCGCGGGCGAGGCGACGCGGGCGATCGCGGCGGGCTTGCGGTTGTCCCACACGGGGTTGAAGCCCTGGTAGGTGAAGCCGTCCTCGCCGGGCAGGATGAGCTTGCCGGACATCTTCGAGCGCAGAGCGGTCCAGTCCGGCGGTCCACTCGGAACGGACGAAGTGGACACAGGGGTGGTGGTGACCGGAGCACCGGACGGCGAGGTGCACGCGGCGAGCGCGGCGCCGGCACCCGCGAGCCCGGCGGCTTTCAGAAACCTGCGGCGATCCACCCGGCGATGATGCCGCAGTTCAGCACGGGGTGGGTGGCAGCGCGCCCGTGCGGTTGGCGTTGATCTCGTCACGGTGCTCGATCGCCCACTCGGCGAGCGCGATCACCAGCGGCACCAGCGTCTGGCCCAGCGGCGTCACCTCGTACTCGACGCGCGGCGGCACCTCGGCGTACGCGGTGCGGCTGACCAGGCCGCTCTCGGCCAGGTGCTTCAACGTGAGCGTGAGCATGCGCTGGGAGATGCCGTTGATCGCCTTCTCCAACTCGCCGAACCGCAGCGGGCCCTCCCGGAGCGCGCCGATCACCAGCAGGCTCCACTTGTCGCTGATGCGGTCGAACACCTCGCGGACCGCGCCGCCGTCGTTCAGCTGCGGCGGGCAGGTCCGCGGTCGGGTGATGCCGGTCACACGCCACCTCGCTTTCCTGGACACATACATCGATGTGCCTTTTGCAGCTCTCCAAAACTCACAGACCATGAGGTTACGCACAAGTCGTAAGAATTGGAGTATGCGGTGAACATCGCGCTGTGGGTGGTGCAGGGTCTGCTGGCGGCGGCCTACCTCGCGGGAGGGCTCATGAAGCTCGTGCGCTCCCGCGAGGAGATGGTGGCGTCCGGCAACTTCAACTGGGCGAAGGACATGAGCGACAGCGCCGTGAAGGGGATCGGCGCGGTCGAGGTGCTCGGCGCGCTCGGTCTCGTCCTGCCCTGGCTGACCGGCATCGCCCCGGTGCTGACGCCGATCGCCGCGGTCGGCCTGGTGATCGTTCAGGTGGGCGCGGCTCGCGTGCACCTGAAGCTGGGCGAGACGAAGTCGTTGCCCGTCAACGTGGTTCTGCTGCTGCTGGCCGCGTTCGTGGCTGTTGGGCGGTTCGCGGGCTGAGCCGGCGCAGGCGGTCGAGGATCAGGTCGATGTCGGCGGTGGTGGTGCGGTGGTTCGTGATGCACGCGCGAATGCCCCGTTTCCCCGCCACGACAACGGGTCCGAGCAGGGCGACGTTCTCGGCCGCCAGCGTCTTCAGCAGTTCCGTGTGATCGGCTCCCTCCACCCGCCAGCAGACGGCCGTGAGGGTGACCGGTGCGAGCAGGGTGAGTCCCGGCGTGGCCTCGATGCCCGCGGCGAGCCGCTGGGCGAGGTCGAGGGTGCGTTCGTTGGCGGTGCGGAAAGATTCCACGCCGAACGCCTGGAGAGCGCTCCACACCTTGAAAGCCTTGAAGTTGCGGGAGAGCTGGGGCCCGTAGTCCATGTAGTCGGTCATCAGCGGGTCGTCGGCGACCGTCAGGTACGAGGAGTCGAACGCGTAGGCGTCCCGGAGTTTCGCGCCGTCCTTGACGAGCAGGCAGCCTGCTTCCAGTGACGCGAACAGCAGCTTGTGCGGGTCGAGGGTGATCGAGTCGGCGCGGGCACAGCCGCCCATCAGGTCGCGCATGCGGTCGGACAGCAGGAAAAGCGCGCCGTACGCGCCGTCGACGTGCAGCCAGAGGTCTTCGCGATGGCGTCGAGCGGGTCCACCGAGCCGGTCGACACCGTGCCGCAGGTGGCGACGACGCACCACGGCTGGAGCCCGGCCTTCCGGTCCTCTTCGACGGCTTTGCGCAGCGCTTGAACGTCCATGCGGTGCTGGTCGTCGGTGCGGATGTGGCGCACGTTGTCCAGGCCGATGCCGAGGATCGCGGCGGCCTTGTCCACGCTGCGGTGCGCCTCGACGGAGGTGTAGACGACGAGCGGGGGAGCGTCGCGTTGCAGGCCGTTCGCGTGGAAGTCCGGCACGCGGTCGTTGAGCGCGGTGGCGAGTGCCTGGAGCGTGGCGAGTGACCCGCCTCCGGTGAGGATTCCCTTGCTGCTGCTGGGAAAGCCGATGACGCTCGCGAGCCATTCGAGCACCGACCGTTCGACTACGCTGGCGGCGGGGGAGAGCTGCCAGAAGTTGCAGTTCTGGTTGAGCGCGGCGGCCACGGCCTCGGCGTACGGGGCGATGCCGTGGGGCGGGCCGAGGACGTAGGCGAGGAACCTCGGGTGCGCGATCGTGGTCGAGTTGGGCAGGATCGCGCTCTCCCAGCTGTCGAACACGGCGTCGACTCCCAGACCCTGTTCCGGCATCGGGGTGGCGAGGAGTTCGGCGAGTCGAGCGCGGTCCGGTTCCGGCAGGATGTCGGCCTTGGGCAGGCCGCGTTCGTAGCCGTCCAGCAGGGCGAGCAGGCGCGTGCCGGCCTTGTCGCGTTCGTCGTCGGTCAGCAGAAGTTCGTTCACAACAAGCAGATTAGAAAACTTGGCAGAGCACGCGATTGCTACTTGTGCTGCGATTGGGGCCACCGGTGGCATCATTGACCTGTGGATCGCATCGACCGCGCAATAATCCGCCACCTCCAGGAGGACGGGCGGCTCACCAACACCGAGCTGGCCGACAAGGTGGGGCTCACGCCGTCGCCGTGCCTGCGCCGGGTGCGGGCGCTGGAGGAGGCCGGGGTGATCACCGGGTACCACGCGGCCGTGGACCCAGTCGCGCTCGGCCGCGGGTTCCGCGTGCTCGTGCACATCGACCTCGCCGCCCAGGACACGGCGACGATCGAGGCGTTCGAGGAACAGATCGCCGGGATGGACGCCGTCGAGTCGTGCTCGCGGATGTTCGGCCAGCCCGACTACCACCTGTGGGTCGCGGTGGCGGACATCGCCGCGTACGAGCAGTTCTACATGTCCGCGCTGACCGGGCTGCCGGGCGTGGCGCGCACGAACTCCCAGTTTCCGATGAAGACCGTGAAGTGAAGCTGGGTTTGCTGCGGTAAAGTCAGAGTATGCCCATGGAGATGCGCGGACCGTTGGCCGCATTGGACAAGTGGCAGCCGCAACGCTGCTCGGTGACGCTGGCGCTGGACGTCATCGGCACCAAGTCCGCGCTTCTGCTGTTGCGCGAAGCCTTCTACGGCACCACGCGGTTCGACGCTTTCGTGCGGCGCGTGGGGATCACCGAGGCGGTGGCGGCCAAGCGTCTCAAGGAGCTGGTGGACGCCGGTCTGTTCGAGAAGCGCCCGTACCAGGAGCCGGGCGCGCGCACCCGCTACGAATACGTGCTGACCGAGCAAGGAAGTGCGTTGCTGCCGGTGATCGTCGCACTGATGCAGTGGGGCGACACCTACCTGCAGTCCGACGGCGGCCCGCTGCAGGTGGTGTCGTCGGCGACGGGGGAGCCGGTGACCGTGCAGATCGGCCCGGCCGCCGGGCCCGTGAGCCCGGACAGCCTGGCCGTCGAGCTCAGATCCGCTCGATGACGGTGGCGTTGGCGAGCCCGCCCGCCTCGCACATGACCTGCAGGCCGTAGCGGCCACCGGTCTGCTCGAGGTTGTTGAGCAGCGTCGTCATCAGCCGCGCGCCCGAGCTGCCGAGCGGGTGGCCGATCGCGATGGCGCCGCCGTTGACGTTGACCTTGGCGAGATCCGCGCCGGTCTCCTTCTGCCACGCCAGCACAACCGGCGCGAACGCCTCGTTGACCTCGAAGACGTCGATGTCCTGAATGGACAGTCCGGCCTTCGCGAGCACCTTCCGCGTGGCCGGGATGATCCCGGTGAGCATGAAGATCGGGTCGTCGCCCGCCACCGCGAACGAGTGCACGCGAGCCCTCGGGGTGAGGCCGAGCCGGTTCGCCGCCTCCTCGCTGGTGACGAGCACCGCCGCGGCACCGTCGTTGACCGGCGAGCTGTTGCCGGCCGTGATGCGCCAGTCCAGCTCGGGAAACCGGGTTTCCCAGTGCTCGTCGCGGAACGCGGTCCGCAGCCCGGCGAGCACCTCGGCGGTCGTGTCGGGGCGGATGGTCTCGTCGACGCCCAGGTCGTTGACCTTGGTGATCTGCGAGTCGAAGAGCCCGTTCTTCCACGCTCGCGCCGCGCGCTGGTGCGACTCGGCGGAGAACTCGTCGAGCCGGGCGCGGCTCAGGTCCCATTTGTGCGCGATCAGCTCCGCACTGATTCCCTGTGGCACCAGGCCGTACTTCGCGTGGACCCGGGGTCCGGCGAAGTCCTTGCCGAGCGTCTGCGACCCGATCGGGATCCGGCTCATCGACTCGACGCCCGACGCGATCGCGACGTCGTACGCCCCGGCGATCACACCTTGCGCCGCGAAGTGCAGCGCCTGCTGGCTCGACCCGCACTGCCGGTCGACCGTCACACCCGGCACGGACTCGGGAAACCCGGCCGCGAGCAGAGCCCAGCGAGCGGTGTTGCCGGACTGCTCGCCGACCTGGCCGACCGCGCCGCTGATCACGTCGTCGACCGCGGCGGGGTCGATGCCGGTGCGGTCGACCAGCGCCTTCAGAACCGTGCTGTGCAGGTCCACCGGGTGGATCTCGGAGTAGGCGCCGCCGGGCTTGCCCTTGGCGAGCGGGGTGCGGACGGCGTCGACGATGACGGCGGTGGTGCTCACGGCAGGTCCCCTTCTGACTATTGCTAGGTATAGCCAGACTACGCCCTGGCTCTCATTGAGCAAAGCCAGCTAGCTCAGTGACTTCAGTGTTGACCGAAATCAATTCTAGTGAGGTGTGTTGCCTTGCAAGATCGAGCGCAGACGGGCCATCTCCTCGACGAGGGTGCGGGCGGCAGCGTCCCGTTCGCGCGGGCCGAACCGCGACTCGGGTGCGATCACGCTGTAGGCCGCGAGTCCTTGGCGCACCCACGGAATGGGCGCCGCGATCGACACCGATCCTTCGATGGTCTCGCCACCGCTAACGGTGTAGCCGCGTTTCCTCGCGGCTGTCAGTTCGGCGAGGAGGGTGCGGGCGCCACCGATCGGTGCCGGCACGTCCGGTTCGGCGAGCAGGTCGCGCACTTCGGCTTCGGGCAGGTCGAGCAGGAGGGCTTTGCCCGCGGCGCCACGAGTCAGCGGGAAGTCGACGCCGATGCCCGCCTCGATGCGCGTCGGCTGCGGGCTGGGCATCTCCTGGGTGCAGGTGCACTTGTTGCCGAGGCGCCAGTAGATGGCGACGGTCTCGCCGGTCAGCGCGCGCAGCCTGATCAGGGTGGTCTGGGTTTGGGCGACGAGGGCGTCGCGGTGCAGCATCACGCCTGCCAGGCGGAGGATCTCCGGGCCTGGGCTGTACGAGCGTGCGTTGGGGTCGTAGATGAGGAAGTTCTCCGCCTCCAACGCGCGCAGCAGCCGGTAGGCAGTGGGCGGCGAGTATCCGAACAACTCGGCTACTTCCGGGCCGGTGAGCGTGGAGCGTGCGGCGTTGAAGGCGTGCATGATCGACAGCGCGCGGAAGACGCTTTGCGTGCCGGTCACCGAGGGCTCGTCCACGTGCCGAGTTTGGCCCGCGGTGCTCAGAACTTCACCTCGACGCCCACCCACGGGTCCTGCTTGCGGCGAATCACGTACCAGGCGCGGGCAAGCCTCGCGAGCGGTGTCTTGCGGGCCATCAGCTGGTAAGCGTGCTCGGTTTCCTGCTTGTCGAGGATTCTGGCGGTTCCTTCGAGGTTTTCGGCGCCTGCGGGAATGCGGCCGGCCGAGTCGCACGGCGCGACGATCACCTTCGGATTGTTGCGCAGGCGCTTGAGCTTGCCCGTGTTCGCGTAGCTGAGGATGTACAGGGTTCCGTCCGCCACGACACCGCCGACCGGGGTCGCGACCGGGGTGCCGTCTTTCCGGAACGTCGTGAGGCTGACGTTGCTGCTCTTCGCGAGCTGGTCGAGGGTGGTCACGAATTCGAATTCAAGTGACCGCTTCTGGGATTGTCAAACGCCGATCACATGGTGATCGAGCGGGTTTGCCGCGTTTACATGGTGATTGTTTTTTGATCGCTCTCAGATTCGTGTCTAGCTTGGCGGTGTGTCCAACGTCGAGATTTTGTCAATGGCTCGCGAAAACGATGCGCCATTGGATCCACCGCGTCAATACGCCCGCTTTCGGCACGAGTCCCCGATCACCAGGATCTCGCTCGGCTCCGGCGCGCCGGATGCGTGGCTGGTGACGCGCTGGGAGGACGCGCGCACAGTGCTGGCGCACTCCGCCACGAGCACCGACATGTCGCGGCCCGCGTTCCCGACCCGGTCGCACGTCGCGATGCCGCCTGGGTTCTTCCTGTTCCAGGACGACCCGGTGCACGACGTGTTCCGCAAGGTGCTGACGCGCGAGTTCATGGTCAAGAAGATCGAGGCCCTGCGCGCGCCGACTCTGGAGATTCTCGACGGGGTGCTTCAGCGGATGGTATCGGTGGGGTCGCCTGCCGACTTCGTGGAGCACGTCGCGTTGCCGTTGCCGTCGCTGGTGATCAGCGAGCTGCTCGGGGTGCCGTACGCCGACCACGAGTTCTTCCAGCACCACTCGCGCGTGCTCATCGAGGGCACGGTGACGGGCGAGCAGAAGGCTTCCGCTCAGCAGGCCTTGAGCGACTACCTGGAGGATCTGGTCGTGCGGCGGCTGCGGGAGCCGCAGGACGACCTGATCACTCGGCTGGGGCGGCAACTGTCCACGAGGGACGCCGCCGACGTCGGATCGTTCCTGTTGTTCGCGGGTCACGAGACGACCGCGAACATGATCGGCCTCGGGGTGCTGGCCATGCTCCAGCACCCCGAGCAGCTCCCTCTGCTCCTCGAGAATCCGGTCGGCGCGATCGAGGAGTTGTTGCGCTACCTGACGATCGCTCAGTCCGGGCTCGGCCGGGTGGCCACGTCGGACATCCCGGTCGGCGGCGTGACCATCCGGGAGGGGGAGGGCGTGATCGTGATGCTCAACTCCGCCAACCGCGACGAGGCGGTCTTCCCGGACGCGGACGTGCTGGACCTGGCACGGCCGAACGCGCGGCAGCACGTCGCGTTCGGGTACGGCATCCACCAGTGCCTCGGCCAGCCGTTGGCCCGGATGGAGCTGCAGGTCGTTCTGCCCGAGGTGTTCCGCCGCCTGCCTGCCCTGCGCGTGGCCGGCTCCGTGACCTACAAGCACACCGCGGCCGCATACGGCCCGGCTCGGATGCCGGTGGAGTGGTGATGAAGGTTTCGGTGGATGTTCCCCGGTGTGTGGCGTCCGGGCAGTGCGTGCTGATCGCGCCTGCCGTGTTCGATCAGCGCGATGACGACGGCTTGGTGGTCTTGCTGGACTCCTCGCCGCCTCCCGCGTTGCACGAAGGCGTCCGTGAGTCCGCTCTGGTGTGCCCGGCCGCCGCGATTCACGTGACGTCGTGAAGCAGATTGTCGTCGTCGGCGCTTCGGCCGGTGGGCTCTCCACCGCCGAAGCGTTGCGGCGCCTGGGTTTCGCCGGCTCGATCACGCTGATCGGCGACGAGGCCTACCTGCCGTACGATCGGCCGCCGCTGTCGAAACAGGTGCTCGCGGGTCGGCTCGCGGCGAACGAGGTGCTGTTGCGTTCGGCCCGGCAGATCGAGGCTTTGGGTCTGCACCTGCAGCTGGGAGTTGCCGCCACCGGGCTCGACCTGTCGGAGCGCGTCGTGCGTGCCTCTCATGGTTCTGTTCCGTTTGACGGGTTGGTAGTCGCCACCGGTGCGCGCCCGCGCAGTCTGCCTGGCGCTTCCGCGCGTGGTGTCCACTTCGTACGGACGCTGGAAGACGCGTTGGCGTTGAAGGAAAGTTTGGTCGTCGGTCGGCGTCTGGTCGTGGTGGGGGCGGGCTTCGTCGGCGCGGAAGTGGCGGCGACCGCGCGTGGCCTGGGTGTCGACGTGACCGTCCTGGAACCATCGCCTGTTCCGCTGGCGCGGGTTCTCGGCCCTGTGCTCGGCGGAGTGATCGCCTCGGTCCACCGCTCGCACGGAGTCGACCTGTGGACCGGCGTCGGCGTGCGGGAGGTGTGCAGCTCGGACGGCCGCGTCACCGGTGTGCGGCTGTCCGACGGAACTGTGGTCGGCGCCGACGTAGTGGTGATCGGCATTGGCTGCGTGCCGAACGTCGAATGGTTGCAGGACAGCGGTTTGCAGCTCTCCGACGGCCTGGTGTGCGACTCGTGGTGTTCGGCGGCGCCTGGCATCTACGGCGTCGGGGACGTGGCTTCCTGGCACAACCCGTTGTTCGGCGTTCCGATGCGCGTCGAGCACCGTACGAATGCGGCGGAACAGGGCATGGCAGTGGCCCGCAACCTGTTAGGGCCTCCGCAACCGTATGCCCCGGTGCCCTACTTCTGGTCCGACCAGTACGACCTGAAGATCCAGGCTTACGGCCACCTGCGCGACCACGACTCGGTCGAGGTGGTCGGCGGAGACCTGGACAGCCGGAGCTTTCTCGCGGCTTACCGCCGAGCCGGGCGCCTTGTCGGCGTGGTCGGCGTCAACGTTCTGCCCAAGACCTTGCGCACCTGGCGTGCGGCGATTCTGGAGGAGTGGAGATGAGTTTGTTCCAGCAGCACACCAAGGCGGGATGGACCGTGGGTGCCGCGGGGTTGATCGCGCTCGGGCTCGGCGTGATGGGGCTGGTGAACCAGGACAGCCAGCTCGCCGCCGTCGGCCTGAACCCCGCGGACCACGCCTCGGATGACCCGCTTCGGGTCACGATGACGAGCTCGTCCGTGGCGGCGATGAACACCGGGGCGATCTACCTGCTCGGGGTGGCCAAGGGCTGGTCCTGGTTTCCCGCGCTGACGGTCGCGACTCGGTCGGCGCAGGCGATCGGGTTCCTGACGATGATGGCGAACGGGAGAGCGTCGTCGGCCTACACCGCCGCTGCTGTGTGGGAGGCGGCTGGCGCGGTGATCACGGCAGGAGCGATCTGGTGGGACTGGCGGCAAGCCAAGTCGGCTGCGAAGAGGGTGGCGGCCTGACTGGCAGGGGCGAGGATCCGGGTCGGGGAGATGGGTGGCGGCCGCTCCTGCCTCTCCTCCTTCACCTCGCTCCTCGCGCCTTGTTCCCCGCACCTCGCTCCTGCGCCGGACCGGCCCAGTTCCCGGCCTTCTTTTGGCGGTGGGCGGCCCCCGGACGACCTGCCAAGCTGAACCCGCGTGAGACTCGAGCTTTGACAACGTTGTCACGGACCGCCGCCGCGGTGAGGAGCGGGAACCATGCGTTTCAAGGCGCTGTTCGTGCTGTGCGCGACGGTCGCGGCGACGGTGACAGCGGTGTCGCCGGCTGCGGCGCAACAGGATCTGGCCGGTCTCGTGAACCCGTTCATCGGCACCACGAACGCCGGCAACGTCTATCCCGGGGCGGTGCGGCCGTTCGGGATGTTGTCGTGGAGTCCGACTACGACCCGCGGTGACCAGACGAGTGCCGGGGCGGCGGGCGGGTACCAGTACGACGTCACCAGGATCCGTGGGTTCGGGTTGACGCACCTCAACGGGACCGGGTGCACGCCGGGTGCGTCCGGCGACATTCCGATCATGCCGTTCGCCGGGGACGTGACGTCGTCGCCCTCGAAGGACAGCACCGACCAGATCTTTGCGACCAACTTCAAGCACACCAACGAGAGTGCCGAGCCCGGGTACTACCGGGTGGGGCTCGACGACGGGGTGAACGTCGAGCTGGCCGCTACCGAGCGCACCGGCACCGGCAGGTTCACGTTTCCGGTGAACGGCAAGGCGAATCTGCTGTTCCGGACGTCCAACTCGTTGAACGGCAGCGGGAACGCGAGCGTGAGAATCGACCCGGCCGGGCGCAGGGTCACGGGGTCGGTCGAGAGCGGCGGGTTCTGCGGGCGGACGTCGGGCGGCGCGGCGAACCAGCGGGTGTACTACCGGCTGTTCTTCACCGCCGAGTTCGACAAGCCGATCACGAGCTACGGCACGTGGCGCGACGGAACCCTGAGTCCTGGCATCACAACCGGCCAAGGGGGCGAGGGGTTCACCCAGCGCGCGGGCAAGGGGTCGGGCGGCTACGTGGGTTTTGAGAAGCCTGGCACGGTCACCGCGCGGGTCGGCATCTCGTACGTGAGCTTGCAGAACGCGCAGGCGAACCTCGCGCAGGAGAACACGGCACCGTTCGACACGATCAAGGCTAGTGCGCGTCAGCAGTGGGAGCAGCAGCTCCAAAGGATCCAGACGACTGGCGGGACCGCGCAGCAACGCACGGTCTTCTACACCGCGCTGTACCACGCGTTGTTGCAGCCGAGCCTCGCCAACGATGTCAACGGCGAGTACCTCGGCTCGGACCTGCGCACCTACAAACTGACCCCCGGACAAGCCGCGCAGTACGGGACGTTCTCCGGCTGGGACGTCTACCGCTCGCAGGTGCAGATGCTCGCGTTGCTGGAGCCGCAAAAGGCGGGCGACTACGCGCAATCGCTGCTGAACTACGCGGATCAGCGGAACGGCGAGTGGGATCGCTGGCTGCACAACAACGGCAAGACCGCGGTGATGTCCGGTGATCCGTCCGCGCCGACGGTCGCGGGCATGTACGCGTTCGGGGCGGAGAACTTCAACGTCCAGAAGGCGTACGAGTCGCTGGTGAAGGCGGCCACCGTGCCGACGGCGAACGACACCCAGGACAACGGGTGCCCGGTGCAGTGTCCTGGGCAGCGTCCGTCGCTCGACCGGTACATGAGCCTGCATTACGTGCCGTCGAACAACTGCCACTGCTGGGGCGCGGCAGCGGAAACGCTGGAAGACGTCACCGCCGACTACGCGCTGGCACAGCTCGCGAAACGCCAAGGCGACACCGCGAAGCAGCAGCTGTTCGAGCAGCGCGCCGCGTACTGGCGCAACGTGTTCGACCCGAGCGTCAAGTACATGCGCAACCGGTCGTCGAGCGGCACGTGGGCGCCGAACTTCACGCCCGGCACCGGGACGGGGTTCGTCGAGGGCACCAGCGCCCAGTACACGTGGATGGTCTACCACGACGTCACGGGACTGGCTGCGGCGATGGGCGGCAAATCCATCGCGGCGGCACGGCTCGACGGCTTCTTCCACGACCAGAACGGGAACTGGGACCTCAGCGGTAACGACCCGACGCGGTACGACGCAGGCAACGAGCCCAGCATCCAGACGCCGTGGCAGTACATCTACCTCGGCAGGCCGTACCAGACGCAGGAAACCGTGCGGCAGATCCTGGACACGCTCTGGACCACCGGAACCGGCGGCATCCCCGGCAACGACGACCTCGGCACCATGTCGTCGTGGTACCTGTTCGCCGCGATGGGCATCTACCCGCAGATCCCGAGCCGCGCCGAGCTCGTGCTGTCCACGCCGCTGTTCACCAGGACGGAAATCAAGCGCGGCAACGGAAAGACCATCGTCATCGAAGCACCGCAGACGAGCACGCAGAACAAGTACATCCAGTCGATGACGCTCAACGGCACGCCCCAGAACCGGGCGTGGGTGCCGGAATCGCTGGTGCGCGACGGCGGGAAGCTGACCTACGTCGTCGGCCCCACCCCGAACAGGACGTGGGGCGCGACCGACACCCCGCCGCAGCTAGGAAGCTAGCGAAGGCCCGATCCAGCGGCCGACCAGGGCACGCAGCTGGTCGTCCGACAGCGGCGGATCCGACGGATTCCGCAGGAAAGACAGGAAAAGCCGCATGAGGACTTCGGCCAGCCCGGCGAAGTCCTCGTCGCGGACCACCCCCGCGGAAGCCCAGTCGACCGGCACGTTCCGCAGAATCCGCGCGCCCAGAGCAAGCCACTCGCGAGACGTCACCGCGCCGGTGAAGAAGTCCTCCTCACCGGCCTGCAGGAGCAGACTCAACCGAGGTTCCGCGGGGACGGCCCGCACGCCGAACACCACCGACTCCACGGCGACCTCGGCCGGGCTGCCGAACGAGGTCAGGTGGCGTTCCATCCGGACGGCGAACTCCTCGACGCCCGCGATCGCGACGGCGCCCAGGATGTCGGCCAGCCGCGGGAAGTAGCGGTAGACGGTCTGCCTGGTCACGCCGGCCTCGGCCGCGATGTCGGACAGGCTGGTCTTGGCGAGTCCGGCGCGGTCCAGGCACGCCGTCGCCGCCTCGACGATCCGGCGGCGTGCCTCCTGCTCCGTGCCGGGCGGGTTGCCCTGCCATCCGTGGTGCCCCATGAGCACCATCAAACCAGGACGCGTACCCGGTAGAGCCGCGCCAGCACCAGCAGCGCACCGGCGAAGCACACCAGCGCGTAGACGAGGCTCGCGACCGGAACGCCCTCGGCAGTCACCCAGAACACCGCCATCAAGGCCAGATAGCACGCCGGGTACCACCGGGCGAACGCTGACACGTCCGGAAGTCGTTGCGCGGTAACGACGAGCCACGCGCCCACGACCCAGATCAGCGCCAGCTCGATCCAGAGTGCCCAAGCCTGCCCGGTGACATTCGTGCCGAACAGGCTCGCGGGAAAGCCCGCGACCACCATGGACAGCGGAGCCAAAGCCCCGGCCGCCCACCGCCATCGGCTCGGCAACCGCACGACCAGGTAGGCGAGAGCACCCAACGAGACGGAAGCGAACAGGAGAGCGCTCTTCAAGGGCACCAAACCCACCATCGGCTGGTTCACCATCGCGTTGGCGGGGTTCCACGCCCACCACCGGAGCTGCGGTCCAATGTGGTCGAACACCTCGTAGAACACCTGGCACACGAAGGCGACGGCGACCGAGCCCGCCACAGCGCCCCGGTGCGCGAAGATCCCGAGCGTGCGCACGACCTCGTAGGCGAGCTGGCTGATCATCGGGTAGAACGCCACGATGTACAACGGCAGCCGGTCCCACATGAACTGCACGGTGAACTGGTTGTGCGCGAAGATGAACCCGTAGATCTCGTCCAGCCCGAACCACTCCGGGAAGTACAGCGGCGGCTCGATCACGAACAGGTAGACCAGCGACGCCCACCACAGCGCGAGGTTGATCGGATCGCCCGCACGTCGTCGGCGAATCGCGTGCACCAGAGCGAAAACCGCGCCCGCGATGACCAAGACCTCAAGCAGCGGCATCGTCCAATGCGCGAGCTCCCACGGAGGCCGCACCGAGACGACAGGGGCGACGTCGTGGCAGTCGAACCCGAGACCGCGCGTGACCGCCTCGGCCTCGGGCCCGCACTCGATCATCGCGCCACCGCCGAGTAGTCCCTGGCCGGCGGCTCGGCGAGAGGGTCGAAGTTGAACGGAACCCTGTGGCGCCCCAACGCGGTCCGGACCCTGTAGCGCAGCAGCCCGGCGATCACGCGAGGATTGGTCATGAAGTCGCGCAACGACTCGTCGAGGTTGAACACCTTCGCGAAGTGCTCGTCGACCACCTCGTACTCGCGCGCGGCACCGACGATGAAGCTGAACGCGGGCCCGGACACCGCAGCCACGAGCTTGCGCCGCCACTCGGGCAGCTTCTCGGTGCCTTCCGCGAACGAGTAACCCTGGTCGCGTGCCATCGCGAGGCTCCACGGCACGTTCAACGACTTCCGTTGCGCGGCAAGGAATCGAGCGGAGAAGTCGCCGTCCACCGACGAGGCGGCCTCAAGATGCCCGCGCAGCAACAGCGCCGACCGAGCCGCAGCACTGATTCCCTGGCCGTAGAACGGGTTGAACGCGCAGATCGAGTCACCGACGAACGCCAAGCGCCGGACAGGCGCCTTCAGCAGGTCGTAGCGCCGCCACTTGTTGCCCGTGGAGCGAGTCAGGTGCACCTCGGACGTCGGCGTGGACTTGTCCATGGCGTCGGCGAACAACGGCGTGCGCACCCGTCGCGCCGACCCGAGGAACGCCTCGGTGGTGCGCGGCATCTCCAGGCCCCACGACCCCATGCACGCGATCGCCCGGTTGCCCTCGATCGGGAAGAAGTTGACCAGGAACTCGTGCTCCGGCGGGTGCGCGCCCTTGTCCGGTGTCGGCATGATCACCAGATGCCGCCACCACCACGAGTCGGGCGGCGACGAGGGAAGCTCGTACCAGCGCGAGGTGTAGGTGACCTTGGCGTCGAGCGTCCGCACCTCGGGCTCCGGCCAGCCCGCCGCGGCCATCCAGCCGCTGACCGACGAGCCGCGGCCCATCGCGTCCACCACGAAGTCCGCCTCGACGTCGTCGACGCCGATCACCGCGCCGTCCTGGAAACGCAGCCCGCCGACCGAAACCCCTTCGCGCACCACGACGTTGCCGAGCTTCTGCACCTGGTCGCGCAGCACCCGTTCGATCAGCACCCGCGAGCTGTAGATCATCGTCATCGCGGCCTTCTTGCGCGCCGACCAGCCGAGACCGTCGAGGTAGGCGGCGTCCATCGACGGCATCAGGTGCAGCCCGCCGGCGTTGATCAGCGCTTCCTCGAAGCCGGGGAACAGCGCCTCGATCGCCCGGCGGCCGGAGTTCAGCAGGAAGTGCGGGTGCTTGCTCTGCGGCACCCCGCGGCGGTGCTCGGCCTCGACCGGCAGCTCGTCGCGTTCCAGGACGACCACCTCGTCGAACCGCGAGGCCAGCGCGCCCGCCGCGCACAGACCCGCCGCACTGCCACCAAGAACGACCGCTGTCCTGCCGAGCCACATGCGGACCAACTCCCCGGGGCTCATTCATACAAAGTGCGCTCGAATGTATGAATGAGCCCGGGGAGTCGTCAATGCGCCGCTAGCGCGTGACCGTGAGCGTCACCGGATTGGCGCGCACCCGTTTGCCGCCGATCTTCGCTTCAGCCGTGATCACCGCCCGTCCCGCGCTCACGCCGGTCACCACGCCGTTGGAGTCGACGGTCGCAACAGAGGGCGTTGAACTGGAGTAGGTGACGGATACGGAGGTGCTGGAGAGGTCGTCCGCGTTCAACGTCAGGTCGGTCGTGATCTCGTCGGCGGGCATGCCGGCAGTGTTCACGCGCTTGTTGAAGCCGTTGTCGTAACGGTTGCCGGTGATCGTGATGTCGTCGGCGCCGTCGAACGTGAACAGCGGCGCCGTGCTGGTCGGCGGCGGTGCGTCCGTGGAGAGCTTCGCGGTGCCGCCGACGGTCACGGGCCGGTCGGGTCCACTCAGGTGCAGGCCGTCGTAGTGCTGCACTCGGTTGCGCCGGAACGTCAGGTCACCGACGCTGCGGCCCGAGACCACGGTGCCGGAGATCAGGTTGAAGGAGTTGTCCTCGATGCGAACGTTGCGGTGCACCGATTGTCCCGCGACGACCTCGGCGTTCGTCGGGTCGAACGAGATCACCGGGCTCGACGGCCGGTCGAACACGTTGCCGCGGATCACGACGTCGCGCACGGGCCCGGACTCGAACCACGAGCGGGCGTCGGACGAGATGTAGATGCTCGCCATCGTCATGCCGTCGAACCGGTTGTTCTCGATCCGCACGGGCTTGCGCGTGGTGACGAGGATGCCGCGGGTCGGAACCGCCTGGAACGTGTTTCCCATGATCACGACGGACGGCGTGTACGTGGTGTTCTCGGCAGCGAACTCTCCCGGCGATCCGAGAACCGCGTCCGGAACCTTGTCGACCACCACGGTCATGGTCCGCAGGTACGTGTCCGGATCCACGTTCGGCGGTACGCTCCGGCCGGTCGGTCCGGTCACCGAGATCACCTTGGCGGTGCCGGCGGGCAGCATCGTGCGCTGGTTGACCAGCTCGACCGTGTTGCCGGGGTAGAACTGCGGGAACCCGGACGTCTCGTGGTGCATGTACTTCAGCTGCAACTGGTTCTTCTGGGCGCCGGTCACCTGGAGATAGGTGCCGTGGACGTTGATCGGGTCGTCCTGCGGGTTGTCGAACACGCAGTTCGTGATCCGGACCGTTCCCTTCACGCCGGACATCTGGACGTGGTCGGCGAAGCTGGACGTGACCCGGCCTGTGCGGCGGTCGGCCTGGAACGCCACCGAGTCGATCGTGATGTCCTCGCTGAACTGGCCGACCAGACCGAAGCCGTGCAGGTAGCCGAGGCGCAGGTGGTCGACGGACACCCTGGCGGACTCCCAGAACAGGGCGGCCGCGGTGTCCCGTGTGGTCTCGCGCATCACGTAGACGAAGCCGTTGTCCGCTGGTGGCGTGCTGCTGGTGTAGCTGATCTCCAGGCGCCGGTTGCCCAGGTCGGTGATCTTCTCGACGTGCTGGAACACCGGGTTGTCGGTGCGCCAGGTCCTGCCGGTCGCCGGGTCGTGCACCTGGGAGTAGTTGAACGAGTTCGTGCCCGTCCAGTACGGCTGCCCGGTGGCCGGGCTGCGTTCCCCGTTCCAGCGGACCGAGGTGCCCTCGATGGCGTAGTTGTAGGTCGGCGGCACCGAGATCACGCGGTACGGGTGGCGGTTTCTGATGCCCGTCTCGGAGACCGTGATGTCGACGGTCTTCGGCGCGACCCAGTCCTGGGTGAAGTTCGTGAACCGCACGTCGGTGGAGCGGATCGCCGCGAAGATGGTCTGGAAGCCGTGGTTGACGAGCTTCGCGCCGCCGCCGTCGACCACGACGTCGTGCATGTCCTCGACGAGGATGCCGATGCTCTTGGTCTTCAACGCCTGGTCGGAGCCGAGGGTGTTGCTGATGTACAGCTCTCGCTTCGGTGCGCGTTCCGGGTAGATCTGGTACGTGCCGGGTGCGAAGTGGACGGTCGTGGGCCGGTCGAGCTTCTTCGCGTGCTCGATGGCCGCCGCGATTCCCGCGGCTGAGTCTTCTCGTCCTGTGCGGTCGGCGCCGAAGTCGGTGACCTCGACGACGGTGCGGCGTTGTGCGGAGGCATGGGCGGAAGGTGCGAGGAGGAGCGCCAGAACGCTGAGAACGGCGACGTGCTTGGACGCCATGACATCCCTTCGATCACTGCGCCCGCACACGACCTTACTCCACGTGAAGTGGCCTTCTGGGATGCATGCGAAATGGTCCTACCGAGAGGCCACTTGCCGGGCGCACGATCATCGGCGTGAACATCATCGAACTCGACGACGAGAACACCGCGCTGGCGTTCGACACGATGCGCGAGCTCCGGCCGCACCTGACCTCCGCGGAAGACTTCGTGGCGGCCGTGCGGGTCCAGCGCAAGGAGGGCTACCGGCTGGTGGCATCGCTGGATGCTCGTGGCGCTGTTGCCGCTGTGGCGGGTTTCCGTCCCCTCACGAACCTCTACGCCGGGTCGCACCTCTACATCGACGACCTGACCACGCTGTCTTCCGCTCGCAGGCAGGGGCACGCGGGGGCGTTGCTGCGCTGGGTCGACGAGGAGGCGCGCCGCCTCGGCTGTGCGGGCGTGCACCTGGACTCCGGCACGCACCGGCACGACGCGCACCGGCTCTACCTGGGTTCGGGCTATGTCATTCCGGCGTTCCACTTCAGCAAGGTGGTTGACTGACCGGCGTGCGCGTAGCCGTGGTCTCCGGAGGCGATCCGGGCCACGTGGTGCCCGCGATCGCGCTGTGCCTGAGGTTTCTGGAGGCCGGCGACACACCGTTCCTGCTCACGGGCGACCGCTGGATCGCCCCGGCCGCGCGTTCCGGGATCACGGCGTCGAGGGTGCACGGCCTGGCGCTCGCGGATCTGCGCGGCTGCGAGGATCTCGGGTCCGAACTGCACTCCCAGGCCGCCGCGCTCGCGACGGCGTTGGTGCCTCAGCTGGAGTCGCTGGCGCCGGATCTGGTGGTGTGCGACGTGCTCGCGCTCGGTGCGAGTCTGGCCGCCGAACTGCTCGGTGTGCCGTGGGCGCAGCTGTCACCGCACCCGCTGTACGAACCCTCGCGCTGGTTGCCGCCGATGGGGAGCGGACTGGCGCCGGGAACCGGCGTGCGCGGCCGGATGCGCGACACGGTGCTGCGGGCGTTCACGGCCAGGTCGATTCGCCAGGGTGATCGGCAACGTGCACTCGTGCGGCAGGAGATCGGGCTTTCGGCCCGTGGACCGGGTCCTGCGGTGCGGTTGATCGCGACGCTGCCCGCGTTGGAGGTGCCTCGCCCGGACTGGCCTGCCAACGCGCACGTGGTCGGGCCGCTGTTGTGGGAGGCGAGCGAGGATCTGATGGTCCCGCCTCCCGGTGACGCTCCTCTGGTCATGATCGCCCCGTCGACCGCCTGGACCGGGGCTCGTGGCATGGCCTCCATGACTTTGGAGGCGCTGCAGGGCTTGGGCGTTCGAGCAGTGGTGTCGACGTTCGCGCCTCCCGACGATGTGCCGTCGTGGGCGCGGTCGGGGCCGGGCAGGCAGGACGAGCTGCTGCGCCAGTCGTCGCTGCTGGTCTGCGGCGGCGGGCACGGCATGCTGGTCAAGGCGCTGCGGGCGGGCGTTCCCGTCGTGGTCGTGCCGGGTGGCGGTGACCAGTGGGAGATGGCGAACCGGGTCGCGCGGCAGGGGAGCGGTGTGATCGTTCGTCCGTCCACTGTGGACTCATTACGGGACGCCGTGGTGCGTGTGCTGGGAGATCCCGGGTTCGCGGCCGCGGCGTCTCGGGCGGCGTCGCTGGAGGGCGTTCGTGATCCGGTGGAGGTGTGCCGGGCCGCGGTCACGGCCGGTGTCCGCTGACCTGTGGTAGACGTGGATCATGCTGAACTACGGTCTCGACATGTCCGAAGTGGACAGTGCGGTCGTGCTGGCAGACCTGGTGGCAGAGGGAGAAGAGCTCGACGCCCTGGTGTCGGGGCAGGACTGGGGCGCGCCGACGCCGGCGGTGGGATGGACGATCGGCCACCAGATCGCCCATCTCGCTGCGGCGGATGCCAACGTGGTGACCGCCGTTCGGACGCCGGGTGCGTTCGATCCGGTGGCTCACGACGCTGACCTCGACGCCGCCGAAGGTGCCGCGCAGCCCCAGGCCGAGCTGCTGGCGCGGTGGCGAGCGGGCCGGGCCGACGTGGTGGCCGCGTTGCGTGAAATCCCGCAGGACCAGGGCTTTCCGTGGTTCGGCGCGGAGGTGACGACACAGCTCATGGCGCCGTTGCGGCTGATGGAGACGTGGGCGCACGGCCAGGACGTCTTCGACGCACTGGGGGTGAAACGGAATCCGACGGCGCGGCTGAAGCACGTGGCGTTCCTCGGCGTGACCGGACGGACGTTGTCGTTCTACGCCGCCGGGCTGCCCATTCCGTCGGAACCGCTCCGCGTCGAGCTGACCGGCCCTGACGGGGAAACCTGGGCGTGGGGGCCGGAGAGCGCTGTCCAGCGGATCCGGGGCAGCGCGCTCGACTGGTGCCTGCGGGTCACGCACCGGCGGGCCCGTGCGGAGACGGACCTGACAGCGGTCGGGGACGACGCGGACAAGTGGATCGACCTCGCCCGTGTCTTCCTCTGAGAAGGGCAGGGTGATCCTGCTCAACGGTCCGTCGAGTTCGGGGAAGTCGAGCATCGGCCAGGCGATGCTGCCCCTGCTGGCCGATCCGTGGTTCCTCGTGCCGGTCGACGGGATCAGCGGCATGCGGTCGACCGAACACACTCGTGAGCTCGACGACGACGAGATCCGGGAAATGTTGCGCCGCACCCGGCTCGGCTATCACCGGGTGGTCGCGGCGCTCGTCTCCACGGGTAACGACGTGATCATGGACTATCCGCTGAGCGAGCCGTGGCGCCTCGCCGACCTGCTCGACGTCCTGGACGGGTACGACGTCACGCTGGTCCACGTCCGCTGCTCTCAAGATGAGCTGATCCGGCGCGAGCGGGCGCGCGGCGACCGTCCCGAGGGCCTGGCCGTGTCGCAGAACGTCTTCGCCCACGGGTACAACGACATCGATGTGGACACGACCCGTCGAACCGCCGCCGACTGCGCCGAGGAGATCGTGCGGCGGTTCGAGGCGCGCCGCTAGGGCTTGTCGGACACCTTGATCTTGCCGTCGATGATCTGCTGCTTGTAGCCCTCGAGAATGCCCTGCAGCTTCGCGTCGACCTTGCCACCGGGCGCGGCGTACCCGACGCCGTTCACCTTGAGGTCGAACACCTTCGGCAGCGACGCCAGGTCGTTCTTCGCCGCGGCGCGGTAGAAGTCGTACACGGCGACGTCGACGCGCTTGAGGCTCGACGCCACGATGACGTCCTTGTTGGCCGCGAGCGACGGCTGGTTGTACTGGTCGGCGTCGCAGCCGATCGCGAGCACGCCCGCCTGCTTCGCCGCGGCGAACATGCCGATGCCGGACGCTCCGGCGGCGTGGTAGACGACGTCCGAGCCCTTGTCGATCAGGCCCTTCGTGGCCTCCTGGCCCTTCGGCGGGTCCTGGAAACCGGTGAAGTCACCGGCGGGCGTGATGTACTTCTTGTCGACCTGGATCTTGGGCGCGGCGGCCTTGGCGCCCTGCGTGTAGCCGGCCTCGAACTTCTGGATCAGTGGGATGTCCACGCCGCCGATGAAGCCGATGTGGCACTTCTTGCTCTGGTACGCGGCCACGACACCGGCGAGGAACGAGCCCTCCTGCTCGGCGAAGACCAGCGGCGTCACGTTCGAGGCGCCGTCGACCGCGGAGTCGACCAGGCCGAACTTGACGTTCGGGAACTCCGGCGCGACGACCTTCAGCGACTCGGTGTAGGCGAAACCGACGCCGACGATCGGGTTGAAGCCCTCGGACGCGAGTTGGCGCAGCCGGGTCTGCTTCGCGGCCTCGTCCTCGTTCGGCGCGGCGGAGAGCTCGCGAGTGTTCTCCTTCTTGACGCCGAAGTCCTTGATGGCCTGGTCGAACCCGGCGGCGGCGAGATCGTTGAACGACGCGTCGCCGCGGCCGCCGATGTCGTAGGCCAGGCCGATCTTCAACGCGCTGCCGTCGATCTTCTCCCCGGCGGTGGTGCTGGACGTGGTGGTCGCGGGCGCGCTGGGCGGCGTCGAGTACTCGCACCCGGCACCGGCGGCGTTGGTCGAGCCGGTGCCACCACCGGAGTCCTTGGCGCAGGCACTCGCCAGCAGGGTCAGCGCGATCGCGGCCACAGCTGTGCCACGCGTACGACGGCGCACGATAGATCTCCATCCGGTCGGGGCTTGCGCGGACGGTACCTCGTGCGACGTCCGAACTGGACGCACTTTCAACTACTGGGAAAGCTCCTTGCGGAAGATCAGGAAGTCGCACGGGCAGGCCAGCAGCGGCACCAGCGCCGGGTAGTCCTCCGCGAAGTCGCCCCTGCGCACGACCTCGTAGCCGAGACGCGTGTACCAGGCCCGCAGGAACTCCTTCACCGGATGATCCCAGCCGCGCGGCACCAGCAGTTCCAGCTGCATGTGGGGGAGACCGCTCTCCCGCGCCCAGTTCTCGGCGAAGGAAACGAGATCCCGGCCGACGCCGGTGCCGCGCAGGTCCGGTGCGGCGACGAGCATCCCGAACTCGCCGAGGCCCTCTTGGATCTTCTGGACGCGCACCGCACCGACCACGCGTCCGCCGGACTCCGTGGTCGCGATCTCGCCGGCGCCGATCAGGTCCGCGACCTCGGCCTCGGTGGTCCGATCGGCACCGTCGACCCAGAGACCCTTCTCGGCGTCGGCGTACACCCGGTTCATCAGCTCGGCGATCTCTTGTGCTCGCGCGAGATCGTTCGTGAAGGTCACCACGGCGACGGCTGGGTGGTCTCGGCGAGCTTCTGCGCGTGCTGGAGCACTCCCAGTTCGCGCAACATCTTGTCCTTCTGCTTCGCGTCGTGCGCGACGTGCGACGCGTGCAACGCCTTGCGCAGACGTGACGTGCGGAAAGGCGTCCACCGGCCGGCGAGCGCAAGCTTCGCAGCCCGGAGTGCCGCGCGGTCGCGAGTGCGGGCGAGGGCGTCACGCCCGTCGTCGCCGAGGCCAAGCAAGCTGAGGAAGCGCTCTCGCAGCTCCCGGCCCACCCGAGCCCACGTGGTCGTGCGCTGACGGGACGCGCGGATCTCGATGCCGAGCGCGAGGTGCAGCATCACCAGGCCGAGCACCGGTCCGAGCAGCACGCGGGCGGTACCCGCGACCGGCCCGGACAGGCTGAAGGCGGCGAACGCGGCGAACGCGGTCAACCCCCACGCGACCAGACGAGCGGGACCTGGCCGTCCATCGCGACGCACCCCACCGCGCATGGCCCAGCCACACGCGATCAGCGCCGCTTCCATGACGGAGAACAGCACGACCCGTTCGACGAAGTCGGTGATTCCCAGGCGCTGCTCGAAGAACCGCCACGACGTGTCGACGCTGACACCGATGCTCATCAGCGCGACCAGGTAGAACCCCTTGGCACCAGCGGGTTTCCCCGGTTCTTCCGGCTCCGGGACGCTCTCGTTCTGGTCGGCGTTCTCGGTCGCTTCGAGCTTCGCGATCAGCTCCGGCGTGAGCGGCACGAGGCCGCTGGTGTCGGCGACACCGTTGCGGGCCCGCCACTCGTTCACGATCGGCGCGGCGTACTGCCTGCTCGGCACCCTCTGCAGACCCTGCTTGCCCAGCCAGCGGCGGACGTCCTCCACCGAACTGCCGCGCGGCATGTGCTCCAGCGCGTACAGGATCTGCTCTTTCAACGTTTTCAGCCGGTCCAGCTCAGGTTTGTGACCGACCTCGTCCGTGCGCACTCGTCCTCTCCGTCCTCCGCGTTGGCCACGCGGACGCGAATCTCCACGGTGTAATTCGGGACGGGCGGCACCCTACAGGTTGTTCGTGACAGCACAGCACCGGGTTTTCCGCACGAGCCGGAAAACCTTTGGGGGACTACGACCTCGCGGGCCGCGGCAGAAAGGTTCGCCGCGGCCCCGCGCAGGTGGTGATCAGGCAGTCGGCAGGTGGATGTCGCTGACGTGCACGTCCACGGCGGCGACGTCGAAGTTCAGGAAGTTCTCGACGGACTCGATCACGTCGACGCGAACCTGCTCGGCAAGCGCCTTGACGGCGTGGCCGAACTCGATCACCAGCGACACGCTGATCGTCGCGACGTCACCGTCGACCTCGACGGAGATGCCGTCCGCGTCGAGGCTGTGCACGCCCTCGATCTTGGCGGCGACGAGGGTGACGACCTTGGCGATCACGTTGGTGTCCACGGAGATGTTGCCCCGGGCGTTGGCGGCGGCGCGGGTGGGAGCGGCCTCTTCCTCGACGACGACGGGCGCGGATTCCTCGGTGGCGACGGGCGCGGTTTCGGCGACGATCTCGGCGGCGGGTGCGGTTTCAGCGTCGGTCTCGGCGGCGGGTGCGGCTTCGCCCTCGATCTCGGTGGAGGGTGCGGCCTCAGCGTCGACCTCAGCGTCGACTTCGGCTTCGGTCTCGGCGGTTGCGGCGTCGGTGTCGGCGACCGGCTCGACCTCAGCGACGGGCTCCGTGTCGGACTCGACCTCAGCGTCGGCCTCGGCGGCGGGCTCGGTCTCGGACGAAACCTCGGAGTCAGCCTCAACCTCGGAGTCGGAGTTGTCCTCGGTGTCGGCGTCGGCGACCGGCTCGGTCTCCTCTTCCTCTTCGCTCGCTTCGGCTTCGACGGCGGCGGGCTCTTCGGATTCCTCGGTGTTCTCGTCGACGACCTCGGCGGACTCCTCGGCCTCGTCAGCGTCTTCGGTCTCGGCGACGGCCTCGGACTCCTCGGTGTCGTCAGCGTCTTCCGCGACAGCCTCGGTCTCGTCAGAGTCTTCGGCGACTGCCTCGTCCTCGGACTCCTCGGTCGCGTCAGCTTCCTCGGCGACAGCCTCGGTCTCGTCGGACTCGTCAGCGACAACCTCGGTGTCGTCGGCGTCTTCGGCGACGGCTTCCTCGGACTCGTCGGACGCGTCCTCGTCCAGGGCGGCCGGCTCGTCGGTCTCGGTCGCGTCTTCTTCAACCGCAGCAGGCTCTTCGGCCTCCGCAGAGCCCTCGGCGTCCTCGGTCTCGTCCTCGGCAACGGCCTCGTCTTCGGACTCGTCAGCGGCGTCGTCGTCGACCTCGTCGGTGACCTCGCCGTCGGTCTCGTCGGTGACCTCGTCGGTGACCTCGTCGGTCTCGGCGTCGACCTCGGCATCGGTCTCGTCGGTGACCTCATCGGTCTCCTCGGCGTCGGCGTCGGTGGTCTCAGCAGCCTCGGCGGCGGCGTCCTCGGCGGACTCGATGGCCTCAGCGGACTCGGTGGTCTCGGCCTCGATCGCCTCTGGCGCAACGGTTTCGTCGGTGGTGACCGCGTCCGGCTGGGCGGGCTCGGTCCGGAGGGAGATGGGCTTGGTGATGTCGTCGCGGGAGTTGGCGACGTCCTGGCGGGGACGGCCGAAGAGGTTGCTGATGATGTCGGTCATGGGGGTTTTCCCGTCTCGCGAGCGAAGTGTGCAGGGGGGAGAAGTCGAGTCGACGGGCGTCAGAATAGGCACGGGGCCCGTGACGCAGATCACCGGCCCCGCTTCGAGAACTCGCTGTGTCCCAACAATGTTCAGTTCGTGACGTGACAATTTCCCCATGAGCGGTCAGCAGGGTGTATGGGTGCTTCCGAGGGTCGCGCGGGGTGTTGAGCCGCCTAGTCCGGCGAGCGTGATCGGGATGCGCACGCAGTTGTTGCGGTCGGTGGTCTCGCGGATCTTGTCGGTCGGGTCGACTCGCGTGACCAAGGTGTAGGTGCCGTCGGTCAGTGCGCTGACTTCGATCATCTGGTCCGGCAGTGCCCACCAGTACTCGTCGGCCCAGCCGCGGGAGATGCCGTTCTTGAACGCGTCGACGCCGGGCGGTGACGTCGGTTCGCGGTCGAGGCAGCGCGGTGCGGGGTAGCTCTGCGGTGCGTTGCCCTTGCGCGCCCACCAGGGCATCTCGGTGTCGGCCATGCAGAAGCCGTTCTTCTTGCCGGTGGCGACGACGGTGCCGGAGGAGTTCTCGAGCACGGAGACCGAGAAGTCCTCGAAGTGGTAGTGGCTGTGGATCGGGTGGTAATGCATCGTGCCGACGGACGGGATGTCGCGGAAGGTGCCGTCGGCGCGGTAGATGCGTTGCGAGCCGGGCACTTCCGGCGGGCGCTGGCCTGCCGGGGTCTGGTAGCGGACGTCGACCGGGCCCTCGCCGACGTTGGCCATGGCCTGGCCGAAGCGCAGGCACGTGCGGGCGTGCTGTTCCTCGACCTCGCTGCGGAAGCACGACGAGCCCGGCGCGGCGACGTCGTCGAAGAACGGTGGCGGGGTCTCGAACGTCGCGTACCGCTGGGGGAGTGCCTCCAGGTCCGGCAGCAGCTCGCGCGACGACGGCCGGGGTGAGTTCTCGTTCTCCAGCAAGCCTTCGTAGCGGACGACGTCCGATCCCAGCTCCGGGACGAACGGGTTGTAGAAGACGTAGACGGTGTACGCGGTGGAACTCTTGGGCAACCAGACCGACCGGGCCGGGCCGATCTGCGCGTCGGCCAGGGCCACTCGTCGTGAGCCCTGGTAGACGGCGAAACCGAGGCTGTCGTCCGGGGTCGCGCCGACCGCCCGGATCGCCAGCTCGACGCCGCCGGGTTTCGCGCGCAGGCCCGCAGGCAGCCGGACGGCGAAGAACGCGCGGTCGCAGCCGTTCTCGCGGCACTCGGGCACGTCGCGCAGCCGTGGATCGGACTTGCGGACGGAGCCGTTCCAGAACACCGCGCGGTTCGAGTCGACGGTCAGCGCGGAAGCGACGGCGGATGGGGTCAGAACCAGCAAAAGCGTTGCCAGGATTGCCAAGCCTCTCATTCCATGCCCCCTCAGTGCACGTTTGGTCACGCTCAGCAACAGCTCACGCTACTCGTGACTGCAACGTTGACACTGTCACGATTGCAGTGTCACTATCGTGGGGTGTGGACGCTCGACGAGTTGCTGGAACGGGTTTCCTCCGCGCTGACGGCGGAGTACTCCGGCGCGCCCAACGGACGGGTGCGCGACGTGCCCGACCGCAGGGCAGTCCGCTGGTACGCGACGACGGGGCTGGTCGACCGGCCGTCGGCGATGCGCGGCCGCACAGCGCTTTACGAACGACGGCACCTGCTTCAGCTCGTGGCCGTGAAAAGACTGCAGTCGGAAGGGAGAACGCTCTCCGAGATCCAGGCCGCGCTCGCGGGCGTCACCGACAGGAAGCTCGCGGCCATCGCCAAGGTGCCCGACGGGCTGCTCGAGACCGAGGCAGCACCACAGGAAGCCGCCAGGCCGCGTTTCTGGGCCGAACCCGTTGCCGCACCAGCTCAAACGCCGCAAGCACCCGCTGTTCCGCTGAACGGGGTAGCGCTCTCCGGAGGTGCGGTCGTCCTCGTACCGGGTACTCCGACGCCGGCCGACCTCGCGGACATCGCCGCCGCCGCCCAGCCCCTGCTCGACCTGCTCGCCGCCCGTGGTCTGCTCAACGAAAGGGAACAGTCATGACCTTCACCGTCGCCCCGATGCCCGCCCCCGAGCTGGACCGCATCGGCCTGGTGCGCGAGGACGCGGGTGTCGGCGCGCTGCGCACCGAACGCGGCAACCTGCCGCTGGAGCGCCTCGACGTGCGGGCGACGATCACCGGTCTGGTCGGCCGCGTCGTGCTGACGACCGGTTTCGTGAACACCCACGACACCGCTCTCGAAGCCACCTACCTCTTCCCGTTGCCCGATCGCGCCGCCGTGACGGGCATGAAGATGACGGCGGGCGACCGCGTTGTCGAAGCCGAGCTGCAGGAACGCGCTCAAGCGCGCCAGACCTATGACGACGCGATCGCGGCGGGCAGACAGGCGTCGATCGTCGAGGAGGAACGGCCCGACGTCTTCACCATGCGGGTCGGCAACATCCCGGCGGGAGAACGGGTCACGGTCGAGCTGAGCCTCGTCGGGCCGCTGGTGTTCGAGGACGGCGCGGGAACGTTCCGGTTCCCGCTCGTCGTGGCGCCGCGCTACGTGCCGGGCTCGCCGCTGGAGGGTCCGTCGGTCGGCGACGGATCCGCGCTGGACACGGACGTCGTGCCGGACGCCTCCCGGATCACGCCGCCGGTGCTGCTGCCGGGTTTCCCGAACCCCGTGCGGTTGTCGATCGGCGTGGAGATCGACCCGGCCGGCCTGGAGCTGGGCGAGGTGCGGTCGAGCCTGCACACCGTCACAACCGAAGGGAACACGGTTTCCGTCGAGCCGGGCGAGCGGGTCGACCGCGACTTCGTGCTGCGCTTGACGTACGCGGGAAACAGTTCCGCTGGCGTGTGCGTGCCGGACGCCGACTCCGACGAGGGCACGTACCAGGTCACGGTCCTGCCGCCGGACCTCGACACCCCGGTCCGTCCGCGTGACGTCGTGCTGCTGCTCGACCGTTCCGGCAGCATGGGCGGCTGGAAGATGGTCGCGGCCCGGCGAGCGGCCGCCCGCATCATCGACACGCTCACTGCCGACGACAGGTTCTCGGTGATCACGTTCGACGACCGCCTGGAACGGCCGACCGAGCTCGGCGACGGCCTCGTCGCGGCCACCGATCGGAACCGTTTCCGAGCCGTCGAACACCTGGCGGCCGTGCAGGCTCGTGGCGGAACGGAGATGTTCCAGCCGTTGAAGCATGGCCTGATCCTCGTTTCCAAGGTGAGCGAGGAACGGGATCCCGTGCTCGTTCTCGTTACCGACGGACAGGTCGGTAACGAGGATCAACTGCTCCGCGACATCGCCCCGGTGCTCAACCGGACCCGCGTGCACGCCGTCGGCATCGACACGGCCGTGAACGCGGGCTTCCTCGGCAGGCTCGCCGCGGCGGGCGCGGGCCGGTGCGAGCTCGTCGAGAGCGAGGACAGGCTGGACGAGGCGATGACGCACATCCAGCGCCGCATCGGCGCGCCGCTCATCACCGACGTGGTGGTGACGCCGGAGTCGTCGTTGCCCAAGCAGCCGTCGGCGATCTATCCGGGCGTGCCGCTCGTCGCGTTCGGCCGATACCGCGGCACGATGCCGGACTCGTTCTCCATCAGCGGCCGCACCCGCGATGGCGCCGAGTGGCACCAGACGGTGGCGGTGCGGGAACAGGCTTCTCCCGCGGTCACCGCGCAGTGGGCTCGTGCCGCGCTGCGTGATCTCGAGGACCGGTACGCGACGGGCGACAGGGCCGTCGAGCCGACGATCGTGCAGACCTCGCTGAAGTTCGGCGTGCTGTGCCGCTTCACCGCGTTCGTCGCGGTCGACGAGAAGGTCGTCTCCGACGGCACCGTGCACCGCGTGGTGCAGCCGGTCGAACTGCCATCGGGCTGGCAGCCGCAGGTGCCGATGTTCGCCGCGCAAGCAGGGGGTTACGCCGGCCCGCCCGCTCCGGCGCCGATGTTCGCGGCGGCACCAGGAGCGTTCCCGACGCCCACCGCGGCACCGGGAGCGATGCCACCACCCGCACCACTGGCCAGGTCCATCGCGCTGCCAGGAGCGCCGCAGGCCCGTCCCGCGGCACCGAAGCGATCGCGCGGTTTCGGTGGCGGAGGTGGCGCCGCGCCGGACAACCTGGCGGAACTGCGGCAGATCGCCGCGACCGAGGTGCAGCGGTTGGAGAAGGACGCCGCTCTGCCCGCCTGGGAACGTCGCGACCTGCTCGCCGACCTCGCCAGCAGGCTGAACACCCTCCTGCAGGGCAAGCAGGGTGCGGAGTACGAGGCGCTGCGGCAACTCGTCACCGAGCTCACCGCCGGCGGTGACGTCGACCAGCTGTGGGCACGGGCTCGTGAGGTGCTGAAGGAGTTCTCCCAGCCCGCGGCGAAACAACGTCGCCGGAGCTTCTGGCGCTGAACGGACCTAGCCCGCCCTGGTGTTCTGCCGGAACTCTTTGCAGGGTGAGCGAGTTCGGGGAGTGGACGACAGCAGAGGGCCTGCCCGCGTTCGACTACCGGGCAGGCCCTCGGTCGTGGGATCCGATCATCGACCTGCCGTCGAACCGGCACGTCGTGCACGTCGGCAACCGCCGGATCACGTTGGCCGCTGGCAGCGACGGGCTGGTCAGCGTGTGGGACGAGCACGTCGACGGCCGGTGGATCGCCGAACGCACCGGCATCGCGCGGTTCGGCGAGACCTCCACCGAGACCGCTCGACACAAGCTGTTCGGCCCCACGTTCTTCCGGCTGAAGGTCGCGGAGATCGAACGCACGGTGTTGTGTCCCGAGGGCGAAGCGCCGTGGCTGCTGATCAAGGTCGACGTGGTCAACGACGGCTCGGAGGTGCTGCGCGGAAGCCTGAGCGAGGAATGGGAGGTGCGACCGCGGCTTGTCGACCTGGAGTTCGGTCCCTCTCGGAACGAAACTCCGGTGGATCTGCGCGTAGTAGCGCTGGAGCAGGTGGGCGGCGAGCGCGCCGAGACCACTCTCGGGCCCCTGTCGATCTCCGTCCCCGTCGAGCTCGAACCGGGCGAGCGGACGACTTTCTGGTTCCGGTTCGGCTTTCTGGACCACCCCGTCGATCCCGCGGCCGTGTACACCGAGAGCCTGGCCGCCCTGCGCGAGCGACTGCCCACGGGCCCGGACGAGATCCGCTGGCACGCGGCCCTGCTCACCGGCGCCGCGTGCACGGACGGCGTGCTCGGCGGCCACACCCTGAACCAGGGCTCCGCCTACGCGTTCCGGCACGGTTTCAACGGCGCCGCAAGGGATCCGCTGCAACACGCCCTGCCGCTGGTCCACCTCGAACCCGACCTCGCCCTGTCGGTCCTGCGCAACACCTGCGCGTGGGGCAGCCCCGACGGCGACCTCCCGTACGCGCTCGACGGCCGCAAGCAGCCCTGGACCCAGCTGTTCCGCCCGTCGGACCAGAACCTCTGGGCCCTGTGGCTGGCCGCCGAGTACGCCGCGGCGACCGACGACCTCGCGGCGTTCGGCGAGCCGGTGCCGTACCACCCGGTCCACCACGCCGACCCGGTGCCGCTGGCCGAGAACCTGAGGCGCCAGTTCAGGTTCTTCGCCGACGAGGTGGGCGTGGGCGAGCACGGCCACGTCCGCATCTTCAACGCCGACTGGAACGACCTCGCCATCAGAGAGTCCGGAGTGGACCGCGACCTGATGATCGAACGCGGCGAGTCCGTGCTGAACTCCGCGATGGCGGCCTGGGTGCTCCCGGTCTACGCACGCCTGGCCGAACGCCTCGGCGACCACGCCACCGCGGCAGAAGCCCGAGATCGCGCGGACGACCTGAGGCAACGCGTCGCGGACGAGTGGAACGGCCGCTGGTTCCGCCGCGCCCACGCACCCGGCGGAAAACCGGTCGGGGAGAACGACCTGTGGCTGGAAGTGCAGCCCTGGGCGATCCTCTGCGGCGCCGCGACCCCGGACCAGGCCCGCGCGTTGCTCAGGACGATCGACGAGAAATGCCGCACGGGCTCACCACTCGGCGCGCGGCACCGCTGGCCGTTCAGCACGCCGAGCCAGGTCTGGTTCTCCGTCAACGCGACCCTGATCTGGGCGGCGGCGAGGTACGACCCGGACCTCGCGTGGGACGAGTGGCGGCGGATGACCCTGCACGCGCACACCACCGCTTACCCCGCGACGTGGACCGGCACGCTGTCCGGCCCCGACTGCTACCTCGGACCGGAGAGCGACAGGCCCGGCGAGACCTGGGCGCTGCCGGACTCCGGGGTGGCCATGCAGGCGTATCCGGTCGCCAACCTGCACAGCCACTCCCAGCCGTTGCTCGCCCACCTGCGGCTGCGAGGCGTGGAACCGTGAGGGGCTCTTCGCTCGGCGCGGGCGGCGGGTTACGGTGGCGCGACGGATGTGGCGGAAGGTGGACGACGTGCTGACGACCACGCCGGTACAGGCAGACCCGCGGGGCAGGCGCCTGGCGTCCCGGCTCGTGCGGGAACACGACGAGGTGCCTCCCAGCCTGGTGCGCGAGTGGATCGAACGCGCCCGCTCCCGTTTCTGCGACGCCCCGGTGCAGGACTTCGTGCCGCTGCTGGTGGAACGGGCGGTGCGAGCCGAGGCCGTCCGCTACACGTCCGTCGTGTCGGAGATGTCCGGAACATGGCTGTCCGACTGGGCCCGCAACACCGCACGCCGACTGCTCGCCGTCGAGCTGCCGCGCCGGTGGGCCCACACCGCCGGGGTCGCTCGCCGGGCCGAGCAGGTGGCGCGCGTGCTGCCGGAAGCGCAGCGCGACGTGCTGGTCGCGGCGGCCTGGGTGCACGACATCGGGTACGCCTCCGAGCTCGCCGACACCGGTCTGCACTCCCTCGACGGGGCGCGGTTCCTGCAGCGAGCCGGCATGTCGATGCGCGTGTGCGGGCTGGTGGCGCACCACTCCGGCGCGTCGGCCGTGGCCGCGTTGACCGGGCTGGGCGAGCAGCTGGCGGAGTTCGACGACGAACGCGGCAGGCTCCGCGACGCGCTGTGGTACTCCGACATGACGACGAGTCCCGAAGGCCACCCCATCACGGTGGAGGAGCGGATCGCCGAGATCCGCGGGCGCCGCGGGCCGGACGATCCGGTGGTCCGGGCACTCGCGGTCAACCTGGACGACCGGCTGTCGTCGGTGCGGCGCATCCACCGGTTGCTGCGGCGCACCTACTGCGGCTGAGACCTCAGTCGTCGGCGGCTTGGTCGGGCAGTTCCAGCACGCTGTCGGTGTCCTCGCGCGCCTCCTCCACCAGCTCGGCCGGCAGTTCGGCCGGGCGTCCCGCGGCGGAACGCAGGCGGCCCGGTTCGCCGTAGGTGGCTTCGACACCGCGCAGGAACCGCTTGCGCAGCCGCACCACCCGGAAGAACGGGGTCATCTCGGTTCCGATGAGCTCGAGCGCCAGACCGCTTGACCTCGCCACCTGGACGCCCGCCGCCAGGTCGGCGAGCCCGATCGCTCCTCCGAGGACGGAGGCACTCGCGGCGAGCTCGACCGCTGTCCGCCCGTCCCGCGACATGAGCACGGTGCCGGACTCGGCGGTCACGACGTGGCTGACGACGTACCAGTCCAGCGACCACGTGCCGAGCCAGTAGCGGCGGAGCATCTCGACGGCGAGGGCGGGCTGGCTCGCGAGCCGAGTCTCGGACAACCCCTTGTAGGCGACCAGGATCGCGTTGCCCTGCGTGAACTCCACCAGCATGCCGGCCTGCGCGTCGGCGAGCCCTTGGAACAGGGGAGAGGTCTGGCCGGACGCCTTGGTGGTGACGTTCACGCCACCCTCGCTGCGCCACGTGAGGTCGTCCCTGGTCTCCGCGAGCGTCGACGGAGCGGTGATCTCCAGCTCCTGGAGGGAGGAGATGCCGACGAACTCCCCTTCACCGGCCGTGCCGACCTCGCCGAGACGAAGCCTGGTGGACGGGTGCCAGGTGACCCAGTAACCGCGGCCCCACAACGAGCTCATGGCCCGGACGAACGAGCGCGGGGTGTCAGCCATCAGTCGACTCCAAAGTGCTGGAAGCAATCGGTGAACACGCTGCAGGCGAACGGCTGGTCGCCCACCGGGACGTCCAGGTCGCCGAGCCTGCGCACGACCTCGGCCCTTGACATCGCGGCCAGCTGTGCGCGGGCTTTGGCGAGCGCGGAGCTGAACGGCTCGGTCCGGGCGTGACGGTAGAAGTCCTGCATCAGGATGGCCGCCGCGCCGTCGTGAGCCGGCCACAACGACGCCACCACGTTCCTGGCACCCGCGATCAGGAACGCGCCGGGCAGACCGGTGAACTCGCTGGCATCGTGCTGGCGGGGCAGACCCGACTCACACGCCGACAACACGGCGAGCTCGCAGTGCGGGAGGTGCAGGCGGCCGGCCACCTGAGCCGCGGTGAACAGCTCGACGTCCGTCCGGCCGCGCGTGTCCGGCGCCGCGAGCGGATCCGTCGCGTCGGACGCTGACACCTCGAGGCCGGAACGGTAGGCGCTCTGCGACTGGAAGTGGCCGTGGGTGGCGAAGTGGACGCGCCCCGCCCCGGGAAGAGCGGCGAGCAGCTCGTCCGCACGAGGTGGGCAGTCCGCGTAGCCGAGGTCGGCCGGCACGTCGATCCCGGTGTACCGCAGTGAACCGGTGGGTTCGGCGACCGACAGCCACGGCTTCGCTCCGGACCTCGTGCGCTCCCGCAACACCGGCAGCGCCGCGGACGTGGGCAGCACGCTCACCGTGGCGTCACCGAGCAGGGCGGCGAGGCGCCAGAACGGCAGCTGGAAGAGCTCGTTCTCCGGGCTCACCACCAGCTTGCGCACGACGTCGTCCCCGGCGGCCTCGCGCACCATCCTCGCGATGTCGTGCAGCAGGGCGTCGTCGAGTGCCTGGAGAGCGCTTTCCAGCTCGGCGTGCGTGTCGTCGAGATCCTCCGCCGACGTTCCCAGGTGGTTGCGGCGCGTGCGCACCAGGCGGCGCAGCAGCCGGTGGCGGTCTTTGATCGGCCAGCCGAGCAGGCCCGCGCTCGTGCGGTGGTCCCCGGTGAGGCAGCACACCGCGACTCCCTCGGGGACGGTCAGCAGGTCGACGAGCACCTCGCCGTCACCCAGCATCGACGCCAGCTCGGTGACACCCGCCAGTTCCGCCTTCCGCCCGAGGTCGACTCCCAGGGCGCGCGCCGAGGTGTGCAGTTCCTCCGCGGCACGGGTGCGCGCCGCGATCGGCTCGGTGAGGTTCGTGTGCTCGGCGGCTGCCAGCTCCACCGTGATGTCCGCGGCCCGCAACGCCAGCATCGCTTGGACCAGGCGGGGTTCCCCTGATCGTTCGACCGCGGCACCGATGCGCAGCGCCTCGACGAGGTTGGCCGCCCGCGACCGCTGGCCGAGGTCGAACAGGAGGTCCGGCCGCGGTTCGCTGCCGTCGGGATCGCTGCCGGCGGCGATCATCCACTTGCCAGGGCGGTAGGAGACCGCCGCCGCGACGACGGCGACGTCGTAGGCGTTCGCCAGGCTCGCCGCGACCGACTGCCGCATCTCGGTCGACACCACCTGGGCCCGCAGCTTCTCTCCGATCGCGAGTGCGGACTCGATCTCCTCGCGGGCCTCCTCCAGGTGGAGGCGGTCGAAGATCATCCTGCTGAGGTTCGTCCGGTAGGTCATTTCGCGCAGCGGGTCGTTGATCCGCTGCGCGACGAGGATCGCACCACGTACGGCCATCTCGGCCTGCATCGACTGTCCGGCCCGCGACAGGGCGAACCCCAGGTTGCAGCGGGCATCGGCCTCGTTGACCGGGTCGTGGTTCTTCCTGGCGTCGGCGACGCACTCGCGGAAGAGCTTGATCGCCTCGTCGAGCCGCTCCGGCTGCCGCCGCAGGATCGCGAGTGCACGCGCCCATTTCGTCGGCCTGGTCTCCTCGCCGGCCTGCCGCAGGTCGCCGTCGTCGCGGACCTCACGCCGCCAGTGGGCCGCCCAGTCCTTCCTGCCCACCTGGTCGGCTTCGCGCGCGGCGCGCTCCAGGATCCCCTCGGCGCGCTCCCGGTCCTGCATCTTGTCCCACAGGAACCCGATCTCGCTCAGCATCCACGCGGCGAACTCCGCGTCCTGCTCGCTCAGGGCCAGCAGACGAGCGTTTTCGAGTGCTGACAACGCTTCCTCGAGCTGACCGGCCTGGTCGGCGACCTGAGCGAGGTGATACGTCAATCTCGACTCGGTGAGATGCTTGTGCGGCGGGTCGGACTCGGCCCGCCTTCTGGCCGAGAGTGCGGCACGCGCGCTGTGCAGCGCGTCGACGACGAGCCCGCGTTCTGCGAGCGATGCCGCCTTGTCCGACAGCACCGCGGCGAGGTCGATGTGCGCGGCCAGCTGTTCGGCGTCGGCGATCACGGCAGGGCACAACGCGTCGAACTCTTCGTGTGCACCGTTGTTCGCCAGCACGTGCAGACGCATCCGTCGAGAGAACACGGTCAAACCGGGGTTGTCGCCGAGGAGCGGTTCGGCGCGGTCGAGGAGGGACAGAGCGTCAGAGCCGGACCCCAGATCGATCAACGACGACGCGCCTGCGAGCAACACGTGGGCGATCCAGTCGTCGCCGAGCAGTTCGGCGGCCGCCACGGCCAGCTCGGTCATCTTGTGCACGCGCAGCGCGGACCCGTCCGCGTAGATCCGCTGGATCAGCTTCCTGATCTCGGTGTCCCGGTCGCGGACGAACTCCACGTCGACGTCGTCCGGAATCTCGGTGAGGAGCTCACATGCGCGCGACGACGCCAGTCGCCCGTCCAGCACGGAGTCGACGATCTCCGAGACCCGGACCTCAGGAGTCGTCATCGTCGTAGGCCTCGGCGATGACAGCGTCGACCATCTCGACGTAGGCCTCGGGCAGCACACCGAACACGGCGGCGGCCACCTCGTCCGGATCCTCACCGAGGGCTCCGGCGAGAACCCTGACGCTGTGCCGCGTCTGCGCCGCCACCACCAGCACGTCGTCGTCGACCAGCTGGAGGTCGTTGCCGTGGAAGGCGTGCGGTGGCGCGAGGCAGGCGAGCCACACGAACAACGACCGGGCCTCCGGATCCGGGTCCAGGAAGTACGGCAGGTAAGGCAGTCGCTGGCTGAGCAACGTCATGTACTCGCGGACCTCGGGCACTTCCCACACGTGCCGCGGGTCGCTCAGCGGTATGTCGAACGACCACATCACCCGGCCACGCCGCGCCAGGAGCTCGTCGCGCCGAGATCCGCCGGTACCGCGCTCGTGGTGGGAGAAGGCGAGCACGAACGGGTAGATGTCCCGGTTCGCCAGCATCTCGGTGCTGACCTCGACGCGCAGTTTCGGCGGCTCGGGCGGCGACGGGTTCCGCACCACCGGTATCCGCACCTCGAGGCCCGCGGAGGCGAACGTCTCCGCGAGCCACAGGGTGAGCGAGTCGTCGTCGAACTCGGCCTGGTACGTGAGCGCCAGCAGGTAGGCGAACTGTGCCGTGCCGTGCCACTTGCCGACGCCCGACGTGGCCACTTCCGCGTATGCCTGGCACGCCGCGACGATCCGTTCGGGATCCGACCGCACGAGCTCGCGCAGGGCCTGCGAGTCGATCTCCTGGGTGCCGTCGCCGCGAGAAACGACCAGCGATTCCAGCCGGTCCCGGAATTCCACCATGGTCTGGTAGACGACGTCGTTCTCATCCGAGTGCTGGCTCATGGTGCACTCCCGCCTTGCCGGGTTCGCCCGGTTCTTCGCGGGCTGTGCACACTCTGTTACAGGGCTTCAGCTCCGGTGGATCACGGTCAGCGCGTGCTCGCGGGCCGGTGCGCTCAGCGTCGTGTTGAGCCGCTCGAACAACGCCTCCGCCGTCACGCCGTTCCACCCCGGCGGCAGCAGCGCCAACGGGAGCCCGGGATCGCTGTAGGGCAGGCGCCGCCACTGGGTGAGCATCGGCACGTACAGACCGAACGCCTGCGAGGGCGTTGTGACGCCGAGGTCGAGCTCCGGGCGGTGGCGGCGCAGGAAGTCCGCGTACAGGTCGGCCAGCTCGTCGAGGTCCCACCAGGACCGGACTTTGGAGCGCAGGTCGCCGAACGCGAAGTGCTGGCCCGTGAAGATGTCGACGTACTCGGCCAGGCCGCGGCGTTCCAGGGTGCGGCGGGTTTCCGTGGCCAGGTTGCCCGGCGCGACCCAGACGCCGGGCGCGGTGGTGCCGAAGCCGAGCTGGGTCAGGCTGGTGCGCAGGGCGTGGCGCTTCTCGCGTTCGGACTCGGGGACGGAGAAGACGACCACGAGCCAGCCGTCCTCGGTGGTGGCGCGGCGGCGTTCGAAGATCCTGGCGTCGCCCTCCGCGAGCATTTCCAGGGTCTGCTCGGCCAGGGCGTAGCCGGCGGCGCCGTCGCGGCGGTCGCTGAGCACGACGCCGCGGCGCTTCAGGCGGGAGATCGAGGATCGGACGGCCTGGCCTTCGACGCCGAGGTCTGCCATGAGCTGCACCACGGAGGCGACGGAGAGCCAGTTGTCCTCGCCTCGTGCGTAGAGGCCGAAGAGCGTGACGATGAGCGGGCCCAGCCGGTCGCGCCCGGTGGCAGCCGTGGGTTCGGTGGACAGCGCGACGTTCAGGGCCCTCTCCTCGTCAGCTGAGATCCGTCAGGGTGACAGTGTTGCGCAGCTCGCCCAGGCCGCTGACGCGAGTCACCACCACGTCGCCGTCGCGCAGGAAGAGCTGCGGGTCTCGGGCGCTGCCGATGCCGCTCGGGGTGCCGGTGAGGATCACGTCGCCGGCGCGCAACGTCATGCCGTGGCTCAGTTCCGCGATGATCCGGGCGAACGGGAACGCCATCTGCGAGCTGGAGGCGTTCTGCAGCAGCACGCCGTTGACCTCGCACTGGACCTGGAGATCGGTGAGGTCCAGGGAGTCCGGTGTGGTGATCCACGGGCCGAGCGGCATGGTGGCGTCGAGGCTCTTGCCCTTCAGCCACTGGCCGCCGTGCGCGCGTTGGAGATCGCGTTGCGACACGTCGTTGGCGACGAGGAAGCCGAAGACGTGGTCCAGCGCCTTCTCCTCCGGGATCGAGCGGCCGTCGCGTCCGATGACCATCGCGATTTCGGCCTCGTAGTCCCACATCGAGGAGATCTCCGGGTCGTACGCGATGTCGTCCGTCGGGCCGATGACGGTGTCCGGGCCCTTGGTGAAGAAGGTCGGGCGCGACGGCATCTCGGCGGGACCCTCGCGCTTGCCCTTCGACTCCAGGAAGTGGTCGAGGTAGTTCCAGCCGGTGCACAGGATGTCGCGGTTGAAGCGGTGCACCGGCGACTCCAGCCGCACCTCGGACAACGGCACCGTTTCGCCGCGCTCACCCAGCAGGCCGCCGCGCACGATGTCGTCGACGGTGGTGGACAGCAGCGTGATCGACTCCCCGTCCACCAGTCCGGCACGACGGATACCGCTCACGGTCGCAGCAGCGAGTTTCACTATTGCGCTCCTGTTTCGCTGATCATGGAAACGCTACTTCTGAATCGGCGCGACCAGGCGGTCTTCGGGGATCACCGCGACGCCGAGGATCTCGATCATGGCCTCCGGCTGCCACAGCGCGGTGCAGCCGATGCCCGCCATCGCCGGGTAGACGGGGCCGGCCAGCTCGCGCCAGACCTTGCCGATCTCGCGGCCGTGCGCCTGGTAGTCCGGGATGTCGGTGAGGTAGATCGTGATGCTGACCAGGTCTCCCGGCACGCCGCCGGCCTCGCGCAACGTCGTCAGCACGTTGCTGAACGACTGGCGGAACTGCTCGACGATGCCGCCGGGGACGATCTTCATCTCGGCATCGGTGGCGGTCTGCCCGCCCAGGTGGAGGACGTTGCCCGCGAGCGTGCCGTGCGAGTAGCCGCTCGGTGCCGGGAGGTCGGCCGGGTTCACTGCGACAGGGCTCATGAGTATTGACACTATCTGACGGTCGTGAAGAATACGAGATATGGAGCCCGACCTGAGCAGGTACCAGCTCGAAGGCGACAACTCGATGTACCGGCTGCCCAGCGGCCTGGTCGCGCCGGTGGTGACGCGCGGCGGCACGGAGAACCCGGACACCGCGAACTCCGGTGGCGCGATCCGCGTCTCCGGCGTGAGCATCCAGCACACCCCGGCCACGCGGCTGTGGTTCGGCAAGGTCACGAACGAGCCCGGCTACCGGTCCGTCACGCACCACCACGGCGAGGCCGAGACCGGCGGCTACGTGCTGTCCGGGCGGGCGCGGATCTACTTCGGCGAGAAGTTCGAGGACTACGTCGACATGGAGGAGGGCGACTGGGTGTTCGTGCCGCCGTTCATGCCGCACATCGAGTGCAACCTCGACCGCAACAAGTCCCTGACGTGGATGACGACGCGCACGCCGGAGAACATCGTGGTGAACCTGCAGGACGTCCCGGACGAGGACCTGCGCGACTGGCTGACGCGATGACGCCGATGATGACTTCTGGGATTTTCACGGACGCGATCACGCTGGAGAAGGCGGATCCCGAGCACTTCGACCTGGCGTTCACAGCCGTCACGCAGCCGTGCCCGTGGCCCAAGGCCTACGGCGGCGATCTCGTGGCCGCGGCGGCTGCTGCGGCCATGCGGTCGGTGACCGACGGGAAGACACTGCACTCGATGCACAGCTACTTCCTGCGGCCGGCCGACATCGGCGCCGCCGTGCGCTACGAGGTGGAGCTGTTGCGCGACGGCAGGGGCTACAGCACCCGGCAGGTCCGCGGTTACCAGAACGGGAAACCGCTCTACGTCTGCCTGGCCAACTTCGCCGCCGGAGAACCCGGTGGCAGCTTCTCCGCGGAGTTCGTGGACGGCCTGCCTGATCCGGAGGCACTGCCCAGTTCGGCGGAGTACATCGCCGAACGCGGCGGCGGCACGATGACCGAGGAGTCGAAGGCCTACTGGTCCGGCGGGCGCAGCTTCGACATGCGGCACGTGCCGGGCCCGGTGTACCTGGAGGTCGAGGGCGAGAAGGCGCCGCACCAGGCGGTGTGGCTCAAGCCGTTCGACCCGCTGCGCCCCGTCGAAGGGCTGACCGATGCCCAACGCGACCTCGCCGCGCTGGCGTACATGTGCGACTACACGATCCTCGAACCGATCCTGCGGGTGCTCGACCTGCCGTGGGCGCGGCCAGGACTGGTGACCGCGAGCCTCGACCACTCGATGTGGTTCCACCGCACGGCGCCGGTCGACGACTGGCTGCTGTACGTGCAGGAGGCGGTCGCCGCTGACTCCGGCCGCGGACTGGGGTACGGGCGTTTCTTCACCCGCGACCACCAGCACCTCGCCACCGTTGCCCAGGAGGGCATGATCCGCGCTGCCTGACCCCGCCGCCACGGGAAGGACCTTGATCAATGGACACCTTCGCTCGCGATCACTTACCTCCGACGGCGCTGTGGCCGACCATCGAGTTCACGACGCCGGAGCTGACTTACCCGGACCGCCTCAACGCCGCGACCGAACTGATCGACGTGCCGGTGTCCCGTTTCGGCGCCGATCGTCCGGCGTTGCGCACCCCGTCCGGCGACGTGTGGACCTACGGCGAGTTGCTGACCCGCTCGAACCAGGTCGCCCAGGTGCTGACCGAGGACGTCGGACTCGTTCCGGGACAACGGGTTCTGCTGCGCTCGCCCAACAACCCGTGGACGGTCGCCGCCTGGCTCGGCGTGCTCAAGGCCGGTGGTGTCGTGGTGACCACGATGGCCGCACTGCGCGCCCGCGACCTCCTGCCGATCATCGAACGCACTGAGCCGTCGATCGCGTTGGTGGACAACAGGTTCGTCGATGACCTACCGCTCGAGGTCGTGACGTACGACGACCTGGCGGCACGTGCGGAGTCCAAGTCGGGGGAGTTCACCGCCGTGGACACCGCTGCCGACGACGTGGCGTTGCTCGCGCCGACGTCCGGCAGCACCGGCACGCCCAAGATCACCGTGCACTTCCACCGCGACGTCCTGTCGATCGACAACACGTTCGGCCGTCATGTGTTGCAGCTGAACCAGGACGACCTCGTGGCGTGCACGGCGCCGTTCGCGTTCACGTTCGGCCTGGGCATGCTCGTCGTGTTCCCGTTGAGGGCTGGGGCAGCGGCGTTGCTCACGGAAGCCGCGACGCCCGCCCAGGTCGCGGATCTCGTTCAGCAGCACGGAGTCACGGTGCTCGCGACGGCACCGACGGCCTACAAGGCGATCTTGCGGGCCGGCGCGGAGGGGAAGCTCAGCGGCCTCAGGACCGCGGTGTCGGCCGGCGAGCACATCCCGCAGGAGACCTGGCAACGGCTGCGCGATCGGCTGGGACTGCGGGTGATCGACGGCATCGGCGCCACGGAGTTGTTGCACATCTTCATCTCCGCGGCCGGCGACGACATCCGTCCCGGCTCCACGGGAAAACCCGTGCCCGGCTACCGCGCCACCGTCCTCGGCCTCGACGGCGAAGAGCTCGGGCCCGGCGAACCGGGACGGCTGGGCGTGATCGGCCCCGTCGGCTGCCGCTACCTCGACGACGCGCGCCAGAAGGACTACGTCGTGGGCGGCTGGAACGTCACCGGCGACGTCTTCCACCGCGACGAGGACGGATACTTCCACTACCACGCCCGCAGCGACCACATGATCGTCTCGTCGGGCTACAACATCGGCGGGCCGGAGGTCGAGGAAGCCATCGACACCCACCCGGACGTGCTGGAGTCCGCCGTCGTCGCCAAGCCCGACGAGGAGCGCGGCTCGGTCGTGTGCGCGTTCGTCGTGCTGCGAGAGGGCGTGGAGGGCGACGCGGCGAAGGCCAAGGAGATCCAGGACCACGTGAAGCAGACGATCGCGCCGTACAAGTACCCGCGCGACGTGCGGTTCCGCACCTCGTTGCCGCGCAACGCGAGCGGCAAGCTGCAGCGGTTCACGCTCCGCAAGATCGTCGAGGACGAGGTGCTCGCATGAAGATCGCTGTCGTCGGCGGCGGACCCGGTGGGCTCTACTTCGCCGCGCTGATGAAGCAGCTCGACCCGGCGCACGACATCACCATCTGGGAACGCGACGCCGCGGACGTGACGTTCGGCTTCGGCGTGGTGTTCTCCGACGAGACGCTCGGCGGCATCGAGAACGCCGATCCGGAGTTCGCCGACACGATGGCACGCCGGTTCGCCCGGTGGACCGACATCGACATCCACTACCGCGGCGAGAGTCACACCGTTGGCGGGCAGGGGTTTGCCGCGATGAGCCGCAAGGAGCTGCTCGGCCTGCTGCAGCAGCGGTGCCTTGATCTCGGCGTGGTCGTGCGCTTCTCGACGCCTGCCCCGGATGCCGAGCTGCTGCGCGGGTCCTACGACCTCGTGGTCGGCGCGGACGGCGTCAACTCGTCGATCCGGCAGTCCTTCGAGGACGTTTTCGGGCCGAAGCTCGACCGGCGGCACAACAAGTACATGTGGCTCGGCACGGATCTGGTGTTCGAGGCTTTCCAGTTCTTCATCAAGGACACGCCCTGGGGCACCATGCAGGTCCACGGGTATCCCTACTCCGACACCGGTTCCACGTTCATCGTCGAGATGCACGAGGACGTCTGGCGCCGAGCCGGTTTCGACACCGGCGAGGAGTTCGCGCCGGGCCGGTCCGACGAACGTGCCGTCGAACGGATCCGCGACCTGTTCGCCGAGGAACTGGCCGGCCACGAGGTGTTCGCGAACAACTCGAAATGGCTGAGCTTCACGACCGTCCGCAACGAGCGCTGGAGCCACGGCAACCTCGTGCTCGTCGGCGACGCGGCCCACACCGCGCACTTCTCGATCGGCTCCGGCACGAAGCTCGCGATGGAGGACTCGCTCGCCCTCGCCGCGTGCCTGCACGAACACGCCGACGTCCAGACCGCGTTGAAGGCCTATGAAGCCGAACGGCGTCCGGTCGTGGAGTCGACGCAACGGGCCGCGCAGGCGTCGCTGGAGTGGTTCGAGAACATCGGCATGTACTCGGTGCAGGAGCCGACCCGGTTCTGCTTCAACCTGCTGACCCGCTCCCGCCGCATCACCTACGACAACCTGCGCACGCGCGACTCGGAGTTCGCGGACCGGGTAGACGCCGCTTTCGCTTCCTCCCAAGGACTTCCTGGCAAGGCGCCGGCGATGTTCCAGCCGTTCCGCCTGGGAGAGCTGGAACTGAAGAACCGCGTGATCGTCTCGCCGATGGACATGTACTCGGCGGTCGACGGTGTGCCGGGCGACTTCCACCTGGTGCACCTGGGTTCCAAGGCCATGGGTGGAGCGGGCCTGGTGATGACCGAGATGGTGTGCGTCTCGCCCGAGGGTCGCATCACGCCGGGCTGCACGGGTTTGTGGAACGACGAGCAACGCGACTCCTGGGAGCGGATCGTGTCGTTCGTGCACGAGCGCAGCACCGCCCGGATCGGTCTGCAGATCGGTCACTCCGGCCGCAAGGGCTCGACCAGGCTGATGTGGGAGGGCATGGACGAACCGCTGCCGGACGGCAACTGGGAGACCGTCGGCCCGTCCGCGCTCCCGTACGGATCGGGCTCACCGGTGCCGCGTTCGCTCGGTCGCGAGGAGATGGACCGGATCACCGCCGAGTTCGTGGCGACCGCCGAACGAGGTGCGGCCGCCGGTTTCGACCTGGTCGAACTGCACTGCGCGCACGGCTATCTGCTGTCGTCGTTCCTCTCGCCGATCTCCAACCAGCGCACCGACGAGTACGGCGGCTCCCTGGAGAACCGCCTGCGCTACCCGTTGGAGGTGTTCGACGCCGTCCGCGCGGTGTGGCCTGCCGCGCGCCCGATGATCGTGCGCATCTCCGCGACCGACTGGGCACCGGACGGCAACACCGAGCACGACGCCGTGGAGATCGCCCGAGCGTTCGTCGCCCACGGCGCCAACGCGATCGACGTTTCCACCGGCCAGGTCACGGCTCAGGAACGTCCGGCGTTCGGGCGCTCGTACCAAACCCCGTTCGCCGACCGGATCCGCCACGAGGTGCCGGGCGCGGCCGTCATCGCCGTCGGCGCCATCGCCTCCTACGACGACGTGAACTCGATCCTGCTGGCGGGCCGCGCCGACCTGTGCGCGATCGGCCGCACCCACCTCTACGACCCGCACTGGACCCTGCACGCGGCGGCCGAGCAGGACCACCGCGTCGAGTGGCCGGTGCAGTTCCGGGCAGGCAGCCGGAAACCACCTTCAGCGCGCACGGACGCGATCAGGCCGCGGTTGTCGTTGCTGCGGGCGGACGCGCCGGACCGCGACGTGCACCTGCGCTGGACGCCCCGCGCCAGGTGGTCAGGAATCGAGAAGCAGCGGGCCCTGAGTGGCGAATAGCGTTTCCGGCATGACCTCACTCGACGCGATCACCCTCGAAGTGGCCGTCCTCGCGGCCGCGGAACGCTTCTACGCCAAGGCTTTCGGCCTCGGCTCCCGTCTCCGCCTGCGGGAGGCGCACGACTCCACCACCGGCTTCCGCGGCTTCACCCTGAACCTCACGGTGTCGCAGCCCGCCGACGTCAACACCCTGCTCGACGCCGCGATCGACGCCGGCGCGACCGTGCTGAAGCCCGCCACGAAGTCCATGTGGGGCTACGGCGGCGTGGTGCAGGCACCGGACGGCACGATCTGGAAGGTCGCGACCTCGGCCAAGAAGGACACCGGCCCCGCTACCGGGCAGATCGACTCGATCGTGCTGCTGCTGGGCGTCGCGGACGTCGCCGCGAGCAAGAAGTGCTACCTGGGCCAGGGTTTCACCGTGGCGAAGAGCTTCGGCCGCATGTACGTCGAGTTCGCTTCCGGTGGCGACGTGAAGCTGGCGCTGTACCGGCGGAAGGCACTCGCCAAGGACGCCGGGGTGGCGCCCGAGGGTTCCGGCTCGCACCGGATCGCCGTGAACGGTGCCGCCCAGTTCACCGACCCGGACGGGTTCTCCTGGGAAGCGCGCACAGCGGCACTCTCGTAGCCCGATAATGACCGCCATGGCGGACCCCGGACCCAAGCCGCTCACCACGCGGGCGATCGTGATCGGTGGCCTCGCGGTGCTGGCGGTGGGTGGCCTGATGCTGACCCTCCTGCTCACCCTGTACGGCGGCGGGTCACCGCAGGACCAGGCTCACCTGGACGCCGTCCGCACCGCGGGGACGATCGTGGTGGGCACCGGGGGCGCGGTGGCGTTGCTGCTGGCCGCGCGCCGGCAGCGGTCGGCCGAACTGACGTTGAAACACCAGCAGGAGACCGCGCGCCAGGCCGAGCACGACGCGATCGAACGCCGCATCACCGAGCTGTACACGAAGGCAGCCGATCAGCTCGGCAGCGACAGGGCACCCGTCCGTCTCGCCGGTCTCTACGCCCTCGAACGGCTCGGCGTGGCCAACGCCGAACAGCGGCGCACGATCGTCAACGTCATCTGCGCCTACCTGCGCATGCCGTTCGTGGACGACCGCGAGGAGGCTCAGGTGCGGATCACCGCGTTGCGCATCCTGCACGCCCATCGGCGCGACGACGAGCACTGGTGGAGCGTGTCGATCGACCTCGACGGCGCGAACCTGTCCGGGTCGCGGCTGCCGCGCTCGAAGTTCGCGTGGGCGACGTTCGAAGGAGCCGACCTCAGCCGCGTCGACTTCACCGGCAGCGACCTGTCGGACGCCGACCTGACCCACGCGCAGCTCGTCGACGCCGATTTCACCGGGGTCGATCTGAGCGGTGCCAGGCTCGACCACGCGGACCTGACCGGCATCGTGCTCAAGGACGCGGTGTGGAACGAGAAGACGGTGTGGCCAGGACCGGACGGACCACCGGTCAGCTGAGCTCGGCCAGATACGCGAGGACTGCCAGCACGCGGCGGTGCTCCTCCACGTTGGTGGCGAGGCCGAGCTTGGCCATGATGCTGCCGACGTGGGTCTCCACCGTGCGTTCGGTGAGGAACAGTCGTCGCGCGATCGCGACGTTCGTGCAGCCCTCGGCCATCAGCCCGAGCACCTCGCGTTCTCGCGGCGTGAGCGCGGCGGTCGCCGGACGGCCGAGGAGTCGGCCCACCACTTCGGGATCGAGCGCGGAGCCTCCTGCGGCGACGCGGGCGATGGACTCCAGGAAGTCGTCGACGTCGAGCACGCGGTCCTTGAGCAGGTAGCCGAAGCCGCCCTGGCTGACGAGCTCGACCGAGTGCCGCGTCTCGATGTGCTGGGAGAGCAGCAGAATCGCGACGCCGGGCTGCGCCGCGCGGATCTTGCGGGCGGCCCGTGCGCCGTCGTCGGCCAGGCCGGGCGGCATCCTGACGTCGACGATGGCCAGGTCCGGTTCCGCTTGCGCCACCACGGCCACGAGGGTGTCCGCGTCGGCGGCGCGTCCCACGATGTCGTGGCCCGCGTGGGAGAGCAGGCTCGCCAGGCCCTCGCGGAACAGCGCCGAGTCCTCCCCGATCACGATGCGCACGGCAGCACCGCCTGGATCGTCGTGCCCAGTCCCGGCTTGCTGTGCAACCTCAGCGAACCTCCCAGTGCCGCGACGCGGTCGGCCAGGCCGGAGAGCCCGGAGCCCGCGCTCGGGTCGGCGCCGCCGCAGCCGTCGTCCTTCACGACCACGTTCACCGCGTCCTCTTGGTGCGTGACGCGAACCGTGATCGCACTGGCGCGGGCGTGCTTGGCGGCGTTGGTGATCGCCTCCGCGGCGACGAAGTAGGCCGTGACCGTGATGTCGTCGGCCAACGGCTCGTCCATGATCTCCAGCGTCACCGGCACGGGCAGCTTGGTGGTGAGAGCGGCCAAGGCGCTGTGCAGGCCGTCGTCGAGGCTCGTGGGACGCAGGCCGTGCGCGATCTGCCGCAGCTCCGCGATGGCGGTGGCCAGCTCGGCGACACCCTGGTCCAGCACCGCGTGCACGTCGATTTCTCCCGTGGGCAACTGTCGTTGGGCCAGCCGCATCGCCATGCCCAGCGAGACGAGCCGCTGCTGGGCGCCGTCGTGGAGGTCGCGTTCCAGCCGCTTGCGTTCGGCGTCACCGGCCTGCACCAACCGCGCTCGGCTGGCTTCGACTTCTCTCAGTGCCGCAGCGAGTTCGCCGCGCAGCCGGGACACCTCGACCAGGCTGGCCGCCGCGGTGGCGACGACGCGGAGCACGGCTGGAGTTGTTGTGCTGGACGAGAGAACGCCGATCTGGGTACCGCCGAGGGTGATCGGGACGAGGCCGGTGTCGGCCACCGGCACGCCCTTCGCGTCGACGAAACCCGTGGACGCGGGGATCAGGAGTCCGACTCTCAGCGTCGGGTCCTTCAACGCCGTGCGCAGAGCGTCTTCGAGCTCTTCCGGTTGGGCGGCCTGGGTGTGCACGCGGTGTTGCAGGTCGTCGATCGCTTGCAGCGCGGCCTTCGTGCGTGGGAACAGCCGCCGGTCCACCACGCGGTGCAGGCGTTTCTTCAACGGTGCCAGCAGAACGGCGCACACCGCGGTGGCACCGGCCGCGGCGGCGGGGGAGTCCTGGCCCACCACCAGCCCGAGGCCGAGAGCCGCGAGCGCGTACGCCCCGATGAGGACGAGCAGCACGATCGTGTAGCTGATGGCGTCGGCGAGCACGCGGTCGACGTCGTAGAGGTCGTGGCGCAGCATGGCCACCCCGACCGAGCAGAACAGCGCGATGATCGTGACGACGCCCCACACCGTCGCCACGATCCCGCTGCGGCCGGTGACGACGATCTCCGCGAGGCAGACCACCGGGTACGCGGTCGTGGCCAGCCCCGCGAACGCGAGCCATTTCAGCTGGGCCCGGACCGGATCCGAGGCGCGGCGGAAGCGCAGCACTAGCGAGACACCGCACGACAGGAACGCCGCGACGAGCGCGATGGTGACGACGTAGCTGAGCGCGTTGACCACATCGGACGGTGGTCCCCAGGGGTGCGGGATGTCCTGCATCGGCTCGGTGAACGGCTCTCGCGGCACCATCCCGAGGCCCTGCTGAGCGAGGGCGAGGACGACGATCAACGACGGCATCGGCCTCCACCGGCGGCTGGGCAGTGTGCCGTCGGGGAAGTGGAGCAGCAGCAGTGCGACGGCGGCCAGCAGCCACCAGCCGCTCTCGTTGAGAAACGCGACCACGCGGGGGTCGAGTGGCACCTCGGTGGGGTCGTCGATCCAGGCCCGGTAGTAGGCGTCGCGTGCGGCCAGGAAGACCACGATCGATCCGACCCACGCGAGCAGCGCGCCGACGGGGTTGGCGCGCACCCGGAACGCGATCACGACGCCGAGCGCGGTGATGGCGAGTCCGAGAGTCGCGAGGCCCGCGAAGGTGAGAGTCGGCCGGAGCCAGCCGGCACCGGCCGTCATGACGACGGCGATGCCCAGCAGAACGAGTCCCAGCGACCTCATCGGCCCAGGGTAAGGCCGGTGTCGCGGCTTGGCCTCCGTGCCAGTACGGAGGTCAGGTCCGGGGGCGGTACCGATGTGCGGGGTCGCCTTCCGCGGGTCTTCTTGAGGCCCGCGGGTTGGCCGATCAGGTCGGCGCGCGGATCACGAGACCAGCGGCACCAACGTCACCGGAAGGCCGGAACCATGTCCGTCGAATCCCTCACCTTGACCCCGACCTCGACCCGCGGTCGCGTCACCCTCCTCGCCGCGGTCCTGGCCATCACCTCAGTCGTCGCGGTCGCCGGCGGACTGCTCTGGCCGGAACCAGCGGCAGGCGGCGAGACCTACGCGTACTCCGACATCGCGGCGAACCGCGGCCTTTGGTGGTCGTTGCTCACCGGCCTGGCGACCATGGCCGTGGTCAACGTGCCGTTCCAGGCCCTTGCCACGATGTTCCTGGTCCAGGGCCGCGGCAGCACCTGGGCCACCTGGGGAGGCGTGCTGATGTGGCTCGGCACCGCACTGCAGACCGTGGGCGTCGCGGGCTGGGCCACGGCCTACTACTTCCCGACCGATCCCGCGGTCGGCGCAGCGGCGGGCGACGCCGTGATCCGGGCCGCCAACAACGACGCTCACCTGTTCGCGCTGATGATCCCGGGCGCGGCGCTGACGCTGGTCGGCACGGTGCTGCAGTGCGTCGGACTGTTCCGCTCGCACGCCGTGCCCAAGTGGGTGCCGATCGCGCTGCTCACCGTCGTGCTCACGTTCGTGATTCCCGGGAACGGGCTCGCCGGCCTGCTGACGAGCCTTCCGATGGCGGCAGGGGCGATCGGTCTCGGCTACCACGCCTGGCGAGCCGCGAGGTGACCCCGGCCGCGTACTCGTGCCAGCCCCGCTGGTCCCGCCGGAACACCGGCACCACGAAGGCCCCGGTCACGAACACCGCGACGACGGCCAGGTCGAACCGGCCCAGCCCGAGCCACGGCGACACCACGACCGCGTAAGTGAGGAATCCGGTGACGCCGAGCAGTTCCCGCACCACCAACTGGGCCGGGTTGGCGCGGGAACCGTTCTCCCGGCGGATCCGGTAGTCCAGCAACACGCCGCCGACGGTCATGCCGTTGGCCGCGACCGGGAGAACGATCCGGAACAGCACGAGAGCCCCGATGGCCCAGCGCGGATCAGGGAGCATCCGGGCGATCACGACCACCAGCACGAGCTCGGCGATCAGGCCGAGCAGCCTGCGGGGCACCGACACCGTCCCGTCGGGCGCGGTCGAGTCCTCGGACGACGGCACCCTGGGCACGACGAGCGCGACCGGTGCCACCATCCAGCCCAGCAGCGAGCCGAAGGTGTTGGAGATCAGGTCGTCCACGTCGGCGATCCGGTACGGGCACGGGTAGTAGCCGAAGTTCCCGGTGTACTGGACGACTTCCACCACGAGCGAAACGCCGAGACCGAGGGCGATGGCGGCGAGCGGGCCCTTGCCGTACGCCTTGCGCAGCACGATTCCCAGCGGCACGAACAGCACGACGTTGAACAGCTGCTGCAGGAACGCCTGCGACCGCACCATGGCGACGATGCCGGAACGCCCGTAGGCCGCCATGTTGTTGTTCATGTCGGTGACCCACTGGAACGGGACCGTGGACAGCATCTGGTCGCCCTGACACACCTGCGACCGGTCCGGGAACGGCAGGAAGATCAACGCCAGCGCGACCAGGCCGTAGAGGAGCAGGCCGTACAGCACGAACGCCCGGCGCGGCTCCACGCGGCCGAAACGCCAGTAGTGCAACGCCACCAAGGGGATGAGCACCATCAGCCCGATGCCCACGAACGCCAGGAAGCCGGTGCGTGCGGTCTCCCAGTACGACGCCATCATGAGCGATCCAATGCCCGTTGCATCCAGGCGCTCAAACCACCGAGGACGAAGATGCGTCGGACGGACGCATCGGGTGCGGCCGGTCAGTCCCCACAGGCACGCGAGGACTGACCGGTGTCACCTACGGCGTGACCTTCGCGTTGGTCAGCCCCTTCTTCGCGCCCGTCACGGTGTTGGACGCGTACACGACGTTGGGCTTGCTCGTGCACTGCGACACCGTGGTGATCCTGATGGCGTACTCGCCGGAACCGCCGACGTCGGACCTGTTGTTCTTCCAGGTGTTGCCGCACCCGCTCGCGCTGCCGGTGATCTGGTGCGTCTCGTAGCCGTTGGCGAGCGTGCCGGGCTTGCGGAACGTGCCGGTGTTGTTCTCCAGCAGGTATCCGGATCCCTTCACGTCCACCCACGAGTCGGCGGAGTGCTGACCCGAGATCCCGGTGCCGTTGAAGGTGTTGCCCCGGATCACGCCGTTGACGGTGCCTTCCTTGATGTCGATGTGCTCACCGGTGACGTTCGGGCCGATGGTGTTGTTGAGCACCTGAACGCGGTCCGACTTGTCGACGCCACCGCTGTTGCCGTGACACTCCCAGTTGGACTCGGCCGATCCGATGTAGACACCTTCGCCGTACCCGATCTGCACGAGTCCGGTGTCGGTGACCTTCGAGTTGCGGATGATGCTGTCGGCGGAGGACTTCCGGAAGTGCACGCCCTCCTCGTCGACGTGGTGCACGGTGACCTTGTCGATCACCGTGTGGTGGGAGTTGTCCGCGACGATGCCCTTCTTGGACTCCGCGACCGTGAAGCCGGTGAGGTTCCAGTAAGGAGCGTTTACCAGCCAGAGTCCGTAGCCGGAGTCGAATCCCGGCGCCGGGGCCGGGCAGTCCGGCGGGTCACCGGCGGGGCCGTCGTTGATCAGCACCGCGCTCGCCGGGCCGGTCAGCGTGATCGGCTTGGCCGCCGTTCCGCCCTTCTGCGTCAGGAACGCGCCGCGGTACGTGCCGGCCGCGAGCTGGATCGTCTGGCCGGGCGTTGCCGCTGTGAGTGCTGCTTTGAGCTGTGCCGCGGTCGAGACGTTGACGGTGTCCGCGGCGAGTGCTGGTGTCCACTGCGCGGCGAGGGCCACAGCGGCCAGTACCGCCCACGTTTTGTTGTAGGACAAGAGAACCTCCGAGGCTGGGTAGAGGGAACGGAGGTCAGGGAGCGACGAAGTTGCCGGACAGGATGATCAGCACCTGCAGCGTGATCCCCGTGCCGTAGTAGTCGTTCTTGTCCGGGGTGAACTTGGTGATCTGCGTGAACAGCTTGTCCAGCCACGCCTGGCTGCCGGGGTCGGTCATCGCGGCCACGGCGAACGGCGCGGTGAAGCACGGGTGCTCACCCGTCTCGGTCGCGGTGCCGTTGAGCTTGTAGCCGGAGCCGATCTTGGCCGGGTCACCGCCGGTCTTGGACTGTATCCACGTGTTCATCCTGCGCACCTGGGCCTTCGCCGCGCTGCCCTCGGCGGTGATCGCGTCCGCCCCGAGCCGCCACGGGTCGCGGCACGCGTTCCAGCTGTAGGCGCCGTCGTACGCGCCCTCGAGGAAGTTCGCCGGCGCGGGCTTCGGGGTGCTGTTGGTGTTCACCACGAAGTCGGGCAGCAGACCGGTCGTGCTCGCGTACTGCGACTGCAGCTTGGTGACCGCGTTCTCCGAGGTGCTCAGCACGCTCGACCACGTGGAGTCGCCGGTCGCCTTGGCGAACGCCCGGAAGTGGCCCGGCATCCAGTCCGACGACCGCGAGCTGTTCTTGTACTGCGCGTCGTTGCCCCAGTCGCCCAGCAGCAGGAACTTGGTGCTGGAGTTGAGCTCGGACTTCTTGATGGCGTTGATGACCCGCTTGGCCTCCGCCAGGTAGTTCACCCCGCCGGAGCTGCCCCACACCTTGTCCGCGATCAGCAACCCGTACGCGATCTCCAGGTCGCCGTCGGTCGCGGAGTCGCTTCCGTTGACGCTCTTGCAGTTCGCGTCCTGCTCGGCCGCGTGCAGGTCCTTGTTGTTGACCGACGGGTGCGCCTTCACGAACTTCAGGATGCCGTCGAAGATCGCCCGCGCCTGCGGGTCCTTGCCGCCCATCATCGCCGCGATCGTCATGCCGTACCCCTCGCCCTCGGCGACGAAGGAGTGGTCGGCGTCCTTGGAAAGCACGGCATAAGTACCGGAACCGCACTTGGTGGTGAGGAAGTTGGTCTTCCAGAAGTTCCAGTACTTCATCAGCGCCGCGTCCTGCGTGGCCTGGTCCGCGGACGGGCGCAGCGTGCCGGGGACGTAGGGGGAGGCGGCCTGGGCCGCGATCGCCGAATGCGTGGTGATCAGACTGGTGGCCGCGACAGCCGCCAATGCCAGTGCTTGCAGGGTTTTGCGCATGAGCCCCTCACTCGGTGAGACCGGATCTCGTTGCAGGGCGGCGATTTCGGTGAGAGTCGCATACGTCTAGACCTCTGGTCAATATGATAGGAAACTTTACATACTTAATGTGAAATGTCTGATGTGGTGGGTTTGACCGCTACTGCGAATTCATGGATGGGAACGCGTTCATCATTTGCAGGGCAGTGCGAACCATCGGCCGGGCTGGACCACCCGCAGTTCGCCGCGGGTGGCAAGCTGCTCGCACGCGGCGAGGAGTTCCTCGTCCGTCGGATGGGCGTGTCCGTTGCCGGAGAGGAAGAACTTGATTCGCCAGACGTCGAACGCTTCCACGTTGCCGCTCGCGTCCTGCATGCCGCTCGCGCCGGGAGATCACGAACGGCTGACTCCACCCGTCGCGAAGCGCCCCCGACGTAGCTCCATTCGGCTTCAACAGCAGACGAGGTGCCTTCGTCCACGTTGGGGAGTCTGCAGGTGGTCGCGTGCACTACGCTGTCCAAAAGATCCGCTGGGGGGCGATCGCATGATCAACGAAGACTGGGGCCTGCGCGACTTCTACGCCGGCGTCGAGGACCCGAACGTCAGCTACACGATCATTCTTGTTGCGGGAGAACAACTTCCGCTCGCCGTCGTCAGGCAGACCGGCACCGTCGAGGAAGCCTTCACCCACACCCTGCGCTGGGAACCGTCCGACCTGCTCAGCCGGGCAGCGACCGAACCCACGTGGACCGCGAAACCGGCGAGCGTCGGATACGCCAACGGTTTCCTCGTCGAGATGGTGCGGACGATCCGCGCGCGCCAGCACCTGTCGGAGTTCGCCGACTACAAGTACTTCGCGGTGTTCCGCGAGACGATGGACGTCCTCGACTTCTCGAAGGCGCACGCGTTGGTGCGCCGGCCTGAGTTCTACGGCGACGAGGACTACGCGGGCCACAACACGTGGGAGGCGTGCGACACGCTGCACGACATCGACCGCGGCGAGGACATGCGCCGGGAGTACGTCGCGATCAGCGCGGACGAGGCTGATGAACTCAGGCAAAAGATCGACCACATCTGGGCGAACGACATCCTGCGGCACTTCGTCGTCACGATCAACGGCAACCCGTTCTCGGTGGTCGGGGTGCCGCGCAACCCGAACTCGTCGGTCGGCCGGATCATGTTCACGAGCGACGGCGAGTTCGTGCCCGGTGATCTGCTGAGTCAGGTCGAGGGTCAGCCCGGGGTGGGTGCCGACGAGGTGAGCTACGACTACGCGGTCGCGATCATGGCCGCGCTGGTCTGCTTTCACCGCGGGCAGAAGAAGGCCGAGCTGACCGGCGGGTACGCGGTGTTCCGGCGTCAGGTCGACGTGCTGGACCTCGACTCGGCCTACGGGCTGGTGCGCGAGCCGGGGCCGGACGATCCGGTCGCGCTGCCGTTGAGTGACGCAGAGGCCTACCGCCTCTACCTTCGGCTGACCGTGCGGGCTGCGCGACGCAACGCGAAGCCCGTTGGCAGCTATTACTACTTCGCCGTCCTGGATTCGCTGAGGGACGCCGCGGAGCCCGGCAAGGCGTTCTCGCTCGTCCGGTGCGCGGCTGACCGCGAGCCGGTGTGGGAGATGTTCCTGCGCCAGGGGGAGTGGGTGCCGACGGCAGGGCCGTTGACGCTCGTCACGTTGCCGATCGGGGCGGACGACGTGCGGGCGATCTCGGTCAGGCTCGAGACCGAGACCCGGTACTTCCAGATCACCAACGGCGAACCCGGCTTCATGAAGTTCGTCCGGCGCACGCCCACGAGCGAGGCGACGCGCGAGCACCCGGACGCGCCGTGGCAGCCGTGCGACGTGCTCGGCAACAGAGAGCCGGGGTGGACGATCACGCAGCCCGCGTGGCTCGCGGCGCGGGAGAACGCCTGAGGTCTGTCACAACGGGGAGCCCCGTCTTGTCTTGGTTGTCGACACCTGCCGACCACGAAGACGAGGCTCCACAATGGACACCATCGAGGATCTCCGCCGCCACCTGCAGTGGGCGATCGAGCTCGAACACGCGACCATCCCGCCGTACCTGTGCGCGCTGTACTCGCTCGACCCCGGCCGCAACGCCGAGGCCGCCGAGGTGATCATCGGCGTGGTCGCGGAGGAGATGCTGCACCTCGCCCTGGCGGCGAACCTGCTCAACGCCGTCGGTGGCGAGCCGAGGCTCGACAACCCGGAGATGTTGCCGCCGTACCCGCATCCGTTGCCGCACGGCGACAAATCGGTGCACGTGCACCTCGCTCCGTTCGGCGAGGAAGCGCTGGAACTGTTCCTGCGCATCGAGCAGCCCGCGTCGGCCGACGCGCCGCCGGAGTCGGACCAGTACGAGACGATCGGGCAGTTCTACGCGGCGATCGAGGCGGGCATCCGCGCGCTGTGCGACGAGCTCGGTGAGGAGAAGGTCTTCAGCGGCGACCCGGCGAAGCAGGTCGGAGAGTTCCACCTGCGCAACGCGGGCGGCTCGGTGATTCCGGTGCACGACCTGAAGTCCGCACTGGCCGCGCTGGGCGAGATCGTCGAACAAGGCGAGGGAGCTGCGCGGACGGACGTGTGGGACGGCGACCACGACGTCTTCCACCCGTCACGCGAGGAGGTCGCGCACTACTACCGGTTCCAGGAGCTCAAGCACGGCCGCCGCTACCAGGCCGGCGACACCCCGCAGTCCGGGCCGACCGGGGAGGAGATCGTCGTCGACTACGACGGTGTCCTGCCGACGCCTACCAATCCCCGGATGTCCGACGACTTGGAGATCCGCGCCGGGCAGGAGAAGTTCAACAACGCCTACTGCCTGCTGCTGTTCCAGCTCGAGGAGGTCTTCAACGGCAACCCGTCGGGGCTCGGCGCGACCGTCGGCACGATGTATCAACTGAAAGCACTGGCCCAGGACCTCATGAAGCAAGGTGCGGGTCCGACGTTCGAGTACGTGCCCGTCGAGGAGCGGTCTTGAGGTAGGCCCAGCCGACGAGCGCGGTCGCGACGAACGTGAGCAGCAGGCCGCCGACAGTGACCGCGTTCTCGAACTGGGCGGCCTGGTGCGCCGTCCAGTTCGGCTGGGCGATGCCGCCGGTGAACATCAGCGCGAGAACCGTGCCGCTGACGGCGACACCGGCGGCCGAGGTGACCTGCGAGGCGGTGTCGACGAGCGCGGCACCGATCGAGGTCCTGTTCTCCGGCAGGCCTTTCAGCACGTTGACGCCCGCGACCGCACCGACCACGCGGATGCCGATGGCGACCAGCACCAGAGCGAGAGCGACCGGCAGGTATCCGAGACGGCCGAACAGCGCGTAGACGGCGAGTCCGGCCACGGTCACCGCGCCGCCGAGCCACGCGGCCCGGTCGAGACCTGCCCACCGCACGAACCGGTTCACGAACGGACCACCGGCGATCAGCACGACGACCTGCGGCAGCATGCCCGCGGCGGCGAGGGCGGGCGACCACTGCCAGTCGAGCTGCAGCTGGAGCGTGACGAGATAGGTGAGCCCGGCCGCGGCGAGACCGGTCGCGGCCTTGTACGCGAGGCCCGTGGCGACCAACGGCCGGGCGAGGAGCTTCAGGTCGAGCAGCGGATGACTTGCTGAGCGCGCGCGTACGACGAAGAGGACACCGATCACGACCGTCAAAGCCGTAGCGGCCCACGGTAGCCACGACTGAGCGCCTTGCTCGACGAAGAACGTCGGCACGACCAGCGCGAGCACGATCGTCGCGGTGCCGAGGACGCCGCCGAGGAAGTCCGCGGGGTCGCGGTGCAGGTCGGTGTCGGCACCGATGCCGCGCGCGATGCCGACGAACGCGAGCACCGAGATCGGCACGTTGATCAGCAGCAGCACCTGCCACGGCGCGACGGTCAGCACGAAGCCGCCCAGAGGTGGTCCGATCGCCAGGCCGACCAGGCCCACGGTCGAGATGAACGTCATGGCACGGACGCGCAGGTCGTCGCCGGAGAACAACCGGAACGCGAGCGCGATCGAGCCTGGCGTGGTCATGGCCGCCGCGACACCCATCAGCGACCGCACGGCGATGAGCTCGCCCACGGACGTCACGAACACGGTCGCCAGGCTCGCGAGACCGAGCAACGCCAGGCCGACGAGCATCACGCGCCGGCGTCCGAACCGGTCGGCCACGGCGCCGAACACCAGCATCAGTCCGCCGAACACGACGGCGTAGGAGTTCGACACCCACTGCAGCGCGGTTGTCGAGGCCTGGAGGTCGCGCCCGATCGTGGGCAGGGCGACGTTGAGGATCGAGTTGTCGAGCATTTCGAACAGGAACACCGCGGACAGCCCGGCGAGGGCGACCCACGCCTCGCGCAGCGACCGCGGTCCGGTGAGTTGGGAAGTAGTCACGAACACCGTTCTACGGACGAACACTGTTCGTGTCAACTGGTAGGGTAGGTGACATGAAGCGCAAGAGCTCGTCGCGGGAAGAGTGGGCGGCCCAGATCGCGGCCCTGGAAGACGTGCCCCCGGCGCGCAAGGAGCCGATCACGGTCGACCGCATCGTCACGACGGCGCTCGCGCTGGTGGAAGCCGAGGGGTTCGCCGCGCTGACCATGCGTCGGGTGGCCGCCGCGCTCGGCACCGGCCCGGCCTCGCTCTACGCGCACGTGCGGAACAAGGCCGAGCTCGACGACCTGCTGATCGGCACGCTGAGCCGCAACGTGTCGCTGCCGGCCCCGCACGCGGGAAGGTGGCGTGCCCAGTTCGTCGACGTCTGCGGGCAGCTGCGCGACCAGTTCCTCCACTATCCGGGCATCGCGCAGGCGGCCCTCGCGGCGGCTCCGGCGAACCTCGACACGCTGCGGATCACCGAGGGCCTGCTCGCGATCCTGCTCAAGGGCGGGGTGGAGCCCGAACCGGCGGCGTGGACGATCGACGCCGCGCTCCTGTACGTCAGCGCCTACACCGTGGAGGCGTCACTGCGCAGGCACCCGGACCGGGACGAGGATTCGCGGGTCGTGGACCGCGACGAGATCCTCGCCCGGTTGCGGATGCTGCCCATCAGCCGGTTCCCGCACACGGTCGAGCACGCGGACAAGCTCAACTCGGGCGAGGGGCACGAGCGGTTCGAGTTCGCGCTTCAGCTGATGCTCAAGGGGTTGTGACGTCAGGTCCGTTTGGCGTAGTTGTCGTACCCGGCCCAGTCGACCAGCACGCACGGTTCTTCGCCGACGACCCACGCGTCGTGGCCGGGCTCGGCGATCATGTAGTCGCCGGGCTTGATGTCCTCCTCCTGACCGTCGTCCATCACGATGTGCATGCGCCCGGAGATGCAGTAGCCGCGGTGCGCGACCATGCAGCTGTCGGTCTGGGCGATCGGCTTGACGTGGTCCGACCAGCGCCAACCCGGCTGGAACACGGCACGGCCGACCGCGCCGGACTCGACGTTGAGCAGATCCAGCTGACCCATGCCCTGTTCGAAGGGGCGGGTCTCCTCGGGCGTGTCGAAGCTCTTGACCAGCAGACCGGACATGGCCACCTCCTCGGAAACTGTCCATCGAGGACACCACGCGAAAGGCCCTGTGCGCGCGTGGCACAGGACCTGTCCGATAGGGCCGAATGGACGCACCTCCTCCTCCGTGTATCGGTGGTGTATCGGCCGTGGATGAGGCCCCCAGACGCTGTGCGGGCAGTGCAGACAGCGAAAAGGGGATCTCATGCGGTTCACCAAAGTCACGGCCGCGGTCGTCGGCCTGATCGGCGCGGCCCTGATCGGCACCGCCGCGCCGGCGGGTGCGGTCAGCGGGGAGGCGTTCAGCCCGAACGTCGAGATCGCGCAGCCGTGGCTCGACGACACGGCGACCGTCTCGGCGGTCGACGGCGACATCACCATCCAGCAGACGGCGGCCGGCGCCATCAAGTGGATGTCCGACCGCCGCGGCAGCACCGCCTACGAGGGCTACTGCGAGCGCGCGGTGCGCCTGGCGTGGGCCCGTTCGACGCACCACGCGTCGGCCATCGACCACTGGCGGTCGAGTGACGGCGCCCGCCACACCACGGGCACGCCGCCCAAGGGCGCGTTCGTCTTCTGGAACACGAGCCAGTACGGCCACGTGGGCATCGCGGACGGTGCGGGCGGCTTCTGGTCGACCAGCGTCGGCGGCAAGATCGGCCACGGCAGCTCGACGGGGTACTTCCGCAACTACCTCGGCTGGAAGTACGGCAACAGCAACTGATTCGCGGAATCCGCCGCGCGCGCCAAAGTGCGCAGCGCGGCGGGTTCGCCTTCTCTGTTGCCTGTCCTTCGATACGTGTCCAGCGCTTGCTGCACGAGGTCGTGCGCTTCCTGTGGGTGGCCGTTGGAGATCAGCGCCTCGGCCAGCTCGACCTGGGCGAACGCCGTGCAGCGCTCGTCGGTGAGGTCCATCAGGATCGTCACGGCCCGACGCGCGCTGGCCAGCTCCTCCGCGTGCTCGCCGGTCGAGCGGTACAGCGCCGAAAGCCGGACCAGCACCAGCGCTTCCCGGTGTGCGTCACCGAGATCGGCGGCCAGCTGCCGGGCGTTCGTGAGCCATTCCCTTGCCTCGTCGAGGTTTCCGAGCGAGCCGTGGACGCCCCCGATCGACGCCCGCACGTGCGCGACGGAGTGCAGATCGTCCGCGGATTCCAGCAGCCGCAACGCTTCCACGTAGAACTCCAGCGAGCGCTCGTACTCCGCCCGCAGCCGGTACACGACACCGATGCCCGCGACCGCCGTGCCCTCGCCGCGCTCGTCACCGACCGAGCGGTAAAGTTCTTGTGCCGCAAGCATTCCCTGCTCGGCCTCGGCGAACTCGTCGCGGTAGATGTGCACCTGGGACAGGCCTCGCAACAACGCCGCTTCGCCGGCGCGATTGCCCGCCGCGCGAACACATTGCAGCGCCCGCGCGTGGGTGCGAGCCCAGTCCTCGTAGTGGCTGTGCAGGTCGAAGAACGGCACACACGCCGCCGCGAGCTGCCACGCCACCTCGTCGAGACCTGCTGCTGCCGCGATGTCGACCGCACCGCACAGCGTTCGCCGTTCCGCCTCGAACCACGCGACCGGCTCGGCAAGCAGGTGTTCCGGGGCGCGAACGGGATCCGCGGACGCGATCGTCGTGCCGAACGTGACGGGCAGGCGGCGCGCTGCCGTGACCGCGAGCCACAACCACGCCCGCAACGTCCGTTCCAGCCCGTCCGACGACGAGGCCAGGTCCAAGGCGTGGCAGCGCAGCAGGTCGTGGAGGCGGTAGCGCGGCTGGCCGATGCCGTCGGCACCACAGGACTCGAGCAGATGAGCGTCGACCAGGCCGTCGACGAGATGTTCGGTGCCAGGCGAGTCGAGCAACGTCTCGACCACCCAGCCGGGGAAGTCGTGCGGGCCGAGCAACGCCAGCCGCACGAACGCCTGGAACTCCGGTTCGGACAGCTGCCGGACGCTGAGATCGAAGCTCGCCCGCACCGCCAGCTCTCCAGAACTGAGCTCGCGCAGTCGCGTCGACTCGTCGACCAACCGTTCGCGCAACACCTGCATCGACCAGCCACCACGACCGGCCAACCGAGCACCCGCCACCCGGATCGCCAACGGCAGGTGCCCGCACGCCGCAGCGATCGCCGCGGCCTCGTCCGGCTGGGCGCTGACCCGGTCGGCGCCCGCGATGCCCGCCAGCAGTTCCGCGGCTTCCTCGGGCGCGAACGGCTGCAGCTCGACCTGCAGCGCGCCCGGCAGCTCCGACAGCCTGCGCCTGCTGGTCACCAGGACCGCGCAGCCCGCGTCGGCCGGGAGCAGCGGCACGACCTGGCTCACCGAGGCGGCGTCGTCGAGCACCACGAGCACCCGTCGTCCGGCGAGGCGTGAGCGGTAGAGCGCGGCACGGGCCGTGGTCTGCGACGGCAGCGCGGCGCCCGTGACTCCCAAGGCGTGCAACAGTTCCGTGAGCACCTCGCTCACCTCGCGCGGGTGTTCCGCGGTGCCGCCGAGGTCGACGTGCAGCTGGCCGTCCGGGAAGTGATCGCTGACCTGGTGCGCCACCCGGATCGCGAGCGTCGACTTGCCGACACCCGGCGGTCCGGTCACCCCGGCGACCGGCGCGGACACCGAACCGCGTCGCAACGCCGCTACCAGGAGCCCGGTTTCCGTTGCACGGCCGCAAAAATCGGACACCGAGGGCGGTAGCTGGCGGACGGGTGCGGGGCCTGACTCGTCGCGGAGCACCGCGAGCTGGGCTTCGCGCAACGCCGGTCCGGGCTCCAGACCGAGCTCATCGGCGAGTCGTGCGCGCATGTCCGCGTAGACCTGCAACGCCTCCGCGCGCCGGTTGTCCTGCTGCAACGCCAACACGAGCTGTCCGCACACACTCTCGCGATACGGGTGCGAGTCGAGCAGCGCCCGCAGTTCCGGGATCGCTGTGGCGCACTCGCCAGCAGACACCTGCAACGCGAGCCGCTGTTCGGTCGCCCCGAGACGAGCCTCGTCCAGGCGTGCGATGGCCGGCGTCCAGGCGTCGTGGTCCGGCAGGTCTTCGAGCGGACGTCCGCGCCAGAGGGATTCGGCCTGCCGCAACAACTCCAGCGCCGCGTCAGGCCGTTGGCGGGCGTCGGCGACCAACGAGTCGAACAGGGAGATGTCGAGTTCGGGAGCAGTCAGCTCCAGCACGTAGCCGGTGCCGTGGGTGCGGAGCCGTTCGTCGAGCAGGTGCCGCAACTGCCAGACGTACGTGCGGACGTTCTGGACCACCGAGCGCGGCCGGGACACGGGCCACAACGCCTCGACGAGTTGGTCGAGCGAGACGCCGGTGTTCACGTGCAGCGCGAGGTGCGCGAGCAGAGACCGTTGCTTGACGCCGCCGAGACTCTCCCGGCGATCGTCCCGCCAGACCTCGAGCGGACCCAGCACCCGCACGCTCAACCCGCCGATGGCTCCTCCGCTCTCCAGCGCCGGAGGATAGTGCGACCGGACGGCTCAACGCAGGTGTTCGCCGAAGTAGGTCACGGCTGGAGCTTGATCCGGTACCGGTGCCCGTAGTGGCGCCCGGTGAGCCACAGCTCGTCCGCGGCTCCGCGCACCCCGGCGACTCCGCCGATCACCTCGTCCGCGCCGGTCGGCTGTTCAGCCACCGTGACGGCGGTCAGGTCGGCGACCGCCGTCACGAGGCCGGTGGAGAGGTCGACCCGGATCATCCAATCCGTTCCGGTGACGACCGCCCACGCCTGTGGATCCCCGTCGACGCTCACGCAGTGCAGCTCGCCGAGCCGTGCGGTGCCCCATTCGCGCGTGACGACCGAGACCTCGCCGACCAGCGCGGCGGTGTCGGGGTCGCGCAGCAGCAGCCGGGTCGTGCCGTCGGACTGGACGAGGTGGGTGCCGTCGTGGCAGAGGCCCCAGGTCTCGTGCGACGCGGGGCCGCGCCGCCGTTCCGCCAGCGTGCCGGGATCGTGCAGCACCGCGAAGCCCGCGCTGAGGTGCCACAGCCCTGCGGGGGTGAGCGCGATGCCGCTCGTGGCGGGTTCCGGCGGCACCGGTTGCTGGGCGCGGATCGCACCGGTGGCCGGAGTCACCGCGCGGATCGTCCTGCCGGTGTTCTCCACCAGGACCTCTCCGGCCAGCTCCAGGCCACGGGCGTCGGCCCGGTCGGTGGGCAGGCGTTCGAGCACCCGCACGCGGAAGGTGTGCGACGCCGGTCCTGCCCGACTCGTGGTGACCGAGACCGGGTGGGCCATGTTCTGCGGAGCCGGGGTGGCCGGGGCGCACGCGGTTGCGCACGCCAGCACCGCGACGAGTGCCAGTCGGTTCAGCAAGTCGTTGACGCACAACGAAGTCACGAGATCGATCGTGCGCAGGGCCGGCCACGCCCACCTCGCCCATCGCGGATGACCTTCGGAGAGGTGCTCATCCCTCGCGGAGGAGGCCGGGGGTGGTGACGAGGCACGAATCTTCGCAGGGACACAGCACGAACGAAGGGGACGAGGACATGGCTGACACGAGACGACGCTGGCTGGCCCGGTTCGCCTTGCTCGCGGCAGGAGCGGCAGTGGTGCTGGTGCTCGCGGTCGCCGGACTGCGCGCGGGTGTGGGCCTGGTGGCGATCGGTGTGGCGGGGACGGCGCTGACGCTCGCCGGTGTCTGGTGGTTCCTCACCCGGCGAGGCGTCCTGCAGTGGCTGGCGGGGTTCGTCGTGGTGTTCGCGCCGGTCGCGGTGGCGGTCGTGTACGCCCAGGCCGGGTTGGTGTGGCTGGTCGGGGTGTGCGCGGTGCTGTGGATGATCGCGCTGGCCTGCGGACGACGTGCGCTCGGCGTCCCGGGTGATCCGGACGAGGAGGAGGTCGCGCCGCCACGGCACCCGTATCTGATCATGAACCCGCGTTCGGGCGGCGGGAAGGTGGGGAAGTTCGGTCTGGCGGAACGCGCGTGGCTGCTGGGTGCGCGGGTGTACCTGCTCGACGGTGAGCAGGACGTCGCCGAGATCGCCCGCCAGGCCGTGCGCGACGGCGCCGACCTGCTGGGCGTGGCCGGTGGCGACGGCACCCAGGCGCTCGTGGCGGAGGTCGCGGCGGCGCACGGGGTGCCGTTCCTGGTGATCCCTGCCGGGACCCGCAACCACTTCGCCCTCGACCTCGGCCTGGACCGCGACGATCCCGTCGGCTGTCTCGACGCCCTCAGCGACGGCGTGGAGCTGCGCGTCGACCTCGGAGTGATCGGTGACCGCACGTTCGTCAACAACGCGTCGTTCGGTGCCTACGCGGATTTGGTGCGCAGCCCCGCTTACCGCGACGACAAGATGGGCACGATGCTCGACCTGCTGCCGGAGCTGCTCGCCCAGGAGGAACCCGAGCGGCGGCTGCACGTCCAGGCCGGCGAGGTGGAGGTCGACGGGCCGCAGGCCGTGCTGGTCAGCAACAACCCGTACGGGACCGGCGACCTGGCCGGCTGGGGACGCAGGCCGTGCCTGGACGGAGGTCAGCTCGGCGTGCTGGCGGTCACCGTGCACAACGCCGCCGAGGCCGTCGGCCTGATGCGCGGACGGCGAGGCTCCGCCGCGTTGCTCGAACGGACCGCGCCCGAGGTCGTGATCACCGCCGACACGCCGTTGCTGGCAGTCGGCATCGACGGCGAGGCAGTCACGATGCCCACCCCGGTCCGCTGCAGCACCCGGCCGGGAGCCCTGCGCGTGCGGGTACCGCGCCACCGAGACCCGATCGCGGCGCCGCGTCCGGCGGTGGACTGGGCGCGGCTGCACCGGCTCGCCTTCACCGCCGATCTCACCTGATCCGGGTGAGCCGACGAAACCCCAGGAGGACGGCATGTGCAGATGGCTCGCGTACTCGGGTTCCCCCGTGCTGCTGGAGGAGCTGCTCTACAAACCGGAGAACTCGCTCGTCACCCAGAGCAGGCACTCCCGGCTCGGCGTGGAGGCGACCAACGGTGACGGGTTCGGCGTCGGCTGGTACGCGACCGCGGACGCACCGGGTCTGTTCCTCAGCACCGAACCCGCCTGGAACAACCGGAACCTGCGCGAGCTGTCCGCGCAGATCGCCTCGGAACGGGTGTTCGCGCACGTCCGCGCGTCGACCGGGAGCGCGGTGCAGCAGACCAACTGCCATCCGTTCCGGTACGGGCGGTGGCTGTGGATGCACAACGGCCTCATCACCGATTTTCCGTTGGTGCGCAGGGAGCTCGCGTTCCTGGTCGACCCGTTGTTCTACCCCGCGATCGAGGGGTCGACGGACTCCGAGATCCTCTTCCACCTCGCCCTCACGTTCGGACTGGAAACGGATCCGCCGGCGGCTGTGGCCCGCGCGGTCGGCTACGTCGAAGCGGTCGGCGAGGGCCACGGGATCGCGCACCCGATCCAGATGACGGTCGCGACGACCGACGGCGAGACCACCTGGGCGTTCCGCTACTCCAGTCAGCGTCAGTCGCGAAGTCTGTTCCACAGCACCGACATCGCGACGCTGCGCGAGCAGTACCCGGACAACCCGAGGCTGCACGGGTTGTCCACCGACACGAGGCTGGTGGTGTCGGAACCGCTGGGAGACCTGCGCGGTGCGTGGCGCGAGGTGCCGGAGTCCTCCTGTCTCACCATCAACGGAGACATGCAGGAGATGCGCGCGTTCAAACCTCACCGTGCCACGTAGGCGGTGGGCGTGGTGCCGGTCCACCTGCGGAACGCGCGGATGAACGTGGCCGCGTCCGCGTAGCCGAGCCGCAGCGCTACCTGCTCGACGCTCAGCCGGTGCTGCGTCATGAGCTCGATCGCCTGGAACCGCCGGGCTTCGTCGACGAGCTGCCGCAGGGACGTCCCTTCGACGGCGAGGTGCCGGCGCAAGGTGCGGGGCGACAGGTGCAGGCGCGCGGCGATCAGGCCGGCGTCGGTCACCCCGTCCGCGATGACCGCTCGAACGTCGCGCGCCACCCGCGGCGAGCGACGTTCGAGCAGCAGCGAGCGGCACGCCCGTTCGCAGACCGTCGTGGTGAGCGGATCCGCCTGGGGCAGCGGGAGATCGAGCACCGCTGTGTCGGTGACGATCGCGTTGTGCGGCGCGTCGAACTCCACCGGTGCGCCGAGGGCCTGGCCGTAGTCGGCGGACACGGGGGAGGAGCGAAGTTCGACGCGCATGGACGGCGGTGACTCGTCGAGGATGGTGCGCAGGATTCCGGTCGTGACGGCGATCTCCCGTTCGACGAGGAACGGCCCCAGCTCCTCCTGGCCGGGCCCGTCGTCCACGATCAGCGCGGCCTCGTCGCCCCGCACCCGCATGCTCAGGCCGGTCACCGCGTAGGTGAGCGGCAGGTAGCGCAGACCGAACTCGACGGCACCCCGCACGGTCGGGCACGTCAGCAGCGCGAACCCCCAGACCCCGTAGGCGCGCAACGAAAGCCGTTCCCCGACCGCGAAGCCCACACCGGGCGCGTGGCCGGTCGCGGTGACCAGGTTCGCCGCCACGGCCAGTTCCTGCGCACCGCTCACCACAGAGCCGTCGTGCAACATCTCAGGTGAGATTCCCGTGCTGTGCAGGCATTCCCGTGCGCCCACCCCGTGCTGCGCGCCCACCTCGACCATCGCGCGCACGCCGGCCGTGCCTCGGCGGAACTCGGGTGGTTGGCCGGAAAGGTCAACACGTCGGCCGCGCGGGCCATCAGGCGACACCGTCTTTCTCCCTACCGTCGAACCAGGTTGAGGGCGCCGGTGCCCGAAGCCGATCCCACGATAGGGGCGGCCGGGTCACCGACCAGCGGCATCACCCGGACGCCGATGATCCAGAAGGAGCATCATGACCCGCACAGTTCTGGTGACAGGCGGCAACAGGGGCATCGGCCGGTCGATCGCGGAGGCGTTCCTCGGCGAGGGCGCGCAGGTCGCCGTGACGCATCGCGGCGGCGACTGCCCGGACGGCGCGTTCGGGGTGAAGTGCGACGTCAGAGACCGCGAGCAGGTGGACGCGGCGTTCACCGCGGTGGAGGCGGAGCTGGGGCCGGTGACCGTGCTGGTGGCCAACGCCGGCGTCACCGACAGCACGCTGATCACCCGCATGACCGAGGACAGGTTCAGCTCGGTGGTGGACACGAACCTCACCGGGGCATGGCGGTGTGCGCGCCGTGCCGCAACGCCGATGGTGCGCGCGCGGCACGGTCGCATGATCTTCATGTCCTCGGTGGTCGGCATGTACGGCAGTGCCGGCCTGACGAACTACGCCGCCAGCAAGGCGGGCCTGATCGGGCTGGCCCGCTCGCTCGCCCGCGAGCTCGGCGGCCGCGGCGTCACGGCGAACGTCGTCGCGCCGGGCTACGTCAACACCGACATGACCGCCGCGCTGCCCGAGCAGTACGGCAAGCAGTACCGCGACGCGATCCCGTTGCGCCGCTTCGCTGAACCCTCGGAAGTGGCCGCGACGGTGGTGTGGCTCGCGAGCGAGGGGGCCCGGTACGTGACGGGCGCGGTGATCCCGGTCGACGGTGGCCTCGGGATGGGGCACTGATGTCCGTCCTGTTGATCGACGACGAGGTCCTGGTGCGCAGGGGGTTCCGGCACGCGCTGGAGGAAGCCGGTCTGGCCGTGGTGGGGGAGGCGGCCGGGCTCGTCGAAGGGCTGCGGCTGGCGCAGCTGCGTCAGCCTCGGGTGGTGATCACCTCCGACGTCACCGGTCTCGCGCGGTTGCGGGCGTGCGCCGGGGGCGTGATCGCGCTGGCAGGGGAAGGCAGTGACGCCTGGCTGCACCAGGTGCTGACCGACGGTGCTCGCGGCTTTCTGTTGAAGCGGGCCAGTCACGAGGAACTGCTCGCCGCGGTGCGGGCGGTCGCTCGGGGGCACGCGTACCTCTGCGCCGAGGTGACGGGACGGCTGCTCGACCGGTTCGAGATCCTGCCCCCGCCCGAGGAGGTGGATCGCGGGCTTGGGTTGCTGAGCGAGCGGGAACGGCAGGTGCTCGCGCGGATGGCGCGGGGGCGCAGCAACGACGAGATCGCGCGCGAGCTCTACCTGACCTGTGCGACGGTGAAGTCGCACGTGTCGCACATCCTCGCGAAGCTCGGGCAGCCCAACCGGATGCACGCGGCGTTGTTCGCGCAGCGGTTGGGGTTGTTGAGCCGGACGGGGTGAGGGCGGCTGGGAGTCGGCGCGGGCTGTAGTTGTTGCTCGCCGTATCGGGTGCTTGGCGGGGCTGGGTGGGCGCGGGCTGCGGTTGTCGCTTGCGTTGTCGGGTGGTTTGGCGGGGCTGGGTCGGCGCGGGCTGCGGTTGTCGCTTGCCGTATCGGGTGGTTTGGCCGGGCTGGGTGGGCACGACCTGCGGTTGCCACCTGCCCCATCGAGCGGCTCCGGCCGGGCGGGGTGGGCGCGGGCACGACGTTGTGGCCGCCTGCCTCCCTCCGCGTGCTCAGCTCGACCGCGTGAACGCCAGCACCACGTTGTGACCCCCGAACCCGAACGAGTTGGAGATCGCCGCCCCGATCCGCGCGTGCCGCGGCCGGTCCGCGACGATCTCCAGCTTCACGTCGGAGTCCTGGTCGTCGAGGTTGCGCGTCGGCGGGACGACGCCGTCGCGCACGGCGAGCACGGTGAAGATCGCCTCTACCGCGCCCGCGCCGCCGATGAGGTGGCCGGTCACGGACTTCGTCGCCGTGACGAGCGGGTGCGGGCCCAGGGCTTCGAGGACGGCGGCCGCTTCCACGCGGTCGCCTACCTGGGTGCCGGGGGCGTGGGCGTTGACGTGGGTGACGTCGTACGGGCTCAGGCCCGCCGAGCGCAGGGCGTGCCGGATGGCGCGGATCTGGCCGTCCGGGGACGGCGCGGTCATGTCGTGCGCGTCGGAGGTCATGCCGATGCCCGCGAGTTTCGCGGCGATCTTCGCGCCTCTCCCGCGCGCGAACGAACCTCGTTCCAGCACCAGCGCGCCCGAGCCCTCGGCCATGACGAACCCGTCCCGGCCCGAGTCGAACGGGCGAGAGGCGGCGGCGGGGTCGGAATGCCTGCGGGACAACGCACCCATCCGTGCGAAGGCCGCGATCGACAACCTGCCCAGGCACGCCTCGGTGCCGCCCGCGACGACGATGTCCGCCACCCCACGACGCAACAACGCGGCACCCAACGCGATCGCCTCCGCCCCGGACGCGCACGCGCTGGTGGGGGCGTGCGCGCCTCCGCGTGCACCGAGGTCCATGCTTACGGCGGCCGCGGGGCCGTTCGGCATGAGCATCGTGACGGTGAACGGCGAGACGCGGTCGGGGCCGAGTGATTGGCACCGTTCGTACTGCTCGACCAACGTGCCACCGCCACCCAGGCCGGTGCCGAAGACGACGGCGAGTCGTTCGGGTTCCACCAAAGGCGCACCGGCGTCGGACCACGCCTGCCGCGCCGCGACGACGGCGAGCTGCTGGCAGCGGTCCATCCGGCGGCGGGCCACGCGATCCAGTGACTGGCCGGGATCGGAGTGCACCGGCGCGCCGAGTCGTACCGGAAGATCGGCGGCCCACGGCTCGTCGAGCAGGCGCGTGCCCGACGAGCCGGCCAGCAGCCCGTCCCAAGTGGACTGGACGTCACCGCCCTGGGGAGTCGACATGCCGAGGCCGGTGACGACGATCTCCTCCTCTCCTCCCGGCAACGGAGGCAGTGACGGGTGCATCAGGGAGAAGTCGAGGAAGGTGCTTTCGTATGCCATGCAACGAGGAGATCACCGCGCGCGCCGCGGCGGCAGCGGTCGCGCGACGGAGAACGCCCTCCGTCGCGCGACTGATCACAGCGCCGCCGGATCTCCGTAACGTCCGCCCCGCAAGGGAAACGGACGGGAGCGGACATGGCTGTGGAAGTGACGGCGGATGTGGCGAACCTGGCGGACCTGTGTCGCCGGCAGGTGGCGTCGAGGGGAGAGGAGCGCGCGTTCGCGTTCCTGGAGAGCGGTGTCGTGGAATCGGCCACGATCACCTACGCGGAACTGGATCGCCGGGCGCGCGCGATCGCCACCAAGCTGCGCGAGCTGGCCACGCCGGGATCCCGCGCGCTGCTGTGCCATCCGCCCGGAATCGAGTTCGTGGCGGCATTCCTCGGCTGTCTGTACGCCGGGATCATCGCCGTGCCGGCTCCTCCCGTGCGCCGGGCGGCGAACGATGCTCGGCACAGCAGGCTGACCGCGATCGCCGACGACTGCCGACCGGCCCTGCTGCTGTCCACAAAGGACACCGTCAAAGGCGTGCACGCGATTCTCGGCGACCGGCCGGTCACCCCGCTCGCCACCGACGAGGTGGACGGGGACTTCGAGTTCCTCGCCTCGAACGGGCCGGACGAGGTCGCGTACCTGCAGTACACCTCCGGCACGACGGGCCGGCCGAAAGGCGTCGTCCTGACGCACGCGGGCGTGCTGCACAACCTTGCGCTCATCGTGCGCGGCGGTTCGCGGCCGGACGAGGACTACGGGCAACGGCTCGCGCCGACCGTGTCGTGGCTGCCGGTGTTCCACGACATGGGGCTCGTCGGTGGTGTGCTGCAACCGTTGTTCCTCGGCCAGCTGTCGGTGCTGATGTCCGCACAGGCCTTCGCACGGGTGCCCGCCAACTGGCTGCGGGCGATCTCCCACTACGGCGCGGAGATCGCCGCCGCGCCCAGTCTCGGCTACGAGCTGTGCCTGCGCCGCGTCTCCGACGACCAGCGCGACGACCTCGACCTGAGCCGCTGGCGCATCGCCGCGATCAGCGACGAGCCGTTGCGCGCGTCGACGATCGACCGGTTCGCGGCGCGCTTCGCCCCGGCAGGGTTCCGCCGCCAGGCGTTCTTCCCCAGCTACGGCATGGCGGAGTCGACGGTGCTGATCAGCGGTGGTCCGCTCGAGGGGCAACCGGTGGTGCGCCCGTTCGACACGACCGCGTTGGAACGCGGGAGAGTCGCCCGTGCCGCGAGCGGTGCCGGCGCGCGCAGCCTGGTCGGGTGCGGCGAACCGGATCCGTCGCTGGAGGTCGTGATCGTGGATCCGGAGAGCCGCGAGCCGCTGGGCGACGACGAGGTCGGCGAGATCCTCGTGTCCGGGCCGAGCATCGGAGCGGGCTACTGGGACGATCCCGCCGGCACCGAACGGACCTTCGGCGCCCAGGTGGCAGGACGGAGGTTCCTGCGCACCGGAAACCTGGGATTCCTGTTCGAGGGCCAGCTCTTCGTCACCTGCCGCATCCCGGACCTGCTCGACGTCGACGGCCGCCAGCTCTACCCGTACGACGTGGAAGCGACCGCCGTGGGCAGCCACGAAGGACTGCGGGCCGCGTGCGCGGTGATGGACGGGGAGGACGTGGTGGTGCTCGCCGAGGTCGACCACCGCTACCGCGGCACGCCCCGCGACGAGATCCGCACCGCCGTCGCGGCCGCGGTGCAGGCGGAACACGGAGTCGTGCTCGGCCGGGTCGTGCTGCTCGCGCCCGGCACGTTGCCGCTCACCACGAGCGGGAAGCTGCGCCGGGCCGCGTGCCGGACGCTCATGTTGGGAGAGAAGTGATGCAGATCCGCGACGGAGTACGGCTGCCGAAGGGCGTCGCCGGCGGCAGGCGCAAGTTCACCACGCTGGTCGACCTGTGCCAGGCCCGTGCCGCGGCCGAACCGGAGCTGCGGGCGTACTCGTTCTACGCCGACGGGCGCACCGAGTGGGACGCGCTGACGCTGTCCGACCTCGACCGCAGGGCGCGAGCCCTGGCGGTGCACCTCACCGCGCTCGCCCAGCCCGGCACCCGCGCGTTGCTGAGCTTCGAACCCGGCCTCGACTTCCACGTCGCGTTCCTCGGCTGCCTGTACGCCGGACTGATCGCCGTGCCGGTCGCGCCGCTCGACGGCACGCGCACCAGCGTGAAGGTGAGCCGCGTCGAGTCGATCGTCGCGAGCTGTCAGCCGGATCTGCTGCTCTCCACCGGTCTGACGTTCGCCAAGTGCTTCGCGGTGATCGAGGAGTCGCCGGCGCTCGCCGGGCTGGTGCGGCTCGCGGTCGACGAGACCGACCCGGCGGCCGCGGACCGCTGGACGCCACCGCAGATCGGCATCAACACGCCCGCGTACCTGCAGTACTCCTCGGGATCCACGGGCGAGCCCAAAGGCGTGACGCTGAGCCACGGCAACGTCCTGCACAACCTCGCGCTGATCCACGACAACCTGTACCGAGCGTCCGATGAGGACGGAGCGCGGCGGCCGACGAGCGTGTCGTGGCTGCCGTCGCACTACAACATGGGGTTGATCGGCGGCGTGCTCGACCCGTTGTACGCGGGCAGGTCCGCGCTCCTGTTCCCGGCAGGCGTGTTCGTCCGCAGCCCGGTGAGCTGGCTGCGGCTGATCTCGCAGGTCGGCCGCGCCGACAGCTGCGCGCCGAACTTCGCGCTCGACCTGTGCGTGCGGCGCGTCGCCGAGGTCCAGCTGGCCGGTCTCGACCTGAGCGGCTGGGAGATGGCGCTGATCGGCGGAGAACCGGTCAGGGCGCACACCCTGGACCGGTTCTGCGAGGTGTTCGAGCCCGCCGGGTTCCACCGCGGCGCGCTCGTGCCGGGCTACGGCCTCGCGGAGTCGACCGTGATGGTCACCAGCGCGGTCGTGGGGGAGGGACCGCTGACCCTCCGCTGCGACTCGGAGGCGTTGACCCAGGGCCGCGTCCGCCCGGTCGGCCCTCCCGGCGGGAGGCGGCTGGTGAGCTGCGGTCCCGTGCCGCCGTCGATCACGGTCGTGGTCGCGGACCAGGAGCTGCACGAGTGCGTGGAGGGCGAGGTCGGCGAGATCTTCGTGCAGGGACCGAGCGTGGGAACCGGTTACTGGAACCGTCCCGACGAGGTGTTCCACGCGAAGCTGCCCGGCAGGCACGGCCCGTTCCTGCGCACCGGGGACACGGGTTTCCGGTGGGACGGTGAGCTCTTCGTGACCGGCAGGGCCAAGGAGGTGATCATCGTGGCCGGCGCGAACCACCACCCGCACGACCTGGAGGCCACCGCGGAGAGCGCTCACCGAGCGGTGCTGGGTTGCTGCGTGCTCGGCGTGGAGGACGGTCAGCGCGAGCTGGTCGTGGTGCTGGTGGAGGTCATCGGGGACGGCGACCCCGACGAGGTCGCGATGGCCGTCCGCCGCACCGTCCACACCGGACACGGGGTGCGGGTGGACGACGTGGTGCCGCTCGCACCGGGCACGTTGCCGCGCAGCTCCAGCGGCAAGCTGCTGCGAGCGGGGTGCCGCGACGCCTACACGGAGGGAAAGCTCCGTCGGCAGGTGCCGCGCGCGTGACGGTCAGGCGTTCGCCCATCGGACCATGTCCGCGACCGTGGTGTTCCCGCCGCACACCAGGATGCCGAGGCGCGCGCCGGGCCCGACCCGCTCCAGCACGGTCCGCGCCGCCGGGACGAGACACCCGGCGGCGGGCTCGGCCCACACCTTCTGCCGTTCGGCGAGCGTGATCGAGCCCTGCACGGCCTCGGCGTCCGACACCACCAGCACGTCCTCCAGCAGCGCGACGGCGTGGTCGTAGGTCAGCTGCGAGACGTGCGGCGCCGAGAGGGTCGAGACGATCGACGTCGGCGTGATCTCCACCGGCCCGCCCGCGGCCAGCGCACGGGTCATCGTCTCGGCACCCTCCACCTCGACACCCCACACCCGCACGCCGGGCACGAGCGCGTGGAACGCTGTCGCGACACCCGCGATGAACCCGCCGCCGCCGATGCTGACCAGCACATCGGTGACGTCGGGCGCGTCGGTGGCGAACTCCAGACCCGCGGTTCCCTGCGCTGCCGCCACGATCGGGTCGTCGTACGGGTGCACGAGCGTCGCACCCGCCTCGACCAGTTCGTTCAGCAACGAGAACGCGGCCTGCAAACCGTCCGTGAGCCGCACGTCCGCACCCGACGCGCGAGCAAGCTCCACCGACCGCGCGGGTGCCGTCGACGGCATCACGACCGTGGCGGCGACTCCCAGCGACTGTGCCGCGTCCGCCAGCGAGATCCCGTGGTTGCCGCCGCTGACCCCGACGACACCCGCCGCTCGTGCCTCGTCGGACAACGAGAGGATCTTCGCCGTCGCGCCGCGGATCTTGAACGAACCAGTGCGCTGCAACAGCTCCAGCTTCACCGTCGTCGGGACGCCCAGCAGTGCGGACAGTCCCGGCGACGGCAGCGTCGGCGTGCGCAGCACCCGTCCGTCGAGCACTTTGGCCGCGGCACGGACGTCGGAGATGGTCAGCAGGTCAGCCATGACCAAACCCTAGTCCGGGCGCGTGAACCCGTAGCTGCGCTCGACCTTCGCGATGTGCAGCGAGTAGCTCTCGTACCACTCCGCGATCCCGCGTTTCTGCGCCGCGCGGTGCTCCTCGTTCGCCCGCCACTGCGCCAACGCTTCGCCGTCGCGGAAGTACCCGACCGTGATGCCGATCCCGCCGGGGTTCTGCGCGTGCTCCATGCCCAGGTAGCCCGGGATGCTCTGGACGAGCTCCTCCATGCGGTCGGCGGTCTCGGCGTAGCCGTCCTGGTCCGGCGTTTTCACGGAAGTGAAGACAGTCACGTAGTACGGGGGCTCGAAGGCCTCGACGGGCTGTTCGCTCATGCGGTGACCGTAGTTCACGGACGTGAACCAACCCTCACGAATTTTCGCCCCGAATCCCGTGAGAGCCTTTCCACGGGCGCGTGGCGAATTGTGAAGCAACGTGGAGGGTTTGTGGCGGAGTATCTCATTTCGCAGCACGACAGCAGGGAAGAACGCGCGGAACAGGTCGGCGCGGTCCGGTCCGCGTACCGGTACGACATGGAGATGGGATTCCCCGTCGCCGCCGGTACGACCGGCGAGGACGGACCGGGGAAGCGCTGGCAGCTCAAGTCCCTCGAAGCCCAGGAAAAGCTGCGGATGAACCTGCGCGTGCTCAAGCGCAGGGGCCGGTGGAACTTCGTCAACGAACTGCAGCCGCTCGCGCCGGTGAAGCTCGCGCAGATGATCCGGGCCGACGACATGGCAGGGCTCGTCGACTACTTCATGCCCGTTCCCGGCGGCACCACGGGCGAATTGAGACAAAAGAGCCTTCAGGACTTCCGAGACGTTTTCGCATTGGCGCAGCCGCCGTCCGTTGTCGAGCGGTTCGAGACCGACGAGTACTTCGCCGAGTGCTTCGTCGCGGGACCGGACCCGACCCGGCTGAACCGCATGACCGCCGTCCCCGGAAAGTTCCCGATCACGAACGAGCACCTGACGAAGCTGCCCGAGTTCGGGACTGATGACCTGGCGACCGCCATCGCCGAGGGCCGCGTGTACTGGGTGGACTACGAGGCCATGTCCGAACTGGATAACGGCAAGCACCCGCAAGCACCGAAGTACATGTACGCGCCGATGGCCGCGTTCTGCGTGCCACGGCGAGGGGGTGCGCTGCGGCCGTTCGCGATCCAGTGCGGCCAGGACCCGGCGGGCCGCGAGATCTACACGCCGGCCGACGGCTACTCGTGGAAGCTCGCCAAGAACTGCGTGCTCTCGGCGCACAACACGTACCACGAAGTGTTGACGCACTTGGGTTTCACGCACCTGATGAGCGAACCGGTGCTGCTCGCCGCGGTGCGCAACCTCGCCGCCAACCACCCGGTCGCCGTGCTGCTCCGGAGGCACTTCGAGGGCACGTTCTCGATCAACAAGCTCGCGGTCGAGCTGCTGATCCAGCCGGGCAAGGCGGTCGAGTACCTGATCGGCTCCGACCTCGCGAGCACCTACCCGTGGCTCGCGAAGCACCGCGCGCAGCGGTCGTTCCGCGGCAACTACCTGCCTACCGTGCTCGAGTCGACGGGCACGCGGGGCAGTCGCGAGCTGCCGCACTTCCCGTACCGCGACGACGGTCTGCTGGTGTGGCAGGCGATCTCGGAGTGGGTCGGCACGTTCGTGTCCACGTACTACCGCAGCGACGCAGAGGTGCTCGGTGACCACGAACTGCAGGCGTGGGCCGCGGAGGTCGCGTCACCGGAAGGCGGTCAGGTCCGCGACTTCGGTGCCACGCCCGGCCACGTCGCCGACCTGCACGACCTGGCCGAGATCCTGACGATGGTGATCTGGACGGCGGGTCCGCAGCACGCGGCGGTGAACTTCGCGCAGAAGGACCACCTGGCGTTCCTGCCCGCGAACCCGCTGGCCGGCTACACGCCCGAGCCGACCGGCAAGGGACACACGGAGGCGGACTGGCTCGACAACCTGCCGCCGCTCGATGTCGCCGTGCAGCAGTTCTGCGTGATGCACTTCCTCGGCTCGATCCACCACACGGTGCTCGGCGACTACGAGGACGACTTCAAGGCCACGCCGGTGGCGGCCGGGCACTCGCGGTTCCAGAACGACCTCGTCAGCATCGACGCCGAGATCGTCGCGAGGAACCGCCGCCGTGCCGTGCCGTACCAGTACCTGCGGCCTTCGTTGATCCCCAACAGCACCAACATCTGACAGCATGTCCGCGTGACGGACACGGCCGCTGCCAGGGCGCGGCGGCAGGTCGACGAGGTGCGCGACGACCCGGCGGGCCGGTTGGCGTTGATGGAACGCTGCTACCACGGCCCGTTCGGCACCGCGCCCCGGCACCTGCCGTTCCGCCGGGCCGCCGTGTCGTTCATGCGCTGGCAGCTGCGCCGGGGTGTGCTGACGCCGGCGATCGGCAGCCCGTGGTGGCGCGCGGTGAACGAACGGATCCTGCGCGACGGGTGCGAGGCGGTGGCGTTGAGCGGTGGGCTGTCCGGCCCGCCGTCGTCGCACCCGGCCGCGCAGTGGTTCGCCTTCGCTTCGAAGCCGACCGCTCAGGCCTGGTACCGGGCGCACAACGGCAGCGTGGTCGCCGCCTACCTGGAGCACCGCGACCTGGCCGAGGCGGAGAACGAGCCGGAGCGGTTCTTCATGAACGTGATCCTGTGCCGGGTGCTCTACACGCACGCCCTGGTCGCGGCGCCGCGGATCTCCCTCGGCTGGCTGCGTCCGCTGGCACCGCTGCTCGGCGACCCGAGGCTCGGTATGACCGGGATCTTCCTGCAGCTCTCGCGCGTGCTGCCGGATCGGTACCCGTTGAGCGACGAGGTGCCGTACTACCTCGCCCAGGAGCACGGGTTCGCGCGGCTCGTCGACTTCGGCATGATCGCGCCTCGGTTGCGGCAGCTCTACGAGTGGTCGGCCCAGGAGCTCAACGCGCCCGGCCTGCTCGACTGCGTGCGCGACGGCGCCCTGACCTACGCCTGGCCGTACGAGTACCGGCACGTCTGGAGCCCGCCGCGATCCCGGCTGATCCCGGTGATCCACCGGATGGTTCCGGCGGCTCGTGGTTGGCCCACGGCGTGACTCCCGGCTCGGCGCGCGGCTACGTTGACGACGCCGCCGACACCCTTCCGGGAGGCTGGCATGCGCACGTGGATCATGGCCGGGATCGTGCTGCTCTTGATGAACGGGGCGCCCGAAGCCCGTGCCGCCACGCTGATGAAGGTCGACGACTTCGAGCTCGCGGTGACGCAGAACGAGATCAGCTCGTTCAAGGCGCACATCGCCGGTCTCACACCCGCGCCGGACAACGTCGGCAACGACTGGGCGCAGGGTCGCAGCGGTGAGCAGGTCAAGGCCATGGGGATCGTCTACGAGATCTCGAAGGACACCGCGATCCTCGACCGGATGATCGGCTTCTGCGACGCCGTGTTGTCGCAGCGCAACGACCTGGCGGCGGCGCCCGTCGGCCAGTACCGGCTCTGGACCGGCGGGATCGACCCGGCCTGGCCGAACAGCCGCACCGCGCCGATCGGAACGGGCGGGGAGCAGGGTGATCCCATCGGGCATCTCGGCAACTGCGCCAGGCTGATCCTGGAAACGCCGGCGCTCTGGTCCCGGACCCTCTCCGACCCGTTCGGCCACGGTGCCACGTATCTCGCCCGTGCTCGGACGTTCGTGGCCGGCGGCGACCGCGCACTGGACGGGCACGTGCTGTCGCGGCTGCTCGACCTCTCCCGCGGCAACCGCCAGTACTTCGCCGCGGACTCCGCCTACCAGCCCGGCAACCAGGTGCCGTGGAACCAGCAGATGATGTTCAACTACGGCTTCCACAACCTGGCCGCCGCCCACCGGATCCTCGGCGACGCGCCCGCCAGGGTCACCCGCTACGAAGCGATCGTGAAGGCGAGTGTCGACTGGTTCTTCGCGACCGTCACCCCTGTCACGTCACCGGCGGGAAGGCCCGCCTACAGCTGGGGCTACGGACCCACGAGCGGCACCCGTGAGGACAACAGCCACGGCAGCCTCGACGTGGCAGGCCTGCACCGGCTGTACGTCTCCGGCCGGTACGGGATCACCGCCGCGATGATGACCCCGCTCGCCAACACGTTCTGCGACATCATGACGAAGAGCGCGACCAAGTACTCCGGCAAGGTCGACGGCACCGACGGCTCGGGCAACTCCGGGCCGACGACCTACATCAGGGCGGGCTGGCTGCTGCTGGCAGAGTTCCGCACCGACCGGCACCACGCGATGATGGACGCCGACTTCGACGAAGGCGGCACCACCGGGAGCATCGACCAGTTCTCCCGGTTGCTGCTCGTCAAGGACCGCCGCTGGTGACTACCGGAGCGCTGCCTCGATCGCCGCGGTGATCTTGGCGTCCTCGGGCTCGACGCTCGGCCGGAACCGGCTGATGACCGCACCGTCGCGCGACACCAGGAACTTCTCGAAGTTCCACTGCACGTCGCCCGCGGTGCCGTCGACGTCGGCCTGCTGGGTCAGCTGCTGGTAGATCGGGTGCGCGTCGGCCCCGTTGACCTCGATCTTCTCGTACAGGGGGAACGACACCCCGTACGTCGTCGAGCAGAACGTGGCGATCTCCTCGGACGTGCCCGGCTCCTGGCCCATGAACTGGTTGCAGGGGAAGCCGACGACCGAGAAGCCTTCCGCGCCGTACTTCTCCTGGAGCCGCTCCAGGCCGGCGTACTGCGGGGTCAGGCCGCAGCGCGAGGCGACGTTGACGATCAGCAGCACCTTGCCGCGCAACGGGCTCAGGTCACCGGGCTCGCCCGCGAGCGTGGCGACCGGGATGTCGAGGATCTCCATACTCCCAACGTAGTTCACGGCACTTGAGCGTCGGCACAGACCAGGTGTGTCCCGCAACACCGTTCCCGGTGGTCCTAGCCGTGCACTCGCAGGAGACCGTCGACACCGCGCAGGAACGTCTCGCACACGAGTGAGGCGTCGGACAGGCAGCCCGCCGCCATCGCGCCGTCGCGCAGCATCACGAAGTGGCGCGCTGCCGGCTCCGCGGACGGCGTGCCGAGCTCGGTGAACAGCGCCTCCACCGTGTCGTGGAACCACTGGCGGTGGGCGAGCACGGTCCGGTGCACCGGGTGGGCGGGGTCGGGGTACTCGGCGGCGGCGTTGAGGAACGCGCAGCCTCGGAACTCGGGAGAGCGGATTCCCGCCGCGATGGCCTCGCCGAGCCCTCGCAGGGTCTCGGCGGGGGAGTTGCCCCGCTCGGCGGCGGCCGACGCTTGGCCGCGCATCGCCGCGTCGACCTCGTTCAGGTACGCGACGACGAGCTCTTCCTTGCCCAGGAAGTGCCGGTACAGCGTGGCGCGCGTGACCTGGGCTTCTTCGACGATCCGGTCGATGCCCACGGCGTGGATGCCCTCGGCGTAGAAGATCCGCAGGGCCGTGTTGAGCAGCCGGGTCCGCGCTTCGGACGGCCGCGTCGTGTCGGTGCGCGCCATGCCGCCGACTCTACTCGATAGAACGTTCGGTCTTGACGAGCGCGGCCCGACCCGTCACTCTCGAAAGAGGTAGAACGTTCGGTCTACCTACACCGTTCGAGAGGACCTCTCCGTGACCGCCGTTGCCTCACCCACCGGAAACGACACCGCCTCGGCACTGCGCCGGCTCTACCTCTTCCGGTTCGGGTTCGCCGTCGTGTGGGCCGCGCTGCTGTTCGTGTCGAGGCAGGAGCTCGGGCCGCTCGCCATCGCCCTGCTGGTCCTGTACCCGCTGTTCGACGTGGCCGCGGCCGTGGTCGACGCCCGGTCGTCCCGCGCCACCGGCCTGTACGTGAACATCGCGATCAGCCTGCTCGCCGCCGTCGGTCTCGCCCTCGCCGCCACCTCAGGCATTCCCGCGGTGCTGCGCGTGTGGGGTGCGTGGGCGATCGTCGCCGGGCTGGTGCAGCTCGCGGTCGCGCTCACGCGCCGCAAGATGGGCGGGCAGTGGCCGATGATCCTGAGCGGCGGCATCTCGGTGCTCGCGGGCTCGTCGTTCATCGTGATGGCGTCCGCAGCGAACCCGACGTTCGCGAACCTCGCGGGCTACGCGACGATCGGTGGCATCTTCTTCCTGGTGTCAGCGCTGCGTCTGCGTCGGAGCTAGTGCCGCAACCGGCAACCTTCGCCGCGTCTTCCGGCGCCCAGCAGGGCGCCTCGCGGCACCGGCCCCACGCCCACAGCCAACCAGGATGAGGACGCGGGGCCGGCACCACGATGCACCCGTCTGGACACCGAAATACGGGGCGAAGGCTGCCGGTTACGGCACTAGTGCCGCGTCCGCACCCCAGCTCGCGAGCAACCGCAACGCTTCCGCCGACGAGGAGCCCGGCGTCGCGTGGTAGACGGTCAGCGCCTGCTCCGCGTCGTCGGGGAGCACGAGAGTCTCGTAGCGCAAGGACAGATCGCCGACCAGCGGATGCGAGAGCCGCATGGTGCCGTGCGTCTTCTTCTTGACGTCGTGCGCGGCCCACAAGGTGCGGAACTCGGTGCTCTTCAAGGAAAGCTCGCCGATCAGCGACGCGAGCAGCGGGTCGTCGGAGTTGCCCGCGGCGCTGAACCGCAGCTGGCCCACCACGTCGTAGGCCTTGGACTCCCAGTCCGCGAACAACGTCCGCGCGGCCGGGTCGAGGAACGCGATCCGGGCCCAGTTGCGGTCCTGGGGCGCGCGGGCGGCCCAGTCGCCGAACAGAGCGGACGCGGTGTCGTTCCACGCCAGCACATCGGTGCGACGGCCCCACACGTAGGCGGGCACGCCCTCCAGCGTCCGGAGCAGGTCGGCGAGTGCGGGACGAACCTGTTGCGGGCGAGGGGCGGCGCGGCGTTTCCGTTGGGGCTGCGCCAGACGAGCGAGGTGGGCGTGCTCGGCTTCGGACAGCCGGAGAGCGCGGGAGATCGCGTCCAGGATCTCGGGGGAGACGTTGCCGGCGTTTCCCTGTTCGAACCGCGTGTAGTAGGCGGCGGAGACACCGGCGAGCTGGGCCAGTTCCTCGCGGCGCAGGCCCGGTACGCGGCGGCGCGTGCTGTAGTCGGGGAGACCGACGTCGGCCGGCGTGAGGCGGGCCCGGCGGGTGCGCAGGAACTCGCTCAGCTCCGCCTTCCGGTCGAGCTTGGTGTCCATGGGGTCGAGTATCGCGCCGACCGGGCGGTTCAGCCTGTCCCTGCGAGTGGTACCACGCCGAAACGTAGCTGAACGGGGTGTCTGGTTAGCGAGACCGGGCGACCGCACGCTCGGACCCGTGAACGAAACACTCACCGCACCAACGAAGCAGCGCCTTCCCGGCAAGGCGTTGCTCGGACTGTTCCTCGCCGGTTTCGTCGGCATCCTCACCGAATGCCTGCCCGCCGGCCTGCTCCCGGAGATGAGCCGCACGCTCGGCACGAGCGTCTCGCTGACCGGCCAGACCGTCACCATCTACGCCTTCGCCACCGCGCTCGGCGCCATCCCGCTCGCCCGGCTCACGGCCGCCTGGCCGCGCAAGCACGTCCTGCAACTCGCACTCGCCGTCGTCGCGATCACGAACGTCCTCACCGCGTTCTCCACCGACTACGCGCTCACGTTGGTGCTCCGGTTCGCGGCGGGCCTCGGCACGGGTCTGATCTGGCCGCTGCTCGGCGGGTACGCGGCCCGCCTCGCCCCGGAAGGACACCACGGCCGCGCCATCACGATCGCACTGGCCGGCACGCCGGTGGGTCTCGCGCTCGGCGTCCCGCTGGGCACCTGGCTGGGGTCGCTGGGCGGCTGGCAGACCGCGTTCCACGCCTCGGCCGCGGTGACGGCCGCGACGATGGTGTGGATTCTCGCGATGCTGCCGAACCTGCCTGGTCAGCGGTCCGAGGCGAGGATCTCGAAGGTGTTCGTGATCCCCGGCCTGCGACCCATTCTGCTCGCGGTCGCCACGTACGTGGTGGCGCACAACATCCTCTACACCTACATCACGGACTTCCTGGCGTACGCGGGGATGAGCGGCCAGACGGGCTGGATCCTGTTCACGTTCGGGGTCACGTCGGTCCTCAGCGTTGTCGTGGTCGGCGCGTACATCGACGAGCACCTGCGCGTGCTCACCATCGCCAGCACCGCGGTGTTCGCCGCCTGTGTGCTCGTGCTGGCCGTCTTCACCGGCTCGCCGGTGCTGATCTACACGGCGGTCGCGGTGTGGGGCTTCGTGTTCGGCAGCTCGCCCAGTCTCTTCATCGGAGCGGTGATCAACACCGCCGGCGACGCGGCCGACGTCGCGCAGTCCATCACGATCACCGTCTACTCGGGCTCCATCGCGTTCGGCGGTCTGGTCGGCGGCCTGCTGATCCTGGGCTTCGGCACCGCCTCGATCACCTGGGCCGCGCTGGCGCTGCTCGTCGTCTCCGCCATCACCGTGGGAAAGGCCGTCCGATGACCGTCCGAACAGGACACTGCCTCTGCGGTGCGATCAGCTACGAGTTCACCGCCGCCCCGGATCTCGTCGTCCTGTGCCACTGCGGAGACTGCCAGCGCCACAGCGGTTCGGCGTTCTCGGTGAACGTTCTCATCGCCGCCGACTCCTTGAAAGTCGTTGGCACGCCGAGGTCCTACCAGACCGTGGGCACCGAGAACGGCCAACTGCGCGACCGGCTCTTCTGCGGCGACTGCGGCACCCCGATCTTCACGACCATGCGTGAACGTCCCGAGCTGGTGATCGTGAAGGCGGGCACCCTCGACGACCCGCAGGGCCTGAAGCCGTCCGCCGAGGTGTGGTGGCGCCGCGCCCAGGACTGGATCGAACCGAGCCCGGACCGCGTGCGGTTCGACGGCGACGCGAAGTGAGGAGCAGGCCATGACCTTCCGCACCATCAACCCGGCCACCGGCGAGCTCGTGAAGGAGTTCGGGACGCAGTCGGACGACGAGATCGTCGCGGCACTGTCCACTGCGGACAGGACCTACCGCGAGGACTGGAAACACCGGCCGATCGCCGAACGGGCCCGGATCGTCACCCGTGCCGCGGCGATCCTGCGCGAGAAGCGGGACGAGTACGTCGACCTCCTGACCCTGGAAATGGGCAAGGTGACCAAGTTCGGCTACTTCGAGGTGGATCTGGTGGCCGACATCCTGGACTACTACGCAGATCACGGAGAGCGGTTTCTGGCCGACCAGGACCTGCCCGGCGAGCCCGGCGCGAAGCTCGTCAGCGAGCCCATCGGCGTGATCCTCGCGATCGAGCCGTGGAACTTCCCGTTCTACCAAGTGGCGCGCGTCGCCGCGTCCCAGCTGGTGGCCGGCAACGTCGTCATGGTGAAACACGCGGAGAGCGTGCCGCAGTCAGCGCTGGCGTTCGCACGGCTCTTCGAAGAGGCCGGAGCCCCGGAAGGCGCCTACACCAATCTCTTCTGCGACACCGGCCAGATCGCCGCGCTGATCGACGACTTCCGGGTCCGCGGCGTCACGCTGACCGGCAGCGAACGGGCCGGTGCCGCCGTGGGCGAACGGGCGGGGCGCAACCTCAAGAAGGCGGTGCTGGAACTGGGCGGTAGCGATCCCGCGCTGATCCTGCCCGGCGCACCCCTGGACCACGCGGTCGACCAGGTCGTGATGGGTCGCACCTACAACTCCGGTCAGGGCTGCGTGAACATCAAGCGCGTGATCGTGGTCGGCCGTGAACGTGGCGCGGAAATGCTGGCAGCGTTGAAGGAACGCTTCGCCGCGATCACCGTGGGCGACCCGGCCGACGAGACCACCGACCTCGGCCCGGTCGCCAGTGAACGCGCGCTGGAAGTCCTGCTGAGCCAGATCGCCGCGGCGGAGGCGGCAGGTGCCCGGATCGTGCAAGGCGGCCACCGCGTCGACCGTCCCGGCTTCTACCTCGAACCGACGATCATCACCGACATCACCGCGGACAACCCGCTGTTCGGCGAGGAAGCCTTCGGTCCGGTGCTGTCGTTCTACGTCGTCGACACCGAGGAGGAAGCGATCAGCCTGGCCAACGCCACCAGGTACGGCCTGGGCAGCTATGTCTTCGACGCCGACGTGGACCACGCCCAGGAAGTGGCGAAGCGCATCGAGGCGGGCATGGTCTACATCAACTCCTGCTTCGCCGACTCGCCGCGGTTGCCGTTCGGCGGCGTGAAGAACTCGGGCTTCGGGCGGGAACTCGCCGAGCTGGGCATCGGCGAGTTCCTCAACCGCAAGCTGGTGCGGGTCGCGTCATGAGGCGTCGAGCGCGTAGACGGTAGTGCCCGCGACGGTGGTGGCGGTGTAGTTCACGGTGACCCACTCGGCGATCTCCTGAGCCGCACCGCTGTTGCCGCCACCCATCATCCTGCCGTTGGAAGCGATGAAGTAGTGGATCTGTCCATTGCGGACCATCTCCTGGAACTCGGCGAGCGTCGGCGAAGGATCGGTGCCGTTGAACCCGCCGATCGCCATCACCGCCTGCCCGCTCGACAGCTGGAGTCCCGCCGCGTTGTTGGATCCGACCGTCGCCGCGGCCCAGCGGTAACGATCAGCGTCGGCCTGCAACAGCGAAACGAGCTCCGTGTCCGCGGTGGTCGCGTCGAGCAAGCCACCGCCGCCCATTCGCATCGACGACGGGCCCGCGACCGGCAACGCGCCGGTGTGCGGGGTGATCACGGTGGCGAACGAGTAGGTGGTCGGGCCGACCAGCGCGGCGACCAAGGCGACCGGAATCGCCCAGCGCATCGACATCACCAGCCCGACCGCCGCGATCAGCCCGCTCATCAGCACGATCACCGCCACCGGCGTCGAGAACGAGTTGATCAGCACGTACGCCTGCAGTGCGGCCAACGCGAGGGAGCCGGACAGCACCGCTGCCGCGGCGGGTTCGTCCTTGCGTCGCCACAGCTCGGTGCTCGCGATGCCGATGATCGCGGCGATCGCGGGAGCCAGCGCCACCGTGTAGTAGGAGTGGATGATCCCGTTCATGAAGCTGAACACCGCGGCCGTGACGACGAGCCAGCCGCCCCACAACGCGAGCGCGGTGCGACCCCTGCCCTTGACCAGCCACAGCCCGGCGAGCAGCAGCACCACCGCGGCCGGCAGCAGCCACGCGATCTGACTGCCCATCTCCGAGCCCAGCAGCCGGCTCCAGCCCGGCGTGCCCCAGCCGCGACCGCCGCCCACGCTGCCGACCTCGTCCCCGGTGATCCGCCCGAGACCGTTGTAGCCCAACGCGAGCTCCAGCACGCTGTTCGTCTGCGAGCCGCCGATGTACGGCCGGTCCGGCGTCAGCTCCACGGCGGCGATCCACCACCCGCCCGCGACGATCATCGCCCCCAGCGCCCCGAACAGGTGCAGCACTCGCTTGCCCAGAGACGTTGGTGCGGCGAACAGGTAGACCAGCGCGAACGCCGGCAGCACCAGGAAAGCCTGCAGCATCTTGGTGAGGAACCCGAACCCGATCGCCGCTCCAGCGAGCGCGAGCCAGAACGGACTGGCGTTCTCGACCGCCCGCGTCACGCAGTACGCGCCCGCGATCAGCAGCAGCACCAGCAACGCATCCGGGTTGTTGAAGCGGAACATCAGCACCGCGACCGGCGTCAGGGCGAGCACCGCACCCGAGATCAGCGCGGCAGCGGGCGAGAACCACCGCCGCACCGTCGCGTAGAGCAACCACACACTGCCGACGCCCATCAACGCCTGCGGCACCAGGATGCTCCACGCGTTGACCCCGAAGAGGCGCGCGGACAGGCCCATCACCCACAACGACGCGGGCGTCTTGTCGACGGTGATCGCGTTGCCGGCGTCGGACGAACCGAAGAACCACGCCTTCCAGCTCGTCGCACCGGCCTGCGCGGCGGCGGAGTAGTAGGCGTTGGCCCAGCCGGAGTCGCCCAGCCGCCACAGGTACAGCGCGGCCGTCGCGATCAGCAGGGCTGCCAGTGCCAGGCGTTCTCGTCTCATGCGGACGACCTTCGCGGCTCAGGCTGGGGAGGTCGTGTGCGTCCGCTGTGAACCACCTGTGCGCCACCCACAGCCCGTGCTGACGTCACACACAGGCCCAGCACAGAAACGATCGTGATGGTGGGTGCCATGACCGAACCCGAAGCGCAACCGGAAGAACAGCCCCGCAAGTCGGGCTGGAACGTGAAGAAGACCGTGGCCGCCGCGGCGATCGCGCTCGGCATCGCGGCGGCGGGAGGTGTCGCGATCTACGCGGCCACCACCGGCACCGGCGATCAGACCAACGCCATGGGCGGACCCGGCGGGATGGGCGGTCCCGGTGGCAACGGCGGAACCCCGCCCGACGGCGGCGGTGTGCGGGGTGGGCCGGGCTTCGGCACCGCGACGCACGGCGAGTTCCAGACCGGCGAGGTCACCTCGATCAGCGACACGTCCGTCGAGGTGAAGTCCACCGACGGCTACACGAAGACCTACGTCATCGACAGCGACACCGTGATCGAGGCCGTCGAACAGGGCGACACCGTGACCGTGATCGCCGAGACCGAGGACGGCAAGACCGTCGCGTCGAGCGTGTCGGAGCGAAACCAGCAGGCACAACCTAACCAGCAGACCCAGCCGACGAGGTAGCGGCCCGCGCGGCGCGGCGGGACAGGTCGGCGAACGCGTCACGCAGCTCCTGCGGCCCGACCACCTCGATCTCCGCGTCGAACCGCAGGAGCCGCGCGGCCAAGGAAGCCCACGACCACGACCCGGTGACCAGCCGGGTCCTTTGAGGACTGACCTCCTCCGCCGTGTCGCCGCCGGCGAACGGAGCGACGTCGGCGAGAGGCAGTCCGAGCACGACCTCACCGCGGCAGGGCCAGGCGTTGGTGTCCGATCCCTTGAACCGGGCGTCGAGGAACGCCGCCACGTCATCGCCCGGCACCTGCCGCGGGGTGAACCGAGGTCCGTTGGGCACCCGGAGCGTCATCCGGTCGGCGCGGTAGGTCCGCCAGTCCTCGCGTTCCGGACTCCACCCGACGAGGTACCAGCGGCCCGACCGGACCACGAGGTGGTGCGGCTGCACGCGGCGACGCTGTTCCGGCCGTCCTGGGGAGTGGTAGTCGAACCGCAGTTCCTCGCGGGCACGAATGGCGGTGCTGATCGCCAGCAACGACTCCGTGTCCACCTGCGTGCCGACGCCCGCCGGTTCGATCTCCAGCGCGTCGATCCGCTGCCGCAACCGGGACGGCATCACCTGACGCACCGTGGCCAACGCACGGGCCGCCGCTTCCTCGATGCCCGCCCCGGTGCCGACCGCGATCCGCAACGCCACGGCGAGCGCGACCGCCTGGTCCTCGTCGAACAGCAGCGGCGGCACCTGGCTGCCCGCTTCGAGCCGATACCCGCCATCAGGCCCTTTGACCGCGTGCACGACGTACCCGAGCTCGCGCAGCCGGTCGACGTCGCGGCGCACCGTGCGTTCGCTGACCCCGAGCCGCTGGGCCAGCGTCAACCCCGGCCAGTCACGCCGGACCTGCAACAGCGACAGCAACGACAGCAGGCGGCCTGACGTGGTCGTCGACGTGGCGATGGGCATGTTTTCAGCTTGGCACAAGTAGCGGACGTTCCCTGTCCGCTACTGCTGACAAAGTCCCTCTCATGTCACTCAACGCAGTCCCTCACCTGAACTTCCGCGGCCAGGCCAGGGAGGCCCTGGAGTTCTACCGCTCGGTCTTCGGCGGGCAGCTCACCGTCATCACCTACGCCGACTTCGGCATGCCCGCCGAGCTCCCCGGCGCGACGAACGTCGTGTTCGGCGAGGTCAAGGCGGACAACGGCTTCCGCGTCATGGCCTACGACGTGCCCGGTCCGGAGGCCCCGATCGCCGAGTCCACCACTCGTCGCGAGAACGGCACGACGATCACCGACGAACCGTTCTTCCTGTCCGTGCGCGGCGAGTCCGTCGACGAGGTCACCCCGATCTGGGAAGGCCTCGCCGACGGCGCCAACGTGATCGAGAAGTTCGGCCCGGCGCAGTGGGCGCCGGCGTTCGGGATGCTCGCCGACCGGTTCGGCGTCACCTGGATCGTCGACGTTCAGGTCTGAGCGAGGACGGGGGCGGCCGGCTCCTCGGCCGGCCGCTCCGCCCGCACCGCCGCGATGCCACCGACGATCAGCAGGCCACCGAGCAGCTGCACCGGCGTGAGCCCCTCACCCAGCAGCAGCCACGCGAACACGGAGGCCGACACGACCTCCATCAGAGCGATGAACGACCCGAGCCGCGACCCGAGAATTCCGGAGGCGGTGATGCCGGTCGCGTAAGCCAGTGCGGTGCCGACGACAGCAACGATGAGCAACGGCACCCACCAGGCGACGGTGGTGTCGCCGTCCAGCAACGGCACGTCCACGAACTCGGCCTTGAACGGCAGCAGCCCGGTCGCTCCGACGATCGCCAGCACGGGTGCGGCGAGCAGCATGCCCGCTCCGGCGAGCGCGACCGGCGGCAGACCGTTGTTGGGACGCCCGGCGATCGCGAAGTACACGGCGCACGCGATGGCGGCGCCGAAAGCGGCGATGAGACCGATCGGGTCGACGGCCTGGATCGCGCCTGGTCCGATCACGAGCACCAGGCCGCCGACCGCGAGCACGGAACCGATCAGCACTACGGGGGCGGGTGTGCGCCTGCTGACCGCCCAGGTGAACCCGACCAGGATCAGCGGCGCGAGGAACTCGATCAGCAACGCCGTCGCCACCGGGATGCGGCTGATCGCGGCGAAGTAGAGGACCTGCGTCACCGCGACTCCGACCACGCCCATGCCGAGCACGGGCCAGCGCGCGTGCCAGAGCAGCTCCCACTTGCCGCGCAACGAGTACACGACGAACGGGAGCAGCACGAGGCCCGCTAACAGGGCTCTCACCGTGACCGCGGCGGCCGGAGACCAGCCTGCCTCCAGCAGCGGTTTGACGAACGCTCCGGAGGTGCCGAACGAGATGAACGAGATCGCCGCCGCGATCAGACCGGTCGACTTCGACGCACCCACGTCTGCCTCCCACTCCGGAACCGTGTCATGGCCTAACCTGTTTGATACCCCTGACGGTAGGCCGGTCCGAGTAAGGAGTCAATTTGCTTTTTGCCCCTGACACGGTGGACGCGCTCGTGTTCATGGTCGCGCTGTGCAACACGGAGCCCGAGGCGTCCCGCAGCGGCACCGACGAGCTGGCGACGGTCGAGCAGCTGGCGGACCTGGTCCACCGCTACCCGTTCTCCGGCCGCTTCGACCGCGACGAGGCGGAGCTGCGCGAGGTGCACGAGACGCGCACGCTGCTCCGGCACGTGTGGACCCTGAGCCGCGACGACGCCGTCGAAGTCGTGAACAAGATGCTCCGCGACGCCAAGGCCCTGCCGTACCTGGTGCGACACGACTCGCTCGACTGGCACATCCACGCCACCGAGCTGGACTCGCCGCTCGCCGAACGGCTCCAGGTGGAGGCCGCGCTCGCGCTCATCGACGTGATCCGCATGGACGAGATGGGCCGCCTGCGGATCTGCGCGGCCGACGACTGCACGGGGCTGCTGCTCGACCTCTCCCGCAACGGGCAGAAGCGGTTCTGCAGCGTCCGGTGCGGCAACCGGATGAACATGATCGCGTTCCGGGAGCGGCAAGGGCGCCAGTAGTTCGTATTCTCCTTTGTAGCAACCAAAAATTGTGACGATCACTCTGTTTTGGCTGGTCATCGACCCGGTCTCGCTAGGCCGTTCGAGTGGTGTTGGTGAATGTGGACTGTGGTCCATTCGCACCGTGTGCTTCGCTCCGCTTGCCGTAGAGCTAGGGGGAATGCTCTACCGACCGGGGGAGTCGTTGTGGCTTCAGCACGTCTGCGCATCGGCACATTAGGTGTGATCACCGCGTTGGTGACCACCCTCGCCGTCACTCCCGCTCAAGCGGAGCCGACACCGGCACCACCACCGACCACGCAACAACCGCCCACATCGGAGCCACCGCAGCTACCGCCGCAACTGCCCCAGAACCCTGCGGCGGCCGAGAACAGACTCGGTGCGCAGGCCACGGCGACACCTCCCGCGGCGCCGGGTGACCTGGGTGCGATCGACCCCGGCAAGGACGGTTCGCCGAACATCGAGAACGAGGCGTCCAAGGCGCAACCCATCGCGCCGTTGCCCGCGCTCGATCCTGGACCCGACGGCCGCGTGCCGGTCGACCGGGTGCCGATCACGCCGAACCCTCCGGTCACGCCGTCCACATTGGACCTCCCGCTCCGGCCGGGTCAGGAGCTCGTCGACGCCACGAGCGCGGAGGCACTGGCCACGTTGGACAAGGCCGGCCGCACGAAGGACGGCAAACCTGCGCTGGACGCGAACGCGTTGCAACCGCAGGTCCGCTCCGCCCAGGTCGTCGACCCGAGCAGGCCCGCCACGTTGCAGGAGCTGATCGACGCGCTGACGTCCGGCAACCTGCCGCCGCCACTGCCCGTCGACCCGCTCGCGTTGCTGCAACAGCTGCCCGACGGCATCCCCAGGATCACCTACCGCGTCTGCTCCGAGTCGCAGACCAAGGCCGTGTCGTGCTCGCTCACGCTGCCGCTGGGTGTGCCCGCGATCGTCGACGTCACCGGCGACCGCACACCGGACGTGCTGACCGACCTCGTGCCGGTCGCCGCACCCGGTGACATCGCCGCGGTGGTCAGGGACCTCACGAACCTCGACCGCGAGATCGCGATCGCCCGCGATCGGCTCAACATCGTCAACGAGCTGCTGAAGGACCCGCTCAACGTCATCCTGCACCCGGAGCTGCTGATCGAGCGGCTGAACCTCGAGAAGCTGCTGGAAGACCTGGGGAACACGCTCAAGGCCAAGACCGAGGCGCTGCTCAACCTCATCCACCTCGGCCTCGGTGTGGTCAACCTCCGCCTGCCCACCAGCGAGTTCGCCGGGCGCGACCTGCCCGCGCACGTGTGGGCCGTCTACGACCTGCCGACGCACAAGCGGCTCTCGGTCGGCTTCGACGGTTTCCGGCGCGGAGCGGGACTTCCGACGGCCGCTGTCGGGCTCTACACCTTCGCGCCGTTGCAGGCGTTGCGCGGAATCTTCGACATCAAGGCGAACGTGCTGCAGGTCGGCGCTGCGGGTTCGCTCGCGATCACCGCAGGCCTCGCGAACGTCACGGACGACGACCAAGGCCTGGCCTATGACCCGACGGTGGCGAGTGCGCAGTTCGCGCCCGTGCCGAACGTGTTCACCGCCCACGCGTTCATCGACCCCGGCGCGAGTGACCGCGACCAGAAGGCGACGGTCGACGCCACGGTCACCAAGCGCACCAAGCTCGACGTGCAGGTGCTGTCGAACTCCGGTGGCACCAACAGGTTCGACCAGCTCGTCGTCGACCAGCTGCCGAACCAGGTGTCGGCCGCGCTGACCCGCCCGCGCGACGGCGGTGACGACATCGTCGACTACAACGCCAGTGACGCGATCGACGACGTGCTGTTCGCCGACTTCGTCTACGCGGGGGAGAGGCTCGACGCTTCCGTCCGCGCCGCCGCGAAGAACCTGCCGACGCAGTGGCGTGGCGCGCTCAACTCGGCGAACGACCGGGTGACGCTCGACTACGACGCCGCGTCCGCACTGTCCAGTTTGGACGTCTCGTTCTTCGACCGTGATCCGGCGATCGTGCTGCGCGGTGCGTTGCGCGAGCTGCCGACGATCGTCAACGTGGACGCGAACCTGCCCGGCAGGCACGTCCTGTTCGACGCCAACACCCCGCTCGGCTCGGCGGAAGTGTTCGTGTCGAAGGAACTCGGCGACTACGCGCCGCTCGACGGCGACCACGCCACCGCGGTGCTGACCGGGACCAAGCTCGGCGCGAGCGCCCGCGTGAAGGGCCTGCGCAAGATCGACGTGTACTTCGACCAGCACCCCCGCGGTGGCACCGAGTTCACGCCGGGCGGGCAGCCGTTCGTCGCGGCCGGGATCGTCGACGGCAGGCAGAAGACGCGCCTCGACGTGTCGAACCTGCCCGCCACGCTGGGATTCGACCTCGACACCGTCGCGCGTCGGGTGCAGTTCAACGCGAGCTCCGTGGTGCAACGGGTGAAGGCCGCGTACGTCGACACGGCGAACGGGCCGAGTGCGGTAGCCGCGATCAACGGGCTGCCGCAGACCGTGGACGTGCGGTACGACCTCGGCGACGTGCCGAAGGTGAGCTACCGGGCGTCCAGCGCGGTGCCGAGGGCCGAGCTCTTCGTGAGCCCGCAAGGGGTCGAGCGACTCGACCCGACCGGCAACCACTACCTGTCCGCGGCGCTGACCGACCTGCCGACCGAGGTCGACGTGCTGGTCGACCTGCCCAAGCGGCACCTGGACGGCACGTCGTCGGCGCCGATCGGCTCCATCGCGGCGGTCGCCAGGGTTCCGTTCTCCGGCCGCGACTTCCTCGCGATCGGTGAGCTCACCGGCGTTCCGGCGAAGTACGACGCCGACTTCGCCGACGGCCTGATGCGGTTCCGCGGCCTGTCCGGAGCACTTGGCGCGGCACGGTTCTCCGTCACGAACCACGGCGGCGCGACCATGCCGGCCGGGCAGCACGTCTCGGCCCACTACCGCCAGGTCAGCGGTGACTTCGACGGCAGTGTCAGCATCCGCAACCTCACGCTCGCCGAGTACGCCCGCGGCCCGGCGAAGCAGGTGGCGAACCTGCAGCTGAACACGGACGGCCAACCGGTGTTCGTCGACGCGGACGTGGTGCTGGCGGCGAACGGCGCCGACGACACGCGTCTCGCGGTCACGTCGCGCATCGATCACCTGCCGACAAACCTCACGCTCACGATCGACCTCGCCGACGGCAAGCTCACCTACACCGGTGACAAGTCGATCGCGCTCCAGGCCGACGTGCACGTCGGCAAGGTCTCCGCGCTGAACGGACTCGGCGCGCCGCTGTTCGAGAACGGCGTGGCGGTGCGGGCTCGCGGTTGTGCGGAGGGCGCGGGCTGTGTGAAGGACGACTCGCCGATCTGCACGCTGTTCGGCAAGTGCCTCGGGCTCGTCGGCACGATCCGGCTGCCCGGCCTGCCGACCACGCTCGCGGTCGACCTGGTGAACAAGGAGATCGAGCTCACCGGGTACACCGCCACCGCGCCGCTGAAGGCGTACATCGAGATCAGCGGCCTGCTGCCGAACCTGCCGAGGCTCGAAGGCCAGGTCACGCTGGACGGTTTGCCGTCCAATGTGGACCTCACCGTGGGCCCGATCACGGTCGACGGCAACCCCGCCCGCGTCGACGTCGGCTACCGCGCCTCGGCACCGCTCGGTGTGCTGACGGTCGCCGCCGAAGCCGACACGCAGACGTCGTTCGGAACGCTGCGGGCACGGGCGTCGATCGACAAGCTCCCGGCCACCGTGCACGTCGTCGGCACGTTCGACGCCCGCACGACGCTGGGGGTGCACAACTCCGCGCCCATCAACGAGATCACGGCCGCACTGTCCGGAGTGGACGCCGGGTACCTGTCCGCGTCGGCGAACGGTGTGCCCGCTGATCTGGACGTGCTGGTCGACGCACCGGCGAAGCACTTCGAGTCGTCGGCGTCGGCAGCACTGGGCGGCATCACGTTCCGCGCGGCGAAGGTGCCGTTCGCGGGACGCGAGTACCAGGCGTTCGCCCAGGCGCTGAACATCCCGGCGAAGATGACGGCGGACTGGGCCGACGGCAACTTCAAGTTCCAGAGCACGACCGGACCGATCGGGTCGGCCGCGTTCGCCGTCACGAACCACGCGGGCGCGACCGCACCCCGCGGTCAGCACGTCGCCGCGCACTACAACCAGGGCAATGGTGATCTCGACGCCAGTGCCGCGGTCGGCTCGCTGTCGCTCGTCGCGGTGGCGCCGAAACCGGACGGCGTCGGGTTCGACATGCGCAGTGGCGACGGGACGTTCGCGTTCGACGGTGACTTCCGGCTCGCCGCGGACAACCGGTACACGGCGTTCGGCAAGGTCAGCCTGCCGAGCTCGCTCGACGTGCGCTACGGCGACGGGAAGCTCAGCTACCGCACCGACCGCCCGGTGGGCCTGCTCGCCGAGGCCCGCGTCGGCAAGGTGGCCGCGCTCGACGCGATCGGGCAGGTTCCGTTGTACGAGCACGGCATCGCGGCCGAGGCCAGGGCGTGCTCGGGTGCGGGGTGCGCGAAGGACGAGTCGCCGATCTGTTCGTTGCTGGGCAAGTGCTTCGGCCTGGTGAGCACGGTGTCGCTGCCGGGGCTGCCGACGGTGGTCGAGGTCGACATGGCGGCGAAGAAGATCGACGTCGTCGGTTACCGCCCGCCGGCCAACGTGCCGCTCAACGCGTACGTGCGGCTCGACGGACTGTTCGACGTGGCGCCGTACGCCGCGGCGAAGGCGACCCTGCGCGGCCTGCCGTCGCCGTTCGACCTGCACATCGGCCCGTTCGGGTTCGACCAGACCGATCCGAAGCGGGCGCACGACCTGCAGATCCAGTACAGCGCGTCCGGTGGCATCGACGTGCTGGAGCTGCGGGCCGAGGCGACTACGACGACGAAGTACGGGACCCTGCGCGGTGCGGCGGACGTGCACGGGGTGCCGGCGAGCCTGCAGGTGACGGGCAAGTTCGGCGACAACAGCCACGTCCGGGTCGCCGCGAGCAGCCCGATCAGCATGGTCAACGCCCACGTCACCGGCATGTACGCGGGAGCACCCGCTTCCGCGCGAGCCAGGCTGACGGACGTTCCGGCGTGCGACCAGGGACCGAACGCGCCGTGCGTGGACGTCGACATCAAGGGCACCGACGACCAGGGCAACGCGTTGAAGGTGCCGGTGATCACGGTCGCGTCCGCGGCTCCAGGACTCGACGCCGAGGCGTTCGTGCAGGGCAGGTTCGCCCTGAAGAACGACGAGGACCACAACGAGGGTGATCAGGGGCTTCAGGTCAACGACGTCTTCGCGAAGCTCCTCGACCTCGGCGAGAAGGTGACCGTCACCGTCGCGGAGAACGACCTCCACACGTTCAGCACGCGCCTGAAGTCCGAACCGGGCCCGACCGGCTCGGTGCTGGTGGGCGGAGCGTTCCAGCTCAAGGAGGAACAGGGCGGCGCCATCAAGGAGTTCGAGCAGGACATCGTCGCCTGCATTGGAATCCCGATCCTCACGCTGCACGTGAACGACGGCCACATCAAGGCCAGGAACCTGCGCATCGACGGCGTGTACGTGGTCGTCGACGGGGTGCGGGACATGACGATCCGGCCTGGCCTGTTCTACGTCGGGATCGGCGTCGAGGGCTCCTACGACCGGTTCAGCATGGTCGCGCCGAGCATCAGCGCCCAGCTCGACATGGACCTGAGCCTGCGCATCGAGAAGTTCGACCAGCCGCTGTTCCCGTTGTACAAGTGGGCGTTCAAGACGAACCCCGACGACGTCTACAGTGGACTGCGCTTCCACGTGTTCGACATGAAGAAGAGGACGAACGCCGAGTTCCAGGTCCAGCTCGGCCCGGTTCCGATCTTCGTGTACCCGGTCGAGGCGAGTCCGGGCAAGCTCGGCCGCCAGATTCCGGGTGACCCCGGCATCTCCGGCATCACGGTGCTGCCGCCGCCGGACATGGGCGACCCGAACACGCGGAAGTTCGTGTTCAGCATGATGGATCCGGGCAAGCTGGTGAACGGGCAGATGCAGTACCTGGACGGCGAGTCCGCCCAGCTGCTCGACATCGCCGTGTCGCAGGCGTTCAGCCCGTTCCCGGCGGAAGGCGAAAGCGGAGGCGGTCCTTGCTGATGAAGTCCCGTGCGGCGGCGCTGGCACTCGTGCTGGCGTCGCCCGCCGCGGTCACCGCGTGCGGTGGCTGCGGCTATCACCTGAGCGTCGAACCCGTGACGGCACGGGGATCCGACCTCAGCCTGAGCGCCAAGCTGACCGGTGACGGTCCGCTGCAGGGCGTGAAGATCGAGTTCGCGGCGCTGGGACCGGACGGTGTCGTGCTCGGCCTGGTCCCCGCGGGCGCGGACGGCGTGGCGAAGCTGGAGTCCAAGGGCGCCATCGGCCCGGACTCGGTCAACGGGCGTGCGGTGTCAGGGTGGACCGAGTACCGCGCCAAGGTCTGGTACCTGCAGGACGACGACAAGGCGGCCGACGCGGTGTGCGCCGAGCCCGCCACGGCGTCGTTCCGCTACCAGTCCGGGTGAGGGAACGCGTCGCAGCCCGCGATCCAGCGCGGTTCCCGCGAGGCGACGGTGGTCAGCACGGGCCGATCCGTGCACAGGCGCTGCTCGGCCCCGAGGATGTCGGCTCTCAGTTCCTGCAGGAACAGGGCGCCGGGCAGCAGCGACACGATCTCCCGCTGGCATGACAGGCACAGCCTGCTGTGGTGGCGGAACTCGGCGGTCTCCTCGGGAGTGAGCAGTTCGAGCAGGTAGCTGCCGGCTGAGACGGCGTGCGGACAGTCGTCGGTCAAGGCGCTCCTCCAGGTCCTGGGGTAGCGGGAAGGGGTGGACGAGCGGCGGCGTGTGGGGCAGACCGCCGCCCGTCCTGGCACAGGCGACCCGGTGAGGGAGCGGGAGAGCTCGGGTCGCCGGAACGTCTTGGGGCGTCAGCGGTTCAGGTGCGTGGGCTTGCCTGGCGCGGCACCGGGCTTGCCGGGCGCCTCACCGGAGTTGCCGGGCGAGGTGTCGTTCTTGCCAGGCGCGTCACCGGACTTGCCCGGCTTGTCCGCGAGCAGGTCGGAGCAGTAGGCGGGCACCTTGTCGGCACCACCCGCGGCCGTGATCAACGCGCTGAACGCCGGGTTCTCGCGCGCCTTGCCGTGTTCCGATCCCGCACCCGCGGTGTAGGCCTGGCACAGTCCCTTGAGCGACGGCGACGGCGAAGCGCTGTGGTCCGGCTTGTGCTCGGGCGTGGTCGCCTTCGTGCTGGACACGATCGCTGTCGTGTCGGAGGCGGGTTTCGGGTCCTCGCGGTGCTGGCCTGGCAGCGCGCCCGCCGCGGCGGCGAGTGCGATTCCGCCGAACGCGGCGGCCGCGGCAGCCGCGATCTTGATCGTCAGCATCTTGTGTCTCCGTCGCTGAGGGGCGGTGGTGAGACGAGCGGCGCGGAACGCGGCCACGGCGGCCTGCTCGCCGGCCAGCTCGTGGTCGCGGGCAGGAGCGGACGCCGCCGCGAGCAGGTCGCTCAGGCGGTCGTTCCGGTCACCGTGGTTTCTCATCTCACGTCCTTCAGCGTCAGGGCTCTGTTTTTTGTCACTCCTGCGGTGTTTTCCCTGGTGGAGGGCTTTCTTCGAGGTACGAGGCGAGGGTGCGCAGACCCCGGTGCGCGGCTGTGCGCACCGCGCCGGGGCGTTTGCCGAGGACCTTGGCGGCGGCCTTCGAGTCGAGGCCGACGACGGCCCGCAACAGCACGGCTTCTGCCTGGTCGCGCGGCAGCCTGGCGATCAACGCGAGCGCGGCGTCGGTGGTGATGGAGTCCACGGCCGACTGGGCGGTGTCCTCCCTGCTCGCGGGTTCGGCCACGTCGTCGACCGTTCCGAGCACGACCGGCCGCCGCTGCTGACGGCGCAGGTGGTCGAGGGCGCGGTTGCGGGCGATGGTGGTCGCCCAGCCGCGGAAGCCGTCGAGGTCGCCGCGGAACGTGCCCAGGTCGCGCGCGATCTGCAGCCAGGCGTCGGAGGCGACGTCGTCCGCGTCCGCTCCGACCAGCACCTGGAGGTAGCGCAGCAGCTTCGGCTGGACGTCGCGGTAGAGGGCTCGGAACGCGTCCTCGTCACCCCGGCGAGCCGAGGTCAGGACCTCCTCGGCGGTGCTCGGAAGGCGCGGTGACCACGCGACGCCGGAGATCTCGCCGCCGTCGCCGAACCCCGCTGCACTCCGCACCCGCGGCATCCTGAACGAAGGACCGCGCTGTGCCAAGCCCTTGTCATCGAGCCGGATGTGTACTAAGCGCACCACCGGCCACGTCGTCCACTTCGGACGATGTGGCTGGTGGTGCTTGGGGCACAAGCGAAACCGTGCCCCTGGTCACACGGTTTCCGGCACCAGCGCGGGCTTCGGGTGCGCGATGAGCAGGCCGAGCGCGCCCAGCGCGACCAGCGCGGCGATCGGAGGCAGAGCGAGCAGGCCGACGTTGTTGATGATCACGCCGCCGAACACGCCCGACAGGCCCACTCCGAAGTAGATCGCGGAAGCGTTGATGGACAACAGGATTCCGCTCGACTCACGTGGTGCCAGCTCGATCAGCCAGTTCTGGATGGGCGGGTTGACCGACCAGGTGAACAGGCCCCACACGAACAGCACGATGCCCGCGGTCGGGGCCGTCGTCGCGGTGAGCGGCAGCGTGGCGACGGTCACGATGAACACGCTGAAGATCACCAGCAACGGCACCCGGCTGCCGAAGCGGTCCGTGACGCGGCCGCCGACCGAGTTGCCGATCGCGCCGCCCACGCCGTAGACGAGCAGCAGCACGCTGATGGTCCAGCCGTGCACGTCCGCGAGAGAGGTCAGGATCGGCGCGATGTAGGTGAACACGCTGAACGCGGCGAGGCAGGCCAGCACGGTCATGCCGAGCACGAGCAGCACGCGGCGGTCGCGGGCGGCGGCGAACCGTTCGCGCAGGCCGGCGAACGGGGGAGCGTCCACGCGAGGCACACCGAACTGGATCGCGACTGCGCCGAGCACCGAGAGAACCGCCACCGACGCGAAGACGCCCTGGTAGCCGAGCTGCTCGCCGATCACGTTGCCCAGCGGCACACCCAGGATCAGCGCGAACGTGAGACCGCCGAAGACGATCGCGACCGCGCGGCCGCGGTGGTCCGGCGGGGCGAGCACCGTGGCGACGGCGGTGGCGACCGGCGTGAACGCGGCGGCGCCGAGCGCGCTGATCACGCGGGCGCCGAGCAGCAGCTCGAACGTCGGGGCGACGGCGGCCAGCGCGTTGCCGACAGCGCTGGTGAGCAGCGCGGCGATCATGAGTTTTCTGCGTTCCCAGCGACCTGTGACGACCGCCAGCACGGGCGAGGTGAGCGCGTAGGCGATGGCGAACGCGGTGACGAGCTGGCCGGCGGCGGCAGCGGAGACGTGCAGCTCACGGCTGACGGTGGGCAGGACCCCGGTGACGATGTAGCCGCTCGTGCCGACCGCGAATGCCCCGGCGGCGAGCAGGTGGATGCGAGACAAGATGACCCCTTCGACGGCTAGTACGAGAATCACCGTACTACGAAACTCGTCGAACTACGATAGATCTCGTACTATGGGAACCATGAGTGACGAGCTGGTGCATCCCGAGCGCGACGAGATCCGGATCGAGGCGGTGCTGCACGCGCTCGCCGATCCGGTGCGGTTGCACCTGGTCAGGGAGATGGACCGGATCGGGGTCGGGGTGGCGTGCGGCGCGATCGAGCTGCCGGTGACCAAGTCCACCCGCACCCATCACCTGCGGACGCTGCGTGAGGCCGGGGTGATCCGGATGCGCAAGGAGGGCACGTCGCGCATCGGCACGGTCCGGCGGGATGACCTGGACGCCCGGTATCCGGGGCTGCTGACCGCGATCTTGTCCGCCGAGAACTGAAGGTCACCCCGAGTTCTTCCGGTGGTGTCCTGGCGATCGCCGGACGTTTTCCGGCGGCGGGTGACATCTGCCTCATGTCCGAGGTCAACCGCCGCCAGTTCTTCAAGCTCGGTGCCGCGACGACGGCGTTCACCGCGTTGTCGGGGAGCATCGCGCGAGCCGCCGAGATCGCGCCCGCCACGAGGACCGGCACGATCTCCGACGTCGAGCACGTCGTCGTGCTCATGCAGGAGAACCGCTCCTTCGACCACTACTTCGGCACGATGCGCGGCGTGCGCGGGTTCGGCGACCCGCGGCCGGTGACGCTGCCGAGCGGCAAGTCCGTGTGGCACCAGTCCAACGGCGTCACCGACGTGCTGCCGTTCCACCCCACGGCCGACGACATGGGGATGCAGTTCCTGCAGGACCTCAACCACGACTGGAACGGCGGCCACCTCGCGTTCAACGGCGGCCGGTACGACAAGTGGGTGCCCGCGAAGACCGCGACCACGATGGCGTACCTGAACCGCCAGGACATCCCGTTCCACTACGCGCTCGCCGACGCGTTCACGATCTGCGACGCCTACCACTGCTCGTTCATCGGCGCGACGGACCCGAACCGGTACTACATGTGGACCGGATACACGGGCAACGACGGCACGGGCGGCGGGCCGGTGCTCGGCAACGACGAGAAGGGCTACGGCTGGACGACGTATCCCGAGCGGCTGGAGAAGGCCGGCGTCTCCTGGAAGATCTACCAGGACGTCGGTGACGGGCTCGACGCCGCCGGTGGCTGGGGCTGGATCTCCGACGCCTACCGCGGGAACTACGGCGACAACTCGTTGCTGTACTTCAACACCTACCGCAACGCCAAGCCGGGTGACGCTTTGTACGAGAAGGCGCGCACCGGTACGAACATCAAGGCGGGCGGCACGCTGTTCGACCAGCTGGCTCGCGACGTCAAGAACGACAAGCTGCCGCAGGTGTCGTGGATCGCGGCGCCCGAGGCGTACACCGAGCACCCGAACTGGCCGGTGAACTACGGCGCCTGGTACATCGCCCAGGTGCTCGACGCGCTGACGGCGAACCCGAAGGTGTGGGCCAAGACCGCGTTGTTCATCACCTACGACGAGAACGACGGGTTCTTCGACCACGTCGTGCCGCCGTACCCGCCGTCGTCCGCGTCGCAGGGACTGTCCGGTGTGGACGTCAAGGGTGAGCTGTACCCCGGTGGCGGCGGCTACGTGCCGGGTGCTTACGGGCTGGGGCAGCGGGTGCCGATGATCGTCGTTTCTCCGTGGAGCACCGGCGGTTACTCGTGCTCGGAGGTGTTCGACCACACGTCGATCATCCGGTTCCTGGAGAAGCGGTTCGGCGTGCACGAGCCGAACATCTCGCCGTGGCGGCGCGCGATCTGCGGCGACCTGACGTCGGCGTTCGACTTCACCGCCAAGAACACCAAGGCTCCGACGCTGCCCGACACCGACGGCTACGCGCCGCCGGACCGCGAGCGGCACCCCGACTACGTGCCGGTGCCGCCGCTGGTCGGGTCGATGCCGGTGCAGGAACGGGGATCGCGGCGCACCAGGCCGTTGCCGTACGCGCCTTTCGCGGACTCGTCGGTGAACGGCGGCAAGATCACTTTGACGTGGTCCGGCGGTCTGAAGGCGGGTGCGCAGTTCTACGTCACGTCGAAGAACCGCACCGACGGCCCGTGGACCTACACGACGGCGGCGGGCAAGCAGCTCTCCGACACGTGGAACAACGTGTACTCGGCGGGCGCGTACGACCTGACGGTCCACGGCCCCAATGGTTTCCTGCGCGAGTTCCGGGGCGGCGCCGCCGGTCCCGAGGTGTCCGCGCGGCACTCGGGCTGCAACCTGGTGCTGCGGTTCACCAACGCCGCTGGCTCGGACCGGCACCTCAAGGCCACCAACGCTTACGGTGGCAGCATTAGCGTGACGGTGAAGCCGGGCCGGACCGTGACGCGCATCATCGACCTGACGAAGTCGAAGCACTGGTACGACGTCTCGGTGGTGTCCACTGAGGACAGCGGCTGGCTGCGGCGGTTCGCCGGTCACGTCGAGACGGGTGCGCCCGGCGTCAGCGACCCGGCGATCCGGACGCACTGACTCAGGCGGCGCAGCGGTGTCCGTTCGCGGGCACTGCCAGGTTCACGAGGTAGTCCTCCACGATCCGGTCGACGCACGGTGATCTGAGGTAGGCGGTGTGCCCCTCGCCGTCCCAGGTGAGGAGTACGCCGCTGCCGAGTGCGGCGGTGAGCTCGACGGCACCCTGGTAGGGCGTCGCCGGGTCGTGGACGGTTCCGATCACCAGTGACGGTGGCGCTGTCGGCGCGGTGGGCTTGGCCAGCGGGTGTCTTGGCACGTCCCAGAAACGGCAGCCGTACAGCCCACGGGCCTGATAGCCGCCGAACAGTGGGAAGTCCGCGGTCCACTTCGCCGTGGTCGTGATCAGCTGCTCGTCGGTCAGCACCGCGGTGCCGTCGTTGCAGCCGATGACGAACGACGCGTCGAAAACGTTGGGATAGGTGCCATCGTGCTGCCGGCCGGTGGTCGCGTCGGCCAGGTCGAAGAAGGCCGTGCCGTCGCCCTGACGAGCCAGGCGCAGCGCGTCTTCGAGCACCGGCCACCGCGTGTTGTCGTAGAGCGCGGAGATGGTGCCGAACAGCACGGTTCCGCCCGACGTGCGGCGCCGGTCGTCAGGATTCTCGTGGGTGAGGGGCTGGGTTCTCGCCTGCGCGATGATGTTGGCGACCAACGCCCGCAGATCACCGAGTTCGGCGCACGACGGCCGTGTCGCGCAGTCCTTCGCGAACTGGTCGAAGGCGTCCTCGAACCCTCGCACCTGCCGCTCGAACGTCGAGGTGTCGTCGACGAGCGGGAACGACGGCGCGTCGAGCACCAGAGCGCGCACGTTGCCGGGAAACAGGTGCGCGTAGGTCGCGCCGAGCTTGGCGCCGTAGGAGAAGCCCGCGTACGTCAGCTTCGGGTCGCCGACCGCGCTTCGGACGAGGTCGAGGTCGCGCGCCGTGGCCTCGGTGGAGAAGAACTCCGCCGTGTCTCCCAGACGCGTCTCGCACGAGTCCGTGACCCGGCGGGTCTCGCTCTCGGCCGTGGCACGGGCAGCGGGCGTGCGCATGTCGTCGTTGACGTCGAACGCGCGGTCGAGGTCCGGGCCGTCGTAGCAGCGGATCGGCGCGGACTCGCCGACTCCGCGCGGGTCGAAGCCGATGACGTCGAACCTCTTGAGCAGTGTCTCGGACGCCCTGGTCGCGAAGCTCGCCGCGAACTCGACGCCGGCCACGCCCGGCCCGCCGGGGTTCAGCACCAGCGACCCGATCCGGCTCGTCTGGTCCCGGTGCCGGATGCGGATCAGCTTGAGCGAGAGGGACTTTCCCGCGGTGCCGTGGTCGAGCGGCACGGCGAGCGTGCCGCAGCCGACCTCGAACTTCTCCGTGCCCTCGGGGATCAGCTGGGAGCAGTCAGTCCACGCGATGGCCTGAGGGCTCGGCTGGCACCCCAGCAGCGGGAGCACCAGTGCGAGTCCCGCGACCACCGCGTGTCTGGAGCCGGTCCGACCCATCCGGCGAGGATGACAGATCAGGGGCGGATCGGCCGCGCGAGAACCGCAGCTCCCTGTCCACGACAGGCAGGCGGCGCAACAGCTTCACGTCGTTGAAGTAGCTCGTCGACGTGAGCCACGGCGCCTTCTCGCTCTGCCGCGGCAGCTGGTCCAGCGCACGCTTGATGTAGCCCGCCCCGAAGTCGAGGAACGGGCGGGTGGGCGCGTCGGGATCGGCGACGACAGGCCGTGCGGTGTCGTAGCCGTGGGAGTCCATGTGCGCGAGCAGGCGGCAGAAGTGCTCGCACAGCAGGCCGACCTTGAGCGTCCACGACGAGTTCGTGTAGCCGATGGCGTAGGCGAAGTTCGGCACCCCGGAGAGCATCATCCCCTTGTACGCCAACGTGTCCGGCAGGTTCACGGGCTTGCCGTCGACGGCCAGTGTCATGCCGCCGAACGCCTGCACGTTGAGGCCGGTCGCGGTGACGATGATGTCGGCCTCGATCGTGCGGCCGGACGCCAGCCGCACCCCGGTCTCGGTGAACGTCGTGATCCGGTCCGTCACGACGGACGCCTTGCCGCGGCTGATGGCCTTGAACAGGTCGCCGTCCGGAACGATGCACAGCCGTTGGTCCCAGGGGTTGTACGGCGGGTTGAAGTGCTCGTCGACGGGATAGCCCTCGGGCAGCAGCTTGGCGTTGAACCGCCGGATCAGCTTCCGCGCCGCGTTCGGGAAACGCTGGGAGAACCGCCAGGTCAGTTGCTGCTGCAGGATGTTCTTGCGCCGCGTGATCGCGAACGCGCGGTTTTCGCTGAACACCTTGCGCAGCGCGTTGCGGATCGGATCCTGGGCGGGCACCGGCAGCACGTACGTCGGGGTGCGCTGCAGCATGGTCACGTGGCTCGCGGTCGGTGCCATGGCGGGCACGATCGTCACCGCCGTCGCGCCGCTGCCGATCACCAGCACCCGCTTGCCGGCGTAGTCGAGGTCCTCCGGCCAGTGCTGCGGGTGCAGGATCTGGCCTTGGAACCGTTCCCGGCCCTCGAAGTGCGGTGTGTAGCCCTCGTCGTAGCGGTAGTAGCCGCCCGCGCAGAACAGCCACGAGCACGTCAGCTTCTCGCGTTCGCCGTTCTTCTCGACCTCGACGATCCAGTGCGCGTCGGCCGACGACCACTCGGCGGCGACGGCCTTGGTGTGGAACCGGACGTGCTGCTCGATCTCGTGTTCCGCGGCCGTCTCGTGCAGGTAGGCGAGGATCTTGTCCGCGCCGGCGATCGAGTCCTCGTCGCGCCACGGCTTGAACTCGTAGCCGAACGTGTGCAGGTCCGAGTCCGACCTGATGCCGGGGTAGCGGAACAGGTCCCACGTGCCGCCGATGGCCCCGCGCGCCTCGAGGATCGCGTACTTCTTGCGCGGGTGTTCGCGCTGCAGGTAGTACGCGGCGCCGAGACCGGAGATTCCTGCGCCGACGATGAGCACATCGAGGTCAGCCATGTACTCATAGTGGCGGGGTGACGCCGGTCACGAAAGCACGATGTGCACCTGTTCGCCCTGGTTGTGGTGCAATGTGCACCATGTCGTGGGAGCGTCCGTCCCGGCGCGTGCGCGAGCTGATCAGGCAGGGCGCCGAGATCGCGCTGGATCCGCCGGAGGAGTGGCTGGCCGAGCTGGACGCGGCGACGTTGTCCGGAACGCATCGGATCCAGGTTGCCGAGGATCCCGTGCTGGCTGCCGCTTTGCGGCGGACGAACCGGTCGAACCTGCTCGGTTGGGCGTCGGCCAACATCCGCGCGCCGGGAGAGCGCGTTCCCGCCGACCTGGGCGAGGCGCCGCTGGCGTTCGCGCGTGACCTGATCCGGCGCGGGCTCGACGAGTCGGCGCTCGACGCCTATCGCACCGGGCTGGGTGTCGCGCTGCGGTTGTGGATGCGGATCGTGTTCTCCCTGACGTCCGATCCCGACGAGCTGCGCGAGGTGACCGACGTGTCGTGCCGGTCGATCGCGGCGTTCGTCGACGACACCGTGGCCGCGATCTCGGTGCAGATGACCCGGGAACGCGAGCAGCTCACGCGGGGCACGCACGCGGAACGCCTGGAAACCGTGACGCTGCTGCTCGACGGCGCGCCGATCACGGTGTCCCGCGCGGAGCACCGCCTCGGCTACCGGCTCTCCGGCGAGCACACGGCGGCGATCGTGTGGAGCGACGACGCGCTGGGCGATCTGGATCGTGTGGCGGACGTGCTCGCTGCCGCCGCCTCGGATCCACGTCCGTTGACCGTGCTGGCCAGCGCCGCGACCCGGTGGGTGTGGGTGCACGGAGCTCCGGACCTGGCCGAACTCCGCGAAGGTGTGGCGCGGTTCCCGGCCGTGCGGGTGGCGTTGGGATCGAGCGGCGTCGGGGCGGACGGGTTCCGGCTCAGCCATCTCGATGCGCTGACCGTTCAGCGCATGCTCGCCAGGCTCGCGTCACCGCAGCAGCTCGCGACCCACGAAGAGGTCGAGCTGGTCGCGTTGCTCACGACGGACACCGAGCGGGCCGACCGGTTCGTGCGGCGCACCCTCGGCCCGCTGGTCGGCGATCCCGAGGCGATCGAGGCGCTGCGGGCGTTCATCGCGGCTCAGTGCAACGCGACAGAGGCGGCCGCCGCCCTCTACGTGCACCGCAACACATTGCTGCGCCGCCTGGCCCGTGCCTCGACGCTGCTGCCCCGGCCGCTGGAGCACAACCTCGTGCACGTCGGGGTGGCTTTGGAAGTCCATCGGTGGTGACCGGAATTTCCATGCCTATGCATGTGTTTCGGATGGTGTGAAGAAGATCGGTTTCCTTTCCTTCGGCCATTGGTCGGAGAGCGCTCACTCGCAGACGCGGTCCGCCTCGGACACGTTGCTGCAGTCGATCGACCTGGCCGTCGCCGCCGAGGAGCTGGGTGCCGACGGCGCCTACTTCCGCGTGCACCACTTCGCCCAGCAGCTCGCGTCGCCGTTCCCGCTGCTCTCCGCCATCGGCGCCAGGACCTCGCGCATCGAGATCGGCACCGGCGTGATCGACATGCGCTACGAGAACCCGATGTACATGGTCGAGGACGCGGGCGCCGCGGACCTGATCTCCGGCGGCAGGCTGCAGCTCGGCATCTCCCGGGGATCGCCCGAGCAGGTCGTCGACGGCTGGCGCTACTTCGGCTACGGACCCGCCGAGGGTGAGACCGAGGCCGACATGGCTCGCAAGCACGCCGAGGTGTTCCTGAAGGTGCTGGAGGGGCAGGGTTTCGCCCGCCCGAACCCGCGCCCGATGTTCCCGAACCCGCCCGGCCTGCTGCGCCTGGAGCCGCACGCACCGGGTCTGCGCGACCGGATCTGGTGGGGCGCCGGTTCCAACGGCACCGCCGCCTGGGCCGCTGAGCACGGCATGAACCTGATGAGCTCGACGCTGAAGTTCGACGAGGGCGGCGCGCCGTTCCACGTCCAGCAGGCCGAGCAGATCCGGGCGTTCCGCAAGGCCTGGACCGAGGCCGGCTGGGAACGGGAACCCCGCGTTTCCGTTTCCCGCAGCATCTTCGCCATCACCAACGACCTCGACGACGCGTACTTCGGTGGCGACGGCGAGAGCAGGGACCAGGTCGGTTTCATCGACGGTCCGCAGCAGGCGATCTTCGGACGTTCGTACGCGGCCGAGCCCGACGTGCTGGTCAAGCAGCTCGCGGAGGACGAGGCGATCGCCGAGGCGGACACGCTGTTGCTGACCGTGCCCAACCAGCTCGGCGTCGACTACAACGTGCACGTCCTGGACAACATCCTCACGCACGTGGCTCCGGCTCTCGGCTGGCGCTGAGCGGGTTCGCCCGCGTCCAGTCGTCCACGTGGAACGGTGACCCGCCGGGTGCGGTCGACGCATGTGCGACCACCTCGGTGGGCACTTGGCCGTCGGCGAGGCCGAGCCGTTCGCGGTAGTCCTGCTGGAACGCTGCGGCTACCTCGTCGGCGCTCAGTTCGGGTGCGTAGTCGGCCAGGCCCGCGATGCTCGAGCGGCGCAGTTCGTAGCCGAGCGCGTCCGACACGTCCGCGATCACCGCGCGCACGGCGTCCGAGACGTCGACCTGCACCACCGTGCTGAACAGCGACCCGGTGGACGTCACGCGCTGCGCCGAGCCCACGACCTTGGCGACGCCCCCGACGTTGATGCTGTACTCGCCGGGGCAGTACTCACCGTCCACCTCGCCGACGCGGGCGTCGACGTGTCTGCGCAGCACCCGCGCGTGGCTCTCGGCGTTGGCGGCGAATGTCGCGCTGCCCGCGTGCCGGATGCCGGTGGTGCGGTCGAGGTGGTCGATCACGACGGCGCCGCTGTCGTAGGCGACCATCCGCCCGCCCGGCGACCTGACAACCGTCTCGAACCCCGCCGCCTGCGCGATCTCGGTGGCCTTGGTGATCCCGGGCGAGCGCAGGTCACGTCCGCTGAACGCGACCGTCGGGCTTTGCGGCACGTAGATGTGCACGAGCTCGGACCATTCGGCAGTCGGTGCGCGCAGCAACAATGCCGGGATCACCAGGTCGGTCACGGCGGAGGTCGTGCCTCCGGTGGTGAGCAGCCGGTCGAGGTTCTTCACGTCGTGATTCTCGCTTGTAACGGCTGGTGTCGACATCTCGTTGCCGAACGCGCACATTCCGCGCGCGGTCTGGGGACATCGCCGCTGCAGGCTCGAACCCGTGATCCGTGGAATCCTCGCAGCACTCGTCCTCGCGACAGCGGCCTGCTCAGCCACTCCAGCGCCCGGGCCGGGTCCGGCCAGCGGTGTGTCGGCGCGTGCCACGGGCGACGGCAGCATCCCGGAGAACGGGAGCATCTCGCTGGACGACAACTCCCACGCCGCGATCGCCAACCTCGACCCGGCGTTGCTCGACGCCGTGCGAAAGGCCGCTGTGGACGCTCTCGCGTCGCGCGGGGTGGAGTTCCGCGTGACGTCGGGCTGGCGGAGCAAGGAGTACCAGCAGCGGCTGTTCGACGAGGCCGTCACCCGCTACGCCAGCGAGAAGGAAGCGCGGCGGTGGGTGCAGCCGCCGGACAAGTCGAACCACGTGACGGGCAAGGCCATCGACATCGGCCCGACCAACGCCGACGACTGGCTCATCCAGCACGGCGCGGACTACGGCCTGTGCCAGAAGTACGCCAACGAGATGTGGCACTTCGAGCTGCTCACGACACCCGGCGGCCAGTGCCCGCAACCCCTCGGCGACTCGGTGGGCTGACCGGTGGTGCGGAACCTGCCACACTGGAGCGGACCACAGGGTCGTCTGCTCCTGCTTCGGTGATCGGGGATCGGCTCGCCTCCCCGCTCGGCCGTGGAGGTTCAGGCGCTCCTTCTTCGCCGTGCGAAGGAGAGTTGCGCGCATGCTCAGTCCGCGTGAGTACGAAGTCCTGCGAGAGCTCGCCGAGGACAGGACCGACCGCCAGATCGCGACCCGGCTCGGAATCAGCGAACGCACCGTCCGAGCCCACGTCAGCCAGATCATCCACAAACTCGGCGTCGCCTCGCGCGTCGGCGCGGCGGTGGCGTTCTGGCGCGGTGGCGGAACCGCCAATGGCGACACGCCCGGTGCGGCCGCGAAGCTTTGAGGTGGATCGGTTGGTGGGGGAGCTGATCGGACGGGCCGGCTCTGCAACGGGGGAGCAGAGCCGGCCCGCGCCAGTAGGGTTGCCGCACGCACGCTGGGGGATCTGAGCCGCCTCGCGCTAGTTGGACAGGTTCGCCGGTCCGCGCTGGTTGGCCGGCATCGCCGACCTTTGCCAGTTGGACACGGTCACCGGCCCGGCGGCATAGCCTGGGTGGCGTGTTGATCGGCGTGAACGTCCCCAACTTCGGCCCCGGCACCGATCCCGGCGTGCTGCGCGACTGGGCGCGCACGGTCGAGGGCCTGGGTTTCGACTTGCTGATGATGTCGGACCACGTCGTGGTGACGCCGGACGTGGCCTCGCAGTACCCGGCGCCGTTCTACGAGCCGTTCACGACGTTGGCGTGGCTGGCCGGGGTCACCGAACGGGTCACGCTCGGCACCACCGTGCTGATCGCGGCGTACCGGCACCCGTTGCTGGCGGCGCGGATGGCGGCGAACCTCGCGGGCCTGAGCGGTGGGCGGTTCGTGCTCGGCGTCGGGGTCGGGTGGGCGCGGCAGGAGTTCGAGGCGCTCGGGGTTCCGTTCCAGCGCAGGGGAAAGCTGACCGACGAGCTGATCACGACGCTCAGGACGGCGTGGCAGGACGAGCTGTACAGGGCTGGCGACATCCCGATCTGGGTGGGCGGGAACAGCGACGGTGCGCTCAAGCGCGTGGTCCGGCTCGGTGACGCGTGGCATCCGTTGCGGCAGACGCCTGAGGGGTGGCAGGAGTCGCTTCAAAGGCTGAAAACCACTGCGGTTCAAGAGAATCGAAGACTGCCCGAGCTGGCGCCGCGCATTCTGTTGAGGCTGACGGACGAGCCGGTGCCGGATCGCAGGCTGGGTGAGGGCACGATCGAGCAGATCGTCGCGGACCTGGAGGGGCTGAGGGCGGACGGAGCGCACGCGGTGGTCCTGGATCCGTTCTTGGGCGATCCGGAGGAGACGCGGCGTCCGGAGGTGGCTTGGGAGGCGTTGGCGGTGGTGCGGAAGGCGTTCCGGTGAGCGGAGCTGCCTGGGAAGCGTTGGCTGAAGTGCGAAAGGCCTTCCGGTGAGAAAGGAATCCTGGTGAACGAGGCACATCTGCGTCGGGCGATCGCGCTGGCCGCCGAGGCACGGGAGAGCGGCAACCCGCCGTTCGGGTCGCTGCTCGTCGGGCCGGACGGGGCGGTGCTCGTGGAAGAGCGCAACACCTGCCTGACCGACGACGACATCACGGCCCACCCCGAGCTGAAGCTGGCGAGGTGGGCCGCTCAGAACCTCGACGCCGACACCGCCGCCGGCACCACGATGTACACGAGCTGCGAGCCGTGCGGCATGTGCGGCGGGGCGTTGGCGCGGTCCGGGATCGGGCAGGTGGTGTTCGCGTTGGCGTCCAGCCAGCTCGACGGGCTGAAGACCTCGGGCGGGTTCACCGACGTGCCCACCGACGGCCCGCACCTCTACGACGAGGCGAAGGTGCCGGTCGAGGGGTACTACCCCTAGTCGAGGATCTCGATGTAGCCGTCGGTGCCGTGGACGCGGATCCGCTGGCCGTCCTTGATCACTCGGGTGGCCTGGTCTACCCCGACGACCGCGGGCAGGCCGTACTCGCGGGCGATCACCGCGCCGTGCGTCATCACGCCGCCGACCTCCGTCACGAGACCGGCGATCGCGACGAACAACGGTGACCAGCTCGGGTCCGTGTAGGCGGTGACCAGGATGTCGCCGGGGGAGAGGTCGGCGTCCGCCACGTCGAGGACGACGCGGGCGCGGCCTTCGATCGTGCCCGCGGACACCGGCAGGCCGACGATCGCGCCGGGCGGCAGGTCGTCGCGGTGGTACGAGCCGGAGATCGCCTCGCCGTCGGAGGTGAGCACGCGAGGTGGCGTGAGCGACTGGTACGACCGGAACGCGTCCCTGCGCTGAGCGATCAGCGACGACGAGGCCCCGCCGGTGCGCACGACGTCCTGCAGCTCGGAGAACCGCAGGAAGTAGATGTCCTCGCGTTCATCGAGCACGCCCGCCCGCACGAGTCGCCCGGCTTCCTCCAGCAACGCCTGCTTGTAGACGAAGTAGCGGCTGACCATGCCGTACTTCGGGTACTCGCGGTAGCCGGTGAACGTGCGGACGCGCTCGATCATCCGCGCGGTCTCGGCGGCCAGCTCATCTCCGTCCGGCAGCGCCCGCAGCCGCTCCAGCACCTCCTGCTCCTTGGCCAACGCCTCCTGCCGCCCCTGCTCGAACCGCGCCGCACCGGCACCCTGCGCGAAGTTGCGGATGTTGGTGAGCAGCACCGGGATCAGCGTCGAAGGCTGCTCGCTCCACCGCGGTCTGGTGATGTCGATCTCGCCGACGCAGCGCATCCCGTACTTGTCGAGGTAAGCCCGCAACTCGGGCAATGAGTCCACAAAGGACTCGTCCGCGGCGTCCTGCAGCAACGCGACCTTCGAGGGGTGCGGCCGGATCGCGTCCGCCACGTCGAGCAGCGCCAGCCCCATCTCGGACGTGACGTTGTGCGGCACGGACTGCGTGAGCACGTCCGCCGCGTTCTTCTCGCCCAGCCACTCCTGCAGGTGGTCGTTCAGCCACCACGTCGTCTGCATCCCGGCCATGATCACCTGGCTGCTGCGCGGGTCGAACAGCAGCCGCCGCAGCTCCTGGAAGTCGTCGAGGATGAAGTCGAGCAGCTCAACGCCCGTTTTCTCCCGGATCGCGACCTTCAAAGCGGCGACCGAATCCTCGTTCTGCCGGATCAGCTCGGTCACGATCGAGGCATCGGTCTCTATCGTCGCCGGCGCGGCACCGGGAATCGGCAAACCGGGACCGTTCTCCGACGACGGCACGAAACCGTCGCGGGAGAGAACGGTCTGCAGTGCGTCCCGGATCAGCGGATCCGACTTTCCCGCGACGTCCAGGAACGCGTCGCGGCTCGTCGGAACGGACAGGACCCCGGTGATGTCGACGAACAGCCGTCCGCCCGCCTCCGCCATGGGCCGCGGAGTCGTCAGCTGCCACACGGACAGGCCGAGCGGCGTCATCGCGTCGGTCATCATCTGCTGGTGGCCGACGGACACGTAGACGTGGTTGGCGTCGTCGTCGACCTCGGGCACGGGGAACAACGTCGTGATCGGCCGGCTCTGCACGATCTGGAACCCACTGTCCGCCAGGCACCACTCGACGTCCTGAGGACGTCCGAAGTGCGCCTCGATCCGTCGCCCGAGCCGAACCAGCTCCAGGACCTGCGCGTCCGTCACCACCGAGGCGGCGACCGCGCTGTCGATGATCTCCCCGTCGCGCACCTGATAGCTGTCCGCGTTGACCAGGCCGGACACGAACGCCTCGCCGAGACCGGGCACGGCCTCCACGCGGGTGATCTTCCGGTTGGACGTCACGGGGTCGGCCGTGAACAACACACCGGCGGCCTCGGCGGCGACCATCTCCTGCACGACGACGGCCATGGTGACGGACTGCTGGTCGAAGCCGTTGCGCTGCCGGTAGGTGACCGCGCGGTCGGTGAACAGCGAAGCCCAGCACAGGCTGATGTGCCGCAGCACGTCAGCAGCCTGAACGTTGAGGTACGAGTCCTGCTGACCGGCGAAGGACGCACCGGGCAGATCCTCGGCGGTCGCGCTGGACCGCACCGCGTACACACCGGAGCCCAGCGCTGCGGTGATCTCCGCGGCCAGCTCGTCCGGAACGGCGATCCCTTCGATGATCTTCCGGATCTCGGCGGGGCTCGCCTCGTCCAGCTCACCGAGCACGTCCTGCACGACGTGCGAGAACGCCTCGGTCGTGACGACGAAGCCGCTGGGCACGTGAACACCGTCGACGCGGGTCAGCTCGCCGAGGTTCGCCCCCTTGCCGCCGGCGAGCGCGATCTGGGTCTGGTCGAGCTCGGTCAGGTTCAGCACATAACTCCCCATGGCCGGAGAGTGTGCGGCAAACCGGGGGTCTTGCCACAAGACCCCCGGTGCGCTATACGTTGAACATGGCGGGGAGAGCGTTCTCCTCGCTTTCGTCGTTTCTCAGGTCAGCTTCGGCGCCGAGTTGTACGCCTCCGCCAGCAGCCGCGGCGTGCGAACCGTCCGCTGCGGATTGATCGTCACGGTCCGAACCTCGCCTGGCAGCAACCAGAAGTAGTTGTCGCTGTACAGGGTCGGCAGCACGCGGTCCGTTCCGTTGCGTTCCCGCAGCGACAGCCGGACCATCGCCGCGACCGTCTTGCCGGTGTTGCGGACCGTCGCGGTGTACCCGTCCTTCGTGGACACCAGAGTTGTAGCCAATTGGGTGTACGCGACCTGGTTGAGCGCGTGCATGGACGCTTCGGTCCGGTAACGCCAGTAGGTGTTCTCGGAGAGCACCACACCCTTCGCATCCGTCAGCGTCAGGCGCATCAGGTGGAACGCGGGCAGCGCCGCGTCGAACGGCACGGTGAACAAGACGGGAGCGGAGAACGCGCCGACGTCGAGCTTCTGCTCCTGCGCCTGCCCGATCGTCTTGCCGTCGAGGTCGTGCAGCTGCGCCTTGACCGTCACGCCGGTGAGCGCCGACGCGGTGTGGTTGATGGCGTTGATCTGCCAGTTCGTCGGGTTGGCCTGCACGTGCCGCTGCTCGCAGCCCTTGCGGGAACCGTAGAAGCTGCCGTTGACGTCCATGTCGTAGTCGTAGGTCTGCCACACCGTGCTGTGCCACGCGGGGTGCGACATCCACAGCAGCACGCCGGTCGCGTCGTTCCAGAGCTTGGTGTTCCAGGCCTCGAAGATCGCGCGCATGCTCTCGTAGTTCACGAACTGCGCCTTGCGGCAGAACTCCTCCAGGCTGCTCGACGGCGCGAGGCGGGCGTCGATCGCGCCCTTGTAACCGTTCGGCTGCTGGTTGCTGTTCTCCGACCAGTCGTGCATGTACCAGGCGTCGCCGATCGGCCAGCCCGCGTTGCCCTGGCCGACGAGGTTGCGCATCGAGTCCACGACGGACACGGTCGGCAGGCCGATCTCGCTCCAGAAGCCGAACTTCCCGCCGGTCGCCTCGCCGGTGACGTACTTCGTCGGGTCGATCCACCGGTACGTGCCGTCGCCGGTGATCACGCCGCTCGCCGAGTTCGGCTGGTAGAGCAGGTCCGTGTTGGTGCTGACGATCTCCTTCAGCACGCTGTCCACAGAGGACGGCGGGCTGCCCTCGTTGCAGCCGAACCACACCGCGCAGCAGGCGTGCGAGCGGTAGCGCAGCACGGTGTCCTTGGCCTGCTCGAAGAACTTGTCGTGGTTCGCGGGGTCGGCGGACCAGCCGAGCCAGAACTCGTTCCACAGCAGGATGCCGTACTTGTCGCAGGCGTCGAAGAGCTCTTCGCGGTAGGACGAGCCGACCCAGTTGCGGATCAGCGTGAAGTTCATGTCCTTGTGCAGTGCCACGGCGTTGTCGGCGCGCGAGGCGGGCATGCGGCGCAGCAGCTCGTCCCAGCCCCAGCTGCCGCCGCGGGCGAAGATCTTGACGCCGTTGACGATGATGATCAGCGGCTTGGGGGAGTTGTTCTGGTCCGCGACGTCGGTCCAGCTCTGGCCGTCCTGCGAGATCTGGATCTTGAACGTGGCCGCGTACGCCGTCTCCCAGCGCAGCTTCACGCGGTCGAACGACGTCGCGGCGCCGAGGTCGACCTGCACCCACTCGTTGTCGTTGTAGTTCGAGGTCCACCGCGACTTCGGGTCGCCGTCGGTCACGGCGCCGGGTGAGGTCCAATCGGCGCTCGACGACGCTTCCGCGGTCTTGCCCCGCGCCAGGTCGGTGTCCGGGTTCCTGCTGTCCACAACGGACATCGTGAAGACGGAGAAGCCCCAGCTGGTGGCACGCCTGCCACCCTGCATCCGGACGTAACGGGCCTGCTGGGCCGGGAAGTCCACGGTCTGGTCCGCGGCGCCGTCGACGATCGTGATCGGCAGGTCGTACTGGTAGGTGATCTGCCGGATGCCGAACTTGAGCGTCTTCCTGTCGCTGACGGCGGTGCCCTTGGCGACGGTCAGGGTCAGGTCGTGCAGCGTGGGGTCGCCGTACCCGTTGGGCCACCACAGCTTCGGGTTCTTGATCCGCAGCTCGGAGAACTCGGACGGCGCGAACTTGACCGCCGACTCGGAGTTCGGCGCCACCGTGACCGACTTGCTGACCTTGATGCCGTCGAACGCGGCGGTCACGGTGACGTTCTGCGCGGACGCCTCGACGTTGCGGACCGGAACGGTGAACGTGACCTCGGCGGTCGTCTTGTCCGGCAGCACGGTGTCGATGCGCGGGTCGCCGATCACCATGGCGCCGGTGGAGCGCAGCCGGACGTGGTTCCAGATGCCCGAGGCCCGGTCGCGGACGGCGGGCATCCAGTCCCAGCCGGACACCGCCAGGTACGTGGGAGAGTTCTTGAACATCGTGCTGTTCGCGCCGACCCACGCCTCACCGCGCGGCCCCTTGTCGCCGGGGCTGCCGGGGAACGGCATCGGCGCGATCCGCACGGCCAGGTTCTGGTCGCCGCTCTTGCGCAACGTCGACGTGATGTCCAGCTTCGCCCGGCCGAACGGGTTGCTGAGAGCGCCGACCTTGCTGCCGTTGAGCCAGATCTCGGCCTCGTGGTTGATGCCGTCGAACTCGAGCCAGACGTGCCGGCCCGCGCCGCGGTCGAGCCCGCTCGGCAGGCCGAACGTGCGGCGGTACCACCACACGTGCCGGGAGAGCGCTTCCGGGATCTTCAGGTTGTTCATGCCGTACACGGGATCCGGCAGGTGCTTCTGCTCGACCAGCGACGCGAGCACGGTGCCGGGCACGGACGCGGGCACCCAGCCGCGGGTGTCGACGTTCGGTGCGGACAGCGCGGCGCCGTCCTTGGCGGGCGCGAAGTCCTGCATCGTGAGGACCCATCCCGATTCCAGCGGTACGGACCCGTCCGGCGCCACGGTCAGCGCGGGGTTCTCGTGGTTCTGCACGGGCCAGTTGGTCCAGCCCTTCACCGCGGGCCGGTTGTCCCTGCTCGTGCCGTACACCTGGAAGCCGTTGAGGCCCAACGGGTTGCTCGTCGAGCGGCGGCCGGCGGAGAACCGGACCCAGCGCGCGCGGACGGCGGGCGTGAGCGGGATCGTGACGACGGATCCGGTGCCGGACTCGGTGCGGTAGACGGTCCGCCACGTCCGGCCGTCGTCGGACACGTCGAGGTCGAAGACGATCGCGTAGCTGGAGAGGATCTCGGTGCCGATGGTGTCGGCGCGGGAACCGTTGGCGTCGAAAGCCTGGTCGCCCGGCTTCGCTTCGAACGTCAGCACGACCGAGCTGATGTCGCAGCGGCCCTGCAGGTCGACGATCATCCACTCGCCGTCGCCCTGGGCGGCCCGCCAGCCGGAGCCCTGCACGCCGACCTGCGCGAGACCGTCCACAGCGAACTCGGCCGGCGTCGCCGCGTAGTCGGTGGAGGAGACCGAGACCGGGCGGAACAACGCCAGGTCGACGGCCTGGCCTTGAGCCTGTGCCTGCTCCGGCGCGGCCGACGCGGGCAGCACCGAACTGAGCCCGAAGCCCGCGAGCAGCCCACCGCCCAAGGTCAGCGCCTGCCGTCTCGAGACGCCGTCGCCGAAGTCCTGCGTCATTGCGAGCTCCGATCCCTGTTCCTGACAACGTTGCCAGGAAGCTTCGGTGGAGTTACATGAACCGTCAATAAGACAAACGAGACAGGAATTGGCGACGAAGACATCGATGTCATCAACGGCCGGACGTCCAGGCAGAATGGCATGCACGAGCCGAAAACCGGTACGAGGACCGGGAAAGCACGGGCCCTTACAACCAGCCCTGGCGGGATGCCTGCACTCCCAGCTGGAACCGCGTCTGCGCGCCGAGCGTCTCCTGCAGCCTGCTGATCCGCCGCGCGATCGTCCTTTCACTCACGCCGAACTCGCGCGCGATCGCCTCGTCGGTCAGCCCCGCCGAGAGGTACGTGAGCAGCTGCTTGTTCTCCCGTTGCGGTGCGCTGTCGACCTGTGTGCTCTTGGTGACCGGCACGGCCATCCGCCAGAAGGCGTCGAAGAACCCGACCAGTCCACTGAGGAACGGCGAGTCGTGCACCACGACCGCGGCGATGTTCTGCTTGCCCGCCATCGGAGCCCGTGCCGCGACGAGTGCCCAGCGGTCGTCCACGATGGTCACGTTCATCGGCACGTGCGGGAACACTCTGGCGTCCTCTCCCGCTTCCACGCACTGCTGCACCATGTCCAGCGCGTGCGCGTCGTGCAGCACGTGGGCGCCGTAGATGACCTGGTACTGGACGCCGCGGGCGAGTGCCTCGAAGAAGCCGTCGACGATCTTGTGCCCCTCCTCGGTGGAGAGGTTGCCGAGCGTCATGGCCCTGACCCGTTCGCGGGCGTCGGTCTGCACGCTGTCGAGCACCGCCCGTCCGGCCTCGTGCGACGGGAGCAGCTCGAAGTCGGTGCGGCGCTCCAAACCTCGTGTCCACAAGCGAGACAGGAGCTCCGCGCTCTCCCTCGCCAGCGCGGCCTCACGCGTGTGGCGCTGGGCGAGCGCTTCCATCGCGAGCCTCGGCGGCGTCGGGATGACCGTGTCGCCGCTCAGCTCGACCAGGCCGATCGTCTGCAGCTCGGCCAGTGGTGCGGTGAGGTCGGTCTTGAGCCGTGCGGTGAGATCGGCGAGCGGCGACGCACCTACCTCGACCAGGTCGAGGTAGGTGCGCTCCGCCGCCTCGGACAAGCCGAGGGCCTGCAACGGCTGCATGGAAGCCGTTGTACCACCGCATTCCACGTCAGGCAGAGGGGCTCTGCCCGGCCGCAGCATCAGGCGTCCGGTGCGACCAGGGTCGGGAGCTGCCGGTCGAACAGGCTCGCGAACGTCAGCGTCGGCAGCACGTGACCCTGCTTCTGCGCGTCGTTGGCCAGGCCGTAACCCCACTCGGCGGCGTGCAACCGCTGGTTCGGCGTGCCGTGGTGGCTGTCTCCGGCGAACGAGCAGTCACCGAGCTGCGCGAACACTTCCACGAACTGCTGGACGCGCTTCCACTGCATGGTCGCTCCACGCGCGTGCGTCAGGTAGTACCCGGCGAACGCGTCGGCCATCAGCTCGGTCCTGCGGCTCGCCTCGGGCCCGGTGAGGTCCGAGTTGAACAGATCCCGTTGGTACTGCACGTGGTGGCCGTACTCGTGCGCGAGGATCGCCTGCGGGGCGACGTCGCCGAGCCCGACCGCCCGCATGCCCGCGAGCACGCCGTCACCCATGACGATCTCCGGTGGCACGGTGCCGAAACCGGGGATCTCCAGGCCGCCGATCGCGAAGGCGTTGAAGGTGAACCCGGGATGCCGGCCGTGGTCGAACTTGTCCGTGTCCATCAGCGTCGCCATCTGGTCGGCGAGGCTCTTCGAGATCGCCTCGGGGAAGCCCCAGCCGACGGTGAAGATCCTGGTCAGCTTGGTTCGATCGGTGAGCATCGTGCTGCGCAACGGCAGCAGGCGGATCCTGCTCGAGTCGATGTCCCAGAACCTGCCGAGGTCGCGGAACGCGTGCGTGACCGGCGTGGTGAACGCGCCGAAGCCGGTGCCCGCGTCGTCGGGGAACAGGACGGTGTCGAGGAGTACGACCTGCTGGGCGAGGTTCGCGAGGTTGTGGTCGACCGCGGTCCAGTCGGCCTTGCTCGCGGCGAGCCAGTCCCGGATCGGGGTCGACGACGAGCAGACGTAGTCGCTGGGGTCGATGGCCTCGATGTCGAGCCGCGCCTGCAGCTGGTTCGCGTGGGCCGTCGCCTCGGCGGGGAGGGCGAGCAGGGTGCCGGTGTCCGGGGTGGACTCCGCCTGCGCCCAGCCCGGCGGCGTCAGCAGGGTCAGTGCCGTGACGGCCACCGCCACGCGGGAGGCGATGGTGTTTCTCATGGTTCTCCTCGGTGCCGTGGGGGAGCGGGTGCCCAGTATCAGCACCCGCCGCCCCTACGACCGAGGCTCTGAGCTGGCAGAAAGTGGCATGACGAGAAGATGACAGCTACTTGGGCGTGGCGACGATCAGCGCGGCGATCGCGGGTGGCGGCGCGGCCACGCCGGGACCACCCGCGTCGACCCAGTCGGCCACACCGTGGAGTGCCTCGTCGTCCAGGATGGACCCGACCCACACGGGTTTCGCACCGTTCGACCGCGCGGCCGGGCTCGGCTGCACGACGACGATGTTCGACGACTCGCACGCGTCCAGGCAGTCGGCGACCTTCACCGTGGCGAGCCGGGAACGCAGCACGTCCAGCTGGCGGTCGTGGTCGACCTCGGGGTGCTTGCGCTCGGTGCCGCAGCAACAGCCCCGGCAGACGGTGATCCGTGCAGTCATGATCGTTGTTCTTACCGACTCGGGCACGGGATCGGGGGAGAACGTGCTGCCGGTCACCCGCGTCAGTTCCGGATTTTCGGATCGGTCGCGACCGATCCTCGTGGCACCACAATGGGATTTCCCTGCCCTCATTCCTTGCTTAGGAGAGGTAATGCGGCTCAAGCTGTTAGGAATTCTCGTCGGAGCCACCCTCGTGGCCGGCCTCGGCACCGTCCCCCAGTCCCAGGCGAGCGAGCCGGACGTGGGAACGAACATCATCGGCGGCGGCACCGTGCCGGAAGGCGGTGCCCCGTGGGGCGCGCAGGTGAACGTCGGCGGCGGCTTCTGCTCGGGTTCCGCGATCGCCCCGCTGTGGGTGCTCACCGCGGCGCACTGCGGCCGGGGCGGCAGCGTGCGCGTGGGCAGCCAGCGACTCGGCCAGGGCCGGAGCATCCGGGTCGTGGCCGACTACACCAACGGTGACGTGGCCTTGAAGAAGCTGGCCTCGTCCGCAGGCCTCGCCAAGTACCTCCCGTACGCCGCCACGCCGCCGCCGATGGGCGCCACCGTGCAGATCTACGGCTGGGGCGGCATCTCCGCGCCCGGCGGCCCGCTCGCCCAGTCGCTCAAGACCGCGAACCTGCGCGTGGTCGCCGTCGGCAACACGATCAACGGAGCCCCGATCACCGGCCAGGCCTATTTCGGTGACTCCGGCGGCCCGATGGTCTACAACGGCCAGGAGATCGGCACCTGCACCGGCCCGGTCGGCGGCGGTGGCGACCCGTCGAAGCTGACGGTGGCCTATCAGAACATTCCGCGCAGGGCCGCGTGGATTCAGCAGACGACCGGAATTCCTCCCGGCGGAAACTGACATTCGCGAAAGCCGGCGGCAAATCCTCGTGCCCGTCGAGCAGACGGGCACGAGGCCCGGTCAGCCCACCTCGTCGATGTAGGACGTGCCGGCCGCCGCGTGCGGGCCGTAGCGCTCCCACTCCTCGCGCAGCCTGAGGCGTCCCTCCGGCGTGAACTCGGGCGTGTTCACCGTGTGCCCGCAGATCACGTCACCGTTCTCGAGCACCATCGTGTATCCCATGTGGAGGGTGCCGTCCGGCGCGCGGGTGCCCGCGATCGAGCCGCGCCGGACCTTGCCGCCCGCGAAGTCCGCCCACACGAGGTCGCCGTCCTGGTGGTACTCGGCGACGGTGTTCGGGTCGCTGTCGGGCTTGCGGAACCTCCGGCCGTTGTAGTCGATCACGCCAGGTACTCCTCGGCCATGACGCCGTCCCACCAGATCGCGTAGTAGGAGAAGTCCTCGTCGTGCGGGTTGAGGATGTGGTGGTCGACGCTGCCCGGCATCAGCGCGAGGTCGCCCGCCTCCAGCACGTGGGTCTCCTCGCCCACCACGACCTTGGCGCGGCCGGACATCGCGATGAACAGCTCCTGCTCGCGGTGCTGGTGCCGGTCCGTCACGTCGCCGGGGCGCAGCACGCACCAGGCGCCGCGGAACGGCGTGGCGAGGCCCGGCCACGGGTGCAGCAGCTTGAGGTCGAGCCCGTGCTCGCGCTCCAGGTTCTCCGGTTCGCTCCGGCGAAAGTCCACTTTGTCCGACGGCATCCCCGACTCCGATCGACGTGAGGCGACGGGGCGGAGCGTAGGCAGCGGGGTTTCCCGGCCGACAGAGGACGCTTTCCCTTCTGGCTCAGGAACTAGTGACGCGTCTCGGAAGGTGGGCGAGGTGATCCGCGCTCAGCGGGGAACCACACCACTACCGCCCCAGACCCGCGTCACGGGCGAGCACGATCGCCTGCGCCCGGTCTGCCACGCCGAGCTTCGCGAAGATCGCGGACACCCGGTTGCTGATGGTCTTGGACGCCAGCGCGAACTCGCGGGCGATGGCCACGTTCGACCTGCCCGCGGCGATCCTGTCGAGCACCTCCCGCTCCTTGGCGGTGAGCTGGGGGAACGGGTACGGCGAATGATCGCCGGCCGGGTGCATGAGTGCGCCGAAACGGGCGGCGATGGTTTTGCCGATCAGGAACTCTCCGGCGGCGACTGCCTGGATGCCGCGCACGATCTGGTCCGGGTCGGCGTTCTTCAACAAATAGCCTCGTGCGCCCGCGCGAATGGCGGACATGACCGTCGCGTCGCAATCGCGTGCACTGAAGACCAGAATGCCCGTTTCGGGGCATGCGCGAGTTATTTGTTCCACCAATAGGCAGTTTGCCGTTCCGATGGTGTCGACGTCGACGACCAGCACGTCGGGCTGGCAGCGCATTGTCTCGGCCACGGTCTCCGCAGAAGTGGAAGCTTCACCAATCACGGAGATGCCGTCCACGCGTTCGAGCACGGAACGCACTCCGTGCCTGATGGCGGGCTGTGTGTCGGCCAGGACAACGGTCAGAGTCGCAGGTCTGTGCAGTACCGCGATGTCGAGCCCGCGGCGCAGAGGTGGGAGCGGCGAGTGTTCCACCTGGGTCATCGGTCTTCCCCCGAAATAGCTGTCGGTGTCATTCCCTAGCGGTTACCTGTTCTCCCCCAAAGAGCGGCACCGGCCGTAGGGTATATCGCCCCGTCGGGGTGAGTCGCGATCTCGAAAACGGGGTTTTCACTCGTTCGGCCCAGCATGCTGCCGGTCGTCGTTGACGATCGGAGTAGCGGAGTTCGTGCGTTCGCCGCGCGCGTTCGGCGAACCAGTCCAATGGCGGGTGACAATTGGTGACGCTCGGTGACCAACTCCATGATCACTCTCGGTGAAGTGGTGGGGGTCCGTTTTGCCTCATAAGCGAATCGGCTTTTGCCCATGCCTGCGGGAACAGTTCCCCTATCTGCTGGGAAACCGGGATACCTAGCCTCTGGAGCGCCACTCGGCGATGACTTGAGGGGGACGTGTGACTGTCCAAGACGTTGGCGTACTGGCGATCGGAGCGGGCCCGGCGAACCTCGCCCTCGCCGTCGCGATCGAGGAGTCCGGTGCGCGGGAGCTCGCGGGCGACACGCTCGTGCTGGAGCAGCACGAGGACATCAAGTGGCAGCGCGGCACCCTGATGCCGTGGGCGCGCAGCCAGGTGTCGTTCCTCAAGGACCTCGTGACCCTGCGCAACCCGACCAGCCGCTTCTCGTTCCTGAGCTTCCTGTACGAGCAGGGCAGGCTCGACGAGTTCGTGAACCTCGGCACCTTCCACCCGTACCGCTGGGAGATGTCGGACTACCTGCAGTGGGTCGCGTCCTCTTTGGACCGGGTGAACGTGCGCTACAACGCCAAAGCCCAGCAGATCGAGCCGATCACCGAGAACGGCGTGATCACCGGCTGGACCGTGACGCTCGCCGGCGGCGACGTGATCCGGTGCCGCGACCTGGTCGTCGGCGGTGGCCGCGACCCGCACGTGCCCGAGATCTTCGCCGACCTGCCCGCCGAGAAGGTCGTGCACAGCTCGCAGTACCTCAACCGCATCGGTGACGTGCCGAACGACCGGCCGTTGCACGCGGTCGTCGTCGGAGGCGCGCAGAGTGCGGCGGAGATGTTCTACGCGCTGCACAACGACCTGCCCGACAGCCGGGTCACCATGGTGGTGCGGTCGATCGGCCTGCAGAACTACCAGACCAGCAAGTTCATCAACGAGGCGTTCTTCCCGTCCTATGTGGACGAGTTCTACGACACGCCGGAAGAGGTGCGCGCGCAGATCCTCGACGAGATGCGGTTCGCGAACTACGCGGGCCTCGCGCCGCCGTTCCTCGACGAGCTCTACACGATGCTCTACCAGCAGAAGGCCTTGGGACCGCAGCGTTCCAGCGTCCGGTCGATGACCGAGGTGCTCAAGGCGAGGCAGGACGGCGACGAGATCGTGCTCGACCTGCACGACCGCAAGACCGGCAAGGTCGAACCGGTGCGCTGCGACCTCGTCGTCCTCGGCACCGGCTACGACCAGCGGATGCCCGCGATGGCCAGGGATCTCGCGTCCCAGCTGGGTCTCGGCGACATCGCCGTCAGCCGCCAGTACCGGGTCGACATCGGTGACGCGGCGTGGGGCGCCCTGTACCTGCAGGGCGTGAACGAGAAGACGCACGGCATGTCCGACTCGCTGATCAGCGTCCTCGCCCACCGCTCGCAGGACATCGTCAACGACCTGCTCGCCCGCCGCACCGCCGAGCTGAGGACCGCCTGATGAGCAAGCTTCTCGTGATCGCGCCCGGCCCGACGGCGAACGGCGACCTGCACCTCGGCCACCTCGCCGGCCCGTTCCTCGCGGCCGACATCTGCGCGCGGTACGCCCGTGCCGCCGGGTGCGACGTGCTGTTCGGCACCGGCATCCACTCGACGCAGAACTACATCGTGACGACCGCGCGCCGGCTCGGGGTGAAGCCCGAGGACCTGCGTGAGCAGTCGGCGGCGAAGGTCGAGAAGTCGCTCGCGGCCATGGACATCGAACCGGACGGCTTCGTGCGGTTCGACGAGCGGTACGTCAAGACCGTCGTCACGTTCTTCGACCGCCTGCACAGCGCGGGCAAGCTGCGGCTGCGCGCGGTGAAGTTCCCGTACTCGGCCCGCAACGGCTTCCTCACCGACGCGTACGTCCGCGGTGGTTGCCCAGTGTGCCTGACCGATGGCTGCGCCGGGCTGTGCGAGGGCTGCGGGCACTGGATCGCGTCCGGCGAGCTCGTCAACCCGCAGTCCACATTGGACCCGAGCGATCCGGTGGAACTGCGCGAGGAGAAGGTGCTCGTGCTGCCGGTCGAGGAGTACCGGGCGGGCCTGGAGGAGTTCTTCGCGAGGCACGCGCCGACGTTGCGGCCTCGCCTTGCCCGGATGATCGAGGAGATGCTGGCGCGGCCGTTGCCGGACTACCCGGTCACGCTGCCGATCTCCTGGGGCATCCCGGCGCCGTTCCCCGAGGTCGACGGCCAGGTGTTCTACTCCGACACGGAGACGATCACCTGGAGCATCCACGCTTCTGCTCTGGCCGCGCAGGCCCGTGGCGAGGTGCTGGAGAGCGACGACCAGCTGTGGTTCGGCGACACCGAGGTCGTGTACTTCTTCGGTTCCGACGCGGGCTTCGCGTTCGCCGTCGCCGGTGTCGCGATGCTGCTCGCACTCGGGGAGTACGTGCTGCCGGAGCAGTTCGTCACCAACGAGTTCTACGAGCTGGAGAACGACAAGTTCTCCACCAGCCGCGGCCACCTCGTCACCGGGCAGGAGCTGCTGGAGCAGGGTGTCCCGCGCGACCTGATCCGGTTCTACCTCGCCTCGACCAGCCCGGAGTTCCAGCGCACCAACTTCACCCGTGCCGCGATGCACGAGGTGACGTCGTCGCGCCTGGTCGCGCCGTGGAACCGGATCGCGGCCAAGGTCAACGCACTCGACCCGGTCGCGCTGCCCGTCTCGGAACGCTCCCGCGTCGCGGCCCGGCTGATGGCCGAACGCTTCGCCGGTGCCTACGACGTGCGCAGGTTCAGCGTCACGGCGGCCGCGTTCACGCTCACCGAGCAGCTCGCCCGCCTCGACTCCTTCCCGCTCACCGCCGAGAACGCGGGCGACTTCTGCCACGAGGTCGATGTGTTCCTGCGCTGCGCCGGCCCGATCCTGACCGACCTCGCCACGCGGGCGTTGGGGGACACCGCGATCCCGTCGACGTTCGACGCTCAGGAGTTCACGCCCCGCCCGCTGCCGGAACTCTCCGAGTGATGGCCAGAGTCGTCATCGTCGGAGCGGGTGTCACAGGTCTGCTGACGGCCGTGGAGTGCGCGCTCGCCGGGCACCGCGTGACGGTGCTCGACCGGCGCAGCATCCCCAGTCCGGTGTCCACGTCGTTCGACCAGCACCGCGCGCTCCGGACGTTCGTCCCGGGCGACGTGGACGCCACCCTCGCCCGCGTCGCCGCCCATCGGCGCTGGCTCGAGCTGGAACAGTTGCTGGACACCAGGTTCTACCGCCGCGTCGGCATCGTCACGGCGTGGCCGCGCGCCGAGGCCGCGGTGATGGCCGAGCAGGCGGCGAGGTGCGGGTTGCCGGTCGAGACCGTGGAGCCGGAGAAGCTGCCGCACCTGGTGTTCGCCGACGACGCGACCGGCGTGCTGGAGAGCGACGCCGGGGTGCTGCTCGCCGAACGGGTGCTGGTCGCGGCCGTGCGCTGGCTGGTCGAGCACCCGCAGGTGTCGTTGCGCCCCAACAGCCGCGTCGTCGCGGTCGACACCGGGCGGGTCCAGGTCGAGGGCGGCGTCACGATCCACGCGGATCTGGTGCTCGTCGCCGAGGGCCCGTGGACCGGCGAGCTGGTCGACGTCCCGGTGCGGGTGCACCGCCAGACGATGGTCTACCTCCGCCCGCCCGAGCGGCTCATGCGCTGGTGGGAGAACGCTCCCGGTGCCGGACGGCTCGGCCGCGACGGCCGGGCGTGGCTGCTGCCGCCGGGTGACGGCACGCTGCTGAAGATCAGCTCGGACGCCGTGTGCCGCGAGGTTCCGTCCGTCGACAGCGACGAGCTCGACCACCGTTGGGTCGATCGCCTGCTGGCCGCGTCGGTCGTGTCCGATGTGGACAGATACACCGTGGTCGCGGTCAAGCACTGCCACTACACCACCGACGCCGTCACGGGCGGCGCGCTGCTCACCGAGGTTGCTCCCGCAGTTTGGGCGCGCGCGGCCTGCGGTGGCTCCGGTTTCGCCACGGCACCGCTGGTCGCCGGGCGGATCGTCGGGGCGCTCGACGCTCTGGAGGCGGCGGCGTGATGACCGATGCTCTCGATGCCCCTGAGGAGGCAGCCTGATGTCCAGTGACAGCGGAGTTCTCGCCACGTTGCGAGCAACCCCCACACCCGTCCGCTACCTCCTCGGCGGCGTGCTGATCAACCAGCTCGGCGCGTTCGTCCAGACCTTCATCCTGCTGTACCTGACCTTCCGCGGCGACGCGCTCGGCATCGCCGGTCTGTCGCTCGCCGCGTACAGCGTCGGGTCGATCTTCGGCACGCTGCTCGGCGGTGAGCTCACCTCGCGGTTCGGCCCGCGCACGACGATCACGATGGCCATGCTGGCGTCCGCGCCGCTGGTGGCCTCGATCCCGTTCGTGGCAACGATCCCGGTGGTGCTGTTCCTGGTCGTCGGCCTCGCCGGGCTCGTCACGCAGGCTTATCGGCCGGCCGCAGCGGTGCTGCTCAGCGACCTGATGCCCGAAGAGCACCAGGTGATGGCGTTCTCGATGATGAGAATCGCGCTGAACACCGGTGCGGCGGTGGCTCCGCTGATCGCCGCCGGACTCATCCTCGTCGACTGGGACCTGCTCTTCTACCTCGACGGCGTGACGGCGCTGCTCTACGGCCTGCTGGCGTACCTGCTGCTGCCGCGCGTCGAGGCGCCCAAGGAGGACGAGGAGAAGAAGCCCACTGTCGACGCCCGTGCGGCCTACGTGCGGATGGCGGGTGACCGGAAGTACCTCGCCTACCTCGCCGCGGTCTTCCTCGGCACGATCGCGTACGCGCAGTCCGTCACCGCGCTGCCGTTGGAGATCGTCGCCGACAAGTACCCGACTTCGTTGTACAGCGCGGTGCTCACGGTGTCGTCGATCGTGCTCATCACGTGCGAGCTGAAGATCACTTCGTACATCGTGAAGATCCCGCAGCACATCGCCGTGCTGGCCGGGCACCTGGTGAACTCGCTCGGGTTCGCCCTCTACGCCCTCGCGGTGCAGTCCGGGACGTTCGTGATCCTCGGCGCGGTGTTCGCGGTGAGCGGCCTGATGATCGCCGGACCGACGATGTTCGCGCACCCGGCGAAGTTCCCCGCCGAGTACAAGTCCCGCTACATCGGCACGATGCAGGCGGTCGTCGGGCTCGCGTCCGCGATCGGCCCGCTGTTCGGCGTGTTCACGTTCAACTCGCTCGGCGGCGCGTTCTGGATCGTCATCGCGCTGGTCAACGGCGTGGCCGGGCTGCTCGCGGTGTACGGCGTGCGGGTCGCGAAGGAGCCGGTCGAGGCAGGTGTCGCATGAGGCCCGTCCTCGTCGTCGGGTTCGTCGGCGTCACGATCGGCCTGGTCGCGGACTTCCAGCCGGACGACTCGGTGATCTACGTCGAGGAACCGGACGTGATCCGCAAGCGGCACGTGCGCGAGCAGATCGAGAACGTCGGGTTCGTCCGCGGCCTGATCGAGTGGGAGTACCTGACGCCGGGCAGGGCGGACGAGTTCTTCCACGCGCACCGCGACCTCGACCCCGCCGCGGTCGTCCCGGCGATCGAGTACGCGACGCCGTTCGCCGCCCGGCTCGCCGAACGCTACGGCCTGCCCGGCGCGACGTTCGGCGCGGCGCAGATCATGCGGGACAAGGCGTTGCTGCGTCAGGTCACCGCGGCCGCCGGCATCCGGAACCCGGAAAGCCGGCGGGTGACCAGTCCGGCGGAGGTGCTGGAGTTCATGGGCGGCCACGAGTCGATCGTGCTCAAGCCGTCGAACCGCCAGGCCGCGGTGGGCACGCAGGTGATCCACGACCCGGACGACATCGAGCAGGCGTGGGCGCACTGCACGGCTCAGGACGAGGGCATCTTCGTGCCGGACCGGCCGATGGAGCTGTCGATGCTCGCCGAGGAGTTCGTCGAGGGCGAGGAGTTCAGCGTCGAGATGCTGGTGCGCGACGGGACACCGTTGTGGGCCAACACCACCGGCAAACAGCTCGTGCCCGGTCCACTGCCGGTCGAGCTCGCGCACATCGTGCCTGCGGACATCCCTTCCGCGCTGGACGAACTGCTCAAGGAGGAGACCGCACGGGTGATCGACGCCGCCGGTTTCCGCGACGGCATCGTGCACTGCGAGTGGATCGTGTCCGACGGCGTCCCGCACCTCGTCGAGTGCGCGGGAAGACTGGCAGGGGACGGGATTCTGGACGTCATCCAGCTCGCCTACCCGGTCGAACTGCTGCGGTGCTACTACGCCGTGCTCAAGGGCGAGGATCCGCCGTGTGAGCTGCCGTCGCGAGCGAAATCCGGTGCGGCTGTGCGGTTTCTGACGATCGAACCGGGTGTGGTCGAGAGCGTTGACGGCGTCGAGGAGGCCCGGCAGCTCGACGGTGTGCACTTGTTGCAGGTGACGGTCGCGCCGGGGGAGAAGTTCGACGGGCTCAGAAGTTCCTGGGACCGAGCGGGCATCGTCATGGCCACCGGCGACACGGCGGCGGAAGCGTTGCGGCGTGCGGAAAACGCGGCCGAGGCCGTCCACATCGAAGTCCGGTAATTCCCGACCGGTCGGGAACGGTTCCTCTTCATGTCGGGGAACTTCGTTGTCTAGCTTCAATTCTGGCTGCGAAACCATCGAGGGGGCACTGTGACTGACCGAGAAGTCGGGGTTCTGGCGATCGGGGCGGGGCCGGCGAACCTGGCGCTCGCCGTCGCGATCGAGGAGTCCGAGTCGGACCTGGCCGAGAACACGCTTCTGCTGGAACAGAGCCCGGACGTCAAGTGGCAGCGCAACCTGCTCATGCCGTGGGCGCGCAGCCAGGTCTCGTTCCTCAAGGACCTGGTGACGTTGCGCAACCCGCGCAGCCGCTTCTCGTTCCTCAACTTCCTGCACTCCCAGGGAAGGCTCGACGAGTTCTGCAACCTCGGCACGTTCAGCCCGTTCCGCTGGGAGCTGTCGGACTACCTGCAGTGGGCCGCGAAGGAGCTGGAGCGGGTGCAGATCCGCTACGACTCCCGGGCGCAGAGCATCGAGCCGACGCGTTCGTCAGACGGCTCGATCACGGGCTGGGAAGTGTCCCTCGTGGACGGTGACCGGATCCGGTGCCGCGACCTCGTCGTCGGCGGTGGCCGCGACCCGCGCATTCCGGACGTGTTCGGCGAGCTGCCGGCCGAGCGGATCGTGCACAGCGCCCAGTACCGGACGCGGATCGCGCAGATTCCCAGGGACAAGCCGTTGCGGGCCGTGGTCGTGGGTGGGGCGCAGAGCGCGGCGGAGATGTTCTACGCGCTGCACCAGAACCTGCCCGAGAGCCAGGTGACGATGGTCGTCCGGTCGATCGGGCTGCAGAACTACCAGCACAGCAAGTTCGTGAACGAGCTGTTCTACCCGTCGTTCGTCGACGAGTTCTACGACAGCCCGCCCGAGGTGCGGTCGCAGATTCTCGGCGAGATGCGCCTGACGAACTACGCGGGTCTCGCGCCGGAGTTCCTCGACCAGCTCTACACGATGCTGTACCAGCAGAAGACGCTCGGCCCGCAGCGGTCGTGGGTGCGCCCGATGACCGAGGTCGTCGCCGCTCGCGTGGAGAACGACGAAGTGGTGCTGGATCTCCGCGACCGGATGAGCGGCAAGGTCGAGCCGTTGCACTGCGATCTCGTGCTGCTGGGCACCGGCTACGACCCGCGCATGCCGTGGCTCGTCCGCGACCTGGCCGACCGCGCAGGCCTGGACGAGATCAACGTCAGCCGCAGCTATCGCCTCGACCTCGGCGAGTCCGCCTGGGGTGCCCTGTACCTGCAGGGCGTGAACGAGGAGACGCACGGCATCGCGGACTCGCTGATCAGCGTCATCGCCCACCGCTCGCAGGACATTCTCACCGACCTGCTCACGCGCAGAACGGGAGTTAGCGCATGAACCCCGCGATCCTCGTCATCGGCAGCGGACTCAAGGTCTACCGCGAGTACCTCGTCGCGCCGATCGCCCGTCGTGCCAAGGCCGCGGGCATCGACCTGGTCCTCATCAACAACCTCAAGCCCACGTGGCAGCGCCAGTACTTCGACGAGATCATCCACGCGAACGTCTTCGACTCGGACGTGATGGGCGAGGCGGCCCGCGAGGTCGTCGCCCGGCGCAACGTCATCGGCCTGATGTGCTGGGACGAGCCGTTGGTGCTCGACGCGGGCCTGCTCGCCGCCGAGTTCGGTGTGCCCGGTCTGTCCGCGGCGGGTGTGCGCGGCTGCCGCGACAAGGAACGCACTCGTGCGGTGTTGACCGCCGCTGGCCTGCACCAGCCCGGCTTCGAGCTCACGACGACCGTTGAACAGGCTCGTACCGCGGCTGAGCGCATCGGCTACCCGGTCGTGATCAAGCCTCGTGCGATGGGCGCCAGCATCGGTGTCGTCTTCGCCACCAACCAGGCGGAGCTCGACGAGGCGTTCCACACGGCACTCGCGGCGAGTGAGGTCGATCCGGGGCCGTACCGGGCGAGCGCGATCGTCGAACGGTACGCGCCCGGTCCTGAGATCAGCATCGACGGCGCCGTCCACAAGGGCGAGTACCTGCCGATGTTCCTGGCGCGCAAGCACTCCAGCGACCACCCGTACTTCGAGGAGGTCGGGCACGTCGTCGACGCCAACGACCCGTTGCTCGACGACCAGGAACTGATGGACCACCTGGCGAAGGCGCATCAGGCGTTGGGCATCGAGAACGGCATCACGCACGCCGAGGTGCGGCTGACCGACCGCGGCCCGCTGATCATCGAGATCAACGGGCGTCTGGGCGGCGACCTGATCCCGTTCCTCGGCCGCACCGCCACCGGCATCGAGCCGGGCGAGGTGCTGTTCGACGTCACGACCGGGCAGCGACCGGACATCACGCCGACGCACCGCCGTGTCGCCGGGATCCGCTTCGGCATCCCGGAGCAGGACTGCCTGCTGAAGTCGATCACGCTGCCCGCCGAGGCGCCCGGCCTGGTCGCGACCTCGCCGATGTGCGAGCCCGGCACGACGTTGCGCCTGCCGCCCGGTGGCTACCTGGCACGGCATTCGTTCGTGGTGTGCGAGGCCGAGGACGTGAAGACCTGTGACGAACGGCTGGCCGCTGCCGCCGCTCTGGTGGAGCTGGAGACCGAACCGGTCGGACCCGCCGACCCCGACGCACCTTTCGCGATGCCCGCTGGACTTCTGGATGTGGACGAGTGACGAGCCTGAAGAACGAGACCCTGACGGCGACCGAGATCATCGCCCGAGCTCGCGCACTCGCGCCGGTGCTGCGGGAACGGTCCGCCGAGATCGAAGCCAACGGAAAGCTTCCTGCCGATGTCGTGGAGCTGTTGCGCGGCACGGGTGTGCACCGCATGTGCTTCCGCCGTGAGTTCGGTGGCCCCGAGCTCACGTCGATGGAGCAGACGCAGGTCGCCGAAGCCCTCGCGTACGGTGACGCGTCCGCCGCGTGGTGCGGCATCATCGGCGCGAACACCGGTCTGCTGGCCAACTTCCTCGAACCCGACGTCGCCCGCGAGGTCTACCCGCGGCTCGACATGGTCACGGCCGGCGTGCTCGCCCCTGCCGGGCGCGCCGACAAGGTGCCGGGCGGGTTCCGGTTGAGCGGCCAGTGGTCGTTCGGCAGCACGATCCACCACGCGGACTGGGTGATGTCCGGTGCGTTCGTGTTCGAGAACGGCGAGCCCTACGCGAGCCCGGACGGCAGCAACCCGCACGAGTCCCGCCAGTTCCTGGTGCCGCAGAGCGCGGTCGAGATCCTGGACAACTGGGACACGACCGGCTTGCGCGGCACCGGCAGCTCGGACTACCGGATCACGGACGTGTTCGTGCCGGAGGAGCACACGCTTACGTTCGACAACCCGCGTTGCGAGCCGCACCCGTTGGCACAGCCGGAGTCGTTCATGCGCAGCCTTTGCGGTGTGCCGCTCGGTGTTGCGCGTGCTGCTCTGGATTACGCCCGCGAGTGCGTTTTGCAGCGTGTGGACCGGATGACCGGCACGGACTGGGCGGACATCTGGCGCGTGCAGGTGACTTTGGCCGAGTGCGAGGCGGACTTCAACGCCACGCGCAACGGCGTCTACACCGCGATGACGCGGCAGTGGGAAGTTCTCTCGTCCGGCGGCACTCTGGACGACCTCACGATGAACGAGCGGGCCGCGTCGCCGATCGCGTGGCTGCACGCGTTCCGCACCTCGCGGTCGATCGTGAACCGGCTCTTCGACCTGCTGCAGACGTGGTCGATCCACAAGTCCTCGCCGATGGACCGCTGGATGCGCGACACCGCGACCATGTGCCAGAACCTCTCGGCGCAGGACGCGATTCTCGAGTCCGTGGGCGCGTACCTGCTCGGTCGCCGGCCCAAGTTCCGCATCTGCCTCGGCATCGTGAAGTAGGGGGATTGAACATGACTGCTGTGACGGTGACCCCCGCGACGACCGCGGCGGAGCTGATCGAGCGCTGCCAGGCGCTGGCGCCCGTGCTGCGGGAACGGGCCGCGGAGATCGAGGCGCTGCGCAACCTGCCTGAGGACGTCGTGGACACGTTGCGGGACAACGGTGTGTTCCGGATGTGCTTCGGAAAGCACTGGGGTGGCCTGGAACTGACCTCCATGGAACAGATGGAGGTCGTCGAGACGCTGTCCTACGGGGACGCTTCCGTCGGCTGGTGCTCGATGATCGGGTCGAACACCGGCATCTACGCGGAGTTCATCGATCCGGTCGTGGCCAAGGAGATGTTCCCGAACCCGGACCAGATCGTCGCCGGTCTGCTGCAACCGTCCGGGCGTGCCGAGAAGGTGCCCGGTGGTTACAGGTTGAGCGGTCGCTGGCCGTTCGGCAGCGGCATCGACCACGCCGACTGGGTGATCTCCGGCGGGTTCGTCTACCAGGACGGCAAGAAGTACGCGAGCCCGGACGGCAGCAACCCGCACGAGTCGCGCCAGTTCCTCGTGCCGCGCGACCAGGTCCAGGTCATCGACAACTGGTACACGACAGGGCTGTGCGGCAGTGGCTCCTGCGACTACACGATGACCGAGGTGTTCGTGCCCGAGGAGCACTCGTTCAGCTTCGACAACGTGCGCGGCCGAAGTGGTCCTTTGGCCCAGCCGGACGCTTTCACGCGCACGATGTGCGGTGTCTCGCTCGGTGTCGCGCGTGCTGCCTTGGACTACGCCCGTGAAAGCGTTTTGAAGCGCGTCGACCGCATGACCGGCACGGACTGGGCGGACATCTGGCGCGTGCAGGTGACGCTGGCTCAGTGCGAGGCGGACTTCAACGCTTCTCGTGCCGGGGTTTACGGCGCACTGGAGAAGCAGTGGGAAGTGCTGGCCGCCGGTGGCGTGCTGGACGACCTCGACCCGATCGACCGCGCGGCCTGCCCGCTGTCTTGGGTGCACGCGTTCCGGATGTCGCGGTCGATCGTGAACCGGCTGTTCGACCTGCTGCAGACGTGGTCGATCCACAAGTCCTCGCCGATGGACCGCTGGATGCGCGACACCGCCACGATCTGCCAGCACCTCGCCGCGCAGGACCGGATTCTCCAGTCCGCCGGCGCGTACCTCCTGAACGCCAAGCCCGAGTTCGGCATCGCCCTCGGCATCGTCTAGTTCTAGCAGCGGGGGATCAACCGATGAGCAGAGGCCTGGTAACACTCGTCAACCCGAACAAGGTGCACCCGCCGATCGCGCCGTACGCGCTCGACGTGCTCACGACCTCGTTGGAGGGCGCCGGGTTCGAGGTCGAGGTGGTGGACCTGACGTTCCACCGCGACGACTGGAAGACGTTCCTGACCGAGTACTTCACCACGCGGGAACCGATGCTGGTCGGCATCACGGTCCGCAACACCGACACCGTGTACGCGTTCGAGCAGCGCCCTTTCGTCGGTGAGCACAAGGAGATCATCACCGAGATCACCCGGCTCACGGAGGCGCCCCTGGTCGCGGGCGGCATCGGCTTCTCCACGATGCCGTTCGCCCTGGTCGACTACTTCGGGGTCGACTACGGCGTGAAGGGGCCGGGCGAGAAGATCGTCGTCGACCTCGCCGACGCGCTGGCGACCGGACGCGACGTGTCCACTGTGGACGGGCTGCTGCGCAACACGCCGGACGGGATCGTGCGGACGTCGAGTGCGCTGACGCCTCTGCTGCAGGTCGGGCCCACGGTCGTGAAGACCTGGCAGGTCGACGGCGAGGGCACGTATGTGCGTCGCTCGGGTGACAAGTACAAGGTGGACAACGGCGAGTACTACAAGCGTGGTGGTCTCGCGGGCATTCTGACCAAGTCCGGGTGCGTCTACCGGTGCGCGCACTGCGTCGAGCCGGACGCGAAGGGTGGCGCTGTCGCCCGTCGTGACGTCGCCGTCGTCGTGGACGAGATGCAGTCGCTTGCTGCTCAAGGGATTCTCGACCAGCACACCACGGACAGCGAGTTCAACCTCTCGATCCAGCACGCCAAGAACGTGCTGCGCGAGATCGTGCGCCGTAAGCACGCGAGCGCCGCGAACCCGTTGAACGACCTGCGCCTGTGGGTGTACTGCCAGCCTTCGCCGTTCGACGAGGAGTTCGCGGATCTGCTGTCCGCGGCGGGGTGTCAGGGTGTGAACGTCGGCAGCGACCACATCCGCCAGGACGTGCTCTCCGGGTGGAAGGTCACCGGCAAGGGCAAGACCTACTACACGTTCGAGGACACCGAACGGCTCGTGCGGCTGTGCAACGAGCGCGGCATCAAGACCATGGTCGAGGCGTTGTTCGCGATGCCCGGTGAGACCTGGGAGACCATGCGCGACTGCGTGCAGGCGTTCATGGCGCTCGACGCGACGGTCACCGCGTTCTCGCTGGGGCTGCGGCTGTTCCCGCACCACCCGCTCGGCATCTCGATCGCCGAGCAGTGCGCCGGCGTCCGCACGATGCCGGGCCTGCAGTCCAACACGGCCAATGGCCCGATCGTCCTGAAGCCGTTGTCGATGTGCTCCGGGCTGGTCGAGTACGAGAAGCAGTTCATGTGGGACGAGCGCGGTGAGTTCCGGCTCGTCTGCTACTTCTCGCCGGACCTGCTGGAGGACGCGGGCACGAACACCGACCCGAACGGCCGCTGGTCGCGCACGGTGGAGTACCTGTGGTCGCTGGTGGACCCGGCGGACTACCACCGGGTGATGCTGCCGACGCTCGCGGGCATGAGCGAGTCGGAGAACAACTACGCCGACAACCCGTTCCTCATCGGCCTGACCAGTCTCGGCTACAAGGGCGCGTTCTGGTCGCACTGGCGGGAACGCGAGGAGATCCTGCGCGAGGCTCAGCTGGCGGGAGTCGTGCGGTGACGTTCGAAAGTCTCGCGGCCAGAGTCGCCGGGCGGGTGTTCCTGCCCGGTGATGACGGCTTCACCGCGCGCAGCAAGCCGTTCAACGAACGCTATGCGTCCACGGTCCCGGCGGCGGTGGTGTCCGCGGTCGGCGTTGAGGACGTCGCCACGGCGATCACGTGGGCGCGGGAGAACTCCGTTCCGCTCGTGGCGCGCGGTGGCGGTCACAGCTACGCGGGAACATCCGTGAACACAGGGCTGGTCCTGGACCTGCAAGGCCTCGACTCCGTGCACGTCGATCCCGACACGGCCCTGGTCACGGTCGGCGGCGGAACGCGGATGAAAGCTTTGTACGAGGCGTTGCGGCCGCACGATGTGACGTTCCCGCTGGGCAACTCCGACGAGGTCGCCATCGGTGGCCTCACGCTCGGCGGGGGAGTGGCAGCGGTGTCGCGGGCGTTCGGCCTGACCTGCGACTCGCTCGTCAGCACCGACGTCGTGCTCGCGGACGGCTCTTCGGTCACGTGTTCCGCCACGGAGAACGCGGATCTGTTCTGGGCGTGCCGGGGTGGCGGTGGCGGCAACTTCGGCGTCAACACCTCGTTCACGTTCCAGGCGCGTCCCGTGGTGGCCAGTGCTACCTGCCTGATGCTCTGGGAGTGGTCGGACGCGATCGACGTCGTGCTGGTGGCGCAGGAGATCCAACGCACCGCACCGGACGCGCTGTCGTTGCGGATCGGGCTCACCAGCAACGGCATGGTGTCCTTGATCGGCTGGCACCTGGGTTCGGCGGACGAGCTGCGCGTGTTGCTCGCCCCGTTGCTGGTCAGCAATCCGATGCGGTGTGACATCGCGGACCGGACGTACTGGGAGGCCGTCGAGTACGTGCACCACGAGACGGCTGGCGGCGCCTTCGCGGGTCGTACTCGCACGACTTCCGTTCCGCTGCCCGAAGAAGGGGTGCGGACGCTCGTCACGGCCGTGTCCAAGTGGCCCGGCAGCAGCAACCCGGACGGTGGTGGCGCCGCGCTCTTCGGCTGGGGTGGCGCGATCAACGCGCTGGATGCGACGGAGAGCGCTTTCCCGCACCGGGAGGCGTTGTTCCTGGTGTCGCTGGACACGTCGTGGACGTCCTCGGACGGCCCGCAGGTCGTGCGCGACAACCTGGAATGGCTCACGGCGTTGCACGAGGACATCGGCGAGCACACCGACGACGCGTCGTACCTGAACTTCACCGACCCGGACCTGGCGGACTGGCGCCAGGCTTATCACGGTCCGAACCTGGCCCGGCTGGGCGAGGTGAAGAAGCGGTACGACCCGGACCGTTTCTTCACGTTCTCCCAAGCTGTCTAGACGGTGACGACGATCTTGCCGAGGTGGCCGCTCGCCTCCATGTACCGGTGGGCGTCCACGATCTCGGTGAGGTCGAACGTGCGGTCGACGATCGGCGTGAACGACCCGGTGGCGAGTCCCGCGTTGACGAAGGCGACCGCGCGGCGCAGGCGTTCCGGATCGGACGTGATCGAGTGCATCGAGTACGTCCGGCTGGTCAGGCGCGGGTAGCTGCTCGCGTTGGGCAGCGGGGTGGGACGCGGGTCCAGTGCGCCGTAGACCACCAGGTGTCCGTCGGGTGCGATGGCCTGCGCGATCGTGTCCACACCGGGGCCGGCGACCGGGTCGAACGCCAGGCGGACACCCTCGCCGCCGGTGATCTCCTTGACGCGGGTGGGCAGGTCCTCGTCGCCCGTGATGACGTCGGCGGCGCCCGCGTCCAGCAGGCGTTGCTTCTTGGCGGCGTCACGGGTGGTGGCGATCGGGATGGCTCCGATGTGGCGGGCGACCTGGATGGCCGCCAGGCCGACGCTGCTCGCGGCGGCGGTGATCAGCACGTGATCGCCGGGGCGCACCTCGCCGGACTCGAAAAGTGGGCCGTACGCGGTGATGTAGGCCATCCACACGGCCGCCGCCTCGACCGGATCGGTGTTCGCCGGGCGCGGGAAGACCGCGTGGGCGGGCACGATCACCTGGTCGCCGTAGGTGCCGTACTTGGTCAGTGAGAACGCCGGCACGACGGCGATCGGGTCGCCTTCCCGGACGTGCTCCACGCCCTCGCCGACGACCTCGACCACGCCCGCGGCCTCGTAGCCGAGCGTGGACGGGAACACCGGCTGCTCGTAGTAGGCGCCCTCGCGGAACATGATCTCGGCCCGGTTCAGGCCGATGGCCTCGACGCGGATCCGCACTTCTCCCGGTCCCGGATCGCCGACCTCGACGTCGCGAAGGGTGAGCACCTCGGGACCGCCGAGACGGTCGAACAGCACGTGTTTCGCCATGCCGTCACGATGACCTAAACTTTGATGAGTGTCAAACTTTGACGCCCATCAAACTTCAGGTGCGGTCACCACGGCGGTGAGCAGGCCGGGGAACCGGGACTCAAGGTCGGCCTCGCGCAGCTCGTTCAGCTTGGTCGTACCTCGGTAGTGCTGCCGGATCACGCCCGCCTCGCGCAGGACGTTGAAGTGGTGGGTGAGGGTCGAGTCCGACACCGGGGTGTCGAACGAGCCGCAGCCCTTCACGCCGTCGCGGGCCAGCTGACGCACGACCATGCGCCGCACCGGGTCCGCGAGCGCCTCCATGGCCTGCTGCAGCGAGACCTCGGACAGCTCGGGGTGCTCCACGGTGCGCGGGGTGGTGCGGGGGCGTGCCACGGTGACTCCTCACGGTTCGACGCCGTCGATACTACGGTCGCCGTCGAACTTTCAGCGCTCCGCGACCTGGCCGCCGTTGTTCTCGTCGTCGGTGCCGAGGAGGACGTCGCCGCCGCGCAGGAGGGTCACCGCCTCGACCTTGTACCCGTCGAACACCCCGAGCAGCCGCGGTGTCGTCAGGCTGACGCCGACGGTGTCCTTGCGCGGCGTGAGCCTGCCGATCTCGCGCAACGACGACGAGAACGGGCCGTCGTCGCCGGGGTCGGTCGCGGAGGACACGAGCAGCTCCCCGTTCGGTTTGATCGCGATGTCCGACGCGTGCCGGACGGTCTTGTCGTGTGCGCCGGTGTCGTACTCGACGGTGCTGACGGGGCCGAACTCGTGCTTCTGCAACGAGAAGTACGCCGAGTACAGCGTGGCCGGTCGAGTGCCCTTGCCTCGGTCGGCCCACACCGCGGCGAGCCGGGAGCCGACCGCTTTCAGCGCGAAGCTCTCCATGTCGTCGGCCGGATCGTGGGGTGGCAGGTCGAACGCGGCGACGACCGTGACGACGTCGTGCTGGACGCGCACGTGGAAGGCACGGGCGCCGCTGGCCAGCGCGACGTACTCACCGGGCCGGTTCGGCACGCGGGTGACCGCTTCCAGGTCGACCGGGGTCTCGCCCTGCCACGTCAGCGGACGTACCGCCGTGACCAGGCCGTCGTCGAGGACGATCCTGCGGACGCGTTCCTGGCCCGGCTTCTTGTTGTCGATGACGGAGAGCGCCTCGACGTGGTCGCCGCGCTGGCTGAGCACGGCGAGCCCGCTGACGCCTTCGGTGATCCCGGTGCCGACCCGCTGCCACTGGTCGGTGTGGGCGTGGGCGGCCGACGGGACGAGGGCCGCGGTGACGGCGAGCAGGCTCGCGAGCACCGAAGATCGGGACGACATCTTCCCAACGTGGCACAGGAACGCGTTTCCGGCCAGCACGCCGGAGGTCGTTTGCCTGAAAGGTCAGCGGAGTCCGGAAAGGACCTGCATCGCGTGGTGCTCGCGGTCGGCGAGGTCGGTGAGGAGTGTCGAGGCTTGTGTCAGATGGCCGGTTTCACCGGTTTCGCCTGCCTTGGCGATGTGCTGTGCGACCTCGGTCCACAGTGGAGCGATCTCGGCGTAGAGCTGATGGCCTCGCACGAGGTTGTCGTCGTCGACGATTGTGGCGGCCTCCGCGAGGAAGTCGCGGTAGAGCGCGCGGAACAGTGAGCCGCCGGTGCCGCCGCGTTCCATCAGCGTGGCGGCCAGTGTGAGGTCGTGGGACGGGTCGCGGGAGCGGTCGAGCCACTTCGGCACCTGCTTCGCGGCCTTGCCGATGCCGCGGTGGCCGAGGTTGGCGATCGGCGGGGTGAGGAACGTGGCCGCGTTGTTGGAGATCGCTCTCCGGATGGCTGCACCCAGATCAGTCCTTTCCGATCCGGTGATCGTGTAGGACAGGTTGCGGGCCGTCATGGGACCGCGTTCACCACGGGCCCGTTCCAGGCTCTCCAGCGTCGTTGTCACAGCGCCGCCCTGCTGGGCGGTGTCGACGAGATGGGCGTTCGTGTCGTCGTAGCCGCGCATCGCGACGAAGTGGCCCCCGAAGTGGACCTTCGCCGTGAAGTACTCGAGGTGGTACGAGTCCAGCTGCAGGCCGACCGGACGTCCTGATCCGAGAGCGCTCTCCACGTTCTGCCAGGCCTTGCGCGCCGAGGACGTCTCCTGGACGTCCAGTGTGAGGCCCAGGTGGCGGGCGGCTGTTCTGGTGAGCTCGAACGGTTTGACGCGACCGCCGAGGAACGGGAAGTCCAGGTTCTTGGCGTCCCAGTAGACGAAGCCCAGGCCTTCGCCGAGCCCGAACAGCATCGGCTCGGAGAACTCGACGCCCTCGTGCCGCAGCAGGGCGCCGAGCGCGGTGGTCTCGCAGTGCTGACCCGCGGGGAACGCGACGTTCTCGATGATCACGTGCTCAGGCTGCACCCTCACACGGTGAGAGGGTCAACCGAGCGGTGAGAACGATCTCACACCCGTTCGTCGGTTCTGCGTCTCCCGAGCGGCTGGCAGCATCGGCCGTACCGGTCCAAACGCCGGGAAAAGCAATGTTCTTGAGGGGGAACATGCGCATCAAGACGCCATCCGGCCTGCTCGCGGCCGTTCTGGTGCTGAGCACGGCACCGAGCGTGCCAGCTGTGGCAGCACCGGAGCGGTCTGATCAGGTGACAACGTTGTCGGACGAGAGTCCGCCTGATGGAGGCAAGTTCTACCTCCAAAGCCGTATCAGCGGTTACAACATGCAGGCCTCGCGGAACCCGGACCTGAAGTGGGTCGCCATGGGGCGGCCGAAGGGGGACGAGAACTACCAGCAGTGGGAGGTCTCCCGCACCGGCGACGGCACCTACAAGGTCAAGAACGTCCAGCTGGACAGCGAGTGCCTCACCGAGCAGAACAACCCCGAGGGCGACCCGCGGCTCGTGGTCGGCTCGTGCGACGAACCCAAGACGAACTGGGAGTTCCGCCACGACGCCGGTGACGTCTACCGGATCTTCGTGCCGGGTACGCAGCGGCGGCTCTGGGGTGAGCCGATCATGAACTCGGCGATGCAGGTCAAGATCACCGAGGACTCGATCGCCAACGACGCGTGGTACGTGACGCCGATCGACCCGCCGCGCGGGCCGATGCCGAACGATCCGAAGCTCGACGACGTCACGTTCCTGACGACGCACAACTCGATGCACAACACCGAGGACCAGGCCGACGACGGGCTCGCGTTCCCGAACCAGCCGCACAGCACCACCGCGCAGCTCAAGGCCGGTGCCCGCGGACTGATGATGGACGCGCACTTCGAGAACGGGAAAGTGCGGCTCTGCCACGACATCCCGGTGTTGAAGGGCTGTCTGGACGAGAGTCCCGAGGCGGCGAAGCTGTTCACCGACATCGGGAACTACCTGCGGGAGGACAGGAACGCGATCGTCAGCGTCTTCCTGGAGGACTACGTCACCGCCGAGCAGCTCGATGGAGCGCTCTCCGGCCTCTTCGGCGAGAACGGGACCTTCAAGGACCTCGTGTTCCGGCCCGACCGGGAGAACGTGTGGAACGCGGGCTGGCCGACCGTCAGCTCGATGGTCGCGAGCGGCAAGCGGCTGCTGCTGTTCACCCAGGACAACGCCGCGGCGAACCAGGACAACGCGAAGAACAAGCTCGGGTTCATGGCCCAGTCGCAGTGGACCGTGGAGAACTACTGGTCGATGGGTCCGGGTTCCGGTGACTCCGACTGGCGGTGCTACAGCCGATGGGACAACATCCCGCTGAGCACCGAGGAGAAGGGTTTCCGGCGGTTGTTCGTGATGAACCACTTCCGGGACGCACCGGTCGCTCCGACCTACAAGAACGACAACGAGAAGGCGCTCAACCGGGCCGAGCGGTTCTGCGCTCCGGCCGCGCGGAAGAAGGCGAACTTCCTCGCGATCGACCAGTACGGCGACGGCAACCCGATGTCCGCGGTCGAGGCGTTGAACAAGTACGTCTACCACGGCGACACGCCGGGATCCGGTGGTACGCCGGAAGAAGTGCCCGCCAACGATCCGCGGCTGAGCGCCGGTGCGCCGTTCGACACCGCCGCCGACAACCGCGGCACCAAGCCGTCTTCGGGTGACCAGCACGCGGCTTGCCGTCCGGAAGGCCTCACGGGTTCGTCGAAGGCCCGGTACTGCGACGTCTACGACACGAACGGCGTGGAGTGGGTCGGCAACGACCGCACGCGGCGCGCGGTCGGCTATTTCACCGGGTGGCGCGCTGGGCAGGACAACAGCCCGCAGTACCTGGTGAACAACATCCCGTGGTCCAAGGTCACGCACCTCAACTACGCGTTCGCGCGGGTGGACAACAACAGGATCTCCGTCGGGCCCGACGACGCGAAGAACCCGGCGACAGGCATGACCTGGCCCGGCTTCCGCGGCGCCGAGATGGACGAGTCGCTGCCGTACAAGGGGCACTTCAACCTGTTGACGCGCTACAAGAAGAAGCACCCGGCGGTGAAGACGCTGATCTCCGTCGGCGGCTGGGCGGAGTCGACCGGCTTCTACGCCATGACCACCCGGTCGCAGCGCGATCCGTCGACCGGCTGGGCGAACCAGCCGGCCATCGACACGTTCGCCGACTCGGTCGTCGCGTTCCTCGGCAAGTACGGGTTCGACGGCGTCGACATCGACTACGAGTACCCGACGGCGCTGCCGAACTCCGGCAACCCGAACGACTGGACCACCGCGAACCCGTTGCGTCCGCACCTGGCCGAGGGCTACGCGGCGTTGATGAAGACGTTGCGCGCCAAGCTCGACGACGCGGCGGCCGCCAAGGGCCGCTACTACCTGCTGACCTCGGCGGTGTCCGGCTCCGGCTACCTGGTGCGCGGCCTCGACGCGGGGCAGGCGTTGCAGTACCAGGACTTCGTCAACATCATGTCCTACGACCTGCACGGCTCGTGGAACCACTTCGTCGGCCCGCAGGCACCGCTCTACGACGACGGCAAGGACAACGAGCTGACGTCCGCCGGCGTCTACCGCGAGCCCGAGTACCAGAAGAACGGCTACTTCAACCTGGACTGGAGCTACCACTACTACCGGGGCAAGCTGGCGCCGTCGCGGATCAACCTCGGCATCCCGTACTACACCCGAGGCTGGCGCGGCGTCGAAGGCGGCACGGACGGGTTGTGGGGCACGGCCGCACTGCCCGACCAGAAGGCGTGCCCGCCCGGCACTGGCACGGGCGGCAACTCGCCCGGCACCACCACGCCGTGCGGCAACGGCGCGGTCGGCATCGACAACGTCTGGCACGACACGGATCGCGGTCGTGAGGTGGCGGCGGGCTCGAACCCGATGTGGCACGCGCGCAACCTCGCCCAGGGCGTCTCGCCGGGCTACCTGTCGGCGTACGGGCTCGACACCGGCAAGCCGGAGAACAAGCTCACCGGCACCTACCAGGGCAAGTACGACTCGACGCTCAAAGCGGGCTGGCTGTGGAACTCCGACAAGAAGGTGTTCCTGTCCACTGAGGACGAACGCGCCCTGGACGCCAAGGCCGCCTACGTGAAGGACAAGGGCCTCGGCGGCGTGATGATCTGGGAGCTCGCCGGCGACTACACCAAGCGCTCGAACGGTGAGTACGGCATGGGCTACGACCTGACGACGCGGCTCACCAACGCGCTCGGTTCGTCCACACCCAGGACCGACCCGTCCGGTGCGGTCGCGCCGCCCAAGCAGGTCGTCGACGTCTCGGTCGAGCTCACCGACTACCCGACCGACGTCAAGGACATGTGGCCGATCCAGCCGAAGCTGCGGATCACGAACCGCAGCGGCAAGACGTTGCCCGCCGGCACCGAGATCTCGTTCGACATCCCGACCTCGACCTCGGCGCTCGTGAAGGACGAGGCGTGGCAGGAGATGAAGGACGCGATCACGCCCGGCCACCAGGGTCCGAACGCGGGCGGGCTGAAGGGCGACTTCCACCGGCTGAAGCTGACTTTGGGCTACTGCGAGGATCTGGCTTCGGGCAAGTCCCGGGACATCGGGCTGAAGTACTACCTGCCGATCACCGGGCCGTTGAACACGGTGCTGAAGATCGGCAACAACAGCTACGGGGTTTCTTCGGAGGGCCGCAAGGGCACGTCTTTGGTCAGCCCCGACACCGGGGGCACGAACGTTCCCGCGTGCCAGGCCGAGGACTGGAAGGCCGACCGCACCTACAACCCGGCCGTCGCGCCGTTCGGGATGTGGAAGACGGGCACGAAGTGGAAGTTCGAGGACAGCGCGAGCGGCGGCCTGCTCGACCACGCGGCGGGCAGCAGCGCGGCGACGCTGGCGCGCAACGCCGGTGACGCCAAGAGCCAGCTGTGGTCGGTGAGCCTCGACAGCCGCGACAACGGGCAGGCGTGGTTCCACGTCAAGTCCGACACCAGCGGCCGGGACCCGTGCCTGTCCGCGGACCGGCTGCTCGGCTCGCTCTCGGTGCGCGACTGCGATGGTGCGGCTGGTCAGTGGTGGCAGCTGGTCGACGCGGCCGGCAAGGTCATCAGCGGTGAGCCCGAGCACGGCAAGGCTTATCAGCTGGTGTCGTTCGCGGCGGGCAGCAGCTGGGCTCGGTTCGACTTCGTGGCCGAGCCTCGGAACAGCGGTGGTATCGGCACTGCCATGGTCGCGGGCAGTCCGAACGGCATCACGCGGACCGTGGTGTCGTACAACGGGTTCTACTGGAAGGCGAAGTACTGGACGAAGGGGGACACGCCGGACGCCGCCAACCCGGCGAGCCCCTGGACCCGGCTGGGACCGACCCGGTAGTTCTTGGTAGTGGGATTGCCCGCTCACTTCTCCGGGAGTGGTGAGGGCAAGTGCTCTGTTCTCTGCCCGCCATTCCTCCGGGAGTGGCGGGCAGTCCCTTTTGTCCCCCTGTGCTTTCCGGTCGTTCTTCCGGTCTCCGTAACGGCACCAAAAGGTCTGGACCACCCATCTTCGGCTGTGCCTTAATCCGAGTGCGGACCCCTGCCGCCGCGCCGGAAAGGAAACCCCTGTGCCGAAGAGCTTCTTCAAGCGCGCCTGGAAACTGCTGGCCGCGACCGCACTGATAGCCGCTTCCGTCGCGGCACCGGTCCAGGCCGCCGCCCCGTTCAAGGTGCTCGCCTTCTACACCGAGCCGGCCGATCAGGCGCACCGCAGTTTCGCGCGCGAGGCCAACGTCTGGTTCCCGCAGCAGGCCGCCGCGAACGGCTACACCTACACCGCGACGAAGGACTGGAACCTGCTCAACTCCATCACGCCGGGGCAGTACCAGGTCGTGATGTTCCTCGACGACAAGCCGCACTCCCAGCAGCAGTACGAGGGCTTCAAGCGGTACCTGGACGCGGGTGGCGCGTACTTCGGCTTCCACGTCTCGGCCTACTCCGACGCCGAGGACCAGCCGTACATGCGGTGGTACCACGACGAGTTCCTCGGCTCCGGTCGCTTCTCGCGCAACAGCTGGGCGCCGACCGCGGAGACGTTGCGGATCGAGAACCACGGCAACCCGGCCACCGCGAACCTGCCGGACACGATCCTGTCGTCGGCCAGCGAGTGGTACTCGTGGGAGAAGAACCTCCGGCAGAACCCGAACATCACCGTGCTGGCGTCGCTCGACCAGTCGACGTTCCCGGTCGGCGACAACCCCGGCGAGATCTGGTACTCCGGCGACTTCCCGATCATCTGGACCAACAAGAACTACAAGATGCTGTACGCGAACTTCGGCCACAACAAGATGAACTACGCGACCGACACCGCGTTGTCGTCGACGTTCGAGAGCGCGCAGCAGAACAAGCTGATCCTCGACGGGTTGCGCGGGCTCGGCGGCGGCACGCAGGACCCCGGTGGCATCTCGCCCACGGCCTGGTACCCGGTGGTCAACAAGGCGAACGGCAAGTGCGTCGACGCGAAGGCTGCCGGATCGACGAACGGCACCGTGATCCAGCAGTACTCGTGCAACGGCACCACCGCGCAGCAGTTCCGGTTCCAGCCGACGTCCGGTGGCTACACGCGGGCCGACAACCGCACCAACGCGGCGCTGGTGCTCGACGTGTCCAGGGTGTCGCTCGCCGATGGCGCGGGTGTGCACCTGTGGACGTACGGCGGCGGCAACAACCAGCAGTGGCAGCCGGTGTCCGAGGGCGGCGGCTACTACCACCTGGTCGCGCGGCACAGCGGCAAGTGCCTGACGGTGCCCGGCGGCTCGAGCGCCGACGAGGTCCAGCTGGTGCAGGCGGCGTGCAACGGTAGCGCCGCACAGTCGTTCCGCATCGCCTGACCGCGGTCGTACGATCGGGCCGTGACCACTGCACCGGTGAACGTCACCGTGGTCGCGGCCCGGCCGACCGCCGTGGTCGCGGCGACGACGACCTGGGCTGAGTTCCCGCGGCTCTGGCAGCCGATGCTCGACGAGGTGTGGGCGTGCCTGCGCGCGGGCGGCATCACGAGCGGGTGCCGCAACATCATGCTGTACCGGGACGACGCACCGAACGTCGAGGTCGGTGTCGAGCTGACCGTGCCGTGCCCGTTGACCGGCAGAGTGGTGGCGTCAGAACTCCCCGCCGCACGTGTCGCCCATACGGTCCACATTGGACCCTACGATGAGCTCGGTGCGGCGCACCAGGCCGTGCTGACCTGGTGCGCCGCGAACAGCCTCCGAACCACGGGAACCCGTTGGGAGATCTACGGTCCTCACGATCCGTCCCAGCCTTGGACCGAGATCTGTTATGAGCTGTACACCTCGAATTCGTAGATCCGCGCGGCGGTGTTGCCGTTGTTCGTCGGCGTGGTGACGTTCAGCCGGACGTACCGCGCCTGCCGTTGCGTGATCGGGTGGTGTGAACGGCTCGCGCGCACCGAGGACACGTTGACGACCGTTGTCCAGTTCGTGCCGTCGAGCGACGTCTGGACGTTGTACGCACCCGTGTTCCAGCCGGTGTTCTCCCCGCCGAGCCCGGCGTGCTTCAGCACGAACGACCCGACGTTCTGCGCCGAGCCGAGGTCGACCTGGAGGAACTTCGTCGCCGCCAGCGAGCACCACTTGCCGGACAGGCTGCCGTCCAACGCCTTCGCCGCGGCCTCGTTCGCGTTGCAGGGCTCCGACGCCGTGGTGGGCTTGCCCAGCGCCAGGTTCGTGCCCAGAGCAGGGGCGGGAGCCGGGGGAGTGAAGCCGTCGTTGAACGATGGCGGCACGTCAGAAGCGGCCGTGCCCCAGGCGCTGGGCGACGAACCCATCGCGAAGTTCAGCGTGGCGTTGCCCGAGATGTCCCCGTACCGCAGCCAGGACCGGGAGGAGGCGACCCCGTTGCGGTTGAAGCTCTGCACGTACTGAGCCCCGGCGCCGGAAGCGTTGATCTGCAGCACACCCGAAGGCCTGGTGACCGTGACGGACGGGAACAACGGCCCGTGCAAAGCGAGAACATCTGAACCCGGAGTGGGCGGGTACATGCCCATCGCGGCCCAGACGTACCACGCGGAGGTGGCGCCGAGGTCGTCGTTGCCGGGCAGCCCACCGGCGGCCGTCGTGAACGACTCGGTCATCACCCGGCGCACCGCGGCGCTGGTGCCCTGCGGGTAGGCGGCGTAGTTGTACGCCCACGGCACGCCGTGCTCCGGCTCGTTGCCGATGTAGAAGTACGGCAGCGAAAGGCCGCCGTTGAGCTGCGTGAAGTGGTGGTCCAGGCGCTGGATCGCGGTGCGCGGTCCGCCCATCAGGTTGATCAGGCTGCCGAAGTTGTACGGCACCATCCACGTGTACTGCGACGCGTTGCCCTCGGTGTAGCCGGTCGGGCTCGCCGGGGTGACCGGCCACGCCCACGAGCCGTCGGCGTTGCGCTTCTGCACGTAGCCCGACTCCGGGTTGTACACGTTGGACCACCACTGCGCGCGGGTCATGTAGGTGTTGTACTTCGCCGTGTCACCAAGGGCTTGCGCGAACTGGGCGACGGCGAAGTCGGACGCCGAGTACTCCAGCGAGTCCGACGGGTCCTCGGTGACGTAGTGCCTGCTGAGGTAGCCCGACTGGCGGCCGCGGATCGCCTGGCCCTGCGTCGTGCCGCCGTTGGAGCTCTTGTCCATCAACGCCAGAGTGGCCGCGGTGTCGAAGCCGCGCACACCGAACGCGTAGAGGCTCGACACGATGATCGGTCCGGGGTCGCCGGTCATCACGAAGTGCTCGTTGCTGTTGTGCGACCACTTCGGCAGCAGGCCGCCCTGCTGGCCGTCCAGGACCATGGACTTGGCTATGTCACTGGCTTCCGCGGGGGCGAGCAACGCGATGAGCGAGGCCCACGAACGGTAGATGTCCCAGCCCGAGTAGTTCTGGTAGACGGTGTGGGACGCCGTGCGCACGGTCTGGTCGAAGCCGCGGTACTGGCCGTTGACGTCGCTTGCGATGTTGGGGTTCTGGAACACGTGGTAGAGCGCGGTGTAGAACTTCTGCAGGTCGGCGGCGGTCCCGCCCGTCGCCTGCACGCGGTTCAACACGTCGTTCCACGCGGTGTCGGCGGCAGTGCGGGTTCCGGCGAAGTCGAAGCCAGGAGTTTCGGCGACGAGGTTCGCCTGCGCGCCGGCCACACTGACGAACGAGACGCCGACCTTCAGCTGCACCACGGGGTTCGCGGACGTGTCGAACGTGAGGTAGCCGCCGGAGTTCACCCCGCTCGTCGACGCGGACCCCGCCGAGACCGTGCCGCCGAGCCACGTGCCGAACCCGGTCGGCGCGCGGTCGAACTGGATCGCGTAGAAGAGCTGGTAGGTCTTGGACGACCCGCAGAAGCCACCGCCGGTGAACGTCCCGGTGAGCTGGCTGCCGTTGATCGCGATCGACCCGCTGCGGTTGCCGGTCGCGCTGCGGCTGCTGTTGATCAGCACGCGCGCGGTGGACGTGCTCGGGTAGGTCAGCCGCATGAACCCGGTGCGTTTGGTCGCCGAGAGTTCGACGCCGGTGTTGTAGGTGTCGAGCCGGTTCTTGTAGTAACCGGGCGACGCCGACTCGTTGGCTTTCGTGTAGCTGCCGGCATATCCGGTCCAGTTCGTGCCCGGCGACGACGAGAGGTTGCCGGTGATCGGCAGGATCCCGAGGTCCTCGTTGTTCGCGCAGCCCGCGCCGTTGAAGTGGGTGAGGCTGAACTCCTGGATGCTCGTGTCGCTGTAGCGGTAGCCGGAGGGCGACGCGGTCGGCGTGTCCGGGCTGAACTGCACCATGCCGAACGGCACCACGGCGCCGGGGTAGGTGCTGCCGCCCGCGCCGCCCGGCACCGGGTTGGGCGAGTTGCTGTTGTCGGTGCCGATGAACGGGTTCACGTGCTGTGTCAACGGAAGTGGTGCGGCGGACGCGGGTGTCGCCGTGACGACGCCTGCGGTGAGCAGACCGGCGACCATCAGGGGAATCGAGCGTCTGGCGTGTCGGTGCAGGGAGCCGAACATGAGCCTTCCTCTCTCCTGGCGAGCGACGACAACGTTGTCATCGCCCGAGCGGGCACGAGATCGTGCCACGCGGGACTGGATGGCGGCGAGAGCTTGGTCCTCTAGCAGGCAGGGAAGAGGGCCCGAGTGCCACCGGTGGCGAGACGATCGGTGAAACGGCAGCCGTAGCGTGGATCGTCGGTCCGGCGCACGTCGTCACCGGACGGCCGCTTGCCCCGGTCCACCCACGAGGTCAGGTCGCGCCACGCGTCCCCGACCTCGGCGTCCGAGAACTCGCAGTGGTTGATGGTGCGAATCGCCCGCTGCACCAGCAGATGCGTGCGGCCGAACCGGGCGGCGTCGTCGCGGTAGTCCTGCTCCATCTTGAACGGCACGAACAGGTCACCGATCCCGTGCAACGACACCACGGGCGCACTCGGCAGACCCTGAACCGCGGGGATCTCGGTGAGCCCCCACGTGTAGCGCGCGACGGGGTTCGCGGCACGAACCCGTTGCACCTCGGCGTTCACGTCGACAGGGGAGTTGGGCCGGTAGCGGAGGCCGGTGTTCGTGGCGATCTGCAGCGGGTTGTCCGCGAGGGTGTCGCCGGTGGTGACGAGGTTGAACAGGAAGTTCTGCCAGTACGCGTAGGCCGCGTCGGTGCCGGGCCGCGCACCACCGGAGAGGTTGGCGACAAGAGCACGGAACTGGTCGTTGCCCTTGAGCGCCTGCTGGATCCGCGGCACCACCGCGGTGAGGTAGTCCGGCGGCAGCGGGTAGGCGTGGATGTCCGTGATCGCCTGCGCGAGCAGGTGGTAGCTCAGGAAGTAGTCGAACAGCTCGTGGTCACCCACGACACCGCACATCGGCAACGCACCCGCGTAGAAGCCCGGATACTGCTCGAGCGACCGGGCGATCACGTGCCCGCCCATCGACACACCGGCCAGGAAGACCTTCTTGGGCCGCTGCACCTTCTGGCCGAACAGCGTTGCCAGCTCGCGGGTCGTCGTCACGCCGGCGCGGACGTCGTAGCTGTTGCTGTAGTATGACGACGCCGCCCAGGCGTAGCCCTCGTCGAGCCAGCGCTGCCGCAGCCCGTACGGCGGCGCGTCGACCGTGAGCACCTTGCCCTGGCCGCGGTACCCGTGCGCCCACATCGCGAGCCGGCCGTTCCAGCGAGGCGGCACCTCGATGATGTAGCCCGCGTGGCTGTGCACGCCCTGGATCACCCTGGTGGGCTTGCCGCCGACCTGCGCCGGGGCGAGCGGCGGGTTGACGATCGTGTAGCCGGGCAACGGCTGGTCGCCACCGTGCGCGGACGCGGGCTGCGCGGCCACGGCCACCAGGAGGAACGACAACGCGACGCTGAGCAGTCGTCTCATGCCCCGGGACGCTACTAGCGGCGCGGCTCCGGCGACAGGAACCTGTCCGGTCGCGGAGGTTTTGCGCCAAGGTGCAAAGGCTTTCTCCGACGCTCGGCAGCACTGTTGACTGCCGCCCATGAGTTGGAGAAGCAAGATCGCAGCCGCCGTCATGGTCGCGCTCTCAGCAGCCGGGATCACCACGGGCACGGCAGGTGCCGCCGCGCAGGAGTTCATCTACTCGGGGCAGGACTACGGGTACGCCGGCGCGACGTTCGACTGGACCGGCCGCAGCTCGGTCGGGAACATCGACCTGATCGTGTCCGACTGGGGTTGCGACGCCAAACCGGTCTACGCCTACTTCCTCTTCTACAACGGTTCGCTGCACCCGGACACGACGCCGACGCACCGCTACGACTACTCGGGTTGCGACAAAGAGGACTACACGACGTACAACGACCTGAAGTGGTCGATCAGCGGCGACTCGATCACCTACTTCGCCGTGGTGGTCTGCCGTGACGCGTTCAACGGGCCGTGCAAGGTGGGCGGTTTGTCAGGCCGCAACCCGTACGCGTAGAAGTCAACGGACGGCGGTCTCGCGGCGTTGGAGGGCGGAGAAACGCACTTCGACGACTGGGGAACCACATGCACAGACCCGTGTCGGCGGCTGGGCTCGCCGCGCTCCTGACGCTCGGCTGCGTCGTCCCGGCCCACGCCGCGACCGCCACCACCGTGCTGCCCCTCGCTCCCGGCTCCACCTGGGACCACGTGAAGGGCTTGAACGACTCCGGCGTGCTCGTCGGGCACTCGGAGGGCTCGCGCGACGCCGTGCGGTGGGCCGCGGACGGCACGGCGACGCGCCTCGGCAAGCTGCCCGGTGACTTCTCCGGCATGGCCAACGCCGTGAACAACGCGGGTGTCGCGGTCGGCACGTCGCAAGGCGTGAACACCGGGCTGGTGGCGGTGCGGTGGGATGAATCCGGCCAGATCAGCGCGTTGCCGGCGTTCTCCGCCGAGCCGCACAGCACCAGCGCGAACGGCGTCAACGACGACGGCGTGATCGTCGGCCACGCGACGGAACGGTTCTCCGGCCTGAGCACCGCGGTGCGCTGGAACACCGACGGCACCATCACGACGTTGAGCCACCTGCCCGGCCACGACCAGGGTTCGGCGCGGGACATCAGCGCGGGCGGCGTGGTGGTCGGCAGCTCCGACCGGCTCAACGAGTTCGACCGCACGCACGCCACGCTCTGGCAGGCCGACGGCACCGCGGTCGCGCTCCCGGCGTTGCCCGGCGGACGCAACAGCGTCGCGGTCGCGATCAACGACGCCGGCACGGTCGTCGTCGGCTGGGCCGAGACGGCGGGCTACTACCAGCACGCCGTGAAGTGGTCGCTCGACGGCCCGGCCGTCACGGTCACCGACCTCGGCACCGTCGGCGGCCTGTTCTCCAGCGCCAAGGCGGTGAACGACGCCGGGGTGGTCGTCGGTGAGTCGACGGCCGCACCCGGCGGCGCCTACCTGGCGGTGCGGTGGCAGCCGGGTGCCGGTGCCGAGCTGTTGCCCGGCACCGGCACGATCACCAAGTGCATCGAGGCCGGTGCGATCAACGACGCCGGGTCGGTCGGTGGTGGCTGCCGCCGCTTCGCCGCTCGCTGGGACGAGGTCTAGGGCGTGACCGGGGCGTTGGTCAGTCCCTTCACCGCCCCGGTCACCGTGTTCGACGCGTAGACGACGTTGGGCAGCGCCGTGCACTTCGACACCGAGGTGATGTTGATGGCGTACTGGCCGACTCCGCCGAGGTCGGAACGGTTGTTGCGCCACGTGTTGCCGCAGCCGTTGGGCAGGCTCGGCGTGGTGCTGGTGTTGTGCGTCTCGTAGCCGTTGGCGAACGTGCCCGGGCTGCGGAACGTGCCGATGTTGTCCTCGATCAGGTAGCCGATGCCCTTGACGTCGACCCAGGAGTCGGCCGAGTTCTGGCCGGTGATGCCCTGACCGTCGAAGGTGTTGCCGCGGATGATTCCCTCGTACGTCCCTTCCTTGACGTCGATCGGCTCGGCGGCGATGTTCGGGCCGATCCTGTTGCCGAGCACCTGGACGCGGTCGCTGCGGTCGATGCCGCCGGTGTTGCCGTGGCAGGCCCAGTTGGAGTTGGCGGAACCGAGGTACACGCCCTCGCCGTAGCCGGGCTGGACCAGGCCGGTGTCGGTGATCACCGAGTTGCGGATGACGCCGTCGGCGGAGGAACGGCGGAAGTGCACGGCTTCCTCGTCGACGTGGTGCACGCTCACCGAGTCGATCGTGGTGTGGTGCGAGTTGTCGAGGACGATGCCCTTCTTCGACTCCTGCACGGTGAACCCGGTGAGGTTCCAGTACGGCGAGCTGAAGATCCACAAGCCGTAGCCGGAGTCCCAGCCCGCGGTGGGCGCGGGGCAGGACGGGGCTTCACCGGACGGTCCGTCGTTGATGATCACGGCGTCGCGCGGGCCGCTCAGGGTGATGGGCCGTGACGCGGTGCCGGCACGGGCGTTCACGACGAACGAGCCGCGGTAGGTGCCGGACGCGAGCTTGATCGTCTGGCCCTCGGTGGCCGCCGCCAGTGCCGCCTGGAGCTGGCCGGGCGTGGACACGTCGACCGTCTCGCCGCCACCGGTGTCCGGGCTGGTGGTGGCGCTGACGGCGGTGCTCGCCGCGGACTTGTTGCCCGCCGCGTCCTTGGCGCGCACCGAGAACGAGTACGCGGTGGCGGGGGACAGGCCGGTGACCGTGGCCGAGGTGCCGGTGACGGTCGTGGCCGCGCCTCCCTGCAGGACCTCGTAGCCCGTGACGCCCACGTTGTCCGTGGATGCCGTCCAGGACAACGACACCGAGCTCGCCGTCACGCCGGTGGTGCGCAGACCCGTTGGCACGGTTGGTGCTTGCGTGTCGGCGGGCGGAGTGGTGCCGCCACATGAGGCGCCGTTGATCGTGCAGTTCGTCGGCAGGCCGTTGCCGGACGCGTTGAAGCCGAACTTCACCGAGCCACCGGGTTTGACGGTGCCGTTGAAGCTCGCGTTGGTGAACTTGTGGTGCTGACCGACAGACGTTCGCACGGAGCTCCAGGAACTGCTGATCCCGGTGCCGGACGGCAGGTCGAACTCGACGGTCCACGACGTCGTCGCGGTGTCGCTGGAGTTGGTGATCGTCACGTCCGCGCCGTAACCGCTGTCCCACACGGAGGTCTGGGTGATCGCTGCCTTCAGCACCGGTGCCGCCTGGGCCGATCCGCCGGTCAGCAGTGCCGCCACCGTCGTGGCCGCCACGGCGAGCTCGAGCGTTCTCATCATTTGCCTCCGCAGGGGTTGCCGTTGACGGTGCAGCCGGTCGGCGTCCCGGTGCCCGAGGCGTTGAAGCCGAACTTCGCGGTCGCGCCGGGCTTGATGGAGCCGTTGAAGCTCGCGTTGGTGAACTTGTAGTGCTGGCCGGAGCTCGTCCGGACCGAGCTCCAGGAGCTGCTGACCTTCGTGCCCGACGGCAGGTCGAACTCGACCGTCCACGACGTCGTCGCGGCGGCACAGCCGTTGGTGAGCGTGACGTCGGCGCCGTAACCGCTGTCCCACACCGAGGTCTGGGTGATCTTGGCGGTAAGACACGCGCCGGTCGGCGGGGTGGTGGTCGTAGTCGTGGTGGTTGTGGTGGTCGTCGACGTCGTGGTGGAGGTCGTGGTCGACGTGGTGGTGGTGCTGGTCGGCGGAGTGCCGTTGATGGAGTTGAGGAACAGCGACGCCGCCGAGTCGGTCTTCGTCGCGTCCACGCCGTGCCCGCCGGTGTAGTCGCGCTGCTCGTTCATGGCCCAGTCGGCGATCGGGGTGCCGGACACGTCCAGGTGCTGGTAGGCAGTGCCGTTCCAGCCGAACTGGTAGATCCGCGAGTGGTCGGCGTAGTAGTCGTTGAACGGCCCACCGGTCGCGGTCTGCTTGGTCATGGTGTTGTTGAAGAAGACGTTGCGGGGACCGGACGCGCCGGACCACTTGACGGCCTTCTTGCCCGCGCCCCACCAGATCGGGAACCAGTTGGAGTTGTCCGGCCCGCCGCCGCCTTCCTCACCGCAGTTCGCCCGGCAGTTGCCGGAGCGGTGGGCGTAGGAGACGCGAACCGTGTTGAGCTCGAACAGGTTGTTGCGTTCCCAGCCGCCGTGCAGGTTCAGGTCGGAGTCGAAGTCGTTGCCGATCACGACGTTGCCCGCCGCGGACCACTGGAAGGTGAAGTGGCGCAGGTTGCGCGAGGTGTTGCCGGTGTAGAGCGAGTCCCAGACGCGGGAGCCGCGGAAGTAGCCGTTGCCGCCCTTGCCCTTGTTCCACGAGCCGTCGAGCTCGTTGTTGACGATCTGGAGGTTCTTCGCCTCTTCGGTCACGATCGGGTGCGAGCCGGTCATCTCGGCTTTGATGCCCCGGACCCACGAGTTGGCCGCCCACTTGAAGACGATGCCGTGCATCTCGGCCGCGGGCGCCATGTTGCCGTAGTTGTTGGTCGCCTCGTTGCGGTCGAGGCCCGGCATCGCCTGCGTGAAGCCGAAGTCCTCGAAGCCGACGCCCTCGACCGGGTCCAGCAGGGGCGAGACCTTGGAGTCGTACGCCGCGCCGTCGATCGGCGCTGAACCGTCCGAAGTGGAGTTGACGGGGACGTCGAACTCCAGCGGCTTGTCGAGCGTCACGGTGTTGCCGGAGACCGAGGTGACGGTGAAGATCTGCTGCCGCATGTGCATGTTCAGCATCGGCCACTCGGTGCCGGTCGCCTTCTGCTGCTCGTAGAACTTGACCGAGTTCGCGGCGCGGACGTTCACGAACATGCCGGCCTTGATCTTGGTCGCCGACTGCACGGCGATCGTCCGGTCACCGGTCTTCGCGGCGGTCGCGACCTTGGCGCCCGCCTTCCAGTGGACGTTGATCGTGCCCTCGAAGATGTCCTTGCGGTTGGCGGGAGCGGCCGCGTAGTCACTGGCGTAGCTCGGGTCGACACCGCGCGACTGCACCCGGAACAGGCCGCGGCCGGGCCACAGCCAGCCGCCCTTGCCCGCGCCCGAGGTCATGCCGTCCTCGTCCCAGTCGGAGCCGTCCGGGGTGAGGGCGTCGTAGAGAGTGTTCGCGTCCGGTCGGTAGGTGATCTTCGTGGCGTCCTTGCCCGCGCCCTTGACGAGCAGGTAGTCGGCGTCCACGTGCAGCTCGTGGGACACAGCCAGCTCGCCGGTGGGCAGCGTGATCAGGCTGAGCTTGGTGTAGCTCGCGGACGGCGAGCAGTTCGTCTTGATCGAGTCGATGGCCTGTTGCAGACCCGCCGTGTCGTCCTGGCCGTCGTCCGGCTTGACGTTGAACTGGCTCGCGAGCTCGGCCGCGGTGATCTGGCAGGCGGCGCTCGGGTTGATCTCGTTGGTACCGGGCAGGTTCTGGCCACCCCGGTAGCCGGCCTTCGACCAGTCGTAGAGCCCGCTGACCGGTGCCCGGCGGTTGGCCGCAGAGGTGTCGAGGCCGGTGAGCGCGCCGGGTCCGGGGGCCGCGTCCGCCGCGTTCACGAGCACGACGATGCCTGCCGTCGCGAGCGCTCCCACGACGCCGAGAACGGCACTTCGTCGCAAACTTTGTCTTTGGGACACGAATGGCCTCCAGGGAAAGGGCGGCGTGGGCGGAATTGTGAATAGCAAAGCGCGCCCCAGTCAACGATTGGCGGCGAATTCGTGACGAGGTTCGAGTATGTGAAAATCAGAGGTGCGAATTAGGGAATTGACGAACGTTTGCAGAATCCTTATTCGCTAGATGCGGCGGACGCTGTGCAGCGCGGGGCTCTTCCTGTTGCCCTGGTTGAAGAGCGCGCCGTCGCTGAACGCCGGTCCGTCGGTGCGCTTGCGGCTGGACAGGAACCTCGGCCTGCCGTTCTGGTCGAGGCCGAAGAAGATCCCGACCGTGTCGACGTCCGTTCCGTTGTCCGTGAGGAACACCAGGTCACCGGGTTGCAGGGCGAGCCTGTCGGCGGGAATGGCGGCGCCCGCGTCGAGTGCGGCCATCGCCGCCGGAGTGCGGGGAAGTCCCGTTCCTGCACCTGTGGGCGACCGCAGCGGATAGCCCGCGCGATAGCCGTAGACCATCCGCACGTAGCCCGCCGGGTCGAGTGCGCCGTACCCGTCCGGTTCGGGCTTTTCCGTTGGGCCGCCGGGGAAAGACCACGTGACGCCCAAGTAGTCGGAGAAGTCGGCGCGACCGAAACGGGCATCACCGCGGAACCGCACGGCCTTCGCGTCCGTCGCCTGCGCCGCGCCGTTGAGGTACTGCGCCGCCACCGCGAGCACGTCGTCGCCACGATCCGCTATCGCCGCGTAGAGCCACGGTCGCAGCCACGCCGCGTGCTCCGCGTTGGCGGACCATGGTTCCGGCGTCAGGCGAACCCACGCGGGCGTGGTCACCTGGACCTGGGTGCGCGTGGGGTTCTGGAACGTGCGGGTGGGCCCGTTGATCACGGCGGTTCGCGCGCCATCGGTGAACGTCGCGACGATGACACCCCGCTCGTCGCGGACGACTGTTCGCGCGGGAGCGGTGAGGCGTTCGAAGCGGTACGCGCGGGCCGGGGTCGCGGGCGTGATGCGGACGCTCGCCCCGGCCTGCCGGAACGCCCGGTGCCGGTCCTGCGTGGCCAGGTGCGTGACCGCCGCGGCCGACGACGCGATCACGGTGCACAGGACGACGACGTGGACTGCGAGTCGACGGGACACCACAGCTCCTTCAGGTGGTGGGGACGAGACCGACGAGGACACCGCTGGCGAGCACGCCGTAGGTGATGAGGCTGACCGACCCGGTGGCCACGACCGTCGCGCCCGCGGGCTGGCGGACGAGCTGGTAGGCGATCAGGCCGGGCACGACGAAGCCGAGCGTCTCGTGCACGTACAGCAGCGGGTAGTCGTTCTGGATGAGGATGAACAACGACGTCTGCAACAGCACGCTCAGCAGCACGACGGCCGCGAACAGGCGCTTGCCGTAGAGGATCACGGCGCGCTGCAAACCTTTGGTGCCCAAGTAGGTCAGCGCGGTCATGAGCACGACGATCGCCGCGCGCCGGTAGTCCTCGACGAGGGTGAGGGCGAGCCAGCCCGGCGTGATCATGCCGCCGGGGGAGAGGTTCGAGGTGAGGTAGCAGAGGAGGGAGAAGACGAGGCCGATCGCCAGACCCAGGGTGGCCACCTCGGGCTGCAGAGTGCCGCTGATCATGGGGTGGTCCGTTCTGCGTGGGGGAGCGGGGCGGAGTGGAGCTGGGTCGTGCGTTCCGCGCGGGTGAGCCCTTCGAGTTGATCGAGCAGGACCTCACCTTGGCCGTGGATGTTGCCGATCGCGGCGAGCGACACCGACTCGCCGTCCGTGCCCAGAACCCCTTGCAGCAGCTCAGCTGGATCACGTCGCCCGCCCAGGTCGTCGAGCCGCCCCTGCCACGAGCGCGGGATGGCCAGCGCCGCACTGCGGGTGGGTTCGCCGATGAGCACCACCCGTTGCGGGTCGAGCTTCCCGACCAGCGCTCCCATCTGGCCGTTGCGCTCCACGCGGTCCGGCCGGCAGTTGATCACCAGGTGCAGCGGCCGCTCGATCACCCCGCGCTCCAGCAGCAGTTCGATGTTCATCAACGTCGACTCGGGATCGTTGGCGGCGAACACGTTCGCGAACCGCACCTCGCGCGAGTCCACGTGGTACCGGTGCACCCGCAGAACGCCCGGATCCGGCGGCGCGTCCCACATCCCTTTCACAGCAAGCTCTCTGTCGACCCCGCACAGCTCGGCCACGGCGATCGCGATGGCGACGTTCTCCTTGAACGTGATCCACGAGAACCCGCTCATCTCGGCATCGGTCACCGACTCGGGCGAGACCTCGACCAGCGTGCACCGTCGACGAGAAGCCTCCGCACGCAGGATCGACACCCGCTCGGTCTCCGCGGTGACGCAGATGCCGCCGACCGGCATCGAGCGGCACAACGACCGGGCGACGTCGTCCAAAGTCGGTCCCATCTCGGCGAGGTGGTCCTCGCGGACGTTGCACAGCACGCCGATCGTCGACCGGATCAGCTTGGACTGGTTGATCTCCTGCAGGTCCGGCGCGACGGCCATGCACTCCATCACCAGCGCGTCCGGACGGTAGGCGGCGGCGCGGCGGACGATGCCGATCTGCTCGACGACGTTCGCGATGCCGAACTTCCGGTAGACGGGTTCCTCGGTGGCGTCCGGGTGGATGAACCGCGCTGCCGTGCCGGTGGTTTTCGCCACGGTGACAAGGGAACCGCCGCGCAACGCGCCCGCGCACAGCCGGGTGATCGAGCTCTTCCCGCGGATGCCGTTGACCAGGATCCTGGTCCGGATCCGGCGCAGGTTCCGGTAGTGCCTGCGCTGCTCCACGACTCCGCCGGTCAGCAGGGTGGCGCAGGCGATCAGGTAGACAGCGTGCAGGAAGTGCATCACGTCCGCCTTTCGTCGACTGACTGGCGATGGAGTTCCAGGCATCGCGCGACCGTGCCGATCTCGTCCGGCCGCTGCGGGAAGATGACGGTCGACACGTCTCCCGCCGCCAGCCGGTCGGCGGAACGGGCGAGCCTGCGCAACGGCAGCAGGAGCACGAGCAGGAACCAGCCGAACGCGACCAGTCCGACCACAGAGGACACCAGTGCGGCTAGCCACGCTGTGCGCCGGATGTGGTTGCCCGGCAACGGAAGCTGGCTCACCGGCTGCTCGACGACGACGGCCCACTGCAGGTCGTTGAAGTCCTTGGAGCCGTAGAGCGCGGCCGAGGCGACCACGGACGTCCGGCCATCGACCTCCCACACCGCCGGGTCCGGGATACCCTTCAACGCCTCGCTCACGCTGGCGCGCAACGGTTCCGCGGCGAGCGGCTCCCACGCCTGATAACCGACGGTCGCAGCGACCGTGCGCAGGTCACCGTCGACGAGCCGGCCGACGCCACCGGGCAGCCGCACGAGTGCCGACAGCTTCACCACGTCCAGCTCGCCGACCACCACGTAGTTGCTGCCGGGCAACGGCGCGGTCGCGTAGATCAGCGGGACCTTGTGCGCGACGCTCTGCTGGTGCAGGCCGGAACCGGGTGGCAGCGGTTCCTCGGCCCGCAACGGCTTGCGGCCCGCCTGCGCCACGGTCCGGCCGTCCGGGTCCACGACGGCGACGCTGCGATACCGCTCGCGTCGTGAGGTCAGCTCCTGCAACGCGGGCCGCAGGTCGGCGACGTCGGTGCCGTCGACCAGCGAGGCGAACGAGCGCAGATCCGTCAGGCTCTGCTGGAGGCTGCGGCGCAACGCGGTCGCCGTCGTCGCGGCCAACCGTTGGGTGACCTGCACGGCCTGCCCCGGCACCTGGACCTCGTGCCGCCCGATCGTGCCGAGCACGGCGGCGGACCAGGCCAGCAGCATCACCGTGGCGAGCACGACCGCGACCACCGCGGAAGGCAGTCTGCGAGGCTCGGCGGGCTGGAACGCGGCCGCGATCCGGTGCGTCTCGGAGATCCACTGCCGCCGCATCCGCGCGCCGGGTTGCCCGGACGCGACGGCCAACGCGTCCTCGCGCAGCCTGCGGACCGGACCGACCAGTCCCAGAAGCAGCACCAAAGCCGCGATTGCCACCACCCCGAGCAGCGCGACCACCGCGGGCAGTCCTCCACCGGCACCAGAAGCCTCCGCCTGCGGGGTGGCGCCCACCAGCAGCAACGACATGCCGAGACTGATCCGTCCCCTGGTCAGCGGCGCGTACGCCACGATCGGCACGGTCGCCTGGGCGTCGGGCGTGGGCGGCCCGGTGCCCGCCGTGCCCACGAGATGCCCGCTCTCGCCCTTCGCGGCCACCGACGCGGCGCGCTGGACCAGTTCCTGCTCACCGGCGCCGGTCTCGGTGCCGTGCGGTTTGACGACTTCCCCGGTGTCGGTGACCAGCAGCACCGTCTCGGGCAACCGCAGGCTGTCCACGCTCACCGGGGGAATGGTGAGATCGCTCGACACCACGACCACGCGGTCACCGCCGGGTAGCGCGTCGGCCGTCACCGCCTGCACCCCGCCGTACCGGTCCGCCATCACCCGGACCGGGACCGACGACAGGTCGTCGAGCGGCACCGACTCGATCGGCACCGGTTCACCGGCCGAGGCGCGCAGTCCGCCCGTGGTGTCCACGACGGCGACTCCTCGCGCGTGCGGGCAGTTCTTGGCGAAGAACGCGATCGTCTGCTCGTCGGTGCGATCACCCTTGCCGCTGTACAGCTTCACGGCGGTCGCGAGGTCCGCGACCGCCTCGTTCACGGACGCGCCGACCGAGTGGGCGAGGTTCGTGGCGAACCACTGGTGCGACCGTGCGACCACTTCGACGGGTGAGCCGTCGGGCTTGCCGGACGACCTCATGGCGCAGAAGCCCATGAGCAGCACGAGAACGACCGACATCACGATCAGCGGCACGCGCGCACCGGACGGGAAGCCGGCCTCCGCGCAGCGTTGTTCAAGACTCGCCCGGTCGACGCTTTCGCTCACGACCTCTCCGCCCTACGTTGGGACACATGCGAATCGCGGTGCTGGCGTTGGTGCTCGCCGGCTGCACGGCCGTCGTGGACCAGGCGCCGAAGATCGACCTGGAGCACCGCGCGGCGGAGTTCGCCGACGCCCTCTCGCCCAGTGCGCCCTACCGCGCGCCGACGCCCGCGGAACGCGACACCGCTCTCGACGCGTTGATGCCGTTGCTGGACGGCACCGCCACCTCGGCGGAAGGACTGCGCCCCTTGGGTTTCACAGTTGACTCCGGAGTGGACGAGGCGAGCGGCAGACAGTTCGTGCTCGCCACCACGAAACCCGGTGCCGAGCAGGGCTGGGGGATGTTCCTGGCGGACCGGTCCACCACCCCGAGACTCGTGATCGAGGTGCCGCACCCGAACGCGGACCTCGACACGGAGGCGCTGGGCATCGAGCTGTATCGACGCACGCCGGGCGCCGTCGTGCTGATCGCGGGAGCACACCGCCGTGCCGCCGGCGAGCGGGCCGACGTCGCCCACAACACCGACGCGCTTTTTCACGCTGTGGCAATGGGTTTCGCCCAACGCGGGCTGCCGCAGGTGCAGCTGCACGGGTTCGACGCGCAGAGCCTGCCGGGCTCCGACGTCGTGGTGTCGACGGGGCAGGGTCGTCCGGGACCGGCCGCGCGGCGGGTGGCCGACAGGGTCGAGGTGGCGGGTCTCGCGACCTGCCGCGGCTGGGACGACGAGTGCGGGAAGCTCGAAGGGACGAGGAACGTGCAGGGAAAAGCTGCTGCTGAACACGGCTTTGTGTTCCTCCACATCGAAGTGACGGGACGACTGCGCGAGTCGGTTGCATCGCGCGCGGAACTTTCACAGGCACTCGCGGACGCCGATGTCGCGGCTGGCTGACCAGTCCTCTAAGGACGTTTGACCTCGGCGGGGAGCTGTCTCGGCACGTCCGAGGGGTTGCGGGCCAGGTCGAACGCGCCGAACCCACCCGTCATCCCGCTCGCCGCTCGCCACTCCACGAACCGCACGTCGTCCAGGTCCAACGCGCCTGCCCGCCCGTCGGGTGCACGGTTCAGCCCGGCGTACATCATGATCATGTTGCCGGTGCCGTCCGGCGTGGTCAGATCGCTGGTGCTCAGGTCGATCGTGACCTGGTGCCAGCCTCCGTCGGGTGGCACGTCGACGGCTCGGGTGATCGTCGTGAGGACGACCGACTCCGGGTCCTCGGTCGGGTCGCTGTCGTGGAAGTGGTAAACGTCAAAACGGAAATACGCGCTCTCCGAACCCGTACCGCGCACCATCGCGCGGACCGAGTAGGACGGGTCGGGATCAGCAGGAGTCGAGGCCCCGGTGTAGATCCGATGTCGTGGCACCGGAATCCGCGCGATGGCACGGGTCTGCACCGACTTGCCCGCCGCCGCGCTCAACCGCAGGAAACGCTGTCCCTGCGGAGTAGGTCCGACCTGTGAGCTCAGGGTCGTGCCATTGGTCTTCCAGTGCGGGGCCGAGTCGACGGCACCGTCGGCGGTCTCGTCCTCGAACCGGCCCCAGCCGAACAGGTCGCGTCCGACCTCGACACCGTCCCCGCCGACCGGCCGGACGAGTGAGCCCGGCGGAGCGAGATCGACTACCCCGTGCGCGGGAACCGCGACTGTTCTGGTCTCCGGGAGGGTGCTCGCGGCGGTGATTCGTCCTGTGTTGTGCTCGACGACCAGTTGCGCGGGAATGACATCAGGCGTCGGCGGTTTCAGGTACGCGCGCACGGCACCGGTGCGGTCGCGGTCGGTGGAAGCGGGCATCAGGCCGAGCTCCCAGATCCGGCCGAGCACCCGTCGTGCCGCGTCGCCGGTGAGCGGCACGGGCCGGTAGTCGACCAGCTCCAGCGGCAGCAGCCGGGCTTCCAGCAGCTTGTCGCCGTCCCACACCGTCCGCACGACGACACTCGCGAACGTGGCGAGGAAGTTCTGGTCGAACACGAAGTTGCCGAGGCTGTAGACGATCAGCTTGCCCTTGTACCACTCGACGCCCTGCAGCACGTGCGGGTGGTGCCCGATCACGATGTCCGCGCCCGCGTCGACCGCGGCGTGGGCCATCGACCGCACGTTGTCCGAAGCCGCGTCCTGGAACTGGAATCCCGCGTGCAGCTGCACGACGACGAGCTGGTTGGCCGCCGCGAGCCCGGCGATCTGGGCGGGGGAGCTGATCGGGTCCCAGCGGGCCGCGCCACCGTGGCCGCGTCGCGCGACCCAGTCCTGCAGCTCGGGGTAGACGGCGACGAGCGACTTCCACATGTCGGCCTTCACCGCGTCCGGCGCGGTGCTCTCGGCTTTGCGGTAGACCTCCCACGCCTGGCCGATGCGTCGCGGTGCGGTGGCGATGGCGCCGAAGCCCCACGGTCGCGCGTCGTACCGCCAGGTGTCCTCCGGCGTCGGAACCTCGCTCGCGTCCGGGTACGCGCCGTTGACGAAATCGCCGTCGACACTGGTGAATCCGGCGACAGCCACGCCGGTGCCGTTCACGGTCCTGCGGAACGGCACCGCCGCACCCTCCGGCGTCACGTCGGCGCCGACCATCCCGATGCCCGCTTTCGTCAGCGCGGCACGGGTGTCCGCGACGCCCTGGTCCAGGAAGTCGCGGGAGTGGTTGTTGGCGAGCACCGCGCAGTCGACGCCGAGCGCCTTGAGTCCGGCGGTGGTCGCCGAGGCGGACTTGAGGATGAACCGCTTCTGGGGATAGGCCTTGTCCGCCGGCAGATCGCTGACGACGCTCTCCAGGTTGACCGTGCGGAGATCGGCCGCGGCGAACTCGGGCGCGAACGACGACACCACGTGCTCGGCCCCGCGAGCCGGGTCCTGGTTCGGGACGAGTGAGCTGCCCTCGTCCGGTTCCGCGTACCTGCGCCCGAACATGACGTCACCGGCCGAGTGCAGGGCGAGCCTGCCCTCCTTGCGGGAGAAAAGCTTCACCGTGACCGGATCGTCCACATCGGACTGTCCGAGCGGGACCGGCTCCGGCAGGTGGCCCGGCGCCTCGACGACCGCGAGGACCGGCCCGCGCAGCACGGGTGTGCGGACAGTTCCGTCCGCGTCACCGTTCAGGCGTTCGGTCTTCTGGCCGTGCAGGGTCACCGTCGCGTTGGGAACGCTTCTACCCGACTCGTCGACAACGTTGAGCCGCAACGAGAATCCGAGCACGCTGCGGCTGTCGTCGCACGTGTCGCACCCGCTCGCCGCGTCGATCGTGCGAAACGCGGCGACCAGAACCATGATCAGAAAAGCAACCAGCGCCAGCGCGAGCACCGCCGGCCTGGCCCGCCAGAGCCGATTCATCCGACTGTCCAAACTATCGACTGCGTAGCGGCGGCGTGGTTCACATGGTGGCGCGTCTCCGTCTCGAAAGCACCGGCCGGACGGGGGTGCCGGAAATAGACTACTTACTGTACTGTTCCCGCGCGGACGCGCATCCGTGCAGGTAGAGGCCCTGCGAAAAGTGTACGCGACTTTGTCTCATCCATTGTGGATGATCGAATGGTCCCGTTCGTTTTCGGATCTCGTACCGGGGCGGCCAGCCCCTTGACCGGGATATCGGAGGCGAGTACAACGCTTAGTTAGGAAACTTTCCTAACGGTTAGTGGCCGAGAAAGGTCCAGGCAGACGCGATGAAAACGTTGCCATTGCTCGTCTCCGCGGTTCTCGTCGCTCTGCCGATTCTGCCGGCGCGGGCGGAAATGCCACGTCGACTCGACTTCGTCCGGGTCGACGATCCGCCTCGAACGCTGGTGCTCAACGCGCTGGGGGACAGGCTGGCGACGCTCACCGACGGCGCGCGCACGGCCGTTTTCCGGGGCCCTGCCAGGACTTTCGCCGAACCCGAGGTCACCACCGCGACCGTCACCACGCAGGAGTGGGTGAGAGTCGCGCCGGCGCAGTGGCGCGTGGACGGTGAGAAAGATCCAGTTCTCCGGCGCTGGCTGGAGAACGCGCTGACCGACCGCTCACCGGACGTTCTGGACATCTCGATGCAGTACCGCAGGAACACCCCGGATCTGCGGGACGACAAGGGCATCCGGTACGCGGGCCGCGCGTTCTTCGGTCCGCTGGTCGACGGCGAGCGCCTGAGCGACGCGGACTTCAACGACTACCTGGGCGTGTCCTGGACGTACGACAACGGCGTCGTGCGGCCGGCCGACACCATCCGCAAGGACTCCTTGGACTGCAGTGGATACCTGCGGATGGTGTTCGGCTATCGGTCGGGTTTCCCGCTGGGCTGGGCGCCCTCGCGCTTCCGGCTTCCCAGGCAGGCCAGGGACTTCACGTCCGGAGCGCCCGGTGCGGTGATCGTCGCGGACACCGGCACCAGGCCGTCCGACGAACAGCTGGAACGTCTGCAGACCGGCGACGTGCTGGCATTCGACCTCGATCCCGCGGACGGCCCGCTGCTCGACCACTCCGCGATCTACCTCGGCGTGGACTCGGAAGGCCGGCCGCGCTTCATCTCGAGCCGCAAGACCTACAACTCCGTGACCATGGGCGACAAGTACGGAGCGTCCGTGCTCACCGGCGACGGCGTGCTGGCCAAGGCGTTCCGGCTCGTCAGGAGAGTCTGATCAGCCGTAGCAGGCGCCGAAGGAGATGTTGACCTGCGTCGAGGTGATGCTGCGGCCGTGCTCCGACGCGACGAACGCGGCGACGCTGCCGACGTCGGCCGTCGTGGCGGCGCGCTTCATCGGTGACGCGTCGATGATGCTCTGCTTCGCGCCTTCCATCTCGGGGACGTCCGGGAAGCTGTCGATCACGCCGCCGGTCAGCAGCGTCACGGTGCGGATACCGTGCGGCGCGAGCTCCACCGCCCACTGCTTGCGCAACGACTCGATCGCGTCGAACCCGATCTGCACGTTGCCCATGCCGGGGTGCATGTTCGCGTGGTCCGACCCGCCGAAGAACAGCAGCACACCGGACTCCTGCTTCACCATGTGCCTCGCCGCGGCCTTCGTGGTGATGAGGTGTGTGGTGAGGCCCTTGCTGATGGCCGCGACGAAGTCGTTCGTCGAGATGTCGGCCAGCGGCTGGAAGATCCCCTCCAGCGTGATCACGTTGACCGAGATGTCCACACTGCCGGTTTTCTCCACCACGGCGTCGAGGTGGTCGTTCACGGCGGACGCGTCCAGCGCGTCGACCACCGCCGTTTCGGCCTGACCGCCCGCGGCGCGGATCCGGTCCGCCACGGTCTCCAGCGTCGCGGGCGTCCGGCCCACCAGGAAGACCCGCGCACCCTCGGCGGCGAAGGCGTCGGCCATCGCGCCACCGATCGTGCCACCGCCTCCGTAGATCACGGCGGTCCTGTTCTCCAGCAACATCTGCCTCTCCTTTCGCTGCCGGAGAAGCTAGGACTCGGGCGCGGTGCTCCACATCGGTCACGTGACTGGCGTGTGGGGAGGCGGGCACCGACCGGTTAAGTCATCCAAGCTTGAGCTGGGCCAGTTCGATCCGCTTCGTGACGCCCAGCTTCGGATACGCGCGGTACAGGTGGTGGCCGATCGTGCGCGGGCTGAGGAACAGCTGCGCGCCGATCTCCTTGTTGCTCAGGCCCGCGGCTGCCAGTCGGACGACCTGGATCTCCTGCGGCGTCAGGTTCTTGAGCGGATCGTCCGGTTCCTGGTGCGATGCCGGACGCTCGCCGAGCGCGGTGAGCTCGTTGGTCGTGCGTTCCGCCCACGTGGACGCACCCGCGCGGGTGAACGCGGCCAGTGCGGCGTCGAGCTGGGTGCGGGCCTCGCCACGACGTCGTTTGCGACGCAGCCATTCGCCGTAGAGGAGCTGCGTTCTGGCCTGGTCGAACCGGCTGACGCACAGCTCGATCGCCTCGCGGTAGCGCTCCTCGTCGTCGTCGAGCATCGCCTGGCAGCGGCGCAGCAACGCCGTCGCGCCCGGACTGTCCACGTGCGAGGCCCACCGCTGCAACGCCGCGAACTCGTCGGTGACGCGACCAGGGCCGCCGTCCCGGACGGCTGCCTCCACCAGATCCGCGACCGCGCGGATGAGGAAGTCGTTCCTGGCCGGGCCGGTGCACACGGTCTTCAACGCCTCGAACGCGGCCGAGTACCGCCCGGCCGCCAGATCGAGCAGGCCGAGACCCCAGTACGTCAGCGCGGTGCAGACGGCGTGCTTGCCCTCCAGCACCGGAAGCACCTGGGCGGCCAACTCCCGGCAGCGAGGCTCGTCGGCGGTCACCGCGGCGAGCCACACGGAGATCGACTTCAGCACCGCGATCTCGATGGTCATCCCGAACTCGGTGCTGAGCGCCAGCGCCTCGGCCAGACACGTGCCCGCGGTGAGGAAGTCGCCGCGCAACGCCTGGGCCAGCGCCGCGACCTCCTGCGCGTAGGGGATCCAGGTCAGCGCGCCGCCCGCCCGCACCTCGGCCAGCAACACCTCCATGGCCGCGATGGCGGCCTGGTCCTCGGCGAGCATCAGGCCGCTGAACCCTGCCACGACCCGGTGCAGGTTGTCCGCGTCCTGCTCCAGCCCGACGGCGAGGATCTCCCGGAGCGCGCCGACGTTCTCCGGTCTGCCGCTCAACACCTCGACCCAGCTGATCTGCGCGTCGGCACTCGCCCGCGCCGCGGATCCGGGTTTGAGGCTCAGCTGGGCCAGAAGCCGACCGCCCTCGACGACCAGTGGCAGTGCGCCCGCGTCGCGGCCGGTGCACATCATCTCGGTCAGCATGAACAACGCGCGTTCGGGATCGCTGTCCATGACCAGCTTCGCGGCCTCGCACGCGAGCGCGGCATCGGCTTCGGGGGAGGTCCGCTCGTACTCGATCTGCCCGCGCAGCAACGTGGCTTCCGCGATGAGACTCGGATCGTCGGTGAGGGACGTGACCTCCACCGCGAGCCGTGCGGCGCGGTCGGGTTTGCCGGCGTCGTAGGCAGCGAGCGCGGCTTTGGCGATCCGGCGTGCTTTGAGTTCGGGATCGATGCTCAACCGGCCCGCCCTGTCGTACGCGGCCGACACCGCCATCGCACCGCCGCGTTGCTCAGCTCGCAGCGCGGTTCGTTCGAGTTCGGCGGCCACTGTTTCGTCCGGCTCGGTGGTCGCCGCCGCGAGGTGCCAGGTGCGCCGGTCCATCGCGTCGGGCGAGGTGAGCGCCTCGGCGAACGCCCGGTGAACCGCGATGCGCTGGTGGTGCGTGGCGCACTGATAGGCGGCGGCGCGCACCAACGGGTGCCGGAACGTCAGCTCGCCGTCCACGATGCTGACGAGCCCCGCGCGTTCGGCCGCGTCCAGATCGGCGGTGTCCGCTCCGACGGCACGGGCGACGCGCAGCACGACGTCCATCCCTGCGAGCCGGTCAGCCGCGGCGACCAGCAGAATCGTCTGGCACGCCTCGGGAAGGCCGACGATCTGCTCGCGGAACGTGTCCTGCACCCGGCGCGTGACCGGCAACGGCCCGACCTGGTGCGCGGGTTCCGCCCGGCCCTCCCGCTCCGCCGCCGCGCCGAGTGCGAGCAACGCCAGCGGGTTGCCCGCCGCCTCGTCCAGCACCCGCGCCCGCATCGGTGCCGTCAGCCCGGGACAGCGGTCGTCGAGCAAGCCCGCTGCGGCTGGTGCCTCCAGACCCGTCAGCCGGAGCTCCTCGATGCCCGGCGTGGGGAACGGCACGGCCGTGTCCCGCACCCCGAACAGCATCACGACCGGATCCACCTGGAACCGTCGCGCCGCGAACAACAACGCGTCCGACGACCCTCGATCGAGCCACTGCGCGTCGTCGACCACGCACAACAACGGTTTCTCCGCCGCCAGTTCGGCGAGCAACGTCAGCGTCGCCGCGCCCACCAGGAACGGCGTGGTCGCGTCACCGCTCAGCCCGAAGGCGCCTCGCAACGCCGCTGCCTGCGGGCCGGGCAACACGTCGAGTCGATCGAGGTACGGGTAGAGCAGGAGGTGCAGCGCGCCGAACGCCAGCTCCGCCTCGGACTCGATGCCGACACCCCGCAGCACCCGCATCCCGTCGGCCGTCGCCACCGCGTGGTCGAGCAGAGCGGACTTGCCGATGCCCGCGTCACCCCGCACGACCAGCGCCGCGCTGCGACCATCGGCGGCACGCCCCAGTGATCGCTCGACGTGGTCCCGTTCGGTGTCCCGGCCGACCAGCATGGGTGCAGAGCCTAGGCCCTGCGCTGTCACAAGTTCGGGACTTGCCCTGTCTGATGTGCATGAGCCGTGCATTGGAGTCGAGGACCGGCGTCGACGGGCCGGTCACCGTGGTCAAGCACTACACCGTGCCCGCGAGCGAGGCCGACTACTTCGTCGAGGTGTACCAGGAGAACGCGCGGATCATGTCGGCCCAGCCCGGCTTCCTGCGCTCGCGGCTGCACCGGCCGCTCGCCGACGCGAGCGAGACGCGGTTCGTCCACATCGCGGAGTGGGCGTCGGGCACCCAGCTCGACACGGCCATCGCCAACCCCGAGTGGCGCGCCTCGTTGCAGCGCATGGCCGACGACCCCGGACTGCACGTCACGTCCGAACCCGCCGCCTACCGCGTGGTGGTCGAGCTGCCTTAGCCCCGGTACGGCGGCGCCACACCCCAGCCCCACTTCGGCACCGGCGCTCCGTGGAACGGCTTGGCGTCGGTCGCCGAGTTCTGCACCGCGAGCCGCGTGCCCCACTCCAGATAGGACACGAACGCGGCGCGGAACTCAGGATCGGCCGGCAGTTCGACCTCGTCCGCCGCGTCCATGATGAGGTTCAGCCAACGGCGGCGCTGTTGTTCGGTGATGGCCCGGCCCAGGTGCTTGGCCAGCATGAACTCGTAGCCGCCGCGCTCCTCGGTGTACGCGGCAGGCCCTCCGAACACCTCACCCAGCCACAACGCCACGTACCGGGCGTGCTGGGGATCCATGCCGGCGAACACCGGCGCGAGCAGCTCGTCGTCGGCGACGCGACGATAAAAGGCCTCTGTCAGGCGCAACAACGCCTCCGAGCCACCGGCCCAGGTGTATAGAGAAGGGGTCTCGTTGATCACGAAGCCCACTCCAGCATCCGGCGCAACGCCGGGCAAGTACGCACTTTTCGGTGAGGAGCGCCCGTGTACCACTGTCCTGTCGAGCTGGCTCTCGACGTCATCGGCGGCAAGTGGCGCGCGGTGCTCCTCGCCCACCTCAAGGAACGCCCGCACTTCTACGGCGAGCTGCGCCGCAAGGTGCCCGGCATCAGCGAGAAGATGTTCGGGCAGCGGTTGCGCGAACTGCAGGACGCGGGTCTCGTGGCACGTCGGGAAGTGCCGCCGAACGTCGAGTACTCGCTCACCGAGGAAGGCAGGAGTCTCGGACCCGCACTCCAGGCTCTGTACGACTGGGGTGTGCGGCGAGCCTCCCGGACCGGTGTGGACATCGCGCCCCTTTGAGTCCTGGCCGAAGGATGGCGCCGTCCGGGGCGTTTCCGCTGACGTCGCGGGTGGGCGGCAACACGGGTGCGGTGTCGGCGTTCGAACTCGCGATCTCCCACGACGACGGCAAGACGTGGCAGCCGACTCCTGTGACGCAGGCGGGCGACGCTTACACGGCACAGCCCGAGCATCCGTCGGGCAACGGGTTCGTCAGCCTGCGCAGTGCCGCGACCGACGCGAGCGGCAACTCGGTGCGGCAGACGGTCCTGCGGGCCTATCAGTTCGGGCAGTAGCTCAGGCCGGTGCGGCCTCCTGGCGTTCCGGGAGGCCGTACTCCTGCCGTTCGGCCGCGGTGAGCGAGCGGAACACCAGTCGTTTGGCGAAGGAGATCAGCTCGTCGGGCTGGAGGTGGTCCCACACCCACGCCATGCCGTCACCACCGGCGGTGACGACGTACTGCGTGTCCGGGGAGAAGTCCGCCCAGATCAGCCGTGCGCCGTGCCACAGTTCGCTGACGGGTTTCCCGCTGGCCCTGTCCCACACGAGCGCTGTTCCGTCCGCCGACGCCGTGACGATCCTGCTGCCGTCCGGGGAGAATCGCGCGTTGCCGAGCTTCGACCGGTGTCCGGACAGGACAGTCAGCTCTGTGCCGTCCGCCGCGTCCCAGACGCGTGCGGTGCTGTCGTCCGACGCGGTGACGATCAACGACCCGTCCGGTGAGAACTCCGCGTAGTTGACCAGGTTCTCGTGGCCGGTCAGTGTGAACAGCAGAGCGCGCGTCTCTGCGTCCCACACACGGGCGGTGGCGTTGCCGACGGAAGCCACGATGCGGGTGCCGTCGGGGGACAACATCGCGGAGCGCACCGACTCGTCCTCGCCGGACGGGATGTCGATGTCGGGCAACCGGAGGTGGGTCGGCTTGTTCCGCCGGCCGGTGCCACTGACGTCCCACACCTTGACGCCGCCCAGGACGTACCCGCCGATCCCGCGCCCACCCGCACAGGTGATGACGCGCGTGCCGTCGGAGGAGAACGCCGCCATCTGCACAGGGCTGTCGTGGCCCGAGATCTCGTACTCCAGCTCGCCGCTGGAGCTCCAGACGCGAGTGCTGTAGTCGTACGACGAAGTGACGATCCTCGAACCGTCCGGAGCGAACGCGGCGAACACCACGTCTTCGGCGTGCCCGGTGAGGGACAGCAGCGGCGACCCGTCCTCGGTGCTGACGACGGTGGCGGTCCTGCCGGAGGTGGTCAGGATCCGGGCGCCATCGGGCGAGAAGCACGCCGAGAACACCGGGGCGTCGTGGGGGATCGGCAGCACCTCGCCCCAGGTGGCCGTGCTCCACAGCCGGACCTCGCCGCCCTCGTCACCGGTGGCGATCATCGTGCCATCGAGGGAGAAGGTCGCGGCGAGGAGCGCGGAACCGTGCCCTGTCAACGAAGCCAGCACCGTGCCCCGCTCCGCGTCGAAGAGCACCGCGGTCCGGTCCTGAGTGGCCGCGACGACCAGGGTGGCGTCGTCGGAGATCTCCGCGGCGTAGACCTGGCCCGCTGCCGGATCGAACACCTGGGGCTCACCGCGCGTGACGATGTCCTGGATCTGCACGGTGCCGTCCGCGCTGGTGGTCACGAGGTACGACCCGTCCGGCGTGAACCTGGCGCTGTGCACGGCGACGTGAGGTGCGTGTCCTGCCAATGTGACCTCGTGCTGCGGATTCTTCGGCTTCTTCACGTTCCAGACGTGTGCCGCCCCGTCCGGCGAGCCCGCGGCGACGCGCAGTCCGTTCCGCGAGAACGCCACGGTGTAGCGCCTGTTCCTGTCCGTTCCGTGGTAGATGCCGGAACGACCGGGCGGGAAGCTCACGTGCGACAGCCTCGCGCCGTCCGCGGCGTTGAGCAGATCCAGCCGGCCGTGTGACGTCACGGCGGCGATCAGTTTTCCGTCCGGTGAGATCGTCGCCCAGTAGAGCGTGTCGGACCACGGATCGGGCTGCTGTTCGAACAACACCGCGCCGGTGTTCGCGTCCCACACCCGGATCGTCTTGTCCTCCGACGCGGTCAGGACACGGGTGCCGTCGGACGAGTACTCCGCCGAGCGCACCGGTGCCGAATGTCCTTGCAGCTTCAGGATCTCGCGCTGGTTCTCGACGTTCCAGACGCGTGCCGTGCCGTCGTCCGAGGCGGTGAGAACGCGGGTGCCGTCCGGCGAGAACACCACCGAGTTCACGGCCGCGTCGTGCCCGCGCAGGTGACCGCGGAGCCGTGAGGTGCGCACGGCCGCGTCGAGTGCGGCGATGGCCTCCGGTGTCCGCGCGTACTCCTCGATCGCGGCCAGTGCCACCAGAACGCCGCGCTCGGGGTCGCTGCCGAGGTGGGACATCACGCGGCTCGCGGCGAGTTCGGACTCCCGGCGCAGCCCGGCGAGATCCCGGGTCCGCGAGGCGTCGACGAACTCCCGCAGCAACGTGTGAGCGCCGTGCTGGTCGGCGAGCCATTGTGCGGCAAGGCCGAGCCGTTCTTCGCGCAGCAGGTACGAGTCGGGGCGCCGTGCGCGCTCCCAGTCGCGGGCCAGCCGTTCGAGCTCGGTCTGGGTGCGCAGGGCCTGACGTGACGCGGTGATCGCCTCGCGGATGGGAGGCCAGGCCCAGAACAACGTCTCGTGCGCGACCCGGACGAAGGCGGATCCGCCCGCGCTGTCCGTGCTGAGCAGCCGTGCCTCGACGAAGGAGTCGACCACTTCTCGTTGGGCGGCGAGGAAAGCGTCGATCGCCACCGGCCGGCTGAGCGGCTCGTCGTGCTCGTCGACGGTGACCAGCTGGAGCAGTGCCGGAATGATCACCTCACCGTGCCCGGCCGCCCGCAATGCCTCCCGCACCTCGTCCGCGCGTTGCCGCAGCGCGCCTTCGACTCCGCCGACCGCGAGATACGCGTCCAGCGTGATCAAGCCGTCCGGCTGCCGTCGCTGGTACAGCTGCTGCAACGCATAACCGAGCAACGGCAGCGCTTCTCCCGCCGTGGTCTCCTCGACCATCCGCTGAACGAGTCCGGGAGCGAAGCTGACACCCGCCCGTTGCGCCGGTCCCTCGATCACCTCCGGGAGCCGCGATCGGGGGAGTGGGCTCACGACCACGGGCTCGCGGACCAGAGCGGCCAGATCCGGATCGCTCGCCATCGCCCCGAGGAACTCCGACCGCAACGTGCAGACGATCTGGACGTGCGGATCTTCACGCGGGACCCGCCGCAGGATCTCCACGAACCGCGCGATGTCCTCGCCGCGCAGGAGTTCCTCCGCCTGGTCGATCACCAGCAGCACCGCGGTGACCTCGCCCCGGCCGGCCGCGAGGTCCTTCATCAGCTCGCCGATGTGCGCGGGGTCCCGCAGCCGCTGTTCGAGCTCGGTGCGGTTGTTCGTGGTGCCCGTCAGCGCGATGTCGAGAGCCCTTGCCAGTGCGGAGATCGGCCGCGCACCCGGCCGGAACGGATCGACCACGACCCAGCCGGGACGCCGGTGCAACCGCGGCACGAGCCCCGCCCGCACGACGGACGACTTGCCGCTGCCGGAGGGGCCGACGATCGTCAGGAACGGCGGGCTCTGCTGTCTTCGCCTCGCTTCCACCCGTGCCAGCAGATCGCTCACCAGATCGGAGCGGCCGAAGAACACGGCCGCGTCCGCCGGCCCGTATGCCGCCAGACCCGGGAAAGGCGACCGCGTGGCATCCCAGTCGAACGAGCTCGACGGGTCGACGCCCATGGTCTTCATCGCGGTCCAGAGCCGCGTGTAGGCGAGGTCGCCTTCCGCTGTGACGTCGACCCACTGCACGTCGCCGAGCAAGGAGTGCGTGACGCCGCTGCTCATCCGCACGGGGAACACGGGTTTTCCTGTCGACCTGGCCAGCGCCAGCTCGGCGAAGCACCACCGCGAGGTGACCGAGGATTCCGTTGCCACGAACAGAACCGCGTCCGCCCGGCGCAGTGCGGAGTACAGCTCGGTCTCCCAGCTGCGCCCGGCGGGGATGCCGTGGTCAGGGTCGTAGTCGAGGAAGATCGCGTCGAAGCCCTCGACCGCCAGCCGGGCCCGGACCTCGTCGACCGCCGAGCGGTCCTGAGCGCTGTGACTGAGGAACAGCGACGCCATGGCGGCAACGTTACCTCCCAAACCAACCGCTGCGGCGGAATGCGCGGCCCCCGCTCGTCCCGACGGAGTCATTTGGGCCGAAAAACGGTTTTCCCCGTTACGAAACCCCGGCCCCGACGACCACTCTGTCGGGCGCACGGATCCGTTCCGCGATCGGCCGATCGCGGTCCGTGCACCTGCACAAGGCTTGTCTCGAACGAGAGGGGCGTTTGTGAAAACCTCGGGCAGACGCGCCATACGGCGTGCGCTTGTAGGGATTGCCGTTGTCGCGTCCGGGTTGTCGACGACGGTGGCGACGGCTTCGGCGGCAGAAGGGGTCGTCATCGCCGCACCGGCGGGGAAGGCGATCGCGGACCAGTACGTGGTCGTGCTCCGCAACGGTGTGGCGGCGGCGAGTGCCGGCTCGCTCGCCAAGCAGTACAACGGGAACGTGACCGCGAGCTGGCAGCACGCGCTGCAGGGCTTCGCGGTCAACACCAGCGCGGCGAACGCCAAGGCGCTGGCCCGTGATCCTCGCGTGGCTGCGGTGTACCAGGACGCGGTCGTCAAGGCGGACGCCGTTCAGGTGAACCCGCCGTCGTGGGGCCTCGACCGGATCGACCAGCGGAACATGCCGCTGGACGCGCGGTACAACTACGGCCCGACCTCGGCGGGCGTGCGCGCCTACGTGATCGACACGGGCATCCGCATCACCCACGCGACGTTCGGCGGACGCGCGACGTGGGGCACCAACACCACCGGAGACGGCAACAACACCGACTGCAACGGCCACGGCACGCACGTGGCGGGCACCATCGGTGGCGCTGAGTACGGTGTGGCGAAAGCGGTTCGGCTCGTCGCGGTCAAGGTGCTGAACTGCGCCGGCAGCGGCAGCTTCGCCGGCGTGATCAGCGGTGTGGACTGGGTGACCGCCAACGCGGTCAAGCCGGCGGTGGCGAACATGAGCCTGGGCGGTGGCGCGTTCGACCCGCTGGACACGGCGATCCGCAACTCGATCGCGTCGGGCGTCTCGTACGCCGTCGCGGCGGGCAACTCCAACGCCGACGCGTGCTCGACCTCGCCGGCCAGGGTCGCGCAGGCCCTGACCGTGAACGCGACCGGCACCAACGACGCCAGGGCCAGTTTCTCGAACTTCGGCACCTGCACCGACCTCTTCGCACCGGGCGTCGGCATCACGTCGTCGTGGAACACCAGCGACACGGCGACGAACTCGATCAGCGGCACCTCGATGGCCACGCCGCACGTGGCCGGCGTGGCGGCGCTGTACCTGCAGCGGCACCCGGCCGCGCCTCCCGCACGGGTGCACGACGCGATCGTCCGCAACGCGACGCCGAACGTGGTCGGCGACGCGGGACCCGGTTCGCCGAACCGGCTGCTGTACTCGCTGTTCACCCGGTGGTCCCCGGAAGGCGACTACAACGGTGACGGGACCACGGATCTGACGGTCTGGCGGCCGTGGGAGGGCAACTGGTACGTCCGCGGCATCAGCACCACCCAGTGGGGCATCGGCGCGGACATCCCGGTTCCCGGTGACTACAACGGTGACGGCGTCACGGACTTCGCCGTGTGGCGTCCGTCCGAGGGCAACTGGTACGTGCGCGGCATCGGCACCGTCCAGTGGGGCATCGGCGGCGACATCCCCGTTCCCGGTGACTACAACGGTGACGGTGTCACGGACTTCGCTGTGTGGCGGCCTTCTGAGGGCAACTGGTATGTCCGTGGGATCAGCACGACCCAGTGGGGGATCGGCGGTGACATTCCTGTTGCGGCCGACTACAACGGTGACGGCATCACGGATCTCGCGGTGTGGCGTCCGTCTGAAGGCAACTGGTACGTGCGTGGGATCAGCACGACCCAGTGGGGCATCGGTGGCGACATTCCCGTTGTGGGCGACTACAACGGCGACGCCGTCGCGGATCTCGCGGTGTGGCGTCCGTCCGAGGGCAACTGGTACGTGCGTGGGATCAGCACGACGCAGTGGGGAGTCGGCGGGGACGTTCCGGTGCCCGGCGACTTCAACGGCGACGGCGTGACCGACCTCGCCGTGTGGCGGCCGTGGGAGGGCAACTGGTACGTGCGCGGCCAGTTCACGACCCAGTGGGGCGTCGGAGGTGACATTCCGCTCGCCTCGTAACTGAGGGTGTGATCGCCCGGCCGGCCACCTCGCCGGCCGGGCGATCGCGGGAGGTTCAGGGCGTGGTCTTGGGCTTCTCCTCCGGCGTCTCGGCCGAGATCTCCGCCTTGAGGATCTTGGCGGACCGCCCGAGCGAGCGGGCCATCTCGGGCAGCTTCTTGCTGCCGAACAACAACACGATCACCACGCCGATGATCAGCAGTTCGGTCGCGCCGAGGTTGCCCATGACTCACGTCCTTCGAAAGGGATCAGACTTCATCACTGTATCCCTTGCCGCGTAAGGACTTCGTTGGCCTGAATACGGCCTCACCGTCCTGTTCGGACAGGTTGTCGGGTATGGGTGCTTCAGGCCACCGCGTCGGTGAGCGCGCGGGTGAGCTCCTCCAGGGCGCGCACGACGTCGTTCAACGCCATGATCTGTTCCACGTACTGCTTCGCGACCCATTCCAGGTCGGCGGGTCTGTCGGGAATTTCCGGCTGAATCGAATTGAGAACGCGTTGTTGCGCGCGATCGGCCATGGCTGCTTCGTACAGCTGCGTCAGCCGGTTTCCCTCCGGTCGCAGAACCTGCACGTAGGCGGTCATGAGATCGGGAGGTGGAATACGGACACCTCGCTCATAGTCGACAATTCCACTGTGTGCGGCCATTCCGAGCTGGCGGGCGAGCTTGCGCAGGGACAGTCCTCGTTCGAGCCGCAGACGCAGCAGTTCCTGTCCTAGCAGCGCGTATACGTCCCCCACTTTCTTTCCCTCCCCTTGGATGTATTCGATCGTGGCGCGGCACTTCAGGCGTCACATCGGCTGAACGGGCTACGAGGTAGCAGGATTTCGAATGGGTACTGTTCACGGCCCGTATCGGGGTGTTCTGCTGGTGTTCTGAACTTGTTCTGCTGCCGCAGAACGCGGTCTTCGGCGTGTTAGGAAATTGGTGCGGCCGAAATTCGCGCCGCGCGATTTGAGGGAGGAATACACGTGAAGACGACGTCGAAGATGAAGAAGATCACCGTGCGCCGCACCGGCGACGTGCGCCTGACGACGGCCACCTGCCAGTGCCCGTACAGCGTCGAGGCCTGATCAGCTGAACCGGGGGCCGCGCCGTCGTGCGCGGCCCCCGGCCATCGGGAGGCGCCATGAGCAGTGACACGCCAGTGCTCTTCCACGACCTCAGCTTCGTTCCGGAGGGGGACGAAACGGTCGTCGGCCGGCTGGACACCGGTTCGTACGCGGTACTGCCCGCCGACGGCGCCGCACTGCTCGGCAGGATGGCCGACGGGATGTCGCCCGAGCGCGCCGCCGAGTGGTACGAGTCGGAGTTCGGCGAGCCGATCGACATGGACGACTTCCTGGAGACGTTGCACGAACTGGGGTTCGTGCGCACCGGTGAGACCGTCGCCGAGACACGTCCGGTCAGGTTCCAGAAACTCGGCGCGGCCGCGTTCTCGCCGTTGGCCTGGCTGGTCTATCTCGCGATCACGGTGACCTGGCTGGTGCTCGGCGCTCGGCACGACGACCTGCTGCCCGACCCGCACCAGTTCTTCTTCGTCCAGTCCGCGCTGGTGGTGCAGGTGGTGATCACCTTCGGCCAGCTGCCCCTGGTGTTCCTGCACGAGGGTTTCCACACGCTGGCGGGACGGCGGCTCGGCCTGCCCAGCAAGCTCGGGATGAGCAACCGGTTCATGTACATCGTCTTCGAGACGCGGATGAACGGCCTGTTCAGCGTCGAGAGCCGCAAGCGGTACCTGCCGTTCCTGTCGGGCATGCTCGCCGACGTCGTCGTGCTCGGCCTGCTGGGGCTGCTCGCGCACGTGACCCGTGATGCGAGCGGGGCGTTGTCGTTGACCGGCAGGGTGGCGATCGCGCTGGGGTTCACCGTCGTGATGCGCCTGATCTGGCAGTTCCAGCTCTACCTGCGCACCGACCTCTACTACGTCTTCTCCACCGCGCTGCGCTGCCACGACCTGCACGACGCCGCCGTCACCTTGCTGCGCAACAGGATGTGGCGCGCTCTGCGCCGCCCTGAGCGCGTGGTGGACGAAAGCCAGTGGACCGAACACGACCGCAAAGCCGGCCGCTGGTACGGGCCGTTCGTGCTGCTGGGCATCGTGGTGATGCTCGGGCTCGCGATCTTCGGCTCGATCCCGATCGTCCTGCAGTACGTGGAGATCATCGGCCGCAACCTCGGCAGCGGGCACCTGGACCTCTACTTCTGGGACGCGGTCGTCTCGCTGGTGATCAACGTCGGCCAGCTCGCGCTGGTCGCCCACCTCGCCCGGCGCAAGCGCCGGATCGGAAGAGAAGTGAGCTGACATGCCCTCACCACAGCGGCATCTGCGCCTGCGGGGCGCCCGGCGGGCAGACCGGCAGCGGCACCTCGCGTCAGTCCTGGGCGACGCCGGCGTGATCACGGCGCTCTGCCACCACCGGCTGCGCGGCCCGTACACCGGCGTGGACACGATCCTGCGCGCGCTGCTGCCCGACGCCCAGAAGCGCTGGCCGGACCTGGTCGAGCGGCACAAGGTGGAGCTGCTGTACGGGATTCCCGAGCTGGCCGAGCTGATCGGTCCCGCGCCGTCGACGCTCGCGTCCGCCGGGCCGTTCTCCCAGCGCACGCGGTTCTACGGCGCGCACATGATCCGGTGCATGAGCCAGGGCGTCGTGACGTTCCTGATCGACCTGGCGCGCCTGCGTTCGGAGGCCGGGGACGTGCCTTTGTGCCTTGTTTTCGAGGACATGCACGCCGCCGAGCCGACGACGAGCGAGCTGGTCGCGTTGCTCGCCCGGCGTTGCGACCCTTCGACTCTTCGGGTCGTTGTGTCCACAGCGGACTCCGTTGCGGCGGACCTGGCATCAGTGCTGGACCGCGTCGCGGAGGATGCCTTGTGCTCGGACTCGCCCGAGCAGGACGACCGGGGGCAGGATGAGCTGGTCGCCGCGTACGTCCGATCCGACGGAACCAGCGACAGCCGGGCGGAGATGGACGCCTACGGTTCCGCTGATCCCGTTTTGCTGCAACGACTTCACGACGAGCGCGCCGACGAGCTGGAACCCGGCGCCGACTGGGGCACGGTGATCGGCGCCGTCACCTACCACCGCGAACGGGGCACCGACCCGCACGGCCGCGGCCAGGAGGTGCTCGACCGGGCGTTCCAGTTCTGCGTCGAGATCGGCTTCTCCGCCGCCGTCGTGGATCTCGGGGTGCGGGGCCGCGCGGTCACGGACCCGGTGGCCCAGCCGAAGTTGTACCTCAGGTTCACCCAGCACGCGGCGTCCGCGCTGGTGGCGCTGGGCAGGTTGACCGAGTCACTCGAGCTGTACATGGACCTGCGGGCCCGGTACACCGACGCCAAGGTCCACATGACGGCCAGCTACGGCATCGCGATGCTGCACACCCGGTTCTTCGTACCGCGCGACCACGAGACCGCCGTCGGCTGGCAGAACAACGCCTACGCCCTGGCCTCGTTGCTGCCCGACCCCGCAGAACGCCGCACGTACGAGGTGTTCCAGGCCAACGGTCTCGCGCTGGTCGAGATGCACCGCGGCCACCTGGCCCGCGCGCTGGAGCTCGTCGACGGCGGCATCGCGCGGCTGAACGACGAGCTAGACGACGAGGAATGGGTGCTGCACCGCTCGCAGCTGTTCTACAACCGCGCCCGCCTGCACGCGGCCTTGGGCCGAGCGGACGAGGCGTACGACGAGTTCTCCGAGCTGATCGACCTCGACCCGCTCTACACCGACTACCTGAGCGAACGGGCGAAGATCTCCCGCAAGCGCGGCGACCTGCACGCCGCCCTCGCCGACTACGACCGTGCCGTGCAGATCGGGCCGCCGTTCCCGGAGCTGTACTACAACCGGGGCACCGCACGCCTCGCGGTCGACGACGTGGACGGCGCGTTCGCCGACTTCGACTACGTGCTGGAGATGGAGCCCGGCGACGTCGACACCCGCCTGACCCGCGCGGAAACGCTGCTCGCGAGCGGGGATGCGGTTGCTGCACACGCCGATGTCGTGGCAGGACTGGAGCTGACTCCTGACGAGCCCCGGCTGCTCGCCATGCTCGGCACCATCGAGCTCGAACAGGACCAGCCCGAACAGGCGTTGCCGCACCTGGACGCCGCGCTGGCGGGCGATCCGCGGTATCCGGCCGCGCTGGTCAACCGTGCGGTGGCGCACTTCCGGCTGGGCCACGCCGAGATCGCGGTCGACGACCTGACGCTGGCGCTGGACGTGGTCGGCGCGGACCCGGACGTCCTGCTCAACCGCGGCATGGCCTACCTCGCGTGCGAGCAGTCGGAGTTGGCGATGCGGGACTTCTCCTCCGCGCTCGAACTTCCCGGCGCGGACGTGGAGGAGCTCCGGAACCAGCTTGAACTCTGCCGCTGAACCGTGCGGTGGTCCGTCACGCGGTCCACACTGGACCGCGTGACGGCCGACATTCCCCGGAAGCGCTCGGTGTACCGCCTGCTCACCGGCATGAGTGAGGCACGCGGCGCCTACAGGGAGTTGTCCATCGAGACCAGTGATCTGACCGATGTGATCCGCTGGGAGTTGTCCGGCTCGTCAGGCAGTTACCAGAACCCTGTCCACGCCAAGTGGCTCGGAGAACGGTCCCTGCGCCCGGTCGAGTTCAAGCCTGACGACGCGGCGCCGTGCGTGAGCGTTCGAATCGCGGAGAGGTTCCGTGCGGACTTCGAGGCTGCGGGAACCTTGCGCCCGCTGGTGATCGACGGCCACGAAGACCCGGAGTGGCTGGTGTTCCTGGTCGAGAAGGTGGTCGACTGCCTGGACGTGGAGAGGTCGTCGGAGCCGGAGTGGGACGGCACGGTCCGCAAGTCGGTGTTCCGTGCGGACGCCGTGCCGGTCCATCTGCCTGCTTTCCGGATTCCGCAGTCGACGGACGTGCAGTGGAACGGCTGGATGGTCGACCGCCTGATGAAACTGGTGTCGCTCGACGTGGAGGCGCGCCTCGTGTGGTCGGAGAACCCGGCGGTCCAGCCGCATCCGGACCCCTGGAGATTCTGAGACCGAAATGGGGCCGCCGCGAACGACGACCCCCGCGGCGAGGGGCGGGATGCCGTGAACGGCAGGCCCGCCCCACACCTGTCAGCCGATCCGGTAAGCCCGGATCACCGTCACCTCGGACCCGTTGCCCTTGGTGTCGGAAACCTTGGCCCGCAACGAAGCGAAGCCTGCGCCGGGATTGCGCACCAACGCGGTGCGTCCAGCCACCGGAACCTGTTGCCACGTCTTGCCGTCGTCGAACGACACCTCGACGTCGATCCGGTTGATCCGCCCGTTGTCGGGGTTCTTCGACTGCTGCACGCACAGCGGTACGGCCAGCAGCCCGCCGGCGGGCGTCGAGTTCGAGTCGGACAGCACCGGCTCGAAGCGGAGGACCGAGAGCGGAACGTTCGCGAACTTCGTGTCCGCGGTGGTCTTCGACTTGAACGTCCAGGCCGCGGACACCTTGGTGGAGAGCTCGGACGAGCTGCGCGCGATCTCGCTCTCCACGCGGAACGTCGCCGCGCCCGCGCCCACCTTCGGGAAGTAGCCGTTGGACGGGTAGGGCGTGGTGCCGAGCAGCGTGCCGTCCCGGTAGAGCTTCGTGGACGCGGACTCGTACTTGCCCGCGTCGCCGCGCCCACCTGCCTCGTCGGCGAGCAGCGACACGTTGACGCCGATGTCGTCACCGCGCCGGGCGAGGTCGAAGTCGCTGCTCAGCGACGGGCCGAAGACCGCGAGGTTGGTGCGTTCCACATAGGACTTCCCGGCGGCGTAGGACTTGTAGGGCGAGTAGGAGTAGATCTCCGGCGGGTACTCGTCACCGTTCACCTGGTAGAACGTGCGGCCCCAGGTGATGCCCTTCTCGTTGTTGACGACGTACTTCACCGTGCCCGGGCTCGCCGGGAAGAACCACGGGAACGAGGTGCCGTCGGTGAAGGCGGGGCTGACGGCGAAGCTGGCCCGCCGTCCCGCGGGCATCGGGCCGATCTTGGTGTTCACCTGCGCCACGTCCTGCTTGCGGATGGTCCTGGTGAAGCCAGTCGGCAGGATGCCCTGCTCCTCGAACGCGTACGCGTGCTGGGTTCCGTCGGCCGAGGTGAGGCCGGCGCCGATGCCGACTCGGTAGGCGCCGGGCAGGCGTGGACCGAAGCCCGCGAGGCGCAGGTCGCTGGCCGCCCGCGCGTACGTGCTGACCGACGAGATGCCGCTCGGCGTCTTGCGGAACTGGTTGACGTCACCGTGGTTCTGCTGCGCGGCCGGATCGGCGGCGGTGATCTCGATCGGTTTCGTGCGGCGGGCGTCGAGCTCGATCGTGGTGTCCTTGCTGACGTCCACTTCGGAGTAGCTCAGGACGTCGACCGCGGTCTCCGGCGCGGCGGCGAACATCTGGCTGTCCACGAAGTACTTGCCCTTGGGCACGCGCACGACCGCGCTCGGGTCCTGGGGCAGGCGGAAGAAGCTGGTGTTGTCGGTGCCGGTGATCCGCGTCCAGTGGTTGCCGGTCGGGTTGCCCGCGTGGTCGGTGACCTTGACGGTCAGGTTGTACATCTCGACTCCGCGCACCAGGCCGATCGGCGCGCGAGTGGACCATCCTGGACCGGCCGCGACGACGGCACCCGAGAAGCCGCCGTCCTCCGAACCGACCCGGCTGTCACCGGTCACGGACGCCTTCGCGGTGCCGCCCGCCGGAACCGTCAGCTTCGACGGTGACACGGCGAACATCCCGGCCGGTGCCTTGACGTCCAGGCTCAGGTCGAGGGTGACCTCGGTCGTGCCGGGGTTGCGGTAGGTGATCTCCTCGGTCACCGGCTTGTCGTCGTCGTGCGGCCAGTCGTGCGTGCCCAGCAGCACCGTCGCCGGGTCCGCAGTGACGACCGGCGTGATCGCCTTCGCCAGGTCGATCCGGCCGGCGCCCTGTTCGTACGCGGTGTTCGTCGCGTTGGGCGTCGCCGTCGCGATGAGCTGCGCCTTGATCCGCGCGCCGTTCCAGTCGGGGTGCTGCTGCTTGAGCAACGCCGCCGCGCCCGTCACGTGCGGCGCCGCCATGGAGGTTCCGGACATCTCGACGCGCTCGGTCGTGCCCGCCTTCGCCGCCACGATGCCGACACCGGGCGCCGTGACTTCGGGCTTCACCGCGCCGTCACCCTTGCGCGGACCCTTGCTGGAGAACCCGGCGAGCGTCTCGTCGCGATCCACCGCGCCCACGCTCAGCGCCGCGTCGGCCGTGCTCGGCGAGCCGACCGTCTCCTTGCCCACCGCGCCGGAGTTGCCCGCCGACACCACGAACAACACGCCGCGCTCGGCGGAGAGCTTGTCGAGCAACTCCTCGATCGGGTCGACTCCCGGCGTGTCCGAGGAGCCGAGGCTCATGTTGACCACGTCGGCGCCCTGGTCGGCGGCCCACTGCATGCCGGCGAGGATCGACGAGTCCGGGCATCCCCGGTCGTCGCACACCTTGCCGTCGAGGATCCGCACGTCCGGCGCCACCCCGCGGAACGTCGCGTCACCGCTCGCAATGGTCGACGCGACGTGCGTGCCGTGGCCGATGGTGTCGGTGGTGCCGGGGGAGCGGGTGAAGTTCTGCTCGGCGATCTGCTTGCCCGCGAGGTCCGGGTGCTTCTCGTCCACCCCGGTGTCCAGCACGGCCACCTTGACGCCCGTGCCGGTGATCCCGGCCTGCCACGCGGCGGGCGCGCCGATCTGCTTGGTGCTCTGGTCCAGGCTGATCCGCCTGATGCCGTCCAGCCACACCTTGCCGCCGCCCTGGAGCAGCGCCTGCCAGCCCTCGGTCGTCTTGGGCGCCTGTGCCGCGGTCAGGTCGGTGCCCGAGATCTGCCTGGCGCTCAGCACACCGGCGGGCTTGGTCACCAGCACCGGTGTGGTGTTGCGCCGCGCGTCGTCGTAGCCGGCCTCGATCAACCCGGTGACGTCGAACAGCCTGCGGTCCACCTGCCCGGACGCGACGAGTCCCAGCGCGTCCTCGGGAATCACGGACGACCTGCCGTCGTGGGTCTCACTGACGAACCGGATGCGCTCACGACCAGGGCCCCGCACGACGGATACCGCTCTCCCGTCGCGCACCGCCACCCGGTCGCCGGTGACGAGAGTGACGAACACGTCGCCCGCTCTGTCCTTTGTGGACTCATCGGCCGCGGCTGTGGCCGGAACGACGGGTGTTATGGCTAAGGCGAACGCTAGTATTTGCTTGGAAAACAACGAACCTCCCCGGTCAACGATCTGTCCCAAACGAGATCGCGACGCTATCCAGGACTTCGCGAGGTCCTGATGGAGATGCTGTTGAGAATCCGTGAAGATCGAATCTAGCGCGGCGGAGCCGTGGTGGCGCGAATGATCAGCTCGGGGTCGAAGAGCAGCTCGCCGGTCGGCACGTCGCGGTTGTTCAGCAACGCGAGCAGCGTGTGGCCGACCTGAGCGGCGATGCGGTCGGACGGCTGCCGCACGGTCGTCAGCGGCGGGTCGACGAACTCGGTGATCATGGTGCCGTCGTAGCCGACCACGGACAGGTCGTCCGGGATCGTGAGACCGTGCCGGCGCGCGCCGCGGATCACGCCGAGCGCCAGGAAGTCGCTGGCGGCCACGACGGCGGTGGCACCGGCGCGGACGACATGGGCAGCGGCGGCCTGGCCACCTTCCACCGTGTAGGGCTGGCGGATCACCCAGTCCGCGGCATCGATGCCCAGAACCTTCTCCATCGCCTCCACGAAACCGCGCACCCGGCGGTCGGCCGGGCCGTTGCCCTTGGGGCCGGAGACCATCGCGATCCGCCGGTGGCCGAGCCGGTGCAGGTGGTCGACGGCGAGAGAGGCGGCCAGCACATCGTCGGTCGAGAACACCGGGATGTCGTGGCCCGGCACGGCACCGTTGACGGCGATGAACGGGATGCGCCGCGTCCGCAGGATCGAGAACGTCTCGGGATCGGCGTCGTCGAGAGTGTTGCTCGCGGACAGGAAGACGCACGCGCCGATGCCGCGATCGGCGAGCTCGGCGACGAACTCGCGTTCCTGCACCCCGCCGGCGAAAGCAGGGCACACGATCAGCTTCAGGCCGTGCGGCGCGAGGATCGTCTCGATGCGTTCGGCCAGGTCGGCGAAGAACGGGTTCGAGACGCGTTCGGTGATCACCGCGACCAACCGGCTCGGCGTCGTGCGCTCGTAGCCGAGCTCGTCCATCGCGTGCTCGACCGCCTCGCGGGTGGCCTGCGCGACGCCCTTGCGCCGGTTGATCACCCGGCTCACGGTCGCCTCGCTCACGCCCGCGAGCGCGGCGATCTCGGTGATCCCGACCTTCATGCCGATCACGCTAACAATGACGTACTTGCAATGCCAGCGTGAAAGCTTGCAGACTGCTTGCATGCCTCGCAGGAGCTGGAGCAAGTACGCGGTCGTCGTGGCGGTGCTGGTCTCGTCGGTGCCGGCTGCTGCGGCGGTTCCGCTCACCCTGGTCAACCGCGGGTTCGAGAACGGGCCGACCGGCTGGCGGTTCAGCGCCGGCACCGGCACCGCGACGAACAACCCGCACACCGGCTCCGGCCTCGCCTACCTCGACGGGGGAGCGGGCAAGACGATCAGCCAGTCGATCACCGCGGCGGAAGCGGGCGCGTACACCGTCGGAGCCTGGATCGCCGCGGCAGCGCCAGGCGGCAAGCTCGTCGTCCGCGTGAGCGGCTCGATCACCGCGGAAAGCGCGATCCCCACGCAGACCGCGTACACCCGCTACCAGACCTCGACGATCACGGTCGCCCAGAACGACGTGCTGGACGTGAGCATCGAGTCCGGCCAGTCGTGGGTGAACGTCGACGACGTCACCATCGCGCCCGCGGTAGCCCCGCCACCGCTCCCGTTCACCAACCCGGGCTTCGAGGACGGCTCCACGGGATGGACGTTCGGTGCGGGCACCGGCACCGCCACCAACAACCCGCACGGCGGCACGAAACTCGCCTACCTCGACCCCGGAAAATCGATCAGCCAGACGACAATCGCAGGCCAGGGCAGGCACGTGCTGTCGGCGTGGATCGCCACCAGCGGCGGAGGCGAGCTGAAGGTCAAGGTCAACGGCGACACCAAGGGCACGGCCACGCTACCTGTCCGCGACTACTACGCGCGCTACTCCGTCGGCCCGTTCACCACCGCCCAGGGCGACAAGGTCGAGGTCGTGATCCAGGCGGGCACGGGGTGGGTCAACGTGGACGACCTCATGGTGTCCCCGGCGGCCCCCGCCTCGCCCACGATCAGCTCGTCGAACTCCCAGATCGTGCAGATGTTCAACTGGGCCAAGGCGAAGGCGAACAGCTGGGTGATCCAGCCCGGCACCACCGGCCCGGTCAACGTCGACGAACGAACCCTCGCGGGCACCGGCACCGCGACCTATCAGCCGTCGTACTGGGCCGGATACGCCCACCGCACCGGGTACTACTCCCGCGACATGGTCCACCAGTTCGGCGGTGCCCAGGTGCTGTGCCTCAACGACGAGAACCTGTCGATGACACACGCGTTCGCCGCGTCGTCCACCCCGGAGCACAAGTACTACCCGGTGTGGGCGTTGAACTTCGACAACGACACCTACCTGCGCATCGACTACAGGAACCCGAACTCGTTCGTCCGCGAGGTCCCCGCGACGTTCGAGCTCGTGGAGAAGGCGAACCAGGCCTACCGCTGGAGCGGTGACCAGAGGTACGTACGGGACCCGGCGCTGTGGGAGTTCTACCGCAGGGCGACCGAGGACTTCATCAGCCTGCACGACGCCGCCAAACCCAACGGCGTCGCGGAAGGCACCGGCAAGGGCATTTTCCAGGGCGCGGCGAGCTACAACGAGCAGAGCGACGAGCCCCTGGCCGAGGCCGGTGACTCGATCGCCTCGCAGTACCAGGCGTTCCGTGCGATGGCCTCACTCGCCCGCGGTCGCGGAGATACCACCACGGAGATGAAGTTCAACCAGGCGGCGGCAAACCTCAGGACCTACTTCAACACCACCTGGTCAGGCACCGGCTCCGGCGCGGCGATGGTCCGCGCGTACACAGTGGATGGTCAGGCGCTGACGGGCTGGGGCAAGGAGAACAGCTGGTTCATGCCGATGAAGCAGATCCTCGACCCCGGACCACGGCGCGACGCCTACCTCGACTACATCGACCAGCAGGCCAGGGGAACGGGCAAGCCGACAAACATCGAGGCGATCACCTACCTGCCGGACACGTTCTTCGCCAACAACCGCCCGGACACCGCCTGGTACTGGATGAACCACGTCTACAACGCCCGGGACACCAGGCACGTCGCTGCCCGCCAAGGACCCAACGGCGACTACCCCGAGGTGTCGTTCACCCTGCTGTCCCAGACGGTCGAAGGCCTGCTCGGGGTCGTGCCGAACGCGCCGGAGCACAAGCTCGCCACGCAGTCCCGTCTGCCCCAGGGCATGGACTGGCTCGAGGTAGCCGACATCGCGATCGGCGGAGGAAAGTTCACCGTGCGCCACGACGGCGGCACGAAGTCGGCGGTGACCAACCAAGGCGGTAGCGGCTACGTCTGGGAAGCGCGATTCACCGGCACCTACCCGAGCGTGAAGGTGGACGGCGTGCAGCGCCCCGCCCACACCCGCACGGAGAACGGAGTCACCTACACCTACACGACCGTGGCGGTCCGGCCAGGCGGAAAGACGGTCGTCGAGGCCGTCAGCTGATCCACGGCCGCAGCTTCGACGGGTTACGGACGGCCCAGATGCGCGTGATGCGGTCGTCCTCGACGTCGAACGCGTAGACCGACGAGATGACCCCGTGGTACCGCACCAGCAGTCCCGCCTGGCCGTTGACCGTGCGTTCGAGCAGCGAGAAGTCGCCGACGACGGAGTTGGCGACCCGCAGGAGGAACGCGATGATCTCCTCGCCGCCGACGATCGGCTCCAGCGCCGCCAGGACCTTGCCGCCACCGTCGGCGGTGAACACGGCGTCAGGGTCCAGCAGACCGACGAGCGCCGCGATGTCCTGGGTCTCCCACGCCTGTTTGAAGTCGCGCACCAGAACGGTCTGACGACCCGCCGAAGCGGCGGGCGGAGGAAACGCCCGGACCCGGCGCCGGGCCGAGGACGCCAGCTCGCGGCACGCGGCAGGGGTGCGGCCGGTGATCTCGGCGATCTCCGCGAACGAGTAGCGGAACACGTCGTGCAGCACGAGTGCGACGCGCTGGGCCGGCGTCATCGACTCGAGAGCCACCATGAACGCCATGCCGACCGACTCGTCCAGCGTGACGCGGTCCGCGGGATCGGCCGTGTGCCCTTCGGCGGGATCGGGCAGCGGTTCGGGAATCCACGAGCCGACGTAGCTCTCCCGGCGGTGGCGCGCGGAACCGAGCAGGTCGAGGCAGATGCGGCTGGTCACGGTGGTCAGCCACGCACCAGGAGCGACGATCGCCTCCTGCTGTGGCTGGGAGAGCGCGTACCAGCGGGCATAAGCCTCCTGCACGGCGTCTTCCGCCTCCGCGAGCGAGCCCAGCAGGCGGTAGGCGAGGTTGATCAGGTGGCGGCGCTCTTCGAGAACCACGTCCGTCATCAGCACTCCCGTCGGTTCGGTGTCTTCACCCTGTCCGACGAAGCAGCGCCGGGAAACGTCAGCCTGACGTTCCGGAGAGCCGTCTCGTCGTAGTGATCGGAAACGCTACGAAGGGAATCCCATGGTCAAGATCGGCATCATTCTCGGCAGCACGCGGCCGGGGCGCAGGGGCGAGCAGGTGGCCCGCTGGGTCGCGGAACGGGCGGCACGGCGCGGGGACGCCGAGTTCGAGGTGGTCGACCTGCTCGACCACCCGTTGCCGCACCTGGACGAACTGCCCGGGGAGTACCTGCACGCGCACACCAGGGCATGGTCGCAGACGATCACGCGGTTCGACGGGTTCGTCGTGGTCACGCCCGAGTACAACCATTCCGCGCCCGCGGCGCTGAAGAACGCGCTCGACTTCCTGCGCGACGAGTGGCGGAACAAGGCGATCGGCTTCGTGTCGTACGGCGGAGTGGGTGGAGCCCGTGCCGTCGAGCAGCTGCGGCTGGTGTGCGGGGCGCTGGACCTGGCCGACGTGGCGGTGCAGGTGACGTTGCCGCTGGCCACCGAGTTCGAGAACCTCGCCACCCTGAAACCGGGGGAGCACAACGTCGTCGCGCTGGACAAGCTGCTCGACCAGGTCGTCGCCTGGAGCGGCGCACTCGGCCCGCTGCGCAGCACGTCCACCGACGAGGACGAGCTCAGGGCGCACGTCGGCAGGATCGTCGACGGGATCAGGGCCAAGGACCTCGACGCCCTCGGGCGGCTGTACTCCGAGGACGTCGTCTCCTTCGACGTGCAACCGCCGCTGCAGCACGCCGGCGTCGACGCCAAGCTGAAGAACTGGTCGGAAGCCTTCGACGCGTTCGAGGAACTGGACTACGAGGTGCGGGACCTGACGCTGACGACGGGTGGCACTGTCGCGTTCGGACACTGCTTCGGGCGGCTCAGCGGCACGTTGCGGAACGGGATCGCGACGGACGGGATGTGGGTCCGCGCCACGTTCTGCTTCCGCAAGATCGACGGGAGCTGGCTGGTCACGCACGACCAGGTCTCGGTGCCGCTCGACATCGCCACCGGCGGCGGGGTGACCGACCTGGTGCCCTGAGCGGTGTCACCACCCGCGGTGCCGGGTCCACGTCTCGTCGACGTCGAGCTTCGTGCCGCTGACGACATGGTAGCGGTCGTGCTGAGCGGCGGTGGCACAAGCGTGGTTCGGCAGGATCCGCAGCCGGGTTCCGATGGGAAGGTCGGGTACCGGCTCGCTGTCCCGCGTGCTCAGGACGCCGTGTTCCTGGCTCGCCCCGGTCATGATCAGATGCGGGATCAGGGTGCCGTCCAGGTTCGCGACGAGTCCGTAGCCCTGGTCGACGGCCTGCACCTGCGTGCCGCGGTCCCGTGAGGTGGCCATCCAGCCGCCGTCGGTGAGGATCCAGTTCTTGTCGGGCCGGTGGCCGATCACGGTGACGGCGACGGACAGCGCGAGGTCGTCGGTGGTGCACACGCCGATGCCTGCCATGACCAGGTCGAAGAAGACGTAGTTGCCCGCGCGGGCCTCGGTGACGCCGGTGAGATCGGTGGCCGCGTGCGCGGTGGGGGTGGATCCGACGCTGACGATCGGGCAGGGCAGTCCGGCGGAATGCAAGGAGTCAGCCGCGGCAACCGCGATGTCCCGCTCGTTCGAAGCGGACTTCCGCAACGCGTCTGGTGTGTAGGCGAAGTAGGACTCGCCCGCGTGCGTGAGCACACCGGCGAGACAGTCGCCGAGTGCCCGGCCGATCTCGACGAGTGCGGGATCGGTGGGCGCGATGCCACCGCGGTGCCCGTCGCAGTCGACCTCGATCAACGCCGGAACGCGGAGGTTTTCGTTGTGTGCGAACGAGACCAGGCTCTCGGCCTGGGTGAGGCTGTCCAGCAGCACCGTGAGCGTGACACCGCGGTGCAGCAGGGCGGCGACTCGGGGCAGCTTGTGCGGGTCGATGCCGACCGCGTACAGGATGTCCCGGTACCCCGCGTCCGCGAAGTGCTCGGCCTCGGCGAGGGTCGACACCGTGATCGGCCCGCCTGCCTGGACCCGTTCGGCGACCTCGACGGACTTGGACGTCTTGACGTGCAGGCGAAGCGGCACGCCGAGCTGGTCCAGGTGGTCGCGGAGCCGGGCGATGTTGCGGTCCAGCCTGTCCGCGTCCACGACGGCGAACGGGGTGTCGGGAGTGTCCAAAGTGGTCATGAAGCGTCTCCTGGAAGACTGGCGCGGCGACGCAGCAGTGCGGCGGCCAGAGTGAGGTCCTGCAAGGCGAATCCTGAGCTGTCGAACACGGTCACGTCGTCCCGCGAGATCCGGCCTGGCGCATCGCCGGCGAGCACGGAACCGAGCGCGATCGGCATCGCGGAAACGTGCTGGAACTCGCCGATCGCGGTCGACTGATCAGGCAGGTCGCAGAAGAGCCTGGCACCGGGGTAGAGCTCGACCGGCAGCTCCTGCTTGCCCGGACCGTCCGCGCCCATCGCGGAGATGTGCGTACCCGGCACCACCCAGCTCGCGTCGAACAGCGGTTCGCGGGCGGTCGTGGCGGTGACGAGCACGTCGGCCGCGGTGACCCCGGTCCTGGCGTCGACGGGTTCCACGGGCAGGCCGGTCACGGCGGCTACCCGCGCGGCGAACTCCCTTGCCGCATCGGGACTTCTACCGACGACGTAGACCTGGGAGATCGGCCGCACCCGGCTCACCGCACGGACCTCGTGCAGTGCCTGGTGCCCGGTTCCGATCACGGTCAGCGTGCGGGAGTCCGCGCGGGCCAGCGTCTCCACTGCGAGCGCGTCGGCGGCGGCCGTGCGGTAGGCGTTGGCGGCGGCTGCCTCGACCACGGCGCTCAGCCTGCCGGTGGCGGGGTCGAGCAGCACGATCGTCGAGCTGTGCCGAGGGAGTTCGGTGTTCCCGGGCCAGAAACTGCCGATCTTCACGCCCACGAGGTCGCCCGCCTCGCCGGACTTGAGCGTGAACCTGTTCTGCGGCAGGGAGGAGTGCCCGATCACGACCGGGAACGTCGACCCGGAAGCGGTCGCCAGGAACGCCTCCCGTGCCGCGGCCAGCGCCAGCTCGTCGTCGACGAGGGCGGCCGACTCGGACTCGCTGAGGAAGGTGGTCACCGCGAGTCCTTCTTCAGCTCGGCGAGGTCGTTGTACAGCCCGGTGCGGGAGATGCCCAGCCGTCCGGCGATGCGTCCCGGCGCGCCCCGCAACGCGAACACCCCGGTCTCGTGCAGTGACCGGACGAGCCCCAGCCGATCGTCGCGCCCCAGTGCCGCGACGGGCACCGCGTGTGCACGTTCGGCGCGTTCGATCAACGACTCGACGACCTGATCCAGATCGCCGGAGAAGTTCGTCGAAGGGATTTCCGGTTCGTCCGGTGTGGACAGTCCGAGCAGATCGGACAGCACACCGGTCGCGCGGTTGATGGCCGAGACGTCGATGTTGACGCACAGCGCGCCGATCAGCGTCCCGTCGACGTCGCGCAACGGCAGCGTCGTGCACTTGAGCACGCGCCCGTCCTGTGCGCGTGTCAGGTACCCGACCTCGTTCTGGGCGTCGTCCCCGGCGGCGAGCACGCGCAGCCCGATCTCGCTCATCGCGTCCCCGACCTGCCGGCCCGTCACGGACCCGGCGACCGCGACGACCGATCGCTCCTGGTCGCGGTAGTCGTGCAGCACGACCTCGCAGCTGCGGCCGAACGTCGCCACGATGCCCGCGATCACGGGGGACAAGGCGGCGAACACGGCGTCCGCGGTACTGGATCCCGAGACGTCTGGCACGACGGCCAGCTCCTTCCGTGTGGACAAACTGTCACGCATTGGACAAAGTGTCACACACGGCAGGAGTCCGCGCAGCATCGTGTGGTGCGCACCACCGGGAGCTCATTCCGGCGGGCCGGGACGCCGCCGCACTCCCCACACCGCCGCCGCCAGCACGACGAGCAGCATCTCGATCACCCTGGCTGTCAGCAACGAGGTGTCCACCGTGACTTCCATAGTCAGCTCCCCGGTTCGGGCCGTTTCCACGTGACTCCACGATGGGGGACGTGATCGGGCCCGTCATCCTCCTGTTCAGGAGGTTGCGCGCCGTGCTGCAATGAAGTGATCTCCAGGAGGTTCGGTGCACTTCAACGACGAAGTCGACTGGCCGGAGGTGTTCGGCGAGCACATCTCCCGGCCCAGCCTTGCTGATCCCCGCAACCCGCGGCGGTCCGTGTACGTCACGACGATGGTGTTCCTGGAGGGCGGGCTCAAGGAGATCGAGGACCAGCTCGCCGGCCGCAACTCGCGCAGCCGGGACGAGCTCGCGGGTGCCAGGCTGACCCGCGAGATCGTGCTGAAGCGCGCCGCGGGAGTCGCGGCCGAGGTGCCGTGCACCATCAGTGTCGGCGAGGGCGCGTTCAAGGATCGCTGGGACGGGCCCGGCGGCATGGCGAACTTCTTCATGTGCCTCATCAAGTACACCTGCACGGCACCGCGCTGGGGCACGTTCCTGGACTACGGGCCGCGCCGGGCGTTGGCGGACCTTCCCAAGGTGCGCAAGGGAGAGCTGGACCTCGGCGACCTCATCGCGAAGATCGCGACCCACGACCTGCGGATGCGCATCCGGCTCGCGAAGTACTGGCTCTTCCAGCTCTCGCTGACGATCGACGCGAAGTGGCAGAACGTGGCCACGAAGGCCTACCGCGAGATGCTGGACGCCTATTCCTCGCGCTGGGTGCCGGTGTACGAGGAAGGCTTGCGGCTGCTGAACGTCCGGTTCCGTCCCGGTGTCACCGCGAGGAAGCTCAGCATGATGGTGTCCGCGCAGACGTCGGGCTTCGCGCAGCACGTGGCGGGCGCCGCCGAGGACACCAGGGAGAACCGCGACCTCTTCGTCACGTCCGTGCAGGCACTGATCTACGCCGCGCTGGATCCCGGCGACGGGTGCGGCATCGCGGTCGCGTTGCGCCGCAGGCTCAGCGGTGGCTGAGTCCGGTGCCGAGCAGGGTGAGTCCGGTGTGGAGGGTGTTGGCCGGCACGTCCTCGACGAGGTGGTGCATCACGATCAGCCCGTGCATCAAGGACAACAGCGTGGCCGCGGCGGCACGGGTGTCGGCGTCCGCGGGCAGGTGGCCGGCGTCGCGCCACCGTTGAGCCAGCTCGTCGAGGAGGCCGAGCGTGTCGGAGAAGATCGCGCGTGCGCGGCCGAGCAGGCGTGGGTTGCGCAACGCCTCGGCCCACGCCTGCAGGCCGATGCGCGTCATGTCGAGGTCCGGATGGCCGGTCTTGCGGTCCAGCTCGGCGGTGATCAGCACCAGGGTCTCGGCGGGGGAGGGGTTCCGGTCGAGGATGCCGGCGATCATCGCGCGCACATTGGTGAGCCCTTCCTCCGTCGTCGTGTCGATGATCTCGTCCTTGCTGCGGAAGTACCGGTAGACCGCGCTCGACGACATGCCCGTCTCGGTGATCACGTCGTCCATGGACGTGGCGTGGAAGCCGTTGCGGGAGAAGCACTTCCACGCGCTGGTCAGGATGTGCTGACGGCGTTCCGCGCGGGTCTTCTCGCTGAGCCTGGGCACGGGCTCACGCGAGGTGGGTGCGGAAGAACGCTTCGATGCGCTGCCACGCGTCGGCCGCCGACTCCGGTTCCGGGCCGAAGCCGGTGATGCGGGCGAGCGGTCGCAACATCCGAGGGCCGTTCTCGATGTCGTTGAGGAACGCGTGGCTGGCGTTCGGGTACTCCTTGACGTCGTGCGGAATGCCAGCCTTGGAGAGAGCGCTCTCCAGCTTCGCGGCCGCACCGCGCAGCGTGAAGTCCTTGCGGCCGAACGTGCCGACGATCGGGCAGGCGCCGTTGAGCGTCTCGTCGAGGTCCTTGGGCAGCTGGCCGTAGTTGGCGGACGCCACGTCGAAGCCCGATCGGGCGGTGAGCAACGCGAACCCGCCACCCATGCAGAAGCCGATGACCCCGATCTTCCCGGTGCACTGCGCGGACTCGGCGAGGTAGCGGCGCGCCACCTCGATGTCGGTGAACGCGCGACCACGGCCGCTCAGCATCGCCCGGATGGTCGACACGAGGCACTTGCGCGTGCCGCCTTCGCTGTACAGGTCGACCGCGAGCGTGAGGTAGCCGAGGCGCGCCATGCGGTCGGTGTGCAGGCGCATCGCGTCGTCGATGCCGAACGCCTCGTGCAAGAGCACCACGCCGGGCCAGGGGCCTTCTCCGGACGGGGTGGCCAGGTAGCCGCGCAGCGAGGGTGAGCCGCCGAGCTCGGCGGCGAGTCCGGACAGGTCGAGGTCGCTCATCGAGGCTCCTGCCAACGTCAAACGGAAACGATCGTTGCTTTTTGCAGGCTAGCGGCGTCACTGGTCCACAGCAACCTAAACCGGACAGTCACGCCATACGTACCCCTGAACACAAGCGGTTACGAAAGGGGAGCACATGGGCAAACACCACGACGACAACCGCAGGGCCAAGGCCATCGCGGCCGCGGTCGGGCTGGTGGCCGTCACGATCACCGCCACGACGTTCACCGCCAGCCAGGCCGCACCGCAGGAGAAGCTCGACCCGGCCCAGGCGACAGCGGTGCTGCGTGAGAAGGCTTCCACCACCGGCACCGCGTGGGCCGTCGACCCGAGCACGAACAAGGTCCTCGTCACCGCCGACAGCACGGTCACCGGGGCGCGGTGGGACAACCTGGTGTCCACGGTGAAGGCCATGGGCGACGGCGCCACCCTGCAACGCACGTCCGGCACCTTCCGCCTGTTCGCCGAAGGGGGCGACGCGATCTTCGCGGGCAACAGCCGCTGCTCGCTCGGCTTCAACGTGATCACCGACGACAACCGTCCCGGCATCCTCACCGCGGGCCACTGCACGGCCGCGGGACGCCAGCTCTCCCTGACCGCGGGCGGGCGTCCGGCTGCCACCGTCACCGAGTCGACCTTCCCGGGCAACGGCGATTTCGCCCTGCTCACCTACAACAACCGCAACACCAACGCTCCCAGCGAGGTCGACACCGGAAACGGCCGCACAGTCCGGATCCGACGTGCCGCCGAGGCACGGGTCGGCAGCCAGGTGCAGAGGATGGGCAGCACGACAGGCCTGCGTTCCGGTCGCGTGACCGGTCTCAACGCCACGGTCAACTACCCGGAAGGCGCGGTGACGGGCCTGATCCAGACCACCGTCTGCGCGGAGGGCGGCGACAGCGGCGGGCCGCTGTTCTCCCGCAACGGCGACGCGATCGGCCTGACCTCGGGCGGCAGCGGCGACTGCCGGTCCGGTGGTGTCACGTTCTTCCAACCCGTGACGGAAGCTCTGGAACAGGTCGGCGCCCGCATCCCCTAACGGAAGTCCTGAGCGAGCAGTCCGAACAGGAGGTCGTCCGTCCACTCGCCCTTGATCCAGGTGTGCTGGACGCGCAGGCCCTCCTGCCGGAAACCCAGCCTTGTCAACAACTTGGCGGACCGCTCGTTGCGGGCGTCGCACTCCGCGGACACCCGGTGCAGGCCGCGATCGGTGAACAGGTGTCGCACCACGCGTCCCACGGCCTCGGTGGCATAACCCTGGCCCTGGTGCGCGGTGGCGAACGTGTAGCCGAGGTCGGCCTGCATCAGGTTCTCGTGCGTGTTGACGCCGACATCACCGATCACGGTGCCGTCGAGGTCGATCGCGTACTGGTACCAGCCCGGTGCGGCGGGATCCGGCGTTTCCGCGATCAGTCGAGTGGCTTCGTCGACCGTGAACGGTGTGCTCCAGCCCTGGTACCGCGCCACGTCCGGATCCGACCGGTAGTCCGCGAGCGTCTGGGCGTCCTGGAGACGGAACGGCCGGATCGTCAGGCGGGCGCTGGTGAGGATCACGCCCGACAGGCTAGCCGGATGACCTGAGTCGTACGTCGAACAGGTCGCGGCCGGCGACGACCGGCTCGGTCGTGCCGTCGCGCTCAGCTGGGGGTTGAGCGCGACGGCCTGCGCGACCGCGTCCAGCTCGTCGTGTTCGCCTACGAGAACGGCCTGAACTAAGCGCCGCCGAACGACTCGATCGCCTTGGTCAGCTCGCCGACCGTCTCGACCAGCGGGGCGACCGGCTTCACCATGTTGGTCAGCCGCTCCAGAATCCGCGCGATCACACCGCGATCGGGTTCGGGGGAGTCCAGCTCGTCCTGCAGCTCCTCCGCGGCCTCGGCAGCCTCCTCCGGAACCTCCGCGCGGTGGCGTTCCAGCAACTCCACGAGCTGCGTCATCAGCTCGGCGTTCCCCGGCGCGGCGGTGAAGCTGAGTCCGTGGCTGACCGCGCGGGCGTTCTGACCGACGGCCTGGTTGCCGACGTTCATCGTGCCGCCGGACTGCTGGATGCCGTAGTTCGGGGAGCTTTCCGGCATTGCTTTCCCTTCTGTCACGCGGGTTTCCCTGCCGCGGGCTCGGGTGTGGCGAACTGCGCGGTCGCCGTGGCCTCGCTGCCGACGGCCTGGTTGCCGACGTTGCTGATGCCGCCGGTCTGGATGATGCCCTGGTTGAGGATCGTCATCTGGCGGTTGCGGAACTCGGTGGTGTCGACGCCGCGTTCGTCGAGGAAGTCCAGCAACGCGGCCAGCACGTGCCGTTCGATGAGCTTGAGGTGCTTCGCGGCGTCGGTCTTCTGGAAGTAGTTGTGGTAGTTGGTGTCCGTGGCTTCCTCGCGGACGCTGAACCGGGCGCCGTAGCTGTAGCCGAGGTCCTGCTCGGCGATCGTCCGCTCGATCACGCGGTGCCGTTGCCAGCGCCAGTAGAACGTCGCGTCGCGCACCACCCGGACCGGAGCGAGCGGCACCGCTTTCGGCACGGTGCTCGCCGCCCGTGCCAGCAGCCGGCCGACCGCGCCCGCGGTGAGCACCGGGCTGATCCGGTCCACGTCGTGGTACTGCTGCCACAACGGTCCCAGCACTGTCCGGTCGCACTGCAGGTAGAGCAGCCGTCCGTCGGTGGAGAAGTGCAGGAACGTGCTGGCGACGACCTCGCCGCCCCACGAGGGCACCTGCGCGCACAGGTAGTGCCGCGCCGAACCGTGCGGGCGGGCGGCGAGCCGGGCCAGGTCCTCGGTCTCCAGCGTCTGCTTGGGTGCGTGGTCGCGCTCCGGCAGCAGCGCCGGGTGCATGACGAGCGCGTTGCCGCTGACGAAGGCCCGCTCGGTGAGGAACAGCCCCGGCAGCTCGTCCGGTTGGACTCCGATGCCGGCCAAGCGCTCCTGCACGAAGCTGACGAGGTCGACGGCGTCCAGCGGCACCACGCTCTCGCCGTCACTGCTCAGCGACGGCAACGCGAACGACCACGTGGAGACCAGCTCTCCGTGGCCGATGAACGGCGTGAAACCGTCGTACACGGTCACATTGCCGCGCTCGGTCTCGTCGATGGCCTCCAGCCGCTCGGTCAGCCACGCGTCGCGAGGGGGCACGGCCGGCGCGTCCGCAGGACTGAACACCGGGCGCGTGAGCTGGCTCAGCAACGTCTGCCGCGTCTGCCACTCGCTCCACACCACCAGCCCGTACATGACCAGGCCCACGAGCAGCGCGACCCACGGCAGCCCGACCAGCCACTCGGCGATCGGTGGTTCGGGGTTGGGAGTCCTCCGGGTGGCAGGCGGGGGAGTGCCGAGCGCGGACACCATCGTCACGGAGATCACCAGCAAGAACACCAACGCGACCAGCGCGAACACGATGTCCCGCAGCCTGCGCGACTCCCCGGCGCGCCGCGCGAGAACTCCGCCGACCGGCAGGATCACCAGCAACGCGATGAGCGTCCACAGTGGAGAGAGAACGAGCGCGAGCGCCGTCGCCACCAGCAGGCACCAGTCCCGCACACGACGTTGCCGAACCCCGGCGAGCGCGTGCAACAGCACCGGCCGCAGCGAGAACCCGACCGACGGCGCCGCCGCGTGCAGGTCCTCGGTGAGCAGCGCCCTGATCATCTTCTCGGCGAAGCGCTCGTCGGTCCTGGCCGCCACGCACAGGTAGCGCGTCGTGTCGTCAGGGGAGAAAGCGGTGGGCTGACTCATGATTCCCCCATCACCAGAACGACTTGGGTGCGTCGGTACGGCGTTCCCTGCTCGCGGGCACCCGGCGCTGCGTCACCACGACAGCGCCCAGCACCAGCCCGAACAGCACGCCGAACGACGCGGAAGCGCTGAGCTGGCCGAAGAAGAACTCCTCCGGCCGCTCCGCGTCGATGAACGGAAGGCTGCCGTCGGTGTCCAGCAGGGTCACCGCCACCAGCGCGGACCCCAGCCCGGCGGCCAGCGCGCTGAGTGCCGTCATTCCGACCGTGACGACGAACAGCCCCAGGCCGCCCGCGCTGACCCACCGCGTCACCCTCGGCAGCCCCGCGACGGCGAGCGCCACGAACAGCACGGTCCGCAGGTTTCCCCACCAGAACATGAACGGCCCGTAGAGCTCCACGTCCACGTGCCAGCGCGGGTAGGAGACCAGCACGTCGACCAGCCGCAGCGCGGTGTCGGTGTCGTACAACGCGAGGCTGATGTCGCGGCTCAGCCACGGGTTGCCGACGAGCAGGACGTAGCCGACGAGCACGGCGACGCCAGGTGTGAACAAACGCGGTAAGTGAGACTCCCCCTGCCCAGCCACACCAGCAACCTAAATCAACTGACTGCCTCGCGGCGACGGCTGATCGGCGTAGGAATCGGCAACTTCCGCCATGTTCGGCGGATCAGCGCAGGGGCCTCCCGGATTTACGGCAAATTTACACGGCGTCATCGGCAGGCGAAACGACGCCGCCCGACAGTCATACCTGTCGCTCGACAGATATTTCGCTCCAGTCCATCCGGAGGAGTCATGAGCACCTCACTCCGCGACACCGATCCCTTGGGCCCCAAGGGAACCGGCTACGCCCAGGAGTTGCGCAGAGGCGTCGGAACGTTCGCGTCCTTCGCCGCGGGTTTCTCGTTCGTCTCCATCCTCACCACCGTCTTCCAGCTGTTCGGCCTGGGGTTCGGGCTCGGTGGGGCGTCCTTCTTCTGGGCCTGGCCGCTGGTTTTCGCGGGGCAGCTGCTGGTGGCCCTGTGCTTCGCCGAACTGGCGGCGCGGTGGCCGGTGTCGGGTGCGATCTTCCAGTGGTCCAGCCGGTTGGCGGGTACGACGGCGGGCTGGTTCACCGGCTGGATCATGGTGATCGGGCAGATCCTCACCGTCGCCGCCGCGGCGATCGCGATCCAGGTGGTGCTGCCGAGCATCTGGTCCGGGTTCCAGATCGTCGGCGGCTCGGGTGCGGACCCGTCGGTGGCGTCCCCGACCGGCGCGCAGAACGCCGTGCTGCTCGGCGTGATCCTGCTCGTGATCACGACGGTCGTGAACATCGCCGGTGTCCGGCACATGGCCGCGGCGACGAGCGTCGGCGTCACGATCGAGATCGTCGCGGTGATCGCGCTGGTGTTCGCGTTGTTCGTGCTGCCGGAACGCGGACCGCAGGTCGTGTTCAGCCACGAGGGGTGGACGGGCACCGGCAGCTACCTCCCGGCGTTCCTCGCGTCGGCGTTGATGGCCGCGTACGTGATGGTGGGCTTCGACTCCGCGGGTGAGCTGGCCGAGGAAACGCATTCTCCGCGCCGGACGACTCCGCGCACGATCCTGCGCGCACTCATCGCGTCCGCGATCGGTGGCGCGTTGCTCATCATCGGTGCGTTGATGGCCGCGCCGAGCCTCACCGACGGCAACCTGGCCACGCTCGGGCTGTCGTGGGTGCTGACCGAGCGGCTGGGTGACGTGCTGGGCCGCCTGCTGCTCTGTTGTGTGGCGGTGGCTGTGTTCGCGTGCACGCTGGCGATCCAGACCGCCGGAGCGCGGATGATCTACTCGATGGCTCGGGAGAAGGCTTTCCCGGCGCACCGCTGGCTCAGCAAGGTGTCGCCGCGCACCGGTACTCCGGTCGGCGCCTCTGTCGTCGTCGGTGTCGGTGCCGCGATCGCACTGGTGGTCAACATCGGCCAGTCGGCGATCTTCACCGCGTTGTCGAGCCTGTGCATCGCGATGCTCTACCTCGCCTACCTCGGCGTGACGTTGCCGCAGCTGGTGATCAGGATCCGGCACCGCAACACCGACGGCTGGCCGGCCGGTCTCGACGAGCACGGCAAGCCGCAGTTCAGCCTGGGCGCCTGGGGAATCCCGCTGAACGCGCTCGCCGTGGTCTACCAGATCGCCATGGCCGTCAACCTGCTGTGGCCGCGCCCGGAGATCTACGACCTCACCGGCGAGACCTGGTGGTTGCGGTGGAGCGCGTTGCTCGTCGTCGCGCTGAGCCTGGCGGCCGGTGCCGCGTACCTGGTGTTCAAACACCGGGTGCACGGCCGGATCGAACTGCGGCACGTCCCGCACACCCACGTCGTGGAGGCGTAGTGACCGACACCGTGTTCAACGCCAGGGACGACGCTCGCGCGCGGGGAGGTCAGAGCAGCGAGTGGATGCCGTACCTGCCGGCGTCGTCCAGCCCGTACAAGCCCGCCGGGGTGGAATCGCTGACGTGGGCGGAAACCGTTGCACCGGGCGGATACACGCACAAGGTGCTCGCCAGGGGAACCCGGATCCGGTTCGACGACCCGACCGGTGACGCCTGCGCGCACGTGGTGCTCTACAACGCGCTGGAGCCCGTCGAGCGGCTCAACGTCGCCGACACCGTGAAGATCCCCTGGCAGGCCTACCTCGGTACCGGGCACCCGCTGCTGTCCGGCGACGGCCGCGTGCTCGCGACGATCGTCGGTGACACGTCCGGCCACCACGACGCGTTCTGCGGCACCAGCACGGAGCTGTGGAACGAGGAGAAGTACGGCGACGCCACCCCGGAAGGTCCTTATCCGGCAGGGCGATCGCTCTTCGTCAAGGCCGCGGCCAAACACGGGCTCGCACCCCGCGACCTCCCACCGAGCGTGTCGTTCTTCCAGGGAATCGCGGTCGACGCCGACGGAACGTTCGTGTGGAAGGGATCGGCGGGCGAGGGCGCCTCGGCCGAACTGCTGGCCGAACTGCCGTTGCTGATTCTGGTCGCGAACGTGCCGCACCCGCTCGACCCGCGGCCGGACTACGAGGTCGGACCGTTGCGCGTGCACGCCTGGCGCAGCGCACCCACGGGCCCCGCCGACGACCGCTTCCAGGCCACGCCGGAAGCGCACCGGGCCTACCTCAACACCATCGACTACGCGGAGGCGCGAGGACTGTGACCAGCTCGGTTCCCGTCGGGGCGACGTTCGCCCCCGACTCGCCCCTCGACTGGTCCAAGCCGCTCGTCGACGGCGAGGTGGTGCTCGACGACAGGGTCGCCCCCAACGCGTCCTGGTCGGCGGTCGTGCGGGCTGGCCAGGTTCTGACCATTGTGGACGTCGGCGGCAACCAGTCGGGCGACTGCCTGATCTACAACGCGGCGGACACCGAGGAGCGCTACAGCGTGCCGGACACGCTGGCGTGGCAGGGAAACGCCTACGTCCGCACGGGCACGGTGCTGCGCAGCAACCTCGGCAACCCGCTGATGACGGTCGTCGGCAACGAGATCGACCGGCAGGACACGATCGGCGGCGCGTGCTCCAAGGAGTCGAACACGCTGCGGTACGGCCACCACGTCATGTTCCACCACGGTTGCCGCGAGAACTTCCTTTCAGAAGGCCAGAAGCACGGGCTCGGCCTGCGGGACCTGGTGTCGAACCTCAACTGGTTCATGAACGTCCCGGTCGAGGCGGACGGCGCTCTGGGCATCGTCGACGGGATGTCCGCACCGGGCAAGCGAGTCGCGGTGCGCGCCGACACCGACGTGCTCGTCCTGGTGTCGAACTGCCCGCAGATGAACAACCCCTGCAACGACTTCAACCCCACGCCGCTGCGCATGATCGTGGTGGCGCCATGACGTCCTTCGACGTCGTCCTGGTCGCGAACCGGGGCGAGATCGCGCGCCGGATCATCCGCAGCGCGCACGCGCTCGGCATGAAGGCGGTCGCGGTCTACTCCGACGCCGACCGCGCCGCCCCGCACGTCCGGGAGGCCGACACGGCGGTCCGGCTCGGACCCGCGCCCGCCCGTGAGTCCTACCTGCGCGCGGACACCATCATCGAGGCCGCGTTGAGCACCGGCGCCGGGCTGATCCACCCCGGCTACGGCTTCCTGTCCGAGAACATTGGGTTCGCCACCGCCGTCGAAGCAGCGGGCCTGCGGTTCGTCGGCCCGTCGGCGCAGCACATCGCGGCGTTCGGGGAGAAGCACACGGCTCGGGATCTCGCGCAACGCGCGGGCGTGCCGATGCTCGCCGGAACCGGGCTGCTGTCGTCGCCGGACGATGCGGTGGCCGAGGCGGAACGGATCGGGCTGCCCGTGATGGTCAAGGCGACCGGGGGAGGCGGTGGCATCGGCATGCAGGCCTGTGCCACGGCCGACGAGGTGCGCGCGGCGTTCGAGCGGGTGGAACTGCTGGCACGGCAGAACTTCGGCTCGGCCGGGGTGTTCCTCGAACGGCTGGTGCGTCCTGCCCGCCACGTCGAGGTGCAGCTCTTCGGCGACGGCCTCGGCCGCGTCGCGGTGATCGGCGACCGGGACTGCTCGTTGCAGCGCCGCAACCAGAAGGTTGTCGAAGAGGCACCTGCGCCCGCGCTGCCTGGCCACGTCCGCGATCTCCTGCACAGCTCGGCACGCGACCTGGCCGCGTCGGTGGGGTACCGCAGCGCCGGGACGGTCGAGTTCATCTACGACCCGATCCGCGAGGAGGCGTCGTTCCTGGAGGTCAACACCCGGCTCCAGGTCGAGCACCCGGTGACGGAGATGGTCTTCGGCGTCGACCTGGTCGAGCTCATGCTGCGGCTGGCTCGCGACGGCGCCGACGGCCTGCCCGCTCGTGTCTTCGACTCCCCGTGGGTACCGGACGGGCACGCGGTCGAAGCGCGCGTGTACGCCGAGGATCCCGCGAAGGACTCGCTGCCATCGTCGGGTCTGGTGACGAAGGCGGTGTTCCCGGACGACCTCGACGGCGTCCGGGTCGACGGCTGGATCGAGACCGGGCTGGAGGTCTCGCCGCACTACGACCCCATGCTGGCCAAGGTGATCGCCGCGGGTCCGAACCGGGACGCCGCGCTCGACCTGCTCGGCGAGGCGCTCGACGGGTCGCGGGTCGACGGCATCGTCACGAACCTGGGGCTGCTGCGGGCACTCACCCATTCCGACGACGTGCGGGCCGCGGCGCACTCGACCTCGACCCTCGACCGCACCTCCGATCCCGATCCCCGCATCGACGTCCTCGTCGCCGGCACCATGACGACCGTGCAGGACCTGCCCGGCCGTGTCGGGTACTGGCAGGTCGGCGTGCCACCCAGCGGCCCGTTCGACCCGGTCTCGCTGACCGAGGCGAACCTCGCCGTCGGCAACCCCGCGACCGCGCCGGGACTGGAGATCACGGCGACCGGGCCGACGTTGAAGTTCTCGGTACCGTCGGTCATCTGCCTCACCGGCGCACCGGTCGAGTCCTTTGTGGACGGCGAGCCGGTCGCGCAGTGGGAACCGGTCGACGTCCCGGCCGGTGGCACGCTGAGGATCGGTACGGCAGGGGGACCTGGGCTGCGGACCTACCTCGCCGTGCGGGGCGGGCTCGACGTGCCCGCGTACCTCGGCAGCGCCTCGACGTTCACGCTCGGCGGGTTCGGCGGCCATGCCGGTCGGGCGCTGCTGGCCGGTGACGTGCTGCGGGTCTGCTCCCCGGACGGGGCGGAGAACCTGGGGTTGACCACGATCGGCGGCCCGACGCCGTCGCATCGCCGTCCCGCGATCACCGGGAGCTGGCAGATCGCGGTCACCGAAGGCCCGCACGGGGCACCGGAGTTCTTCACCCGCGACGACATGGACACCTTCTACGCCAACGACTTCAAGGTGCACCACAACTCCGCGCGCACCGGAGTCCGGCTGATCGGCCCGAAACCGGAGTGGGCCAGGCCCGACGGTGGCGAGGCCGGCCTGCACCCGTCCAACATCCACGACACTCCTTACGCGGTCGGCGCCATCGACTTCACCGGCGACACCCCGGTGATCCTCGGTCCGGACGGCCCGTCCCTGGGCGGGTTCGTGTGCCCGGCCGTGGTCGCGAGCGGTGACCTGTGGAAGCTCGGGCAGCTGCGTCCCGGCGACACCGTGCGGTTCGTGCGCGTACGTGAGGCCGATGCCGCGTCAACGCGGCCGTCGGCCCCGTACGTCGTCTCGACGGGCGGTGATGACGACGACGGCGTGCTGGGCAGGCTGGAGGAGACCGGTGATCGTCCGTCCGTCACGTATCGGCGCGACGGCGACGACAACGTGCTCGTCGAGTACGGGCCGATGACGCTCGACCTCGCCCTGCGCATGCGGGTGCACGCGCTTCAGGAGACGTTGGCGCGCCACGCCCCGGAAGGCGTTCTTGAGGTCACGCCGGGCATCCGCTCGTTGCAGGTCCACACGGATCCCGCTCGTCTGAAGGCCTCCGACGTCGCGAAGCTGTTGCGGGAACTGGAGGACGAGGTACCGCCGACGAACGAGCTGGTGGTGCCGTCCCGCACGGTGAAGCTGCCGTTGAGCTGGGACGACCCCGCGACCCGGCTCGCGATCGAGCGGTACATGGCCGGCGTGCGGCAGGACGCGCCGTGGACGCCGTGGAACATCGAGTTCATCCGCCGGATCAACGGCCTGGACTCGGTCGACGACGTGTACCGCACGGTGTTCGACGCCTCGTACCTCGTACTCGGCCTCGGCGACGTCTACCTCGGTGCTCCGGTGGCGACACCGCTCGACCCCCGGCACCGGCTGGTGACGACGAAGTACAACCCCGCACGAACGTGGACGGCTGAGAACTCGGTCGGCATCGGTGGTGCCTACCTGTGCATCTACGGCATGGAAGGACCCGGCGGGTACCAGTTCGTCGGCCGCACGGTCCAGGTGTGGAGCCGCTACCGCCGGGGCGGGCTGTTCGCCGAGCAGCCCTGGGCGTTGCGCTTCTTCGACCGGATCGAGTGGTACCCGGTCTCCGCGGACGAGCTGCTGGAGCTGCGGGCCGAGACCGATGCCGGGCGCGGCGACTTCGAGACCGTCGACGGCACGTTCTCGATCGCCGAGCACACCCGTTTCCTGAACGACAACGCGGACGAGATCGCATCCTTCCGGACCCGTCAGGCGGCGGCGTTCGAGGAGGAGAAGACGCGCTGGCGGCTGGCAGGCGAGTTCGACCGGCACGACGAACCCGAACCCGTTCCCGCGCCCGAAGTGGTGCTGCCCGCCGGCGCGGTCGCGGTGACGGCGTCGTTCACCGCGACGGTCTGGCGGCTCACGGCACAACCCGGTTCCGAGGTCACCGAGGGCGACGCCGTCCTCTCGGTCGAGGCGATGAAGATGGAGGCCGACGTGACCACACCCGTCACCGGCAGAGTGGTCGAGCTGTACGTGAAGCCGGGCGACCAGGTCGACCCCGGACAGGTGCTCGCGGCGGTGCTGCCATGACGCCGGATCCGATCGCCGCGGTGGAAACGGCCTACGACCGGATCGACGCGATCGGCCGCCCGGAGATCTGGGTGACCCGGCGCTTCCGCGAGCAGGCGCTGGCCGAGGCGAAGGACGTCGCCGCGCGGCTGGACGCGGGGGAGTACCTCCCGCTGGCGGGCCGGGTGGTCGCGGTCAAGGACAACATCGACGTGGCCGGACTGCCGACCACGGCCGGAGCACCGTCGTACCTCTACCGGCCGGATTCGGACGCCACCGCCGTCGCACGGCTGCGGGCCGCCGGCGCGGTGGTGATCGGGAAGACCAACCTCGACCAGTTCGCGACCGGCCTGGTGGGCACCCGCAGCCCGTACGGCGCGGTTCGCAACGCCTGGGACCCGGCCAGGATCTCCGGCGGGTCGTCGGCGGGCTCCGGTGTGGCCGTCGCGCTGGGCGTCGTCGATCTTGCGTTGGGCACCGACACCGCAGGTTCGGGACGGGTGCCCGCCGCTCTGAACGGCGTCGTGGGGGTGAAGCCGACGAAGGGACTCGTCCCCGTCACCGGTGTCGTACCCGCGTGCTACTCGCTGGACTGCGTCACGGTCTTCGCGCGCGACCTCGGCCTCGCCCGGCTGGCCGCGGAGATCATGTCCGGACCCGACGCCACCGATCCGCTGTCGCGGTCCGGCGCCGACGTGGCGCTCTCGCAGCGGCCGCGCGTTGCCGTGCCCACGGCTGAGCACCTGACGGAGATGGCGCCCGGCTGGGTCGAGGCGTTCGCGGCCGCCGTCGCGACGTTGCGCGCCGCGGGAGTGGAGATCGTCGAGGTCGACATCGCACCGCTGCTCGAAGCCGCGCGCATGCTCTACGGCGGTGCTTTCGTCGCCGAGCGCTACTCCGCCGTCGGTGCGCACATCGAGTCCCACCGCGACCTGATCGGCTCCGATCTCGACCCGACCGTCGCCGCGATCATCCTGGCCGGAGCGGCGCCGACGGCCGCTCAATGGGCCTCCGACACCGCGGCGCTCGCCCGGCTGGGAGCCGCGGGCCGGGCCCTGCTCGACGGCTGTGACGCGCTGCTGACCCCGACCACCACCTGCCACCCCACGCTGGAGGAGGTGGCCGCCGACCCGATCGGTGTCAACAGCCGGCTGGGCCGTTTCACCAACTTCGCCAACCTGCTCGACATGGCCTCGCTCGCGGTTCCGGCGGGGTTCGCGGGCGGCCTGCCGTTCGGGGTGATGTTCACCGGCCCCGCGTTCAGCGACCGCGCTTTGGCCCAACTCGCGGAGAAGCTGCTCGCTCCGTCGCTCGACCTGTTCGTCGCCGGGGCCCACCTCAGCGGTCAGCCGTTGAACAAGGAGCTGGTCAGAGCGGGTGGCAGCCTGGTGCGTCCGGCGCGCACGGCACCGGCATACCGGCTGCGGGCACTGGACACCACACCACCCAAACCAGGCCTGGTGAGGGTTTCCGACGGTGGCGCTGGTGTGGAGGGCGAGCTGTGGCGTCTCCCGGCGGCTGGGTTCGGCACGTTCATCGCCGGCGTTCCGGCGCCCATGGTCATCGGCAAGGTCGAGATCGAGGGCGGCGAGGTGGTCTCTGGTTTCCTCGTCGAACCGTGGGCGCTCGACGGCGCCGAGGACATCACGGAGTTCGGGGGCTGGCGGGCCTACCTGGCGGCACGCCCGTGACGGGCCACAATGATCCGGTGACCCGACCCCGCCCCGGCCGCCCGCGCCACGCGCCCGACGACGGTGGCGACCGGTCGCCGCGCGAGCAGATCCTCGAAGCGGCCGCCGCGCTGTTCGTCGAGCAGGGGTTCGCCGCCACGTCCACCCGCGCGATCGCCGACCGGGTGGGCATCAGGCAGGCGTCGCTCTACTACCACTTCGCGGGCAAGGACGACATCCTGCTGGAGCTGTTGCGCACGTCGGTGCGCCCCAGCCTGGAGAAGGCGCGGGCACTGTCCACAGCGGACACCACGCCCGCGGCGGCCCTCTACGCCCTCGTCCTGGCCGACACGCACACCCTCGCGACGGCACCGCACAACATCGGCGTGCTGTACCTCCTGCCCGAGGTGCAGCTCGCGCGCTACGACGTGTTCCGCGAGGAACGCCAGGAGCTGCAGGACGTCTACGCCCTGCTCGGCTCGCGGATCGCGGGCGACGACCCGGCCTCACCGGAAGGGGTGCGGCTGGGCGAGATGCTGATCCAGCTCGTCGAGGTCGTGATCCACCAACGGCGGGCCCGCGTGCCCAGCCTCGCCGACTGCCGTTCCGTCGCCGAGGCGTGCTTGCGCGTGTGCGGCGCGGATCAGCGAACTGTCGTTGCCGCACAAGCGAAAGCGTCGGTGGGTCTCTAGCCGAAAGCGCGGTGGAGGACGTCGCGGGCGACGCTGTTACCGAGCCGATGCCCGTCCGTCGTGGCGAAGCGGTAGTGCACCCCGGCCCAGATCCGGGCCTGGTCCAGTTCCGCCGCGGCCCGGGACAGGCTGCGGTAGTGGCGGGTCGTGCCCGAATCGGCGCTGTAGGCGCTGAACGACACGTCGTCGCGCCCGAAGTACGTGCGCAGAGCCACCGTGGTCGCCGTGGTGAAGCAGGCGTGGCCTGACGGGTACTCCGCGGACGGCGCCGTGGTGCGCAGCGGGGTCCAGGCCGGATCGGCACCGGTCGCCGGGTTGCCGTCGGTGTCCGCGAGCGGGACCGCCGTGACGGGACGCCAGAACGCCCAGCGCTTCTTCTCCTGGTAGCAGGCGATCAACGAGTCGGCGGCGGCCAGGTCGACCATCGCGAACATGCGCGCCGTCTGGAGCGCGCCGAGCCGGTGGGTCGTGGCGAGCTGCCGTTTGATCGACCACTCCACCAGACGCGGGTCGTCCCACCAGGTCGCCGCCTCGGTCTGCTCGGCGGTGCGGACCGTGCTGGTCGCCGAGCCGAGCGTCTTGACCTCGTTGAAGTCACGGGCGTAGGCGGCGCTGGTCAGAGGCGGAGGGCCGGGAGTCCGGTACGCGCTGGGGGTGATCACGAACGGCTTGAGCGTCGCGAACCAGGCGCCGACCTGGAGGAAGCCCGGCGGGGTCAGCCGGTACTGGCCGGGCTCGGTGCCGACCGGCCACTTCGCGTCGGAGAACGCACCGTCGTCGCGGCGGGCGTTGATCATGGCCGCCGCGGTGGCCTCGCCGACCGCGATGCCGCCCTGTTCGGAGGGGCCGTCCGGGATCGCGGCGAGCGCCTCGTCGTACTGCGCGCGCAGGGACGAGGCCTGGGCCGGGAAGAGCCACACGAGCGTGCGGTAGGCAGCGGTCGCGACGGCTGCCGGCGTCGAGTCGCCGCGACGGGCGGGCGGCGCGACCAGGTACGGCTTGTACGGGCTCCCCGCGATCGCGTTGACCGCGTCGTACACCGCGCCCTGCGTGATCGCGAAGCTGCGGGTGGCGGCGCTGGGCGACTGCTTGGCAACCTCGAAGATCGCCGTCTGCGCGTGGACGTTCCAGGTGATCACGGGATTGGGCCGGGCCGCGGCTTCGGCCGGTGACGTCACGGAGAACGCGGTTACGAGAACAATTGCGGACAATGCGCGGTGTTTTCCAAGAATGCGGCGTGTCATGGAATCCCCAGATGCCGATCGGTGTCATGTCCCCACACGAACCGATTCCAGTATCTGGCCTCGGGGTGGAGCGGACAACGACCCCCGCCGCGTAAGCGACTACTCCAACAGCACGACACCCGCCGCGCTGACCAGGTCGCGCCGGGTGTAGCGGATCTCCTCGTCGAGGTCCCACGAGCCACCCAGGTCGAGGGTGGCGGCACGGACCTCGGCGAGGAACGCGTTGAGCCGCGGTGTGTGCCGGGAGGCCTGCGGGCGGTTGTCGTGCACGGGCGTCACGTCGGTCGTGTCCGCCAGGAAGCCGATCACCAGCGGGAACCAGATGTCGGTGCGCAGCGAGAAGCGCACCCGCACGCGCCCGGCCGTGCCGCGCCAGATCGACCGCTCCGGGTGCCTGAAGTCGATCAACGGCCCAGAGACGTCGAGCGGCGGGCAGTCGACCATCAGCCCGGCCGAGATCGGGACGTCGGCCGGCCGCAGCGCGCGGAGCAGCGAGCCGAGGTTTTCCACCTCGTCCTCGACGACCTCGCCGCGCGCGTCGACGTAGGCCATCCTCGCCGCCACGCGCAGGGTGCGGCCGTCGATCAGGCGCATCCCCGACGACGCGAAGTGACCCAGGTCGAGCACCCCTTCCTGCTCGAACCGCTGCCGCAGCAACGGCAGGAGAGAACCGGAGTGCAGACCGGCGAGCGGAGCCTCCCGCACGGAGTACACCTCGTGCCGCTCACCCGCCGTGAGCACCCGGTGCAGCCATTCCATCAAGCGGTGCGGATCAGCCGCGCCGAGGTCGGCGACCCACTCGACCAGCTCGTCGCCGTTGGTGATCCACAGGTTCTCCACGGCAGTAGTGTCGGGGTCATGCGCAAGGGATGGTCGATCGGCCTCGGTGTCCTGCTGATGCTCGTCGGCGCGGTGTGGACCGCACAGGGCCTCGGCTACCTCAAGGGCAGCTTCATGACCGGCGAACAGCTGTCGACCACGATCGGACTGCTGTGCGCCGGCGCCGGACTGGCCCTGACGATCCACGGGGCGCGCAAGAAGTAGCAGCCGACCGGGTGAACGTGCGCCTCCCCTCGGCGCAGGTGTTGCCGGGGTCGTTCCACGAGCCGGATCGCCATCAGGGAAAATGTCCCCGACGGCCCGGTCCAGCTCCAGGAGGATTGTTGATCCACAAGTTCTCGGTTCGCTCCGCGGGGGTCGCGGAGCCCGACATCCGTGAACTCGGACGGTCGTGGGAGCTCGACGATCTCGAGGTCTGGCGCGACTACTACGTCGAGTTCGAGGGTGACCCAGAGCCGTCCGCGCTGAACGACGTCGCCGCCGTGCTCGGCGACCAGCTGGACGTCGAGGTCACCGTGGACCAGCCGCTTCCGCAGGGCGCCGTCCAGGTCGCCTACAAGCGCGGCGTGGTCGACAACGAAAGCGACTCGATCATCACCGTGTGCGGTCTGCTCGGCGTGAAGGTGCGCGCGGGCAAGGTCGCGACCACGTACAGCTCGGAGTCGCCGCGGCTGCGCGACCTGATCGTGACGACGCGGTTCAACGCGACGATCGAAGAGCTGCACGACGCGGAACCGCAGTACGACACCCTCGTGCCCCAGGGCGGCTACCAGTCGGCGCAGCAGTACGACCTGCGCGGGCTCGACGACGCCGCGCTGGCCGAGCTGGGCAAGGCGGACGGCCGCAACCTCTCGCTCGCGCAGATGAAGCACGTCCAGCACGTGCAGGTGACGCTCGGGGACGAGTTCGTCACCGACGTCCTGCTGGAGGCGCTGGACGCGCGCTGGAGCGACCACTGCGCGCACACCACGTGGAAGTCGCTGGGCAGCCTGCTCGGCCGGCTCATCCAGGCCGCGAAGGACGTCGACAACAAGAACGTGCTCAGCATGTTCCACGACAACGCGGGCGTCTGGGACTTCTACGACGGCCACGCGATCGCGATCAAGGCCGAGACGCACAACGGCCCGTCGGCGATCTCCGGCTACTTCGGTCAGCTCACGAAGCTCGGCGGCGTGCTGCGCGACATCCTCGGCACGGGCCTCTCGGCCGACCCGATCGGCAGCTTCGAGTACACCGCGATCGGCGAGCCCGAGGCACCGGCGCCGATCAAGGGCAGGCCGGACGCGCGCCGGCTCGCGGGCGAGACGATCCGGGCGATCAAGGAGTACGGCAACACGTTCGGCGTGCCGATGATGTCGTCGCGCATGACGTTCCACCCGGCGTACCGCGCCAAGCCGTTCGCGCTGGGCGGCAGCATCGGCCTGCTGCCGGTGTCGGCGGCCGAGCGCGGCACCCCGCGTCCCGGCGACTTCGTCGTGCTGATCGGAGGGCTCACCGGCAACGAGGGCATCCACGGCGCGTCCGCGAGCTCGGCCGGCGCCACGATGGACACCACCGCCGTGCAGATCGGCGCGCCGCTGGAGCAGGTCAAGTTCCGCAAGGCGCTGATCGAGCTGCGCGAAGAGGGCTGCATGAGCGCGCTCACCGACGTCGGTGGCGCGGGCCTGAACAGCGCGGTCGGCGAGATCGGCGAGGCCTGCGGCGTGTGGATCAACACCGCGCTGGTGCCGTTGAAGACCGCTGCCCTGCCGATGTGGCGGATCCTGCTGTCGGAGTCGCAGGAACGCATGCTGCTCGCCGTGCCGCCGGAGCACCAGGAGCGCGCGAAGAAGATCCTCGACCGGCACATGGTCCGGTCGACGGTCATCGGCCGGTTCGCGGACACGGGTCGCTACCACGTGTTCCACGCGCCGGACCTGACCGAGGAAGCGCTGATCGCCTCCGCGCCGGACGCCGCGCCGGCGCACCAGGGCGAGACCGGCTTCGACGTGTCGTACGAGCTGCTGGACATCGAGGTCGAACGGGTCGAGGTCGGCGCGCCGCCGCGTCCGACCGGTGTGCCCGAGTGGCCGTCGCTGGCTCCCGAGGAGCTCGCCGGGCTGCTGGAGCAGGTCGTCGCCGACGCGGAGGTGGCGTCGCAGCACCACGCCGACTCGCAGTACGACTCGACGGTTCAGGGAAACACGTTCTACGGCCCGCACTACGGCACCGCGCAGCCGGTTCGCACCTCGTACTGGGCGGGCACGCCGGTCGCCGGTTCGCCCGCCGCCGCCGTGCTGAACACCGCGTTCAACCCGTGGATGTTCGACGCCGACCCGGTGCTGGCGACGCGGCAGATGTTCTGCTCGGCGATCGCGGGCCAGGTGCTCGCGGGCGTCGCCGTGCACGACATCTGCATGTGCGACAACTTCTACACCCCGCACCTGTCCGAGAACTGGCGCGAGTGGCTGGTCGGCATGGTCGACGAGCTCGCGGTGCTGGTGCGCCACTTCGGCGTGCCGCTGATCTCCGGCAAGGACTCCTCGGCCGGCTCGGTGCACACCGACGAGGGCCTGGTCAGCGTGCCGCCCGCGGTGTTCCTGACCGCGCTCGGCAAGGTGCCGCACCACGACTCGTTGCTGCGCGAGCAGTGGACGGCCGCGGACAACGTCCTCGTCCGGATCGGCCTGTCGACGTCGTCTCCCGTCGGCACGGTCGCCGCGCGCAAGCTCGGCCTGCCCATCGGCGCGTTGGACGAGCTGGAGCTGTCCGATGTGGACAGCTACCTGACCGCGCTGGCCGCGAGCAGGAACCTGTTCCGCAGCGGTGCCCGGATCGGTGCCGGTGGCGTCGCGGCCACGCTCGCCCAGGGCGTGCTGGCGAGCGGCATCGGTGTCCGGCTGGAGTCCGCGACCGCGTCGGAGCTCTTCGCCGAGCACCGGATCGGCGCGGTCGTCGAGGTCGCCCAGTCCGACGTCGCCGCTCTGCCCGCCGAGCTCAACCCGGTCGTGCTCGGCACCCTCGTGCCCGGCGCCGGTATTCAGCTCGACGGCACTGACCTGTTCACCCCCGCCGCCCGTGAAGGCTGGCTCAACTCGTTCACGGCGAGGATCGCATGAAGCCGACCGTCAACGTCCTGTACCTGCCCGGCACGAACTGCCAGGAGGAGACCGTCAAGGCGTTCGCCGCGGCGGGTGCCACGCCGCGGCTGAGGTTCGCGGCCGACCTGCTGTCCGGCGACGAGCGGCTGGACGACGCGGACATCCTCTGCATCCCCGGCGGCTTCTCGTTCGGCGACCACCTCGGCGCGGGCGCGGTGGCGGGTGCGTTGTTGCGCAGCCACCTCGCGGACCAGTTCGAGGCGTGCCGCACGCGCCCGCTGATCGGCATCTGCAACGGCTTCCAGATCGCCGTGCGCGGAGGCTGCTTCGGCAAGGTGGGGCTGAAGGTCAACAGCTCCGGCACCTTCCGCAACGACGAGCACGTGCGCCACGTCGTCGAGGAGGACAACGACAGCCCGTGGCTCACGGGTCTGGCCGGTCAGACCCTCGAGTTCCCGTGCGCGCACGGTGAGGGTCGCTTCCACCCTGACACCGACGGCGCCGCGTACCGCGTGGCGCTGCGGTACGAGAAGGAGTCCAACCCGGACGGGTCGTTCGACAACATCGCGGGCATCACGAGCCTCGACGGTCTGTCGTTCGGCCTGATGGACCACCCGGAACGGGCGGTGAACCGCGAGGTGCGGCTCGCGTTCTTCGAGAACGGCGTGCGCGCGGCTCGCTGACGCGTTTTTCAGGGCGGCCAGTGGTCCGGAGGAGACTCCGGTCACTGGCCGCCCGCGTTTCGGCTGGTGATCGTTAGCATCGAGAACCGTGCGCGCGGTCTTTCCCGGCTCCTTCGACCCGGCCACGCAGGGACACCTCGACGTGGTGCGCAGAGCGGCGGGCCTGTTCGACGAGGTCGTCATGTGCGTCCTGACGAACCCGAAGAAGGCCGGCAGACTCCCGCTGTCCGAACGGCTGGCTCTGCTGTCCGAGATGACCAGCGACCTGCCGAACGTCACGGTCGACTCCAGCACCGGCCGGCTCCTCGTCGACTACTGCCGCGACGCGGGCGTCGGCGTGATCGTGCGCGGCGCGCGCACCACCCGCGACCTGGGCCACGAGCTGCCGATGGCGCACATGAACCGGCACCTCAGCGGCATCGACACGCTCTTCATCCCGGCCGACCCCTCGCTCGCGCACATCTCCTCGACCCTGATCACCTCCACGCGTGGGAGGTAGCTCCCGTTCGGGGTCGGATCAGGCGGAGGTCAGGGGGAAACCCTGATGCCAGGGTTCCCGATCACGGGCACTCTGGAGTCGTCAGGGGAGAGATCCACAGTTCGAGGAGAGTCATGAGCGAGTCCAAGCCCGAATCCGCCCGCACCGCCGTGGACTCGGTGGTCAACGCCGTGCGCGGGCTGGTCAGCGAGGGCATCAACCGCCACGTGGTGGTGCGGGACAGCAAGGACGACGTGGTCCTGGAGGTGCCGGTGGCTCTCGGCCTGGTCGCGGCCTTCGCGGCGCCGGTGGCCACGACGATCGGCGCCGGAGTCGCACTTGTGGGCAAGTGCGAGATCAAGCTGGAGGACCGTCGTCAGCCCACCAGCCAGCCTGCGACGGTGGACGCCGAGCAGGAGTGACTGGCCGCTCGCCCCGCGGGGACACTCCCGCGGGGCGAGCTTCTCTTCAGGGGCGCGTGACGAGCTCGTACACGTTGCCGTCGGGGCCGCGGAAGTGCTGCCAGGTCGGCCCCGGCTCGCCGAGCATCTCCACGCCCGCCGCCTCCAGTTCGGCGACGGCCGCCGGAAGGTCGTCGACGGCGAACCCCGTGACCGGCCCGGTGTCGAAGTGCTCCTTGCCCCGGTAGTCGTCCGCGAACACCTCGACGTTGCGCCCGTCGGGCAGCTCGAAGATCCAGAAGCCCTGCTCGTGGTGTGTCAGCGGCAGCCCGAGCACCTGCTGGTAGAAGTCCGCCAGTTCCTTCGCGTGCGGGGTCTTCGTGCCCAGCCACCCCAACCCGGTGATCTCCATGAGCCCAGGGGACAACCTCCAGTTCGCTGGAGGTCAAGTCGGCGCTACCTTGGCGGAATGATCTGGACCGAGCCGCGGACGGTGGCCGAGTTGGTGGCCACCTCGACCGAGTGGACCGTGCAGCACGGCACCGAGTACGGCCGCTGGCTCACCGCCGAACGCGTGATCGAGCGTGATGGTCGCAAGTGGAGGCTCGGGCTCACCCCGGTCGGCGCGGCGGTCGTCGCCCTCCTGGTGTGGCTGGGCGACGACGAGCTCGTCGAGCACACCCGCGGAACCGAGGCGCAGATGTGTGCGCTCGCGCACCGGAAAGCAGCCGAGCTGGCCAGAGCCTGACTGGCAACTGGCAAGTGGTGGAAAACCCCTTCGGAGTCGGTAGATCTCTAGGTGGGCGCCGGAGATCTCTGGAGGGGTCGTATGCACGACAGGTGGAGACGGTCGGTCGCGGTCGCCGTGATCGCGGCAGCCGGTGTCGCGGGGGCAGGAGCGGGAGCGAACGCCGCGCCGACAGGCCTCGCCGGGCCGGGGACACGAGCGAGCGCCGCACCCCCGACGCCGGCCGGTCAGAACCGCACCATCACCCTGATCACGGGTGATCAGGTCGTGCTCGCCGACTCCGGGCACGCCGAGGTGCGTGCCGCGAAGGGCCGGGAGAAGGTCGGCTTCCTGACGCAGACCGACGTGAACGGCGATGTCAGCGTCACCCCGTTCGACGCGCTCGGCATGCTCCGATCCGGGCAGCTCGACCCGAGGCTGTTCAACGTCACGCAGTTGCTCGCCGGTGGCTACGGCGACGCGGAACGCGGTGACATCCCGCTGATCGTCACGCAGGCCGGCGGTCTCCACGCACGGTCTGTGCGCGCACTGCCGAGCATCGGTGGCGCGGCCGTGGTCGCGGCCAAGGACACGGCGTTCTGGAACTCCCGCAACGCCACCAGGATCTGGCTCGACGGCCCGGTGCACGCGGTGCTGGACAAGAGCGTGCCGCAGATCGGTGCTCCGGCGGCCTGGCAGGCGGGCCTCACCGGGAAGAACACGAAGGTCGCGGTGCTGGACACCGGGATCGAGCCCAGCCACCCGGACCTGACCGACGCGGTGATCGAGGCCAAGGACTTCACCGGCAGCGCCAGCGGAACCGTCGACAAACACGGTCACGGCACCCACGTGGCGTCCATCGTGACGGGCGACCACACCACCTACCAAGGCGTGGCACCGGACACGAAGCTGCTCGTCGGCAAGGTGCTCAGCGACGCGGGCAGCGGCACGGAGTCCGGGATCATCGCCGGCATGGAGTGGGCGGCGTCGAACGGCGCCCAGGTGATCAACATGTCGCTGGGCAGCGACGCTCCCAGCGACGGCACTGACCCGTTGTCGCAGGCGGTGAACGCGCTCACGGCCCGGACCGGTGCCCTGTTCGTGATCGCCGCGGGCAACAGCGGGAAGACGCCGGGGTCACCGGCGGCCGCGGATGCCGCGCTCACCGTGGGCGCGGTCGACCAGGCCGACGCGCTGGCCGATTTCTCCAGCCGTGGCCCCCGTCTGCGCGACAACGCCGTCAAACCGGAGATCACCGCGCCGGGGGTGGAGATCGTCGCCGCGCTGGCGAAGGACAGCATGATCAGCCGCCGGCTCCCGCCGGTGGGGGAGGACCACGTCGCGCTCTCCGGGACGTCCATGGCCACCCCGCACGTGGCCGGCGCGGCCGCGATTCTGGCCGGTCAGCACCCGGACTGGAAGGCGCCGCAGCTCAAGGCGGCGCTGATGGGCAGCGCGAAGCCGAACCCGGCGCTGTCCGTGTTCGAGCAGGGCGCAGGGCGGGTCGACGTCGGCAAGGCGGTGACGACGACGGTGCAGGCCTCCGTCGGAAGCATCAACCACGGCATCGTGCAGTGGCCGCACACCGATGACGCACCGATCCCCACCGCGGTGACCTACCACAACTCCGGTACGTCGCCAGTGACGGTGAACTTGGCCGCAGAAGTCAAGGACCCCAACGGAAAGGCTGCTCCAGCCGGGATGTTCACGGTCTCTCCGTCGAGCCTGACGATCGCACCCGGCGCGGACGCCCAGGCCACCGTCACCACGAACACGAAGGTCAACGGCGCCGACGGGATCTACAGCGGCGTGGTCACCGCCGGGGACATTCGCACGCCCATCACCGTCACCCGTGAGGTCGAGAGCTACGACCTCAGGGTCAACGTGCTGGGTGCGGACGGCAAGCCCACGCCCGACTACGCGTTCCGGCTGGTCGACCTGAGCAAGCCGGAACAGCGGGTTCCGTACGACGCCTCCGGCTCGTTGACCGTCCGGGTGCCGAAGGGGCAGTACTACTTCGAGTCTCAGGTGTACACATCGGACGGTCGGGTGTCGGTCGCGATCGAGCCGTCCGTGAACCTCGGCGCGAACACCACGATCACGGCGGACGCGCGCCAGAGCAAGCCGGCCGGGCTGGTCCTGGATCGGGCCGGTGCCAGGGCGGGCCAGAAGTTCGTGGAATTCGCCAGGACGACCTCCTACGGCGGCAAGGACTTCCTGCGCACCAGGATCAGCCCGTCCGAGTTCGGCGACGTCCTCGTCAGCCCGTCGAAGACCTCCGGCCAGTTCCGGTACTCGGTCGGCGGCAGGTTCGCTCAGCAGGACAGCGCCGGGAGCTTCGACGCCAGCCCGTACCTCTACAACGTGCGGGGTGACGTCAACGGACGCATGCCGGCCGATCCCGTGCTTCGCGTGCGGGACAAGGACCTGGTGAAGGTTCGCACCACGCACGGCGCCACGGTTCCCGGTACCGTCGGCACCCGCGAAGGCATGATGACCAAACCGCTGCCGTTCACCCTCGACGAGCTCTACTCGCCGGAAACGCCGTGGTACAGCGACTTCTCGGAGGTGACGAGCGCAGGCGAGTACAAGTCGCGGCTGTTCTCCAGCGGTCCGAAGAGCTTCCCGCGGACCCGCACGGCCGCGGACTCGTTCAACCTGGCGGTCTTCGGCCCAGACCTGCCGAAGAACCCGGACAGGCCGTCGCGGTACGCGGGCCGGTCCGCCGACACGATGGTCTTCCAGATCCCGCTGTTCGCCGACTCCCGCGACGACCGGGAAGGCTTCTCCGCGCACACCGGAAGTTCCACGCTGTACCGGGACGGCGTGGAGATCGGGAAGATCAACAGCACCAGCGGGCTGTTCGAGGCCGGCTCCGGCGCGGCCACCTACCGCCTGCACACGGAGGCGACCAGGGACCGCCCGCTGTCCAGCAAGATCGTCGCGGACTGGACCTTCGCGTCCGGCACAGTCGCGGAGGGCCCTGCCAAGCCGTTGCCGTTGATGGCCGTGAAGTTCGCGCCCGACGTGGACGGGCACAACCGGGCGAGCAGGACGTCGTCGATCGTGCCGGTGTCGGTCAACCACAACACCGGCGTCGACTCCCGGCCGACGAACGTCCAGGTGTCGCACGACAAGGGCACGACCTGGCGGACGGTTCCGCTGGTGTGCCGTGACGGCAAGTGGTTCGCCGTGCTGAGCCACCCCAAGGGCGCGACCTCGGTGTCGCTCAAGGCATCGGCTCGGGACAGCGCGGGCAACTCCGTCACGGAGACGATCATCGACGCGTTCCTGCTGAGGTGAGTGCGGGTGCCGACCGGCACGTGCCGGTCGGCACCCACCTCTGGCCGGTCAGGACTTCTGGGCACGGCGGTCGCGTTCCTAACGTCGACGCCGTGACCAACGACAAGATCTTCCTGCCGAGGTTCGGTGCGGTGTGCGGGGTCGTCCTCGCCCTGTCGATCGGGGTGCCGGGCGCGATCGAGGCCTTCACCGGGGAGACGGCGGCGACCAGCCTGGTGATCGGGCTCGGGACCGCGTTCGGGGCGCCCGCTGTGGTGGCGTTGCACGGGCATCAGGCGCACGCGTCGGGCCGGTTCGGCGCGTTCGCCTACGCCGCGAACATGCTCGGACTCGGCCTGTTCACGGGCGTGGCGTTCGCGTTGAACCTGGTGCTGTTCTTCCAGCCCCAGGTGCCGCCGCTGACGGCGGCGGTGCTGAAGGTGGCATCGCTGATCTTCGTGGTCGGCACCGTGCTGTTCAGCGCCTCGATGGTGCGGGCCAAGGTGTTCCCCGCGGTGCCGGCGTGGGGCTACGGGATCGGCTTCGTGGTGCTGGCGGTGTTCGCGGCTCTGCCGGACACACCGTGGTCCGCGCTCGTGCACGTCGCCTGCGCAGCCGTGCTGATCTGGCTGTCCTCGGCGGTGTGGCGGGCACGATCGGCATTAGCCTGAGCGGCATGCACACCTCGCGACCGGCGCCCTGGGTCTCGCCCGTGCTGTGCGCCGCGGTGCTGGTCGCCGGGGTGTACGCGGCGCTGTCCGGGCTCGGCACCACCAAGCTGCCGTTGCTCATCGGTGGACTGGTGGCACTGGTGGCGGTGGACCTCGCCGAGTTCCGCCGCTATCCGGTGCGCACACCGAAACCGGTGGCGGCAGCGCTTCTGGTGCTGCGTTCAGCCTTGTACGTCGGACTGTCCTACGTGGACGGATCTGGGCTGGCGCGGCTCCTGCTGCTGCTCGTGCCGTTCACCGCGTACTTCGCGTTCGGGCAGGCCACCGCGATCGCGCTGGCCGTGGCGTGTCTGGCAGTTGCCCTGGTGAGCGTTCCGGACTGGTACGCCCACGTGGAACAGGTGTCGGACCTGGTGATGTTCACGGTCGGCCTGGTGATCGCCGTCGCGATGGCCGCTGTGGCGGTGCGCGAGCGCGACGGGCGGATCCGGTTGCAGGAGTCGCATCGCACGGTGGCCGAGCTGTCGGCGGCGGCGGAACGGGCGAGAGTGGCCCGAGACCTGCACGACGACCTCGGCCACCACCTGACCGCGATCGTGGTGCAGCTGCAGAAGGCGTCCGCGTTCCACGACCACGAGCCCGGCACCGCGAAGGCCGCCGTCCTCGACGCCGAACGCTCCGCGCGGCGGGCACTCGGCGACGTGCGGGAGTCGGTGCGGTCGCTGCGGTCGTTCCACCTGCTCTCGGCGCTCGACGAACTCGTGGCGGGCCAGACGGACGTCACCCTCGAGGTCAGCGGAACTCCGGCCGGCCACTCCACAGGAGCCCTGCACGCGCTGTACCGGGCCGCGCAGGAAGGCATCACGAACTCACGCCGGCACGCCGCCGCCACGCGCATCACCGTCGCCGTTTCCCTGGACGCGGAACGAGCCCGGCTGACCGTGGCCGACGACGGCCGCGGAACGGGTTCCGCACCGGAGGGGTTCGGCTTGCTGGGCATGCGGGAGCGGATAGCGCTGGCCGGTGGCCGCGTCGACCTCGCCAGCACGTCGGCTGGCACGATGCTGACCGTGACCATTCCCGTGGGGACCTCGTGACGCGCGTGCTGGTCGTCGACGACCAGCGGCTGATCCGCGAGGGCATCGCGTCGTTGCTGGGCCTGCAGCCCGGCATCGAGGTGGTCGGCACCGCCGCCGACGGACGGGAAGCCGTCGAGCAGGCGGTCGCGCTGACACCGGACGTGGTGCTGATGGACGTGCGGATGCCGGGAACCGACGGCGTCGAAGCCGTGGCGTTGCTGCGCAGGCACGCCCCCACGTGCCGGGTGGTCATGCTGACGACGTTCGACGACGAGGACTACGTCGTGCGCTCGTTGCGTGCGGGCGCGACCGGCTACCTGCTCAAGGATCTGCCGTCCGAGGAGCTCGCCGCAGCGGTGAAACTCGCCGCGGCGGGCGTGGCGCAGTTCGATCCCGCCGCCGCTGCGCGCCTGGCCGAGGCGTTGTCCCGGTCCTCCGATCACCGCGATCCGTTGACAGTGCGCGAAGTCGAGGTGCTGCGGCTGGTCGCGTCCGGTGCCACCAACCGGGAGATCGCCGAACGCCTCTACCTGTCGGAGGGCACGGTGAAGAACCACATCTCCCGCATCCTCGCGCGGCTCGGGCTGCGCGACCGCACCCAGGCCGCCGTCTACGCGCAGTCCAACGGCCTGGTGTGATCAGTCCTCGTCGAGCCACGCGATCTGGATCGGACGCCGGCCGTGCCGACGCGTCACCATGGTCGCCCGGCCAGGGGACAGCAACGCGGGCGCGACCGTGCCCACCAGCGGCCCGTCGGCGGGGTCGCCGTTCCCGACGAGGCCCGGCGCGCTGATGGCCCGCAACCGGTCGACCACCGGGTCGCCGGCTTCCGGACCGGCGCCCCTCGTCCGCCCGGCGACGACCAGGTGGAGTCCGACGTCCTTGGCCTGGCCGAGGAACTCCCGCAACGGTTCCAGCGGGTTGGCACCGGGTGTGTGCACGAGGTCGTAGTCGTCGACCACGACGAACAGCTCTGGGCCTGTCCACCAGCTGCGGTTGCGGAGCTGTTCCTGCGTCACCTCGGTGCCGGGCAGCCGTTTGCGCAGCGAGGCCTCCACGTCGATCATCATCTGCTTCAGCTGAGGCGCGGACACGGCGTAGGCGAGCAGGTGATCCGCTTTGACGAACTCGAGCATGGTGCGCCGGTAGTCGACGAGGATGATCAGCGCTTCTTCCGGCGGGTAGCGCTGCTCGATCCCGCGCACGACGGTCCGCAGCAGGTTCGTCTTGCCCGACTCCGGCCCCAGGAAGGCCGTGAAATGGGAGTCCGCGGCGAAGTCGAGGTGCACCGGCTCGAACGTGGTCGCACCGATGCCCACCGGCACGAGCCGCCTGCCACTGTCCTTTTCGGACTCGGTGATGTCCTCGTACGGCACCATCAGGGGCAGTGACCGGAACTGGTCGGCGACGTCCGGCGGCAGGTCGGCGAACGGCACTCCGCCGAACGTCGCGGAGTCGAAGCGCGCCTGCGCCGAGAACATGGCGGACTCGAACTGAACGCGTTCGGCGAACGTGGCCGAGGTGAACACCGCGTCGCCGGTGAACACGACGGACTCGAACACCGCGGCCCTGGTGAAGGTGACGCCCGAGAAGTCGGCCGCGGCGGTGAAGGCCGCGGACCCGAACAGCGCGTCGCCGACGAAGGTCGTACCGCCGAACTCCGCGCCACCGATGAACGTGGCCGACGTGAACGCCGCCGAGCGGACCTCGCAGTCGCGCAGGTCGAGTTCCAGCAGCACGGCACCGGACAGGTCGATGTCGCAGTCCTGCCAAAACGCCTCGCCGAGCCCGTGCGGCCGCAGGTGGGCCGTGAGGATCGTCTGCGCGGTCTGCCGGACCCGGTGTTCCTGCGTCTTGACCCGGTCGGCGGCCAGGTCGCGCGTGGCGTCGGTGAACATCCGCAGGTATGCGCACAGCACGTTCACGATGGTCTGGCGCTGGTCGGCGTTGGCCTGCCCCAGCCGTTCCAACGCGTACAGGCCGCCCATCTGCACCGGCGGCTTGTCGGAGCCGAGCTGCTCGACCGCCTTGCTGTACAGCTCCGCGACCCGGCGTTCGGTCGCGTCCTGCTGGTTCTCCAGAGCCACCCGCTCCTGCAGGGCGTGCGTCCTGGCGACGGCTTCCTGGTCGAGATCCTTCTGCTTCAACGCGATCTCCGCGCTGCGCTGCCGCCGGGCCGCGAGCAGCAGCGCCGCCGCACCACCCGTGCCGACGACGATGGTGCCGGCGGTCTTGATGGCCTCCAGCTGGTTGCGCTGCTGGGTGTCACCCTTGCCGTACGCCACCAGCAACCAGATCGCCATGGCGATGCCCAGCACCACGATCAGCGCGGCTGCCGACCAGATGGCCCTCGGTGACAGCACGGTGTAGCGCAAGGCCTCCTCGGACTTCTTGCTCACGACCGGTCTCTCACTCGTCGGACTCGATGACCATCAGGCGGAAGGTCGCTGACGGCGACTCGCGCCCGCACGTCCGCAACGAGTGCCAGGCGAGGTTGCCGGGACCGTTGTCGGCCTGGGGAGTGAGCATCGGGTCGTCGTTGATGGTCATGTCGTCGCCCGTGGGGTCGTCAGCCATGGTGGGACTGATCATAGTGGGCTGTTCGGCGGAACGCGGGTGACGTGCCGCCGTGACCGTCTCCGGGGTACGATACCTAACAGCGCTATGCATTGAGCAGTTAGGTGGTCGCATGAAGGTCGCGAAAGACCTCGTCGCCGCCTCCGCCACCCCGATGGTGCTGGGGATCCTGGCGGAGGAGGACAGCTACGGCTACGCCATCCTGAAACGGATCAACGAGCTGTCCGGGGGCGAGCTGGACTGGACAGAGGGGCTGCTGTACCCGTTGCTGCACAGGCTGGAGCGGCTCGGGCACGTCGAGTCCTACTGGCAGGCGGTCGCGGGGGAGCGGCGGCGCAAGTACTACCGCGTCACGTCCGGTGGGATGGCCGAGCTCGCGGAGCAACGCCGCCAGTGGGAGACCGTCGTCGACACGCTCAAAGGCCTTTGGCGTGACTCCAACCCGTTCGTCGTGATCCCGTTGGAGGCCCGGTGACCGAGGATCTGGAAGCCCAGTTCGCCGAGTGGCGGCGGTATGTGCGCAGCCGCCCGGAGCTGCGTCAGGCCGACGCCGACGAGCTCGAGGACCACCTGCGCGGCTCCGTCGACGAGCTGATCGCCGCCGGGCTGCACAGCGACGAGGCGTTCCTCGTGGCGGTCAAACGCATGGGCAGCCTGGACGACCTGTCCCGCGAGTTCGCCAGGGAGCACTCGGAACGGCTGTGGAAGCAGCTGGTGCTGACCGACGACAGCCCGGCGACCCCGAAGTCCCGCCGCGACCTGCTGATCATGATCGGGTGCGCCGCCGGTGCGGCCGTGTCGATCAAGGTGCCGGAGCTGTTCGGTCAGCGGTTCGAGGAGGACGGCGCCTTCTACGCGCCCAACATCGCGCTGTTCGCACTGCCGTGGCTGGCCGGATTCCTGGCGTGGCGCAGGCAGGCGTCGGCCAAGGTGATCGGCGCGCTGGTGGCGTTGTTCACCCTGGGCGCCTTGGGAGCCAACGTCTATCCGCTCGGCGAGCAGTCCCAGTCGATCGTGCTCACGACGATCCACCTCGTCATCGCGCTGTGGTTCGTCGTCGGTGTGGCGTACGTGTCGGACGACGTGCGATCTTCCCGGCGCCGCATGGACTTCGTGCGCTTCACCGGCGAGTGGTTCGTCTACTACGTGCTCATCGCGCTCGGCGGAGGTGTGCTGACGGCGTTCACGTTCGGCACGTTCGAGGCCATCGGGATCTCCCCGCAGAACTTCGTGGCGCACTGGCTGATCCCGTGCGGCGCGATGGCGGCGGTGGTCGTGGCGGGCTGGCTCGTCGAGGCCAAGCAGAGCGTGGTCGAGAACATCGCCCCGGTGCTCACCCGGCTGTTCACGCCGCTGTTCACCGTGGTGCTGCTGGCTTTCCTCATCGCGTACGGCGTGATGGGGGCCGGCATCGACGTCGAGCGGGAGGCGTTGATCCTGTTCGACCTCCTGCTGGTCGTGGTGCTCGCGTTGCTGCTCTACACGATCTCGGCCCGCGACCCGTTGGCGCCGGCCGGTCTCTTCGACAAGCTGCAACTCGGGCTCGTCGTCAGCGCGCTCGCGATCGACGTGCTGGTGCTGCTGGAGATCACCGGTCGCATCAGCGAGTTCGGCACCACGCCGAACAAGGCGGCGGCACTGGGCGAGAACGTCCTGCTGCTGGCGAACCTCGCCTGGTCGGCGTGGCTGCTGTTCGGCCTCGCGCGCGGCCGAACAGCCTTCGCGGCGCTGGAAAGGTGGCAGACCGCCTATCTCCCGGTGGTCGCCGTGTGGGCGTGGGTCGTGGTGCTGCTCTTCCCGCCCGTGTTCGGGTATCTCTGATCAGAAGCTGAACGTGGTCGCGGGTTCGTCGCCGATCCACTTCCACAGCGGGATGGTGCCGTTCACCTCGGCGCCGGGGATGAGGTTGTCCGCGTCGAGCTGCTTGGCGTTGAAGCAAAGCGGGCACACGTAGTAGCGGCCGCCGGCTGCCTCGTAGCGCTGGAACAGATCAGCCAGCGAGGGGCAGCCGTCGCACGCCACACCCGCGGCGGTGCCTCTCAGTGCGAGGCGGACGGCCTCCTTGGACAGGAACATCATCGTCTCGCGACCGGTCTCGGCGGCGCCGATCGCCATGAGGAACGCGACGGTGACCTTCTCGGAGTCCTCGAGTCCGGTCGCGAGGCTGACAACGGCTTTGTTCGACATGATCTGCTCCTTCGTCGTCTGTGTGCACGACGTTAGGAGCGGGAACGACCCGTGTCGTCGGGCGTTCTCCCTACAGATCGAGCGGGTCGAGCAGGCCGTTGCGCAACGCGAACAACGTCGCCGTCGCGCGGGACGACGCCCCGGTCTTGGTGTAGATCCGCTCGATGTGCGTGCCCGCCGTCTTGCGCGAGATGCCCAGCTGGTCGGCGACCTCGCCGGTCTGCGCGCCGCGCGAGATCAGCACCAGCACCTCGACCTCGCGCGGCGTGAGCCCAGCCGGGCCCGACACCCGCCGCCGCGCGCCGTTGCCCGCGGCGGCGAGGACGGCCTCGGCCGCGTCGCCGTCGAGCGCGCCCGCCCGGATCGCGTCCCGCACCGCGCCGACGGCTTGCTTGTCCGTCAACGCATCCCGGTGTGCGCGCGGCTCGAGCATCGCCCGGTACGCGCATGCCGCGGCCAGCAGCCGTCCCGTCATCGGCACCGCCGCGCCGGACAGGCTGCGGTGGTAGCCGCTGCCGTCCATGCGCTCGTGGGCCGTCGCCGCGATCGCGCCCGGTTTGGCCAGCGCGGCCGGCCTGGCGAGGACCCGTTCGGTGTAGTACGAGCTGAGCCGCACCCGTTCCCACTCGGTGGTCGACAGCGGTCCCGGCTGGTCCAGGATCGTCACCGGCACCCCGTGCAGCCCGATGTCGTGCAGCAGTCCCGCGCGCCTCGTAGCTGTCACGTCTGTGATGGGCAGTCCCATCGAGCGTGCCGCCGCACCGGCCAGGTCCGCGACGCCACGCGAATGTCCGGCCCTGGAGACGCTGCGCAGGTCGGTGAAGTCGGCCAACGCTTCCAGCGCGGTGTCGAGCTGGCATTCCGTCAGCGGGCGGCGCATCGGTGGCTGAGCCGCGAGGTCCGACAACACTTCTGGTGCGTGCGCGACGAACGCGTCGACCACGTGCGGGGCGAACTGCGTGCCACGCCGTGCGTTGGCGACCTCGATCGCACCGTCGATGCCGCCGGTTCGATGCCGGACCTCGACGACGTCGGCCAGGTGCACGAGCAGGACGGTCGGCGCGATGTCGGTGCCGCCCACACCCTGCGGCACCCCTTTGCCGTCCCAGCGGGTGAAGAACTGCCTGAGCGCCGTCACCACGTCCTGGCCGAGCCCGAGCCGTTCCGCGAGTGTCGAGGTCGTGACGCAGTGCGACTGCATGCCCTGCACGACCTGCTGCCCGCCGCTCGCCAGGATCGTCGTCGCCACCCGCAGCCGGTGCCACGCGGGCCCGCCCCGACCGGCGCGGCGCAGGAAGAAGCCGACCCCGGCCAGTCCGGCGAGATCGGTCTCGTAGCTGTCCGCGCGGAAGGCGATGTCGTCCCCGAAGGACGCGGCCACCTCCGGCGCGTCGGCGACACAACCGACCCAGGCGAGCATCGAGACGTAGAACAGCTGCTGCCGCTGGTCCTCGGGCAAGCTCATCCGTTCGGCCAGCCGGTCCGCGATCCGCCACGACCGCAGCACGTGCTCCATCGGCTGACCCAGCCCGAGATCGGTCGCCAGCGAGAACGCCGCCAGCAACTCGGCCAGGTCGATCCCGGCGTCGCGATCACCAAGCTCCACCCGCGAAGGGTAACTCCGCGCAGTCGCCGGCGACGTAGGCTGCTTCGGCCGCCGCAATCTTGGACTTGGGGACGATGACGGAAGAGACGTTCGGGCCGTACCGGATCGAGCAGCTGCTCGGCCGAGGCGGGATGGGCGAGGTCCACCGCGCCTACGACACGGCGCACGACCGCTACGTGGCTTTGAAGAGGCTCTCGCCCGCCTACCACGACGACCAGGAGTACCGCGCCCGCTTCCGCCGCGAAGCCCAGATCGTGGCCCGGCTGCGCGAGCCGCACGTCATCCCGATCCACGCCTACGGGGAGATCGACGACCGCCTCTACCTGGACATGCGCCTGGTGGAAGGCGCCGACCTCTCCGACCTGATCCGGTCGACTTTTCTCGACCCGGCCCGCGCCGTGGGAATCGTCTCCCAGGTGGCGAGCGCCCTGGACGCCGCGCACGCCGACGGCCTCGTGCACCGCGACGTGAAGCCATCCAACGTGCTCGTGACCTCCGGCGACTTCGTGTACCTCGTGGACTTCGGCATCGCCCGCAGCGCCTCACCGACCGCCACAGGTCTGACCGCGTCTGGGGCGGTCGTCGGCACCCTCGACTACATGGCGCCCGAGCGCTTCTCCGGCGACTCGGTGGACGGTCGCGCGGACATCTACGCCTTGGCCTGTGTTTTGTTCGCCTGTGTGACGGGTCGGCGGCCGTTCACCGCGGACAGCACTGCCGCCCAGATCTGGGCGCACCTGAACGACGTGCCGCCTCGGGCATCGCTGCTGAACCCGGTGGTTCCCGTGGCGTTGGATGACGTGATCGCGCGGGGCATGGCCAAGAACCCTGCTGACCGCCATGCGACCGCTGGGGCGTTCGCGCAGGCCGCTTTGCAGGCGCTGGCACCGGTTGCGCCCGCCCAGATGCCGCCCGCCCCCGCGCCGACCCCGCCCGTAGGCGCCCAGCTCCCGCCCGGCTCCGCCCCGACCCTGCCGGCCTCCGCCCAGCCCTTGCCCCCACACGCCACTCCCACGGCACCCCAGTACGGCAACACGACCGCCTTCCATCCCACCGACCGCCTGCACCCACAACCTCTGCCACCCACGCGTCCCCAACCTGAACCCGAGTCGCGTTTCAAGCAGGTGGCCCTCGTCGGCGGCGCACTAGCGGTAGTAATCGGCCTGGTCGTGATCTCGGTGATCTTCACCAGCGGCGACAAGACCCGAGGCTCGGGCACGACCAGCACCCCGTCGAGCACGCCCACCACCACAACCACCACCACCGTGCCCACCACGACAACACCACCGCAGGTAGCCGCCCTGCTCGCAGCCCTCCCTGCCGTCTACCGAACCGCCGCCGACTCGTGCACACCCGCCACCGCCGACAACGGCGCCGTAGCCGCGGTCCGCTGCACCAAGACGAACTCCTTCGACCCCCGCTGGCCGCCCCCGGACGAGGCCGAGTTCCGCCTGTTCGCCGACCGCGCCACCCAGGACGCCTACTTCCAAGCCCTCGTGACCAGCCGCGGCATCCCGCGCATGGACGAGCGGGGCGGCTGCCGTCCCAAGGACGACCCCATCCACTACGCGCTCTACTACCGCGACACGTCCGGCCCGCTGCCCGGCGAGTTCACGACGTGCTTCCTGGCCGACGGCAACGCCCAGGTCTGGTGGGTCGACACCCGCACCCTCACCATCGGCGCGCTCAAACGGCCGGGCGACATCAACACCCTCGACAGCCTCGACCTCTGGTGGAACGAACGGATCCTGTCCGCGGGCTGACCTGCGGATGCAATGGATCCCGAACAATCTCCGAACCGCCGCCCGCCACCCTGACCCGAAAGGTCGTGGAAGGCGGGGGTCGTGCATGCATCTGGTACAGCGGGCCACCTGACCCGGCGGAGATCGCCTGGCTGGTGTCTGCGCCTGATCGGGGAGACGGGCATGTGCCGGGCGGGCGAGACGCGGGTCGCGGCCGCGATCGGCAGCAAGAAAGCGCGCACGTTGCTGGCGGTGCTCGGGCTGCGGTGCGGGCAGTGGGTGACGGTGAACGTCGTCGCCGACGCGTTGTGGGGTGATCGGCCGCCACGTCGGCCGGTCGCGGGGGTCGCGACGCTGGTCAGCAGGCTGCGGGCGGGGTTCGGGCAGGAGGTGATCGTCGGCGCCGGGTCGGGCTACCGGCTGGGTGAGGCGGTCGAGGTCGACGTTCACCACGCGGAGGCGTTGATCGCCGAGGCCGAGCGGGCATTGCGATCGAGCGAGGCGAGCAACGGGCGCCGGAAAGCGGAAGAGGCCCTCGAACTCATCAGCGGGGCCGGAGTGCTGACGGATCAACCCGCGGGGGAGTGGGTTGAGCGGGCTCGGCGGTGGCATGCCGAGCTGCTGCGGCGTGCGTGGCACGTGGCGGCGGAGGGGGCGCTCGGCACTGGTGATCCCGAGCGAGCGCGGGCGGTGGCGGAGATCGCGATCGCGGCGGATCCGTTGGACGAGGCGGCTTACCGGGCGCTCATGGAGGCGTACGTGGCGGCGGGTGAGCCTGCCCGGGCGGTGCTCGCCTACCAGCGGTTGCGCGCCGAGCTGACCGACGAGCTGGGGATCGATCCGGCCGAGTCGACCCGCGCACTGCACCTCGCGATCCTCCGCGGAAGTTCTGCAACCGAACTGCAACGGCCGTACGGATGCTGACCGGCATTCGGCGTCAACCGAACAACGAAGGAGTGCAGGGATGACCACGCTCATGAAGGAACGTGCCCAGGACATCGTCGCCGGCTGGCGTGCGGGGGAGGACGGCCCGGCCGGACCGCTGTTCCCCAGCGGCGAGTACGCCGAGCACGAGCTCACCATGACCGGCCACTCGGGCAAGTGCGGCACGGTCTGCACGTACTCGCAGGGCCGGCAGTGTTGCTGATCCGGTAGTCCACAAAGGAGCACGGCTTCCATGCTGCACAACGATCTGGCCGGCGAGTTCGGCCCCGCGCTCACACCTCTCGTCGAGCCCGCGCTGGCCGGACTGGCCGCCGAGCTCGAGATGGTGCGAGGTCTGGACGATCAGGAGCGGGAGGCCGTGCACCGGGCGACCGCGACGACTTTGCGGGAGACGGTGTACCGCAAGGTTTGCCGCGTGCTCGTGCTCGAGCTGAACGCCGCCAGGATCACCGGTGCCCTCACATCGGCGGATCCGGCGGCGCGCTTCGCCGAGTGGCTGGCTGACACCACCGACAGCCGGTACTGGGAAGCGTTGGACGAGCACTACCCGCGGTTGCGGCAGCGGTTGTCGACGGTGATCGGCAACCGCTGCACCGCGGCCGTCCGGCTGGCACACCGGTTCGGCGCGGACAGGGCCGCGCTCGACGCCGGTGTGCTCACCGGAGTCGAGTTCGGCGCCGGCGACAGCCACCGCGGCGGGCAGACGGTCGCCATCCTGCGCTGTACGAACAAAAGCGTCGTCTACAAGCCGCGCTCGGTCGCGGTGGACGCGGTGCTCGGCAGGCTCCTCGACGCACTGCTGCCTGACGAGGACACCAGGATCCGCGTTCCTGAAGTGCTGGAGCGAGACGGTTACGGGTGGGCCGCGCACGTCGAACACCGCTACTGCGAAGACGACGACGAACTGCGTGCGTTCTACCGTGGAATGGGCCACTGGCTCGCGATCATGCGCCTGCTCGGTGGCAGCGACCTGCACGCCGAGAACCTGATCGCGGTGGGCCCGGTTCCGGTCGTCGTGGACTGCGAAACCCTGTTCACACCGGCATATGAGCTCGGGAAGCCGTCCGGTTACGGGCTCGCGGTCGACCGCGCTGTCAGTCTCGTCGGCGGCACGGTGCTGCGGACCGGTCTGCTCCCCGGCCGGGGTCTGGCGCTCGGCTGGCGTGGCGTGGACTCGTCCGCGATCGGCTCGCTGCCCGGCCAGCAACCGTCGGCACCCGTCCCGATGGTCGTCGACGGCGGCACCGACCTCGCCAGGGTCGAGCTGGTGCAGGCACCGATCGCCTTGGCGGCCAACCATCCCAGCGCGGACCCGATGCTCGGCAAGCACTGGCAACGGATCTACGACGGCTTCACCGACCTCACCGAGCGGTTGCTGAAGATCGACCGCGACGGCGAGCTGGAACCGTTGCTGGCGGGGTTCGCGGACTGTCCGGTGAGGGTCGTGACCCGTGCGACCGAGGCGTACGCCGAGCTGGGCCGGATGCTCTGGCACCCCACCTCGTTGCACGACGAGCAGGCCGCACGGCTGCGGGCGGCCACTGTGCTGGCCAAGCAGGCGGAAACGGCACCGGGCGCACCCGGTGACCCACAGGTGATCGACGCGGAGATCACGGACCTGCTCGACGGCGACGTGCCGTTCTTCACCACGACACCGCGAGACGGCGTGCTGACCGGCCCCGGCGGCACCACCTGGGGCACGCCGCTGGGTCTCGTCGCCGACGCGCTGCACCGGTGGCGTGGCAACGACTTCACGCTCGACCGGCAGGTCGCCGAGGCCGCGCTGGTGAGCGCCTATCTGAACGAGGGCTGGCTGCCGGACGACCGCAGACTTCGAGCGTCCACAGTGGACAAAATCGATCTCGACCGGCGGCGACGCGCCCAAGCCGCGAGCATCGTGAAAGCGGTGCGGGACCACGCGTTGAGGGCTGACGACGGGACCGCCACCTGGATCGCGCCGGTGCTCAACCCGACGGGATGGGCGGTCACCCCGCTCGGCCCCGACCTGTACGGCGGTCTCGCGGGCATCGCGGTTCTCCTCGCCGGGTACCGGATCGAGATGAACGACGGCCGGGCCGACGAGGTCGACGGCCTCGACTCCCTGCTCCAGGCAGTGGTGCACACCATGCGGTTGGGCGAGGACCAGCTGGCACGCGAGCGCGCCACGACGACGGCGATGCGCCCGGAGCCGCCCGGCGGCTATGTCGGGCTCGGCTCGCAGATCTGGGGATGGCTGCTGCTGTACCGGTTCGGGGTGACCGATGGACTCGAACGGGCCAGCGCGTTGGCAAGGCAGGTCGCTGACGGAGTGCGGGTCGACGAGTCGCTGGACCTGCTGCACGGGATGGCGGGCGCGGTGGTGCCCCTGCTGCGGCTCGCCGAGGCGACCGGCGACGACTGGACGGAGCTCGCGGCCCAGATCGGCGACCGGCTGCTCGACGCGGCCACCGCCGACGGGTGCTGGCCGACCGCCTCGTTCCCCGAAGGCATCGGCGGATTCGCCCACGGGGCAACGGGAATCGGCTGGGCGCTCGCCCGCCTCGCCGCTGTCACCGGCAACGAGGAACACCGTCGCGGCGCGGAGTCCGCGTTCGCCTACGAGGAATCCCTCTTCGACCCGAGCCTGCGAGGGTGGCGGGACCTGCGTTCGCCGGGTGTGGCCGCGTCGGCCTGGTGTCACGGCGCGGCAGGAATCGGCCTCGCCGCTGTCAGCCTCGGGCAGCACGAGGTGTTGCGGCGTGCCGCGGTGGCCTGCTGGGAAGACGGCATGGGCTGGAACCACACGCTCTGCCACGGCGATCTCGGCGCGTGGGAGGTCATCGACGCCGCGATCACCGCGGGCATCGGTCCTGTGGACAGAACGACGCTGGACGGCCACGTGCTGAGCAGCCTGGAGGAGTACGGCCCGGTGAGCGGCATGGCCAGGGAGGCGTTCTCGCCCGGTCTGCTGCCCGGCCTCGGCGGGGTGGCGTACCAGCTGCTGAGGATGCATCCGGACTGCACGCTGCCGAGTGTCCTGCTGCCCGACCCCGGACCGATCCGGCGATGACCGACCTGGCGTCCCCGTACTGGCGACTCGACGACACCGGCCGTCCGCTCTCGTTCTGGCAGCTGATCCGGCGGTTCCCCGCGGCGGGCAGGCCGGTTGTCGACGTGATCTGGCAGGCGGCACCAAGGTCCGCCGTGATGATCGCCGTGCTTCAGGTGGCGTCCGGCGTGACCGGGGCGTTCGGCTTGCTGGCGACGACCGGTGTGCTCGAGGAACTGCTGACCGCGGGCCCCACCGGGCAACGGGTGACCGCGGCGATTCCGGCGCTGGTGCTCGTGATCGCGGCCTACGTGGCTCGCGGTGCGATGGACGCGGGCGTCTCGCTGGCCACGGCGCGGGTGGTGCCCGGGGTGCGCAGGGTCGCCGAGGAGCGGTTGTTCGACGCCGGCCTGCACGCCGAGCTCCTGGCGTTCGACGACGACCAGTTCTACGACCGGATGCACCGGGCACGGGATCGCGGCCTCTTCTACCTCGAACAGGCCACCACCAACGTGATCGCGTTGCTCGGCGCGATCTTCGCCGTGGCGGGAGCCGCCGGCATCATCGGTGTGCTGCACCCGGTGCTGCTGCCCGTGCTGCTGATCAGCCTGCTGCCGGAGGGCTGGGCGGTCTTCCGCTCCGCGCGGCTCGGCTACGAGGGCATGACCCGCCTGGTGACGTTGAACCGCAGGCTGCGGATGATCTCGGACCTGGCCACCGACCGCGAACCTGCGGCCGAGATCAGGGCCTGTCAGGCCGAACCGTTCGTGCTCGACGAGTACCGCCAGGTCGCGAACGTGCTGCGGGATCACGAGGTCGCGGTCGGGCTCGCTCAGGCCAGGACCGGAATCGCCGGCAGGGCGTGCGCCGGGGTGGCCACCGCCGGGACGTTCGTGGCGCTCGGATTCTTGTTGTACGCCGGGTGGATTCCGCTGGCCGTCGCGGGCACGGCGGTGATCGCGATCCGGACGTCCTCGGCGGCGCTAGCCCAGTTGGTGCGCGCGACCAACGAGCTGTTCGAGCAGAGCCTCTACGTCAGCGACTACCAGTCGTTCCTCAGCACGGCACAGGAACGTCGACGCTCGGCGTCCACCGTCGCGTCGCCTCCTGACCGGATCACGTTGCACGACGTCGGGTTCCGTTATCCGGGTGCTGCTTCTGAGGCCGTCCGAGGAATCAACTTGACGCTCCACAAGGGACAGACGATCGCGTTGGTGGGCGAGAACGGCTCCGGCAAGACCACGCTGGCGAAGATCATCGCCGGGCTGTACCGGCCGAGCGGCGGGCAGGTGTGCTGGGACGGACGGGACATCGCCGAGTTCGACGTCGCCGACCAGGTGGTCATGGTGCTGCAGGACCCGATCAGGTGGCCGCACGACGCCAGGACCAACGTCCGGGTGGGCCGCCACGACCGCGCGGATCCCGGCGACGTCGCGTTGCTCGAAGCGGCCGGCGCGGCGCGTGCCACCGAGGTGGTCGAGGGCCTGCCGCACGGCTGGGAAACGTTGCTGTCCAAGTACTTCCGAGACGGCCACGAACTGTCCGGCGGCCAGTGGCAGCGGCTGGCCGTCGCCCGTGGACTGTTCCGGGACGCGCCGCTGGTCATCTGGGACGAGCCGACCGCGCCACTGGACGCCAAAGCCGAATACGCGGTGTACGAGTCGTTGCGGCAGCTGGCGGGCAGCCGCACGGTCGTGCTGATCACCCACCGCCTGGCCAGCGTGCGCAACGCCGACCAGATCTACCTGCTGCACGAAGGCAGTCTGGTCGAACAGGGCACGCACGCCGAACTGCTCGCCGCGGGCGGCCGCTACACCCAGCTGTACGGGCTGCAGGTCGAGATGTACACGGGTGCGACGACGTGACGGCGTTGAAGAGCCTTGTGCTGCCAGGAGATCCGGCATACTCGGCGGCTCGCACGACGTTCGTCCGCGGCCTCGACGAGGTGCTGCCCGCGGCCGTCGTCCGCTGCGCCGAACCAGCCGACGTGGCCGAGGCGATCGCGTTCGCACGGTCCCGCGCGCTGCCTTTCGCGTTGCGCGGCGGCGGCCACAGCTTCGCCGGCCACTCGTCGACGCGTGGCCTGCTGATCGATCTGGGGGATCTCACCGAGATCGAAGTGGGTGCCGACACCGTGACGATCGGACCCGGCGTCCTGGTCGGCGGCCTGGCCCGCCGCCTGGCCGACCACGACAGGGTCGTGCCGACGGGCTGGTGCCCCACGGTCGGCGTGACCGGCGCGGTGCTCGGCGGCGGCTACGGCCCGCTCAGCAGGCTCTTCGGCCTCGGCGCCGACCACCTGCTGGCCGCCGACGTCGTGCTGGCCGACGGCAGAACCGTGCGAGTGGACGCCGACCACGAACCGAACCTGTTCTGGGCGTTGCGCGGCGCGGGCGGCGGCAACTTCGGAGCGGTCACCTCGCTCGTCCTGCGCACCCGGCCGGCTCCCGCGCTGGTGTCGTTCTGGGCCCGCTGGCCGTACCACCGGGCGGCAGAGGTGATCGAGGCGTGGCAGCACTGGGCACCCGACGCCGCGGACGAGATCAACGCGGAGATCGTTTTGACAGTCCCGGACTCGCTCGACGAAGCGCCCACGGTGACGCTCTTCGGCGTCGCGGCAGGAGACGAAGCCCTGGCAGAGCTGGCGGGTTTCACCGATCGGCTCGCCGGTTCGGAAACCTCCCTGACCTGGCTGACGGGCCGAGCCGCCGCCTGCCACCACACCTACGCCGGTGAACCCGCCACCGAGGAACCGTTCGCCCCACCACCACTCGGGGAACGGCCTGGCCTGCGCGTGACCAAGTCCGAGTTCTTCGACCGCCCGCTGCCCGGCGACACCATCGCCGCACTCGTGGCAGGCCTCGTGCACGCCCGCGTCGAAGGCCAGCACCGGGAGCTGGAGTTCGTGCCGTGGCGCGGCGCGATCGGCCGAATCCCCAAGCACGCCAGCGCGTTCGTGCACCGCGACGCCCGGTTCATGATCAGGCACGGGGTGCTGACCGGCCGCCGCGCCACCGACGAGCAACGCCGTGCCGCAACCCGCTGGGCCACGTCGAGCTGGGCTCTGGCGCACCCGCACGGCACCGGCCACGTCTACCCGAACTACCCCGACCCGGACCTCACCCGCTGGCGGCATGCTTACTACGGCACCAATCTCAGCCGGTTGCGCGAGGTCAAGCGGGCCTACGACCCGACAGGTGCGTTCCGGTTCGCACAGTCGGTTTAGGGCGTGGTCAGGCGCCGTGTGAGAAGGCCGCCGACTCCGCGGAGTGCCGTGGCTGTTCCTGGGTCTTCAAGGTCTCCAGGCACCGGGTGAGGTCGTCGACGAGCAGATCGGCGAGATCGTGCGTGAACCCGTTGCGCACCACGATGCGCAGTACGGCGAGGTCCTCGCGGTGGGCTGGGAAGGTGTAGGCGGGCACCAGCCAGCCCCGTTCGCGCAGCGCGGCGGACACGTCGAACACCGAGAACCGGGTGTCAGTGACCGTGAAGGCGAACACAGGCAGCTGGTCGCCGCGGGTGAGCAGCCTGAACCCGAGCTCCTCGATGCGCGCGGCGAGGCTGGTCGCGACGTCGCGGCTGTAGTTCTGGACGCGCCGGTAGCCCTCCACGCCCAGGCGCAGGAACGTGTAGTACTGGGCCGCGACCTGCGCGCCGGGCCGGGAGAAGTTGAGCGCGAACGTGGGCATGTCGCCGCCCAGGTAGTTGACGTGGAACACCAGGTCCTCGGGCAGCGCGGCGGCGTCGCGCCACAGCACCCAGCCGACGCCGGGGTAGACCAGGCCGTACTTGTGGCCGGAGGTGTTGATCGAGGCGACGCGCGGCAACCGGAAGTCCCAGACCAGGTCCGGGTCGCAGAACGGCGCGATCATCGCCCCGGACGCGCCGTCGACGTGCACGGGGATGTCCCAGCCGTGCTCGGCCTGCACCTGGTCCAGCACCGCGCAGATCTCGGCGACCGGCTCGTAGCTGCCGTCGAACGTGGAGCCGAGCACGGCGACCACGCCGATCGTGTTCTCGTCGCAGTGCTCGGCGACCTGGTCGGCGGTGAGGTGGAAGCGGTCGCCCTCCATCGGCACCAGCCGGCACTCGACGTCCCAGTAGTTGGCGAACTTCTCCCAGCACACCTGGACGTTGACGCCCATCACCAGGTTCGGCCGGTCGACCGGCAGGGACGCGGCCCGGCGCCGGTGCTGCCAGCGGCGTTTCAGCGCGAGGCCCGCGAGCATGCACGCCTCGCTGGAACCGGTGGTGGAACAGCCCGTCGGCGTGTCCGGGGCGTTCCACAGCGCCGCGAGCATCCGCACACACCGCTGCTCCAGCTCGGCGGTGCGCGGGTACTCGTCCTTGTCGATCATGTTCTTGTCGACGCACTCGGCCATCAGCGTCGCGGCCTGCGGCTCCATCCACGTGGTCACGAAGGTGGCCAGGTTGAGCCGGGCGTTGCCGTCGAGCATCAGCTCGTCGTGCACCACCTGGTACGCGGTGTCGGCGTCGAGCTCCTGCTCCGGCATCCGGTTGCGGGGGATGCGGCCCGGTTCGCGGGTGAACACCGGGTTGAACTCGACGGTGGTGCGGCGGGGATCGGACGGGTCGATGAGCGGCACGGAGACCATTCTGGCGGGACAGGGCGATCTCGGCATCGCACGTTCAGGGTGAGTCGAGCTGCCGGATCCGGGCGTTGAGATAGCGCTGCTCCGGCAGGCTCGTGGTGAGCAGGGCGGCCTGCCGGTAGCTGTCCAGGGCGCTCGCAAGGTCACTGGACATCTCCAGCAGGTGTGCGCGGACGGCGTGGGTGCGGTGGTGCCGCAGCATCGCAGGATCGCCGAGCAACGGCTCGACGAGGCCCAGGCCGTGCTCCGGACCGAACGCCATCCCGACCGCGACGGCCTGGTTGAGCGTGACGACCGGGCTGGGTGCCACCCGCGCGAGCATCGCGTAGAGCAGGCTGATCTGCCGCCAGTCGGTGTCCTCGTACGTCGCGGCCTCCGCGTGCACGGCGGCGACCGCGGCCTGGAGCTGAAACCTGCCGACGTGCCCGCGCGGCAGCACGCGCTCCAGGATCCGCACGCCTTCCGCGATCCGGTCCTGGTCCCAACGCGAACGGTCCTGCTCGGCCAACGGCACCAGGTTGCCGCCGTCGGCTCGTGCGGCGGACCGCGCGTGTGTGAGCAACATCAGCGCCAGCGCGCCGGAAACCTCGTCGTGGTCGGGGATCGCCGCGTGCAGCTGACGGGTGAGGCGAATGGCTTCCTCGGCGAGCAACGAGTCCACCACCGCGTCACCGCCGGATCGCGTGTGCCCCTCCGTGAACATGACGTGGCAGGCGTCGAGCACCGCGGCGATGCGGTCGGGCACCTCCGCCTCGGTCGGCAGGTCGAACGTCGCACCGGCCGCCCGCAACGCCGACCGCGCCCTGGTCAGGCGCTGCGTCATCGTGCGCTCCGGCACCAGGTACGCGGCGGCGATCTGGGCCGTGCTCAGCCCGGCGACGGCGTGCAACGTCAGCGCGACCTGCGACGAGCGGCTCAAACAGGGATGACAGCACAGCAGGAACAACCGCAAGGAGTCGTCTTGCGGCGTCTGATCGGCCGGTGGCACGAGGTAGGCGTCGGCGGGCTGGGCCACGCCGACCTTCTCCTCACGCCCGTTCCGCGCGCTGTCGGCCCGGACCCGGTCGATCAGCCGCCGGGAAGCGACCCGGATGAGCCAGCCGCGCGCGTCGTCGGGAACCCCGTCCCGCGCCCACTGCCGCGCCGCCGCCTCGGCCGCCTCCTGCGCGGCGTCCTCGCAGTCACCAAGATCGCCGTAGCGACGCAGCAGGGCGGCGAGGACGTGCGGAGACTCCCGCCGCCACACGTCCTCCACCACCCGTGCGTCCATCAGTCGTTCCCGCCCGGCCACATGGTCGGCCGCAGCTCGACCGTCTCGCCGGGACCGGCGAACTTCGCCGCGATCTCCTCTGCCCGCGCGTGGCTCTCCACGTCGATCAGGAAGAACCCGGCCAGGTGCTCCTTGGCCTCCGAGTACGGCCCGTCGGTCACCAGCGGCTTCCCGTCGCCCCAGCGGTAGAGCCGCGACGACTCGGGCGCTCCCAGCGCCTCGCCGGTGAGCAGCTCGCCGTTCCCGTGCAGCTCGCCGAGCATCTTCTCGAACTCGGCGTTGAGCTGTTCCCGCTGCTCCGGGGCCATGCCCTCGTACTCGGGCAGGTAGTCGGGGGTCGGGTGTCCCCACGGCTGCGGGTTGGAGTGAATCATGATCACGTACTTCACGGTCGGGCTCCCTGATCGGCGTCGTGGACATCCTCACCTGAGACGTCGGAGCCGGCCGCGCCACGTCGACATCACGAGACGACTTTGTCGAAAACTTCGTTGAAGGCCTCGGTGGTGCTCGGGTGGGTGTAGATCGAGTCGCGCAGCTCGGTCGCCGTGATGTTGTGCCGCATCGCCAGCGCGACGGTGTTGACGACCTCCTGCGCGTCGATGCTAAGCAGTGCCGCGCCGAGGATGAGGTCGGTGTCCGCGTCGACGACGAACTTCATGACGCCGCGCGTCTCCTCGACGGTGTAGGCGCGGGGCATGGCGATGATGTCCGCGACCTTCTCCTTGGCCACCTTGATGTTCAGGCCCTGTGCCCTCGCCTGGGTCTCGGTCAGGCCGACGGTGGCGAGCGGCGGCGTGATGAACAGGGTGTGCGGCACCGCCCGGCGGTCCGAGGTGGAGCGCTTGCCCTGGCCCGTCAGCTGGTCGAGGACGATCCGGGCGTCGTCGAGGGAGATGTAGGTGAACTGCTCGCCGCCGTTGACGTCACCGAGCGCGTAGATGTGGGGCTGGCTGGTGCGGAGGTGCTCGTCGACCTCGATGGCGCCGCGCGGCGTGGTCCGGACGTCTGCCGCGTCGAGCCTGAGTCCTGCGGTCACCGGGCGGCGTCCGGTCGCGGGCAGCAGCGCGCTGGCTTCGACGGTGTGTGTCTGGCCGTTCTTCTCGTACGTGATCGTCGAAGTCGCCCCGTTGTCGCGTACGCCGGTGACGTGCGCGCCCGTGATGATCGTGACGCCGTCACCGCGCAGGATCTCCGCCACGGTCTCGGCGATGTCCTCGTCTTCACGGGGGAGGAGGCGGTCGGCCGCTTCGAGGATCGTGACGTCCGTGCCGAAGTGCCGGTAGATCGACGCGAACTCCAGGCCCTGGTAGCCACCGCCGAGGACGACGAGACGCTCGGGCAGGTTCGAGGTCTTGGTGAGCTCGGTGCTGGTGACCAGGTGCGAGCTCTCCGCGAGGCCGGGGATCGCCGGGAGGATCGGCTCGGACCCGGTGTTGACGAGGATCGTCGGCGCGGTGACGGTGATCCGGTCGTCGCCCTCGCCGACGGCGACCGTGTGCGCGTCGACGAAGCTCGCTGTGCCGGTGATCACGGTCGCGGTTCCCTTGCGCTGCAACGATTCGAGGTTGCCGGCGCGGAACGCGGTCGTGAGCGCCCTGACGCCCTCGATCGACTGTGCGAAGTACTCCTGGGCGTGGTCGCCGAGCCGTTTCGCGTTCGAGTAGTGGACGAGCATCTTCGTCGGCACGCAGCCGATGTTGGGGCAGGTGCCGCCGTACATGTTCTCGGACTGCTCGATCATCACGACCCGTTGGCCGGCGTCCGCGAGCACGTGGGCGGCCGTCTTGCCGCCTTTGCCGAAACCGATGACGAGAACGTCCGCGGTGAGGTTCGTGGTTTCCATGAAGACGATGCTGCCGTCGCGCCGGTGAGGCAACCAGGCCTGTAAGACTCGATTTCCTGCCCTAGAGTTGCACCATGGACGCGATCAGCCGTCTGCTGCACATGGCGAGAGTGGGTGCGGTGCTCGACCGCCGATGCCTGCTGGGCGGATCCACGCGCATGGACGTCGCGCCGATGCAGCGCGAAGCGCCGTTCCACGTGCTGCTCGAAGGCGAGTGCGGGTTCCAGGTGGGCAGCACGTCGCTGGACCTGCGCGCGGGAGACGTCGTGATCGTCCCCAGCGGAGCACCGCACCGGGTGACGACACCAGGACTGGGCCGTGAGCGCCTTGTCGAGTCGACGCCGGGACCTGTGCTCATCGGCACCCGGAGCCAGGGGTACTCCGGCCCGCCGGTGATCGACCTGTTCTGCGGGCACTTCACGTTCGACACGGGTGCGGGCCGGTTGTTGTTCCGCAGCCTGCCGGATCCGGTCCACGTCTCGTTCGGGCAGTCGGCCGAAAGCGACGAGGTGCTGCGCATGGTGAGCGCTCTCATGCGTGGCGAGGCCGAACGAGAGGGTGAAGGCACGGCGGCGATCCTGGCCGCACTGTCCACTGTGCTCCTGGCGATGGTCCTGCGCACCTCGCGCGGCGACGCGACGAAAGCCACCCTCTGGACCGCGGCGGCCGACGAACGCATCGCCGCTGCGGTGGAAGCGATGCTGCGCGAGCCGGGCGAGGCCTGGACGATCGAGCGCCTGAGCGGGACGGCGAGCATGTCCCGCGCGACGTTCCTGCGCCGCTTCACCCAGCACACCGGGACGACGGTCGGCGCGTTCCTCACCCAGGCCCGGCTGATGGCGGCGGCGGACCTGCTCGGGTCGACCGACGCGAAGGTCGCGACGGTCGCCGCCCAGGTCGGCTACCAGTCCGAGTCGGCGTTCTCCCGGGCGTTCCGGGCCGCCGTCGGCACTACTCCGGCGAGGTTCCGGCGGGAACGGTCTTGACCGGACCTGGGAAGAACATGTTGGTCCTGGCCTGGTAGTCCGCGTAGTCGGGACGTTTCTGCACGCTGTAGAACTCGGCCGGACGCGCACCGGTGTGCTTGGTCAGCGTGACGTAGAGCGTCCACGACACCAGCAACAGGCCCAGCGTCAGCACCACTGCCACCACCACCGAGGACTCGAACCGCTTGAGCAGTGACGGCAAAGCCAGCAGCACCAAGGCGTTCCACTGCATCCACTGGAAGAAGTAGTTGGGGTGCCTGCTGTACCGCCACAACCCCGTGTCGCAGGTACCCCGCGAGCCGCTTGCCGCGAACCGCTGTTTCTGCCGGTCGGCCACCGACTCCAGCATGAACGAACCAGCCCACAACACCAGGGCGGCAACGAACCAGACGGACATCGGCCGCGACGGATCAGCGGCGACGACGAACGCGGGAACGGCCAGCACCGAGGCGTTAGCCAGGCCCTGCAACCAGATCTCGTACTGGACGGACAAGGTCTCGTTGCGGAACCCCTGCCGCTCCCAACGCCGCCGCTGGTACCGGTAGCGAGGCAGTTCGACCTTGGGCGCGCCGGGCGTCCACCAGCGGTGCTTCAGCGCCATCAGCAGTCCCCAGAGGCCCATCCGCAGCCCCATGGCGAGGTAGGCGGCCGCGACCAGCACCGCGGTGAGTCCGCTGCCGGTGAGCAGGGTGACCACGCCGATGCCGACCAGACCCCACGGCCACGCCACGTCCACATAAGACACATGCCGGGTGAGATACCCCGGGATGGCGGCCACGACGGTGAACAGCACCACCTGCGTCACGAGGTTCCACAGCGCGGGCCCCGAGGTGGCCGGGTCGAGCAGCAGCGCCACCCCGACCAGAACGAAGGGCAGCACGCCCCACACCCGTTGCATGCAGTCCTCCTCGCAGCGGTGAGACATTCCGTCCAGATGTCTCGCGTGAGACACTTTATACATGTTGTCTCACGCGGCGACCAACGTGAACCTCACCATCGAGCCCGAGGTGGATCCGGTCATCGCGCTCGCCCGCAGGCAGTTCCTCCGCGAGAGCCGCATCGACATGGGCGACCTCGCCACCGCGGCCGGCATCGGCCGGGCCACCCTCTACCGCCGCTACGGCGACCGCGACCGCGTCCTGGGCGAGGTGCTGTGGGCCGTCACGCACGCGGCGTGGGCACGCCTGTGGCAGGCCAGCTCGACACGGGGGATCCACAGAGTGATCGCCGTGCTGGACCAGGCCATGCGCGACACCGTCGCCTCACCGGCTCTGCGCGCTCTCCTCGAACGCGACCCCGAGACCGCGCTGCGGGTCCTGACCTCCCAGCAGGGCGTGGTCCAGCACCGCCTGGTGACCGGACTGGCCGACCTCATCCGCGCCGAACGCGACGACGACGAGATTCCGGCGACCAAGCTGGCCTACGCCGTGGTCCGGCTCGCCGAGTCGTTCTGCTACTCCGACGTCATCACCGGCGCGCCGCCGGACATCGACACCGCCACCGAGATCATCCGGAAGCTGCTGACCTAGCCTCCAGCGGCAGCACGACCTGGAACCGCGTGTCGCCCGGCACCGACTCGACCCGGATGTCGCCGTGGTGCTTGTTGACCACGATCCGCCACGAGATCTCCAGCCCGAGCCCGGTGCCCTCGCCGACCGGCTTGGTCGTGAAGAAGGGCTCGAAGATCCGGCTCTTCACCTCCGCCGGGATGCCGGGACCGGTGTCACCGATCTCCACGACGAGGTCGTTGTCGCGTTTGAAAGTGCGCACCGTCAGCGTGCCCGAGCCGCCCATCGCGCTCAGTGCGTTGTCGAACATGTTCGTCCACACCTGGTTGAGCTCACCGGCGTACGCGGGGATGGCGGGCAGCGTCCGGTCGTAGTCCTTGACCAGGGAAACGTCCTTGAGCTTGCCGCCGAACATGACCAGCGTCGAGTCGAGCAGCTCGTGCACATCTACGACCTGGAACGGCGCGCGGTCCATCTGCGAGTACTGCTTGGCCGCACCGACCAAGGTGGACACTCGCGTGGTGGCGTCCTCGATCTCGTTCATCAACATCTCGGTCTCGACCGTGTACCTGAGCCAGTACACGGCGGATCCGGTGACGCCGACGGGACACGCGGCGAGCGAGCTCTCCAGCCACTCGACGTCCAGCCCGGCCGCGACCAGCACGGGCGCGACGTCCCAGCCGCCGCTGATGTCGTGCTCGTCGAGCCAGTCCGCGACCTCGTCCTCGGCGTCGCTCGCCTCCAGCGGGCTGAGCTTCGGGGCCTTGGCGACCCGTTCGACCGCCTTCTCCTGCAGCTTGACCAGCGCGGGCATGTCCGCGGGGTCGATCGCTCCCTGGGCGAGCAGGGCCAGCTTGTGTCGCATGCCCGCGACCCGCTCCCGCAACGCCGCCGTCGCGCGCACCGCGGCCGCCGCCGGGTTGTTGAGCTCGTGGGTGAGGCCTGCCGCCAGAGCGCCGAGCGCGGTGAGCCGTTCGTGCTGGCCCACCGTCGCCTGGGTGTTGCGCATGCCCCAGAACAGGCCCTCCAGCAGGTGCATCGCCATCGGGAACCACGCGCGGATCGTCGGCCCGATCTCGTCCGCGTCGAACTGCAGCATCGACGTGGCGGTGATCGACTCGACGGTCATCTGGTAGGTCGGCTGGTCGAGCTCCAGGTAGGCCTGGGTGGCGCCGAAGTACGAGCCGCGCAGGCTGCTGCGGCTCACCTCGACCCGTTGGCCGCCGATGTTGCGGCACAGCGCGACCGTGCCTTCGAGCAGCACGAAGAAGCACGTCGCCGGCTCGCCCTCGGTGAGCACGGGTGTGCCGGCCTCGCGGGTCTCGATGTGGCCGTGGTCGGCCAGCCAGTCGAGCTGGTCGTCGTCGAGCTTCTCGAACAGGAACAGTTCGCGCAGCTCGGCCGGGGTGAGCCTCTCCATCACGACCTCTCCAGGTAACGGTGGACCAGCGTGACCGCCATGGCGCCCTCGCCGACCGCGGACGCGACCCGCTTCACCGAGTCCGCCCGGACGTCGCCCGCCACGAACACGCCGGGCACGTTCGTCTCCAGGTGGTACGGCGCCCGCTCCAGGTCCCAGCCGGGGGGAGTGCCGCCGAGGTCCGGCCCGGCGAGCAGGAACCCGTGGGCGTCGCGTTCCAGCGTGCCGTCCAGCCAGTCGGTGCGCGGGGCGGCGCCGATGAACGCGAACAACCAGCTCGCCTGCACGGTCGTCGTCTCCCCGGTCTTGTTGTGCAGCAGCGTCAACGTTTCCAGGTGATCGTCACCCGTGCCACCGCAGACCTCGGTGTGCGTGCGCACCTCGACGTTCCCGATCGCCTCGAGCTGGTCGATCAGGTACCGCGACATCGACTGCTCCAGCGAGTCGCCCCGCACCAGGATCACGACCTTGCGCGCGTGGCCCGAGAAGTACACCGCCGCCTGGCCCGCGGAGTTCGCGCCACCGACCAGGTAGACGTCCTGGCCGGCGCAGTTCGGGCCTTCGGTGGTCGAGGCGCCGTAGTACACGCCCCGCCCGGTCAACGGGCCGAGTCCGGGCGCGTCGAGCAACCGGTACGACACACCGGTCGCGAGGATGACCGTGTGGGCGGCGAGCTCGGTGCCGTCGCCGAACCGCACGACGCGCGCGGCTCCCCGGCGTTCGAGGCTGACGACGTCACGGGTGGTGAGCAGCTCGACGTTGAACTTCACCGCCTGTCTGCGGGCCCGTTCGGTGAGCTGCCCGCCGGACACCCCGTCGGGGAAGCCCAGGTAGTTCTCGATCCGGCTGCTCGTACCGGCCTGGCCACCGGTCGCGATCCGTTCGACGAGGACGGTCCGCAGTCCTTCCGACCCGCCGTACACCGCGGCGCCGAGCCCCGCCGGCCCGCCACCCACGACGATCAGGTCGTAGAAGTCGGCCGACGGCGTCGTGCTCAGACCCACCTCGGCGGCGAGCTCCGCGTCGGTCGGGTCGACCAGCGCCTTGCCCTGCGCCGTCACCACGACCGGCAGCGTCGTCCCGTCCTGGTGCGCCGCGGTGAGCAGACAGCGCGCCTCCGGTTCGTCGAGCGCGTGCCAGCGGAACGGAACGCTGTTGCGCGCCAGGAAGTCCCGCACCTCGTACGAGCGCGGCGACCAGCGGTGCCCGACCACCCGCACCTGCTGTGAGGGCTGCCGGTCGCTCACCGCCCACGCCCGCAGCTGCTCGTCGAGCACCGGGTAGAGGTTCTCCTCCGGCGGGTCCCACGGCTTGAGCAGGTAGTGGTCGAGGTCCACGACGTTGATCGCCTGGATCGCGGCGTCGGTGTCCGCGTACGCCGTGAGCAGAATCCGGCGCGCCTGCGGGAACACGTCCATCGCCTGTTCGAGGAACTGGATCCCGCTCATCTGCGGCATCCGGTAGTCCGCGAGCAGCGCCGCGACCTCCTCACCGCGCAGCTTGATCTCGTGCAGGGCCTCGAGCGCCTGCGCTCCGGACTCCGCCCGCACGACCCGGTAGTGCTCGCCGTACATCCGCCGCAGGTCGCGCGCCACGGACCGGGACACGGCCGGGTCGTCGTCCACCGTGAGAATCGAGGGCCGCGCGACGCGGTCGGCAGTCGTCATGCGACCAGTCAAACACCAGAACTTGTCGATGACACCAATCGAGGTACTGTCGCGCCGTGGCAACTACTTGCGAACACGTCGCCGAGCTGGGCCCCGACCCCGCTCCCAGCACGCTCGAGGGCTGCGAGGACTGCCTGGCGGTCGGCGGCAGGTGGGTGCACCTGCGCCTGTGCCTCGGCTGCGGCAAGGTCGGCTGCTGCGACTCCTCGCCCGCCAAGCACGCCTCCAAGCACTTCGCGGACGAAGGTCACCCGGTGATCCGGTCGTTCGAGCCGGGGGAGACCTGGCGCTGGTGCTTCGTGGACGACACGATCGTCTAGTGCCGCGCCCGGCAGCCTTTGCCCCGTTTTCGTCGTTCAGACGGGTGCATCGTGGTGCCGGCCCCAGGTCCTCATCCTGGTTGGCTGCGGGCCTGGGGCCGGTGCCGCGAGGCGCCCTGCTGAGCGACGAAGGCGTGGCGGAGGCTGCCGGGCGCGGCACTAGTGCCAGTAGCTGGGCGAGTCCCCGCCCGGCTGGAACCACGCCCACACCGCGAACGCGATCACGGCGATGAGCACCAAAGGGATCAGGAAGCAGCCGAGTTCGTCCCACAGGCGTTTCCAGCGGTTCGTCAACGGTCCCCCTCGAGTCGAGCACTCCGGGGGTGATCGTGACTGATCCCGTGATCGCCGAACAAGCGCCGACCGGGCGACTCAGCCCGGCACCTCGTCCAGGTATGCCTGCGCCTGCAACGTGAACAGCTCGGCGTACCCGGCCTTGGCCGCCATCAGTTCCTCGTGCGTCCCGTACTCGGCCACCTTCCCGTGCTCCAGCAGGAGAATCCGCTCCGCCTGCCGCACGGTCGAGAACCGGTGCGAGATGTACAGCGTCGTCCGGCCTTCCGACAGCTCCCGCAGCCGCGCGAACAGGTCGTGCTCGGCCTGCGCGTCCAGTGCCGACGTCGGCTCGTCGAGCACGAGGATCGGCGCCTCCCGCTGGAACGCCCTGGCCAGCGCGATCTTCTGCCACTCGCCGCCTGAGAGACTCACACCCTGGTCGAACCAGCGTCCGAGCGGGCTGTCGTAGCCCTGCGGCAGTCGTTCGATCCGTTCGTCCGCACCGGCGCGGCGGGCCGAGTCCTCGATGTGCGGCCGGTCCTCCAGCCGTGTCAGGTCACCCAGACCGATGTTCTCCGCGGCCGTGCCCTGGTACGTCACGTAGTCCTGGAACATCGCGCTGATCTTGGTGCGCAGGTCGACGGGGTCGTACTCGCGGATGTCGACGCCGTCGAGCAGGATGCGGCCGCCGGTCGGGTCGTAGAGGCGGCAGAGCAGCTTGAACAACGTCGACTTGCCCGCGCCGTTGCGGCCCACCACCGCCACCGTCTCGCCGGGCAGGATCTCGAAGCTGACGTCGTCCAGCGCGGGTTCCTCGGCGCCGGGGTAGCTGAAGGTCACCCGGTCGAACTCGATGTGACCCTCCACTGTGGACGGCATCGGGCGCGGTGACGCCGGCGCCGTGATCTCCGGCTTCGTGTCCAGGAACTTGTACAGCGTGTCGAGGTAGAGGTTGTTCTCGTACATCCCCGAGAACGCCGTGAACAGCCCGGACACCGACGTCTGCACGGAGGCCGCCGCGGCCGTGTACAGCGCCAGGTCGCCGAGCGTGAGGCGTCCGCCGACCGCTTCCAGTGCGATGTACAACGTGATCGCCGACCCCGCGAGCGTGCTCAGCAGGCCCCAGGACGTGGAGCTGACGTTGCGGTTGACCGTCAGCTTCCGTTGGCGCTCATAGGAAACGGTGCCGAGCCGCAGGAACCGGTCGACGAAGTACGGGCCGAGCCCGAACAGCTTGGTCTCCTTGGCGTACGTGTCCGTGGTGACCAAAGAGGACAGGTAGTCCATCCGGCGCTTGATCGGCGACATCATGAACGTCAGCCAGAACGCGCGCGAGCCGTACTTCGACTGCGAGATGAACGCGGGGATCGGCGCCAGCAGCGCGACGAGCGCCAGCAGCGGGCTGATCGAGACGAGCAGCGCGATCATGCTGGCGAACGTGATCAGCGTCCGCAGCAGCCCGAGCGCGGAGTTCATCATCGACAACGGCCGGGTCGGCGCCTCCTGCGCGGCCTGCCGCAGCATGTCGTACGACGCCGAGCCCTCGAAGTACGCGAGGTGCAGGTCGCTGGCGTGCCCCATCACCCGGTGGCGGATGGTCAGCGTCATGCGTTCCTGCAGCAACGACTGTGCGATCGACGTCAGCGCGCTGCTGACCGCGGTTCCGGCGAGCACGCCGAACTGCAGGAGCGCGATCTTCGCGATGTCGCCGGTGGTGCCGGTGTGCTGGATCGCCGCGACGACGGAGTCCAGCAGCAGCTTCGCGATGTACGCGGTCGCGGTCGGCAGCAGCCCCGACAACAGCGTGATCAACGCCAGCAGGATGGTCAGGGTCGGACTGGCCTGCCACGTCAGCCTCGCGACCTTCGGCAGACCGCGGACAGTGCCCGCCACCGACGTCTTCGCGCGCTTCAGCCGTGAACGCAGGTCCTTGGGTCCGTCTTCCGGCTTCGCCTCGGGGATGTCGACCGGGCCGGTGAGCCCGCTCTCCGCCACCGTCGAGGCGCGCCGCCGGCGGTTGCGCCGCCCCAGCATGAACTCCACGCCGCCGCCCGGGATCATTCGGCCTCCACAGCGCCGTGCAGGAAGAAGTCGACGACCTGGCGCGTGCTGGGCGCGTCGTCCTGGGCCATCCGGCGCCCGCCGAACAACAGGGTCAGGAAGATCGTGGCCAGCTGCTCGGGTGGCAGCCGCAGCCGATCCTTCTCCGGCGTGAACAGCTCGACCATCGCCGCTCGGATGGCGGCCGTCGACTCGCGGCGCCGGCTCTTGCCCTTGCCGCGCTGTTCGGGGTCGCGGTGCTTGACCCGGCCGGACGCGTGCAACGCCCCCATCAACGCGCCCATCCGCTCGAGGTGCGCCCCGAGCGCTTCGGCGGCCTCGACGAGCCGGTCCTCCAACGGCTGGTCCACGGGAATCTCGGCGATCGCGTCCAGCACGTGATCGGGCCTGAGCGCCTCGGCGGTGCAGGCGTCGAACAACTCGTCCTTGTCCTTGAACGCGCGGAAGATCGTGCCCTCACCGATGCCGGCCGCGCGGGCGATCTGGCTGCTGGTCACGTTCGCGCCGTGCTCCATCAGCAGCGGCAGCACCGCGTGCACGATCATCGCGCGCCGGTCCTCGGCGCTCATGCTCGGCGCTCGTCGCCGAACTTCTGGTGTCATGCGTCCATGGTGCGGAGTGAGCGCTCACTCCGTCAATTGAGTTTGCTCACAGCAGACGCTGATCGCGCAGAAAAGCCAGGAACTGCAGGTACGTCCGGTTGGTGAAGGCGTTCGCGGGCCAGAGCTCGTCGCGCGAGGTCAGGCCGTTCTCGCGGCGGTAGCGGGCGTTGATCGCCTCCGACACCCGGATGAACACCCCGACGTCCCCGAGCCCCGCGATCCGCCGCGACACCGGCACGCCCCGCGACTCTCCCGCGAGGAACACGTCCAGCGTGGAGGTGGTGATCACGCGCTTCATGTACCCGCCGAGCTCGCGCCACGCCTGCTGCTCGGCGGGCAGGTACCCGGCGAGGTTCCACGTGTCCGGGTCGTAGATGCTCACCACGCTGCCGAACGTCCGCGCCACCAGGTCGCTGATGCCGCGACCGACCGCCGACGCCGTCTGCAGACCACCGGCGAGCCCCTGCGCCACGCCCTGAACCCACGCGGCCACGGCAGGCGCGACCGTCTGCTCGGTGCTGACGCCATAGCTGTACGAACCGCGCATTCCGGCCTCGGCGCCGAGACTGAACGCCGCCGTGGCCCAGCTCTCCTCGCCGGACAAGATGCCGGTGCCGATGGAGAACCCGACGCCGGCGAGCAGTTTCGCGCTCGCCCCGACACTCCCGCCCGCGTACGCGCCCGACATGTTGCCTGCCCGCCCCGACGGCCCGAGCCGGATGCCGACGACGATCCCGGCGCTACCGCCCGCGGTGACGCCGACACCCACCTCGGCGAACGAGATCACGTCGCCGGTCAGCTCACCGCTGACCAGGTTCACGAAGACCATCTGGTCGACCCCGGCGCCGGCGCCCACTCCCGCCCCGGCGTCGAACGACCCGCGCAGGCCGACAGCGACACCGGTGATCGACCACCCGAGCATGGTCAACGGTGGCGTCAGCACCCGAATCGCCGAGCCCGCCGTCCGCAACGCCTGTCGCCGCTGGTCCGCGGTCCACAGGCGCTGGATCGTGATCGCGCGCTGCACGGCCTGGTTGCCCGCCGCGCGTTGCATCTTCAACAGCGACGGTTCCGGCTGTTCCTTTGTGGACGGCTTGCGCCGCGACGTGTCCCGCGCCGCCTGATGATCGTGCACCTGACCGACGCTAGGAAGCCCGCGGGTCGCCCCGCCATCCTTTTGGCCCAGTCCTGCCCGCAAGACTGCCCACGCGGGCAGCTCTTTCCGAGGGAGCCGTTGATCTGCTCCCTTAGAGTGTTGGCCGGCAGGGGGTGGTGCATGCGCGGCAACAACCGGGTGCTGTGGGTGGTGATCATCGCCAACGTGCTCACGGCGGTCGTCGCCGTCATGACGAACCTCGCCACCGAGGTCGTGCCCGAGTCGTGGCGTCCCCACCTGTGGATCGCGTGGCCGGTTCTCGGCGTGCTGGTGGTGGGCGGCATTCCGTTGGCGATCAAGCTCTACGGTGGCAACGGCCCCCAGCAGCCGGTGACAGGGGAGCGGGCCGCGTTCAGCAGGCGGGCCATGCTCGCCCGCCTGCGAACCGTGTGGATCGAAGGCGTGCTCGACAGGTCGCTCTACCGGCGCACGCTGATCGACCTCGACCTGGCCGAGCGCCCGGACCTGCTCAAGCGGTCGTGGGACGTCCTCGTCGAGCACGGCACCGAGGCCGCCCGGCAGCTCGACAGGGACACCGCGCTGGTGGACGTCGTCGACCGCCACCGCGGACTGCTCGTGCTCGGTGCTCCCGGCGCGGGCAAGACGACGATGCTGCTCACGTTCCTCGAAGACCTGCTCGACGAGGCGAGCCGGGACGACGTCGCGCCCATCCCCGTGGTCTTCCAGCTGTCGTCCTGGCCCGCGAGCGGCAAACCCCTCGCGGAGTGGTTCGTGCAGGAGCTCACCGGACCCCTTTACGGGGTGCCAGAAGACTTGGCCGAGGACTGGATTCGCAACGACCGCGTGCTGCCGTTGCTCGACGGCCTCGACGAAGTGGCGCTCAGCCACCGGCTTGCGTGCGCGCGAGCCGTCGACGACTTCCACCGCGGGCACCAGATCCTGCCGCTGATCGTGTCCAGCCGGATCGCCGACTACGACGCGCTCGGCCTGCGGCTGTCCCTCGACACCGCACTGCTCATCCAGCCGCTGACGCGTCCGCAGACCGAGGACTACCTCGACCGGTTCGGCGAACCGCTCGCCGGGCTGCGGGAGGCGTTGCGCGGTGAGCCGTCTTTGTGGGAGCTGTTGCGAACGCCGTTCCTGCTCAGCGTGGCGGTGCGGGCGTACCACGGGTTGCCGGCGGGCGACGTGGCGACGGAAGGCACGCTGGAGCAACGTCAGGCCGAGCTGATCACGGCCTTCGTCGACCGAGCCGTCACCCGGCGCAAGACCGGTCCGAAGATCGAGACGCCGGACGCCGTGCGGATGCTCGCCTACGTGGCCCGAGCGTTGGGGCACCAACTGGAGACGTACTACTTCATCGAGTCCGTCAGCACGAACTGGCTCGCCAAGTGGTCGCGCCGGTTGGTGGTGGCGGTGACGGCCCTGCCTGCAGCTCTCCTCGCTGGTGGCTCGATCGGGCTGCCGATGGGACTGTTCTTCGGCTGGCCGATCGGGCTCGGGTTCGGCGTGCTTGGCTGGGGCGTCGTGGGTTATGGGCTGCTGACCGTGGACGAGGTCGAGTTGAAGTACTCCCGGTTCAGGACCCGCCGCGGCCAGCTGGCCAATGAGCTGGAGGACGTGCAGGTCTTGGGCCCGCTGATGATCGGACTGCTCGGCGTGGCCTGCGGCGTGTTGGGCCTGGTGGGTGGGGTCGTCCTCGGCGTGGTGCGGTTGGTGATGGCCGACCAAAGGTTCCTCGGCGCTGTGTTCTACGGCGGTCTCATCGGCCTGGTCGGTGGTGCGTTGTCAGGCTTCATGGTGGCTGTGGCGATGGTGAGTGAGGGTACCTTCTCCGGGGACAGCAACAGCCTGCGCGATCGGCCGTCCGGGTGGGGAATCAGGGACGCGGTGTCGATGTGCGCCGTGTACGCGCTGCTGGCCGGGGTGCCGGTGGCGGGGGTGCTCGGCTTCTTCTACGGGCCGATCGGACTTGTCACCGGTGTGGTCATCGGATTCGGCGTCGGATACGGGCACTCCGGGCGCGGCGTCGTCGCCTACTGGTTGAGCAGGCTGTTGCTGGCCCGTGCAGGTGTGATGCCCGCCCGCCTGGTGCGGTTCCTCGACTTTGCTGTGGACCGCACGCTCATGCTCAAGGTCGGTGGCGGCTACATGTTCACCCACCGGCTGTTGCTCGAGCACTTCGCCGAACTGGAACCGCCTGGTGTCAGGGGAGGTTATGTCCATGGCGGGCTGCGGGCGGTCGACTTGCGGCCCCACGTCCTTCTGGAACGTGCTTATGCGGAGGCGCAGCAGGAGGCCGGTTCCATCACGCGTCTGTTGTCGTACACCGGTTCCGTCTTGCCCGCCGACGTGTGGGCGCCCGCCGCGCTGAAGATCGCCGAGGTGCTGGAGAGCAGGGTGCAGCCCGCTGCGGAGAGGATGACGGACCAGGCCAACAGTCTGCGGATCCCTCAGGTGCTTGCCGTCATAGCGGTCTACAGCATGCTGGTCGGTTCCGAACACGAGCAGCTATCCGCTGTAGCGGCTGTCCGGCTAGGGGAGTGGGTCAAGCGGGAAATGGCATCCGACCCGCGAATCCATACGGTGGCGCTCGTGTCGGCAAAGTTGGAGGCGATCAAGGCATTGGAAGCCGTGGTGGCGTCTGGCAACGGGCAGGTGACGGCTGACGCCGCGACCGTCCTGGCTGACCTCAAGGAACTATAGGTGGACTGTGTCGTCGAGCCCGGTGCTGGTCACCAAACTGCGTCCTCCGGTGCCACGGCCGGGCCTCGTCGTAAGGCCTCGGCTGACCGAGGTGCTGGACGCCGGTCGCGCGCTGACTCTCGTGTCCGCGCCAGCCGGCTTCGGCAAGACGACGTTGCTCGCTGCCTGGCTGGCCGACAAAACCGGAGTCGCGTGGGTGTCGCTGGACGAGCGCGACAACGATCCGGAACGGTTCCTCGCGCACGTCGCCGCATCGCTTCGCCTGGCGGATCCGACGCTGGACCTTCCAGCAGAGCAGGTGATGGCCGCGCTGGTGAACGGTGTCGCTCTGTCCGAAGTGGACCTGGTGCTCGCGCTCGACGACTACCACGTGATCACCTAGGAAGCGAACCATGGTCACCCCGGACAGGCTGACCAGAGGCGCGGCCGTGTCGGCCGTCGCGTCCGGTGCGCTGTTCATCCTCGTCCAGCTCATCCACCCAGAAGAGGTGGTCTCCGAGGTGACCGGTCCTCTGTGGACTGTCACGCACCACCTGACGATGCTGATGGCCGTCCTGGGTGCGATCGGGGTGGCCGGTCTCTACCTTCGTCAGATCGGGGAAACCGGGCTGCTGGGCCTGATCGGTTGCATTCTTCTCGAATTCTTCTTCGGTGTGACCCTTTGCTACACGTTCGTCGAGACGTTCGTCCTGCCCGCGCTGGCCGAGAAGGCACCCGAGTTCGTGACGAGCCTGCTGGTGCTGCCCGGCGGCGGCGAACCCGTTGTGGACGTCGGGCCGGTGGCTCTCGTCGCACCGGCGTCGTTCGTGCTCTACCTGGCAGGCGGGCTGCTGCTGGGGCTCGGCATCTCGCTGTGGCGGACCGGAGTCAGACCACTGCCTCGAACTTCCAGAGAGCAGCCTGCCCTGCCCGGCACGCCGCCAGGCTGACGTGTTCGTTGTCCGCCCCGGAGGAGTCCAGGCAGAGGCCGCTCTGGGTGTGCCGGACGTACTTGTTGACGGTGGAGCTGCTCGTCCAGCTGGTGAGGGCGGACGTGGTCGAGTACGTCCGCACCGACGTGCCGTCGCTGCCCAGGTAGCGACGGACCGCCAGGTTCTTGAACCTTCCGCTGACGATCTCCCACCGCTGGTTCGAGTTGCCGGTGACGCAGTTGCGGGTGTAGACGGTGCCGCTGTCGGTGCCGTGCAGGCAAAGGCCCGTGACCGCGTGCCTGACGCGGAAGACCGTCTCGGCTGCCGAGGGGACCCCGGTTCCCACCCCGGCGGCCATCAGCAACGCTGTCGTGAACGTGACGACACCTTTGACGTTCATCGTTGGTCCCCCTCGGACTCACCCCGGTTGCGGGTGGGGATGATCCCACCTGCGCGGCCATAGCCGATCGGCATGGCCGAGTTGACGAATGCGGCGGTTGGTTGTGGTACTCGTTGGGTACCGTCCAACAGCCGCTTCGGTTACGGTACGCGGCTTACGAAAGTGGTTGTCCAACCTCTAACGGAGCGTCGTGACCGAACCTCCCGATCTCGACCGCGGTGTGCTCCGCACGCTGCTGACCGACGTGGTCACCGGTGCGCTCGCGCGTGGGGGTCTGAACGGCTGCCTCGACGGCGCGATCGCCAGGGCGCGGCTCATCGGCGGTTGTTGCTCGGTGTTCGTGTTCGACGTCGACCACTTCAAGACCGTCAACGACGCGTACGGGCACGCGCGCGGTGATGTCGTGCTGCGGTCGATCGTCGAGCGGGCCAAGGGCGTGGCGCGCGACGCCGACGTGGTGGTGCGTTACGGCGGGGACGAGTTCGTGCTGGTGCTGCCGGAGACGGGCGCGGTGGAGGCGCTGCAGGTCGCGACGCGGCTGGTGGACGCCATCGGCACCAAGCCGTTCCCGGGAAACCCGCCGCTGTCGGTGTCGATCAGCCTCGGACTGGCCACCTACCCGGACGACGCGCCCGACCGGCAGTCGTTGATCGAGCTCGCCGACCGTCGAAACTACCTGGCCAAGCGCCGCGGGCGGGGCCGCGCGGTGGGCGACGACCTGCAGGCGAGCGGGCGCCGGTCGTCCGAGAGGTTGCTGGAGCGCGACGCGGCACTGGCGGTGGTGCGCGACTTCCTCGTGCGGCTGGACGCGTCCGGACGCGGCGCGCTGAGGGTTGCCGGCGAGCGCGGCGCTGGGCACAGCAGGTTCCTGGCCGAGGTCGGCAAGCTGGCGGGGCTGCGCGGGTTCGACGTGGTCGACGGCGCCGTGACACCGGACGGGCTCGGCGAGCGGGTGCTGGTGCTCGTCGACACCGACGCCGACCTCGCGGACGTGGGCCGGCGAGTGCGGCGGCTGGCCGGCTCCGGTGGCGCGCGGGTCGTGGGCCTGGTCCAGGCGATGCACGATCCCGCCGGGCCGGTGCCGCAGGTGCTGCCGCTGCTCGACACCGCGGTGCTGGCGCCGTTGTCCGAGTCGGCGCTGCACGTGTGGCTGCGCACGACGTTGCACGGTGAGCCGACGAGGGAACTGGTGCACTGGCTGGCTCGGCGCAGTGGCGGTTTCATCGCACAGGCCGAGCGCGGGCTGACGCAACTCGCCGCTCGTGGCGACCTGGAGCAGGGCGGCAACGGCGACTGGGGCGTCTCCGAGGAGGCGGTGGCCCGTGCCGACAACGCCCGGCGACGGTTGCCGGCCGCGGTCAGCAGCTTGGTGGGCCGCGCGCGGGACGTGACGCGGCTGGCCGACCTCCTCTCCGAACGGCGGCTGGTGACGCTGACGGGCGCCGGCGGCATCGGCAAGACCCGGCTCGCGGTCGCCGTCGCGGGAGCAGTGGCGGACGAGTTCGCGGACGGCGCGGTGTTCGTGTCGCTCGCCGAGGCCACCACGACGGAGATGGTGGTGTCCGCCGTCGCCGCGGTGCTGGAGGTGCCGGAGGGCACGAACGAGCCGCTGACCGACGCGGTGATCAAGGCGCTGAGCGAGCTCGAGCTGCTGCTGGTGCTGGACAACTTCGAGCACGTGCTGAGCGCTGGCTCGTTCGTGGCCGCGCTGCTGGCGGCGGCGCCGGGCGTGCGCGTGCTGACCACGAGCCGGCAGCGGTTGCGGCTGTCCGGCGAACAGGTCTACCCGGTCCCGCCGCTGCCGGTGCCCGATCTGGACCGCCTGCCGTCCCGTCCGGAGGAGACCGACGAGGCGCTGGCGTCCTGGCCCGCACTCGCGCTGTTCGTGTCCAGGGCGACCGAGGCCGTGTACGGGCTGACCTTGTCCGCGGACGACCTTCGTGCCGCGGCCGAGGTGTGCATCCGGCTGGACGGCCTGCCGCTGGCCATCGAGCTCACGGCGGCGAACTGCGACGTCCTGTCGCCGCCCCAGATCCTCGCCCAGTTGAACGAACGGTCCGAGTTGCCCGCGGTCGGGCCGCAGGACCTGCCGGCGCGGCAACAGACCCTGCGCGCCACCATCGACTGGAGCTTCGCGCTGCTCGACGCCGACGACCAGGAGTTGCTGACCCGCCTGGCGGTGTTCGCCGGTGGCTGCACGGCCGACGCCGTCGCCGCGATCTGCCTTCCTTCGGAGATCAGCGACGAGAGTCTCACCAAGCGGCTGACCGGGTTGGTCGACCGCAACCTCCTCGGCGCGCGGCAGACCGAGGACGGGCTCCGGTACACGATGCTGGAGACCATCCGGGCCTACGCGGGCGAGAAGCTGGCCGACGACGAGGTGACCGCGCGCCACACCGCGTACTTCGCCGAGTTCGCCGAACGCGCGGACCGCGGCCTGGGCGGCCACGACGGAGCGGCCTGGTACGCGCGGGTCAGCCACGAGTACCTCAACCTGCGCGCGGCGCACACCCAGGCCATGACGGGCAGGGACCCGCTCACCGCCGCCCGGATCGTCCTCGGCGTCAACCGGTTCTGGCAGAAGGGCTGGCACATCCGCGAGGGCCGTGAATGGCACCGCCGCCTGCTCGCGGACGCGCCTGGCCTGCCAGAGGGTGTCCTCGGCAGGGTGATGGACTCCGCGGCGTTCCTCGCGATCAAGCAGGACGACCAGGAGACCGCGCTGACGCTGGGCTCCGAGAGCCTGCTGATCGGCCGCCGGATCGGCGACCACGACCTGGTGGCCCAGGCGCTCAACATCGTCGGCCTGGTCGCCCGGCAGAGCGGTGACCTGGACCAGGCCCGCGCGTGCTTCGGCGAGTGCGTCGAGATCGAGCAGGCGCACGGAAAACGCGCCAACGTGCTGGCCGCGGCGCGCGGCAACCTGTCGATCATCGCTCGCTTCGAGGGCGACCTGCACACCGCGCGCGACCTGATGCGGCACAACATCGAGGCGGACCGCGTGGTCGGCAACCTCCGCACGTTGTCACTGGACCTCGTCGGTCTCGGCGACGTGTGCGTGGACCTCGGCGACGCCGCGGCCGCTCGCCCGCTGCTAGTCGAAGCCGTCGAGATCAGCAGGCGGATCGGCGACATGGGCGGCGAGGCGTACGGCTTCCACATCCTCGGCCGGCTCACCAGGCTGGAAGGCGACCCGGTCGAGGCCTACCGCCTCTACACCTCGGCCATCCACTTCCACCACGGGTTCGGCGACCGGTTCGCGGTCCTCTACACCCTCAGCTCGCTCGTCGACCTGCTCAGCACGGTGGACCCGGCGTCGGCCGCCAGGATGCTCGGCGCCGTCGAGGTGATCCGCGAGCAGGACGGCCTGCCGATGACGAAACATCAGCGCGCCGTGCGGGACGGCACCCTGGTCCGGATCCGCAGCACGCTGACCGATGCCGAGGTGGACGCCGCGATGGCCGCCGGAACCGCGATGGATCTCGACGCTCTGGTGGCCCTCGCCTTCGAAGTGGACCCGGCCTCGTTCGCCTAGACACTTAGGCTGCCGGAGTGGAGACCGACTTCAGCCGTTATCTGACGGCACGGGTGCTGTCGGTGACGGGCGCGGTGGTGGCGGCCGTCGCGATGCCGGTTCTCGTCTACCAGCTCACCGGGTCCGCGGGCTGGACGTCGGCGGTCACGGTGGCGGAAGCGTTGCCGTACCTGGTGTTCGGGCTGCTGGCCGGAGCGCTCGCGGATCGCCTGGATCGCCGGAAGATGATGGTGGCGCTGGACTTCACGGTCGCCGCCGTGCTGCTCAGCATCCCGCTGGCGTGGCTCGCGGGTGCGCTCACCGCTCCGCACGTCGTCGCGGTGGCGTTCGCTACGCAGACGGCGTTCGTGTTCTTCGACGCCGCGAACTTCGGTGCTTTGCCTGCCCTGGTGGGCAAAGAACGGCTCACTGCCGCCTACTCGACCCTCTACGGCCGCACGACCGTGGTGGAACTGGTCGTTCCCGGACTCACAGGTCTGTTGGTAGCGGTTGTCGCACCGGCGGCTCTGATGGCGGTGAACGCGCTGACGGCGGTCGGTTCGGCGGTGTTGTTGCGCGGTATCGCCGGCAGCATGGCGAACCCGCGTCCGGTGCAGGGGGCCGGTGAGATCGTCACCGATGTGCGGGAAGGGCTGCGGTTCCTGTGGCAGCAGCCGATCGTCCGCACGCTCACTTTGATCGGCGCGCTGCACTCGGTCGCGACGGGTGCCTGGATGGCGGTGCTGGTGCCGTTCGCCGACCGCGTGCTCGGGGTGGCGCCGAGCGGGGACGTGCGGCTGGCGGCCGTGTTCACCTGCTGGGGTGTGGGCGCGATCATCGCCAGCCGAGTGCTGCCGCGGCTGACCGAGCGCTGGGGTGGTGCGCGGCTGGCACTGGCCGCGTTGCCGTTGTCCTTGCTGGGCGGTGTGTTCGTGCTCGTGAGCGGACATTGGCTGATCACGTGCGTGGCGGTGGTGTACTGGGGCGCCGCGAACTCCACGGTGGTCATCAACGGGATCACCTACCGCCAGCAGGTGTGCCCGGAGGACATGCAGTCGCGGGTGAACACCACGGCCAGGATGGTGGCGTGGGGTCTCGGGCAGCCGCTCGGCGCGGCACTCGCCGGGGCCGTGGCGGTGGCGGCGGGTGATCCGCGGGCGGGACTCGCGGCCGGGGTGGTGGCGTTGCTCGTGGGTGTGCTGCTGGCTTGGGTGACGCCAGTCCTGCGGCATGCTTCGCTGCACGCGGGCTGATCGAGGTGGCGCCGGTCGTGCGGCGTGCTTCGCAGCACGCCGCTTGACCGTGGTGACACCGGTCTTGCGGCGTGCTTCGCAGCATGCCGCTTGATCGTGGTGGCGCCGGTCTTGCGGCGTGCTTCGCAGCATGCCGCCTGACCGAAGCGCCGCCAGTCGTGCGGCGTGCTTCCCGGCATGCCGCCTGACTGAGGTGGCGCCGGTCGTGCGGCGTGCCTCCCAGCACGCCGCCTGACCGAACCCCCGCGTCAGCAGGCGAGCGTCGGAGCGGCCGGGTTGCCGCCGCCGTCGAGGTTCGCGAGCTTGACCCCGGTGAGGCCGAGAATCGCCTGCGCCGTTGCGCGAGGCGCGGTGTTCGGGTTGAAACCCGTTGCGTCGTAAGCGATCGCGCCCCGATCCGCTGCTGCACCCGAACAGCCGACGGCGAGCGACTTGAGGAACTGCCGAGCCTTCACCGTGGCCGCCGGGCGGTGGCCTGCCAGGGCTTCCGCGGCCAGGCCGGTGCTGTTGGCGTTGGACGCGTTGGTGCCGACGGAGAATCCGCCGTCGGTGTTCTGCTGCGAGGCCAGCCACGTGGTGCCCTCGGCGGCATTCGCGTTGTCACCGTTGGCGCGCAACGCCTGCACGACCATCGCGGTCGAGTCGACGTCGCTCACGCACGGCGTCTGCCCGAAGTTCAGCGGGAAACCGCCGTCGGGGCACTGGGTTCCGGCGAGGAACGACACGGACGACGCCGGTGCACCGCCGGAAGTCCGGTCCAGCGCCAGAAGTGCGAGCGACTGCGTGAAGGCGTTGGAGAAGTCACCGAAGTCCGAACGGTCGGAGAACCGGCCGGACGGCGCGAGCAGACCCCGCAGACCGGCTTCCAGGTTCACGCCGCCGAACGAGGCGCCGTTCTTGTGCCGCACCTGAGCGGCGAGCAGGAGCTTGGCGTGCGCGCCGGCGTACGCCTCGGTGCCGGAACCGACGTAGCCGGTGGTGATCTCCGGCTTGGCCAGCCAGGTGATCGCCTTCTCGGCGTTGGTGTCCGAGGAGCGGGCGGCGGCGAACGCGAAGATCGCGTCGATCGTCAGGCCCTGGTCGGGGAACTTCTGGCCGCCGAAGTCGGCCTCGAACCGCTCGCCGTCGACGAGCTGGCGGGCGAGCCAGCCCGATGCCGCGTCGGCCTTGTCGGTGGTCGCGGCTACCGCTGGAGCGGCCGTGGCCACGCTGAGAGCCACGACAGCGGCGAACACAAGACGTCTCATGAAAACCCTTTCCCGCACTTCCACGACAGGAGTTGGTGAACACCGCGCGGTGCGGGTGACCGGGCTCGCCCCGAGGGGCACACCGTTGCGGGACAGCGCCGGATTCCCACCGGCTTCCCCCACGTCCGCGCTGAACGTCGATCAGGTTCTCATGGTGCGCGAGCCGGTGTTGCCGATACCGTGAAGCGGCGGTGTGACGCTCGCCTCCGGTTTGCGGGTGTTAACCTCCGCCGGGCAAGGACAACTCAACACCTCCGCTCGTGATGGGGAAGCCGGTCGAACTCCGGCACTGTCGCGCAACCGTGGGCCGCTCCCAGAAGCGGCGAGTCGGAATACCGGTCGAGCGGAGCAGAACAAGTCCAACCGCTGTCGCGAGAAGCAGGGGTGGCCTCCGGAGCTTCACGCGCCAGGCCCCTCCTTCATGCAGCTGGGGAGGGGGAGCATGAACCGGCGCAGGTCCTCGGCCGTGCTGGCGTTGGTCGCCGGTGCGGGCCTCGTCGCCGCACTGGCCGGCGGTGCCGCTGCGGCCGAACACCAGTCCGCACACGCCAGCTCTGTCTGGCTCTCCCGTCAGCTGCGCCCCGACGGCACGCTGGAGAACCCGCTCGGCGGCCTCCCGGACCACGGCCTGATGATCGACGTGATCTTCGCGCTGCACGCGTCCGGTGACGGTGCGCTGGCCAAGCCCGTCGTCGACTTCCTCGACGACCAGGGCCACGCCACCGACTACTACACGTGGGACGGGCTGGCTCCCGGCCAGGGCTACGACCAGATCATCGTCGGTGGCGCGGTCGCGAAGACGTTGCTGGCAGCCCAGGTCGCAGGCCGTGATCCGCGCGACTTCGACGGCCACGACCTGGTCGCCGAGGTCAAGGGCGCGATCCGCCGGTCCGGCGTCGACGCCGGCCGCGTCTCCGACTACTCGAAGAACCCCGAGTGGTCCGACATGGTGCCCAACAACGCCAACATGTTCGGCCAGGCTCTCGCGGTGATCGGCCTCGCGGTGGCGGGGGAGAACGACCAGCTCGCCATCGACAAGATGGTGACGCAGCAGTGTTCCGAGGGCTACTTCAGGGCTTTCTTCGGTCAGGTGGAAGGACCTGATGGACCGCGGGTCTCCTCGTGCGACGAGGGCAAGGCAGCGGGCGCGTCGTCCCCGGACGGTGACACGTCAGGCCTCGCGCTGTCGGCGATGCTCGCGGCTCGCAAGGCCGGTGCGCCCGGCCTCGACGCGACCATCGCGAAAACCGTGGCGTGGTTGAAGGCCAACCAGACCGCGGGTGGTGGCTGGGGCGGTGGTGTAGGTACCGAGGCGCCGAACACCAACAGCACGGGCTTGATCACGCAGGCACTCGCCGACGCGGGCGGAGCGGGCACCGAGGTGGCCAGGGGTGCCGCGTTCCTGAAGTCCGCACAGGCCAAAGAATCCGACGCGGGCAACGCGCTCGCGAGTCACCTCGGCGCCATCGCCTACAACCCGGCCGCCTACGAGGCGGCACGCACGGGCGGAATCGCCGGCATCGACACGTGGATCAGGGCGAGCGCACAGGCTTCGCTCGGGTTGTCGCAGGTGGGTTTCTACGCCCTCGCCAAAGGCACTGTGCCTGAGCCGATCACGACCACCACGCATCCCACGACCAGGACTGAGACCCCAACGGTCAAGGCACCCGCGCAGAAGCCCGTGGTGCGCCAGCCCGTCCCGGCGCCGCAGAAGGTCCAGCCCGGTCCGAAAACCCCTGCCGCCCGGCTCGGCGCGTACCTGGCGGGCAAGCTGGTGCGGGGCGACCACGTCGAGGTCACCGAGAACGACAAGACCTACGTCGACTACGACGCGACCGCGGACCTGGTGCTCGCGTTGCGCGCGTTGGAGGAGCAACCGGACGCCGTGAAGAAGGCCTCGGAGTTCCTGCTGACAACGGACTCCGTCAACGCCTACGCCCACGGCGCCGGTCAGGAAACCGGTGCGGCCGCCTACGCCGAACCGCTGGCGAAGCTCGTGATCATCGCCCAGTTCCAGAAGTCCGGTCGGGCGGACGAGTTGCGCGCAGACCTGGTCGAACTGCGAGGTGCGGACGGGTTGTTCGCCGACACCGGCACGTACGCGGACTCCGAGGACACGGTCCGCCGTCACACGTGGGCGGTGCTGGCCACCGTCGGCGATCCAGGCCAGGCGATCGAGGCGCTCGCCGTACGTCAGTGCAGGGACGGGCTGTTCCCCGAGCGCATGGACGCGACCGGGTGCGAAACCGGTGATCTCGCTGCGACCGCTGCCGCCGTGACCGCGTTGAACAGCAAGCCTTTCACGGAGGACGCGCCGACCGGCCGCACTCCGGCCGACTGGTCGGACAAGCGCGCGACGGCGTTCGTGAAGGCCATCACCCTGCTCAGCACGAAGCCGAACGGCAAGGGCGTGGTCGAGGACGAAGGTGGCGCGCCGTCGATCGCGGTCAGCGCCTCGCTCGCCGGTGCCCGCCAGGCCGCCGGACTGGACGCGAGCGGCACGGCGAAGACCCTCGGCAGTCTGCTGCAGGACGACGGTGGCCTGACCGACTTCGGCACGAGTCTTGCTGCGGCACAAGGCATCGCGGGCCGCTCGTGGGTCAGCGCGGACGGCTCGCCGGTCTCGCCGGTGGTGCGCCTCCCGCTGACAGACGCCGAGCCCGTTCCCGCACCCGTCGCCCAGGCGGCTGCGTGGCGACCGCCGCTCTGGTCCTACTTCACGCTCGGCGGCGCACTGCTGCTCGCCGGGCTCGTTCTGCTGGTTCGTCGTCGATTTCTCCAGGGGGTCAAGTGATGAAAAGAGTTCTCGCCGCCGCGATCGTCCTCACCGGACTGGTCGCCGCACCCGCACCGGCGAGTGCGGCGGGCTATGACGGCATCTGCACCGGATCGGACGCGCTCACCGGCACGACGATCGTCGTCGACTTCCAGGAGCTCGACGGCAACGGCGGGGTGGCCGCGCCGACGATCACCCGGTGCTCGCCCAACGCCAGCCCCGGCACCGCCCGCACCGGCATCAAGGCGTTGCAGGACGCGGGAATCCCGGTCGCCGGCACGACCCGCTGGGGTCTCGGGTTCGTCTGCCGTCTCAACGGCCGCCCGTCCGCGACCGAGACCATCCCGGTCACCGGCAACCCCACCTACAAGGAGGCGTGCTTCAACACCCCGCCCGCCTCCGCCTACTGGGGTTACTGGCACGCCGACGGTTCCGGTTCGTCCTGGACCTACAGCAGCCAGGGCGCGTTGAACCGCAACGTGATCCCCGGTGGTTTCGAGGGCTGGTCGTTCTCGCTGAACAAGACCGCGACCACGAACCCGCCGCCCCGCGTGACGCCCAAGAACCCAGCCCTGTGAGGACTCTCGCCATCGCCGGCGCCGTGACCCTGCTCCTGGGCACTGCGCCGGCCGCGCGGGCGATCGACCACAGCAAGGGATATCCCGGTTTCTGCAAGGACGACAAGGGCGTCACCGTCGTCGTCGACTTCCAGCAGCTGGGTGGCGACGCGATCGTGCGGTGCAACCCGCAGACCACCGCGGGCAGCGGCCTCGACGCGATCAAGGGCGCCGGCTTCCAGATCGCGGGCGTGCAGCGGTGGGGCGAGGGGTTCGTCTGCCGCATCGAGAACAAGCCCGGCGCCGCGGACGAGCGGTGCATCGACACGCCTCCCGCCCAGGCCTACTGGTCGTACTGGCACGCCGCGAACAACTGCGCGTGGGACTACAGCCAGTGGGGCGTGAAGAACCGCCGGTTCATCCCCGGCGGCTTCGAGGGCTGGTCGTTCTCCTTGAACGCCACGGCGAACTCGAATCCGGTTCCTCGCATCGCCGCCGTTCGTCCCGGCACGGAGAACACGCCGTGCACCGCGGTCGAGGAGCAGAAACCGGTCACCGACAACCCCGGCGAGGTGCAGCGGCCGGTTCAAGACACACCACCGGAAGCCGGGCACCAGGCGACGGAGACGCCTCAACCGGGTGCGCCGACCGGGGCGCTGCCGCCGCCGAAACCGCGGGCCAGCGCGAGTCCGAAGGCGAAGGATCCGACTGGCAACATCGCGTTCAGCGGCGGGGAGAACGCCGAGGACGTGAACGCGGTCGTCAAACGGACGTCCGGGGCGAGCGACTACGCGCCCTGGGCCGCGGGAGGCGCCGTCCTGGTGCTGGCGGTCGCCGGGTTCTTCGTGGCACGCCGCAGGAAACGGGCCGACGGGTGACGTCGTACTTCCTGCCGCGCGACCTGCACCCGGCCGCCTGGTGGGTGTGGTCGCTCGGCCTGTCCGTGGCCGCGACCCGCACCACGAACCCCTGGCTGCTGCTCACGATCGTCGCGGTGGCCGGGTTCGTGGTGGTGTCACGCCGTTCTGAGGCACCGTGGGCGCTGGCGTTCCGGCTCTACCTGGCCCTGGGCGCGATGATCGTGGTGATCCGGGTGGGCTTCCGGTTCGTGTTCGGCGGCGCCGAGGGGACGACGATTCTCCTGAGCCTGCCGGAGATCCCGCTGCCGGCGTGGGCGGCGGGCATCCGGCTGTTCGGGGACGTGTCCGCGGAGTCGTTGCTGAGCGGCCTCTACGACGGGCTCCGGCTGGCGACCATGGTGATCTGCCTGGGTGCGGCCAACGCGCTGGCGAACCCGAAGCGGCTGCTCAAAGCCATGCCACCGGCGCTCTACGAGGTGGGCACGGCCGTGATCGTCGCCCTGTCGGTGTTCCCGCAGCTGGCCGAGAGCGTGCTGCGCGTGAGGCGTGCCCGCAAACTTCGTGGTGGCTCGGGAAAACGCCTACAGGTGATCCACTCGATCATGATCCCGATCCTCGAGGACGCGCTGTCCCGTTCGCTGCAGCTCGCGGCGTCGATGGACTCCCGCGGCTACGGCCGGGCGGGTCTGGTCGAGGCCCGGCACCGGCTGCTGACCGGTACCTTGATGATCATCGGCCTGATCGGCGCCTGTGTCGGCATCTACGCCACGCTGGACGGCTCGACCCCGCGCTACCTGGCCGCGCCCGTCCTGTCGGCGGGCCTGGTGATCGGTCTCATCGGCTTCCGCCTGGCAGGCAGGCGGGTCCAGCGCACGCGGTATCGCGCGGACCGCTGGCATCTGCCGGAACTCGTCGTGGCCGCCAGCGGGATCGGGGTCGCGGTGGTGTTGTTCATGACGTCGCTCGTGGACCCGGCGAACCTCAACCCGTCGCTGATCGAGTTGTCCTGGCCGCTGCTGTCGTGGGAGCCGCTCGCGGGCGTGCTGATCGGCGTGCTGCCCGCGTTCCTGACTCCAGCTCCCGAACCCCCTTTCGCAACACTGGAAGAAGTGGCCGCCGCATGATCGAACTCGACCACGTCAGCTTCTGGTACGCGGGCCGGGTCGACCCGGTGCTGCGCGACATCACGCTGTCCATCGGCGAGGGCGAGCTCGTGCTGTTCGCCGGGCAGACCGGCGCGGGCAAGTCGACGTTGCTGGGCACGATCAACGGCCTCGTCCCGCACTTCACCGGTGGCCACCTCGAAGGCGACGTCTCGGTGGCAGGCGTGTCGACTCGGTCGCGGCCGCCGCGCGAGTTCGCCCACCTGGTCGGCGTGGTCGGCCAGGACCCGCTGGCGGGCTTCGTCACGGACACCGTCGAGGACGAGCTCGCCTACGGCATGGAACAGCTCGGGCTCGCGCCCCAGGTCATGCGCCGCCGCGTCGAGGAGACCCTGGACCTGCTGGGCATCGCCGCGCTCCGCCGCCGCGCGTTGCGCACGTTGTCGGGCGGTCAGCAACAACGAGTCGCGATCGGTTCCGTCCTGACCACGCACCCGAAAGTGCTGGTGCTGGACGAACCCACGTCCGCGCTGGACCCGACCGCCGCCGAGGACGTGCTGGCCACGCTGGCCCGCCTGGTGGAGGACCTCGGCACCACCGTGCTGATGGCCGAGCACCGGATGGAACGCGTGATCCCGTTCGCCGACCGCATGATCTACGTGTCGGGCAGCGGGGGAGTGGTCGACGGCACGCCTCCGGAAGTGCTGCGGGACATGCCGATCGCACCGCCGATCGTCCAACTGGGACGGTTGGCGGGCTGGGACCCGTTGCCGATGTCGGTCCGGGACGCCCGCCGCCGCACGTCGTCGCTCACGCTGGGCCGCCCGTTGACCAGGACCCCGACCGCGGGCGAGAGCCTGCTGACCGCCTCGGGGGTAGTGGTCCGTTACGGACCCAAGGTCGCCGTGCGCGAAGTGGACCTCGAACTACGCGCCGGCGAGGTGCTGGCCATGATGGGCCGCAACGGTTCCGGCAAGTCGTCGCTGCTCTGGGCGGTGCAGGGCTCCGGCCCTCGCCAGGGCGGCACCGTCCGCGTGGGGGACGCGGACCCGAAGTCGTTGAGCAGCACCGAAGGCCGCAAGCTCGTCGGCATGGTGCCGCAGACCGCGAGCGACCTGCTGTACCTGCAGACCGTCGCGGCCGAGTGCGCCGCGGCCGATGCCGAGTCCGGTGCCTCGCCAGGGTCGTGCCGCGGCCTGCTCGACCGTCTGGCCCCCGGTATCGACCCGGCCGCACACCCGCGCGACCTGTCCGAAGGCCAGCGCCTGGCCCTGGTGCTCGCGGTCCAGCTCTCCGCCGCCCCGCGCATCATGCTGCTGGACGAACCGACCCGAGGCCTCGACTACACCGCGAAAGCCGCCCTCGCCCAGATGATCAGCGGCTTGACCAGCGAGGGACGGGCGGTCGTCGTCGCGACGCACGACGTCGAGTTCGTCGCCACCATCGCCCACCGCGTCGTGGTCATGGCGGAAGGCGAGGTCGTCTCGGACGGCCCGACCGCCGAGGTCCTGGGCGGCTCACCCGCGTTCGCCACCCAGGTGGCCAAGATCCTCGGCGAACCCTGGCTCACCGTCGACGACGTCCGCGCGGCCCTGCCCCAGGAGGTGCGGTGAGCACGTCGGCCGTCAAGATCGGCAAGCGCTCGGCGGTCGTCCTGACGCTGGCCTCGATCGCCGGCCTGATGATGTTCGTCTGGCCCCTGCTCGTCCGCGTCGACCCCCAGTCGATGCAGCACGGCCCGGACGCGCCGTTCGTGTTCATCGGCATCCTGCCCATCCTGATCGTCATCGTCCTGGCCGAACTGTCCGAAGGAGGCATGGACTCCAAGGCGCTGGCGATGCTGGGCGTCCTCTCGGCGGTGAACGCGGCGCTGCGGCCGTTGGGCGCGGGAACTGCGGGCATCGAGACCGTGTTCTTCCTGCTGATCCTGGCGGGCCGGGTGTTCGGGCCCGGCTTCGGCTACGTCCTCGGCTGCACCTCGCTGTTCGCCTCGGCCCTCCTGACCGCGGGCGTCGGTCCGTGGCTGCCGTTCCAGATGATGTGCTCGGCCTGGATCGGCATGGGCGCGGGCCTCCTGCCCAGGCGCGTCACCGGCAAGGCCGAGATCGCCATGCTGATCGGCTACGGCATCGTCGTGGCGTACCTGTTCGGGTTCCTGATGAACCTGTGGTTCTGGCCGTTCGTCACCGACGTCGAGGTGCCGTACCACGACGGCCACATCTCTTACGTGCCAGGTGATTCCGTGCTGGGCAACCTGCACCGGTTCGCCATCTTCACCCTGCTGACCTCGACGGCGGGCTGGGACACGGGCCGAGCCGTCACGAACGCCATCGCCATCCTGGTGATCGGCCCGGCCGTGCTCGCGACGCTGCGCCGCGCCTCCCGCAAGGCCTCCTACGGCACCCTCCCGACGTTCTCCGGCTGAGCCCGTTCGGGCAACGATCTCTGCACCGGAGGACGCGCACGGTTCGCTTGTCCGCGTCTGATCCCGACGGGTTTGCTCTTCCCATGGGTAGCGCACGCGAGCACGGCGAAACAGCGCGCGCGGCGGACACGTCGCCTCAACGGGCCGCCGCGACGCCGGCGACCCTGGGCGGACTGCAGCGTCTCGCGGGCAATCGCGCCGTCGACGCCCTGCTGACGGGCGCGGCGAAGGCGCCGGGCACGGGGTTCGTGGTGCAGCGCTCCGAGGAGAACGGCGTCGTGCTCGGCAAGATCCAGGGTCTGGCGATGTACGACCTGTTGCCCCGGCTGGCCAAGCTCGACGAGGCGGTGCTCCGCGACGAGGAGGCCGGCCGGGCGGTCGGGGGACCCAGGCTCGTGCTCGCGATGCAGACCGTGCGCGCCAAGATGCAGCGGGACCTGGAGTTCCTCATCCGGGAGAAGAAGCGGGTCGAGACCCTTCCCCGGGATCAGATCGCGGACGTCGTCAACTTCCTGTGGGGTCCGAACGTCGGCACGAGCACCGCGCTCGTCAACACGGAACTGGAGATGGAGCCGATCATCGCGTCACCGGACAGCGTCCAGCTTCCCGGTGAGCCGCCGCACGGCCACGACGGCGGCATCATCATGGACGACGAGTCAGGTCCGCAAGGCATCAGCGACTTCGAGGAAGACCTGCCGGCGAACCGCGGCCGCATCAGTGGCGTCGTGCTGGACCCGGAGACCAAGGAGATCATCGGGTACCGGACGTTCCACGCCGAAGGCATCTCCCGGCTCGTCGACCGCGAGGGGAACTTCGTCGTGGACGCCGGTGCCGCGGTCGGCGTCGAATCCGAAGGGCTCGGTCCGCTGGACTACGTGCCGACACCGGGCGGCGCCGCCAAGGGTGCCGCCGGTGTCGGCGCGAAACTGATCGTCAAGGGCGCGCTGAAGAAGGGCGCGGCCAAGGGCACCAAGGTGACGCTCGGCCTCATCCTGAAGATGAAGGCCGTCGCCAAGAACGTCGCCAAGAAGGCGATCTCGCCCAACGCGGAGGGCAAGGCCTTCATCAAGGCGGTGAACGCCGGGGACCGAGTCAGCCGCACGTTGTCCTGCGAGGCGGCCGAGACCCTCGTGAAGAAGTTCGACAAGGGCCAGCCGGTCATGGCCGCCGCACTGAACAGACGGCGCGTCATCGGGCCGTTCGAGTCCTTCGCGGTGTTCACCAGAGGGCACGGTGGCAAGTACCAGGCTCACCACATCATCGAGCAGGCCGTGCTCAAGCATCTCGGGCACGACCTGCAGAAGGCCCCGTCGATCATTCTGTCGTCCGCTCAGCACACGAAGATCTCCGCCGTTCTGGCCGATACGATCGTCAAGGACGAACTGGAGCACATGACCAAGCAGCAGATCCTCGCCCGGTACCGGAAGGCCTACAAGGGCATGCCTGACTGGATCGCCGAAGTGGAGCTGTACCTCAAGTAGAACCGAGCACCGCGTTCAGCGCCGCGCTGAGCGCGACCTTCGGGTCGGGCACGGCGTCCTGGCACCGCCACGCCACCACGCGGTCCGGCCGCACCAGCACCGCGCCACCCGCCGACGTGCCCCGCACCGCTGCCCAGGTCGAGCGCGGATCGAGGTAGTCGCCACCGATCCGCACGACGTCCAGCCCGGCCTCACGGGCCGCGTCGCTCCAGACGTCGTTCTCGCCCACGATCAGCAGCCACCGCCCCGGACGCACCAGCGCTCCGATCGCCACCCGTCCACCTCGCGTGTCTTCGAGCCACGCATGCGGTAGGGGCGCGCCAGGCCGGGTGCTCGGCCGGTACACGCGGACCGGATCGGGGTTGTTCGGCTCCGGGGTTCCGTCCGGTAACACGGCGGCCGACGTGTAGGAGTAGCCGTACTCCAGGTTGAGCGCGTCGAACTCCGACGACTGCGCGGCGAACACCTGCCGCACGGCGTCGCGCAACTCCTCGTCCTCCGGGAGTCCGCTCGACAACCGTTGCAGTGCAAGCATGTTGGCGACCGGATCGCTCTGCGGGCCCATGCCGAGCGTCTGCACGATCAGCAGGTGGCCGATCGCGTTCTGCACCGACTGGTGGACGCTCGCGGCCGCGACCCGTTTGCGTTCGTCCTCGTAGGTGTCCAGCAGGCCCGCGCCCGCGGTGCCGTTCAAGACAGCCGCCAGCTTCCAGGCGAGGTTGCCCGCGTCCTGCACCGCCAGGTTCAAACCCAGGCCACCGGTCGGGGGAAGCCGGTGCGCCGCGTCGCCGAGCAGGAACACCCGGCCGTCGCGGAAGCGTTCCGCCACCGAGCCACCAACCGTCCAGCGCATGATCCGGTGCACCGCCGGCGGATCGTCCAGTTCGAGCACCGAGCACAGCTCGCGCAGCGCCGCGTCGTCGTCGAGCGGGCTGTCCGGGGTTTCGTTGAGGTGCAGCACCCACTCGGTCGACCGGGTGCCCCACTTGTGCGGGCCGAGCGGCAGCAGGCTCACGCCCACGCCGGTTTCCGGACGCAGCAACCACCGCATCAGCACTTCGTCGTCCGAGAGCACCCCGGAGAGGTCGGCGCCGAAGTGCACGCTGACCATCCGCGCGATCTCCTCGACGCCCTCGACGGGAATGCCGAGCGCGGGACCGATGGTGCGCCCGCCGTCGCACGCCAGCACGTAGTCCGCAGTGACCACATAGGACTCCGAGCCGTCGTGCACCTCGACGACTGCCTCGTCCTCGTTGTTGAAGATCGCGTTCACCCGATGCCCGAACCGGATCCGGTCAGGCGAAACCTTGCCCAGCAACAGTTCCTCGAGCTGGTGCTGCGGCAGGTTCGCCGTCCGGCAGGCGCTGGCCGCCGCCCACGCGGGATTGGCGCCACCCGCACCCCACAGCTCCCGCACACCGAGGCGCTGCCCGCCGACCCCGCTGTACCAGCCGACGTGCGTCATGTTCCCGGCCGGCGTCCCCAGCCGGTAGACGTCGTCCGCGACGCCGATGTCGCTGAGGATCTCCATGCTGCGCTGGTTGACGACGTGGGCGCGAGGCAGCAGGGAAGGGGAGTCGCGCGCGGTGACCACGAGGAACTCGACCCCGAGCCGGTCGAGCAGGACGGCCGCGGTCAGCCCGGCCGCACCCGCGCCGACGACGAGCACGGGAACACGCTGCGACTCAGACACCGCCGGTCCCCTCGCTCCCGATCACCCTGTGCCCGGTCCCTTTGCGCCCGATCACCGCACCGGTCGCTCCGGCGGCCTCGAACCGCACGACCTCCAGATCCACGAACCCGGCCTCGGCGAGCCAGGTCCGGTACTCCTGGTCGGAGTAGTTCTCCCCACCGTGGTGCGCGATCAGCATGTTGAGCCCCATCAACGCGGCCGGAGCGGGCCCCGACCGATCCGCGTCGAGCAGCAGCTCGCAGACGAACACCGCACCACCCGGTTCCAGTGCGTCGTAGCACTTCTTCAGCAGCGCGCGGCCGTTCTCCTCGTCCAGCACGTGCAACACCTGGCTGAGGATCATCGCGTCGTACCCGGACGGCAGCCGCTCGTCCTTCGTGAAGTCACCGGCCTGCGCGCCGACCACACCGGCGAGCCCGGCGGCGGCCGCCTTCTCTTCGACGATCGGGCACACGTGCGGCAGCTCGTAGACGGTCCCGGTCAGTCCGGGCACCCGGCGGCACAGCTCGATCGGGATGCCGCCCGACCCGCCGCCGACGTCGAGCACCCGCTGATGCGCGCTGAAGTCGTAGGCCTCCGAAAGCGCCAGTCCGGTGAATCCGGCCAGCGCGTGCATGGCCTCCCAGAAATACCGGATCATGAAGTCGTCCTCTGATCCGAACACGGTGTCGCCGTCCGGTGGCGCGAGCACCGGAGTGTTCGCCCGCAGTGCACCCACCAGGTGTTCCCAACCCTGGTACAGCGCATGGCTGTAGAACTGCACGAAGCCGCCGAAGAAGTACGGCTTGTCGTTCACCAGAAACTCTTCGGCCACCGCCGAATTGCGATAGAACTCGCCTTTCTTCTCCAGCAGCTTCAACGACACGAGTGCGGGCAACAGCAGTCGCGTGGGACGTTCCTGCAGGTCGACCAGCTGCGCGAACTCGGGCAGCGTGACCTCGCGCCCGCCGGCCAGCTTGGTGAAGACGTCGAGCTCGACCGCGGCGGCGAACGTCTTGAAGCTCATGAAACCAGTTGTCAGTTCGAGCAGTGGGTGCTGGGTGACCTGTTGTCGTGTGATAGCCATTGTTCGAACGTAACGCGGCTGAATCCCCGAAAATGCCTAGGGTTCATAAGTCAAGAATGCATTCTGAAATGAGTGCGCATTCTCGGTGATGTCGACGGCCAGGCTATTCGCGGGACAGCGCGGCCTCCTCCAGGTCCAGCTCGCGCAGCACGCGGAAGAGCACCTCGTCGTCGATCTCCTTCCGGTCCCGCGCCCTGACGAACTCCTCGCGCTCGGCCTTCACCATCGCTCGGCGCAGCCTCCGGTAGACGGCCGCCGGGCTCTCCGCGTCGTCCTGCCGCCCGAGCCGTTCCCACGCCGCGTTGCCCCGGTGTTCGGCGAGCGCGCGCAGTTGTGCGCGCACGTGCTCGGGGATCTCGTCCAGCTCCTGGTCCAGCCGGTCGACCGCCGCCTGGGCGGCCCGGTGCTGAACCTGCGCCTCGGCCAGGGCGTCCTTCCGTGCGTCGTCGCCCTCGAAGCCGATCTTGCTGATCACCCGCGGGAGAGTGGTGCCCTGCAACAGCAGGGTGACGATGGTGACCACGAAGGCGCAGAAGACGATGACGTCGCGTCCTGGCACGGCTTCCGGGATCGCGGCCGCGGCGGCGAGCGTCACCACGCCGCGCATGCCCGCCCAGGCGATGACCGTGAGCTGGCCGTTGTGCGGAGGGCGTTCGCGTTCCCGCAGGCGCCGGGACAGGCGGTACGGAATCCACGCGGCCGGATACATCCAGACGAACCTGGCGGCGACCGCGGCGAGCAGAACGGCAGTGGCGCCGAGAACAAGCCCGAGATCGACGAAACCGATGATCGACGGGAGTTGCAGGCCGATCAGCGCGAAGACGAACGACTCGAGCAGCACGTCCACCGAACGCCAGACGGCGGCGTCCTGCAGTCGCGTGGTGACGGAGCCGCGCGGTGCGTGGTAGCCGAGGTAGAGGCCCGCCACGACGACGGCGAGCACGCCCGAGACGTGCGCGACCTCTTCCGCGAGGAGGTAGGCGCCGAACGGCACGAGCAGCCCGAGTGCGCTCTCCAGCGCGCCCTCGCGGAAGCTCGAACGCAGGAATCTGACCACCACCCCGACTGCCAGGCCGATGGCGATGCCGCCGACCGTCACGAGGACGAACATCGCCACGCCCCGGAGCGGGTGCATCGCGGTGCCCACGGCCGCGGCGATGGCGACCTTGTACGCGGTGAGCGCGGTGGCGTCGTTGATCAGGCTCTCGCCGACCAGCAACGTCATCGCCCTGCGCTGCAGACCCAGTCTGCGTCCGATGGCGACGGCCGCGACGGCGTCCGGTGGGGCCACCACCGCGCCGAGGACGAGGGCGGCGGCCAGTGGGAGGTCCGGGAAGACGAGCTTGGCCGTGGCACCGACCACGAGTGTCGTGAACAGGACCAGTCCCACCGCCAGAAACCCGATCGGCTGCAGGTTCGTGCGGATGTTGAGGTACGAGCTGTCCAGCGCGGCGCTGTAGAGCAGCGGCGGCAGGACGAGGATGAGGATCAGGTGCGGGTCGAGCTCGAACGCCGGCACGCCCGGCAGGAACGAGACCGCGAGTCCGGCGGCCACCAGGACCAACGGCGCGGGCCAGCCCCGCCGGCGGGCGAGGGACGTGACGACCAGCGCCCCGGTCAGCAGCACCAGAAGTTCAGGCCCCTGCACGCGTGCTCCTCCTCGATCGGATGCGGCGACCCTGCCGGACGGAATCGAGGAGCGCGTACGTCAAATGACTGTCGAGTTGGAACGGTCCGTCGAAGCTCAGTCATTCGACGCATGCGGCTGTGCGAGGGCGGGATCGACAATCCCGCCATGAGCCTGGAACAGAACAAGCAGATCGTCATCGAGTTCTACCAAACCGCGATGGACGGCGACCCGGAGAAGGCCGCCGCCGCACACATGGGCGCGAAGTACGTCCAGCACAACCCCGGTGCCGCCGACGGCCCGGAGGCCTTCATCGGGTTCATGCGGTTCGTGCGGGGACGTTTCCCGAACCTGCGCCTGAACATCAAGCGCGTCATCGCCGAGGGCGACCTCGTCGTCGTGCACTCGCACCTGGATCTCGAGCCCGGCAACCCCGGCCAGGCGCTGGCGGACATCTTCCGGGTGGAGGGCGACAAGGTCGTCGAGCACTGGGACGTCATCCAGGCTGTGCCCGCGGACTCCGCCAACCCGCACGGCATGTTCTGATGACGGACAGCATGCTGGCCCTGAGCCAGGACGAGTTCGGCGGACCCGAGGTGCTGAGGCTCACCTCGCTTCCGGTCCCACGACCGAGCGTCGGCGAGATCCTGATCCGCGTGCGCGCGGCGAGCGTGAACCCGGTCGACGTGTACAACCGGGAGCGCGGCGTGCTGATCGGTCAGCTGCCCTTCGTGCTCGGCTGGGACGTGTCCGGCACGGTGGCGGCCGTCGGTCCGGGCGTGACGATCCACGCGCCGGGCGACGAGGTCTTCGGCCTGCTGCCGTTCCCGCGCGGCCACGGTGCCTACGCGCAGTTCGCCGTCGGTCCGGCACGAGCCTTCGTGCCGAAACCGGACCGTCTCACGCACGTCGAGGCGGCCGCGCTCCCGCTGGCCGGGTTGACCGCCTGGCAGGCACTGGTCGAGACCGCCGGGCTCGGTGCCGGAAGCCGTGTGCTGATCACCGGCGCCGCGGGCGGTGTCGGGCATCTGGCGGTGCAGATCGCCAAAGCACGGGGTGCGCACGTGATCGCGCAGGTGTCGCCGGACAACGCGGAGTTCGTGCGGTCGCTGGGAGCCGACGAGCTGATCGACTACACGACGACGCCGGACTTCACGGCCGTCGCGGGTGATCTCGACATCGTGCTGGAGGCGGTCGGATCCTATGCGGCACAAGCTGTTGCGGCGCTCAAACCGGGTGGAGTGCTGGTGGCGACGTTGGCCCAGAGCCTGGCGCCGGTCGCGGAGGACGCTGCCCGGCAAGGCGTTCGCGCGGTGTCGCTGCTCGTGGAGTCGGACCGGCTGGGCATGACCGCGCTCGCTCAGCTGGTCGAAGACGGCCTGCTCACGCCAACCGTGGCCGCCACCTATCCGCTCGGTCAGGCGGGCCTCGCCCAGTCCACGAAATCGGGCCCGGGCAAGACAGTTCTCGTCATCGACAAGGAGCTCGCCTGACATGCCCAAGCTCGACCACTCCGTCGTGCTCGTCACTGGAGCCAACGGCGGCCTCGGCACGCACTTCGTGCACCAGGCGCTCGAACGCGGTGCCGCCAAGGTCTACGCCGCCGCACGCACGCCGCGTGACTGGCACGACGACCGGATCGTGCCGCTCCAGCTCGACGTCACCGACCCGGTGTCGATCTCGGCGGCGGCCGCGCTGGCCCCGGACGTCACCGTCGTCGTCAACAACGCGGGCGCTCTCAACGGTTCCAGCGTCCTGGACGACGACCTTTCCGCCATCCGCGCGTTGTTCGAGACGAACTTCTGGGGTGCGCTGGCCGTGACCAACGCCTTCACTCCGGCACTGCGGTCGGCCGGGGGAGTCCTGCTCAACGTGCTGTCCGTGCTGAGCTGGGTCGGCAACGGAGATGCTTACAGCGCGACGAAAGCGGCGTTGTGGTCGGCCACCAACACCCAGCGGATCAAGCTCGCCGCGGACGGGATCCACGTCGTCGCGCTGCACCTCGGCTACGCGGACACCCGCATGGCCACCGGTGTCTCCGCGGCCAAGCTCGCTCCCGCGGACGTGGTGCGGGCGGCGTACGACGGCGTGGAAGCGGGCGAGTTCGAGGTCCTCGCCGACGATCTCAGCCGCCGGGTGAAGGCAGGCCTGGCCGGTCCGCTCAAGGTGCTCTACCCGCAGCTGCGCGCCGCGTCCACAGTGGACTAGAACTCGCGCCGGAAGGCGTCGACGGCCACGGAGACCGGGCCGCGGCGGCAGGTCAGGATCAGGTCGATCGCGCAGTCCTCGAGCGGGACGAACCGCACCCCCGGCGGTTGCAGGATGGTCTGGAACGACTGCAGCATCACCGACACAGCCAGCCCTGCCGCGACGGTGGCGACGATGTTGGTCAACGTGGCTTCCTGCACCACCGTGCGCACACCGGCCGCGCGCAACTGGTCAGCGAGCCAGAGATACCCGACGGGCTGATCCGAGCGGTTGAAGAAGGTCAGCGGTTCGCCGGCGAGGTCGGCGAACCGCACGGACTCCTTGCCCGCCAAGGGATGGTCCTCCTGCACGACCACGCACACCTGCTCCGCCGACAGCACCTGGTGGTGGAGGTCGCCGGGAGCCGGTTCGATCAGGTTCAGCGCGACGTCGACCGCTCCTTCGCGCAACGCCCGCCACTGGTCCTCGTCGACCAGTTCGGTGATGCTGACCGCCACCAGCGGGTGCTGCCGGCGGAACCGGGCCAGCGCGCCGACGAGCTGCACCGGCGAGCAACCGGGCAGCACCGCGATGGCCAGGCGCCCGACCTGCCCCTGCGCGGCCTGCTGTGCCACCCGCAGCACGTCGTCCGCCGCGTCGAGAGCCTGACGGGCTGCCGCGACCACGGGTTCGGCCGCCCGCGTGACCTGCAGCCGCCGGCCGGCGCGTTCGAACAACGGCAGCCCGAGTCGTTGTTCGAGCAGCCGCAACTGCCTGCTCAACGACGGTTGGGCGATGCGCAGGCGTTCGGCCGCGGCGCTCACACTCGCCTCGTCCGCGACGGCGATCAACGCCTGCAGCAACCGCAGTTCCACGCCTGCGTCCGGCGACGTATGCATTCTCGCTATGTTATCCAAGCGAACAGGTCTTGGACAGCTATAGGTGCGCGGTTGTCTGATCGAGGTATGACGTTCCATCTTCCGACCAAGCCGGCGATCCTGACGCCGGACGAGCAGCAGGCCGTGTGGTTCCTCGGGGCCCTGATCCGGATCCGGACCGGCGGCACGGAGACCGGCGACCAGCTGGCGGTTCTCGAGCACCTGGGCGAGCGCGGCTACAACAGCCCGGCGCACCTGCACAACCACGACGACGAGACTTTCCTCGTGCTCGAAGGAGAGTTGCGGGTCGAGGTCGACGGCGAGACGCGCCCTGTCGGGGCGGGCGCCGCGGCTTTCCTGCCCCGCAAGCTGTCCCACGCCTTCGTGGTGACGAGTCCTGAGGCGCGGTTCCTCACCCTGCACACGCCCGCCGGGTTCGAGAAGTTCGTGCTCAAGGCGGGGACGGCGACGCCTCCGCTCGAGGACCTGCCGCCGGATCCGGCCGCACTCGGCGCGATGGCGGCCGCGTACGGCATCGAGATCGTGGGTCCGCCGCCGGCTCTTTAGTCGTCGCCCAACGCGTCCCGGAGCTGGGTGCGGTTCGTGATGCCCAGCTTCGGGAAGATCTTGTACAGGTGCGTGCCGACCGTCCTGTGCGACACGTAGACCTGGTCGGCGATCTCCTTGTTCGTCATCCCGGCCGCCGCGAGACGGGCGATCTGCAGCTCCTGCGCGGTGAGGCCGTTCAACGGCTTCGGTGCCTTGGCGCGGGCAGGGGCACTTCCGGCCGCACGGAGTTCGCTCGCGGCACGGTCGGCCCAGGGACGCGCACCGGCGGCGTCGAAGGCGCGCAACGCGGCGCCGAGCTGATCCCTGGCGTCGACGATGCGGCGAGTGCGGCGCAGCCACTGCCCGTAGGCGAGCCGGGTGCGGGCCACCTCCAGCGCGGCAGGGCTTTCCGCCGCCAACGCCAGCGCGAAATGCTGTTCGGGGTCGTCGCCCGTCTGCGCGAGCGAACGGTGTACGAGGTTGTCCAGGTGTGGGCTCGCGAACGCGGACTTGGTGGCACAGGCCCGTTCCAGCACCGGCCGCACCTCGTCGATCCGGCCCGCGCGCACGGCCGCCTCGGTCAAGTCTCCCAACGACCAGAGCCTCGTGGTGTGGTGTGCCTGCGCGGCGCTGAGCGCTGTCCAGGCGTCCTCGTGCCGGTTCTGGTTGAGCGCGACCAGTCCTGCCGCCCAGCTCGCCCTGGCCTTGAGCACGACGAGCCGGTCGGTTCCCGCGAGCGCGGTGCTGTCGTCGAGCGCGGTGAGCGCCCGCTGGTCGTCACCGCGCCACGCGTGCGCCATGGCCGACGTGGCCGCGGAGAAGGCCGCCACCACCCGCAGCCCCAGTGCGGTGCCGACCTCCTGGGCGAAGCCCGCGTCCGTGAGAGCGTCCCGCACCTCGCCGAGCACGACCCGGATCCTGGCGCGTTCGTGCAGCATCCACGCCTCGTCACCCGGCATGCCCGCGCGGCGGAAGTGCGTCACGCCCATGTTCCAGCAGTCCAGCGCCGCGGCCGGGTCGTGCACGGACTCGGTCATCAACCCGAGGCCGATGATGATCTGCGGCCGGCTGGGCGATCGTTCGACGTCGTCGGAGAGGTAGCTCTCGCGCACGAACCGCAGCAGGCCGGGAAGCTGCTCACGCGCCTGCGCCGCGTGCTCGGCCGGAGCGAGCAGCACGCGGGCGACGAGCGCGAGCAGTCCGCCGTCCTCACCTGCTGCGTCGTCGACGGCGTGCCGGAGCCGGTCGCGCACGTCGTCCGGCAGTCCGTGCGTGCAATGCGCGGTGGCGGCCGTGGCCAGCACGCGCAGTCGTTGCGTCGGGTTCTCGGTGCCGGACGGTCCTGCGAGCCGCCCCACCAGATCCAGCAGGTCCTCGGTGCTGCGGCCGGGCACCAGCGCGCTGCTGGTGAGGGCGACCTGCGTCAGCGCCAGCAGGGTGAGCACGTCGGGGTCTTCCGCCGATCCCCACACCTCCCGCACCAGCGCCGTGCTGTCGGCGACGTCTCCCGCCTGACGCGCGATCTCCGCCGCGGTCGCGAGACGACGGGCGCGGTCCGTTGTGGACGAGGAGATGGCTGCGGCCCTGCGCAGAGCCGCGACCGCTTCGGCGGTGGCGCTGCGGGCGCGGGCACGGACGGACGTGGCTTCGAGTTTGGCGGCCACCTCGTCGTCGTGGTCGGTGACGGCCGCGGCCGCGTGCCAGGCCGCGCGGTCCGGATCGGTCGCCGCCGCGGCCAGCACCTGGTGCGCGGCAACGCGTTCGGCCAACGAGGCTGCGCCGTAGACCGCCGAGCGCACGAGCGGATGCCGCAGCAGCACCCGGTCGCCGTCGAGCGCCACGAGCCGCGCGCGTTCGATCGGCGCGAGGTCGTCGAGTCCCAGGCCCGCGGCTGCCGCAGCTCCCATGAGCTGGCTCAGCGACGCCTCAGGCGCCGCCGCGACGAGCAGCAGGAGGCGCCTGCCGCGTTCGGGAAGTTCCGCCACCCCGGCCAGAAACGCCTGTTCGAGCCTGCGGGTCGTCGGCCACCACCGATCGGCGCCGAGGTCCTGCCGGTTCGTCGCCACGCGGGCGAGCTCGACCAGCGCGAGGGGGTTGCCGGCGGACTCGGTGAGCACCAGCCGCCGGGTCTGCGCGTCGAGCGCCGGCCGTTGTTCGCGCACCAGCTCTTCCGACTCGGCCTCGGTCAGCGGCCCCAGCGCGATGTCCACCAGCGGGATGGAGCGGATGACGTCGGCTGGGCCCTCCCCGGCGTCGAGCGCGTGGTCGGTGCCGTCGGTGCGCATCGTCAGCATCAGCAGCACCGGCGTGTTCACCAGGCGCCGCGCGACGAACGCGATGGTCTGCGCGGTGGACGCGTCGAGCCACTGCGCGTCTTCCACCGCGACGAACACAGGCTGTTCGGCCGCGTGCTCCTCCAGCAGCCCCAGCGTGGCGAGCCCGACCAGCAGGCGGTTCGGCGGCGGACCCTCGGCGCGCCCGAGCGCCACCTCCAGCGCCCGCCGTTGCCCGGCGGGCAACACCGCCAGCCCGCCGAGCAACGGCTGGAGCAGCTCGTGCAGCGCGGCGAACCCGGACGTGGTCTCGCTCTGCACGCCGTTGCAGTGCAACCCGCGGAAGCCCTGCTCGGCGGCGATCCTGGCCACCGCGCCGACCAGAGTCGTCTTGCCGATGCCGGCGTCCCCTTCGAGCAGGACGACCTGACCACCCGGTCCGATCTCCGCGAGCAGCTCCTCACACCGGGCCAGCTCGCGTTTGCGCCCTACCAGCGGAACGGAGCCGGCACCCGTGCAAGCGAAGTGGGTCGGCATCCCGCTGATCCTAGCCACTTCGCCGACGTCGGCAGGGGCAGCGGGAATTGCCCCCGAGGGGCGAGATCACCGCTCAAGAGATCTCTCGGTTCTTCGCAGTGCCACCGTGAGAGCGATTCCCCGAGAAAGGCCCCACCGCCATGCACAGCGCCGACCACGCCCTCGCCGACGGGACGTCGTTCCCGGAACTCGGGTCACGCCCGGAGGACCTTCTCCAGGTGGCGAACCAGGTTCTCGACCCCGACCAGCTCGCCAGGGCGGCGACCTACGGCGTTCAGCGCGACGTGGAGGCGGGGGAGTTGCTGTACGAGGTCGGCGACGCGAACTGCGATCTGGTCCTCTGTGGAACCGCGACCCTCGCCTCCTACCGCATCCGCACGTCGGCCAACGGCGGGGAACCGTTCCTCGTCTCTGGTCCGGGTGGGTTCGCCGGCGAGCTGAGCCTGCTCACCGGTCAGCGGCGCAACCTCGCGGTGAGGGCGGCCGAGGCGGGCACCGTGCACGTCGTCGACCAGCCGTCGTTCCGGCGGCTGATGGCCCAGCAGACCGACCTCGGCGACCTCTTCCTGCGCGGGTTCCTCGCCCGTCGCCGCATGCTGCGCTGGGGATCGGAGCAGTCCACCCAGATCGTCGGCGATCCGCGGTCGGGCAACGGCCTCGCGCTGCGTGTGTTCCTGTCCCGCATGGGCCTTCCGTACCTCTGGCTCGACAGCACGTCCGAAAGCGGGACGGCGGCACTCGCCGACGCGGGCCTGCGAACAGAGGACCTGCCGGTCGCGTTCACCGCGGGCGAGACGCTGGTGCGGGTGACGCCCGGTGCGCTCAGCGAACGGCTCGGACTGTCCTACCGGAGCACTGGCCGGGGCGTCGCGGACCTCGCGATCATCGGCGGCGGGCCGGCCGGGCTCGCCGCGTCCGTCTACGCGGCCTCCGAAGGCCTGAGCACGGTGTTGTTCGACGGCGTCGTGATCGGCGGGCAGGCGGCCACGAGCGCTCGCATCGAGAACTACCTCGGCTTCCCGTTCGGGCTCAGCGGCCTCGACCTGACCACGCGGGCCGCGGTGCAGTCGTTGAAGTTCGGCGCCGAGCTCGTCAGCCCGTGCGCCGTCGCCGACCTTCGTCCCGCGGAGGACGGCCTGCTGCTGACGTTGGCGAACGGCGAGGAGATGGCCGCGCGCACGGTGCTGATCGCGACCGGCGCGGCGTACCGATCGCTGCCGGTCGAGCGGTGGGACCACTTCGTCGGTGCCGGGATCTACCACGCCGCGACGGATCTGGAGGCCCAGAGCGTCGCGGGCGAGCCGGTGGTCGTCGTCGGTGGCGCCAACTCGGCGGGCCAGGCCGCTCTGCACCTCGCCCGGCACGCGAGTCACGTGACACTGCTGGTGCGAGGGGCGGATCTCGGTGCTCGCATGTCGTCGTACCTGGTCGACCGCGTCCTGGCGGACCGCCGGATCACGATCCGCCTGCGCAGCGAAGTCGCGGCGTTGCACGGATCCGAACACCTGACCGGCATCTCGGTGGCCGCGAAGGACACGGGCACCACCGAGGAAGTCGAGTGCCGGGGCCTGTTCAGCTTCATCGGCGCGGTGGCCGCGACGTCCTGGCTGCGCGACCTCGCCGTCGACACGACCGGCTTCGTCCTCACCGACGCCCACCTGACGCCCGACCACCTCGGCACCCGCTGGCAGGGGCTGGAACCCGGCCCGCTGCCGTTCGAGACCAGCGTGCCCGGTGTGTTCGCGGCCGGTGACGTCAGGCTGGACTCGATGAAACGCGTCGCCGCCGCGGTCGGCGAGGGTTCCGGAGCCGTGCGTTCGGTGCACCAGGCGCTGAACCGGCGGTACGTCGGCAGGCACCACCTCAAGTCGACAGTCGTTTGACGTACGCGTCCCCGGCGGTCACGCGGCAGTGTTGCCGCATGATCTCCGTGCGTGCCCTCGCCACCGACGAAATGACCCTCCTGGGGCTCGGGGTCATGCTCGCCCAGCGGCCGGAGGTGCGGATGGTCGAGGAAGGCGCCGACGTCCTCGTCTTCGCCGCACACCGCCTCGACAGCCGCACGACACCATTGCTGCGCAGCGCGGCCGACACGCACGGTTGTCCCGTCGTGCTCCTGCTCGACGACCTGGCCGAGCCTCAGCTGCTGCTGGCCGTCGAATGCCAGGTGCAGGCGATCCTCCCCAAGTCGGCGCTCACCGCCCAACGCCTCGTGCACGCCATCAGCGCGGCCGCCGCGGGTGAGGGCCTGCTGCCTCCATCACTGGTCGGCGGCCTCCTCAGGCACGTCAGGTTCCTGCTCGACGAAGCGGGGCTCAACGCGGCGGGCCTCACGCCCCGTGACGTCGAGGTCGCGCGGCTGCTCGCGGACGGCAGGGAGAACGTGGAGATCGCCGCCGAGATGGGCTTGTCCGAGCGCACCGTGAAGGCGGTGGTGCAGGCGATCACCAGGCGACTTCGCCTGCGCAACCGCACCCACGTGGTCGCTCACGCAATGCGCTACGGCCTCATTGTCTGATCGGTTCACTTTTGGGTCGAAATGTGAGCATCCCCACCCGGCCGTGGGGTTCCCCGTGCTCATTTCGTAACATTGCCCGCCGTGTGAGCGTGCCCCCGTCCCCAACGCAAGGTGTTCCCCCGAATGCAGGGCCGACATAGACCCCCGCAGTTACCCAGTCGCAGGCTGCCCATGGCGGTAGCCGTCACCCTCGGCGCGAGCATGGCCGCGACCTTCTGGGTAGTCCGCGGTTCGGACGAGCCGGTGGACCCCACCTTGGCGGCCGCCAACCTGGCCGCCCAGTCCACCTCGATCAGCCAGAGCACGTCGTCTGTCACGTCGTCGACCACCACGCCGACTCCGGTGACCACGACGACGACGGTGGAGACCACCACCACGCCGCCCCCACCGCCTCCGCCGCCTCCACCACCGCCCTGCCCGACCACCCTGGAGGGTGTGAAACCGCACGTGGCGCAGGTGGGTCACCACATCGACGGCAAGTTCGACGTCACCGACATCGGCGGTGCCGTGGGCCGGTCCGGCGGCGGCGACCACCCGACCGGTCTCGCGCTGGACTTCATGGTCAACACCACCACGGGCAACGCCCTGGCCGACTACGTGCTGGCCAACCGCAAGGCGTTCGGCGTCACCTACGTGATCTGGCGCCAGCGCATGAACGACGGCAGCGGCTGGAAGGCGATGGAGGACCGCGGCAGCCCCACGGCCAACCACATGGACCACGTCCACGTGTCGTTCCTGGCGAACGCGACCGTCACCGTCACCTGCTGATCTCGTGGGCGACGCCGCCCATGATCCCTTGGCGTCGCACCATGCCGAGCGTCTCCACGACGAACTGCCACGGCCGGACGCCGAGCTGCCGCAGGCCTGGCCCGTGGTCGTGCGCGACGGTCACGACGGCTCCGGCGAACAGCAGCCACCAGAACGCCCGCGCGGCTCGGCCGACCCGGCCGAGCCGGGCCTGGTGGAACGGAACGTGCCGCTCCTCGTCCCGCAGAATCCGATCCGCGACGTCCGCGACGAGCGGGTCACGACTGCCGTCCCGCAACGCGCGGTAGTACCGCAGCGCCACGGTCTCCGCGATGAGCAGCACCATCAGCTCCAGCCGGAGTCCCAGCGCACGGCGTAGCCGCACGAACACCGCGTCCGTCCAGTGCGAACTGATGGTCGGCTGTCCGGCAGCCCGAAGCAGGTGCTCCAGCATCCGCGCGTGGTTCTGCTCCTCGGCGACGAACATCCGCACCGCCGTGCCGTACGTCCCGGTGCCCGCCTTGGCGATCAGGTTGGCGCCGTCGCCGGACTCGCCGACCTGGAAGCGTTGCACGCTCTTGACGACGTCGGGGTGCAACCGGGCGCCCACGCTCCAGTCGGGGTCACCCGCCAGCTTCCGGCGCTCGGCCTCGGCCTCGAAGTTCTCGACCCATGTGGTGAACATGATCGGAAGACGGCCGGATCGCCGCCCGCGTTGGCCGGGTTGTGGGGAGGTTCTGTGAAGGTTCCGGTGCTCACTGCGGAACGAGCACGACACGGCCGAGCACGCGGCCGGACCTGAGGTCGTCGAAGGCTTGGACGGCGTCGCTCAGCGGCCGCACGTCCGTGGTCACGGAGAGCTTTCCGGCCTCGGCGAGCGCGACGACGGCGTGCAGGTCCGGCCTGGTGCCCCAGAACGGCAGGGTCAGCCTCGCGCCCTGGGGGAGTGGACCCGGTTTGCCGATCGTGAGGTGCCCGCCCCCGCTGCCGAGCACGGCGAGGGTGCCGCCGGCGCGCAACGTCGCGGCGCCCAGCGCGAGCGTCGTGTCGGTGCCGACGAAGTCGAGGACGGCGTCGAAGCGGGTCCCTTCGCGCAGGGCCGTGGCCTGGCCTGCGAGGACGCCCTCGTGGGCCCCGCAGGCGCGGGCGAGGTCGAGCGCGTCCTCGCGGGTGTCTACGGCGACGACCCGGCTCGGGGTGAGGGCGCGCAGGAGTTGGACGGCGAGGTGTCCCAGGCCGCCGACGCCGACGACGGCCACCGCGGAGTCCTCGCCGAGATCGCCGAGGCCGGCGATCGCGTGGTACGGCGTGAGCCCGGCGTCGGTGAGAGGCGCGGCCTGGGTGGCGTCCAAGCCGGTCGGGACGAGGTACTGGGAGTGCGGCACGAGGACGTGGCCCGCCATGCCTCCGTCGCGGCCGAGTCCCGCCCCGGACCAGCCGAGGCCGGCGCGGTGGTCGCAGTAGTTGTCCTGCCCCGCAAGGCATCGACGGCACTGTCCACAGCCCCACGGTCCGTAGACGACCACTCGCTCGCCGATCGTGACGTCCTGGACGTGCGCGCCGATCGCGGCCACCCGTCCGGCGATCTCGTGGCCGAGCGTGAAAGGCAGGCGATAGGGCAACGCGCCGGGGAGGGCGTCGAGGACGTGCAGGTCCGAGTGGCAGACGCCGACCGCCTCGACCTCCACGAGCACTTCGTCACCGGCGGGATCGCGCACCTCGGCCTCGGTGAGCTCGGGCAGGCCGCGCCAGGTGGACAGTCGTACCGCCTGAGTCTTGCGTGTCCCGGTCACAGCGGCCCACGATACAGAAATGAACTCAGTTCAGGAAGGTCGAGTGGCTCTCGTGACCGGCGCGGGGTCGGGCATCGGCGCCGCGGTCGCGCGCAAACTCGCCGCGCAGGGCGCTCAGGTCGTGCGAGCGGACATCACTGCGACGGACGGGGGAGTGGTGGTCGACGTGGCCGATCCCCGTCAGGTGGACGAGCTCGTCGCCGGCCTCGGCAGGCTGGACGTCGTGGTGCACGCGGCCGGGGTGGACGATCCGCGGGCGAAGCAACGGATCGCGGACGCGCTGGAGGCAGGACGGCCGCCGGAGGTGACCGCGTCGCTCGACGCGGAAGCCTGGCGACGGGTGATGAGCGTCAACCTCGACGGCACGTTCCACGTCCTGCGCGCCGCGGTGAGGGCGATGGTGCCGCGCCGAGCGGGCACGATCGTCGTGGTCGGCTCGTCGTCCGCGTTCGACGCACCCGCGGGCTACCCGCACTACGCGGCGTCCAAAGCGGGTGTGCACGCACTCGCGCAGGCCGTCGCCAAGGAGGTCATCCCGTTCGGCGTCCGGATCAACGTCGTCGCACCGGGGCCGACGGACACCGGGATGGCGGCACGCACGCCGGCAGTGCTGCGTCAGGCGTTCGCGGGCCTTCCGTACGCGACGCCGGAGCAGATCGCGGACGTCGCGGTCTTCCTCGCGGGCGAGGAGTCGGCGAACGTGGCAGGCGCGGTCGTGCTCGCGAACGGTGGCCGGTTCACGGTCTGAGGCTTGTCATCGGCCGGACGCGCGTCTACCGTCAACTGAACTGAGTTCACTTTGTCCTCAACGGAGAGGGATGACGTGGATCAACTCCTGCTCGTGTTGGTCAGCGGGGTCGCCAGCGGGGCGATCTACGGACTGATGGGCCTGGGGCTCGTGATCATCTACCGCGCGACGGACGTCGTGAACTTCGCGCTGGCGAGTCTCGCGACGCTCGGGCTCTACGTCGCGATCACCTTCCACGACAACGGTTTCGCGGTGCTCGTCGGCGTGCTGGGCGCGGTGGCGATCACCGTCGTCGCGGGGCTGGTCGTCCGCGAGGTGGTGATCAGACCGCTCGGGCAGGGTCAGCTCTTCGCCGCGCTCGTGGTGACGATGGGTGTCGCGCTCATCGCCGAGAGCGCGATCAGCGAGCTCTGGGGCACGCAGCCCAAGGCGTTCCCGAGCATCGTCGACGGCACGGTGCGCGTCGGGGAGGTCGCGATTCCCGCGCAGAGCCTGCTGACCATCGCGGTCGCGGGCGTGGCGATGGCGCTGGTCGCGTTCCTGTTCGGACGGACCACGGTCGGCTCGGCGATGCGCGCGGTCGCGGAGTCCGCCGACACCGCGCAGATCATCGGCGTCAGCGCGCAGCGGATCGCGCGGATGGCCTGGGCGCTCGGACTCGGGCTCGCCGCTCTCGCCGCGTGCCTCTACGCGCCGAAGGTCGGCCTGGTGCCCACCGTGCTGGCGGCGCCGCTGTTCCGGGCGTTCGCGGGGATCTTCCTCGGAGGGCTCAACAGCATGTACGGCGCGGTTGTCGGCGGCCTGGTCGTCGGCGTGCTGGAGAACCTCGGCGCGAGCTACGTCTCGGCGAGCTTCCGCGACACCTTCGTCTTCTCCTTCACCGTCCTCGTGCTGCTGATCCGCCCGCAGGGTCTGTTCGGCACACGCACGTTCCAACGGGTGTGAGGTAACGCCAATGTCCTTTCTCCGCTCCAGAACGGCACAGGCGCTGCTCTGCCTGCTCGCCGCGGCCGCGGTGGTCGCCGTGATGAGCTCGGGCGCGCTCCCGCCGTACCAGGCGTACTCGGTGGCGCTGGCCGCCGTCTACACGATCGTCGTGCTCTCGGTCGGGCTGCTCGCCGGCTGGTCCGGCGTCTGGTCGGTCGGCCATCCCGCGTTCTTCGCGCTGGGCGCGTACTTCGCCGCGTACGGCAGCGGGCACGGCTGGTCGGTGGAGACCATCGTGCTCGGCACCGTCGTCTCCGCCGCGGCGCTCGGCGGGTTCATCGGGTTCGCCGGCGCCCGGTTCTCGACGCTCTACATCGCGTTGCTGACGCTGGCGTTCAGCCTGGTCTCGCTGGAGGTGATCAACCGCTGGACCGCCGTGACGGGTGGCGACCAGGGCGTCCCCGTCGCGCAGATCTCCACGCTCGCGGGGCCGCTTCCCAGCGGTGGCACCGAAACACAGCTCGTGTCCGTCGCCGCGGCCGGGGTGTGCCTGGCGATCGCCGTCATCGCGAAGGGGTCCGCGCTGCGGATGCGGCTGGTCGCGGCCAAGTCGCACCCCCTGGTGGCGCAGTCGGTCGGCATCGCGCCCGAGGCGCAGTCGGCGCTCTCGTTCGCGGTGAGCGCGGCGTTCACCGGGGTCGCCGGGGTGCTGCTGGGTCTGATCACGGGGTTCGTCAGCCCGGACCTGTTCTCGCTCAACCTCGGGGTCTCGCTGATCGCCTCGTGCGTGCTCGGCGGTGTCGGCAGCGTGCTGGGCGCGGTGGTCGGCGGGGTCTACCTGGCCTGGTCGCCCACCCTCGCCGGTGCGGCGGGACTGCCCCAGCCGGTCGTGCAGGGCGTGGTGCTGATCGCGGCGTTGCTCTTCCTGCCCGGCGGCGTGGTGCCGTTCCTCGGCAAACTCTTCCGGTGGCTGCCCAGGAAATCCCGCCCCGTGGCGCCGTCTGTTGCACCGGAAGTCGTCCGCAGGGCACCGGAAGGTCCGCCACTGCTGTCGTTGAACGACGTGACGGTGCGGTTCGGTGGCCTGAAGGCTCTGGAAGGAGCGTCGCTCTCGGTGCGGCGAGGCGAGGTGCTGGCCGTCATCGGCCCGAACGGCGCGGGCAAGACGACCCTGCTGAACGTCCTTTCCGGACTCGCGGGCGGCGGCAAGGTCGAGGGCACCGCCCAGTTCGACGGCAAGCAGCTGCTGACGTCCCGGGCAACGGCTCGGCGGCGGCTCGGGATCGGGCGCACCTTCCAGCACGCGGAGACGTTCGACGAGCTCACCGTCGCGGAGAACCTCCTGTGCACGCAACGCCGGATCACGTCGCGGCACCGCGCGGTCGTGCACGAGCTGCTCGGGCGGGTGGGTCTCGCCGAGGTCGCCGACCGCAACCCCGCGGACCTGCCGTTCGGCCTGCAGAAGCGCCTGGACCTCGCCAGGGCGATCGCGGAGGACCCGAAGCTGCTGGTCCTGGACGAACCGTTCGGCGGGCTCGACGCGGACGAGCGCGCCACGGCGGCGAAACAGATCGAGCGGCTGCGCGACGGCGGCGCCGCGGTGCTGATCATCGACCACGTGCTGGACGACCTGTTCGCCGTCGCGGACCGGGTCGTGGCCTTCGACTTCGGCAAGCCGATCGGCGAGGGCCCACCGGGAGAGGTGTTGCGGGACAGCGCGGTCCTCGCGTCGTACCTCGGCACGTCCGCCGCCCGCACCCGGCCCGCGGCACGGGCAGCCGACGCGCCGGTGGTCGTCCGGCTCGCCGGGATCGAGCACCACTACGGCGGCGTCGCGGCGTTGCGGGGGATCGACCTGGCCGTCCACCAGGGTGCCGTGCTCGGCGTGGTCGGGGCGAACGGCGCGGGCAAGAGCACGCTCGGCCGGATTCTGCACGGCTCGCTGCGGCCCTCCGGCGGCACTCGTGACGTGAGTGCCGTGCGGTCCAGCCTGGTGCCGGAAGGGCGGGCGCTGTTCAAGACGTTGTCGCTCAAGGAGAACCTCGAAGTCGCAGCCTATGCCGCAGGGCTCAGGGGCGCACGGATGCGGTCGCGGCTCGACGAGACCACCGAGTGGTTGCCACCGCGCGTCCGCAACAGGCTCGCGGTCCAGGCCGCCGGGCTCAGCGGCGGCGAACAGCAGATGCTCGCCATCGCCCGCGCCCTGATGGCGGAACCGGACGTGCTGATCGTCGACGAACCCGCGCTCGGCCTCGCCCCCGCACTGGTCGACGAGGTCTACACGCGCCTGGCGGAGCTCGCGAGCGGCGGCATGACGGTGGTGCTGCTGGAACAGCTGCTGAGCCGGGCGATGGCGACCTGCCACGAGGTCGTGGTGCTGCACGAAGGCGTAGTGGCCGCACGGGGTGCGGCCACCGATCCCGAGTTCACCGGCCGGGCCGAGTCGGCGTACTTCGGCGGCGAGCACGCCGTCGCGCTGGGCGTGACGGCGCTGGAGACGACATGACGTACCCCCGGATCGACCCGGCGCTGCTCGGCGAAACCCCGGAGCAGCGAGAGCTCCGTGCGGTGGCGCGGGACTTCTTCGCCGAGCACGGCGGCGACCAGTGGAAGCGGATGGCGAGTGAGCTCGGCGTCCAGGGACTGGCGATTCCCGAGGACTACGGCGGCGCCGGAGGCACGTTCGCCGAGCTGGCCGTGGTGTTGCAGGAAGCCGGGCGGGCGTTGTGCGCTTCCCGGTTGCTCCCGACGGTCGTGCTCGCCGCGCACACGTTGCTGTACAGCGGGAACACCGAGGCCTGTGCGCGCTATCTGCCGGGGATCGTCGACGGGACTCGCACGGCGACTGTGGCGTTCGGGGGCGACGTCCAGGTCCGTGACGGGACGCTGCACGGGACGGCGGACTTCGTTCTCGACGGGGCGGACGCCGACCTGGTGCTGGTCAGCGCGAACGGTCAGGTCTTCGCCTCGGAGGAGGTGGCGCGCACTCCCCGGCGCGTGCTCGACGAGACCCGGCCGCAGGCTCTGCTCGAGTTCCGCGGCGCACCTGCGATTCCCATAGGCAGCGCGGAGATCGTGCCACGGGTGCTCGACGTCGGGCGTGCGGCTCTGGCGGCCGAACAGGTCGGCGGCATCGGGCACGCCCTGGAGTCGACGGTGTCCTATGTGGTGCAACGCAGGCAGTTCGGACGGCCCGTCGGCTCTTTCCAGGCGGTGAAACACCGGCTGGCCGGCCTGCTGGTCGAGTACGAGGCCGCCCGGTCGGCGGCCGCCTACGCCGCCGCGTGCGTGGCCGCGGAGTCGCCAGAGCTGCCGGTCGCGGCTGCCGCGACCGCCGTCTGTTCGTCCGCCTACCAGCTCGCGGTCGCCGAGTACGTCCAGCTGCACGGCGGAATCGGTTTCACCTGGGAACATCCCGCGCACCGCCACGTCCGGCGGGCACGTTCCTCCGAGGTGCTCCTCGGCACCACCCAGGACCGTCTGGCGGAGCTCGCCGGCGTGCTGGGACTCGCCTGACCGCTTCACCCCATTGACAGCGGGCGCTTCCCGCCTTTAGAACTTGAACTGAATCCAGTTCAGTTAGGAGACCGAGATGGCCGTGGAAGACGAGATCCAGTTCGAGCGCGACGGGCACGTGGCCAGGGTGTGGCTGAACCGGCCGTGGAAGAAGAACTGCGTCACCGTGCCGATCCTGGAGCGGCTCGACGAGATCATCGCCGAGGTGGACAAGGACCCGGAGCTGCGCGTGCTGGTGCTGCGCGGCCGCGGCGGCACGTTCTGCTCCGGGTTCGACCTGGACAGCCTGCAGGCCGAGTACATCGGCAGCTCGACGGCCATGGACGTCGCGGTCATCTCGGCCAAGGTCTGCGACCGGCTCTACTCGATGAACACCCCGTCGGTCGCGGTGCTGGAGGGGTACGTCACCGCGGGCGGCTTCGAGCTGATGATCTCCTGCGACTTCGCGATCGCGTCCGACGAGGCCAAGATCGGCGACTTCCACATGCGCCGGGGGCTCTTCGGCGGCGCCGGCCCGATCTACCGGGTGCCTCGGATGATCGGCATCCGCAAGACGAAGGAGCTGATGCTCACCGGCAAGCTGCTCTCCGGTGCGGAAGCCGAGAAGTTCGGTCTCATCAACAAGTCCGCGCCGGCGGAGGAGCTCGACTCCACTGTGGACGAGTTCATCGGTCACCTGACGGACAAGAGCCCGTTCCAGATGCGGATCACCAAGATGACCATCGACCGCAGCCTCGACGCGGACACGCAGTCGCTGATGGTCATGGAGCACCTCGCGGTGGGCGTGACGCTGAACTCCGACGACGCCGCCGAGGGTGTCGCCGCGTTCCTGGAGAAGCGCGAGCCCAAGTGGACGGGGCGCTGACGAGATGGCGGATGGCACGTTGTGGACGTGGACGGTGCAGCGGTTCGCACCGAAGTCGCCGCCGTACGTCGCGCCCGAGGGCGGCTTCCGGCCGTTCGCGCTCGGCTACGTCGAGCTCGACGGCGAGGGCGTCCGGGTGGCGGCGGTGCTCGACGTGCCGGATCTCGACGACGTCCACATCGGGATGAGGCTGTCGGTGAAGGCGTCGGCCGGTGTGCCGCGGGCCAGGCCGTGTCCGGCAAACCCGTCCGCGACAGCAGCGGCCGAGGGGCCCGGAGGCGGCACCGCCGCCCGGTATGAGGGCGCTGCGGCGGCACCGCCTCCGGGCCTCTCGCCCGCGCCTCTCATCGAACGGGTTCGCCAGACACCGCCCGGGCCGGTGGCGTCATGACCGGAGTGGTGATCTGCGGTGCCGCCCGCACGTCGTTCGCCCGGTCCGAGCGGACCGGGCGGGAGCACGCGGTCGCGGCGATCACCGCGGCGCTCGCCGACGCGGGGATGGACTGGGCTCGGGTGGGGGCGGCGTTCGGTGGCAGCGACGCCGCCGGGCTCGCCGACACCCTGGTCGCCGACCTCGGGCTCACCGGGATTCCGTTCGTCAACGTCAAGAACGGGTGTGCCACCGGCGGTTCCGCGCTCGTCTCGGCGGTCAACGCGATTCGGAGCGGGATGGCCGAGGTCGTCGTGGCGGTCGGCTTCGACAAGCATCCGCGAGGTGCGTTCGACCCACGCCCCGAGGACTGGGGCCTGGACGACGCCTACGGGCGTGACGGGCTGATGGTCACCACGCAGTTCTTCGGCATGAAGATCCAGCGCTACATGCACGACCACGGCATCACGCCGTGGACGTTGGCGCTGGTCGCGGAGAAGGCCTACCGCAACGGGAGCCTCACACCGGAAGCGTGGCGCCGCAAGGAGGTCAGCGCGGACGAGATCCTCGCGTCCGGCATGGTCAACGACCCGCTGACCCGCTTCATGTTCTGTTCTCCGGGGGAGGGCGCGGTGGCGGTGGTCCTGTGCTCTTCCTCGGTCACCACCCGGGATCCGGTCGCGCTGCGCTCGGCCGTGGTGCGCACGCGGCGGGCGGGCTCGTTCGAGGTGTTCAGCCCACTGGTCGACGCCGGCCCGTTGACCAGTGTCAGCAGGGACGCGGCCAGGGCGGCGTTCGAGCAGGCCTCGCTCGGACCGTCCGATGTGGACGTGGTGCAGCTGCAGGACACCGAGAGCGGGGCTGAGGTGATGCACCTGGCCGAGTGCGGGTTCTGCGAGGACGGCGAGCAGGAGAAGCTGATCGCGGCGGGGGCCACCGAGATCGGAGGCACCCTGCCGGTCAACACCGACGGCGGCTGCATCGCCAACGGCGAGCCGATCGGCGCGTCCGGGCTGCGGCAGGTCTACGAGATCGTCCAGCAGCTGCGCGGCCGGGCGGGTGCGCGGCAGGTGCCGGGGCGCCCCAGGATCGGGTTCACCCACGTCTACGGCGCTCCCGGAGTCAGCGCGTGCACGGTGCTGAGCCGATGAGCGGGCCGGCGGAGTTCCGCGCGGAAGCCAGAGCTTGGCTGTCCACTGTGGCTGATCGGAAGCCGGAAGCGGCCTGGGGGACCGGCGACGACTCGGTGGCCGTGTTCGAGAACTGGACCGAGGAAGAGGAACACGAGCACACCGCTCAGCGCCAGGACTGGGAACGGACCCGGTTCGACGCGGGCTGGGGTGCGCTGAGCAGGCCGGTGGAGCTCGGCGGACGCGGCTTGCCCGCGTTCTACGAGCACCTCTACCGCACCGAGGAGGCGGAGTTCGACCTGCCTCGCCGCCCGGAGATCTTCCCCGTCACCCAGCACCTGGTCGCCCCGGCGATCGAGCTGTGGGGCACCGAGGAGCAGAAGAACCGGTGGCTGCGGCCGATGCTGCGCACCGACGAGCTGGCGTGCCAGCTGTTCTCCGAGACCGAGGCCGGCTCCGACCTCGCGGCCGTCCGGACCCGTGCCGTGCGCGACGGGGACAGGTGGATCCTGAACGGCCACAAGGTCTGGACGTCCGGCGCGACGGTGTCGACCTGGGGCGTGGCGGTGTGCCGGACCGATCCGGACGTGCCCAAACACGCCGGCATCACGGTGTTCCTGGTGCGGATGGACGCGCCCGGCGTCACGGTGCGCCCGATCCGGCAGATGACCGGCGGATCGAGCTTCAACGAGGTCTACCTCGACGACGTCGCCGTCCCCGACACCGACCGGCTCGGTCCGGTCGGGCAGGGCTGGAAGGTGACGCTCAGCGTGCTCGCCGCGGAACGGCTGGACTCCGGCTCGCTCGGCCTGGACAACGCCGACCGCGCGATCGACCTGGCCCGCCACCGGCCGGTGCTGACCGACGCCGAACGGCAGCAGACCGCGGAGCTCTTCGTGCGCACGCTGGTCCAGCGGTTGATCGGCCTGCGGGTCACGGCCGCGCTCGCCGCGGGCCGTGAACCCGGCGCCGAGGCGTCGGTGGGGAAGCTCTACGCCACCGAGACGATGCGGCGCACCAGTGATCTCGTGCTGCGCCTGCTCGGACCGAAGCTGGTCGCGGACACCGGCGAGTGGGGAACGTTCGCCTGGACCGAGCACCTGCTCGGCGCTCCTGGCTACAGCATCGCCGGCGGGTCCGACGAGATCCAGCGGACGATCCTGGCCGAACGCGTGCTGGGACTGCCGAAGGAGCCGTCCAGATGACTCTGTCCGAACGGGTGCGCGCGCGACTCGGCGCTGGCGAGCTGGAAGTCCTGCCCGGCGGGCATTCGGGCCTCACCTACACCTTCAACGGCACCTACGTCGTGAAGGCAGTACCGCCGGGCCAGAAACCGGTGGGGCGCAACGACGTCCTGCGACAGGCACGAGTCCTGCGCGCGTTGCAGGGCTCGCCGGTGCCGGTGCCCGGTGTCGTCGCGGTCGACGAGGAGCCGCCTGGGTGGTTCGCGATGGAGTTCGCCGAGGGCGAGGCGATCGAGCCCGTCCTCGACGAGCACCCGCTCACATCGGAGCTGGCGCACAACAGGATGGTCGAGGCGGCTCGGGTGCTGCGGCGCCTGCACGACTCCGGTCCGGTCGCCGGAGAGCCCGCTGTCGGGGTGGCGGGGGAGCTGGAGCGGTGGAGCCGGACGATGCACGCCGTCCCGGCCTCGTTGCGGCCAGGAGCCGACAAGCTGTTGCGGTTGCTCGGTGAGGACGTCCCGGAGGACGGGCCGCCGGTGCTGGTGCACGGCGACTTCCGGCTCGGCAACGTCCTGTTCACCGGGATCACGGCGACCGCGGTCGTGGACTGGGAGATCTGGAGCACCGGTGACCAGCGCGTCGACCTGGGCTGGTTCCTGCTGTTCGCCGACCACCGCAACTTCCCCGAACTGGGTCGTGCCGTGCCCGGTCTGCCGAGCGAGGAGGAGCTGCTGGAGATCTACGACGGTCACGAACTGCCGGCGATGGCGTGGTTCCGCGCGCTCGGGCGGATGAAGATGGCCGCGATCATGGGCCACAACCTGCGCCGCCACCGCGAGGGCAAGCGGCACGACCCGGACCAGGAACGGTTGCCGCCGACGATCGCCGCGATGATCCGGTCCGCCGTGGACATTCTGACCTGGAGGTAGCCATGGACTTCGCGCTCTCCACCGAACTGCTGGACCGGGTGTCGTCCTTCATGGACACTCACGTCCTGCCCGCCGAACCGTTGTACGACCAGCAGATCGCTTCTGCTTCGAACCCGCACGCACTGCCACCGATCATGGTGGAGCTGAAGGAGAAGGCCCGCGCCGAGGGCTTGTGGAACCTCTTCCTGTCCCACGGGAGCTGGGGTGCCGGGCTGACCAACCTGGAGTACGCGCCGCTCGCCGAGCAGATGGGTCGCTCGATCATCGGCAACGAGGTGTTCAACTGCTCCGCCCCGGACACCGGGAACATGGAGCTGCTCGCGCTCTTCGGCACCCCGCAGCAGCAGGAACGGTGGCTGCGACCGTTGCTGGACAGCCGGATCCGGTCGTGCTTCGCGATGACCGAGCCCGACGTGGCCAGTTCCGACGCACGCAACATCCGCACCCGCATCACCCGCGACCGCGACGACTACGTGGTCAACGGCCGCAAGTGGTACACCTCCGGCATCCTCGACCCGGACTGCGAGCTGATCATCCTCATGGGGGTCAGCGACCCGGACGCGCCGACCTACCGGCAGCAGAGCATGGTGCTCATCCCTCGCAACACCCCTGGCGTCACGGTGCTGCGCGATCTCCCGATGTTCGGCTACACCGACCGGCTCGGCCACGGCGACGTGCTCTTCGAGAACGTCCGCGTGCCGGCTCAGAACTTGCTCGGTGGCGAGGGAGAGGGGTTCGCTCTCGCGCAGGGACGGCTCGGGCCCGGCCGGATGCACTACGCCATGCGCGCGGTCGGGTTCGCCGAACGAGCGTTGCAGTTGATGTGCGACCGAACGCTCGCACGGTTCGCGTTCGGCGGCCCGCTGGCGGACCAGGGCGTGGTCCGGGAGTGGATCGCGCGCAGCCGCATCGAGATCGAACAGGTGCGCCTGCTGGTGCTCAAGTCGGCGTGGTTGATGGACACCATCGGCAACGCCGCCGCGCGCATGGAGGTCGCGGCGATCAAGGTCGCCGCGCTGGAGGTCGCCCACCGCGTCGTCGATCGCGCGGTGCAGGCACACGGCGCCGCGGGGGTCAGCGACGACACCGTGCTGGCCAGGCTGTTCTCGATCACCCGTGCGTTGCGCATCGCGGACGGGCCCGACGAGGTGCATCTGCGCACGGTCGCCCGTCACGAACTCGCCAAGTACGAGGAGAAGCTGTGAAGGTTCTCGACGGTCGGGTGGCCGTGATCACCGGCGGTTCGCGCGGTATCGGGCTCGGCATCGCGCGGGCGTTCCGGGCCGCGGGAGCGCACATCGTGATCGCCGCTCGCAAGGAGCAGGGACTCAAGGACGCGCGCGCCGAACTCCTGCGCGGCGAAGGCACGGGCGACGTCCTCGACGTCGTCGCGAACGCGGGTGAACCCGACCACGCCGAGCGGTGCGTCGCGGACACGATGCTCCACTTCGGACGGTTGGACGTCCTGGTCAACAACGCGGCGACGAACCCGTACATGGGTGATCTGCTGGAACTGGATCTGCCCCGCGCCGAGAAAACCGTGCGCGTCAACCAGTACGGGATGATCGCCTGGAGCCGATCCGCCTGGCACGCCTGGATGTCGTCGCACGGTGGCGTGATCGTGAACATCGCCTCGGTCGGCGGCCTGATCGTCGACCCGCAGATCGGCTACTACAACGCCACCAAGGCGGCCATGCTGCTGATGACCCGTCAACTCGCCTACGAGCTGGGCCCGAAGGTCCGGGTCAACGCCATCGCCCCCGGCGTGGTCAAGACCGAGCTGGCACGGGCGGTCTGGGAGGCGCGCGAGCCGGTGCTCACCGCGAAGCTGCCCCTGCGCCGGCTCGGCACGGTGGAGGACGTCGGCAACGCCGCGCTGTTCCTCGCTTCGGACGCCTCGTCGTGGATGACCGGCCAGGCACTGGTGCTGGACGGCGGCGCGACCGCCCTCCCGATCGCCGTGGACTCCTGATGTTCTCGCTGGCAGGCAAAACAGCCGTCGTGACAGGAGCCTCGTCGGGCCTCGGCGCCCGGTTCGCCACGGTGCTGGCCGAGGCGGGAGCCACCGTGTTCGCCGCCGCCCGCCGCGTCGACCGGCTGCGGCAACTGGGGGTGGGCGTGATCCGCTGTGACGTCTCGGTCGAGGAAGATCGGGTCCGGCTGGCCGAGACCGTGGTCGCCGAGACGGGCCGGTTCGACATCCTGGTCAACAACGCGGGCGTGCCGGGGGAGACGCAGGCTGCCAAGGAGACCGCGGACTCGTTCGCCGCGGTGCTCGCAGTGAACCTGGTGGCACCGTTCCACCTCGCTCAGCTGATGGTCTCGCACGGTGGCACCAGCGTCATCAACGTCGCGTCGATCCTCGGTCTCGTGTCGGGCGCGCCGCTGGGTGGCGCGAGCTACGCCGCGTCGAAGGCGGGGCTCATCGGACTCACCCGTGAGCTGGCGGGCCAGTGGGGTGGCGCCGGCGTCCGCGTGAACGCCCTGGCACCTGGTTGGTTCCGCACGGAGATGACCGAGGACCTGTTCTCCGACGAGCGTTCCCGCCGCTGGGTGGACCGCAACACCATGCTGAACCGGGGAGGCGAGGTGAGCGAGCTTGACGGGGCGCTGCTGTTCCTCGCCTCGGACGCGTCCTCGTACTACACCGGCCAGGTCATGGTGGTCGACGGCGGCTGGACAGCGCGATGACGGCCCTGGTGTGGTCTGGCGGCCGGCCATGACCGCCGACGTGGAAGTCCGCGACGGCGTCGCCCATGTGCGTCTGACCCGCGACGCAATCGACCTGGCCACTGCCCGTGGCCTCCTGGACGCTGCCCACCGCACCCGGTCCGAGGACGTCCGCGCAGTGCTGCTCACCAGTGCGGGGCGGTCGTTCTGCCTCGGCGGAGACCTCAAGGAGTTCGCCGCCGTCTCGGATCTCCGCGGCCACCTGCTCCAGGTGACCTCGGCGCTGCACGAAGCGTTGCGCATCTTCGCCACCCTGGACGCCCCGCTGGTCGCGGCCGTGCACGGTGCCGTCGCCGGTGCCGGACTCGGCCTCGTCGCCGCTGCGGACCTCGCGATAGCCGCGGACGACGCCACCTTCGTCGCCGCCTACACCGGAATCGGGTACACCCCGGACGCGGGCGTCAGCTGGTCGTTGCCCCGGCTGATCGGCCCACGACGCGCGCTGGACCTGCTCCTGACGAACCGCACCATGGACGCGACGGAAGCGCTGGACGCCGGGTTGCTGACCGCGGTCGTCCCACCACAACAAGTGATTCCCGCGGCCACCGAGCTCGCGGCGCAACTGGCGGCGGGGCCGACCCAGGCGTTCGCGGTCACCAAACGCCTTGTCCGGCAAGGACTTCAGGTGCCTTTCAGCGCGCACCTGGACGACGAGTCCCGCGCGATCGCCGACGCAGGCGTGTCCGCACACGGGTGTGAAGGCGTCGCGGCTTTCCTGAGCAAACGACGACCTCGTTACACCTCGTGACTGTACCGAATTCAAGTTGGGACTACGCTCGGGAAGAACTTCGACGAGAGGGTAGGCCATGACGGGGGCAAGGCTCGTGGATCCGGACGAGGGACCGCGGTCCAAGCGCGGCGCGATCCTGGCTGCGGCGATCGAGTACTTCGGCGAGACCGGGTACGAGAACACCAAGTGGTCCGCGATCGCCCAGCAGGTCGGGATCGGGCAGACCGCCCTGTACCACTACTTCGAGTCGAAGGCCCACTGCCTGCTGACGATCATGCGGCTGGAGCTGCAGCGCTCGCGGGACCAGTTCGTCGAGGCGACCCGCGACGAGAAGGACCCCGTCGAGGCGTTGCGCGCCGCCGTGCGGGTGGCGTTCGCCGTGTCCGAGCACGAGATCCTGCAGATGCGCATCCTGCAGAACAACATGGTCCTGCTGGCGGGAACCAGGACGTCCCAGCGCGAGGAGACCGAACGCCGCGCGGCACGCGAGCTGGTGCAGCTCGTCGAACGCGACTGGACGCGGTTGCTCACCCAGGGCATGTCCCAGGGCGCGTTCCCGGTGCGGGACGCGCACACGCTCGCGCTGGCGTTGCTCGGCCTGATCGTGAGCGTGTGGCGCTGGTACCGGCCGAGCGGATCGACGCCGCTGCCCGAGGTTCGTGACCTCATCGAAGGCTGTTGTGTACGCATGGTCACGGAATAGCCGTACTGGCAAGGCTTTTCGGGCCACGCTCCTGATTGGATAGTTTCGCGCGTCTCTTGTCCGGGCGGGGGACCGCAGCTACAGTCAAACTGAACTGAACTCAGGTTGCTAGGAGCCATCATGCGCCTCCGCTCGACGCACGTCAGAGTCGCCAGCGTCGCCGCTTCCCTGGTTCTCGCCCTCACCGCCTGCATGAGCGCGAGCTCGACCGGCACGAACAGCGAAGAGATCACCATCGGTGCCTGGTACCCGTTGTCGGGCGCGGTCAGCGCCTCCGGTGTCCCGCAGCGCGCCGGTGCCGACGCCTACTTCAAGATGATCAACGACCAGGGCGGCGTCAACGGCCGCAAGGTGAACTGGATCGTCAAGGACAACGCGTTCGACCCGCAGCAGACCGTCCAGATCGCCCGCGAGCTGATCGGGCAGAACAAGGTCGCGGCCATCGTCGCGGCGAACGGGACCTCGCAGGCGGAAGCCGCGTTCCCGTTCGTGCTCCAGCAGTCCAAGGTGCCGATCCTGAACGAGCTCGGCGGGCTCGACTCCTGGTACACGCCACCGCGTGCCAACCTGTTCGGCACGCAGACGCTGTACGAGGACCAGGCCGCCGCACTCGGCGAGTGGGTCGCCAAGGACGGCAGGAAGAACGTCGTGGTCGTGCACAGCGACCCCGCCGCGTTCGTGAAGGTCGCCCAGGCGGCCGAGGCCGTCGCCAAGAAGTCCGACCCGTCGATGAGCACCAGCCTGTTCCCGGTGAAGTTCCAGTCCACCGACTACAGCCCGGTCATCAGCCAGCTCACGGGGAAGTCCCCGGACGCGGTGATCCTCATCCTCGCCTCGCCCGAGGCCGCGGCCTTCATGAAGGAAGCCAAGCTGCAGGGCCTGACAGCACCGACGTACGGGTACGCCCCGGTGGCCGCGGCGTCGACCCTCATCCTGGCCGGGCCCGCCGCCGAAGGTGCTCGCGCGGTGCAGTTCGTGAAGTCCCCCAACGACTCCGACCCCGCGGTGCAGGAGTTCCGGGACGCCATGGCCAAGTACGAACCGGGCCAGCCGGCCGACTTCATCGCCCTGTGGGGATGGACCGCGGCGAAGGTGTTCTGCCAGATCGCCAAGACCATCCAGGGGCCGGTCACCTCCGAGTCGCTCGCGAAAGCCTACGAGCAGGCGAAGAACGTCGATCCCGGCGTCGCCCCCGTCATGAGCTTCGGTCCTGACAAGCACATGGGCACGCGGGACGTGCAAAGGGTCGTCGTCAAGGACGGCAAGTGGATCTCGGAGGGGACGTTCTACACGCCACCCACCCGCTGAACACCGCCTCACCGCTCAAGGGAGAGTGACAGTGGCGTTGCGAGAGTATCTGGCCAGCATGGACAGTCAGGACCCGGCCAAAGCCCTCGAGCTGATGGAACCGGACCTGCGATTCCTGATCGCGCTGCCGGGCCGCGAGGTCAGCGGTAAGTCCAAAGAGGACTTCGCGGCGTACATCTCCGGACGTGATGCCGTCGAGCGCGTCCACGAGGTGCTCCGCTACTGCGCGGACGGCGACACCGAGATGGTCTACGGCGTGGTCACCGAGTCCGGCAAGCTGGTGGGCGCGTTCCACTCGGCGGCCGTCGTGTCGCCGCGCGGGCTGATCGCGCGGTACCAGTCGTTCTTCAGCACCTCGTTCGCGCTCGTCGACTGGCCGGTGAGCTCATGAGCACGGAGTTCGACACCGTCGTGCTGGGCGCGGGGCTGGCCGGCCTCTCCGCGGCGGTCACCTCGGCCACCGAGGGCGCCAGGACGCTGGTGCTCGAACGCGCACCGGCGATCGGCGGTTCCGCGGCGATCTCGGGCGGGTACGTGTGGGCGATCGAGAACGAGAAAGCGTTGCGCCGCGAGGATCCCGGCCGCTACCAGCGGCACGGCCTGGTGGTGGTCGACGGCTACCACGACGCGATCATGTGGCTGTCCGGCTTCGCTCCGCCTGTGACAGGGGAGGAGCGGGCACTCGCGGGGCGCGGGCACAAGTTCGACATGCCGCTGCAGCTCGCACTCCTGTGCCGGGCGTGCACCGCGGCAGGCGGGCGGATCGTCACTGACGCGGTCGTGGACGACGTGACCCGGCACGGGGACGGCTATCAGCTCGACGTGACCACTCCGGCCGGACGACAACGGATCACGACCAGGTCGCTGGTGCTCGCGACGGGTGGGCGCCAGGCGGACCCGGACGTCCGCGCCGGGCTCGTCGGCGGCGGGTTCGTCCCGCCGCTGCGGTCGAACCCGTGGTCGCGCGGTACGGGTGCGGCACTGGCGGCGAAGCTGGGTGCCTCGGTGAACACCGACAACACGGGTTTCTACGGACACTTGTTCGCGGCGGGCGCCGAGCCGCTCAGTCCGATCGAGTACATCGCGTTCGCGCTGTACCACAGCGATTCGGGGGTGCTGCTGGACGCGTCCGGGCGGCGGTTCGCCGACGAGACGCGTGGTGACCACAACAACGCGATGGCACTGGCAGCGCGCGGTGGTCGCGGTCTGCTGCTCTGGTCGGAAAAGGTGCAACGAGAGGCGGCCGAGACGCCGTTCGTTCCCGGCAGCCCGCAACTCGACCGCTGGGCTTATTCACGCGACCGGGGCGGTCGCGTCGGCGTTGTGGACAACGCCCTGGGTTTCGAGCTGGACGCGGAAGCACGCGCGAGGCTCGGCAGCGGCCGGGTGTTCACCGCCGAGGTCGTCCCCGCGGTCACGTTCACGTTCGGCGGGATCGAGGCGGACGAGGCCGGCACGGCACTCGACGTCGCCGGTCAGCCGATCGACGGACTTTTCCCAGTGGGCGCGGATCTGTCCGATGTGTACCACGAGGGTTATGGCGGCGGGTTGTGCCTGGCCGTCGTCTCCGGCCGCCGCGCGGGCAGGATGGCCGCACTGCGCACGAAGGAGGTTCACCGTGCTTGAGGACAAGGCGCCGTTCCTGACGGCGTGGTTCGAGATCATGGACAGCGACACGCCGTCGCGGATCCTGGACCTGATCGACGACGACTTCTCGTTCTCGATCCTGTTCTCCACGGACGCCGGCGCGACCGACTTCGCGGGCGGCCGGGCCGCGATGGAGGGCTATCTCGCCCAGCGCGAGAAGGGCACGCTGACGCATCATCGACTGGCGGCGGGCACCGTCGGCCGCGACGAGTTCTTCCTCGGCGAGGTCCGGCGGGCCGGTGAACCCGTCGCGAACTTCGTGGCGGCGGGCCAGATCAGCGACGCCGGTCGGCTGGAACGGCTGCTGATCGGCCGTTCGCCCGGTGTGCGGTTCGAAGGAGGCCGGTGATGTACACCCTGGTGCTGCTGGCGGCGAGGCCGCCGGAGTGGACCCACGAGCAGTTCATCACCTGGTGGCGGACCGACCACGCCGAGCTGACGTACCGGCTGCCGGGGCTGCGGTCGTGGCGGCACACCGAGATCGAGGCGGCGTTCGAGCCGCGGTCGGAGGGCTGGGACGGCATGTCCGTGCTCGGCTTCGACAGCGAGGAGGACCTGCGCAAGGCACTGCACAGTCCCGAATGGGCCGCGGCGGTGGCGCAGGTCGGGGACATGCGCGGCAGGCGGATCGCGGTCATGGGCACCGAACGGGAGATGGTCGCGGAATGAAGAGAGCGGTGCTGGACTTCGCCGAACGCACCGAACGGGCGGACTTCGTCGCTGTGGTCGACGACGAGGGCGAGCACACCGCGCTGGATCTGCTCCACCGCGCGAAGGAGCTCGCCGACGTCATCGGACCCCGCGGCACCGTGCTGGTCCAGGCCGACAACTCGTGGCGCACGGTCGTCGCGGCGCTCGCCGTCGGCCTGACCGGTGGTGTCCTCGCGGCGGTCAACCGCCACACCACGCGCGCCGAGTTCGCGGCGGCGTTCGACGACATCAGGCCTGACGTCGTCGTGGCCGAACCGTCCGCTGTGGACGAATGGGGTGTCGGCGGGCAGGCCGCGGAGGTGCTCGACGGCTGGACCGCGGTGGCTGCGGAGGAACGCTCGGATGCCGATCGGTGGAACGGCGGTGTGTTCATCGGGCTGACGTCCGGGTCGACCGGCCGCGCCAAGGGTGTCGTGCAGTCGGAGGAGGCGTTGAGGTACGCCTGCGAGCGCACGATCGTGATCAACCGGCTCGCCGCCGGTGACGCCGTGGCCGCGATCGTGCCGCTGTCCTCGACCGCCGCGTTCTGCTTCGGCGTCTACTGTTCATTGCTCTTGTGCGGCCCGCTGGTGCTGACCGCGAAGTGGGACCCGCCCATCGTGGTGCGACGACTGGCCGAGGCGCGGGCGCGGTGGACGATGTGCGTGCCGACCATGGCGTTGCAGCTGGCCGCCGTGGCCGAACCGCGGGCGTTGAGCGGAGTTCGTTCCATCACGGTCGGCGGTGGACCGATGGACCGCGCCGCGCTCGCCCGCGCCGAGACCACGCTCGGTACCCGGATCCTTCGCGTCTTCGGCATGTCGGAGTGCCTCGGCCACACCTCGCCGTTGCCCGACGAACCGGAGGAGATCCGGCTGGGTCACGACGGAAGGCCGTTCCCCGGCACGGAACTGCGTGCCGTGTCACCGGAAGGCGCCGTGCTCGGACCGGGTGAGGTCGGGCGTGCGCAGGTGCGCGGCCCGTCGCTGTTCCTCGGCTACACGCGGGACGGCAGGGTCGAACCCCCGGAGCTGACCGGTGACGGGTTCTTCCCGACCGGTGACCTCGTGATGTCCGATGTGGACGGACTGGTCACGATCATGGGGCGGGAGAAGGACGTCATCATCCGCGGTGGCCGCAACATCGACATCACCGAGATCGAACGCGCGATCTCCGGGTACGCGAGGCTGGACCACTCCTGTGTGGTGCCGGTGCGCGACGACGTGCTGGGGGAGCGGGTGGCGTTGCTCGTCGTGCCTCGCGGGGACGGCCCCGTCGAGCTGGGCGAGATCACCGGGTTCCTGAGGGACGCCGGGTTGTCGAAGGCGAAGTGGCCGGAGTTCGTCTACGTCGTCGAGGCGTTGCCGCAGACCAGGGTCGGGAAGCTCGACCGGGTCCGCGCGCGTGAGCTGGCCGGTGAACTGCACGCGAAGGACCTGTCGTGAGCTTCGACCGCGGCAGGTGGGCGACCGGCGGCACGGAGACGGTCGCGCCCGGCGTGCACCGGATCCCGTTGCCACTGCCGAACGACGGCCTGCACGCGGTCAACGTCTACGTGCTGGAGCAGGACGACGGTCTCGTGCTGATCGACGGCGGCTGGACGTTGCCCGAGTCCATCGCCGTGCTGCGGGACGCGCTGGCGGGCCTCGGCCGCCGGATCACCGAGATCACCGACGTGTTCGTCACCCACATCCACCGCGACCACTACACGCAGGCCGTCGACCTGCGCCGCCGGGTCGGCGCGCGCGTGCACCTCGGCGCGGGCGAGGAGCCTGGGCTGTCGATGCTCGCGGAACTGCGCACCGACGTCCCGGTGAGCTCGCTCGCGACCCTGCGCAGGGGCGGGGCGGGTGAGCTGGCCGGGCGGCTCACCGACGGCTACGGCGAGTTCGACCCGTCCGGCTGGGAGACACCGGACACGTGGCTGGAGGCGGGTGTGCTGCCGCTCGGGCTGCGGGTCGTGCCGACGCCGGGGCACACGCGGGGACACGTGGTGTTCCTGGACGAGGAGCGCGGCGTGCTGTTCTCCGGCGATCACGTGCTGCCGCACATCACTCCGTCGATCGGGTTCGAGCTGGGCACGCCCGATCTGCCGCTCGGCGACTACCTCGACTCGCTGCGACTGATGACGACGTTCCCGGACACCCGGCTGTTCCCCGCGCACGGGCCGGTCTCGACCAGCGTCCACACGCGCGTCGAGGAACTGCTGGACCACCACGACAGGCGGCTCGCGGAGACCGAGGACGCCCTGGGTGCCGGAGCGAGGGACGGCCTCGAGGTCGCACAGAAGCTCGGTTGGACGCGCCGCTCGGTCGCGTTCGACGACCTGACCGACTTCAACCGGATGCTCGCGGTGAACGAGACGGTGGCGCACTTGGACGTCCTCGTGGCACGCAAGAGGGCCACGATGTCCGAAGTGGACGGTGTGGCCCGCTACCGCCTGAGCCCCTAGCGGGCTGTCCAGCCTCCGTCGACGTAGAGCTCGGACCCCGTCACGAAGCTGGAGTCCTCCGAAGCCAGGAACACCACCGCACCGGAGACCTCGTCGGTCCGCCCGAGCCTGCCGAGCGGTGTCCCGTCGACCATGGCCGCGTACCGGCTGGTCCCGTGCCACAGCTCGCGGGACAGCGGCGTCTCGATGAACCCCGGATGCACCGAGTTGACCCGGACGCCCCGCTTTCCCCAGTGCAGCGCGGCGTTCTTCGTCATCAGCCGGACGGCGCCTTTCGCCGCGTGGTAGGAGAAGTGCGTCCCGAACCCGCCGACGGTGCCGAAGATGGACGCGATGTTGACGATCGAGCCGCCGCCGGCGCGTTCGATGGCGGGGCCGGTGTGCTTCATGCCGAGCCACACCCCGCGCTGGCTGACCGCGATGACCTTCTCCCAGGTCTCCATCGTCTCCGTCTCGACCGTCCACGGCTCGCCGATGCCCGCGTTGTTCACCAGCACGTCGACCCTGCCGATCTCCGCCACGACGCTCTGCCAGGCCTCCTCGGACGTGACGTCGAGCGCGAGGCCGAGCGCGTCCGGGAGTTCGGCGGCGAGGGCTTCGCACCGTTCGGCGTCGACGTCGGTCACCACGACCCTGGCGCCTTCCGCGGCGAGACGGCGGCTGATCGCCTCACCGATGCCTCCCGTGGCGCCGGTGACCAGCGTGACTTTTCCGGGCAGTCGCATGGATCCTCCTAGGCGAGCAGGTCGTGGCCCAGAGCGAGCAGATCGGGCACCGCGGAGCCGACGGTGTCGAAGCCGGTGCCGACGGTCCGCCCGGCGAGGTGCCTGGCGTGGATGCCCTCGGCGATGACGGCGAGCTTGAAACACGCGAGCGCCTGGTGGAACCGGAGCCCGGACAGGTCACGGCCGGACCGCCGGGCATACCGCTCGGCGAGGTCGTCCGCGGGTGGAAATCCCGTGTTGGCGCTGGGGACGTGCCGGACGCCCAGCACCGGCGTCACGACCGGGTCCCAGTAGAGGAGCAGCAGGCCGAGATCGGTGAGCGGATCGCCGAGCGCGGCCATCTCCCAGTCGACGATCGCCGCGATCCGGCCGGGGTCGCCGGGAGCGAGGATCGTGTTGTCCCAGCGGTAGTCGCCGTGCACGAGGGCGGCGCCGCTCTGCCGTGGCAACGCGGTGACGAGCCGGGCGTGCAGGTCCTCGACCGCGGTGGAGTCACGGGTGGCGACCCGGTCCCACTGCCCGCGCCAGCGAGTCACCTGCCTCGATGCAAACCCTTCGGGACGGCCGAAGTCGCCGAGCCCGATCTCCGCGGGGTCGAGTGCGTGCAGCGCGGCCAGCTCGTCGACGAGCGCCTCGGCACATCTTCGTGCGTCCTCTGTGGACAAAACGGTGCCGTCGCGCACCACCAGCCCGTCCACGTGCTCAACAACGGTGAACGGCACGCCGATCACCCCGAGGTCGGTGCAGGAGAACACGGTCCGCGGCACCGGGACGTCCGTCGGCCCGAGCGCGGCCATGACCCGGTACTCGCGCCCGACGTCGTGGGCCGTGGGGGTGAGCGGTCCCAGTGGCGGGCGGCGCAGCACCCAGCGCCGGGTCCCGTCCGTCACCACGTAGGTCAGGTTGGAGCGGCCGCCGTGCAGGAGCTCGATCCGGACGGGACCACTGCCGATCTCCCGTGCGAAGAACCGTCGCACGGCCTCGGTGTCGAGTCCGGCGACGGTCATCGCGCCGCGGCCCTGGCCTTCGCGGCGCGCCGGGCGATCGCCCACCGGTGCGTCTCGGACGGGCCGTCGTAGATGCGGAACGGCCGGACCTCCCGGTACAGCCGCGAGAGCGGGGTGTCCGCGGAGATCCCCAGCGCGCCGCAGATCTGCACCGCCCGGTCGACCACGCGGTGCACGGCCTCGGCGACGAACGTCTTGGCGATGGAGGTCTGCTGCGCGCCGGGACGCACCTGGTCGAGCTCCCAGCACGCCTGCCACAGCAGTGCCCGCGCCGCCGCGATGTCGATCTCCGAGTCGGCGACGAGCTGCTGCACCATCCCCAGCTGGTCGAGCGGCCGGCCGAACGCGGACCGGGTGGCGGCGCGGTCGAGTGCGACGTCCTGTGCCCGCACGGCGATGCCGAGCCAGCGCATGCAGTGCGTGAGCCGGGCGGGCCCGAGCCGAACCTGGGCGTAGTCGAATCCGCGGTCGATCTCGCCGAGCACCGCGTCGTCCGGGACCTCGCAGCCGTCGAAGAGCACCTCGCTGTGCCCGCCGAACAGCCCTTCGTCGAGGGTCTTGATGTTGCGGACGATCTTCATGCCGGGGTTGTCGGCGTCGACCAGGAACATCGTCGCGCCGCCGGCGTCACCCGGTGCGCCGCTGGTCCGTGCCATGCAGATGGTGAACGCGGCACCGTCAGCCCCGCTGATGAACCACTTGTGGCCGTCGATCCGCCAGCCGCCGGGGATCCGGGTGGCGGTGGTGGTCAGCGCCCTCGGATCGGACCCGGCGCCCGCGGGCTCGGTCATCGCGAAGCACGACCGCACATCGCCCCTGGCCAGTGGCGCGAGGTAGCGCTCTCGCTGCGCCTCGGTGGCCACCTTCTCCAGCAGGTGCGCGTTGCCCTCGTCCGGCGCGGCGATGTTCAACGCGAGCGGCCCCAGCAGCGAGTACCCGGCCGCCTCGAACACGACGGCCTGACCGCGCAGGTCGAGCCCGAGCCCACCCCACCGCGGTGACACGTGAGGGCTGAACACCCCGGCGTCGCGCGCCGCCTGCTGCAGCCGCAGCCGCAGTGGCTCCGGCCCGTCGTGCAGCACGCCGTCACACGCCTGTTCCTCCGCGATGACGACGTGCCGGACGAACTCCCTGACCCGCGCCGCGATCCGCGTGGCCCGCTCGTCGGCTTCGAACTCGATCGGCACTCGACCTCCAGATGGCTAATGCTCATTAGCCATGACAACTCTCTGGTCTGCCGATGTCAAGACAATCGTGGCTAACATCCGCTAGCCTGTCGGCGTGAAGGTGGAACGACCGCATCGACCGGGCGACGTGCCCGCTGCCCTGCCCGGCGACCGTGCCGCCGCGATCCGCGTCGCGGCCCTGCGGCTGTTCGCCACGCAGGGCTACCGCGCGACGACGATGGCCGACATCGGCGCGGCGGTGGGCATCCGCGGCCCCAGCATCTACAAGCACGTGTCGGGCAAGCAGGTGCTGCTGGCCGAGATCATGCTCGGCACGATGGACGCCCTGATCGCGACGCACGCCGAGGCCGCCGGCAGTGCCGCCGACGTGCGGGACCAGCTGCGCCGCGCGGTGGAGGCGCACGTCCGGTACCACGCCCGCCACCAGCTGGAGGCGTTCGTCGGCAACCGCGAGATCGCGAACCTCGACCAGCCGGACCGCGACCGCGTCCTGCGCCGCCGCGGCACCTATGAGCGCAGCTTCCGCAAGCTCATCGAACGCGGCGCCACCGAAGGCGTGTTCGACGTCCGTTCGGCGCGCCTCGCCTCGTACTCGATCCTCGACATGGGCATGGGCGTCGCGAACTGGTTCCACGACGGCGGCGAGTTCTCGGTGGAGCAGCTGGCCTACCAGTACGGCGACCTCGCCCTGCGCCTGGTCGGCTGCCAGGCCTGATCGTGTGTTGCGGTCCCGCGACGTCCTCCCTCGTCGCGGGACCGATTCTCGCTACGGCCGGGGCAGTTCCGCAGTGCCCGACCGTGCGGTGTGGCTCGTGTGGACGTCCGCGTGCCAGGTGGCCAGTGCGAGGTTGACCGACGACTGCACGTTTTCCAACTGCAATTGCATGAGTGACATCGTCGGGGCGATCCGGGCGGTCATTTCCTGTCGAACGTAGTGGACGCAGGCCGCCACTCCGATGAGCAGGCCGAGCAATGCTCCAACAAAAAAGATCAACACGAACATTGCGACCACCGTCCCGACTTCGGTCAAGCCGCCCAATTCTGAAGGCCAGTATGAGGCAGTTTGGTGCCCAGTCAAGGTTCGCTTTCAGGGAGGCTTCGGTGATGTTAAGCTGTACTTAAAGCGCCTCCTGCTACGAAGGCAGGCGATGGTTGACGCTGGAGGTGGGAGTGAAGTGAAGGGTCGAGAAATAAAGCTGGGCGAGGTGCTCACGCTCCTGATCGATCGGAGCGTGTACAGCAGAAATCGACGCCCCATCCACGATGCCGTTGGCGTCAGCGCGGCCGCGTTGTCGCAGTACACCCGCGACCAGACGCGTCCGAGCCTGCAGAAGCTGGTGGCGCTCGCCGACTTCTTCGGTGTCAGCCTGGACTACCTCGTCCACGGTGAGCCGACAGGGCCAATGTTGGATCCCAGTCCGCTCGCGAGATACGTCGACCACGCGCTGAGCGACATTCAGGCCAAGGCCAGCAGGCAGTCCGCGCTTGTGGCGAGGTTGGGCAGACTTCTGGCTGAGCACATTGAAACCGCCGCTCAGCAGCTCGGAACCGCGGTCGGCGAAGGCCTTATCCTCGACGACGAAGCACTGCGGTTGGAGCGATACTGCGTCGCGGCGGACATCATGCCTCTCAACCTGGGCTTCAACGTGATCAGTATGGATGGTGGGACCGCCGCGCCAGGTCAGTTCCTGCACACCGTGGCCGAGAACTTGCAAAAGGGTTGCAAATACAGATTTCTGCTGACGGGGAATCTTGCCGAACAGGATGACGTGGTACGCAGGTTCCGCTCGTTGCTCAGTGCCCGGGCTGGTTCGGATCGGGTGTATCAGAACTGCACGTTCCGGCGTACTGAGCAGCCGGTGATGGCATATGCCGTGTTCTACCGGCTGGACGTCGAATCGTTGGTTCACCATGAACCGCTCCTTTACGAGCAGTTTTCCGGGTACGTGGACGACGACGGGCAGCTCGGTTATGTGGTTCGCCCGAACAACGAGTCCAACGTGGACATTCTGATGGGCAAAGATCGCGTGACGCCTGCCCGGCAAGCGTTCGGGGCCTTATGGGCTGGTGCCGCACAACTTTGAACCGCTTGCGGCGGGCCGACACTACGCTCGCGCACCGTGACTGGCGCGAGTTGCGCAGGTCGTCGAGGTGCGTTGCCATCCGAATGCCGACCGGGTCTGGGTGGCGTGGGTCGACTTCGGCCAGCGTGAACCGTCCAAGGTCGTCTTCGGCGGACCGCCCCTGCTCGCAGTGGGGGACAAGGTGCCCTACGCACCACCCGGCGCGCGGCTGCCCGGACGCAAGAAGATGCGCCGGCGCCGTTACCGGGGCGTCGACTCGTATGGGATGTTCTGCAGCCTGGCGGAGCTCGGCTGGGATCCCTCGGGGCCTGATGAGGTCGTGCTCCTGCGGACAGACCTGGAGCCCGGCAAGCCACTCGATTGCGTCGACTGGCCGACGGTCGTCCGCGAGCCCTGCGAACGAGTTCACAGCGTGCGGCGGCTCCATGCGGTCCTGCAGGTCGGCGACCGCCGCCTGATCCTCCCGGTGATCGTCAGAGCAGATCACTCTTCGCCGCTTCGGCGCGCCCTTCCTGGAAGAAAGTGACGATCGAGTCCAGCCGGGACAGCGGGTAGGCGGCGCCGAACGCCGTGTTCCAGAACGCCCCGGCGCGCTGCTTCCACGGACCGACGTAGGCGTACGGCTCGGTGAAGTGCTTGTCGCCGGGCGAGATTCCGTAGTTGACCTCGTCGAGGGCGATGCCGAGGTCGAAGTGCTCCGGCCAGAGCACGGGCGTCTGGTCAGGTGCGAACTCGCGCATTGCCCTGTCACCCTGGGCGAACGCGTCGGCGATGACCACGGCGGCGTCCGGGTCGACGTCGACGACCTCGTCGGGTGTGACGCCGGAGCCGTCGCGGTAGACGTCGTTCAACGGCCGGACCTGCAACCCGGCGGCCAGCGCCAGATCGGCGGAGGTGCCTTTGAGCGGGAGTCTGAGGCCGTTCGCGACCAGGTGGTCGCCCTCCACGCGCAGGTCCGGTTCGGCGACGGTGCCGAAGCCGCCGGGGGTGATCCGCAGGCGGATCGTGCCGCTGCGGTCGAACTGGGGGCCGGCGAGCACCAGTTCGGCGATGCCGTGCAGCGCTCGGCGGGTTGCGTCGAAATTCATGTCGTCTCCTCGTGTAACGCCGGTCCGGTGCGCGGGAACTGAGGTGTCAGTGTCGGCTCACCGAGGAGGCGTTACATGTCGTGGCATCGGGTGGATCCCTCGGACGTCCCCGAGGACGGACGGGTGCGCAGCGTCGTCGTGGACGGCCGGACCGTCGCGTTGTCGCGGTGCGGGGCCGGCCTGGGCGCGCTGGAGAACCGGTGCCCGCACCAGGGCGGCCCGCTGGGGGAGGGCGCGATCGAGAAGGGCTGGCTGCGCTGCCCGTGGCACGGGTACGACTACCACCCGCTGACCGGCAAGCCGCCCGCCGGGTTCTCCGACGGAGTGCCGTCGTACGCGGTGGAGGAACGGGCCGACGGCGTGTACGTCGAGCTTCCGGAACTGGACACACGGCCGCGCAGCGTCGCGGACGCGATGGTCGAGACGCTGGTCGCGCACGGCGTGACGCACGTGTTCGGCATGGTCGGCCACTCCAACCTCGGGTTCGCGGAGGCGTTGCGCCGCGCGGAACAACGCGGTGAGCTGACCTACGTCGGCATCCGGCACGAAGGCGCCGCCGCGTTCGCCGCGAGCGCGTACGGCAAGCTGACCGGACGGCCCGCGGCCTGCTTCGCGATCGCCGGGCCGGGTTCCACCAACCTGCTCACCGGGCTCTACGACGCCAAGCTCGACCAGGCGCCGGTCGTCGCGATCTCCGGGCAGGTGCCGTCGAAGGTGCTGGGGCGGGGCGCGTTCCAGGACGTCGACCTGTCGTCGGTGTTCAAGGACGTGTCGGTGTCCACCACGACCGTCCACAGTGGAAGCGATCACGCTGAGCTCGCCGCGCTGGCGGTCAAGCACGCGATCGACGGACGCGGTGTCGCCCACCTCGTGCTGCCAGACGAGGTGCAGGTGCTGGCGTCCGAGGCCAGGGCCGCGACACCCGACGGGAGGCTGTCGGACCGCCGGACGCGACCGGACGACGCCGCGTTGTCCACGGCCGCGGCGCTGATCCGGGACGCCCGCAGGCCGGTGCTGATCGCCGGGCACGGCGCGTGGAACGCCCGCGCCGAGGTGCGGATGCTCGCGGAACGGCTGAACGCCCCGGTGCTGACCACGTTCAAGGCGAAGGGCCTGATTCCGGACTCGCATCCGCTGGCGTGCGGCGTGCTCGGCCGCAGCGGCACGCCGGTCGCGAGCTGGCTGATGAACGAGTCGGACCTGCTCGTGGTGGTCGGGGCGTCGTTCGCGAACCACACGGGAATCGCGCCGTACAAGCCGATCGTGCAGATCGACGACGACCACGCCGCCATCGGCCGGTTCGACGCCGTCACCGCCGACGTCCTCGGCGACGCCGCGCTCACGCTGACCGCGCTGTCGAACGCGCTGGACGAGGTGAAGGCGACCGACCAGCGCCCGGACGTGGCCGCACGCTGGGAGATCTGGCGTCACGAGAAGGCTCGCCGCGCCGCCGACGACCGCGGGCGAGGCGTGTCCGCGGCGGCCGTGTTCGCCGCGCTGTCGCAGCACCTGAGCGCCGACGCCGTGGTGACGGTGGACGTGGGCAACCACGCGTACTCGCTCGGCCGGTACCTGGAGTCGAAGGGCCAGCCGGTGCTCATGTCGGGCTACCTCGGGTCGATCGGCTTCGGGTATCCGGCGGCGATCGGCGCGTGGGCGGCCGCGCCCGGCAGGCCGATCGTCGCGGTCACCGGAGACGGCGGGTTCGGCCAGTACGCCACCGAGCTGACCACGGCGGTGAAGTACGGGATTCCGATCAAGCACGTGCTGCTGAACAACAACGCCCTCGGCAAGATCAGCAAGGAACAGCTGGCCGAGGACTACCCGGTCTGGCACACCTCGCTGCACAACCCCGACTGGGCTGACTACGCCCGGTTGTGCGGCGCGACCGGCATCCGCGTCGACCGGCGTGACCAGCTCGACGAGGCGATGATCGAGCTCTTCGCCGCGGAAGGACCCGCTCTGCTGTGCGTCGAACAGGACGCCGAACTCCTCTGAAAGGACCCTCGATGCCCAGGATCGTGACCAGCGCCCTGCTCGACGCACCACCGGACGAGGTGTGGCCGCTGCTGCGCGACTTCTCCGCCATCGGCTCGTGGCACCCGCACCTGCCGCCTCCGGAGGTGCACGGAGCAGGCGACCAGGTGGGCGCGGAACGAACGTTCCCTGCCATCGGCGGCCTGCGCGAGAGACTCGTGGCGCTGGACGACGACGAGCGCACCACCCGCATCGCCTTCCAGGACAGCGGCGGCCTGCCGGTGCGCGACTACCGCGCGGCCCTGCGCGTCACGCCCGCCTCCGACTCGCGGTCGCTCGTCGAGTGGACCGCCGACTTCGACTGCGACCTGTCCGACGAACCCGCGGTGGTCGCCACGGTCAGGGACGGCGTGTTCCTGCCCGGCCTGGCCGCGCTGAAGGAGCGATTCGCATGACCGACTACTCCGACCTCAAGGCGTTGTTCATCAACTGCACGCTGAAGCGCTCGCCGGACCGCAGCCACACCGAGGGACTGGTGGACGTCAGCCGGTCGATCATGGAGAAGCAGGGCGTGCGGGTCGAGGTGATCCGCGCGATCGACCACGACATCGCGACCGGCGTGTGGCCGGACATGAGAGAGCACGGCTGGGCGTCCGACGCCTGGCCGGAGATCTACGAGCGCGTGATGGCCGCCGAGATCCTGGTGATCGCGGGCCCGATCTGGCTCGGCGACAACAGTTCCGTGACCAAGCAGGTGATCGAACGGCTCTACGCCTGCTCGCACCTGCTCAACGACGCCGGCCAGTACGCGTACTACGGCCGGGTCGGCGGCTGCCTGATCACGGGCAACGAGGACGGCGTGAAGCACTGCGCGCAGAACGTCCTCTACAGCCTGCAGCACCTCGGCTACACGATCCCGCCGCAGGCCGACGCGGGCTGGATCGGCCCCGCGGGACCCGGACCGTCCTATCTGGACCCCGGCTCCGGCGGCCCGGAGAACGACTTCACCAACCGCAACACCACGTTCATGACCTGGAACCTGCTGCACATGGCGCGGATGCTCAAGGACGCGGGCGGCATTCCCGCGCACGGCAACCAGCGCTCGGGATGGGACGCCGGATGCCGGTACGACTTCGACAACCCCGAGTACCGGTAGTTCTTACGAAACCCTTCGCAACCCCGGTGTCGTGCCCAGCCGGGAGTAGATTCCAGCGCGTGCTGCCCTCGGACGACGTGCTCGTCGCCGGACTCCGGTCCGGCGACGAGACGACGTTCGCCTCGCTGCTGGACTCCTGGTCGTCCTCGATGCTGCGGCTCGCGCGGGCGTTCGTGTCGACGGACGCCTCGGCCGAGGAGGTCGTGCAGGACACCTGGCTGGCCGTGATCCGCGGTGTGCACGGGTTTCACGGCACGTCGTCGCTGCGCACCTGGGTGTACCGGATCCTGGTCAACACGGCGAAGAAGCGAGGCGTGAAGGAGAAGCGCACGGTTCCGTGGACCAGCGTCGAACCCGATGGCGGCCCGACGGTCGACCCGTCGCGGTTCCGCGGTGCCGACGACGCCTATCCCGGTCACTGGCGGGACTTCCCGGAGCCGTGGGCGCTCAACAGCGAGTTCCACGACGTGGTGGGCAAGGCGCTGGACGAGCTGCCGGAACGGCAACGCGTGGTGGTGGCGTTGCGCGACGTGGAGGGGCACACGTCGGAGGAGGTGTGCGCGATGCTGGAGATCTCGCCCGCGAACCAGCGGGTGCTGCTGCACCGGGGCCGCGCTCTCGTCCGCACCCGGCTGGAGGCTTATCTGGCGACCGGGGGAGCCGCATGACCTGCGAGGAGTTCGTCGAGCTCGTCACCGCGTTCCTCGAGGGCGCGCTGGACGAGCGGAGCGAACACGCCTTCGTGGAGCACCTCGCCGAGTGCCCTGGTTGCGAGCGCTACCTCGACCAGTTCCGCGCCACCATCTCCGAACTGGGGGAGCTGCCGGCGGAGTCCCTGTCGGACGACACCCGCGACCGGTTGCTCGACGCTTTCCGGAACTGGCCGCGGGCGTAACGCCTGCGCCCGCCGGTGGCACTGAACCTCCATGCCCGATGTGGAGTTCGTGAACCTGCTGATCGTCGCGGCGATCGCGGTGACCGCGCCGTTGCTGCTCGGCTTCGCGCCGCGGCTGCGCGTGCCGGCGGTCGTGCTGGAGATCGTCGCCGGGATCGTGGTCGGCCCGTCGGGGTTCGGCTGGGTGAAGATCGACCTGCCGGTGCAGATCGTGGCGTTGCTGGGTCTCGCGTTCCTGCTCTTCCTGGCAGGGCTGGAGTTCGACCCGCGTCGTCTGCGCGGCCCGACCACGTGGCTCGCCCTGCTGGGCTACGCGATCAGCATCGGCGTCGGACTGGTGATCGGTCTCGGCTTCGGCGCTGCGGAGTGGGTGCGCAGCCCGCTGTTGCTCGCGGTGGCGTTGTCCGCGACTTCGCTGGGTCTGGTCGTGGCGGTGCTCAAGGACACCGGGCGGCTCGACTCCGCGGCCGGGCAGTCGACGATCACGGCCGCCTCGGTCGCCGACTTCGCCGCCATCGTGCTGCTGTCACTGGTGTTCTCGACGACCGGAGGCACGGTCACCGGCCGGGCGGGGTCGCTGGCGGTGTTCGCGGGGCTGGTCGTGGTCACCGGGCTCGTCATCGCGTTCGCGGGCCGGTCGCACCGGCTCGGAGACGTGTTGTCGCGGCTGCAGGACACGACCGCGGAGATCCGGGTGAGAGCCGCGGTGCTGCTGCTGGTGGCGTTCGTCGCGCTGGCTGAGCGGATCGGGCTGGAGACGATCCTGGGCGCGTTCCTCGCCGGCGTGGTGGTGAGCCTGGTCGACCGCGACACCTCGTCGCACCCCCGGTTCCGGATCAAGCTGGAGGCGGTCGGCTACGGCTTCCTCATCCCGGTCTTCTTCATCACCAGCGGGGTGCGGCTCGACCTGAGCGGGCTGCTCGCCGAGCCCTCCGCCCTCGCGCGGGTGCCGCTGTTCCTCCTCGCGCTGCTGCTCGTTCGTGGTCTGCCCGCGCTCGTCTTCGTCCGCACCCTTCCTGCGCGAGAGGTGGCGGCGGTGGGCCTGCTGCAGGCGACCTCGCTGCCGTTCATCGTCACGGCGACGCAGATCGGCGTGGTGCTCGGCGCGATGTCCGCGGTGACGGCCGCCGCGCTCGTCTGCGCCGGACTGCTGTCGGTCCTGTTGTTCCCGGCCGGCGCCGTCAGCCTGTTGTCCAGTCGTAACACAGACCCGACGAACGAAGGTGCACACGGAGTGGACGGTCGTCCTACCGTCGGTGACTGATCGGAAACCCTGCACCCGGCGGCGTCCTGAGCAGCCGGGATTTCCGTGAGGAGCCCAACTTCATGAAAACCCTGCGCCTGGGGGCGCTCGCGGTGCTGACGGCGTCCGCGATCGCCCTCACGATGTCGGGCGCCTCGGCGCACGATCCGGACACTCCCGAGGGACAGGCGGCGGCCAGAACGTTCATGGCCGACTTCCAGCCCGCCGAGCGGCACGCCGTCACGAACACGGCGGCCGGCGTGCCGTGCGTCAACGGCAAGGCCGACATCTACCCGTGCAAGAACGTGGACCTGCTCAGCGTCCTGCCGCTCGCCCAGATCGGCGGCGGCAACGGCAACGACATCTGGGGCTGGACCGACCCGTCCTCCGGCAAGGAGTACGCGATCGTCGGCCGCACCAACGGCACGGCGTTCGTCGACGTCAGCACGCCGACCGCGCCGAAGTTCCTGGGCAACCTGCCGTCCAACGGCGGCAGCAGCTCGTGGCGCGACATGAAGGTCTACAAGGACCACGCGTTCATCGTCGCGGACTTCATCACCGGCCACGGCATGCAGGTGTTCGACCTGACCCGCCTGCGGACGATCACCTCGCCCCAGACGTTCACGGCCGACGCGCTGTACAAGGACTTCGGCCCGGCGCACAACATCGCCATCAACGAGGAGACCGGGTACGCGTACGCGATCGGCTCCAACACGTGCAGCGGCGGCCCGCACATGGTCGACATCCGCACGCCGAAGCAGCCGAAGAACGCGGGCTGCGTCTCGCAGGACGGGTACACGCACGACAACCAGTGCGTGGTCTACCGCGGCCCTGACACGACCTACCGCGGCCGGGAGATCTGCTTCAACTCCAACGAGGACACGCTGACGATCGTCGACGTGACCGACAAGGCCAACCCGGTGCAGATCGCGCGCAAGGGCTACTCCGGCGCCCAGTACTCGCACCAGGGCTGGCTCACCGAGGACCAGCGGTACTTCCTGCTGGACGACGAGCTCGACGAGTCGCGCGGCACCGACAAGCGCACCAAGACCTACATCTGGGACCTGGCCTCGCTGGCCAACCCCGTGCACACCGGCGTCTACAGCTCGCCGGCCAGCGCGATCGACCACAACCAGTACATCAAGGGCAAGTACTCCTACCAGGCCAACTACCAGGCCGGGCTGCGGATTCTGGACGTCAGCGGTGTCGCCAACGCCCAGTTGAGCGAGGCCGGCTTCTTCGACATCTACCCGGCGTCGGACGAAGCCAAGTTCAACGGCGCGTGGAGCAACTACCCGTACTTCGCCAGCGGCATCGTCCTGGTGAACGGCATCGAGCAGGGCCTGGTCGTGGTGAAGCCGAACCTCGGCACGACCGAACCCCCGCCCGCGGGCAAGAAGTTCGAGAACACGGCCGACGTGCAGATCCCGGACAAGGGCGCGGCGGTCACGTCGTCGGTGGCCGTCTCCGGTGTCACGGGCAAGGCCCCGTCGGCGCTGAAGGTGAACGTGGACATCAAGCACCCGTACCGCGGTGACCTGGTGATCGACCTCGTTTCCCCGGACGGCGCCACGTTCCGGCTGAAGGCGTCGAGCAACGACTCGGCGGACAACGTGCTCACCACCTACACCGTCGACGCCTCGGCGAAGACCGCGGACGGCACCTGGCAGCTCAAGGTGCAGGACGTGGCCAGCGCTGACACGGGCTACATCGACGCGTGGAGCCTGCAGTTCTGAGATCAGGGTCGTGGGTGGTTGCCCGGCAGCCACCCACGCCCGAGGAGTGGCCTTGCGCAAGCTGAGTTTCGTGGACTGGATCTTCGCCCTGGTGGCCGTTGTCGTGGTGGTCGGGGGAGCGGTGATGATGTTCGGCCGCACCACACCCCCGGCGCAGCACCAGAACATGGGCCCGGTCGTGCCCGCCTCGCACAGCGACGGCCTGTCCGAGAGCGAGTCCGGCTACCGGTTCGAACGGGTCGTGATGCCCGCTGATCGAGGCACCGCCGTCCCCGTCGCGTTCCGGATCCTCGGCGGCGACGGCATGCCGGTGACCCGGTTCATCGACAACCAGACCAAACAGCTCCACTTCTTCGTCGTCCGCGACGACATGCACGTGTTCCGCCACGTCCACCCCGTGCTCGACGGCGACACCTGGCGCACCTCGGTGGACCTGCCCGACGGCGGCGCCTACCGCATGTTCGCCGAGTTCATCCCGCTCGACACCAAGGATCCGCTGCACCCGGTCGTGCTCGGCGTGCCGTTCAGCCTCGCCGGTGACACCGACCTCGTGCCGGTGCCCGCACCCGACGCGTCGTCGCGGACCGAATCGGGGTACACGGTCACCCGCGTGGACGAGCCCGCCGCGCTGCCCCTGATGAGCGAACGCAAGCTGCGCTTCGCCATCCGTGCGCCGGACGGATCGCCTGTCGAGGCGCTCGAACCGCATCTGGGCGCCAACGGGCACATGACGGGTTTCCACACGATGCTGCTGTCCGCGACGCACCTGCATCCCGTCGAGCCGCTCGGCGCACCGCTGATCAACGGCGAGCTGACGTTCCGCGCCGTGTTCGCCGAGCGCGGCGAGTACCGGCTGTTCCTGGAGTTCCGCCACGGAGGAAGGCTGCACACGGCAGCGCTCACCGTCGCCGTCGAGTGAAGTCAGCCCACGAAGGTCGCCACCACGGACGCGGCCGAGGGCGTGACCTTGACCTCGGCGGCACGCAGCCGCGGGTGGTCCAGCCAGTACAGGCGGGCGTCGTCGGGCCGTCCTTCGTGCACGGGCGGCCAGGTCGTCATGGGGGCGAAGTCGTCCAGGACGACCACGCCACCGAGCCGCAGCCAGTCCGCGGGCTCGAGTGGTGGCTCAGCGCCCTTGCCCTGACCGCCACCGTCGAGCACGAGCAGATCGAACGGCGCGCTGCCGGCCAGCTCCCGCCAGTCCCCGGTGAGCACCTCCACCCGCGGCTCGTCGGCGAACACCGCGGCCGCGATCCCGGCTCGCTTCGGGTCTCGTTCCACGCTGACGATCCGAACGTCCGGGCGCGCGCCGGAGACCAGCCACGCGAGGCCGACCCCGCACCCGGTGCCGGTTTCGCCGATCACACCGGCGCCGACGCCGCCCGCCAGCGTCCGAAGCAGCTGACCCTGCTCGGGGCGACAGGAATGTGTGAAACCGGCTTGGCGAGCCGCCCGCACCGCCGTGGCGACCAACGGCGGAAGATCGGCGCAGTGGTCGTAGGCGGCAGTCCCTGAATCCGTCACGAGCCCATCGTGCCCCAGCCTGGGGTCGTCAGGCCGCCTCACGACGGAAGACCTGTGCTCCCCAGGCGATGGCCAGTCCCGCCATTCCCGTCGCCACGAGGAAGCCCGTGAGAACGTTGCCCGTCGCGTAGTGGCCCAGAAACGCGTCGCGGATGCCGTCGACCACGTACCGCAGTGGCGTGAGGCGCGAGACGACGTCGAGCCACGGCGGGGCCAACGACATGGGCAGCAGGATGCCGGACAACAGCAACAACGGCACGGTCACGCTGTTCAGCAACGGTGCCAACGACTCCTCGCTGCGCGTGGCCAGCCCGATCGTGTAGGACAGGCTCGCCAGGCCGGCGGTCAGCAGGGCGATCAACAGCACGCCGAGCACCGCGCCGAGAACCGGTGCGCGCAGGCCGAACGGCACGGCGACCACCAGCAGCACGCAGGACTGCCCGACGAGCAGCAACACGTCCCGCAGCACGCGTCCCAGCAGCAGTGCGAGCCGACTGACCGGTGTCACCCGCATCCGTTCCACCACACCGGACCGGACGTCGGCGATCACCGAGAAGCCGACGAACGCCGCACCGAACAGAGCCAGCTGTACGAGCAAGCCCGGGATGTACACCCGCCACGAGTCCGCGCCGAGGTCGAGGCCCTGCAACAGCGGCCCGAAGAAAACCAGGTACACCACCGGTTGCACGAGACCGACCACGAGCCACAGCGGACCGCGCAAGGACATCGCGAGCTGTCTGCGGAAGACCAGATACGTGTCGCGCATGATCACCCCACCACCACTCGGCCGGGCAGTTCCAGGGAACGGCCCGTCACCGCGCGGAAGACGTCGTCCAGTGTCGGTCGGTGCAGCTCTACCGAGGAGACCTCGAACCCGGCGTCCTCCAGCACCCGCAACAAGGAGGCCAGCGCGCGCGGACCGTCGGCGACGGTGAGCCGCACGGACGAACCGGACACGGCGACGGAGCGGACGAGGGGATGCGACTCCAGCAACGAAGCGCCACCGGACACTTCGACGGTGATCACGTCCCCCTGCAGCTGCGCCTTGAGCTCCGCGGACGTGCCGGACGCGACCACAGCGCCGTTGTCCACCACCAGCAGACGGTCGCACAGCGCGTCCGCCTCGTCGAGGTAGTGCGTCGTCAGCACGACGGTGGTGTCCGGCAACGCCCGCAGGTGCGCCCACAGGTCGTCGCGGCTGGTCGGGTCGAGGCCGAGACTGGGTTCGTCGAGCAGGAGCAGTGCGGGGGAGTGGACGAGGCCCAGCGCGATGTCGAGCTTGCGGCGTTGCCCGCCGGACAGGGAGGCGACGGGCCGACGCTCCAAACCGGACAGTCCGAACACCTCGCACAGTTCCGCGGCACGCGACCGCGGCACCCGGTACAGGTCGGCCTGGAACTCCAGCTCCTCCAGCACCCGGCAGCGCGGCTCGGTGCCGCCGGTCTGCGCCACGTACCCGATGCGCGACCGCACCAGCGCCGGCTCGGTCAGCAGGTCCGCTCCCGCGACCACCGCGGTGCCGGAAGTGGGGCGCAGCAACGTGGTCAGCATCCGCATGGTGGTGGTCTTGCCCGCGCCGTTGGGCCCGAGCAGGCCGACCACCTCACCCGCCGCGACGTCGAGGTCCACGCCGCGCACGGCTTCCACGTCGCCGAACGACTTGCGCAGGCCGCGTGCGAAGATCACGGCGTCACCACCCCACGGCGACGGCGGCGACCAGATCGCGCTTGTGCGTGATCGACACGCTGACCTCGCTGATCCCGGCCTCCGCCGCCGCTCGTGCCGCGGTGGCCGACAGCGTCACGCACGGCTCACCGCCGTCCGCGCGGGTCACCTCGATGTCGTGCGGCACAACGCCTTGGAACAACCCGCGGCCCAGCACCTTGAGCACCGCCTCCTTCGCGGAGAACCGGCCGGCCAGGAACTCGGCCCGCCTGGTCGCGGCCAGCCCGTCGGCGTGCGCGAGCTCGGCGTCGGCGAAGACGAAGCGGCGGAACCACTTCCGCCGGAGCAACGCGTCCAGCTCGTCCAGCTCGGTGAGGTCAACGCCCAGCCTCATCGGTGTCGCCCTCCCCGAAGAAGTCGTGCTTGAGCAGCCCCTGGAACACCGACAGCCGGTGCAGGTTGGACGTGCCCTCCATGAACTCGAACGCCCGCAGGTCGCGGTAGACCTTCTCGAGCCACGGGTGCTCGATCAGCGACGCCGGCCCGAGCAGCTCGGCGGCCAGCCTGGTGACCTGCTCACCGAGCTGGGCGGCGCGCATCTTGACCACGCCGATCCGGTGCGGGTTCACCACACCGCGGTCGATGTCGCCCGCGACGTCGAGGATCATCCGCCGCACCGCCGCCACCCGGTCGAACACGCCCTGCACGCGCAGCTCGTTCCAGCGCGACAGCGAAGGCTTGTGCTCGGTGAGGTAGTCGCACGCCGCCTGCGTGAGGCCGAGCGTCATGGCGGCCAGTCCGGGCCGGAACCGCAGCAACGCGTGCAGCGCGCCGTAGACCCCGCGCCTGCTGGGCGGACGGTGCCTGCCGAGCACGCGGTTGGCGGGAATGCGCACGTTGTCGAACCGCAGCGCGCTGATCCGCGCACCGCGCAGCCCGATCATGGGCAGCAGCTCGGCGTGGAACCCGTGCGCGGCCGGGTCGACGATCACCGCCTCGATGCCCCACGGTCCGGGCGCGCGACGGCAGAACACGACGCCGATCTGCGCCCGCGCGCCGTTGCCGACGTAACGCTTCTCCCCGTTCAGCAGCCAGTCGTCGCCGTCCGGGGTGAGCGTGGTCTCCAGCTCCAGTGCCGCGGATCCCTTGCCGGGTTCGGTGAGCCCGAAGAACGTCCACACCGGACCGTCGTGGGCCCGGCCGAAGAAGTGCTCGCGCTGCTCGTCGTCACCGAGTTCCCTGACCACGTCACGGGAAAGCCCCGCGCCCGGCCCGGCGAGAATCGCGCCGGGATCGCCGTGGGACAGGACCTCCAGCACCACGCACAACGCCGTGCACGTCGGGTCGAAAGGCTCGATCGAGGACGGGCGGCGGAACTCCGGCGGCGTGAACACCTGGTCCAGCACGGCGAACGCGGGCAGGTGAAGGAAGTCCGTGATGGCGTCCGGATCGCGGTCGAGCGCCAGGCCGACCTCGCGCAGCGCCGGCGCCACCTCGCGGCAGTGCGCCCGCAGCCGCAGCAGCTGGTCGTCTCGGCTCAGCAGGGTGGTCATTCGTTCTCCTGGTGCAGGTAGACGTTGCCGGTGACCTCGGCGAGGTGCAGGTCGCCGCCGGGCCCGGACACGAGGAAGCTGCTCGCGCCGAGCAGGCTCAGCAGCAGCCGTCCCGCGTCGACCAGCCCCTGATGAGCGCGCCACCTCGCATGCGGATCGTCAGTGGGCAGCGCGGCGTTCTCCCGCACCTCGACCGCGACGTCGCCGAGGGTGGCCTGGACGAGCTGGCGGTCGAGCAGCGGCGAGCCCTGCGACGTGCGCCCGCCCAGGTGTGTCATGGCGTGGTCGATACCGCGCTGGAGCAGGTCGCGGTGCAGCCCGAGCAGACCTGTGGCGAACCGGTCCAGCTCCTCGCCGTCCGACGGCGTCCCGCGCCCGACGCCAAGTCCGAAGCGGTGCAACGGATGGTCCGGCGAACTGATCCTGTCGGAAGAGGCGAGTGCCACCCCGCTGGGCGCGGTCACCAGGGCGTCGCCGTGCAACCGGTCGAGCTCCGCCGCATAAGAACTCATGTCGTGCCTTCCTGACTGGCACGGCGCAGCAGCGCCGCGTGGCTTCGCCCGGTGCGGGGATCGGTGTCGCACAGGACGAGTGCGTCGTGGGTTTGGGCCCACTCCTCGTGGTGGCGGGCCAGTGCCAGCCACACGCTGGTGCAATAGGAACCGGGCGGGACGCGGTGCACCGGTAGGTCTGGCAGGTCACCGGCGAACGGACCGGCGACGACCAGCGGCCGCTCGCTCGGCGCGGTCAACGGTCTCGTTGGATCTCCGGGCGCGGTGGCGGTCGCGGTCCTCGCCGGGTTGCCGTATGCGCTGGTGGTCGCCGCGCCCGTCGGGTTGCCGGACGCCAGCGCGGTCACCATCCCCGCCAAGTCTTCAGAAGCCGGTGGCACGGCCGTGATCTCCCACGGCCCACCATCCCCGAGCACCAGCACAGCGGCGGTGTCCGCCAGCCCGTCCCGAGCCAGCGGTTCTTCGTTGCCGAACGTGCCCTGCTCGACCACGACCACCGTTCCCACCGCGCAACGACCGGAGCGGTGATAGGCGGCAGCGACCCGCAACGCCGTGAACGGCGCACGCAGACCATGTTCGGAGATCGCGAAGTTCTCCGACCCGCCACCGAGCAGCTTGTCCACGTGCCCGCCGATCGACCGGAACGGGTAGTGGTCGGGCAGACCGTGCGCGACCACCACCAGATCGGGCTTCGGCGGCGCCGGTAACAGTTCCAGCGCCGACGAAGCCAGCTCCTGGAACAGGACTCCGGTACCGCGCGCCAGCCGTTCGGCGTCGAACTCCACCCCGAACGGCGCCATCAGGTCGCGCTGGTAGGCCAGCAGCCATTCGTCGGGCACGTACGGGTTGCGGTGCGTGGCGACCACCGCGCTCGCCGCCGTCAGGGTCAGCATCACACCGCGACGTCGAGGTTGGCCTCGAGGTAGTCGGCGAGCGTGCCCACCGTGCGGAAGTTCTCCATCTGCAACGACTCCGGGTCGACCTCGATGCCGGTGTGGTCCTCCAGTGCCATCAGCAGCGTGAGCACCGATGTCGAGTCGAGGTGCAGGTCCTCGAACAGCCGCGTGTCCTCCGTGGCGTCGGAGTAGTCGCGCTGCATGACCTCGGTGAGGGCGTTCGTGATCGTCTTGAGCACGGTCAATCTGTCCACAACAGACACTCCTTCGTCAGACCGGGATGAGTTGTTGCTTGCCCAGCAGGTCTTCCGCGGTGTCCCGCCGGCGCACCAGGTGCGGTGTGCCGTCGAGCACCAGCACCTCGGCGGGATAGCCGTGGCTCAGGAACAGGCCGGGGGAGGCGGACGGGCCGTACGCGCCGGAGCGTTCGACGCCCAGCAGGTCGCCTGGGTGGACCTCGGGCAGTGCGACCTGCTTCGCCACCACGTCGTTCGGGGTGCACAGGGGGCCGGTGATGTTGTACGGCCGGTGCGCGGGTTCCTCGTAGCGGGTCAGCGACCGCACCGGGAAGTTGCGCTTGACGAAGCTGCCGATGCCGACGGCAGCCATGTGGTGGTTGGTGCCGCCGTCGGCGACCACGAACCACTCGCCCATGGACTCCTTTACGTAGCGAGCCCGCACGACGTACGTGCCGCACCAGCCCACCAAATAGCGGCCGAGCTCGGTGATGACGCGGCAAGAGTTTCGGCCGAGGAAGTCCGCGACCGCCGCGTTGACGCCCAGCGCCAGCGCCTCGACGTCGAGGTCCTTCTCGTTCTCGAAGTACGGCACCCCGAACCCGCCGCCGATGTCGACCGTCTCCAGGTCGAACCCGAGCTCGGCGGACAGCTCCTCGGCGGCGGCGAGGATGCCGCGGGTGTTCTCCACGACGTTGCTCGCGTCGAGGATCCGGGTGCCCATGTAGCCGTGCACACCCATCACCCGCACGTGCTTCAACGAGCGCAGGAACGAGCGTGACCGCAGCAGCACGGCCTGGTCGATGCCGAACTGACGAGGCTTGCCTCCCATGGACAGGCGCGCGCCCTTCGCGGTGAACGACGGGTTCACCCGCAGCATCACGTCCACCCCGCCGGGCACGTGCAGGTCGTTGAGCTGCTCCACCTCGTCCAGCGACTCGCACACGACGGCATGCACGCCCATCTCCACGCACGCCAGCAGCTCTTCCCGCGACTTTCCCGGCCCGAGGAACAGGATGTCGCGAACGTCCGCGCCGGCCCGGTGCGCGGTGATCAGCTCCACCAGCGACGAGACCTCGATGCCCGCGCCGAGCGACCGCAGCACCGCGCAGATGCTGACGTTGGGATTGGCCTTGGCGGAGTAGAGAATGTCGACCCTCGGGTCGAGCAGGCCGCGCAGTGACCGGTACACCTCGCGCAGCACGTCGCCGTCGTAGACGTACAGCGGTGTGCCGAACTCCTCGGCGAGCGCGCTGATGGGATGTCCCTGTACGGCAAACTCCTCAGTCACAACGACTCCAGTGCGGTAGTGGTCGCGGCGTCCAACGCCTCCAGCGAGGCCCGGTCCGGGGCGAACGACATGGTGTAGAGCCGTCCGGCGGCCGCGGTGCCGAAGCACGTCACCACGACGTCGCGCGGCAGCACCCGGCGGACGTCGGCGAACCCGCTGTCGCCGATCGGGTAGTGCCTGGCCAGGCACGTGTGGCCGGGCGGAACGAGCCGCTCGACGACGCCGCCCTGGTAGGTCGACATGTTCAGCCGGGCGTTGATCTCCAGCACCGGGTACAGCACCTCGTCCACGCCCACGATCGCGTCCACACCCGCCACGCCGTGGAACCCGTCGCGGTGCAACCGGGCACCCACAACGTCTGCCGCGTGCCTCAGTTCTTCGTGCTGCGTCTCAGTCAGCTCGGCCGGCATGATGTGTCCCTTGTGGACACCGTGCTCGGTGAGCGCCTGCTTGACGAAGTCGAACGTCACCGAGCCGTCCCGCGCTAGGGTGAACTGGTAGTTCAGGTCGCACCGCTTCGGCAGCCAGTGCTCGACCACGACGTGCAGTCGGTCGTCGCCGGTGCGGGAGGCTCGGCGGTGCACCAGCTTGCGCAGACCTTGCACTTTGGCGGGTGAGTCGAGCACGACGAGTCCCTTGCCGGACACGCCGTACGAGTCCTTCACCACCACCGTGCCGCTCACGCCGTGCAGAGTCGAGTCGAACTCGGCGACCGATTCCACGGTGTGGCCTGGCACTGGGCGCAGTCCGGTGTCCTCCACCAGCCTCCGGCCGTAGATCTTGCCGTTGACACGCTCGAAGACATCGGCTGATGGCACTGCGAGAGGGATGCCCGCCGCGTCGGCGAGCTTCTCCTCGTCGACGGTCGTGCCCATCGGGAGGAGCTGCCTGCCGTGCAACGCCTTGAGCAGCTCCGGTGACCCGATGGCGTTCTCCGTCGTGGAACCGCCGGTACGGGAGGGCACGAGAACCTCAGGCAAGGAGAACCCGAGTTCTTCCGCGTACCGGCGGAAACCGGGGTCGAGGTCGTGCGACGCGATCAGCACGTCGTCCGGCCCGGCCAGCAGCGCGCCGAGCTGTTCCATGCGGCGCACGACGTCCGTGGACGCCGAGAGGGCGGCGGCGGGCAGCCCGACGTGGTTCGTCGCCCACCGGGCCTCGGCCTCGAAGTTGCACACCAGCGCCAGCGGTGTGGCGGGGGAACCGGTGAGCGCGGCCTTGATGGCCCGCAGGTAGTCGCTTGTCATCTGCCACCCCTGTGCTCGATCACCATCGCGGCGTAGGTGGCGCCGAGGCCGACCGACGTGAGCAGGTAGAGCCCGCCGTCGGTCAGCCGGCCCTCGTCGCGCAGCGTGGCGTAGTTGAGGAACGGGTCCGCGCAGCAGCAATGGCTGTAGCGCGCGATGTTGTCGAAGAACGCTTTCGACCTGGCGACGCCGATCTCGTCCAGCGTCCGCTGCCAGAGCAGCTTGCTCACGTTGTGCGGCACCAGCATCGTGATGTCGTCGAGCGTGACCCCGGCCCGGTCGAGGGCCTTGGTCACCGCTTCGGCGAGGAAAGCCACGTAGTTGTCGTTGAACTCCTTCACGAGGTCCTCGGCGAGGTACACCCCGTCGGACAGCAGCACCTGCGTCTTGGTGGCGTAGGACCGCACGACGTCGCCGGTGCCGCCGGCGCTCACGAGACACGCGGTCGACGCTTCACCGAGGATCGTCGTGTTGTTGACGACCCGAAACCGCGCGGTGACAGGCTTTTCGCCGGTGAGCACCAGCGCGCGTGCGTCCGGATCGTCGTCCGCCCTGAGCAGTTCGCCCGCGACGTCGATGGCGGCCAGTCCGCTCGCGCAGTGCTGCTGCGTGACGGCGAACGCCTCCGCGTCCGGCAGCCCGAGCGCCTGACGGATGACGTCGGCCGCGTCGATCGTCGACGGCGTCACGTCGAGCACGGTGTGCGCGTACAGGACGTACTTGACCACACCGGGATCCGGCAGTTCCTTCACGATCCGCTCACCCGCGGCGGCGACGAGGGCGAACACGTCGATCGCCGGGTCGTCGCGCACCTGGTCGAACCCGTGCAGGTTGCGGAACATCCGCACCACGTACTTGCCCAGCCCGAGCCGCTCGCCCAGATCCTCGATCGGTACCGACCGATCCGGTGTGAAGGCGGCGATCCGCTCCAGCGTGGTGACCCTCGACATGGGGCGGAACGCTAGGTCGGGTAGCGCCCCGCCAGCATGAGGGCTGTCCCTACATCTGACCCCTCAAGGGTTTCAGGAGACAGTCGAACTCAGGTCCGTCGGTGAACGCCGTGCGCGCGACCGGGCTCCAGCCCCAGCGCAGGTAGGCCGATCGCGCCGGCTCGTTGTCCGGTTGCACGCAGATCAGGCCGCGTTCCTCCGCGCGGTGTGCGAGGAAGTCGTCGTGCAGGGTGCGGGCGATCCCGTTGCCGCGCCACGGCCGCCGCACCATGATCTCCTGGATGAACACGGTGCGGCTGCCGGTTTCCTCGGTCACCGACGACGGCAGCGCGGTCTTCAACGGCGTCCACCAGCGGGTCCACCGCGGCAACGCCCAGCCGTAGAGGTACCCGGCGATCTCGTCGCCGTCGAACGCCGCGACCAGCTCGAACCCCGGCTGGCGCAACGCCACGACGAGCCGGTCGCGAAACCGTTCGTCGGAGAAGTAGTCGATGCCCGCGAACCGGGGTTCGCGATGCACTTCGCCGTGCACGGCGACAAGTTCGTCCAGCAGTTCGCGGGCATCCGGGCGGCGCACGGTCAAGACGGTCATGCCGCCGATCGTGTCGCCGCGTCCCGCCCCGGGCTACCCGTAACGGCGCCAATGCAGGGTTTCACCCCATGCTGTGCGCCGATCCGGTGTCTAGCGTGCGCGGAATGGGACAGCTCGAGGTGGAGTTCACCGGATCACGTGAAGGCTCTACGCCGGTCACTTTGGGACAGGCCAACGTTCTGGAGTGGATCGGCGAACAGGAGCAGGAACGCTCGGACATCCTGTGCCGGTTCGTACCCGTGCCCGACGGGTGCGGGCTGGAGGACATCCGGGAGTCGCTGGCCGTGCTGCTCGCGCGGCACGAGTCGTTGCGCACGACCGTCCAACCCGGTCCGGAGGCGGTCCAGACCGTCGTCAGCGAGGGCACGCTGGTCGCGGAGATCCACGAGGGCGACACCGAACCGGCGCTGCGCGAACGCATCGCGGGCACGCGGTTCGACTTCGGCCGCGATCTCCCGTTGCGGGTCGCGATCTCCACCCGGGACGGCAGCCCGCACGTGGTGGCACTCGCGTTGTCCCACCTGGCCGCGGACTTCGCGAGCATGGAGCTGCTGGCGGGTCAGTTCGGGCAGATGCTCGAAGATCCGGCCGCGCGCACCGTCGGGACTCCTGCGGTGCAGCCACTCGACCAGGCCGAGCACGAGTCGCAGTCACCGGCACGCCGCCGTGCCGAGTCGGCGCTGCGGTTCTGGGAGACGCAGTTGCGCCGCATGCCGCAGGCGATGTTCTCGCACCCGCCGCTGGGTCCGGCAGGCTGCCGGGAGGGCTACCTGAAGTCGCGCGCGGCGGGCCTAGTGCTGCCGTCCCTGGTGGCGCGCACGGGTGTCAGCCACTCGACGGTGTTGCTGGCGCTGGCGGCGACGCTGCTGGCGGTGCGCACCGGCAACCCGCTCGGCGCGCTGGTGTCCATCTGCGGCAACCGGTTCCGGCCGGGCATGGCGTCCTACGTCGGCACGATCGCCCAGGACGCGCTGGTGCCGTTCGAGCTCAGTTCGTCCACTGTGGACGACGTGGTGCGTGGCGTGCGGCTCGCGACCATGAACGCCTACCGCTACAGCCAGTTCGACGCCAGGAAGCTCTGGCCGGTGATGGACGCGGTGGCCGACGAACGCGGCACGCGGTTCCAGCGCGACTGCGTCTTCAACGACGTCGGCGCGCACCAGGAGGACCGCGTGATCGACCCGGCACCGCCGAACCTGGGGGAGGTGGCCGGAGCGTTGGCGGACACGGCTTTCCAGTGGCTGCCCGCGACCTCGTATCCCGTGGCCTGCTACTTCACCGTGATCCGGGCGGGCCGCGAGGTGGAGCTCGCGCTCTACGGCGACACCCGGTACCTGCCGGAGCCGGACATCGAGGCGTTCCTGCGCGGCGTGGAAGCTCTGGTCGTCGCCTCGGCGGAGCGGCCGGTACCGGTGGCGGAAGTGGCTGTGCTGACGGGGATCAGCCCGATCGAGCGCGGTGCCGGTTGGGTGTACCGGGACGCGTGCTGGGTGGAGATCGCTGCGGTGCAACTCCTGCTCGACGAGGTCGTCGACGGCCCGGCCCGCGTTTTCGACCACGACGGGGAGTTGGTCGCCTACGTCACCGAGCCCGTGACACCACGGGAGGTGCACGTCAGGTGTCTGGCCGCGTTGCCCGGTCGCTACACCACCGTGGCGCCGAGCCGGTACGTCGTGGTCTCCTGCGCCCCAACCGATCTCACCGATCAGGCGGCGTGGGCGGCCCAGCCGGTGGTGGCGGCGGGAACGGGCCGGTCAGCCGAGATCGCGTGAAGCCAGTCGTTGCGCGACCCCGACCCTGGACTTGACGTCCAGCTTCGTGAACACCCGCGCCAGGTGCGCCTCGACCGTCTTCACCGACAGGAACAGCTTCGTGGCGATCTCCCGGTTGGTCAGCCCGGCCGCCACGAGCTCGGCCACCTCGCGTTCCCGTCCGGAGAGGGCGTCCACGGTGCCGGCGGCTTCCGGACGACGAGGGCGGGGAGACCGGGCACCCAACCTGCTCTCGCTGTTGCGGACCGACGCGAGCAACCAGCTCGCGTCGCACGCCGCGTAGCCTTCCTTGGCACGCCCGAAGCCAGCCCGCGCGCCCTGCAGATCTCCTGCGGTGGCAAGGCTTTCCGCGCCCAATGCGAACGCCATCGCGACGTGCAGGGGAGACCCGGCACGGGTGAACCAGTCCGCCGCCGCCTCGGCCTCGGAGACGGACGCGGGCAGCTGGCCGCACTGCGCGAGAACCCTGGTGCGGGCCAGGTGCGCCAGTCCGCGGTGGAACGGCAGATCCAGCGCGGACGCCAGCCCCAGCGCCTGCTCGGACAGCTCCAGCGCCTCGTCCCACGACTTCAGCGCCGACTTCGCCATGGCCAACGACGAGCACCAGTGCACCGCCGCGAGATCGGCGGCCTCGGGACTCAGGTGTCCGGCGACCGTGGTGACGACCGCGGCCGGCCGGTCGGCGAGCAGCTGTGCCGTCACGACCGCCGCGTCCGCTTCGGCCGTCCACCACGCGGAACTGGGCGACGCGGTGGCCGCGAGCTCCAGCGCGGCATGCGGACCTTGTTGCCACACAGCGGTCCGCAGCCGCACCGCGGTCGCCATCGCCATCAGCTCCGCGCTGCCGATCGCGACCGCGGCGTCGTACGCGTCCAGCCCCTCCTGCCACGCCACGTCCAGTCGTCCGGTCCGCTCCGCCAGCGCCGAGCTCGAGATCAACAGGTACGGCATGACGTGCGCACGCCCGTTGCTGAGTGCGATCTCCTTGCCACGCGCGAGATGTCGCTCCGCGTTGCCGTACTGCTCGAGGTGCAGCTCCAGCCACGCCAGCGGCGGCAACACGTGCAGGTGATCACGCAGTTCCGCGTCACCCAGCCCGTCCACTCCGCGCCGCCTCCGCCAGCCGTTCGCGCGCGCTCGGCACGTCTCCTTGCAGCAGCGCCGCCAGTCCCTGCAACGTCGTGCCCGCCGCGACCTGCCCGCGGTCACTGTGGTCGAGTCCGTCCTCAACAGCCTCGCGAGCGTGCCTCGCGCACGCCACGAGGTCGCCCTGCAGGAGTTCCGCCGCCGCCAGCTCCACGATCAGCGGCCCGCCGCCCTCACCGCCCGCGAGAAGTTCGGTCTCCAGCAACGCCCGCGACTCGTCCAGCCGCCCGAGCAACCGATCGGCCAGCGCGTACAACCGCACCGCCTCACGCCGTTGCCCACCGGCGGAGTCCAGCACGTCGTGCAGGATCTCCCTGCTCTCCAACGGACGGTCGCTCACCGCCACGGCCCTGGCCAGCAACAGCACCAGCTCCGACCACCGCGGATGCGACGCCGGCAGCATCCGCACCGCCGTCCGCAACCAGTCCGCCGCGCACGCCGGCGCCGTCTCCATCACGGCGGCCGCAGCCTCCAGCAATGTCTCGGCCGCCTCCTGATCACCGGCACCCGCCCTGCTCAAGTGGTGCGCGCGCAACGCAAGCGCGCCGTCACGCCCCCGCAGGTGCACCTCCGCCCGGCGATGCGCGGCGATCCGCCAGGCAGGCCCAGCCGACTGATAGGCGGCGGCGCGCACCAGCGGATGCCGGAACCGGAACCGCGGGCCCACGTTGTGCAGCACGCCGATCGCCACGAGCTCGTCGAGCGCCTCGATCACCGCGCTCTCCGGCCTGTCCACGATGCCGACGACGAGGTCCAGCTCAGCCGGATCACCCGCGACGGCAGCGGCGTGCGCGGTGAGTCGTTTGTCGTCGTCCAGCGTCCGCAGCTCGGACGTCAGCAACGCCCGCAACCGGCGCGGCATGTCCTCCGGATCGCTCCGGTCAGGCGCGGCCAACGAGGCCAGCGTGCGCTCGTCGGCCAGTGCCAGCGCGTCGACGTACAACGGATTCCCGCCGGTGACAGCCACCAGCGACCGTCTCCGCCGCACCGGCAGATCCGGCAGCAGCTCCGCCACCGCGTCCTCGTCGAGCGGCGCCGGCGCCAGCCGGGTCACCGCCGCCCTGGTCCGCGCGAGCGCGCCCGGCAGCCCCGGCGGCACGCGATGCCCCTGGTACGTGACGGCCACCAGCAACGGCACCGCCGGCAGATCCAGCACCAGGTTCTCCAGCAACTCCTGCGACGCCTCGTCCGCCAGGTGCACGTCGTCCAGCAACAGAGCGAGACCCGGCGGCCGCGCCCGCCGCACCAGCACCTGACGCACCGCGCGGTGCACCCGGTGCGCTTCGGTATCGGCACCCATCGCCGTGATGACGGCGGCGATTTCCTCATCCGCTTCCGCGATCCCGAAACGCTCGGTGCGCGGGTAATCCCCGGCCCGTCCCAATACCAATTCCAGTGAGTGGTCTTCAACCGTTCGGGCTAGCTCGTCGAGCAGTCGGGTCTTGCCCATTCCGGTCTCTCCGTAGATCTCGACGACCTGCGGCTCACCAGCCACTACCCGTGCCACCACCTGGTGCAACGCGTCGATGTCAGATCGTCTTCCCACAATGGCTGACCTGGCGCCCAGCACGAAGTCCCCCGTGTTCCGCAATTCCACCAAAATGCGAACGCGTCGATGTTATGCACGGGTCATCGGCAACGTCGATCAGCTCATCGGACGCAACTGGTTCAACCATTGCGCATTGGGAAACGCTATTGCGCCGATAGCGGCCGCGACAGCAATTTCAGCAACCGATTCCACTAATGGAGTAGTGCCGGCTGCCTGGCGCGGCCAACTCGAGGTAGTTGTCGGCTAACAGTGATGCCCCTTCGGGCGAAATCGAGGTGAGGAGGCGCCATGAACCTTCGAGTGCACCTCGCCGAGCACGGGGCGGACGCCGAACGCCTCGACCAGGTGACGGGTTACCTGCGACAGGATCTTCTCCAACTGGACGTGCGCGCGGTGACCGCGCTTCGTGCGGGCCCGCCACCGGAGGGTTCGCGCGCGCTGGACGTGGCGACGGTGGGCGGCCTGCTGGTCACCCTCGGCCAGTCCACGACGGCGCTGCAGACGATCGTCACCGCGATCCGGAGCTGGCTGGGCCGCGGCACCCCGGTGCAGCGCGCGGTGCGGGTGGAGATCGACGGCGACGTCCTGGAGCTGGCCGACGCGTCGAGCGAGGACCAGGACAAGCTGATCGCGCTGTTCGTCGCCAGGCACACCTGATGGGCAGGCGGCTGGCGTTGATCATCGCCAACTCCTCGTACGACCACGAGGGGCTGAGCCGCCTGCGTTCGCCGGCCGCCGACGCCGAGGCGCTGGCCGAGGTCCTGGGTGACCGCCGGGTCAGCGAGTTCTCGGTCGAGGTCGTGCGCGACGAGACGGCGAGCGTCGTGCAGGAACGGGTCGAGGACCTGTTCCTCGAAGGCGAGCCGGACGACGTGCTCCTGCTGCACTTCTCGTGCCACGGCGTGAAGAGCGAGTCGGGCGAGTTGTTCTTCGCCGCGCGCAACACCCGGCCGAACCGCCTCGGCTCGACGGCGGTGCCCGCGGACTTCGTGCGGCGCTGCATGCGGCAGAGCCGGTCGCGCAGCATCGTGCTGCTGCTGGACTGCTGCTACGGCGGCGCGTTCAGCGAGGGCGTCGCGGTGCGGGCGGCCGGCGACGTGGACGTCCTGTCCACGCTGTCGCCCGGCCGCGGCCGGGCGGTGATCACGGCGTCGAACGCGATGGAGTACGCCTTCGAGGGCGACCACCTCGCCGAGGACCACGCGCCGGAACCGTCGGTGTTCACCTCGGCGCTGGTGCGGGGGTTGTCGACGGGCGAGGCCGACCGGGACGAGGACGGCCTGATCTCGTTGAACGAGCTGTACGACTACGTGTTCGAGCGGGTGCGGCAGGAGAACCCGAACCAGACGCCGTCACGCGACATCGAGATGCAGGGCGAGCTGTACCTGGCGCGCTCCGGGCGGCGCAGGATCAAACCCGCCGCGATGCCGGCCGATCTGGCGGCGGCGGTCGCGGACTCGAACATGTTCACGCGGCTGGGCGCGGTGGCAGAGCTGCGGTCGCGGTTGTCCAGCGCCAACCTGGAGGTCGCGGCCGGAGCGCACCTGGCGTTGACGCAGCTGGCGAGCACGGACATCAGCACCGTGGCCGGGGCGGCGGCCGCAGCGTTGAACGACGCGATGATCCGACCGAGTGTGTCGGTGCTTCGGTTCTCCACGCCTGGTTCGCACGCGGTGGTGCTGGGTGGTCCGCCATTGGCTCGGGCGGTGACGGTGACGGCGTCGGAGCCGTGGATCCGGGTCGAGCTGGTCGAGGACGAGATCAGGGTGTCGCTGCAGCAGGCCGCTCCCGACTCGGAGGGGCGGATCGAGATCAGCGGGCCGACGGGGAACGCGGTCGTCACCGTGCTGTCGGAGGTCGCGAAGCCCGTTGTCACACCACCTGTGGTGCGTCCGGTGACCGCGAGTCGCCCGGTGGTGGTGGAGCGGCCGATGCCCATGGCACCGGTGACGCCGGAGCAGAGCAGGCAGCCGGAGCAGAGCAGGCCGCCGGAGGCGGACGGGCGGCCGGAGCAGAGCGGGCAGCCGGGGGCGAGCGGGCAACGCAAGCCCGTCGAAGATCCACCGAAACAGTCCAGTCAGGACACCGGTGCCGCCGATCCCGTGCCCCGCTGCGTGCTGATGGCGCTGGGAGCCGCTTTCCTGTTGCTGCTGGCCGTGCCTAGCGACTACCGCTACGGCGACCCGATGCTGGTCAACCGCCCGACGCTCTGGATCTACTTCGTGTCGCTCGGGCTGGCCGCACTGGTCGGCGGGCTCAGCGTCGTGCAGCCGCGCGCTCGCGCAGTGGGTGCCGGAGTGCTCGTGGCGGCGGGATCACTCGCGCTCGCCGGAGTGTCGCTGCTGCTGTTCGAGCTGATCTACTCTGAAAGCATCGCTCCCTACGACGCGGCGTACTACGTGGGCGCCGCCGGAGTCCTGTCGCTGATCGGGTCCGCACTGGCGGCCGCGGGGATCGTGCGCCGCGAACCGATCGCGTCGTTCTCCGCGGCCCTGCCGCCGTGGTACCTGGTGGTGCTCACCCTGTCCGGGCTGGCGGTGTCGGCCGTGCTGGTGTGGAAGGGGGCCCTGCTCGTCGCGGACGACCTCGTCTGGGCCGGCCTGGCGTACGGCGCGGCGCTGGGGGCTCCGGTCGTGCCGTGGTTGGCGGCGCGGGCGCGACCGCCGCAGCTGGCCGGAGCCATGGTGGCTACCTGGTGCGTGCTCCTGGTCGTGCTCTCCGCGATGCCGTTCGGGTTCACGACCCAGAGCTACCTGATCATGGTTCCGGTGCTGGTGGTCGCCGGGCTGACGGCGGCCCGCCGTCTGGTGATGTGAAGTCATCCGCATTCCCGGGCGGCGAGCGCGGCGAGGGCGCCCACCGACCGGTGAATGACCTCCCGCTGGGTGTCCAGGCGGTGGGTCTCGGCGTCGGGGATCTCGACGTGCACGTCGATCCGCGTGCCGCCGTCCACCTCGTGCAGCCTCCACGCGAACACGAGGTCCGACACCAGGCAGGAGATCGTGACGTTGCCCTGGCGCTGGTCGCCGTGCAGCAGCTGGGGCATCGGGAAGTCCGGGTAGCCGTCCGGGTACATGGTGTAGGGCTCACCGTCCTGAGTGGACGGTTCGACCGTGCCGACGCCGGCCCACCACTCCGGGAAGCGGCTCGGGTCGTACAGCAGCTTCCACACCTCCTCGGGTGGGGCGGCGCTGTGCGCGGTCTCAGCGAACGTCGGCATCGATGCCTCTCAGGTCGGCGGTGACCGCGGCCAGCTCGCGGTCGGGCTCCACCAGCGCGGTCAGCGGTGGGCGGCCCAGGTCGATCAGCGCGGCGACGTAGCCCTGGCCGGTGGACCCGGCGCGGCGCTGCCAGCCGCGGACCGCCTCGGTCAGCCGCCGCCTGGCCAGCTCGGGATCCTGCCGCCTCGCGGCGATCAGGCCTTGCACCGCCGACATGCGGGCGACGAGCGTGTCGGGGAAGTCGGCGGGCGACACCGGTTCCCCGGTGACGGCGCGCAGTTCCGCCTCCGCTTCGTCCGGCCTGCCCGCGCGGGCCAGTGCGTCGGCGCGGTACAGGCGGGCCAGCGCGCGGCCGACCGGGGCGTTCAGGTCGAGCGCGGTGGCGAGCTCGCAGGCGGCCCTGTCCCAGTCGCCGGTGGTGCGGGCGATGGTGGCTCGGTCGTGGTGGACGAGACCGACCAGTTCGGACACGTTCAGCCGCTCCGCCAGCACGGCACCCTGGTCGCAGCGTGCGGCGGCCTCACCGACCCTGCCGAGCCGGCACAACACGGCGACCTGCGCCGAGTGCGCGTAGACACCCAGGCGAAGCAGTCCGTTGGGGGCCACGAGCGGCACGCTGCGGTCGATGAAGTCCAGGGCGCGGTCGAACGCGCCGAGGCAGGCGGCGGCCGACGCGGCGTTGAGCAGGCTCGGGAAGGCCAGGTCGGGACGCCCTGCCCGGTTGGCCGCCGCAGCAGCAGCGATCAGCGGCGCGTAGCTGTCGGCGAAACGGCCCGTGCGCAGCAGGATGTGCGCGCGGGCGACGCTGACGTCGTGCGCCAGCAGGTCCCCGACCGGCCCGCGTTGGGTGAGCGCGTCGACCGCGACGAGCAGTTCCTCCGCCGCTGCCACGCCGCCGGTCACGGCCTCCGCCCAGGCCATGCCCGCGAGTGCCTCGATCCGCGCGTCCTGGTCGGCGTCCGGGTCGCGGTCGAGCACGTCCAGCGCGGCGGCGTAGGAACGGCGGCACTCGCGAGGGATGCACAGCCCGCCGCGCAGCCACCGGCCCCGGCGCAGCCAGGCGCTCACCAGCGCGCCCCGGTCGAGCGGGGCGATCAGCTCCAGCGCCCGGTCGAACGCGGCGTCCGACTCGCCGAGCAGCCCGCGCCAGGCCTCGACCTCGGCGAGCTCGACGAACGTGTCCGGGTCGTGCGGGTCGATCTCGGTGACCTCGGTGAGCAGGGTGGAGGCTTCGACCAACGCGCACACCGATCGTGCGGCGGCGGCGGCCTTCACCAAGTGCGCCACGGCTTGCTCGTCGTGCCCGGCGAGCCGCAGGTGCCGGGCGATCTCCGCGGCCCGGCGCGGTGCGTTGAGCCGCGCGCCGCGCAACGCCTCGGCGATGGCGGCGTGCCGGCGGGAACGCAGCGGGTCCGGCAGGTCGGCGGCGACCGCTTCGGCGAGCAGGGCGTGCCGGAACCCGATCGTGCCGTCGCGCTCGCGCAACAGCCCGGAGCCCAGTGCTTCGGCGGCCGCCCGCGCGGGATCGGCGAGCCCAGGCAGCGCGGCGATCTCGGCGCGGTGCAGATCACGACCCACGACGGCGGCGAGCTCGACGAACACGCGCGCGGAACCGTGCAACCGGCCGGTCGCCCAGCGGGTCGCGGACCGCAGACCCTCGGCGGCGTCCGCACCCCCTGCCAGCGCGCGGGCCAGCTCCACGGTCAGCAGCGGACTGCCCGACGCCACCGCCACCACCTGCTCGGCCTGCTCGGCGGACAACGTCGCGGTCGCGCGTGCCAGCGAGCGCACCGACTCGCGGGGCAGGGGAGCGAGGTCGACCTCGGCCCCCAGCGCTCCGCCGGCCCGCAGCGCGGCGCACACCCTGTCGACGTCCGGGCGCGGTGGCAGACGGCGGCGCGTCACCACGAGCAGCACCGGCAGCTTGGTCACCCGCCTGCCCGCGTACGTGAGCAGCTCGAGACTGGACGGGTCGGCCAGGTGCAGGTCCTCCAGCACGATCGCCACCGGACCCGACCGGCACGCCCAGGTCAGCAGCGAGACCACGGCCTCGAACACGCGGACCCGGTCGAGATCGTGGCCCGGCGCCGGTCGGCTGGGCGCGGCAGCGGGGATCAGTCCGGACAGAGCCTGCGGCCACCACGCGTCCGGCAGGGAGTCGCCCGCCAGCGTTCGCAGCGCTTCCAGCCACACTCCGAACGGGACGGACGGCCCCGCGCCACCCGCGGACCGCGCCCCGTCCGCACCCGCGATCGCCAGCACCTCGTCGGCCAGGCGGGTCTTGCCGATCCCGCCGTCGCCGGTGATCGCGACGACCGTGCCCGACCCGGCGCGCGCCGCGTCCCAGCACCGGCGCACCGCGGCGATCTCGGTGCCACGGCCCACGAGTTCGTGTTCTGGCACCGTTGGCGCGGTGTCGGCAGGCAGGTCGACACGGCCGCGCAGGCGCCGCGCGCGATGGGCGTAGTCCTGGTCGCCGTCCTGGGCCAGCCTGTCGAGCAGCGCCGCGAACTTGTCGTCGTACTCGGCGCGCAGTTCGAAGACCCAGTCGCTGTCGAAGAGGTGCAGCACGTCTCCACCGCGCACCCGCTCGGCCTCGGCGAGCTTCCCCTCGGCGACCAGCTCGTCGAACAGGCGCAGGTCCGTGGTCAGCCCGTCCGCCCTCAGCTCGACGCGGTCACGATCGGCCAGCAACCACGCCCGCGCCGGCCCGAGCGCGCCGCGCAACGTCCAGATCGCGCTGCGCAGGCTCGCGCGGGCACTGGCGTCGAGCACGTCCGGCCAGAACCGGGCAGCCAGCCGTGACCGCGAGTGCTGGCCGGGATGCACCGCGAGCCAGGCCAGCAGCTCGCAGGCCTTGCGCTGGCGCGGCAGCACGACGGGCGTGCCGTCGGCCACGACCTCGAACGCGCCGAACAGGCGCATCGCCAGCGAAGTGCTCACCGCGTCAGTGTCGATCGATCACGTCACTTGGGCAACGCGCGGGTTTGACGGTGCGTTGACGGTGGCACCGCACGCTTCTCCCACACCCCAGGAAGGAGCGGAACCATGAGCACCACCGAGCAGAGAACGTTCGACGTCGAGGCACTGCGCCGCGGCATCGAGGAGCGAGACGCGGCCACGCTGTCCGCGCTCTACACCGACGACGCTGAACTGAGCATCGTGGACAGCGTCAACTCCCCGAGCACCCCGAGAGTCCTGCGGGGCGACGAGATCGCCGCCTACCTGGACGACATCGCCGCCCGCGACATGACCCACTCCCTCGACCGCGTGGTGGTCACCGGCGACCACGTCGCGTACCTGGAGTCGTGCCGCTATCCCGACGGCACCAGGGTGCTGTGCGCCGCGGTGCTCGACCTCGCCGGCGGACGCATCATCCGTCAGCACGGTGTGCAGGCGTGGGACGGTGCGCGATGACCACCTTCGGCCACCTCGACTTCGACAAGCCCGACGAGGTCCGCGAGTTCGAGTGCGGACGCGTGGAACTGCTCCGCTTCGACGGCGGCCGCGAGGTCGGCAGGCTGGTTCTCCAGCCGGGCTGGCGCTGGTCCACCCACGTCAAGCCGATCGCGGGCACCGACCTCTGCCAGGCGCCGCACTTCCAGTACCACGTGTCCGGCACGCTGAGGGTTCTGATGGCCGACGGCACCGAGTTCGACGCCACCCCCGGCCAGGTCACGAGCCTGCCCGAGGGGCACGACGCCTGGGTGGTCGGCGACGAGGACGTGATCGTCGTGGACTGGTGGGGAGCCAGCCACTACGCCGAAAGTCAGTAGTCGCACCGGCTTCGCGGCTGTCCGGCACCGGACAGCCGCGCCCCGCTGTCAGATCGGGCAACGTCTCGCCCGCTGATTGTCGGATTTGGGAACGTTTCGCTCGGTTTACCGGGCCGTTCGGGCGGTCCGGATGATTCACAGCCGCACGACGAGGTTCATCAGCGAGCAATACTTCCAGCGCCGCCGCTCGAGTTCCTGGAGGTTCCATGCTCGTCAAGCGGATCGCGGTCGCGACCATGGCGGCGGCAGGCATCGCCGCGGCCGTCGTCGCCACACAGGCGGACGCGGTCACCGCGGTCGAGCCCGCGGCGGCGTCAGTGCCCGCCTTCGACCACATCGTGCTGGTGATGTTCGAGAACAAGAAGTACTCCTCGATCAACGGCAGCTCCAGCGCGTCCTACTTCAACCAGTTGGCGGCGCAGAGCGCGAAGTTCACGAAGTCGTTCGGCATCACGCATCCGAGCCAGCCCAACTACGTCGCCCTGTTCTCGGGCTCGACGCACGGCGTCGACGACGACGCCTGTCCGCAGAACCTCGGCGCGAAGGAGAACCTGGCGACCCAGCTGGCGGGCAAGGGGAAGAAGTTCGTCGGGTACTCGGAGGCGATGCCGTCCGACGGCTACACCGGGTGTACGAGCGGCACCTACAAGCGCAAGCACAACTCGTGGGTGGACTTCAGCAACGTGCCCGCGTCCAGCAACCGCAAGTTCTCCGCTTTCCCCAGCGACTTCACGAAGCTCCCCGACGTCGCCTTCGTGACGCCGGACATGTGCAACGACATGCACGACTGTTCGATCGGGACGGGCGACAGCTGGCTCAAGAAGAACCTCGACGCCTACGCGAAGTGGGCGAAGACGCACAACAGCCTGCTCATCGTCACCTTCGACGAGGACAGCGGCACCTCGGTGAACCAGATCTTCACCACGTTCACCGGTGCGCACGTCAAGGCGGGCAGCTACAGCGAGTCGATCAACCACTACACCGTGCTGAGGACGATCGAGGCGGCCCACGGCCTGCCGGGCATCGGCAACGCGGCGCAGAAGTCGCCGATCCTGGATGTGTGGCAGTAGTCGTGTACCTGTCGACGATCGGCCGCCGGGACAATCCCGGCGGCCTGTCCCGGCGCACACTCGGCGCGCTGGGCGGAAATGTCCTGGCATTGGGGACGGTCAGTCTCGTCACCGACGTCTCGTCCGAGATGGTCACCGCCGTGCTGCCGGTGTACCTGGTGCTCGGCCTGCACCTGAGCCCGTTGTCCTACGGCTTGTTCGACGGGCTGTACACCGGGGCGACGGCCGTCCTGCGGCTGGCGGGCGGGTACCTCGCCGACCGCGCCGGGCGGAAGAAACTGGTCGCCGGCATCGGGTACGGGCTCTCGGCTGTGGCCAAGCTGGGGTTGCTGGCCGCCGGTTCCTCGGCGGCCGCGATCGGGGCCGTGCTGACGGTCGACCGCACGGGCAAAGGCCTGCGCACCGCTCCACGGGACGCGCTGATCACGTTGTCCGCGCCGGAATCGATGCTCGGGCGCGCGTTCGGCGTGCACCGGGCGATGGACAGCGCCGGTGCGTTCGCCGGGCCGTTGGTGGCGGTGGCCGTGCTAGCTGCTGCGGGATCGTCCACCGGCGCGGATGGTTTCGACGCCGTGTTCGTGACGAGCTTCTGCATCGCGGCCTGCGGGGTGCTGCTGCTGTGTTTGTTCGTGCGGGACAGGCGTTCCGCGCCCGCGACCGCGAGAAGCGTTTCGCCTCGCGCGGTCGGCTCGTTGCTGCGTGACGTCAGGGTGCGGCGGCTGCTGCTGGCCGCCTGCGTGCTGGGCATGGCGACCATCGGCGATGGTTTCATCTACTTGTTGTTGCAGCGCAAGGAAGACATCGCGAACGGATGGTTTCCGCTGCTCGCGGTCGGCACCAACCTCGTCTACCTCCTGCTGGCCGCGCCACTGGGCGCACTGGCCGACCGGGTCGGCCGCCTGCCGGTGATGATGTGCGGCTACGGCGGCCTGGCCGCGGTGTACCTGCTGCTGCTCAGCCCGGCGGCGGGGTGGCCGTTGCTCGCGCTCACCCTCGGTTTCCACGGCGCCTTCTACGCCGCGACCGACGGCGTGCTGATGGCGCTCGCCGGCCCGATCCTGCCCGAAGCCCTGCGCACCACCGGCATCTCGATCGTGCAGACCGGGCAGGCGCTGTCGTACTTCGTCTCGTCCGTCCTCTTCGGACTTCTCTGGCAGGTCGCCGGCGCGGACACAGCCCTCGGCGTGGCAGCCGGCATGGTGCTCGTGGCCCTCGTCGGCACTGCCTTGCTGCTGACTCCGCGCAAGGCGGTGCGCGCTTGACCACCCGCACCCGGATTCTGCTCGCACTGGCCGGCGTGGCCGCCCTGATCGCCACCGCGGTCGTCTACACAGGACTCGTCGGTGCCCGCAACCGCGAAGCCGCGGCAACCGCGGACACGGTGACTCTGAATGGTCCGCGCTACCTGTTCCGCAGCACGGCGGACGGCGAACGCGGGCGCCTCGCCACGGTGGCGGCGAACGACCCCGGCGGTGCGCGTGCGGTGTCGAACCTGGCCTGCAACCGGGTGTACGCGGCCGCCGGGACCGGAGTCTGCCTGCGTCCGGAGAACGGGCTGACCACCTACCAGCTCGTCGTGGTCGACGCCGCGCTGGCCGTGCAGCAGGAGATTCCGCTGGTGGGGCTGCCCAACCGGGCCAGGGTCTCGCCCGGCGGGCACCGGGTGGCGTGGACCGTCTTCGTCACCGGGGACTCCTACAACGGCGGAAAGTTCTCCACGCGCGCCGGCATGCTGGACACTGCGAGCGGCGTACTTGAGGGAACGCTGGAGGATTTCAGCGTCACGGTCGACGGCAGCCCCTATCAGTCCGCTGACCTGAACTTCTGGGGCATCACGTTCGCGCAGGACGAGAACCGGTTCTTCGCGACGATGTCGACCGGCAACCACCGATACCTGGTGGAAGGAGATTTCTCGGCGCGCACCGTGCGCACGGTGCGCGACAACGTCGAGTGTCCGTCGCTGTCACCGGACGGCGGGCGGATCGCCTTCAAGTCCGCTGTGGACGGTGATCCGGCCAAGGGCTGGCGGCTCTCCGTGCTCGATCTGGCCGATGGCCGCGTGACACCGCTCGCCGAGGAACGCAGTGTCGACGACCAGCCTGCCTGGCTCGACGCGCGGACCGTCGCGTACGGAGTTCCGCGTGGGGGAGGGCACTCCGACGTGTGGGCGGTGCCGACGGACGGATCCGGGGCTGCCCGGCTGCTGATCCCGGAGGCGGAGTCGCCCTCCGCTCTCAACGCGTCTCGTTGATCACTGCGAGCAGTTCGTCCAACGTGTCCAGCTGCGCGGGGGACAGCCTGCCGAAGATCGACCGCAGGACCTCGTCGCCCGCCGCCTCACCCGCCGCGAGGGCTCCGCGGCCGTTCTCCGTCAACGTCACCACCTTGGCGCGCCGGTCGTCGGCGGCCGTGCGGTCGACGAGCCCGTCGCGCTCCAGCGCCTCGACGGCCTGGGTGATCGAGCGCGCGGCCATCCCCAGTTCGGTGGCCAGGTCGGTCTGCTTGACCGGGCCGAGCCGGGCGAGAACCTGCAGGACCTTCGTCCGCGCGAGTGAGACGCCGCAGGCGGCCATGTGGTCGTCGACCGCACGCCTGAGCTGCGCGGACGTCGTCAGGAACCGCAGACCGACCTCGCTCGACCGCATGAGCACCCTTTCGTGAGGTACCTCAGCATCAGGTATAACTGAGGTACCTCACGATATAGGAGTGTCATGCCCACCGCTGTCATCACCGGCGCGACCCGCGGCCTCGGTCGCCTCGTCGCGCTCGACCTGGCCCGCCGCGGCTTCACCCTGGGCGTCGTCGCCCGCAATCCGGCCGCCGTGGAGATCGGCGGCGCCGATGTGTTCGAGGCCGACCTGTCCTCGCTGGACGACGTCCGGCGCGCCGCCAAGGCCGTCGGCGAGCGCTACGACCGGATCGACGTGCTGATCAACAACGCCGGCATCCACGCGTTCAGCCAGCGCGTCACGGTCGACGGGTTCGCCGAGATGACCGCCGTGAACTACCTGGCGCCCTGGGTGTTCACGAACGCCTTGCGCGACCGGCTGACCGCTTCACGGGCGCGGGTCGTGACCGTCGCGTCGGAGGCGGCGCGCCACGCCGGCGACCTCGACCCGGCCCGCGACCTGGCGTTCACCGGCGAGTACACCCGCCGCGAGTCGTCCGTCCACTACGGCAGGACGAAGCTGATGGACATCATGTTCAGCGAAGAGCTCGCCCGCCGGTTCGACGGCGTCACCGCGGTGTGTTGCGACCCCGGCTTCAACACCACGGGCCTGGGCCGCGAGCTTCCGTTCGCCGGACTGCTGGAGAAGGCGTTGCGCGCGCTGCGGGTCGGCGATCCGAGCCGGGGTGCCGGGATCATCACCCGGCTCGCGACCGATCCGGCCCTCACCGGCGGCTACTTCTCGGTGAAGGGCGCGGCGCCGTTGCGCTGCCCGGAACCCGGCAGGAGTGCGGCCGCTCAGCGTGAGTTGTGGGACGTGACCGAGCGACTGGTCGGCTAGGTCGACCGAACGACGCCGACGGGACAGTGCGCGTGGTGGAGCAACGCCTGGCTGGTCGACCCGAGCAGCAGGCCGCGGAAACCACCCCGTCCTCGGGTGCCGACCACGGCCAACTGCGCGTGCGCCGAGTGTTCGACGAGAGTGTGTGCGGGGCGATCGCGGGTGAGGATCTGCTGCACGGGGACGTCGGGATGCGCGGCCGAATGGTCAGCGACCTGCTCGGCCAGCAGCCGTTGTTCCGCAGCCTCGATCGCCGCGAGGTTCGTGGCGGTCAGTCCTCGTTGCCAGGCGGTTTCGGCGGTGAGGTCCCACCACGTCCGCACCGCGTGCAGGGCGACTCCGCGCGAGGTGGCGGCCTCGAATGCGAACGCCAGAGCGGCATGGCTGGCGGGTGATCCGTCCACGCCCACGAGGACAGGGGCGTCCGGGGCCGGCTCGGTGCCGCGCACCACGACGACAGGACAGCGCGCGTGTGCGGTCACCGCGACCGCGGTCGAACCGGCGAGCAGGCCGGTGAATCCTCCGCGGCCGTGGGAACCCAGCGCCAGCAGACCGGCCGACGCGGAACGGCCGATGAGTCGTTCCGCCGCGTTGCCGGCGCTCAACTCGGTCGTCACGTCCACCTCAGGGGCCGCGTTCAGCGCCGCCGCGGTGGCGTCGGCGAGCCACTGCCGGCCTTCCTCGAGAACACCGTCGGCATAGGACTCCGCGGGGGCGATCAGCTCGAGCGTCCGCGCCGGAACCAGCACGCAGGTGTGGGTGATCACGAGTCCGGTCTTGCGCCTGACCGCCTCTTCGGCTGCCCAGCGCACCGCGTGCGTGGCGGGTTTCGAGCCGTCCAGTCCGACGACCACCGGCCTGGTCACGGTCATCCCTCCTTCAGGAGCGTCCGGGTCTGGGTGGCGATCTCGACGTCCTCGCGGGCTTCGACGACCAACACCCGCAGCGGGCCGAGGAACTCCAAGCCGGCGACGGTGTCCGTGCGCAGCGCGGCGTCGTGCTCGCCGACACCGCCGGTGAACACGAGCACGTCGATGCCGCCCAACGAGGCCGTCATGGCGGCGATGCCCTGACGCAGCCGGTGCACGTACACCTGCAGCGCCAGCACGGCGTGCTCATCACCGTTGTCCGCGGCTTGGCGCACGTCGCGCAGGTCGCCGCCGATCTCGGACAGCCCCGCGAGGCCGGAGTGGCGTTCCAGGCCGTCTTCGAGGTCGTCGAGGGCCAGTCCGGCGCGCTGCAGCCAGATCAGCAGGCCGGCGTCGACATCACCGCTGCGGGTGGCCATCACCAGGCCCGCCAACGGGGTGAAGCCCATCGTCGTGTCGACCGACCGTCCATTCACGACAGCGGCGAGCGACGCCCCGGCACCGAGATGACAGCTGACGATCCGGGCGCTCGGCCGGCCCGTCAGCTCAGCTGCTCGTCGGGACGCGTAGGCGTGCGACAGGCCGTGGAACCCGTACCGGCGCAGGTCCCACTTGCGTCGCCACGACGCGGGCACGGCGTATGTGGTGGCGGACGGGGGCATCGTGGTGTGGAAGGCGGTGTCGAAGCAGGCGACCTGGGGCACGCCGGGCAACAGCCGCGCCGCCGCGTCGATGCCGGCGAGCGCACGGGGCTGGTGCAGCGGTGCCAGCCCGGTGAGCGCCTCGATTCCGGTGCGCACGTCGGCGTCGATCGCGGTGGCGCTGGTGAACGCGGAGCCGCCGTGCACGACGCGGTGCCCGACGGCGTCGACGGGTGGCGCGTCGCGGACGAACTCCTCCAGTGGGCCGGTTTCGCCGGACCAGCGTTCGGCGGTGCGGTCGGCGAGGACGATGTCGTCCTCGCCGAGCACCCGGAGCTTCAGGCTGGAGGAGCCCGCGTTGACCACGAGCACGTTCACTGCCAGGTCCAGTCGCGGATCTCGGGCAGGTCCTCGCCGTGCTCGCGGATCCAGTCGTGGTGGCGGGCGCGCTGGTCCTGCAGGTGCTGGCGCAGCCGGGCGGCTTTCTGGCCGAGGCCGGGCACGCGGTCGACGACGTCGATGACGAGCCGGTAGCGGTCCATGTCGTTGAGCACCAGCATGTCGAACGGTGTGGTGGTCGTGCCTTCTTCCTTGTAGCCGCGGACGTGCAGGTTGGGGTGGTTGGTGCGCCGGTAGGTCAGGCGGTGGATCAGCCACGGGTAGCCGTGGTAGGCGAAGATCACCGGGCGGTCCGTCGTGAACAGCGCGTCGAACTCGCGGTCCGGCATGCCGTGCGGATGTTCGGTGTCCGGCTGCAGGCGCATCAGGTCGACCACGTTGACCACGCGGACTCGCAGCGACGGCAGGTGTTCGCGCAGCAGCTTCGCCGCGGCCAGCACTTCGACGGTGGGTGCGTCGCCGGCGCAGGCCAGCACGACGTCGGGCTCGTCCTCGTCGTTGCTCGCCCACTCCCAGATGCCGGCGCCGCGCGCGCAGTGCAACGCGGCCTCGTCGACCGAGAGCCAGTCCGGGGTGTCGTTCTTGCCGGCGACGACGACGTTGACGTAGTCCTTGCTGCGCAGGCAGTGGTCGGCGACCGACAGGAGGGTGTTGGTGTCCGGGGGCAGGTAGACGCGGACGATCTCGGACTTCTTGTTCATGACGTGGTCGATGAAACCGGGGTCCTGGTGGGAGAAACCGTTGTGGTCCTGCCGCCAGACGTGCGAGCTGAGCAGGTAGTTGAGCGACGCGATCGGGCGGCGCCACTCCAGCTTCTGGTGCGTCTTGAGCCACTTGGCGTGCTGGTTGAACATCGAGTCGACGATGTGGATGAACGCCTCGTAGCAGTTGAAGAGCCCGTGGCGGCCGGTGAGCAGGTAGCCCTCCAGCATGCCCTGGCACAGGTGCTCGGACAGGACCTCGACGACTCTGCCGTCGTGGACCAGGTGTTCGTCGACCGGCACCGTCTCTGCTTGCCACTGCTTTCCGGTCACGTCGTAGACGGCGTCGAGCCGGTTGGACGCGGTCTCGTCCGGCCCGAAGATCCGGAACGAGCGGGCGTCGGCGTTGAGGAGGACGATGTCGCGCAGCATCCGGCCGAGCACCCTGGTCGGTTCGGAGTGCGTGGTGCCGTGCTTGACGACCTCGGCGGCGTGCGCCCGGACGCCGGGCATCTTCAGCTCGCGCAACAGCAGTCCGCCGTTGGCGTGCGGAGTGGCGCCCATCCGGCGGATGCCGTCCGGGACGAGGCCGGCGAGATGCGGCCGTGGCGCGCCGTGCTCGTCGAAGAGTTCCTCGGGCCGGTAGCCGCGCAGCCACTTTTCCAGCTGCCGCAGGTGGTCCGGGTTGTCCCGCACTCCGGCCAGCGGAACCTGGTGGGAACGCCAGGTGTTCTCGACCGGCTGTCCGTCCACTTCGGAGGGTCCGGTCCAGCCTTTGGGGCTGCGCAGCACTATCATCGGCCAGCTAGGCCGTTCGCCGGAGCCCTTGATGCGGTGGATCTCGTCCACGACCTGGTCGAGGACGTCCGCCATGCGGGCGTGCATGAACCTCGGCTCGTCGCCTTCGACGTAGAACGGTGCGTAGCCGTAGCCGCGCAGCAACGCGTCCAGCTCGTCGTGCGGGATCCGCGAGAGCAGGCTGGGGTTGGCGATCTTGTAGCCGTTGAGGTGCAGGATCGGCAGCACCACGCCGTCGGTGCGCGGGTTGAGGAACTTGCCGGCGTGCCAGCTGGTGGCGAGCGGGCCGGTCTCGGCTTCCCCGTCGCCGACCACGCAGGCCACGATCAGGTCCGGGTTGTCGAAAGCCGCGCCGAACGCGTGCGCCAGCGAGTAGCCCAGCTCACCGCCCTCGTGGATCGAGCCGGGCACCTCCGGGGCGACGTGGCTGGGCACGCCGCCGGGGAACGAGAACTGCCGGAACAGCGTGCGCATGCCCTCGGCATCACGCGGCACGTCCAGGTAGGTCTCGCTGTAGGTGCCCTCCAGCCAGGTGTTGGCCAACAGTGCGGGGCCGCCGTGGCCGGGGCCGGTCACGAACATCAGGTCGAGGTCGCGTTCGCGGATGATCCGGTTGAGGTGCGCGTAGACGAAGTTCAGTCCCGGCGTGGTGCCCCAGTGGCCCAGCAGCCGCGGTTTGATGTGCTCGGGGCGCAGCGGTTCGGTCAGCAGCGGGTTGTCCATCAGGTAGATCTGGCCCGCCGACAGGTAGTTGGCGGCTCTCCAGTACGCGTCGACCAGTTCCAGGCCGGCGTTCGACATCTCGCGCTCCTCGCTCGGGGTTGGTGCCTGTGCCGGGTACACGGCCGTGCTAGCAGGGCGCACGCTCTTCGGAGTCGATCAGCAGCTCGGCGACGGGGCGTCGCGGTGTCGCGGGGACGGGAGTGCTGAACCCCAGGCGCAGCACGGTTTGCGGCACGAGCATCCCGCCGAGCGCGCGGCGCAGGTCCTCGCGCACCCGCCGCACCTCGACCGGCTGGGACAGGAACGACGCGGACAGCCCGTGTGCGGTCGCGGTGAGCAGGACTCGTTGCATCGCCTGCCCGGCCTGCAAATCCCCGAGCGGCCCGTCGTAGTGAGAGCAGAGGACGACGACGAGCGGGTCGGACTCGTAGTCCTTGCCGGGGTGCCGTTCGGGGCCCTGGAAGTCGCGGAACACCCACTCGTCCTGCATCTCCGGACGAACTCCCGCCGACGCGGGTGGCACGCCGTCGGCCGCGCCGGGGCGGTGACCGGTGAACGCCGCCAGCTCCGCCTGGACGCCCTCGTCACCGAGCTGGATCTGGTGTGCCTGCAGGACGAACCGCTTGAGCTGGGCACGTTGCTCCGGCGTCGTCACCACGTGCAGCCAGGAGCGTTCCAGCTCGGCCGCGCGCACCAGAGCGTGGCGCTGGCTGAAGTCGACGGCGGCTTCCAGGAACGGCCTGCGGTTCGTCCGCCGGCGGGGCACGGCCGCGAGCAGTGCGCGGTGCTCGTCGTCGATCTTGATCGTGCCGCCGCGGCGCACCACGGCGAGGGCGCCGGGCGCGTCGTGGCCGGGCAGCATCGACACCAGCGGGCGCACGCCCATGCTCTGCAGCGCCAGCCGGAGGTTGAACAGCGCCGCCCCGCAGGACAGCCGCAGTTCGCGGTCCTCGGGGTCGGTGGCCGCCAGCTTGCGGCACGGGTCCGGATGCAGCTCGATCCGGTCGCGCCCGACCCGGAACCGCCACGGCTGCGTGTTGTGGACGGAGGGCGCGAGCGAAGCGGCCGTGAGCGCGCTCGTGATCTGCTCGGGCCCCAGTCCCAGCGCCGCGGTCACCTCGGTCATCGTCCTTCACCTCATCGTGTTGCCTGGTAGAACGTGTCGTCCCACCACTGTCCGCGCCCTCCGAGAACGGACCCACCATCAAAGGTCCCGACCTGACCGGGACCGCTTGGCCGCGCACCCACCCCGTGCAAGGCTTGATCCATGGGAGAACGGGAGGAGACGCCCGCCCGCAGCCTGCTCGGCGGGTTGCGGCTGGACGACCTGCTCGACGAGATGCGCGACCGGCTGGCCGAGATCGGGTCGACCAGGGACAAGATGCAGAGCCTGCTCGACGCGGTGCTCGCGGTCGGCGCAGGGCTCGAGCTGGACTCCACGCTGCAGCGCATCGTCCAGGCCGCGGTGGAGCTCGTCGGCGCCCGGTACGGCGCGCTGGGCGTGCTCGGGTCGCGGCACAACCTCTCCCAGTTCGTCTACGTCGGCATCGACCCCGAGACGCGCTCGCACATGGGGCACCTGCCCGAGGGCAAGGGCCTGCTCGGTCTGCTGATCAAGGACCCGAGGGCGATCCGGCTGCACGACCTCACCGAGCACTCGGCCTCGGTCGGTTTCCCTCCCAACCACCCGCCGATGCACGGCTTCCTCGGCGTGCCGGTGCGGGTGCGGGACGAGGTGTTCGGCAACCTCTACATGACCGAGAAGAAGGACGGCGGGGACTTCACCGCGGACGACGAGGTCGTGCTGGAGGCGCTGGCAGCGGCGGCCGGCGTGGCCGTCGAGAACGCCCGCCTGTTCGAACGTTCGCGGATGCGCGAGCGGTGGTTGGAAGCGACCGCCGAGATCAACGCCCAGCTCCTGGGAGGTGCGACCGCCGAGGACGCGTTGCGGCTGATCGTGCAGCGCGCTGTCGAGCTCGCGTCGGCGTCATGGGCCGCGGTGCTGCTGCGTGACGGCGATCAGCTCCGCAGGGCCGCGCAGGCGGGCAACGAGATCGCTCCAGGAGAGTTCCCCGCGGACGCCCCTGTGCTCGCTCAGGTGCTGGCGACGGCGGCACCGGCGCTGATCGACGACGTGGACGGCCGGCTCGGTGCGCACACCGGCGCCGCGGCGGTGCTGCCCCTGCGGACCGGCACGTCGGTCACCGGGATCCTGCTCGCCGTGCGGGACGAGGACTCCGCGGCGTTCGGGGCGGACCTGATGCCGTTGCTGGCGTCGTTCGCCGACCAGGCCGTGGTCGCGATCGAGTTCGCGGAGAACCAGCAGGCCAAGCGCATGGTCGACGTGCTGGAGGACCGCGACCGCATCGCCCGCGACCTGCACGACCACGTGATCCAGCGGCTCTTCGCCACCGGGATGAGCCTGCAGGGCGCGCTGACGTGGGTGACCCACCCGGAAGCCCGCAGACGGGTGCAGAAGGCGGTCAACCAGCTCGACCAGACGGTGCTGGAGATCCGGACCTCGATCTTCGACCTGCAGGCCGACTCGGACGACACCGGGCTGCGCCGCCGGCTGCTCAACCTCGTCGCCGAGATCACCGAGGGCGCCGAGCTGAGCCCCGCGATCCGGATGTCGGGCACCATCGACAGCCTGGTGCCCGGCTACATCGGAGAGCACGCCGAAGCGGTCGTGCGCGAGACGGTCACCAACGCCCTGCGGCACGCTCGCGCGACGGAACTGACGCTCACCGTCGAGGCGGGCGACGCGTTGATCATCACGATGGTGGACAACGGCCTGGGCATGCCGCCCGAGGTCGCGCGCAGTGGGCTGCGCAACCTCCAGCAGCGCGCGACGGAGCTGAACGGCGCGCTCACCGTCGCGGACGAGCCGGGCGGTGGCACTCGGGTGACCTGGCGGGTTCCGCTGGACTGAGCCTCAGCCGGTTTCGTTGTCGTGGGTGGGTTTGCGCAGCTGTGAGGACAGCACGGCGGCCTGGGTGCGGCGTTCGAGGCCGAGCTTGGCGAGCAGGTGCGAGACGTAGTTCTTCACGGTCTTCTCCGCGAGGAACATCTTCTCCGCGATCTGCCGGTTCGTCAGGCCGTCGCCGATGTGGTCGAACACGGTGCGCTCCTGCTCGGTGAGCGCGCGAACCGGGTCGCCCTGCTCGCGTTCGCGGCGGATGCGGTTGAGCAGTGCGGCGGTCGAGCGTGCGTCCAAAAGGGACTGTCCATCGGCGACGGTCTTGACCGCCGTCGTGAGGTCGGTGCCCAGAATGCGCTTGAGCACGAACCCGGAGGCGCCCGCCATGATCGCGTCGAACAACGCCTCGTCGTCCGTGAACGACGTCAGCATCAGGCAGTTGAGGTCCGGCAGGCGGGACTTCAGCTCCCGGCACAGCTCGATGCCGTTGCCGTCGGGCAGCCGCACGTCGAGCACGGCGACGTCGGGGTTGGTGGCGGGGATCATCGTGAGCGCCTCGGTGACCGAGGACGCCTCGCCCACGACCTCCAGATCGGGGGAGGCGCTGAGCAGCTCCCTGATCCCGACCCGGACGATCTCGTGGTCGTCCACCAGGAAGACTCGCGACACCACCGCAACCACCTCTCCTCGATTGTCCCGCGCTCACGATCTCTCGTCTTGAAGAGGGCCCACAGGGACCAAAGACCCTGTCACCGGGCGTCGAGAGCCCTGCGCAGCCGGTCGAACTCCTCCGTGTCGATCTCGCCCTTGGCCAGCCGTTCCTCCAGGATGCGATGCGAGGGCCGGGTGTGCGGGAACCGGCGCAACAGCACCACCACCAGCGCGGCCAGGCCACCCCAGAACACCAGCATCGTCAGCGCCATCATGGCGAAGCCACCCCAGCCCATCGGGCCGCCGTAGTACGGGTACATCTCCATCTCCTCCGTGGTCGTCGAGTTCAGCGTGTGCCTGCCGGGCGACCGCGCGGAGAGTCCAAGTGCCCGTTCGCGGTGGGCACGTCCGCCCTGTCCGCGTGCCGGACGCGGCGGAATCGTCGAGACGTGCGATGGAACCCGGCGGAGGCCGCGGCACGGGCGTGGCCGGCCCGGGGAAAGGAGATCCGCCATGCGTGCTCGCGACATCATGACCAGCCCGGTGATCACCGTGACACCGGCCGTGCCTCTGAAGGGCGCGGCGGCGTTGATGGTCTCGCACGGGTTCACCGCGTTGCCCGTCGTCGACGACGACAAACGACTCGTCGGCATCGTGACCGAAGCCGACCTGGTGCGCGGCAAGTACCTCGAAGAGTCCAACGCCCTCGTCAGCGACGTGATGACCACCCCCGCCGTCGCGATGGACGCCGCCGCACCCGCCGGGATGCTGGCCCGCGTCATGATCGACGACCGCCGCCGGTGCGTCCCGATCGTCGACGGCTCCACCGTCATCGGCGTCGTCACGCGCCGCGATCTGGTCCGCGTGCTCGCCAGGACCGACACGACCGTGGCCGCGGAGGTCCAGCGCGTGCTGGACGTCTACGGCGGCGGTCGCAAGTGGACGGTCACGGTCGACGACGGCGAAGCCGTGATCGGCGCGGACAGCACCGACGACGACACCGAGAGGGTTCTCGTCGCACTCGCCGACGCCGTTCCCGGCGTCCTGCACACCCGAGTTCTTGTTGGAGGACAACGATGAAGGCCCCATCCGCCCCGATCGTCGTCGGTGTCGACGGCTCCTCCTCGGCGCTGGCCGCCGCCGCGTGGGCCGCGCAGGAGGCCGCCCGGCACAAGGTTCCGTTGCGGCTCGTGCACGCCTACGTGCTCCCGGTGCGCGGGTACCCCGAGATCATCCTCACCGGCAACGAGATCCGCCAGGCGCTCGAGCAGCTCGGCCACGACAAGCTGGACGAGGCGCTGGCGGCCGCGCGGGCGGCGGCACCGGAGGTCGAGATGACGACCGAGGTGGTCTGCTGCGGCTCGGTGAGCTTGCTGATCGAGGAGTCGAAGACCGCGCGGCTCGTCGTGGTCGGGTCGCAGGGCCTGGGCACGGTGACCGGCATGATCGTCGGCTCGACCGCACTCGCCTTGGCAGCACACGGCAAGAGCCCTGTCGTCGTGGTGCGCGGCGCGGCCGTGCCCGACGGCCCTGTGGTCGTCGGCGTCGACGGATCGCCGACGAGCGAGGCCGCGCTGGCGTTCGCCTTCGAGTCGGCGTCGATGCGCGGCGCTCCACTCACCGCGGTGATGTGCTGGACGGACTTCATGGTCGAGGGCGCCTACACGGCGTCGCGGTTCACCGTGGACTGGAGCCAGGTGGAGGGCGAGGAGCGGCGGTTGCTGGCGCAGCGGCTGGCGGGGTGGCAGGAGAAGTACCCGGACGTGCGGGTGCATCCCGTGGTGATGCGCGACCGGCCGGTGCGGGCGTTGCTGCGGTTCGGGGCCGAGGCGCAGCTCGTGGTGGTGGGCAGCCACGGGCACGGAGGGTTCGCCGGCATGCTGCTCGGCTCGACGAGTCAGGCACTCGTCTACAACGCGCCGTGCCCGTTGGCGATCGTGCGGCCCGACTAGGCGCAGTCCTGCGAGTCTCGTCCGCGACAGTGGCAGCCGAGGGACCCGGAGACGGCACCGCCTCCGGGTCCCTCGCTCGCGCCTCTCACCGAACGAACTCGCAGGACAGCGCCTGGGCCGGGGACGAAGGTCCCGAGCGGTGCGGGACCGCGGCCACTCAACGCCCGCGGCCCCGACCGCGAGGCTGAAGTGCATGAGCGAGAACGAATCCCGGCCCGTCGTGGTCGGCGTCGACGGATCAGCGGCCGCGCGGGCGGCACTGCGGTGGGCCGTGGAGGACGCCCGGCGCCGGGGGTGCCCGGTCGACGTGATCTCGGCGTGGCACCCGGACTCCGGGGTGATGATCGGTCCGCTGCCCGCCGAGGTCATGATGCGGATGTCACCTCAGGCGCTGGAGTCCGCGGCGCACCAGGCGCTGGACGCCGCGACGCAGGGCTTCGAGGGCGTGGAGCTCCGGCGGATCCTGGTCGAGGGCGACCCGAAGGACGCGCTCGTCAAGGCGTCGCAGGACGCCGAGCTGCTCGTGGTCGGCAACCGCGGCCACAGCGCGATCGTCGAGGCGATCCTCGGTTCGGTCAGCGCCTACTGCGTTCGCCACGCCGCCTGCCCGGTCGTCGTGATCCGCGAACCGGGACCGTCGCGATGACCGCCGTGGCGCTGCTCACCGACGGTTCCGCGGTGACCGTGCGCGAGCTGGGTCCCGGAGACGTGTCCGCGCTGCTGGAGCTGCACCGGACGCTTCCGGTGGAGGACCGCTACCTCAGGTTCTTCAGCACCTCGCCACGCCAGCTCCAGGACTTCGTCGAGCGCATGGTGTCGCCGGACGAGCCGCGCCACGTGGTGATGGGGGCGTTCCGCGGTGAACGGCTGCTCGGCGCGGCCAGCTACGTGGTCGTGCGCGAGACGGACTTCGCCGAGGTCGCGCTCGTCGTGTCGCACGCCGAGCAGACCCGCGGCCTGGGCACGCTCCTGCTGGAACACCTGGCTTCGCTGGCCCGCTCACGGGGCGTGCGCCGCTTCACCGCCGAGGTGCTCACGATCAACGGCCGGATGCTGCGGGTGTTCACCGACATGGGCTTCGTCGTCGGAATCGTGCCCGACGGCGAGGTCATGTACGTCGAGCTCGTGCTGGAGCCCGCCGAGCACTACCTCGACGCCGTCAGCGCCCGCGAGTCGGTCGCCGACGCCGCCAGCCTCACCCACGTGCTGCGCCCCGGCTCCATCGCCGTGGTGGGCGCGGGACGATCAGCGGACTCCGTCGGCCACGCGGTGCTGCGCAACCTGGCCGACGGCAACTTCACCGGCGACCTGTACGCGGTCAACCCGCACGCGAAGTCGGTGGCGGGCGTCGACTGCTACGCCTCGATCGAGGAACTGCCCGAGGCACCCGAACTCGCCGTCCTGTGCGTGCCGGCGAAGGCGATACCCGCGGTCGCCGAGGAGTGCGGCCGTCGGGGAACGCGCGCTCTGGTCGTGATCTCCTCGGGCGTGGAGTCCGGTGCTCTGCGCGAGGTCGTCCGCAAGCACGGGATGCGCCTGGTCGGACCCAATTGTCTTGGTGTGTCGACGAGTTCGCCCGCGGTGCGGATGAACGCCACCTTCGCGGCGGGCGCCACGCTCGCGGGGGACATCGGCCTGGTCACCCAGTCCGGCGGCGTCGCGATCGCGGTGCGGGAGGAGCTGGGACGGCTGGGACTGGGCTTGTCGAACCTGGTCTCCACCGGCGACAAGCTCGACATCAGCAGCAACGACCTGCTGATGTGGTGGAGCCAGGACCCGGACACCCGGTTCGCCGTGCTGTACCTGGAGTCCTTCGGCAACCCGCGCAAGTTCTCCCGGCTCGCCCGCCAGGTCGCGAGGACCAAGCCGGTGCTCGCGATCCGCGCCGCCACCAGCGAAGCCGGTCAACGCGCCGCGGTCTCGCACACCGCCTCGACCGCCACTCCGTCGGTGATCAGGGACGCGTTGTTCCGGCAGGCGGGTGTGATCGCGGTCGACAGCGTGCCAGAACTGACCGACGCGCTGATGGCGTTGAGCCGGCAACCGCTCCCGCGCGGCCGGTCCGTGGCCGTGCTGAGCAACGCGGGCGGGCTCGGTGTGCTGGCTGCGGACGCGTGCGTGCGAGAAGGCCTGCGCATGGCCGAACTGTCCGCGGAAACCTCGCGGGCGTTGGGAAAGCTGCTTCCGGGCACCGCCGGCACGGGCAACCCGATCGACACGACGGCCGTGGTCGGCGAGCAGAGCTTCGCCCGCTGCCTGGACGTCCTCGCGGCGGACCCGTCCGTGGACGCGGTGATCACCGTGACCGTGCCGACCGCGCTCGGCGACCCGACCGCCGGCGTGCACCGCTTGGAGGACAAGCCTCTCCTCGCGGTCCGCACCGGCCAGACCGCACGACTCGACGGCGACGTTCCCTGCTACGCCGAACCAGCACGGGCCGCCGCGGCACTCGCCCGGCTCGTGGAACGCGCGGACTGGCTCGCCAGGCCGGCGGAGTTCGCGCGGCTGGACAGGATCGACCTGGACGCCGCGCGGGGCATCGTGGCACGTCGTGCGGACGGCTGGTTGTCGCCGGACGAGGTGGTGAAGCTGCTGAAGGCGTTCGGGTTGCCGGTGCTCGGCGGAACCCTGACCACGACCGAGGAACACGCGATCGCCGCCCAGCAGGCCTACGGCGGGCCGGTGGCGCTCAAAGCAATCGCGGACGACTTGCTGCACAAGAGCAAAGGCGGCGGTGTCGAGCTCGGCGTCGCGGACGCGGGTGCGGTGGCGGCGTCCTTCCGCGGCTTCCAGGAGTGCTTCGGCGACCGGTTGCGCGGCGTGTTCGTGCAACCGATGGCGGCGGGTGGACGCGAGCTGCTGGTGGGCATCGCGACGGACGACAAGTTCGGGCCGCTGGTGGTCACCGGGCTCGGCGGCGTGGACACCGACGTCGTCGACGACCGTGCCGCCGCGCTCGCGCCACTGTCCACAGCGGACGCGGACGACCTCGTGCACGGCTTCCGCGCGGCCGGACGCGCGCTGTCCGAAGTGGACGCGGTGGCGGTGCGCGACGTCCTGCTGCGCGTGGCCGGACTCGCCACCGCGCTGCCGGAAGTCGCCGAACTCGACATCAACCCGCTCGTGGTGACGGAAAACGGCTGTCTGGTCGTGGACGCGCGCGTGCGAGTCACTCCTGCGCACCAGTCCGACCCGTTCCTGCGCCGGCTGCGGACCAGCTGACCACAAGACAAGGAGAACGCGATGAGCAAGTCAGACCCGATCGTCGTCGGCATCGACGGCACACCGGCATCAGACCGCGCGCTGGCGTGGGCGCTGGACGAGGCGGTCGTGCGCGGCTGCCCGTTGCACGTCGTCAACGCCTGGCAGTACGAGGCGCTGGTCGACTGGACGGAAACCTCGGCCCAGCGCGAGATCGGTGCGTCGGAACAGCTGATCGAGCAGGCGGTGCGGCGCGTTGGCGATGGCCGCGCCGACCTGCCGGAGATCGTGCGGCGCAGCCTGCGCGGTGACGCCGCCGAGGTGCTGGAGGCCGCGTCGCAGGGTGCCGTGATGCTGGTCGTCGCCTCGCACACCGACCACCGGATCCGGCAGATGGTGCTCGGTTCGACCAGCATGCACGTCGTCCGGCACGCGCACGCCCCGATCGTCGTGATCCCGGTGACCGACCGCGCCCCCGCTGAGGTCACGTCGTGAAGGCCTTGCGCGGCGAGATCGACGTTGCGAGCGGGTCATGCCGCTGAGCACGGCGGAGCGCGAGGACGTCGCCCACCACGGCCTGCCGGTCGCGGAGGTGGTGCTCATCGCGGAGACGGACGAGCACACCGGACTGTCCGTGGGGCAGTGGCGGCGACGTCTGGCCGAGCTCGGTCCGAACGAGCTGCCCGCCCGGCGCGGGCCGGGCTGGGTGGTGCGGCTGCTCGGGCAGTTCCACCATCCGTTGATCTACGTGTTGCTGGTCGCCGCCGCGATCACCGCGGCGCTCGGTGAGGTCGTCGACGCCTCGGTGGTGTTCGGCGTGGTCGTGATCAACGCGATCATCGGGTTCGTCCAGGAGGCACGCGCCGAACGGGCTCTGGACGCGTTGGCGTCGATGGTGCGCACCGAGGTGACGGTGGTGCGCGACGGGCTGCCGGCGCGGGTGCCGTCCACCGAGCTCGTGCCGGGAGACGTCGTCCTGCTCGAGGCCGGCGATCAGGTGGGTGCCGATCTGAGGCTCGTCGGCACCAGCGAGCTGCGCGTCGACGAGTCGGCGTTGACCGGCGAGTCCCTGCCGGTGGCGAAGAACCCGCTGGCGCTGCCCTCGGACACCGCACTGGCCGACCGCGCCAACATGGCGTACTCCGGCACGCTCGTGACCGCGGGCGGCGGGCGCGGCGTCGTGGTGGCGACCGGCGCGGACACCGAGATCGGCCGCGTGCACCGGCTGGTCGGCACGACGGCCACCGTCGAGACACCGCTGACCCGCAAGCTCGCGAGGTTCAGCCAAGTTCTCACCGTCGTGATCCTCGGGCTCGCGGCCGTGAGCGTCGTGGTCGGCGTGCTGCGCGGCGAACCGTTCGCCGAGATGGTCACCGCCGCGGTCGCGCTCGCGGTCGGCGCGATCCCGGAAGGCCTGCCCGCCGCGGTCACCGTGACGCTGGCGATCGGGGTCGCGCGGATGGCTCGCCGCAACGCGATCATCCGCAGGCTGCCCGCCGTCGAAACGCTGGGCAGCACCACCGTCATCTGCACCGACAAGACCGGAACCCTCACCGCCAACGCGATGACCGTCGGCACGGTGATCGTCGCGGGAGAACGGTTCGAGCTGTCCGGCATCGGCTACGACCCGTCCGGAACCGTGGCGCCCGCGGTGACTCCGGCACTGCGCGAGTGCCTGCTGGCGGGCTTGGCCTGCAACGACGCGCGCATCGTCGAGGACGACGGCCGCTGGCTCCCCGTGGGCGACCCGACCGAGGCCGCACTCGTCGTGGCGGCGCGCAAAGCCGGGCTGGACGCCGCCAACGTGCCGGAGCGCGTGGACACCCTGCCGTTCAGCTCGGAGCGGCTGTTCATGGCCACCCGGCACAGCAACGGCGTCGTCTACGTCAAGGGAGCGGTCGAGCGGGTTCTCGCTCTCGCCGGCCTCCGCCACAGCCCCGAGGCCGAAGAACTGGCGCACGCGGGCCTGCGAGTGCTGGCGATCGGCCGCGCGGCGGGCGTAGAGCTGAGCGAGGAGGGCCTTCACGGCTCCGTGGAGTTCCTCGGCGTGGTCGCGATGAGCGATCCGGCGCGCCCCGAGGCGATCGAGGCCGTGCGGGCCTGCCAGGCCGCGGGCATCGAGGTCAGGATGATCACCGGAGACCACCCGGCCACCGCACGCACGATCGCGGCCGAGTTCGGCATCTCGTCCGTCCACGCCCGCGTCGCCCCCGAGGAGAAACTGAGGCTGGTCGAGGAGATCCAGGCCGGGGGAGACGTCGTCGCGATGACCGGGGATGGCGTGAACGACGCTCCTGCGTTGCGCAGGGCCGACATCGGTGTGGCGATGGGCAAAGGCGGCACCGAGGTGGCCAAGCAAGCCGCCGACATGGTGCTCACCGACGACAACTTCGCCTCGATCCGCGCCGCCGTCGAGGAAGGCCGCGCGGTCTTCGACAACCTGCGCAAGTTCATCATCTGGACGCTTCCCACGAACATGGCGGAAGGCCTCGTGATCCTCACGGCGATCCTGCTCGGCGCGGCGCTGCCGATCCTGCCGGTGCAGATCCTGTGGATCAACATGACCACCGCCGTCGCGTTGGGACTGACGCTGGCGTTCGAGCCGCGCGAGGCGGACGTGATGAAACGGCCACCCCTGCCGCCGTCACTACCGCTGCTGACCCGGAGGTTGGTCGGCCGGATCGTGTTCGTCTCCGCGATCCTGCTCGCGTGCTCGTTCGGCGCGTTCCGCTGGCAGCTCTCCTCCGGCGCCACGCTGGAGGTCGCGCGCACGGTCGCCGTGAACGTCTTCGTCGGCGCCCAGATCGCCTACCTGGCCAACTGCCGATCGCTGGAGAAGTGGCGACCCGGCACCGGACCGAACCGGTGGTTGCTCGTCGGCGTCGCGCTCACCGCGGGCCTGCAACTGCTGCTGACCTACGTGCCGTTCATGAACTCGCTGTTCCACACCGCGCCGCTCGGGTGGCAGCCGTGGCTGGTCGTCCTCATCCTGAGTGCGGCGGCGTACGTCGTCGTGGAGCTGGAGAAGTGGCGGCAACGCACATGGGCGGGCTGAAACGCGAAGCGTACGAGCAGGAACTCCTGCGGTTGCAGACGGAACTGGTGAAGCTGCAGGAGTGGGTGAAGGCCACCGGCGCCCGGCTGGTGGTGGCGTTCGAGGGCAGGGACGCGGCGGGGAAGGGCTCGGCGATCAAGCGGATCACCGAGCACCTGAACCCGCGCGTCGCCCGGATCGTCGCCCTACCCGCGCCGAGCGAACGCGAACGCACCCAGTGGTACTTCCAGCGCTACGTGGCACATCTGCCGGCGGCGGGCGAGATCGTGCTGCTGGACCGCAGCTGGTACAACCGCGCGGGCGTCGAACGCGTGATGGGTTACTGCACGCCGGAGGAACACCGGTTGTTCCTGCGGCAATGCCCTGTCTTCGAACGGATGCTCGTGGAAGACGGTCTGCTGCTGCGCAAGTACTGGTTCTCGGTCAGCGACGCCGAGCAGGAACGCCGGTTCCGCAAACGGCTCGACGACCCGCTCAAGCGCTGGAAGCTGTCCCCGATGGACCTGGAGTCGTTGACGCGCTGGGAGGACTACTCCCGCGCGAAGGACGAGATGATGGTGCACACCGACATCGCCGAATCCCCGTGGTACGTGGTCGAAGGCGACGACAAACGCCGCGCGCGGATCAACATGATCGCCCACCTGCTCAGCACCGTCGACTACCGCGAGGTCACCGCGCCGAGGATCGAGCTGCCGGTCCGGCCGCCGTCGAGCGGCTACCAGCGCACGGACCGCGCCCTGCAGCGAGAAGTGCCCGATCACGCCGCCCAGCTGGTCGTCAAGGCGAGACCAGCGGCCCATCGGTGACATGACCAAGGTCCCTTTTGGACCGCCGCGTCCACCGGGGAGCCTGGGTGACGGAGGTGGACCATGACCGCGCACCCGATGTCCCGGCTAGTCCGCAGGGTCTTCCCCGGCCGCAACCCGCTCGCCACGTACGGCGACCGGATCGAAGGCGCCGTACTCGCGTTGGGCGTCGCGGTGGCTCTGCTCGCCGTCCCCGTCGCCGGTGCGGTGGGTTCCGAGACCTACACGGGGTACGAGGCGCGGGTCGACGCGGAGCACGCGAGCAGGACACAGGTCGACGCCGTTCTCGTCGAGGACACCCCGGAGATGCGGGGGCACAGCGACGGGACGGTGGAGAAGACGCCGGCGACCGCGACCTGGCGACTGCCCGACGGCTCGGTGCACAAGGGCGTCGTGCCCGCCGCGTACGAGATGCGGTCCGGCGCCACCGTGCGGATCTGGACAGACCGGGGCGGTGAGGCCGTCGACCCGCCGATGACCCATGAGGGAGCGGTGGTCGGCGCGTTCATGATCGCGTTTTTGCTGTGGAGCGTGCTGACCGGTGTGATGACTCTGTTCTACGGCGTGGTCAGGTTCCTGCACATGCGAATCCGGCTGCGCTGGTGGAAGCTCGAGTGGGAGCTGACCGCGCCGGACTGGACGGGACGTTGAGGCCGATGGGTGCCGCGTCGCCGAACGCGGCACCCACTGGTCCGATTCGTCACCGCAGCCAGGGGTTGGCCTTCACGACCCGCAGGTCGTTCCACCAGCGTGCCAGGCTCCAGACAGCGCTCGAAGTGGTCGCCGCGAGCACGATCAGCACCAGGGCGTACACGATGTGGTAGTCGATGACGGGGTTGGTCGACATCGTCGCCTCACCGGTCGCGGTGTGCCGCGCGGGCGGCCATTCGGCGGCCCACATGAGAAGCATCATGACCGCACCGCCGGCAGCCGCGATCCGCAGGCCGATGCCGAGCACCAGCGCCACCCCGATCCCGAACAGGCCTGCCATGAAGAGCACGTCGGCCCACCATGCGCCGGCGATGTCGTGGAACACCGACTCGAACGGCCCGACGTCGACGCGGCTGAGAAAACCCTTCGTGGGTGAACCGCCGGAGAACCAGGCGTTCTTGGGCTGCGTGGCATAGCCGAGACCGAACGCCTTGTCGAAGAACGCCCACAGGAACAACAACCCGGTCGCGACGCGCAGCACCGCGAGGGCCGCCGCACCGGTGTCCGTCCGGGTGCGGGCAGGAGCGTGAACAGCGGACATCGTTACCTCCCAAGATGTTCTGTCACGTCGAGTCTTCTCGGGGAGGTCGTGCCCGTACGCGGCCCTTGGTCCCGACTCGACCGGGACGTCACGGCGCCGTCGGACTCGGTCACCGAGCCTCGACCAACCGCTGGGCGATCGCGCCCGCCCAGCGGCCGATCTCGTCCCAGTCCCGGAAGTCACCCGCCATCGAACCCCGCGCCATCCTCCTGGCGAAGAAGCCGACCGCGGTCTCCGGCGTGAGCCTGCCACCGAAGGTGAACGGCTCCTCCGCACCGACCCGCGCGGCGAGCTCACGCACCTTGCGCGGCGCCTGCTGCGGCGACAGACGACTCCCGAGCGGACCGCTGTGGAACAGCCACAGCGGCCGGGTCCGCAGCAGCTCCTCGTTTCGGGTCAACAGCTTCACAGCGTCCTTCCGCCACCGGCCGGCGTAGAGCGCGCTGCCCAGCACGACAGCCTGGTACGGCTCGACGGAGTCGACGTCCGCGGCGTCCAGCACCGTCACCTCGTGCGCGGCCGAGCCGATCCGTGCGGCGATCGCTTCGGCGATTTCCCTGGTAGCACCCATTTTGGTCGCGTAGGCGACGAGGATCTCAGTCATACCGACACCATCGTGGCTCGGCCCAGCGGCGGGGCAGAGCCTTTGTGCTCACCGCTGGCGGGACGCCGGCTGCCCTGGGGACGGCAGCGCGCGGTTCGGTTCGATCGTGACAATCTGCGCCTCGCGCGCCGCCGCCGTGCTTCAGCGTCCTCAAAGGCGTCTCGAAAGAACAGGGACTATCGACTCTGCCTCAGCAACAGGCGCCGTTCGGCCGACCCGATCGCGGCTCGTACCGCAGGAACCGCGTCGGCGTTGACCGAGATCGAGGTGATGCCGAACTCGACGAGCTTCTCCGCGAACTCGGGCTTGTTGGACGGTGCCTGCCCGCACAACGACGAGGTGATGCCGGCGTCACGCGCGGCGCCGACGATGCGGCCGATCATGTCGAGCACGGCGGGGTCGGACTCGTCGAACAGGTCCGCGCACAGCTCGGAGTCGCGATCCACGCCGAGCATCAGCTGAGTGAGATCGTTGCTGCCGATGGAAACGCCGTCGATGCCGGCGCGCGCGTACTCGGGAATCCAGTACGCCACCGAGGGAACCTCGGCCATGACCCACCGGTGCAGGCCGCGGTGGTGACCGAGCGGGCTGCGGTCGATCTGCTCCAGACAGGCGTCCAGTTCCCACTTGGTGCGCACGAACGGGATCATCAGGTGCAGGTTCGGCGTCTGCTCCCGCACGCGTGCGAGAACTTGAAGCTCGAGGCTGAAGAGCATGGGGTCGTCGACGTACCGGTAGCAGCCGCGATAGCCGATCATCGGGTTGTGCTCGTGCTTCTCGAACACCTCGCCGCCCTTGAGCTCGCGGAACTCGTTGGTGCGGAAGTCCGTCGTGCGGTAGACGACCGGCCGGGGTGCGAACGCGTGGGTGATCTGCAGCAGCGACGACGTCATGGCGTCGATGAAGTGGTCGGGCCCGCGCTGGGCGAGGAACCGGCGCGGGTGTTCGGCACCGAGAGCTTCGGTGAGCATGAACTCCGCCCGCAGCAGCCCGACGCCGTCCACCGGCATCGCGGCCACCTCCACGGCGTGCTCGGGTAGCGCGAGGTTGACGTACACGCGCGTGCCGAGGGCTTCGGTCGCCTGCACCACCGGAGGGACGATGCGCGGTGCCGTGGTGATCGGAGCCGAGCCCGCGCGCACCTCGCCCGTGCTGCCGTCGACGGTGACGAGCCGGCCTCCCTTCAGCAGCGAGGTGGCGGACCCCGTGCCCACCACGCACGGCACCCGCAGCTCACGGGCCACGATGGCGGCATGGCAGGTGATGCCACCACCATCGGTGACGACCGCGGACGCGCGGCGCATCGTCGGCACCCAGTCGGGGTTGGTCATCTCGGCGACCAGGACCTCGCCGTCACGCAACCGGTGACCCTCGTCGGGGGAGCTCAGCACCCGGACGCGGCCCGAAGCGACACCTGGAGACGCGGCGAGGCCGGCCACCAGCGGACCTGACGACTCCGGCGCCTCCTCCGGCAGCGTCGTGATCGGCCGGGACTGCACGAGCCACGTCTTGCCGTCGGCGATGGCCCACTCGGTGTCCTGAGGTTCGCCGTAATGCCGTTGCACGCGCTGGCCCAGCTGGCCGATCGCGATGGCGTCGGCCTCGGTCAGCACCCGCGCGTGGGACTCCTCGGTGTCGAGGTCGACCCGCTCGTCGCCGCCGTTCGCGCCACGCACGATCTTGTGCGACTTGCGGCCCACCCGAGTGTCCACAAGCGACACCGTGTCGCCCTTGCGGCGCAACACGTAGGTGTCCGGCTCGACCGATCCGCTGACCACCACCTCGCCGAGCCCGAACGACGCCTCGACGAGCATCCTGTCGCGGTCACCGCTGGACGGGTCGGCGGTGAACATGACCCCGGACCGCTCGGAGTTCACCATCTTCTGGACCACGACGGCGATCGCGGGTTCGTCGGTGATGCCCTGCTCGGCGCGGTAGGCGATCGATCGGGTGCCGAACAGCGAGACCCAGCAGTCGAGCAGCCGGTCCAGCAGGGCGTGCGCGCCGCGCGTGTTGGTGAACGTGCTGTTCATGCCCGCGAACGACGAGCCCGCGGTGTCCTCGGAGGTCGCCGACGACCGGACGGCCACGGACTCGTCCTGGCCGAGGTCGCGATAGGCCTCGAGGACAGCGTGCCGCACGTCGTCGGACACACCTGCTTTCCGCACGAGCTCGCGCATCCGCTCAGCTGCTTCTTCCAGGCGTCGAGGCGAGGTGCCGCGGTCGAGTGCGATCACCAGCTCGGCGGCGACGTCGTCGCGAACCTGGCTCATCGACGTGCGGAACGCCTCGGCGGTCACGACGAAACCGGGCGGCACCGGCAGGCCGGCGCGGGTGAGCTCGCCGAGGTTGGCGCCCTTGCCGCCGGCGATGGAGGTGTCGTTCTTGCCGAGGGTGCTGAACTCGCGGACGTAGGTGGTCACTTCTGCTCCTGGTCGCGGAGCAGGTCGATGACGGGACGACGGGGCGTGGCGGGCAGCGGGTCGGCGTTGAACCCGGCCCAGCCGACGCGGATCACCAGCTGCGGGCAGGAGGAGCCACCGAGGACCTCGTCGCGCACGAGTTCCCTGGTCTCGGCGACCTCGAGCGGCTGGCTGAGCGGGCAGGACGCGAGGCCCGCGGCGGTGGCTTCGAGCAGCACCGCGCTGGTCGCCTCGCCCGCACGCAGCCGCGAGAGGTCGTCGTCGGATGAAGTGCTCAGCACGAGGAGGGTTCCGGCGTCATCGCCGAGCAGACCGCGGTCGCCCTGGATCAGCGATCCCGGTGCGAACTCGCGCATCCGGAGGTTGCCGTACTGGTGCGACCCGGCCGGGATGCTGGCGGCGGGGACACCGGCCGACGCGCCGGGGTAGACGCCGCTCCACTGCCGGATCTCGGCCCGGTAGGCCGGATCGGCCTCCTGGATGTCCGCGGCCTTGCCGATCGCGATCAGCAGTTCGTCCCGTGCTTTCCCGGACACGACGTGGGCCTCCACGCCTTCGGCCCGCGCGGTCTCCACGAGCTGCCGCAGCATCTCGTCAGGCGCGGGCCAGGACGAGAACGCGCGGCGATCGGTGCGTCTGCGGGGAATCGCGGACGCCAGCTCGACGTGCGACTCGCTGGGCTCGACGGGCTCGAACTCGATCGCGGCGAGGTGGTCGGGCAGCGCGGGGTTCGGGAACCGGTGCACCTTCGCCCGGAAGCCGAGCGCGGCGAGCCCGACCCGCAGGTGGTGCAGGGCCGCACCGCAGCTGATGACGAGATCGGCGCCGAGAGGGTCGGTCGCGGGCAGTGTCCGGGCGCGGTCGGCGTACAGGTGCAGGCTGCGCGCGCCGGCTTCCCACCGCCATGGCTGGGAGTTGTGCACCGACGGTGCGCGGCCGGCGAGTGCTACCGCCGCTCGCACCGTCGTCTCGTCGGGTTGACCGCGGTCCATCCCGCTCACCTCCGTCGTCGAAGTCCTGTCCTGAAGCTCGCAGCACCCGCGGCCGTGAGTGAGGGGACTACGTCCCGGCCTGGCCGGGACCCGCGGACCCGTCGTGGGGAGGAGGTCCTTAGGTCCCTTCCGCAACGGGGTCGGAACGCCCGAGCCACCCACACCTTTGGCAGGTGGGCCGCCGCCGTCGGGCCGAGAAGGCTGGGGACAGGACAGCAACCGAAGATCGCCGGAGGGTGTCATGCGTGAACCGACCGTCGCCTCGCTGATGACACGTGAGGTGATCACCGCGGACGTCGGCAGCTCGTTCAAGGAGCTCGTGCGGCTGCTGGAGGACAACAGGATCAGTGCCGTGCCCGTGCTGGACGGCGGCTTCCCCGTCGGCGTGGTGTCCGAGGCCGACCTGATGCCGAAGGAGGAGTTCCGCGGCGGCACCGAGGACGCGCCCGGCGTGTTCGCGGGACGTTCGACGAAGCACAGGTGGGAACAGGCAACCGGCCTCACCGCGCGCGACATCATGACGTCGCCGGTCAAGAGCATTCCGCCGGACCTGCCCGCGAGCGCCGCCGCCCGCGAACTGGCAGCGGCCGGCGTGCGCAGGCTCTTCGTCGTGGACTCCGACGGCGCGCTCGTAGGCGTGGCATCTCGCCGCGACCTGCTCAAGGTCTTCCTGCGCGACGACGACGAACTGCGCACAACGATCCGCGACGAAATCTTCGGCCGGATGCTGTGGGTCGACCCGAACACCGTCGACATCGAGGTGAGCAACGGCGTCGTGGACCTGCGGGGCAAGCTCGAACGCCAGAGCGAGGTCGACATCGCCGAGCACCTCGTCCGCGTCCTGCCGGGCGTGGTGGACGTGCACAACCGGCTGCGGTGCGACTGGAACGACACCAAGCACACCCGCCAGACCGAGATCTTCGGCTGAGGAGCGCCATGAGGACACGAGACGTGATGACGACCGACGTCGTGGTCGTCTCCCCGGACCTGCCCGCGCGTGACGCCGCGCGACTGCTCGCCGAACGAGGCTTCACCGCCCTGCCCGTGGTGGACGCTTCGGGTGCGTTGGTGGGTGCGGTCGGCGAGACCGAGCTGCTGCGCGACCGGTTGCCCCAGGACCCGCGCAAACTGGTGCACGGCGAACCCGTTCAGCCACGGGACAAACCCGCTGACCTGGTCGTCCAGGTCATGACGAAGCCGGTGACCGTCACCCCGAACACCGACCTGTCCGAGGTCGCCGACCTCATGCTGCAGCACGGCGTGCGCAGCGTCGCGGTGGTCGACGAGGGCCACCTCGCGGGCATCGTGACCCGCCGCGACATGCTCCGCTCCATCAGCCGCGACGACTGGATCATCGAGGCCGAGCTCCGGCACCGCCTGGACATGATCGGCTCCGCACACCGGTGGACCGTCGAGGTGTCCGGCGGCCGAGTGTCCATCGTGGACAGGATGAACGACGCGACCGATCGTCACATCGCCGAGGTGCTGGCACGCGCGATCGCCGGCGTCACGGACGTTCGGTTCGTGGAGTACGCGGGCAGCTGAGAACAGTGTGGCTGCGTACGCACCGACTTCGTGAGTAGCGTCGAGACCATGGAGAACGGCGGACCCAGCCGGACGGCGCTAGTCACCGCGTACGCCCGCGCCTACCACCAGATCGTTGACCAGCCACAAATCTTCACCGACCCCCTCGCGGCACGTCTGCTGGGCCATGCCGAGGACGAACTGCCCAGACTGGGCACGGCCGCGACCGACCGCCTCGGCGGCGCCGTGACGGACCGCCCCCGCCGCCTGTTCTTCGCCACCAGGGCCCGTTTCGCCGAGGACACCGTGGCCGCCGCCATCGCCGAAGGTGTGCGCCAGGTCGTGATCCTGGGCGCGGGCCTCGACACCTTCGCCTACCGCAACCCCCGCCGCGACGTGCGCGTCTTCGAAGTCGACCACCCCGCCACCCAGGCGTGGAAGCGCGAACGCCTTGCCACGACCGGCATCGACAGCCCCGACACGCTGACCTTCGTGCCGGTCGACTTCGAAACCCAAACGCTGGCAACGGAACTCGAAGCCGCCGGATTCAGCAGGACGGACCCGGCGGTGTTCGTGTGGCTGGGCGTCGTCTACTACCTGACCTCCGACGCCGCCCACGCCACCCTCGCCTACATCGCCGGACAGGCCCAGCCGGTCGAGGTGGTCTTCGACTACCTGCGCTCCGCGACCACCGACGCGGAACGCGCCCACCAGCGCGCACGTGCCGATCGGCTGGCCGCCGTCGGCGAACCCCTGTTCAGCTACTTCACTCCCGACGACATCGCCGCGCGGCTGCGTGCCCTCGGATTCACCGGTGTCGAGGACCACTCCGCTCCCGACCTGATCGCCGGTTACCTCGGCGGATCCGCGGAGTTCGCGGGTGAGTCCTCGGCGCTGCACGCACTCCGCATGATGCGCGCGAGCCGCGCTGGGACAGCGGTGACGGCACGCACATCCAATGGGGACGTTGAGGGCGCCACGACCCCCGGCTGACACAATGGGCGGGTGACACTGGGATACCTGCTCGCTGTGCTGGCGACCCTGGCGTCGGGCAGTGGTTCGATCCTGGAGTCCATCGGTGTCCGGCGTGCGGGCGCGTACGGCGGGACGTCTCTCGATCTCATCGCTCTCCGACGTCAATGGCTGTACTTCCTCGGGCTCGGCGTGGACATGCTGGGGTTCGCCGCCGCGGCCGCCGCGCTGCACCGGCTGCCGTTGTTCCTCGTGCAGTCGATGCTCGCGTTCAGCGTCGGTGTCACCGCCCTGTTCAGCGTGTTCATGGGCCATCACCTCCGTGCGGCGGGATGGGGCGCGTTGGTCGTCGGCGCGACCGGCCTGGTTCTGCTGGGAGCGTCCGCGGAACCGGGGCCCGCACAGGTCCTGCCGCCGCAGTGGCGCTGGATCCTCGTGGCCGTGGTGATTCCGGTGGCGGCGATCGCGGTTTTCGCCCGGCGCCACCACCACGTGTGGTCGGCGACCGCGCTGGCGTTCGGCTCCGGTGTCGCCTACAGCGTCGTCGGCATCTCGGCACGCACACTCGAGCTCCCGGACACCGCCTGGCGACTCGTTCTGGAACCGGCGGCCTGGGCCATCGTCCTCAACGGACTCACGGCGGCGGTGCTGTTCGCGATGGCGCTGCAGAAGAGCGGTCCGACCGGGGTCACCGCGGTCATGTTCACCACCAACACGGCGCTTTCGTCGTTCGTCGGACTGGTCTACCTCGACGACCGCGTCCGCGACGGCTACGTGACGGCCGCGACCATCGGGTTCGTCCTGGCGATCGCCGGAGCGATCGCGGTCGCCCACTACTCGGCCGACACCCGCCAGAAGGACTTCGCGACGACGCCGGCCGGTGCGCGGGCCTGACGCACCGTCACCGCCATTCGCCCCTTTTCACGCCCTTCGCCACATTCGCCCGAATAACGCGCAACGTCAACCGTCAAGAGCGTCGAACCGTTTCATGCCAATGGCGGGCGAGTGGCGCGAAGACCTTCCTTACGTTGGGTAGTGGAACCTCGAGGTTTCATTCTTCGCACCCTGCAAGCGAGGAGAACCCATGTTCAGAAAATTCGTCCTGCCCGTCGCGCTCGCCGCGGCGACGACCGTGGTCGCACCCCTGACCGGCCACGCGTCGACCTCCGAGGCCCCGCCCACCGCGGCGGCGGTCAACGTCTACTACGACACCAGCAGCGCACCCACGTTCGCGAGCGCCATCCGTCAGGGCGCGGCGAACTGGAACGCGCGGGTGTCCAACGTGAAACTGGTGGAGAACCGCAGCGCGGCCACCCTGCGCTATCGGGAGGGCAATGACCCGCGAGGGTCGTACGCCTCCACCAACGGCCACGGCAGCGGCACCATTTTCATTGATTACACGCAAGCGCGGCAGTACTACGTCACCCGCATCACCGCCCACGAGACCGGGCACGCCCTCGGCCTGCCCGACCACTACAGCGGTCCCTGCTCCGAGCTGATGTCGGGCGGCGGCCCTGGCACGTCGTGCACCGTCGCCTCCCCGAACTCCACCGAGGCGGCTCGGGTGAACCGCTTGTGGGCCAACGGGTTCGTCGGCACCTACGAGTGGAAGGTGATCTACGAGCAGGTTCCCGTCCACTCCTGATCGCGCATGAACGCGAGGCCTGGGTCCACCGTGGACCCAGGCCTCAGCGTTTTCCGGTTACGGGCAACGCTTCCACGAGAAGTAGTAGTCCGTCTTGGCGTAACCGTCGAGCGAGTCCATCGCCATGAAGCTCGTCTTCTTCGGATCCGATGTGCCCGCGTTGACCCGCAGCTCGGTGTTGAGGTTGAGGTTCCTGTTCACGCCGCAGGGCGGGTAGATGATCGGCGAGCCCTCGTCGGTGGCCTGCCACTCGTCATCCACCGGACCCTGCCAGCCGTGGCTGCGGTAGCCGGTGTCCGGCATGCCCTGGAAGTAGTAGGTGGACCTCAGGGTGCTGGTGGCGCCGCGTTCGAGGTGGAGGTAGCCCGCGTAGTCCACCTTGGAGATGCCGTAGACGTAGCCCTCCGGCGCGTTCACCCTGATGCTCAGCTGGCAGTTCTTCCGGAAGTCCGTCGGAGCGGCGCCGGGGCCGACCTTGGCCGCGTAGCTGCTGAAGACCACGTGGAAGGCGGAGTTGTCCGGTGACACCGTCACCTTGGTCGTGCCTCTGGGGCAACCGCTGCCGTTGATCGTGTCGATGGTGACCGCGCCGGGTGGCGGGACGTCGGCCTGGGGGAGGACGACGGTGGACATCGCCATGGCCGCGGCGACAATCGCGTGGATCATTGGAACCCTTCCGGCTCGTACGCTGGGCAGCGGCGGAGAAGACGTACCCAACCGGATGACGGCGGCTTGGCGGGTTTCCTGCCGCCTTGCGATTACCTGACGATTGACCCTGTAACGGTCGAGAAATGCGTTCGTGCAGGTCAGCAGGGCGTCCAGTTCGGCAAACCACGCATTTACCCCACCCTGCCGGTGTCGTACGCCCACATCGCGATCTCGACCCTGTTCCGGACGCCGATCTTGTTCAGCAGGCTGGCGACGTGGCTCTTGGCGGTCGTCAAGCCGATGAACAGCTCGGCGGCGATCTCGGCGTTCGTGCGGCCACGGGCGACCAGCGTCAGCACTTCCTCCTCGCGTTCGGTGAGCGGCTCGATCGGCTGGGTCCGCCGGCTCACCGGTTCCCTGGCGGCGAGGGTGGCCAGCAGCCGCCGGGTGACGTTCGGCGCGATCAGGGCGTCGCCGACGGCGGCGGCGTGGACGGCCTGGACGAGCAGCGCCGGTCCGGCGTCTTTGAGCAGAAAGCCTCGGGCGCCGGCCCGAAGCGCACCCTGGATGTACTCGTCGAGGTCGAACGTCGTGATCACCACGACCGCGATCGGGTCCGGGACGTCCCGCCCGGCGAGGAGCTTGGTCACCTCGATGCCGTCGAGCCCCGGCATCTGGATGTCGACCAGGCACACGTCGGGGCGGAGCCGACGCGCCAGCTCGACGGCGGTGTGGCCGTCGGCGGCCTGGCCGACGACCTCGATGTCGGGCTGCGCCTCCAGGATCATCGACAGGCCGGTGCGCACCAGATCCTGGTCGTCGGCCACCAGCACGCGCACCGTCATCGGCCTGCCCCCGTCGGCAGTTCGGCGTCGACCGCCCACCCGCGCTCGGCCGCCGGTCCGGCACGCAGCGTGCCGCCGAGCAGCTGCACGCGTTCGGTCATCCCCAGCAGCCCGAAGCCGTGGTTCACCGGCCGTCCCGGGTCGATCTGTCCGTCGTCGGTCACGTGCAGTCGCAGCCTTCCCTCGCCCTCCACGACCCGGATCTCGACCCGCGAGGCGTTGCGGGCGTGCCGCAGGGCGTTGGTCAACGCCTCCTGCGCCAGCCGGTAGACCGCCGCGTCGACCTGGGGCGGGAGGTCGTCCAGGTCAGGTGGCAACGACACGTCGACGACCGGCACCGGGGCGCGGCGGGCGAGGGACACCAGGTCGGCGACCCCGGGCTGTGGGGCGTACTGCGCCGGCGCCCCGTCGCGCAGCACCCGGACCATCGCTCGCATCTCCGCGAGCGTCCGCGACGCTTCTCCCTCGATGACCACCAGCGCTTCGAGCGCCGCTTCAGGTCGCTGCGCGGCCATCGCCTGACCTGCCTGCGCCTGCACGGCGATCGCCGAGACGTGGTGGGCGACGATGTCGTGCAGCTCGCGCGCGAGGCCGACCCGTTCCTGGCTGCGGCTCTGGTCCAACGCCCGGCGCCAGCTCTCGGCGCGGTAGCGGAACGCCGCTCCGCCCGCCGCCGCAGCAGCCAGCACGGCGAACCCGCCGAAGAGTTCGGTCGGCCCGGCGTAGTCAGTCACGCTGCCGAACACCGCGGCGACCGCCACCACCGCCAGCCCGATCACGGTCTCGCGCCCCGAGCCCCAGCGGACCAGCGCGTAGACGAACACCAGGATGTAGATCATCGTGTTCAGGCCCGCGCTCTGGGCCCCGCCCAGCAGGCTCGCCAGGCCCAACGTCGTCGCGGTGCCGAAGGCCACCACGACGCAGGCCAACGGGTGGGTGCGCCGCCACAGCAGCACCGGCGCGAGCCCGACCGCCACGATCGTCGCGACCGGCCGCCAGACGACGTCGTCCCAGAAGACTCCCTCGAGCAACGCCGTCACCATCAACACCCCGACCAGCACCCAGTCACGCGACACCCGTTCGGGAGCGTCCGTGGCGCGGGGCTCGGCCCACAGCGAGCTCAGGGCGTTGGTAATCACGCACCCAGCCTAAAGACCGCCGAGGCGTCGGGGACCGTTCGAAAGAACGAGACGCCGCTCCTCCCAACGACCAGGACGGATCCGGCCTCGGTGCCGATGTTCCCGCCGCCGGGCTCAGCGATCGTGAACCCACCGATCCTCACCACGACAACGGAGCCCATGATGAGAACGCGTCAACCCACCACGCTGGACGACCAGCGGATCTCGGTGAGAACCAAGCTCGCCGCAGCGTGGACGAGCCTCATGTTCCTGTACGCCTATGTGGACATTCTCGCGTTCTTCAGGCCCGGCGTCGTCGACGACATCCTGGTCGGCGTCGTCTGGGAGTTCGACATCAGCCAGACGTTGATGATCGTCTTCCTCGCGCTCATGGCGCTCCCGATCCTCATGGTCGTGCTGTCGATGACGCTGCCTGCCCGCGCGAACCGCATCACCAACATCGTCGTGGCCTCGATCCAGGTCCCCTTCGCGGCGTTCAACGTGGTGGGCGAGTCCTGGAGGTACTTCTACGGCCTCGGCGTCGCACTGGAACTGGTCGTTCTCGTCCTCATCCTGCGGTACGCCTGGACCTGGCCCCGTCAGCCCTGAGGGCCGGTGCCGCTGTGCCGGGCGGCTTCCTGCAGCGCGCGCAACGCCGCCCTGCGCGCCGGGCTGTTCGTGCTGCTGTTGCGCCACAACGCGAACACCCGGCGCCGGGGAACGGGCACGAGCGGCACGAACCGCACGCCCTCCGGCGTCGGACCGCGGCCGAGGCGGGGGATGATCGCGGCACCGAGCCCGGCCGCCACCAGGGCGAGCTGGGTGGAGTGCTCTGAGGCCGTGTGCCCGATCTGACGTTCGATCCCGTTGCGGCGCAAGGTGTTCTCGAGCCAGCCGTGGCAGATCTCGTCGCTGGGCCAGCCGACCCATTCCTCGTCGCGCAGCTCGTCCAGGGCGAGCGCGGCGAGGCCTGCGAACGGGTGCGAAGAGGGCAGTGCCACGTCGAGGACGTCGTCCAGAAGCGGGGCGCTGGCGATGTCGGCGGGCACGGCGAGCGGCTGCTCTGGCCAGTCCTGCACCACGGCGAGGTCGACGTCGCCGTGGCGCAGCTGGGCGATCGCCTCGACGGGTTCCAGTTCCACGAGCCGGGCCGAGAGCTGCGGGTACCGCTCCCGCAGCGTGCGCAGCATCGGCGGCACGAGGCCGCGGGCGGCCGTGGCGAACGCGGCCACCGAGAGCGTTCCGGCCACGGCGCCGCGGCGGTCGGCGAGCTCGGTCTCGACGAGCTCCACCTGGCGCAGCAGCCTGCCCGCGTGCTCGGCGAGCAGGTCGCCCGCGTCGGTGAGCCGGATGCCGCGGCCCTGCCGTTCCAGCAGGGGCTGGCCGACCTCGTGTTCCAGCCTGGCCAGCTGCTGCGACACCGCCGAGGTGGTCACGTGCAACGCCTCGGCGGCGCCGCGGACCGATCCCGTCGTGGACACCGCGTGCAGCGTCCGCAGGCGTTCCAGGTTCAACACATTAGCGATGCTACGCGATGGGCCAAAGAATGTTTCGATTGTCTTAGTGAACGGCAATGGGCAGTGTGAGTGCGGAACGAACCGGCACCCGCAAGGAGATCCCGTGCACTCCCACCTCGTCCTCGGCGGCGACCTGCCCGTCCACCGCCTCGGTTTCGGCGCCATGCGGCTGCCCGCGAACGACCCGGCCGCGGCACACGCCCTGGCGCGCCGAGCGGTCGACCTCGGCGTCACCTTCCTCGACACCGCCGACTCCTACGACCTCGGCCGCAACGAGGAGCTGCTGGCCGAGGCCCTGGACCCGTACCCGGACGGTGTCGTGGTCGCGACCAAGGCGGGCCAGTGTCATCCCGGCCACGAGTGGATCCCGCTCGGCCGCCCGGAGTACCTGCGCCAGCAGGCCGAGCTGAGCCTGCGCAGGCTGCGGGTCGAGCGGATCGACCTGTTCCAGCTGCACCGGGTCGACCCCGCCGTCCCGCTCGCGGACCAGATCGGCGCACTGCGCCGGCTCCAGGACGAGGGCAAGGTGCGGCACGTCGGGCTGTCCGAGGTCTCCGTCGCGCAGATCGTCGAGGCGGAGCGGATCACGCCGATCGTCAGCGTGCAGAACCGCTACAACCTCGACGACCGGCGCTCCGAGGACGTGCTGGAGCACTGCGAACGCCACGGCATCGCGTTCCTGCCCTGGCTGCCGATCGCGCCGAGCGTGCGGCCGGGCTCGCCGGTCGCCGAGGTGGCCCGGCGGCTCGGCGCCACCCCGGCCCAGATCGCGCTGGCGTGGCTGCTGCGGCGGTCGGACGTGATGCTGCCGATCCCCGGCACGTCGTCGGAGAAGCACCTCGAAGAGAACGTCGGCGCCGTGCACGTCGACCTGCCCGACGAGGACTTCGCCCGCCTGGACGAGCTCCGCTACTCGAACACGCCGTAGCCCGCGACGGCGTGCGCCCGCACGCCGTCCATGTCGAGCTCCACGCCGATGCCCGGGGTGTCGGGCAGCGTGATGTAGCCGTCCTTCACGATCGAGCCGCTTCCGTCGGGGGCGTGGACGTAGCTGTCCCACACCGCCCGTTCCTCCAGCGCGTGCCACTCCTGGACGTAGAAGTTGGGAATGGCCGCGCACTGGTGCGACGTCGCCATCGTGCCCAGCGGCGTCGACACCAGGTGCGGAGCGAAGGGGATGTAGTGCAGCTCGGCGAGGTTGGCGATCTTCTTGGCCTCCGCGAGTCCGCCGCACTTCGGCACGTCCGGCTCGATCACGTCCACGGCGCCGCGTTCGAGCAGCTCGCGGAACCCCCACCGCAGGTACAGGTTCTCGCCGGCGCAGATCGGCGTGCGGGTCTGCTCCCGCACCCGCACCAGCGCGTCGACGTTCTCCGCAGGCAGCGGCTCCTCGAGCCACATCAGGTCGAACGGTTCCAGCTCGCGGGAGATCCGGCACGCGCTGGGCACGTCGTAGCGCGCGTGCAGGTCGATGGCCAGGTCGACGTCCGGTCCGATCGCCTCGCGGACGGCGGCGACGCGCGCGACCATCGACCGCAGCTCGGCGGCGTTGATCGTGTGGTTGAAGTCGTCGAACTTGGCCGGGTGGCGGAGGTCGTCGACGTCGAACTTGATGGCGGTGAAGCCCTCGGCGACCATCCGCTGGGCCCGGTCCACGCACCCGGAGACCGAGCCCGCGGGGTCGTCGCCGTCGCCGCAGTCGGCGTAGAGGCGGATCCGGTCGCGGAACTTCCCGCCGAGCATCCGGTGCACGGGCTGGCCCGCCGCCTTGCCCGCGAGGTCCCACAGCGCGAGCTCGATCCCGGACAGGGCGATCACGAACACCCCGCCCTGTGGTCCCGCGAAGACCCGGCCGCGACGCAGTTTCTCCCAGCAGCGCTCGACGTTGCGCGGGTCCTCGCCGATCAGCAGCGGGGTCAGGAACTCGATCATGCCGACGACGCCGCCCGCGCCGGCGTCGGGGTTGGCCTCGCCGAACCCGCTGAGGCCCTCGTCGGTGTCGATCCGGACGAGCGTGGCTTCGCCGTGGTAGGCGACCACTGCAGTGGTGACGTTCACGATCCGCATTGCTCTCCCGTCTCCGGGTGGTGCAGGTGAACGGACTGTCGCGATGAGTAACTTGTCCTATAAGCTGATGACATGCAAAGGGGACAAGAGTCTCCGGACCTTGTCAAGGTCCGCACTCTGCCGGTGCAGGTGGCCGCTCACCTGACCCGGCGGGTCGTCAACGGTGAGTTCGAGGACGGGCGGGGGCCGTCGGAGCTCGACATCGCACGGGAGTTCGGGGTGTCCCGCGTGGTGGCGAGGGAGACGCTCAAAGTCCTCGCCTCGCTGGACATCGTGGACGTGGCGCAGGGCCGCCGGGTCACGGTGCGTCCGCCGGCGGAGTGGGACTACCTGAGCCCGTTGCTGGTCGAGTGGCTGCCCGCCGAGGTCGTCGGCGAGCTGCTGCAGGAGCTCGACCAGATGCGCATGCTGCTCGAACCCGAGCTCGCCGCGATGGCCGCCGCCATCGTCACCGACGAGACGCTGGACCGGATGCGGGACGAGCTCGGTCGCATGGCGGCGCTGGAGGGGGATCCGAACGCCTACCTCGAGGTCGACCACGAGTTCCACATGGAGATCTGCCGGGCGGCGAACAACCGCATCCTGGACCGGATCATGTACTCGGCTCGCTGGCTCGGCACGGCCAGCCGGCGCATCACCAACGAGGACTCGGACGCGTTGTGCAAGGCCACCGCCGACCACACGGAGATCTACGAGGCGCTCGTGGCGCGTGACCCGGACCGGGCCCGCGCGGCGATGCGCAAGCACCTGGCCAACAACTCCACGCTCCTCGCGGAGAAGGGGCGGCGGACCAAGCGGCGCTAGGGCTGTGCCGCGCACGTAGTTCCTCCACTTCACCACATGAACGACCCGGCAGCGGGCGCACGTCCCGCTGTCCCGCCGGTTGCAGAGTCGCCCCGTCGGCACGCGTCCGCTCGGCCGGACGCGGGAGGAGTTGGTGTCATGGAAGAGAAATCGGACTTATCACGGCGCACCTTCCTCGGGATGAGCGCGCTGGGCGTGCTCGGTCTCGCCGGGTGCGGGGGAGGGAGCCCCGCGGCTCCGCAGGTGGACGTCCAGGTGCCCCAGGCCCTGCTCGACCAGGCGGCGTCGCTGCGCGGCGGATCGGCCGGCATGCTCTCGCAGAAGCTGTACTCGGAGGCCGCCAACAAGGCGCTGGACAAGTCGCTGCAGGTCTTCGCGCAGGCCACCGGCACCACGCTCCGCAACGACCTGGTCTCCGGCGACGCGGGGGACATGGTCGCGAAGATGGACGCCGAGGTGAAAGCGGGTACCAGCCGCGACTTCGCGTTCGTGAGCGATCGGCGGTTCGTCGGCCAGCTCCACAACCTCGGCGCGCTCACCGACGTCACCGACGTGGTGGAGGAGATGCGCAAGCTCTACGGAGAGCCCGCGACGGAGGCGAACAACTACTGCGTGTTCGGCGGGCGCTGGTTCGCGATCCCGTACCACTTCATCGCGTCCGCGATGTACCTGCGCAAGGACTGGTACCAGGAGAAGGGTCTCGAGCTGAAGCCCCACTACACGTGGGAGGAGTTGCGCGACAACGCTTTGGAGGTCTCCGACCCGGCGAAGAAGCGCTTCGGCTGGGGTCTCACGGTGAACCGCTCCGGCGACGCCAACGGCTTCATCGCGAACGTCGTCAACACCTACGGCGGGGCGATCGCGGACAACACCGGAACGAAGGTGGTGTTCAACTCGCCGGAGACCGTCGCCGCCGTCACGTTCATCGGCGACATCTACACGAACCCCAAGTACACGCCGATGTTGCCACCGGGGATCGGCAGCTGGACCGACTCGAGCAACAACGAGAACTGGCTCGCCCAGATCCTGGGGCTCACGCTCAACCAGTTCAGCGTCTACGCCGACTCGAAGACCAAGAACAACCCGGTCTACGGCAACACCCACCCGTTCAACGGTGCGACCGGACCGGCGCTCGACAAGCCGCTGGCGTTCGGCGAGTCCAACTCGTTCGTGGTGTTCAAGGGAGCGAAGAACCCGGACCTCGCGAAGCTGGTGGCGAAGTACATGGTCAGCGGGACCGCACTGCTCGGTGTCGCGAAGGGAGCACCGTGCCTCGTGAATCCCTCGTGGGACAAGGTGTGGGACTCCGACCCGTACTACACCAGCGGTGACCCGGCCTTCCCCGCGCTGCGGGAGCAGACCCGCACCCCGCTCCCCGTGACCACCAAGACGGGCTTCAAGTTCCCGCAGGCGCCGAGCCCGGGGGAGCAGGCCGCCACCGCCGCCTACGTCCTGACCGACATGATGCAGTCGGTCATCCAGGGCACCAAACCGGCCGACGCGGTCGCCGCGACGCACGCCCGGATCGTCCAGGTCTTCGAGCAACAGGGCTACAAGCAGTGACCGACCTGCGCACGCGGCCGGCGCCGGTTCGCCCGGCGCCGCGCACGTCGTCCTCGCTCAGCTCGTCGCAGCGGCTGCTCGGACGCGACTGGCGCCTCGCCGCGGTGTTCGTCGGGCCGACGCTGGTGCTGGTCGCGGGCCTGATCCTGGTCCCCATCGCCGACTCGGTCGTCACCAGCACCACGGAACGCCACGGCGCTGAGACGGTCTTCGTCGGGCTGTCCAACTACACCGCGCTCATCGGCGACACGTTGTTCCACAAAGGAGTCCTGAACTCGTTCGTCTTCACCGCGTACGCCGAGATCTTCAAGGTGATCCTCGGTCTCATCGCGGCGTTGATGCTGCACCAGATGCGCCGCGGCCGGGCGGTCGTCGCCGGGGTGATCCTGCTGCCGTGGGTGGTGCCGACCGTCGTCACGGCCTTCACCTGGCGGTCCCTGTTCGACCCGATCTTCGGCAGTGTCAACGTGCTGCTCACCGACTCGGGGATCGGGCCTTTCCTCGCCGCGGTCGGGCTCGTGGACCGGTGGCCGGCGGAATGGCTGTCCGATCCCGCGCTCGCGCTGCCGTCGGTCATCCTCGTCAACGTCTGGAAGGGCATCCCGTTCTTCACGGTGACGTTCCTCGCCGGGCTCAAGGCGATCGACGGCGGGCTGTACGAAGCGGCCATTGTGGACGGTGCGTCGCCGTGGCAGCGGTTCGTGCACATCACGTTGCCGGGGTTGCGGCACATCATGATCGTGACGGTGCTGCTGTCGTCGATCTGGACGTTCAACAACTTCGACCTGATCTGGCTGATGACCCAGGGCGGGCCGGGCGACGCCACCGCGCCGTACGTGATGGTGGCGTACTCGAAGGCGATCCAGCAGTTGCAGCTGGGCGCGGGCGCCGCGGTCACGCTGGTGATGCTGCCGATCATCGCGGTGTTGGTGGTGATCCTCGTGCGGATGATGCGGCGCAACGACATGCCGGGCGCGCGCGACCTGGGGCGCGGGCGGTTGACCCCCGCTCAGCGTCGCGCGTTGCCGTGGGCCGTCATCGTGGTGTCTGTTCTCGTGCTGGTCTGGGCGTCGCCGCACATCGTGTGGAAGGCCGCGCTCGTGCTGGGCGTCTTCGTGGTGCTCGCGGCCGCGGTCGGACGGCTCGTCTCGGTGCTGGCCGCACGGGGCAACCGGCTGGCCGCACGCCTGGTCGGCGGCACCGGTTCGGGCGTCGCGCTGGTGGGCCTGCTGGGCTTCGTGCTCGCGCCGCTGTACTGGATGACGGTCACGGCGTTCAAGTCCGACGACCAGATCGTGGCACGCACCGACGACCTGTGGCCGACCCCGTGGACCACCGAGCAGTTCACGAACCTGTTCGCGGACAGGGCGTTCGGCACCTGGTACCTCAACACGATCCTCGTGTCGGTGGCGTCCACGGCGATCGCGCTGGTCTGCGCGGCGCTCGCCGGCTACGCGTTGGCGCGCTTGAGGTTCCGCGGTTCGGAGAGCTTCACGGTGACGATCCTGCTCACCTACGTGATGCCGGGCGCGCTGCTGTTCATCCCGCTGTACCAGATGATGAGCGGCATCGGGCTCAACGACTCCTTGTGGTCGCTCGTCCTCGCCTATCCCACGTTCACGCTGCCGTTCGCGACGTGGCTGCTCGTCGGGTACTTCAAGTCGATCCCGGCGGACCTGGAAGAGGCCGCGCTGGTCGACGGCTGCACGCGGTTCGGCGCGTTCCTGCGAATCGTTCTCCCGCTGGCGAAGCCGGGCCTGCTCGCGGTCGCCCTCTTCACGCTCACCAACGCGTGGAACGAGTTCCTGTTCGCGTTCGTCTTCATCACCGACGACGACTACAAGACGCTGCCCGTGGGAATGCAGTCGATGATCTTCGGTGACGTCGTGCCGCAGGGGCAGCTGGCCGCGGCCTCGCTGCTGATCAGCATCCCGGTCGTGACCATGTACGCGTTCGGGCAGAGATTCCTGACCGAGGGCCTCACCGCGGGGGCGGTGAAGGGCTAGGTCCGGCCCTGCTCCGCACGCCACCGCTCGTACTCGGGCCGCGCCTCGTCCGACAGCGGGTAGTACCGCCGCAGGTCGCCGCCCTCGGCCAGCCGGATCCGGGAGAACTCCTCCCACTCCGCGTGTTCCCGGGCAGCGGCCACCAGCGCGGGCGCGAGCTTGACCGGCACCACGACCGCCCCGTCGTCATCGGCGACGACGATGTCGCCGGGCTCGACGAGCGTGCCACCACACGCCACCGGCACGTTCACCGCGGTCGGCACGATGCCGGTCTGCGCGTGGAAGTTCGGTGTGGCGCCCCGGATCCACAGCCCGAGACCGAGCTTCTTGGCCTCGCCGACGTCACGCAGACACCCGTCGACCACCACGCCGACGCCGCCACGGCCCTTGAAGTAGGTCAGCATCATCTCGCCGAACACGCCGCTGCTCATGTCACCCCGCGCGTCCACGACGATCATGTCGCCGGCCTGCGCGTGGTACATCACGTGGCGGTGCAACTGCTTCTCCGGCTCGGCGTACTCGTCGACGGGGTAGAGGTCCTCCCGCTTCGGCAGGAACTGCAACGTCAAAGCCGGTCCGGCCACGCGCATCCCGGGCGTCACCGCGACCGGCCCGCGGATGAACGCGCTGCGGATGCCCATGCGGCTGAGCTCGGCACTGGCCGTGGCACTGCCGAGAACCGCGAGCGCGGCGCTCAGTTCCGCGGGCGGGCGAACGATGTCGTGCGTCTCGACCACGTCGGCAGCTCCCTCTATCAGGGCAGCCGGCCTGGGCGTACCAGGCCGGCCTCGTAGGCGAATACAACGAGTTGTGCGCGGTCCCTGGCGTCGAGCTCGACCATCGCACGCGCCACGTGGGTCTTGGCCGTGGCTGGGCTCACCGCCAAATGGGCGGCGATCTCGTCGTCGGACAGACCGGAACCGGCCAGTGCGACCACTTCCCGTTCGCGGTTGGTGAGGTCAGGCCGCAGCCGTGGGACCGCAGGGGCGGCGGTGCGGGCCGCGAACTGCTCGATCACCCTCCGGGTGACGCACGGTGAGAGCAGGCCCTCTCCGGCGAGCACGACCCGGATCACGGGGTGGGCTCCGGATCGCTTGCGGTGCCAGAGGGCAGGACGGCGTGGACCCGCCGCCCGCTACCGGGCGACGGTCCGGCCGACACCCGGCCACGGAGCGCGGCGGCGCGCTCCCGCATACCGGTGATCCCGTTGCCCGCCGGAGCGGAAACCCCAGGCATCGCTTGTGCCCCACCGTCGTTGTCGACACAGATGACGAGCTCGTCCCGACGGTACTCGATGCTGATCGTCGCGGCCACGTCCTGGGCCTGCTCGGGTTCGCGGTCCATGAGGTGCGGTCCCACGCCTGCCCGGATGTTGATCAGGGACTGGTCAAGTCGCTCGGCGCCGATCACGTCATCGACTGCACCCGCGACGACTTCTCCCTCGACGCCCGCCGCTACGACGTCGTGCTGGACCTGGTCGGCAACCGGTCGTGACGACCCCGAGCGCGGAGAAGTCGGCGGTGTCAGCCGGCGGTTCGGCGTTCGAGGAACACGGTGTCGCGCCACACGCCGTGGTGTTGTGCGATGCGCTCGCGGACGCCGAGGGTGCGGAAGCCCGCTGAGTGGTGCAGTGCCAGGCTGGCGCGGTTCTCGGGGAAGACCGAGGTCTGCAAGGTCCACAGGCCTGCGTCGTCGGCGGCCTTGACTTGCCTGTGCACCAAGGCCTTGCCGACCCCACGACCGCGGAAGTCCGAGCCGACGTAGACAGAGGTCTCGGCGACGCCTGAGTAGCAGTCCCGTGTGGACACCGCGGTCGCAGCGGCCCAGCCCGCTACCTCGCCGTCGATCTCGGCGACCCAACGGTGGTCCGGTAGCCACTTGGCGTCGAGTGCCCTGCGCAGCGGAACCTCGGTTTCGAAGGTCGCGTCGCCGGTGGCGATGCCTTCGGCGTAGATGCGGCGCACGGCGGTCCAGTCCTCGTCACGCAGCGCGCGAACGGTGACGTCGGCGGGCAGGTCGACCGGGCAGCACGGACGTTGCGCGAGTACGCCCATGACGACGTCGGCGGCGTGCGGCAGACCGGTGCAGCACGACGGGTTCACGGTGACGTGGGTGGCGGTGCCTTCCTTGTGCTGCCTGAGAAAGCCGACCTCGACCAGCTTGCGCACGTGGTGCGAGCAGGTGGACTGGCTGATGCCGAGCAGGTCGGTCAGCTCGCCGACGGTCATCGAGCGGCCCGCGGTGGCGACGGCGTGCAGCAGGCGTACGCGGGTCGGTTCGGCGAGGCATGCGAACCACTCCGCGTAGGTCGCGGCGTCGCCGGTGGGCAGCACGGCCGGGGCCGCTGAGGTCGTCATGGCTGAAGTATCGACGCGGATCGATGGTTGCGTCAATCGATCCCGGTCGATACAGTCGGCGCACTGATTTGAAACTCTTCGATACAAGGGGTGTGTGGTGAGCGAGTTGCCTGTCGTCGTGGTGGGTGCCGGACCTGCGGGTTTGTCCGCGGCGGCGCATCTGGTCGAGCGGGGCGAGCGGGTGCTCGTGCTGGAGACGGGCGATCGCGCCGGTGCGGCCGTGTCGCAGTGGAAGTACGTCCGGCTGTTCTCGCAGTGGAGCGAGCTCGTCGACCCGGCGGCCGAGCGACTGCTGACGCAGGCGGGCTGGGTGCGGCCGGATGGAGACAGTTACCCGAGCGGCGGCGAGTGGGTCGAGAGCTACCTCAAGCCGCTCGCTGACCTACTCGGTGACCAGGTGCGGTTCGGCGCCCGCGTGGTGGGTGTCGCGAGGCGCGGGCGGGACCGGATCGTCGATGCTGGACGCGAGGACGAGCCGCTGACTGTGCACGTGGAGACCGCTGCGGGCGAGGAGCGGATCACGGCGCGTGCGGTGATCGACGCGTCCGGCACCTGGGGAACGCCGAACCCGCTCGGTGGTGACGGGCTTCCGGCGGTGGGGGAGAAGGCGGCCGCCGAGAAGATCGTCTACCGCGTTCCGGACCTCGTGGCCGAACGTGCTCGGTACGCGGGTAAGCGGATCGCGGTCGCGGGCAGTGGGCACTCGGCCCTCACCGCGCTGGTGGTGCTGGCGGAACTCGCTGAGCAGGAGCCGGGCACGGAGGTCGTGTGGTTGTTGCGGCGCGGGGCGGTCGGCAACGCGTTCGGTGGTGGCGACGCGGACCAACTGCCGGCGCGCGGTGCGTTGGGGCTGCGGGCCAAGAAGGCTGCGGAAGCCGGGCACATCACGACCGCTACCGGGTTCCGCACGGCGGCTGTCGAACGGGCGGACGACGGCACTTTGACGCTGGAGTCGTTCGACGGCCACCGGGTCGAGGACATCGACGAAGTCGTGGTGCTGACCGGGTTCCGGCCGGACCTGTCGTGGCTGTCGGAGATCCGGCTCGACCTCGACCCGGTGCTGCAGGCGCCGACGAAGGTCGCCCCGCTGATCGACCCGAACGTCCACTCCTGCGGCACCGTTTACCCGCATGGTGAAACTGAGCTACGTCACCCCGAGCCGGGTGTTTACCTGGTGGGCATGAAGAGCTACGGCCGCGCGCCGACGTTCCTGTCGCTGACGGGCTACGAGCAGGCGCGGTCCGTCGTGGCCGCGATCGCCGGTGACCACGAGGCGGCAGGGCGCGTGGAGTTGGTGCTGCCCGAGACCGGTGTCTGTGGCGGCGCGGGTGTGTTCGACGCGCCGGACGCGGAGAAGACCGAGGGTGGCTGCTGCGGCTCGCCGGAACACGGCGAACTGACGATCGGCCTCGCGCCCAGTGCCCGCTGACACCACGACGCAGCCCAGCCTCGACGCCGGGCTGCGTCGCGTGCTGATCGTCCTGTGCACCACCGAGATCATCAGCTGGGGGATTCTCTACTACGCGTTTCCCGTGCTGCTGCCGACGATCAGCGAGCGGACCGGGTGGTCGCACGCCGCGATCACCGCCGGCTTCTCCGCGAGCCAGATCGTCGCGGGGATCGTCGGAGTGCCGGTGGGCAAGCTGCTCGACCGCCACGGGCCTCGCGCGATCATGACCACGGGCTCGATCGTGGCCGTCCCCGCACTCGTCCTCGTGGCGACCGCGCAGTCGTTGGCGTGGTTCACCGCGGCGTGGTTGCTGGTCGGCGTCGCCATGGCCGGGGTGTTCTACGCACCTGCCTTCGCCGCGCTCACCCGCTGGTTCGGGTCGAGGCGGGTGTCGGCGTTGACCGCGCTCACGTTGGTGGCGGGGCTGGCCAGCACGGTGTTCGCGCCGCTGACCGCCGTGCTCAACACGCACCTGGACTGGCGCGGAACCTACCTCGTGCTGGCCGGAATCCTTGCTGTCACGACGGTTCCGCTGCACCTGTTCGGTTTGCGGCTGCCGTGGCCGGAGATCGAGCACGAGGCGAAGCGCCACCCGTCCGCGGTGGCGCGGAGCAGGCCGTTCATCGTGCTGATGATCGCGATGAGCCTGGCGGCGTTCAGCGTCTACGCGGTCGTGGTCAACCTCGTGCCACTGCTGACCGAACGCGGGATGTCGACATCAGCGGCCGCCGTGGCCCTGGGCCTCGGTGGGGTGGGCCAGGTTCTCGGACGGCTCGGCTATGCCCGGTTGACCGCGAAGACGACGGTGCGCACGAGAACGGCGTTGATCCTGTTGTCGAGCGCGGTGGTGACGACGTTGCTCGGCGTGATTCCGGGCCCGGCGTTGCTGCTCGTCACCGGATCGGTGCTCGCGGGCGTCGCACGCGGGATCTTCACGCTGGTGCAGGCGACCGCGGTCACGGATCGCTGGGGCGCTGTCCACTACGGACAGTTGAGCGGTTTGCTGACGGTTCCGGTGATGCTGACCGCGGCGATCGCGCCGTGGGCGGGCAGTGCGATGGCCGGGTGGTTCGGGGGATACCCGGCGGTGTTCGTGACGCTGGGCGCGATCGGTGTGCTGGCGGCCGCGTTGTCGACCGCCGGCGTGCCGCGCGGTTAGTTCAGCAGTTGTTTCAGTGTTGACCAAATTCAAAGCTCGGATCTGGCAGCCAGGAGCACGACCGCGATGAGTTCGTTCTCAGTCGCAGGGCCAACGAGGCGCGCCGAGGTCGAGGGTCTTGCGCATCGAACTGAAGCCCAGCGCCTTGGCCTCGGGGCAGAACTGCGCCGTGTCGAGGTTGTACTCGACGTGGAACACAGCTTTTCCGGCTTTGATGAACGGGATCAGGCGACCGCATTCACCGTACTCGGCGCACTGTTCGTCGATCGCGAAGTCGAAGTCCGCCAGCAGTTCGGGGATCTGGCCGAGGTCGTTCTTCAGGCCGATGGACAGGCCGCGTTCGTGCGCGAGCCCGGCGAGCATGCGGTTGTAGGTCAGCTGGTCGGCTGCCGTCAGCGGGAATCCTGTGTCGTTGGTGTAGCCCTCGACGTTGTCGGGCTCGACTGCGTCGAAACCCTTGTCCCGGCAGGTGTCGAACCGCGCCGCCATGATCGGGCGCAGGACGTCGGATCGCCTGATGTCCAGCCAGCGCTCACCCGGCCAGCCGTTGGTCTTGCCCTTGACGGCGGCGGGGAACGCGGCCGCGTCGGGCCGGAAGTCCTCGGCCGCGCCGACGTTGACGTAGCAGATCACCTTGCGTCCGGCACGATGCAAGGCGTCGACCACGTCGCTGTCGTTGTCGACGCCGTCGATGTCGTACACCGGTACGTCCACGCCGGTGTCGACCTTGCCGGACAGCTGCCACTGCCACGCCGTGCCCGGTGGCGGTACCCAGCGCCTGACCTCCGGCGGCGGCGCCTGGGAAGGGGTCGCGGCCTGGGGCGGGGTCGGGGTCACGGCCGGGGCTGGGGCCTGGGTCGTGCTCTGGGCGTGCGTCGGGGTCTCGGTCGTGGCCAGCGGCACCATGTCCACCGGCTCCGCGGAATCACACGCGAAGCACAGCACGGCGACCAGGACCGCGCCGATCATGGAACGAGCGAGGCGAGCAGGCCGCCGGGCACGCGGTGCCATGGGTTGAGCCCCCCTTGGTCGGTGAGGAAGAGACTGCCGGCGTGGCGATGCTCGGCGAGCCGGCGCACCTTGCCGAAGTAGTTCTCCGGCACCTCGTACACGAGGTGGAAGAAGCGGTCCGCGGGCCAGCGGCGTACCCAGCGCGGTACCACGGAGTCCAAATAGGACGGCAACGTGCCCTCGAAGGTGCCCAGCAGGTCGGCGAGGGCCGCATAGCCTTCCGCGGGATGGGCGCCGTGGTTGAACGCCACCGTCGCCATGCCCAGCTCGCGCGCGGCCCCGGCGAGCGCGGTGTAGTGGGCGAGGTCGGTGGACAGGGCCGACGTCCGGTCGAAGAGCACGCCGGTCACTCCGTACCAGTCGGTGTAGCGCCGGATCTGGGCGAGCACGTCGTCGGCGGGACAGCTCCCGTAGCCGGTGTCGACGTACCCGGCGACGGCGATCCCGGCTTCGGTCAGCCGCTCGAGCGGTGGCAGGAACACGTCGTCGCACAACGTGCCCGGGCCGCTCGCCGGGTTCAGCACGACCAGCCGCACCTGCTCCGGATGCCGCGCCAGCTCGGCCCAGTCACCGGGACGGACGGCGGGGTGGAAGTACGCGGGCACGACCAGCCGGGTCACGACGAGCTCCACAGGTCTGCCACCGCGTCGGCGAGGTCCCGGCGTGGCCGCCAGTCGAGCACGGTCGTGGCCAGCGTGATGTCGGCCTGCTGCCAGGACACTCCTGCCGAGCGCGTCGAACCGCCGTCGTCCTCCCGGACGGCGCAGCTCGCGCCGCTGACGGCGAGCAGCTCCTTCACGAGGTCCCGGCAGGACAGGCCACGCCCGCTGCCGACGTTGAGCACCGGTGGCAGCCAGTCCGCCGTCACCGCCGCGAGCACGGCGTCGGCGACGTCGCGTGCGTCGACGAAGTCCCGAACCGCGTCGAGCGGGCCGAGGCGCAGGTCCCCGCGGTCGGCGACGGCCGCCCGCAGCGCGGCCGCGGCGCGACCGGGCAGGCCACCGCGCCCGGCGCCCGCGCCCACCGGGTTGAACACCCGCAGCACCGCGCCGTCGAGGCCGTCCACTCTGGCGCGCACGATCATCTGCGTGCCGAGGAGCTTCGTGAGGCCGTATTCACCGATCGGGTGCGGTGGCATCCATTCGGTCACGGGGACTCCCGTCCGGCCGGGACCGTACTCCGCCGCCGAGCCCAGGTGGACGAGCCGGATCCCGCCGCCCGCCAGCATCAGCGCCCGCACGAGTGTGGTCACACCGTCCACATTGGTCGTCGTCAGAGCCCGTGCGTCACCTTCGGTCGCGCCCGCGCAGTTCACGATCGCCCTCGGTTCGAGCCGGGCGATGAGCTCGGCGAGGGCGCTCGCGGTGACGGCGCCGAGGTCGATCCGGAGGTGCCGGGGCGAGGACGCCACCGGCGACCGGCCGGCGGTCACCACGTCGAAGCCCGCGTCGAGGGCGGCCCGCCGGACGTGCGCGCCGAGAAAGCCGCCGGCGCCGATCACCAGGACGCGCACCGCGCACCCCTCAACAGGTTCTCCTTGATCAGGTCGAACTCCGCGTTGGCGCGGTCGTAGTCGTCGGGGCGGCCGATGTCCAGCCAGTACCCGCTGAACGCGTACTCGTGGGGCGGGGTGCTCCGGGCCAGCAGGTCGAGGACCAGGTCGTCGAAGCCGAACGGCATCCCTGGCGTGTACCGCTTCAGGGCCCGCCGGCTCAGGCCGTAGACGCCCATGCTGACCCGGTAGTCGACCGTCGGCTTCTCCACGAAGCCCACCACCACACCATCCTTTGTGGACAACACGCCGAAGTCGACTTTGACCTGACGCCGGTAGGTCGCGACGGTCAGCGGCGCGCCGCTTTCGAGGTGCTGGTCGAGGAGGTCACCGTAGGAGATGTCGGTCAGCACGTCGCCGTTCATCACGAGGAACTCCTCCGGGAGCCGGTCCAGCAGCTCCAGCACCGGGCCCATGGTGCCGAGCTCCGAGTCCTGAGTGTGGTAGTCGATCTCCAGGCCCCAGCGTCCGCCGTCGCCGACGTAGGAGCGGATCAGCTCGCCCAGGTGCCCGATCGCCAGGGTGATCCGCTCGAAGCCCTCGTGGGCGAGCTGGCTGAGGACGATGTCGATGATGGAGAACTTGTCCCCGATCGGCACCAGCGGCTTCGGCAACAGGGTCGTGTACGGGCGGAGTCTGATGCCTTTGCCGCCGGCCATGATTACCGCGTGCATCTTCGCCTCCAGGGGTCACTGGTTGTACTCGCCAGGCCGGTAGCGGGCCAGGTTGGCGGGATCGGACATCCACTCGATGGTCTTTCTCAGGCCTTCCTCGCGGCTGTGGCGCGGGTGCCAGCCGGTGCGGTCGGTCAGCTTCGTCGCGTCGCACACCAGCCGCATGACCTCGGAGTCCTTGGGGCGGATGCGTTGCGCGTCCTCGTCGATGACGGCGTCGGTGCCCATCACCCGCGCGATGTCGCCGGCGAGGGTGCCGATCGACACCTCGGTCCCGGTACCGGCGTTGAAGACTTCACCGAGCACGGCCGACGCCGGCGCGGTGGCCAGTGCGATGAACGCCTCCGCCGTGTCGGTGACGTAGGTGAAGTCCCGGGTCGGAGCCAGCGCGCCGAGCTTGAGCCGATGTGCGCCGGCCGCGAGCTGGGTGATGACCGCCGGGATGACCGCGCGCGCCGACTGCCGCGGCCCGAAGGTGTTGAACGGGCGGAGCGTGACCGCGGGTACCTCGAAGCTCAGGTGGTAGGACTCGACCAGCTTGTCGGCCGCGATCTTCGACGCGGCGTACGGCGACTGCGCTTGCAGGGGGTGCTGCTCGCTGATCGGGACCGTCTGGGCGGTGCCGTAGGTCTCGCTGGTCGAGGTGTGCACCAGCCGCGGGGTCCGGCAGGCGCGCACGGCTTCGAGCACGTGCAGCGTGCCGATCGTGTTGGTGTCCGCGAAGGACCTCGGAGCGACGTAGGAGTACGGCACCGAGCCCAGTGCGGCCAGGTGGTAGACGACTTCGGCGCCCTCCGCCACCCGATGGACCGACGCGGGGTCCCGCACGTCGCCGAACACGACGTCGACCTGTGCCCGGACGTCGTCGTCGAGCGAGTCCAGCCAGCCCCGTGAGCTGAACATGTTGTAGAGAACCATGGCGCGGACCCGGTGCCCGCGCCGCACGAGTGCCTCCACCAGGTGTGAGCCGATGAAGCCCTCGGAGCCGGTGACTGCCACAAGACCCGCCATGGAACCGATCCCTTCTCTGTCCAGTGCCTTACCCGTGCCGGATCGCCTTGCACAGGACGGCCGCGGCGTACAACGTGAGGAACAGCAGCAGCCCACCGGTGGCGGCGAGCTGGGCAGGCACGCCGAGCCCGCGGGCGGCGAACTCGGCGGCGAACGCGACCCCGCACGCGACCAGGGGCACGAGGCGGCAGCCCATCGTCTGCAGCAGCAGTGCCAGGAACATCGCTCCGCCGAGCGCCAGGTAGGCCACGACCTGAGGCGCCGAGGTCCACTGTGGATCGACGAGGTCGAGTGCCACCGCACCCGCCACGACCGCGGCGACGAGCACGACGGTGGCGGTCAGGTACTGGGCGAGCGCGGCGAGCAGGATCAGCGCGGACCGGCGGCGGAACTCACCGACCCTGCCGGTGCCGCGAAGCAGCCTCGCGCAGCGGCGGCGGTACCAGTACAACGTCCACTCGGCGACGCCCATGCTCAGCGACAGGGGTATCGCGGCCAGCAGGGCACCGGGGTTGACGCCCGACCCGCCGGCGCCCCACCCCGGCACCACCGGGAAAGCGATCAGCAGCGCCGCGAGAAGGCCGAACGCCGCACTCGGCACCGCGGCCAGCACTTCGTTGCCGGACAACGCCAACCGCGCGCCCCCGCGAGTCAGCCACAACGCGAACGCCGCGCCCAGCAGCGGCGTCGCGGCCAGCGCGCACGCCGTCGCCAACGCGAGTCCGGACGGCTTGCCCAGTAAGAGGAACCCGGTGCCCGCCAGGCAGCCAGGCGCGAGGACGACCAGCAGCAGCCGTTCAGCCCGCAGCACCATCAGCACCGTCGCGCTCAGCAGGTACAGCCCCTGACCGACCGCGAAAGCCATGGCCGGTGTCCGCGCCGAGGTGATCGTCCCCGCCACCCAGACGGCTCCGGCGACCCCGGCGAGCAGGACGAGCATTCCCCAGCGCAGCACCTGTTTCGTGCCGGCGTCCTCGCCTCGGCCGAGCCGCAGGTAGCCGAGGTGGGCCAGCCCCTGGCTGCCTGACCAGGACGCCAGCATGGACACCAGCAGCACGGTGATCGCGCCGGGGCCGCCGAGCAGGCCGGTCGCCGCGGGGAAGCACACCGCGGGCAGGCTGTAGAGGAGGCCGTGCAGCGCTGGGCGGCCGAAGCCTTGGCGCCACGGGTCCGGGGGGCTTTCCGGTTCGACGGGCCGCACGGGCACGCGCCGGTGCATCTCCTCGGCGAGCGCGAACACGTCCGGGAAGCCGTACTTCGCTTGCACGGCTTGGTCGTTGAGCCCGTCGAACTCCAGCGACGCGGCGATCTCCAGTGGATCGGTCGCCGACCCGCACACCTCGGCGAGCTGCTCGCACAGTTCGTCGACACCGTCCGGAGCGGGGGCGGCGTGCGGGGTGTCCAGCAACGCGCCGGTGACCACCGGCTGCTGCAGGCCCGACAGGGTTCCGGCGCTCATCAGCCGTCTCCGTCCGGAAAACCGGGGACCAGACCGGCGGCGACGCGCACGTAGAGGTCGTCGAAGGTTTCGATCGCCTGGTCCACGGTGAAGAACTGGAGCGCCCTGCTGCGGGCCGTGGCGCCCAGCCGCTTGCGCAGCTCCGTGTCCCGCAACAGGATCAGGCACGCGTCGGACAGCGCTTCGGGGTTGCGGGGCGGCACCACGATCCCGGTGTCGTCGATCGCCTCCCTCACCCCGCCGACATCGGTCGCGACGCAGGGCCGTCCGCAGGTCATCGCCTCGATCACGCTGTAGGGGAAGCCTTCCGACAGGCTGGAGAGCACCACGACGTGGCCTGCTTCGTAGGCGTCGCGGATGTTCTCGACCCGGCCTTCGAACGTCGTGGCCCCGCCGACGCCGAGTTCGGCCGCGAGATCCCTGCACTGCCGCAGATACCCTTCGCGGCCGCCCGGCGGGGAGCCGAACAGACGCAGCCGGGCGTCGGGCAGGGCCTGGTGCACCAGCGCGAACGCGCGGATCAGCGTTTCCAGGTCCTTGATCGGATCGATGCGTCCGACCCAGGAGATCGTGGGCGCCTCCGGTTCGGTGTCGAAAGCCGGGAAGTCGGCCGGATTGACTCCGTTGTAGACGGTCTTGACGGATTCGGGGCGCGCTCCGAGCCGCCGTTCCCACCGGGTGTTGTAGACGTTTCCCGGCGTGATCAGAGCGGCTTCGCGGTAGCCCAGCGCGCACAGGTGGTGCAGGAACCGCAGGTACAGCGCCTTCACCGGCCACCGGTACGGTCCCTTGCGGGCGTGCAGGTACTGCTCGCGCAGGTAGATGCCGTGCTCGGTGACGATCAGCGGACGGCCGTGCCGCCACTTGACGGTGAGCGCGGGCAGCACGCCGAGGCCGTTGGTCACCGCGTGCACGACGTCCGCCGGCGCCGGTGGATGCGACAGCGCCCGCAACGAGTGGTCGAGCAGCTGCAGCGCGGTCAGCACGTCGTGCAGGCTGGGCCGGCTCGGTGCACCGTCCGGCGAGCGTTCACACCACCGGCGCGCGAACTCGTCGAACGCCTCCTCCGTCGCGAACGCGCCGCTGAGACTTTCCTCCTGCGCGTACTCGAACAACTTCCGCAGCACCAGACCGAAGCGAGCGGGTGCTGACGGGGAATCGTCCATCAACGCGTCGACCAGTTCGGCGAGCAGGGGAATGAACCTGCGCCGCCCGGTCCGGCCGGGCTTGCGCCCGGCCGGACCTCTACCCCACAACGGCACGCTGACGACCGAGGCGACGTTCGCCGGGAGCTCCCACGCGGGTCGCTCGACTCCGGTGGCGACCAGCGCCACCACGTGGAAGTCGTGCTCCGGCATGCCGCGGACCAGCTGGTCGCACCACACGCTCACCCCGCCGAACTGGTGGGGGTACGTGCCCTCGGTCATCATCGCGATCTTCATCGGTCAACCGTCTCCCGGTCCGTCACGGCGAGATCGGGTACGGCGTGGACGGAAGCGTGAGCTTCGCCCCGGCCGTACCCAGCGTCGTGTAGTCGGATCGCTGACCGGCGTACGCGCCGCCGAAGGTCGCGGTGCCGAGCTTCGTCTGGTTCGGCACGGTCATCGGCACCTGGGTGCCCGCGGGGCCGGTGATGACGACGGTGTTGCCCTGGATGTAGCCCGAGACCGTGCCGGCATTCCGGGTGGCGGCCCAGGCGTTCTGCGCTGCCAGAGCCTGTCCTTCCTGGGTCATGGTCGCGTTCACGACCGGCGTGTTCGAGTTGAAGACACCGCGATAGGTGCTGAGCACACCGCTCATCACCTGATAGGCCAGCCGGTCCTGAACCAGGTTGCTCTGGTGCATGTAGAACGGCCGCGGGTCGTTCTGCAGCACGTAGCCGAGCGTGATCTGGATCTGTTGCGGCAGGATGTAGGTGTCCCAGCCGGTGTTCCGGTCCAGCGGCGCGATGCACGTCGTCGTCGGGTTGTTCTCGCAGATCCCGCTGCCGCCGTTGGCTTGCGAGGTGTAGAGCCAGTTGTACTCCGAGACCTCGTCGACCTCTTTCGCGACGTTGTAGAACACGTTGATCGGATGCCGTGGCAGACCGACGGCCGCGCCGACGGCGCGCAGGTTCGGCTCGCGCGAGGCGTCCAGTCCGAGCCACTTGATCGCGTTGGGGCCGAGCGCGGCGGTGAAGTTCGGGTTGTCCAACGGTTGCTGCGGCAGGATGAACGTGCCGGAGTGCTCGCCGGCCACCAGCTCACCGCCGCGCACCGGGATGCCGTTCCGCTTCGCCCACGACACGTTGTTCTTGATCTCGCCGTTGATCGTGGCGCTGCTGACCCAGACGGTGTTGCCGGCCGCGTCGGTGCTGCACCGCCAAGGGATCACCGTGAAGTCCTGCACGCAGCCGAGGTACGGGTGCGTGTAGGTGTGGTTGACCCAGCGGAACTGACCGAGACCGTTGAGCTGGAACGAAAGCAGCAGCGGGTCGAACAGACCGCCGTTGTCCGCGAGGTACTGCGCCGACGCCCCGCCGTTGTACAACATGTCGAGCGTGAAGTTGTTCTGCTGCTGCCACTGGACGGCGTAGCTGACGTCGGAGCCGGTCATCCGCACCGGCGTGGTGTCCGGCGTGCCGGGCGGGCAGACTCCGTCGCCCGGGGTGCACTTGCCGATGTCGCTCCAGATCGCGTCGTAGCTGAACACGTCGTCGATGTGGACGCTGAAGTAGTTGCGCCAGTATCCGAAGTGGACGCCCTTGGTGACCCAGTCGATGATGCCGTGCGCGAGATAGCGGAACTGCCCCTGGTAGTAGTTGTAGCCGAAGCCGATCGCCAGCTGCTGACGGGTTCCGGTGGTGTAGACGCCGGCGAGCGTCGCGGTCGTCGCGGTGCCGGGGATCTTCGCGGTCAGCATCGGGGTGAAGGACGACGTCGTCGTGTTCGGCAGCGGCTGGCCCAGGTAGCCGTACGAGGTCGGGCCGCCGGGAGTGCCGTCGAACTTGAAGGTTCCGCCGAGGTAGCGGAACGCGTCGGAGCGCGCCGCGCTGGTCACGGTGATCGTCGCGCCGTCGAGCGAACCCGCGTAGGTGGGCGTGTTCATGCCGACGTTCGCGCTCGGGTAGACGAAGCTGTCGACCTCGCGGATCGCGTACGACGTTTCGTACGCGGTCAGCGCGGATCGCTCCTCGGGGGCCAACCCCGCGGGGAAGTCGCTCGGCAGCACCACGCCCTGGAACTTCGCGTGCGGCGTGCCACCGGCGAGGGTGCCGGAGAGGAACGAGCTCGTGATGGCCGGGCGCGCACCGTTGTTGAGGTCGACGACGGTCGTGGCGACACCTTCGGACGCCATCTGCTGGCGGATCGCCTCCACCCAAGGCGTTCCGTCGGTGACCACGAGGACGTTCAGATCGACGCGCGGCGGGCCTGCCGCGACGGCGGTGCTCGCCGTCAGACCCAGCCCGCAGACGCACGCCGCTGCCATGATCAGGGCGGTGGCGGAACGCCACCTTCTCGAGTGTTTCACGCCAGCCCCTCTACTTGTGGGTCGAAGCCCGGCGAATGGACACGCCGGCTGAAACCGGTGTTGCTGCGACGCTAAGCCGCGCCACGGCTGGACAACTCATCAAGCAGGACTACTGCGATTACGACTTCGGCCCGAAGCGGAGGACGGCCGCATTCCCGATGACATCGCGATCCGGATCGCGTCGAGGCTGCTGCCCACACCGAGCTTGGTCAGGATCTTGTGGGTGTGCGTGCGCACCGTGTTGGTCGACACGCTCAGTTCGCGCGCGATCTCCGCGCGCCGTTTGCCTTCCACCATGCTGGCCAGCACTTCGCGCTCGCGGCGGCTCAGCGTGTCGAGCGGTCCGGTGCGCTCCCTCGCACGGCGGACGTCGGCCCGCAGCGCCCGCAGCACCTCACCGAGATGGACCGCCGGATAGCTGGCCTGCCCGAGACCGGCGGCGCGCAGGACGCCGATGAGGTACTCGACCGTGCTTTCCTTGGGCACCCAGGCGATCACGCCCGCCCTGGCCGCGGCGACCGCGAGCGCGGTCTGCGTGCACTCGGTCAGCGCGACGACGTGCCCGTCGGGAACGGCGCCGGCCAGCTCGTCGAGCAGCTGCGCGGGTTCCGCACCGCAGTGTCCTATCTCGACGGTCACGACGTTCGGGCGGAGGGCGGCGATTCGCTCCAGCAGCAACGGATCGTGCACCGACGCCCCGCCCACGACGCACACGCCCGGTGCCAGGGACAGCCGTGCGGCGAGCGCGTCGCGAAGCATCTGATGGTCGTCGACGAGGAAGATGCGGACCAGATCCGGTGCGTCGAGCCGGACGGCCACCTCGAACTCGTCGCGGAAGTCATTGTGCGTTCGCATGATCCCGCTCCCGATTCCTCGCTCCGGGGATTGCGCGCCGCAGCAGCTGTTTCCGCTGTGCGAGGCTCTCGTAGAGGGCGTCGATCCTGGCCGCGACGAACGCGATGCCGTACCGGTCGATCACCTCGGGCACCAGCTGTCTCGGACGAGGCCAGGCTTCGATCTCTTTCGCGATCTCGTCGCGCAACTCGGGCACCGCGTCCGGTACCCGCCGCGCCCGGTCGGTCACGATCCCGTCCAGGGCCGGGCAGGCGGTGAACAGCGCCGGCATCCCGTTCGCGAGCGCTTCGAGCACGGACAGGCCGAACGTTTCCTGCGCGGAGGTGGACACGTACAGGTCCAGCGCTGACAGCATCGCGACGCCGTCGGCCTGATAGCCGGCGAAGATCACGTGGTGAGCGACTCCGGCCGCGGCCGCGATCGCCTCCAGTCGTTCGCGGTCCGCACCTTGGCCGACGATCAGCATCTTGCGGTTCTCGCCCAGCAGCGGTGCGGCGGCCCGGATGGCGATGTCGATCCGCTTCGCGGCGTCGAGGCGGCCCATCACGCCCAGCACGAACGCGTCCTGCCCGATCCCGAGCCGGTGCCGCGCTTCGGCACGCTTGGCGGGGTCGAACGCGAGCTCTCCGAACTCCAGCCCGTTGGGGATGGTGACGATCTTGCGTGCCCGCACGCCCCACTTGGTCAGCCGGTGCCGGACCGTGTCCGACACCGCGACGGTCACGTCGGAGAACAGGTCCGTGGCCAGGTACAGCGCCCGGACGCCGAGCGTCATCGGGCGGCGTTCGATGTGGGTCTCACCGATCGAGTGCTCGCTGGTCACCACGACCGGCGTGCGGGCCAGCCAGGCCGCGGCCCGGCCGTAGACGCACGCGCGGAAGAGGTGGACGTGCACGACGTCGAACCGTTCCGACCAGAGCAGACGCGCCAGCCGCGGCACCGCGGACAGCTGGGTGTTGCGCCGCATCCCGAGATCCCGCACGCGGCCGCCGTCGGCCCGGATCATCGCGGCCACGGTGGCGGGGTTGTAGAGGGCCAGCACCTCGGCGTCGTGTCGGGTGTGCTGGAGCAGCATCCGGACCTGCAGCTCGGCGCCGCCCACGTCCAGCCCGGTGATGATGTGCAGGACTCTCACTGTCGCTCTCCTTCGGATCGGCGCAGGCCCGCGAGCGGTGTGCCGAGGGTGCGGACGAGGACGACCAGGTCCGTCCACAGTGACCAGTGCTCGACGTAGGCGTTGTCGAAGCGGACGCGCTGCCGGATGGAGGTGTCGCCGTGCATCCCGTGGACCTGCGCCCAGCCGGTCAGCCCGGCGGGCACCCGGTGCCGGTCGGCGTAGCCGGGGACGGCGGTGGCGAACCTGGCCGCGAAGTACGGCCGTTCCGGACGTGGCCCGACCAGCGACAGATCTCCGCGCAGCACGCACCACAGCTGCGGCAGCTCGTCGAAATGGGTGGCGCGCAGCCACCACCGCAGCCGGCTCCCGGGTTCCGGCACGGCCCAGCTCGTGTCCGGAGCCGGATCGTCGAGCGTGCGCAGCTTGAGGACGGGCACGCACTCCCCGTCCCGGCTCAGCCGCGACTGGCGGAACAGCACCGGGCTGCCGTGGCGGACCAGCAGCGCGGCCATCAGGATCGCGAGCAGTGGCGAGAGCACGACCAGCAGCACGGTGCCGGCGACCAGGTCGAAAACCCGCTTCACGAACCGGTTTCCGCCGGGGGACCGGAGGGTGACGAGTGGGATCCCGTGGATCTCGTCCCGGTACCGCGGGGGGATCGTCGTGCCCAGCTCGTACAACCGCGGCACCACGTGCACCCGCGCCGCCCGGCGGGCGCGCAGGATCGGCACGAGTTGCGCGTCACTCACCGCGGGAAAGCAGACGACCAGGTGCCGCACCTGGTGCCGGGCCACCACCGCGGACAGTTCGGCGGGGGTGCCGAGCAACGGCAGCCCGGCTGCCGGCCCTGGCGGGAGGTGGTCGACGAAACCGACCGCGCGCAGCCCGAACTCGGGATGGGCGAACAGGGTTCGCGCGAGTTCGATGCCCAGCGTTCCGGTGCCGATGATGACCGTCGGCTCAGCCAGCCGGTGTCGGCGTCGAGCCGCGCGCAGCGCCGCGTAGCAGGCCGGCCTGACCGTCACCGCCGCCACGCCGGTGGCGACGACGAGCGCGACACCCACCCAGGGCCGCATCAGTACGGCGGGCACCGCCACGGCGAGCGCGAACCAGGGCAGTTCCTCGCCGAACCGCGGAGAGATCCGCACCCGTTGCGTTCCGGACGACCGCAGCACCGTGAGCACCGCGGCCGCGTACGCGATCGCGGTCCACGTCCACCCGGTCACGCCGGCCGCCACGAGCACGGCGACCGCGTCTCCCATCGGGATCAACGCGGACGCGGCTCGGAAACCACCCGAGGCGACTACCGGTTCGCATTGGGCTGGTGGGTGGGTGACGGCCGTCCGGAAGCTCATCCGAGTTCCCGCGAGAGGGTGCGGGCCGCGTAGTCCGCGCCGTACACGAACCGCATGACCGGCCCGAACGAGGCGGCCACCGCCGGCCCGGCGAAGAACAGGCCGGGCACGTTCGAGCGGAAGCCCGGACCCACCCAGGGTGCGCCGTCGATCTGCCGCAGCCGCGCCTGCAACCCCTGATCCAGGAACGACAACCGCCGCACGCTCGGCCGGTAGCCGGTGGCCGCGATGACGTGCTGAGTCTCGAGGTGCGCGTGGCCGTCCGGTGTGGACACCCGAAGCCGCACGCCGCCGAAGATGGCCTCGCACCCGAGCACCGAACGCCCCAGCAGCACCGGGAACTCTCCTTCGGCCCGCGCACGCAGCCACCACCCGCCCGCCGGTCCGAGCGCGGTGCGCGCCCGGTTCACCCGCAGGCCGGAGGGAAGCCGGCGGTACAGCCGCGGGCGCGTCGAGTAGAACCAGGTGGACCAGCCCGATCCCAGACCCGCTTCCGGTTCGCGCCAGCGCTGCAGCACCGGGCGGTCGGGCGCCAACGGCGGGCCGTTCCAGACCAGCCGGTGCGCGCGGGCGACCAGCCGCACGCTCGCACCGTGCTCGTGCAGCAACGTCGCCGACTCCAGCGCGGACTGACCCGCACCGACGACGATCACGTCCTGGCCGCGGAAGGCGCCCAGATCGGTGTGCGCGGAGCTGTGCGAGCACACGCCCTCCGGCAGTCCTGCGAATTCCCGTGGCAGATGGGCGAAGTACTGCACGCCGGGGGCGAAGACCACCTTGGCGGCACGCACGACGTCGCCCCCTTCGACGGCGAGCTCGAAGCGGTCTCCGGCAGGGGTGACCCGTTCGACGAGCCGCTCGTCGAGGTCGGGCGCGTACGCGGCGCGGAACCAGTCGCCGTAGGCGACGAAGGTGTCGAGCGGAACAGGGACGCCGTAGTCGCCGTAGTCGCGACCGGTTTCGCGGCAGAACTCGCGCAGCGTGTGCTTGCCCTGCGGGTCGGACAGATTCGACGCGAACCCCTGCGACTTCAGGAACATCCCCGCGGGCATCGCGCCGCGCCACAGCTGCATCGGCACACCGAAGTGGCGGAATCGCACCCCGAGCCCCTGCAGGTGCGCGGCGATCGACAGGCCGTACGGCCCCGCGCCGACCACGGCGACGTCGGTCTCGATCATCGGTTTCCCCTTTCGGTGTGGCTGGTGGCCCGGCCCGGCCGGTACCGCGGCGGCGCCGGCGTGCGGGATCTGCTTCGCGGCGGAAACGGCCGGCGCAGCACCCGCCAGCCCAGGCGGGCGCACATCAGCCCGAACGGCCGCAGGTCGTCGCGTGCGAACCACGCCAGCTCGTCCACCTCGCGCAACGAGCGCAGCCAGGCGCGCAGGTCCAGCTCGCCCCGCCGCCAGTACCCGGCGGCCGCGATCGGGTCGTAGTTCTCGACGAGGAAACCCCGGTCGACCGGCCGGCCCGGCGGGATCTCGCGGCCGGTGAGGTCCAGGTGCGCGGCCACCGCCACGTCCACCCCGGTGTCGTCGGTGAACAGCCGGAACTGCGCGCCCAGCCGCGGGTTGAAGTCGAGCAGCTTGTACTCGCCGTCGCGCGGGTCGCGGCGCAGGTCGAGATCCATGATCCCGCGGTACCCGAGTCTCCCGAGCAGATTCCGCGCACCCGCGGCGAGTTCGGCGTTCGGCTCGGCTCGGCCGAACGCGGTGAGCCCGGCGTGTGCCGGGTACGAGCGGCGCTTGCGACCGGTGAAGGCCGGGCGGCAGATCGAGCGCGCGTCGCAGTAGCCGTGGAAGAACCAGTCGGCGTCCGCACCGCCGGGCAGGCACTCCTGGAGCATCAACGAGGTGCCACCGGCTCGTTCGAACAGCGCGCTCAGTTCCTCGCGCGTGTGCACGAGAGTGGTGCTCCGCCGCTGCCTGCCATGCTCGTGCCACGGCCGGACCAGTTTGACGATCACCGGAAAGCCTGTCGTGCTCAGGAATTCTTCGGCCTCGGTGAGCGACGACGCGAGGGTTGTCGCAGCACAGGGGACACCCAACCGGCGGCACAGCTCGTACAGCGCGTACTTGTCGGCGACCTGCCGGGGCAGCCCCGGATCGAGCTTCGGGAACAGGAACGCCTCGCGCAGTTCGGCTTCGTGCTCGGCGACGAACAGCGCGCCCGCGTCGTCGGTGGGCAGCAGCACGCTCCGGCGTCCGATCCGGTCCGCGAGCCGCAGCAGGCCGAGCAGTACCCGGTCCGCGTCCTCGGTGCCCGGCCGCCACACCCAGCCGCCCCGCAGGTACCGCGACGCGCCGGCCGGGGTGAACCGCTCCTCCTGCACCGCGTAGACCCCGACGCCGAGTCGGCCCAGGCTCCGGATCACGCCCAGCCCGCCGTGGTGGAACACGTTCGCGTCGAGCTTGAGGACGAGCGCGGGCGTGTCCCTGTCCAGTTCGGGTCGGCATGGCTGCGGCATGAACGGCTCCTGGAGATCCGACGTGGAATGACCGTCACACGGCGGTCGGACGAGGGCCTCGTTCAAGCGGATGAGATTCCCTATGCCCAACGCATGGGTTCGCCGGCCGGGCGGCGTTCTCCGTCACTTCGGCGAGGCGTGCGAAGGTCTCGCGCGCGTCGAACTCCCGTCGGACGAGCCGAGCCCCGGCCCGGCCCTCCGCTTCGGCGCGGGCGGGATCGGCGAGCCGGCGGAGGATCTCGTGACCGATCGCCGCGGTGGTGACCGCCGCGCCGGTACCCGGCCGGACCACCTCGGCGAGCCCGTCGACGTCCGAGGCGACCACGGGCCGGCCACAGGCCAGCGCTTCGAGTGCGCTGAACGGCAGGCCTTCCCAGCGCGACGGCTGCACGACCACGTCCGCCGCGTAGAGCCACGGACGCACGTCGTCGACCTCACCAGCCCAGCGCACTCCCTGCGCCTCTCGCGGCCGCGTGCCGTCGAGCGGGCCGACCAGGGCGAGCCGTGCGTCCGGGTGGACGGCTCGTACCTGAGGCCATTCAGCGACGAGCAGGTCCTGTCCCTTCTGGCGGCAGATGCGCCCGATACAGACCACTAGCGGCACCTCGGGCGCGACTCCGACCAGTGCGCGGGCATGCTCCTTGGACGTTCCGTCCGGGCGGAACCGCCTCCGGTCCACACCGTTGCGGACGACGGCGAACCGGCCACCGATGCCGGACCGCCGCCCCAGCCGGGCTTCTCCGTCGCCCACGCAGACGACGGTGCTGGTCCAGCGGGTCGCGAACCGCTCCCAGCGCAGCGCCAGGTGCGACTGCGCCGTGGTCGCGGCGAGCCACGACCAGCCGTGCGGCTGGAACAGCGTGGGCAGGTCGCCGTGCAGTGCGATCCGGCCGGTGAGGCCCGCCTTGGCGCAGTGCAGATGCACGACGTCGGGACGGAAGGCTCGGACGAGGTGCGTCAGCTCTTGGGCCTCCCGCACCGTTGCCACGCCCAGGTCGCGGGTGGCGGGCCAGGGCAGGAGTGGAACGCCTTGACGGGCAAGGGTTTCCGCGAGCCACCCGGAGCCGGGAGCCGCCACCGCGACTCGCCAGGACCGGGCCCGCTGCTCGGCCGCGGCAGCCGCGACGTAGGCGGCGGCACCACCGGTGGTGGGCTGGATGACGTGCAGGACGGCGACCATCGGTCTCAACCCGGTACGCCGGGTTCGAGCCGGGTCCGGCGCGTCGCGAGTTCATGCCGCAGCACTTTCGCGGTCAGGCGCAGGTTCTTGTCCCGATCGCCGACGTAGGTTCTGGGGATTGCGAACCGGCCGTCCAACTCGGAGTGCGCCACCGCGCAGGCGTAGTCGTATCCGGCGTTGCGGACCGCGGTGATCGTCTGCTCGTCCACCGCACCGTACGGGTAGCAGAAACCCGTCACCGGGGCCTCTATGATCGATTCCAGAATCGTTCGGCTGTGCATTGTTTCGGTCCGAACCTCCGAATCTCCGACAGCTGTGAGGTGGGTGTGCAGCATTCCGTGCGAACCCACCTCGTTACCCAGGGTGACAACGGTTCGAAGCGCTTTTGCGTTCATGAGCTTCTTTCGCGGGCCGTCGGAGTCCCATTCGTTGATCCCTCCGAGCCGGCCCGCGACGGCGAAAACCGTCCCGGTGAATCCGTACCACGACAGCGTCCGCGTGACGTGCTCGAGAAAATCCGCGTAGCCGTCGTCGAAGGTCAGCCCCACCAGGTCCGCCGCGGCGCCCTGACGATGCGCGGCCAGCAACTGCCGCATCGACACTCCACGCATCCCATGTCGCCACAACCAGTTCATCTGCTGGTCGAAGCGGTCTGGCCGGACCGTGATCCGGTACGGATCGGCTCTGTACCGGTCCACCGAGTGGTACATCAACACCAGTGGCATGCCGGAATGCGAGGTGGTCACGCGATCTCCCGGTGCGGCTCGTGGTGGCCGCGCCGCGGCCAGCGTGAAGGTCGACCGTAGAAGTCCGGACATCGTCGCGGTTCGTTCACGAGGATGAGGATTTCTACTACCGCTGGGGGTCAAGGTGCCCAGGTATGAATAGGCCGAACGACCCTAGTAACGCAGTGCTATCAACTTGCGATTGACAGCTCAAAAGCACGCGTTCATTCGGGTGAGGCTGCCATGACATCGGAAATTCACCGATTCCGCCCGCCGGGGGCGGTCGAATGGCGTGATTCCGACGGCCTGCTGCACGACCTCGGACACGGCCTGTTCACGTTGTCGTGTCTCGCCGAGTCCTTGCTGCCCGCGGAGCGAGTCCCCACGTGGGTGCGCCACCAGCTGAGCCTGATCGCCGATGAGACGGACCGGCTGCTCGAGCTCGTCCAGCACGCGACCGGCGACGCGACTGAACCACGTCCGGTGGCCGTCCGGCCGTTGCTCGGCGCGATCGCCGAAGTCGCCCAGCACACCAGCGGAACCGAAGTGATCGTTCTGCCCGGCGCAGTGGTCTGGCTGACCACCGACGAGCTTTCGCTGTGGCGGATCCTGACGAACCTCGTCGGCAACGCGGTGCGCGCCGCCGGCCCCGGCGGACTGGTCGAGCTAGCCGCCGAGCAGGGCCCGCCGGTCGCGATCACGGTCGCCGACAACGGCCCGGGTTTCGGCGACGGCCCGCACGGCTGGGCGGGGCAAGGCCTGCGGGTGGTGTCCGAGGCCGCGGACGCCGGCGGCGCCGTGCTGCGCTTCGGGCGGCGTTCGCCCCACGGAACCGACGTGCGGCTCGAGTTCACCAGCACATCGCCGAACGCGGCAGGAGCCGTCGATGGCCACCCTCGTCATCGGTGACGACCACCGCCTGTTCGCCGACGCGCTGGGCACCGTGCTGATCCAGCAGGGCTTCACCGTGCTCGCGATCGAAGCGTCGCTCGCCGCGACGATCGCCGCGGTCGCGCAGACACGCCCGGATCTCTGCCTGCTCGACCGGCATTTCGCCGATGGCGAGGGCACGCGGGCGATCGCCGACATTCGCCGCGCCGGGGGCGGCGTGACCAAGGTGATCATGCTGACCGCGGACCACGACCCGGAGGGAATGGGGTTCGCGATGGCCTCCGGTGCCGTCGGTTACGTGCACAAGTCCTGCGGACTGGCCGCCCTCGTCGCCGCCATCCGCCGCGCCTACGCAGGCGACCCGGTCGAACTGCTCTCTCCGCCGCCAGGCCGCCGCGTCCCGCACGGCCGGGACATGGATGCCATCCGGCTCGCGTCTTTCCTGACCCAGCGGGAGCGGCAATGCCTGGCCCTGCTCGCCGACGGGTACGGCACGGCGGCGATGGCACAGCGGCTCGGCGTGTCGACGGCCACGGTGCGCACCCACGTCCAGGCGGTGCTGACCAAACTCGGCGTCCATTCCCGGCTGCAGGCCGCCTCGCTCGCCGTTCAGAACTCCCTTGTGGACAGTGCGGATCTCGCGGAATGACGGGAAAGCCGGTTTCCTGTGCCGCTCAGGAAGCAAGAACGAGTGGGGCCAGGATCGGCGGTCGTCGTGAACAGGTTGCCGGTCCACGGCTTCCGCATCCTGTTGATCGGGACTGCGTCAGCGATGTACCAGACCGGACGGGAAGGGCGGTCAGTCGATGCTGCGCACGATCGAGGGCTCCGGCAGGTCTGCTTCGTCCAACCAGGCCGGGCGCAGCGGGATGGTGAAGAGCGTGGGGTACTCGTCGAACAGCGCGCGGTCTCGCGGCGGGCTCTCCTGGACGTGCATGGTGGGCCTCCTCGGTCGGCTTGTGGCGCAAGCATTTCCGGGTCCGGTCACCACGCTAATCGTGCGGACGCGCCCAACGGTGACGTGGTCGTGAAATAACGGTGTCGCTGGTGTTGAACGCGACCACGTCACGCATCGGCGTACTTCAGTCCTGCCCGGCCGGTTCGGGGAGCCTCAGGCGAGTGTCACCGGCACGCTCACCGGCGCGTGCATCGGCAGGGCGGTACCCCAGACCGGATCGCCGCCAGGCGCGAGGCCGGGGAACATCGCGTGCAGGCGGGACAGGGCCACCGTCATCTCCAGCCGGGCGAGGGGCGCGCCGAGGCAGTGGTGGATGCCGTGGCTGAACGACAGCGAGGCGCTCGTGTCCCTGGCGGGGTCGAAGCGATCCGGGTCCGGGAACACCTCGGGGTCGCGGTTCGCCGCCGCGAACACGGGTCTGACGTCCGCACCGGCCGGCAGGGTCACGCCGCTCAGCTCGACCTCCCGGGTCAGGAAACGAGGGACGGGCGTGAAGATCGCCGGGCCGGTGTGCCGCAGGACCTCGTCGGCGAACGCCCGCGCGGCGTCGGAGCCGTCGGCCAGCCAGTGCCACTGGTCCGGATGCGCGAACATGGCCAGGGCGCCGTGGTCGATCGAAGCCGCGGTCGTCTCGAAGCCGGCGATCCACAGGATGAGGATCATGGCGATCAGCTCCGGGTCACGGAGCCGGTCCTCGTCCTGGTCGTGGATCCTGGTCAGCGACGAGATCAGGTCGTCACCGCCGGTCCCGCGCCGCTCGTCGATCGCGGCGCGGAAGTACTCCTCCAGGCGCGCGATGTGCCCGTCGGTGATCGTCAGCGAGGCCTCGTCGAGACTGCCCAGTGCCGAGACGAAGTCGATGACCGCTTCGCCCAGCCAGCCGCGGTCGGCCTCCGGCACCCCGAGCAGTTCGGAGATCACCTGGAGGCTCAGCGGCTTGGCGAGGGTGTGGTGGAGATCCACGGTCTCGCCGTCCCCGAGCGGCTCCGCGATGGCGGCGAGCAGGCCGTCGGCGATGTGCTCGATTCGCGCGCTCAGACCGGACACCCGCCTGGGGGTGAAGTCCTGCGCGACCAGCCGCCGCAGCCTGGTGTGCTCCGGCGGGTCCTTCATGAGCACGTGGTCCAGCCGGAACTCCATCGACCGGTGGCTCAACGCCCAGGCGAACTGCTCGGCCAGCCGGTCCCGATCCGGGCCGCGCAACAGGTCACCGCTGTTCCGAAGCGCCCACTGGGCGTCGCAGTGGCGGCTCACGAGGTAGAAGCCTGCACTGGTGCGGTGCACGGGCTCGTTCTCGCGAAGCCACCGCAGCAACGGATAGGGATCGCGGCACACCTCTGGCGTCGCCAGGTCGGCCAGTACGTTCGGTGACGAGGTCACCACACCGGAGTCCATCCGGCTCACCTCCACGTGACGACAGGTTTCAAGACGTGAGTGCGACGACCACGGCACGCTCTTCGGCCTTGCGGAGAACACCCGCCCAGACCGGGGCGTCGACGTTCGTCAGCGTGGGGAAATGAGCGTGGAGGCGGGCCAGCCCGACCGCCATTTCCGCGCGGGCCAGGAAAGCGCCGAGGCAGTGGTGGATTCCTTCGCCCATGCTGAGCGACTTGCTGTTGTCGCGCGAGGGATCGAAGCGATCCGGATCGGGAAACACCTCGGGATCCCGGTTGGCCGCCGCGTACACGGGCCGGACGTCCGCGCCCGCGGCGAGCTGGACGCCACCCAGTTCCAGGTCCCGCGTCAGGATCCGGCTGGTCGGCGCGAAGATCCCGGGGCCGACGAGGCGAAGGACCTCCTCGGCGAACGCGAGTGCCTGCGTGTGGTCGCCGCGCAGCATCGGCAGCTGGTCGGGGTGGTCGAGCATCGTCCACACACCGTTGTCGAGGCCGATGGCCACGGTGTCGAAGCCGGCCAGCCACAGCACCCACAGCAGGGTGAACAGTTCCTCGTCGTCGAGGCGGTTCTCGTCGCGCACGGACACCAGCGCGGACAGCAGGTCGTCCCGGGGCGACTCACGCCGCTCGGCGATGAGCGCGAGGAGGTACTGCTCGAGCTCCGCTGTCTGCCGGTCGGCGAGAGCCTCGACCTCCGGCGCACCGCCCGTCGCGGCAGCGGTGATCCCGGCGACCATGTCCTCCGCGACGACGCCCAGCCAGGCCCTGTCGGCCTCGGGAACGCCCAGCAGCTCGGAGATCACCTGGACGGTGAACGGTTTCGACCAGGAGCGGTGCAGGTCGACCTGCTCCCCGTCGCGCAACGGGACCGCTAGCTCGGCCAGCATCCGGTCGCAGATCTGCCGGAACCGCTCGAGCATTCCGTTGACGCGGCGCGGCGTGAAGTCGCGTGCCACGATCCGGCGAATCCTCGTGTGGGCCGGCGGGTTGAGCGACGGCAGGCTGTTCACCAGCAGCCGCGTGGTTCGCCCCAGACCGGTGTCCGGCAGCCCGGTCAGGTCTGGCGAGACGAACAGACCGGACTCCCGGAACACGAAGGAGGCGTCCCGGTGCCGGCTGACCAGGTAGAAGCCCGCGCTGGTGCGGTGCACGGGCTCGGTCTCCCGCAATCGGCGCAGGTACGGGTACGGGTCACGGTGGAACTCCGCCGTGGCGAACTGGCCCAGTGCGTCGGGCAGGCTGCCCGCGATCGTGTTGGTCACCGTCGTCGCCCTCTCGAACAGGTTGCCATTACTGGGCTTTGCGGCCCTTGGCGATGGCCAGGGCGAACCCGAGATCGTGGAATCCGGGATCCAGGAGGTTCGCGAGCACCTCGTCGAGCATCGGCTCCCCGATCTCCTCTTGGGCGCTCAGCATCGGCCGTAGGTTCTCCATGCCCTGCAGCAGAACCCGTGCGTACGGTTCGCCGCCGCGCACGGGCTCCGTGACGACGTCGAGGCTGACGTCGACGAGGCCACGGCGCAGCAGCGGCTCGGGGTAGCCACGTCCCCACAGCGGCTCGATGGCGGTGTTCTCGGACAGGAACCGCCAGAACCGGTCGAAGAACGTCGCGTACCGGGGATGGGCCGTGCTGCTCGCGGCCAGGTCGAACCCGTCCGCCACGACGAGCCATCCGCCGGGCGCCAGCCAGTCGACCATGCGGTCGAGGACCTGCTCGCGGTCGGCGAGGTGCTGCAACAACAACCGCGCGTGGATCAGGTCGAAGCTACCCGGAGCGAAGTCGGCTTCCGCGATGTCGCAGGCCATCAGCTCCAGCGCGGGCGACGGCCGGACGGCGACCTTCTCGACGTCGAGGTCGCAGGCGACGGTCCGTCCCTCCGGCGCCCGCTGCGCCAGCCAGGCCGCGACGCTCGCGCTGCCACACCCCGCGTCGAGGCAACGCCAATGCTTCTGCACGTCGATCGTGGACAGCACACGAGTCGTGGCGGGGTCGTAGACCGCGGCCATCAGGTCGAGCCGCGGTGACTCGTCGGTGTTGACCATGAGTTCGTGGTAGGTGAGCGGTTGTGCGTCAGCGGTCATGCCAGCGAGTGTTGGAAATTGCCGCTGCACCGGCAACAAAACTGACCCATGGTCTACATAGGAGTGCTGGACGCGTTGGCCATTCGGTCTGGAATCGGCCCGGGACGACCTCACGGAGCCAGCCCGAAGAGGTGTTCCAGCGCGGCGACGGTGGTGGCGGGATGGGTCGCGTGCACCGTGGTCATGCCGAGCTCGCGGGCGGGTTCGAGGTACGAGGCGATGTCGTCGAAGAACGCGCACCGGTCTGGCGGGACGCCGATCCTGTCGGCGGCCAGCCGGTAGATGGCCGGATCCGGCTTGCGCAGCCCCACCTGGTCGGACACGACGACGGCGTCGAAGTGGCCGGGCAGGTCCCAGCCGATGTACGGGTCGAACGGCGCGCTGCCCCAGGAGTTGGACAGCACGCCGACGCGGACGCCGCGGGCCCGGATGCGGTCGACGACCGCCAGCACCGCCGGTTCCGGATGGAGATCGGCCGCGACCCGGCTGGTGAGTCCCTCCGGGTCGAGGCCGAGCAGCGCGCCGGCCTCGACCTCGAAGTCGGCCTGGCTGATCCTGCCCCGTTCGACGTCGTGCACCAGCGCGGTGCCGCCGGAGGTCGAGATGAGCGGCGCGAACGCGTCGTCCGGAAGTCCTTCCCGGCGGCAGAAGCTCTGCAGCGCCGCGAACATGTCGGTGGTCAGCACGCCACCGAAGTCCATGAGCAGTCCACTGGGGATCACCGTTTCGCCGCCAATCGTGCCATCGGGATCCGTGCGGGGGAGCACGAGACGTAGTCGAGTCCGAGCCGCGCGCACAGGGCGATCGACTCCGGATCGCCGCCCTGCTCGCCGCACAGGCTCAGCGTGATGTCCGGGCGCACCGAACGCGCCTTGCCCGCGGCGATCTCCATCAGTGCGCCGACACCGCCGGGATCCAGGCGCTCGAACGGGTTGGCGTGCACCAGACCGAGCCGCCGGTAGTCCGGCAACACCTGGCGTTCCACGTCGTCGCGGGAGAACCCGTAGGTGAGCTGGGTCAGATCGTTGGTGCCGAAGGAGAGGAACCGCGCCGTCACGGCCAGCCGGTCCGCGAGCAGCGCGGCCCGCGGCGTCTCGATCATGCTGCCGATCCGGTACGGCACGGCCACCCCGGTCTCGCCCGCCACGTCGTCCGCGGCGCGCCGCACCAGTGCCGCCGCCCACACCAGTTCCTCCGGCAGGCTGACCATCGGCACCATCACGTCGAGCGCCGGCGCGTCGGTGACATCGGTCCACGCCAGGAACAACGCCCGCGCCTGAGCCCGGTAGAGCCGGTCGTGCAGCACCGCCTGCCGGACACCCCGGACGCCGAGCATCGGATTCGCCTCGGCCGCCTCCGGCAGGAACTCGTGAGTGGGCGCGTCCAGCAGCCGCACGGTGACCGGTACCGATCCGGCTGCCCGGAACAGGTCGCGGAAGTCCGCTCGCTGCACCCGGACGACCTCGTCGAACGCCGCCGCGTCGGCGAGAGCCTTGCGCAGCAACGGAAGCCGGTCACCGAGGAACTGGTGCTCGGTCCGGCACAGGCCGATGCCGTCCGCGCCGTTCCCGATCGCCGCCCGCACGTCGCGCGGGGTGTCCGCGTTGGCCCGCACTCCGATGCCGAGCCCGCCGCCGGGATGGGCGGGAAGCTCGTCATCGGAGCCGATCTCGACGACGCCGGCGAAGACGTCGCCGCTGCCGCCGTCGACCGAGATCTGGTCACCGGCCCGCAGCACCCGCCCGTTCGCCGTCACGGTGCCCGCCGTCAGGTCGATCCTCAGATCGGTCGCGCCGCAGACCGCCGGAACTCCCGCCCCGCGCGCGATGATCGCCGCGTGCGAGCTGAAGCCGCCACCGCTGGTGAGGACCGCCGCCGAGGCCAGGATGCCGGGCACGTCCGCCGGGGTCGTGTGCCCGATCACCAGGATCACCGGACCGCCACGGGCCGCGACCGCCTGGTCGCTCGTGAGGACGATCTCGCCGGACGCCGTGCCGGGGGAGGAGGGCAGACCTGTGACGAACGGGGTCACAGCCGCCCTTCCCGTTCCGCGTCCTCGGCGCGGCTGATTCCCAGCGTCCGCAACAGTTCCTCGTGCAGCGACATCCACACCGTGTGGTACGACTCGAGACGCGGGGACGCGAGCCACGCCCGGTCGTCGCTCACCCGCCCGAGAGCGGTCTCCAGCCTTTCGAGGTGACCGGTCATCCCGAGCGCGTGCAGCACCGGTGTCACGTCCGCGTGCACGTCCGCCAGCTCGTCGATGATCTTCCGGTCGTACGCCTCGTCGCCGTGGTCGTTGGGGCTGCCGTCCGGCAGGACCTGCCAGCTGGTGCAGACGTCGCGCAGCCGCCTGTTCACCGGCAGAAACCTGTTGTACCAGTCGAGTGGCGAGTCCGCGGACAGGACGGTCACCGTTCCGGCGCCGCCGTCGACGCGCACGAGCACGCCGTCGCGCAGGCGTTCGCTCGCACCGGTCGCGGAGACGACCAGCGGGACGCCGAGCTCCCGGCAGATCACCGCGGCGTGACTGTTGGTCGCGCCGACGTCCGCGACCACCGCGCTCGCCGCCATCAGCAACGGGGTCCAGGCGGCGTCGAGCAGTGGGGCGACGACGACCTCGCCGGGGCGCAGCGCCGAGGGGTCGGCCACGTCCCGGATCACCCGGACGCGGCCCTCGTGCACTCCGTGCGAGCCGGGAGCGCCGGTCAGCACCGTGCCTGGCGCCGCGGGGGTGGCCGCGGCGTCGCGCGAAGCCCACTGCGACAACGGTTCGACCTGGTCGGCGATGATGAACGGAGGATCGAGGCGGTGCAGCGCGCGGTAGTCCGCGAGGCGGGCGGAGAGCACCTCGGTGAACGGGGCGGGGTCCGCCGCGTACGAGTCCAGTTCGGACTCCAGCAGCATCATCACGTCGGCCGCGTCCGCGAGCCGTCCGGCCTCCACACCGCGCCGGCCGAGCTCCAGCGCCGCCATGCGCACCTCGTTGATGAACGTGACCGCCGTGGTCTTCGTGCGTTCCCTGGCCGGGATGAACACGCTCGCCGACCGCAACGCCAGCTCGAACTGACCCAGCGACGCCTCGTCGTCGCGCAACGCCTCGCGCACCTCGTTCGCGGCTGCCTCCCGGCGGGCGCGCAGCCGTTCGACCCGCGGCCACGGGGAAGCGTCCTCCGGCGCGTGCCGCAACCGGTCGAGCAACGCGATCACCAGTTCGGGCTTGGCCTCCCACGACGGGGCGTGGATGTCCCACTCGTTCGGGCCGCGGCAGCCGTGCCGCCGCAGGAACTCCGTGAGCCCGTCGGGCTGCGCGGGGGAGTCCGCCATGGTCCGCGCGAGGTCCCACAAGGCGAACGACGGCTCGGCCGAGTCGACGTCGCCGTACCCGGACAGCAGGTCGAGCACGAGATCGGCTTTGCCGATCCCCGCCAGGAGCTGCCCGAGCACCGCCGGTCCGACGGTCGACGCGAGCGCGGTGTAGTCGTGGCGGTGGAACGCCGTGGCCAGCTCGGGCAGGAACGACCGCATGTAGCCGACGAGCGCGCTGTCGTCGAACGAACTCAGGTCGGGCCGGTTCTCACGGGCCGCACGCGCCCGCGCCTGGTCCGCGTCGATCTCCGAGAACGACTCCGCGGTCATCGCCCACGCCATGTTCTCGGCGATCTTCGCCGAACACTCGGCGTCGGCGTCGCCGGGATGCGGCCGGTGGGCTGGCACGCCTTCGCGCTTGCCGAGATACGCGGCGTCGAGCGCCTCCGGTGACGACCCCATCCGGATCGCCATCAGCCGCATGTGCGAGAGGTTGAGGTAGAAGTAGCCGCCGAACATGCCGACCAGCGGCGGCCGTTCGGTGTCCAGTTCGGACTCCCGGTAGACACCGAAGTCGATGAAACCCTGCCGCCAGCCCACGAGCAGGCCCCGCTCGAACACGAGCGTCCAGCCCAGCGGGCTCGCGGGATCGGCGAGCACCTCGCCCGCGTTGGCCCGCGTGTAGAAGGGCAGCCGTTCGTTGATCTCCCAGTCGGTGACGAAGCTGTTCACCATTCCGCCGTACCGCCGTCCACGTTGAGCAGCGCGCCGTTGATGCCCGCGCTGTGCGGACCGGCGACGAGCAACGCCATCGCGGCGACCTCTTCGACCGTGTTGAGCTGCTTGGTCTTCGCATGCCCGCGGTAGATGTCGAGGAACTGCTCGTAGGTGATGCCCTCGGCCTCGGCCACGAGCGGGCCGGCCTCGCGCATGATGTCGGTCTCGACGGCGCCGGGGCAGATCGCGTTGCAGGTGATGCCCTGCGGGCCGTACTCGAACGCGACGGCCTTGGTGAAGCCGTTGATGGCGTGCTTGTTGGTGATGTAGTGGCTGACCGCGGCCTTGTTGCCCGACTTGCCCTCGGTCGAGGAGATGTTGATGATCCGGCCGTACCCGGCCGCCAGCATGTGCGGCAGCACGCGCCGGGTGCCGCGGAAGACGGCGTTGATGTTCCAGTCCAGCGCGTTCTGCCACGCCTCGTCGGCCAGCTGGTGCACCGGCGCGAACCCGTCGGATCCGCCGGCGTTGTTGACCAGGACGTCGACGCGTCCGAAGTCGCGCACGGTGTCGTCGATCAGGGCGTCCAGCTGGTCCGGTACGCGGACGTCGCAGACGTGGAACGTGGCGCGGTCGCCGAGACCCAGCTCGGCGAGCGCCTGCTTGCCCTTGTCCTCGGATCGTCCACAGAGGACGACACGGGCGCCGTTCGCGGCGAACGCGGTGGCGATGCCGAAACCGATTCCTCGGGTGCCGCCGGTGATGACGGCTACCTGTCCTTCGAGATGCACGGTGAGCTCCTAGTCGGTTTCGGGGCGGATGACGTTGGGGTCGCCGGTTTTCCACAGGCGGGTGACGACACGGCCGGACAACCGCCAGCCGTCAGGGGTGCGGCGCAGGACGTCGTCGTAGCGGGCGCCGATCGTGTAGAGCTCGTCGCCGCGCCGGTGCGTGGCCTGCAGATAGCCGACGTGGGTGGCCATGTCACCGTCGGTGCGGACGACGGGGCTGGTGAGCAGGTGTTGCGCGCTGTCGAGGTTGTCGAGGGTGCGCCGCAACGCCTCCGCGACGGCGGTGTTGCCGGTGATGGTGCCGACGCGGCCGCCGAAGTGGATCTCGGCGTCCTCGGCGAAGCAGGACTCGACCGCGGCCCAGTCCTTGAGGTCCATGGAGAGAGCACACAGGCCGACGACGTCGAGCACTTCGGCGCGGTCGGTGAGGGTCTGGAGCGTGGAGTCGTGGGTTCCCACGGCGTGGGGCACGTCGGTGTGGTTGGTGAGTGCGCGTGGCGCGGGGTCGTGGGTTCCCACGGCGTTGGGCACGTCGGGGCGGTCGGTGAGGGCCTGGAGCGCGGGGTCTTGGGTTCCCGCGGCGTTGGGCACGTCGGGGCGGTCGGTGAGGGTCTGGAGCGTGGAGTCTTGGGTTCCCACGGCGTTGGGCACGTCGGTGTGGTTGGTGAGTGCGCGCGTCGCAGGGTCTTGGGTTCCCACGGCGTGGGGCAGATCGGTGTGGCCGGTCGTGGGTTGGTGTGTCATGCGGGCACTCCACGGTGTGTGGCGCGGGTTCGTGAGTCGTGCGGGGCAGTCCCGCCACGTCGGGCACCTCGGCCCGGTCGGTCGGCGGCGGTCATGCGGGTAGTCCGGCGGCCGTCGGCTGGGTGAGGTGCCCGAGTGCCAGCAGCGCGTACAGGTTCGCGAGCACCGGCACGTCGTAGACGAACCCGCGCGGGCCGGTCGAGTCGGGCCGGGACGCGAAACCGCCGTCGGCGTGCTGGCGGGCCAGCAGGTGGCGCAGCCCGGCCGGCACCGCGGCGCCGCCGTCGCGGCAGCGGGCGAGGCTGATGAGTGCGAACGACGTGCTGATCGGATCGCTCGGTTCGCCCCGGCGTTGTCCCCAGCCGCCGTCGTCGTTCTGGTCGCGCACCACCCGGTCGACGGTCCGGGTGACGGCGGCGCGCAGCCAGGAGCGGGTGGCAGCGTCGGCCACGGTGCCGGCGCGGTTCAACGCCAGCACCACCCGGCACTGGGTGTTCGCGGTGCTGCGGCTCCATCCCGGTTCGAAGGTGCCGTCGTGCCGCTGGCCGCGCACGATGAACCCGGCGGCGTCCCTGAGGACCTGTGCGCCGGTCTGATCGAGGCCGATCGCGTTCGCGGCCGCCGCGGTCATGGCCACCTCGGACCTGGCGCCGCGCAGGTAGGTGGGAAAACCGCCGTCGTCGCCGCGGATGTCGTGCAGGTACGCGCTCGCACTGGCGAGTTGCGGCGCGTACCGGATCGGGTCCAGGTACGCGAGCAGTTCGACGCACACCGCGGTGGAGTCCACATCGGACTGTTCGACGCCGGTCGCGTATCCCCAGCCGCCGTCCGGGCATTGCAGCGCAGCGATGCGGTCCGCGATCTCCGCGGCCCGGGTCGCGCCGCCGGACGTGGTGGCCAGGCCGAGGCCGGCGAGCGCTGAGCAGAAGACGTCCAGGCGTTCGATGAACGGGATGCCGCCGTCCACGACGGCCGTGGCGAGCAGGCGCTCGACGGCGGACGTCACGACCGCCTCGGTGCCGGGCAGTCGCAGCAGTGCGTGCGCGGACAGCAGGTGGCACAACAGGTGTCCGTCCCGCACGCCCGGATGTGCCAGGGCGGCCAGCAGTTCCTCCCGCTGTCCGGCCGTGGCGTGCCGGGTGATGATCACGTGGCCGGCGGTCGCGACGGTCGACGCCCAGCGGTGCAACGCTGTGCCGTCGTGCGGTGCCGGCGTGCTCGTGGGCGGTGGAGCGCCGAACACCACCGTGATCGCTTCGAGCAGCGTCCGTTTGCGACCGGCCGTGAAGTGGTCGAAGTCCCCGAGCACGCTGGCGGTGATGTCGCCGGGCAGCGGTGTGCCGGTCAGCACGCAGTCCGCGAGGACGTGGTCGAGCGATCCCGGTCGTGCCGCCGAACGACGCGAGTCGAGGAAGCGCGCGAGCTCGTCGCGGGAACGGGTGAGGCCCGAGGAGTCGAGCAGCCGCAGGGCGAGCGCCGTTTCGAGGACGCGGCCGCGGCAGGGCGCGGGTTCCAGCCCCGCGTCGATCCCCGCGGCCACCCTGTCGGCGAGTCGGCGCCGGGCCGCGATCAGCACCGTGCCCGGTGGTCCACCCCGTGCCGGGAAGTGAGGTGCAAGCGGTACGTGCATGGAGGTCCCCTCACTGGCGGCGGTTCGCTGATGGTCAGCAACCCCGTGTCAGGAGGGCAATGGCGGGCGCCCCAGAACGCGCCGACCGGACAGGGCGCACCGCTGCGCCGGGTAGACGAACGGCCATTGTTCCCGCTGACCTCGTCGAGCCGGGTTAGCGTCAGCCCGGTTGGTCCGCCGGAGTCCGGTGGCGCCCGCGGGTACCACCGGCCCGGCACCGACCAGCGTTGGCAGACGGCGAGTGGGTCCAGGGCCGGTGGTGCTCGCAGACGTCATCGAAGTGGAGGACTGGCGTGGGTGTTTCCCTTGTACCGGGCAGGGTTCCCCTGTTGGGGCACGCGCCGGCGTTGAGGCGCGACCCGTTGCGGTTCATGCGGTCGTTGCGGGAACGCGGCGACGTGGTCAGGATCGCCATCGGTCCGCGCCGGGTGTACGTGGTGAACAGTCCCGAGCTGATCCGCCGGGTCCTCGTCGCAGACGGACGCAAGTTCGACAAGGGCGCGCTCTTCGACCAGGCCCGGGCTCACCTCGGCAACGGACTGGTGACCTCCTCCGGCGAGTTCCACCACCGGCAGCGGCGGATCGCACAGCCCGCGTTCCACTCCGACCGGATCGCCGGGTACGCCGAGCTGATGATCGAACGCGCCCGCGCGCGCACCGGTGCGTGGCGGGAGGGCGCCGAGCTCGAACTGACCGGGGAGATCGGCCGGCTGTCGCTGGACGTGTTGCTGCGCTGCCTGTTCGCGGAGCAGCCCGCGGACGAGGTGCGTGCGGTGCTCCTGCGGTCGCTGTCGACCAAACAGGGGTCCATGAGACGGGCGTTGTCGCCGCTCGCGGCCTGGCTGGGGCTGCTGTCCCGCCGCCAGGACGTGCCGGAACGCACGGGAATGCCCGAACTGCACGCCGTCCTGGCGCGGCTGGTCGCCGACCGCAGGGCAGCGGACGACCAGGACGACCTGTTGTCCGTGCTGCTCGCCGCGCCGATGACGGACGAGCAGCTGTGCGACGAGCTCGTCACCCTCTTCGTCGCGGGCACCGAGACCGTCAGCGCCGCGCTCTCCTGGACGTTCCACGAACTGGCCAGGCACCCCGAGATCGAACGGCGGCTGCACGCCGAGGTCGACGAGGTGGTCGGCGACCGGCCGGTCCAGAGCGCCGACATCGGCGAACTGCACTACACGCGCAGGGTCTGCCAGGAAGTGTTGCGGCGGTACGCGGTGTGGCTGCTGATGCGGCGCGCGGTGGCACGGGTCGAGCTGGCCGGCACCACGCTGGACGAGGGAACCGAGGTGTTCTTCAGCCCGAACGCGGTGCACCACGATCCCGCGCTGTACCCGGACCCGGACGTCTTCGACCCCGACCGGTGGCTGCCCGAACGGTCCGCGGGCCTGTCGCGGGGCGCGTACCTGCCGTTCGGCGCGGGGAACCGGTTGTGCATGGGCGAGGGCTTCGCCTGGACCGAGATGGCCGTCGTGCTGGCGACGGTGGCGCAGCGCTGGCGGCTGGTTCCGGTGCCTGATCACGAGGTGCGCACACGGATCGGCACCCTGGTCGAACCGGACGGCCTGCCGATGATCCCGGTCGCCCGATGAGCGTCGCGGTGGTGGTGGGCGGCGCGTCGGGCATCGGTGCCGCCTGCGCGACAAGACTCGCCGAAGAACATCCGGTCGTCGTGGCCGACATCGACGAACTGCGCGCCCGCGAGGTGGCGGAGAAGATCGGTGGCACCGCGCACCACGTGGACGTCACCGACCCGGAATCGGTGCGACAGCTGTTCGAATCGGTGGGACCGCTGCACATCCTGGTCAACTGTGCGGGCGTCTCCGGGCCGTTGCGGCTGCTGGCCGACTACCCGCTCGACGACTACCGCTCGGTGATCGGCACGAACCTCGACGGCGTGTTCCACACGATGCGCGCGGCACTGCCGATCATGGAACAGCGCGGTGGCGGCGTGATCGTCAACATCGCCTCGGTCGCGGGCAGCGCCGCGTTCCGGGCCCATTCCGCTTATGTGGCAGCGAAACACGGCGTGATCGGCCTGACCAAGGCGGCCGCCCGCGAGTACGCGGCCAGTGGCATCCGGGTCGTCTCGGTGTCACCGGGCATCATCGCGAGCCCGATGACGGACGCACTGCCGGAGCAGACCAGGGAACGCGTCGTGGCGTCGGTGCCGAACGGGCGGGTGGGCCGGCCGGTGGAAGTCGCCGCCGTGGTGGCGTTTCTGTGTTCGGAAGCGGCGTCCTACATCACCGGTAGCGATCATCCTGTCGACGGCGGCTATCTGACTCAATGAGCTCGCGGGCGACCGAGGCGAGTGCGGTCACCTGGATCCGGCCGGGCAGGTCGTGCATCTCGGACACGGGTACCCAGCGCAGGCAGCGGATCAGCTCGGCCTCGTGGGGTTCCCGCGCGATCTCGCCGGCCTCGGCGTCCGGCCTGACCCTGGCCAGGAAGTACGGTTCCACGCCGACGAACCTCATGTTGTTCCAGTGGGCGTCGCGCCGCGCGGAGACGTGCCGTTCGGTGACGCAGTCCGCCGGCAGCCCGGTCTCCTCGCGGAACTCGCGGCGGGCGGCCTCGAACGGTGTCTCGCCCGGCTCGATGCCGCCACCGGGAACGTCCCACGCGCAGGTGCCGTCCGACGGATCGTGCCAGCAGATCATCAGCAGCCGGTCCTGGTCGTCGAAGCACAGCACCCGCACCGTGGGCCGGCTTTCCATGCGCACCACCGGATAGCCGTGCAGCAGCCACCAGCCATAGCCCACGAGCCCCGCCGCCAGGGACAGCTGCCACCACAGCGCGGCGTGCAACGACCCGAGCAGCACACCGTGCACCACCACCAACGGCCACAAGGTGTTCAGCCGCCAGCGCAACGCGGTCAGACAGAACCCGATGGCCAGGACGAGCACAGGACTACCGCCCACCAGAAGGAGATCAGCGGCACCGAACAGGATCGCGAGCCCGGTGGACACACGCAACGGCCCGAACCGGCGCACCGCGTACTGGCCCAGCCCCCGCGCGGCGATCTCCACGCTCAACGCCAGCGCGAACGGGGCCAGGCCGGCGTGCGGGATGCCCAGTGCCAGCGGCGGGAGCACCAGCCACCACCGCGGATTCGGGCGCTGCCAACGCAGTCCGGTCTCGCGCCACCAGCCGAGGAGCCAGATCAGCGCGACCGGGACCACGACCGCCGCCAGCGGATGGACGAGAAGCAGCGCGTACCAGCCGCAGGCGGAGGCGGCGCAGAACCACAGCGGATGGGCGACCGTCCAGCGCTTCACGCTCGCAGCGTAGGACCAGGGTCGCTTCTGGACCGCGGTCATGGCCGATGGATTACCTGCCACGTCCCCAGGACGAGCGGTTGGTCCAGGTGCTCGTGACACTTCTGCCGGCAGTCGCGAGGGTGGTCGCATGACAGAGGTGACGAATGAGCTGGCGCGCAAGAGTCTCGACGAGATCCGCGCCCGCACCGACCGGATCGACCCGGCCGAGCTCGACGACGTGTGGGCCGCGCTGGAGCCCGTGAGCGTCGAGGACGTGCTCGGCGAGTGGAAGGGCACGATGTTCGAGACCGGGCACGCCGCCCTGGCTCTCATGGAAGGGATCACCTGGTACGGCAAGAGACTCCACTCCGCCACGAACGCACAGCCGTTCGTGTGCGTCGACTCGGAAGGGTCGCTCTACTCCGACACGACCCGCACGGGCGGGGGCGAGGCCAGCCTCTGGATGATCGAGTACCGGGGTGAGACCACCGCGTCGATGGTCTACGACGCCCTCCCCATCGTCGACCACTTCAAGCGGGTCGACGAGACCACGCTGCTCGGCGTCATGAACGGCAAGCCCGAGGTCGTGCTCGACAACGGCGCGTACCTCTACTTCCTGCTGGAGAAGGCATGAGGATCAAGGCTGCGGTGCTGCGGGAGCACGACGGCCCGTTCCGCATCGAGGACGTGGAGCTCGCCGACCCGTTGCCGGGAGAGGTGCGGGTCGCCATCGCCGGCGTGGGACTGTGCCACACGGACGAGGTCGTGCGGCTGCCCGCGCTGGGCCTGCTGCCGTTGATCGCCGGTCACGAGGGAGCCGGTGTGGTGGACGCCGTCGGCCCCGGCGTGACCGATGTGCGCGTGGGCGACCACGTGGTGCTGGCGCCCGACTCCTGTGGCGACTGCGTGAACTGCCAGGCGGCGCACCCGGCGTACTGCACGGTTCCGGCCGGCCCGAACACGTTCGCGCTGCGGAACATGACCGGGCGCCGTCTCGACGGGACGACGTCGGTGCACGACGCGGACGGCGGTGAGGTGGCGGCGCGCTGGTTCCAGCAGTCGTCGTTCGCCTCGCACACCGTGGTCGCGGCGCGCAACGTCGTCGTGGTCGACCCCGAGGTTCCGGTGGAACTGCTGGGGCCGTTGGGATGCAGCGTCCTGACCGGTGCCGGCTCTGTGTTCAACGCGCTGAACGTCCAGCCGGGCACGGGTTTCGCGGTCTTCGGCGCCGGCGCGGTGGGCCTGTCGGCGGTCATGGCGGCACAGGTCGCGGGGGCCGGGACCATCGTCGCCGTCGACCGGCTTCCCCAACGGCTGGAGCTGGCCAAGGAACTCGGTGCCACGCACGTGGTGCTCGCGGACGAGGACACCGATCTCGCCGCCGAGGTGGTGGCCGCGACCGGTGGCGGTGCACAGTCCATTGTGGACACCACTGGCAGCCCGCGGGTCATCTCGGCGGCCATCGCGAGCCTGCGCCTCACCGGTGTGCTCGGCCTCGTGGCGTTCCAGCAGGGCGACGTCGCGATCGGGCCCACCGACCTGGCTGCCGGGCGCACCGTGACGGGGATCGTGCTCGGCGACGCGGTGCACCGCGAGCTCGTGCCGCGGCTGATCGAGCTGCGACGGCAGGGCCGCTTCCCGTTCGACCGGCTGATCACGAAATATCCGCTCGCCGACATCAACGACGCCGAGCAGGCGGTACAGGCGGGAACTGTCGTGAAGCCCGTTCTGCTGCCGTAAGACACAAAATGTCGCGCTTGTCCGAGGGGAACGAGGTTCTGCGATGTTGACACCGGTCGAGCTCGGCCTGACGGAGATCGACGACGAACTGCGCCGGCGGGTCGAGGCCGCGATCCTCGACCACGGCACCTGCGGTCAGCCCTGGCTCGACACGGGGATGCGTCCGCTGCTGACCAGGCCGGGCAAGAGACTCCGCCCGGCACTGGTGTTCGCGTCGGCGGCCTGCGGGCCCCAGCAGGACGCGCAGTCGACGGTAGCCCTCGCGGCGTCGGTGGAGTTGATGCATCTCAGCTCTCTCATCCACGACGACCTGATGGACGAGGCGTCGGCTCGTGGTGGCACGCCCGCGCTGCACGTCACCCGCGGCCGTGACGCCGCGATCCTCGGCGGCGACCACCTGCTCAGTGCCGGGGGCCGGTTGGCCTCCACCGTGTCCGCGGCCGCCACCGTGGTGTGGCACCAGGGATACCTGGACCTGGTCGCGGGCCAGGTGCTGGAGACGGCCAACCGGTACCGGCTGGACACCCGCATGGAGGAGTACCTCGCCGCGATCAACGGGAAGACGAGCGCGCTGATGCGCACGTCGTGCCAGCTCGGCGGGTTGTGCGCGGGCCTGGACGACGTGCGCGTGGCCGCGCTCGCGACGTACGGCGACGCGTTCGGCATGGTGTTCCAGCTGGTCGACGACCTGATGGACGTGGTGTCGACGGCGCAGCTGTGGGCGAAGCCGGTGCGGCTGGACCTGCCGAACGGGGTCTACACGGCGGCTGTGCTGGCGGCGCTCAACGACCCGCGATCGGGCTTGAGCGACGTGCTGGGGCTCGACATGACGGAAGAGGACATCGATCGCGCGCACCACTACGCGAGGTGTGACGGGGTTCCGGTGGTGCTCGAACTCATCGAGGAGTACGTCCTGCGGGCCGAGAGCGCGCTCGAGTTGTTGCCCGACACGCCGTCGCGGACTCGGCTGGCCGTGCTGCCGCGCCTGTACGCGTCGAGGGCTGTCGAGTCCAGGGTCGCTCCGGAGCACCTGCGCTGGATTCGCGCCACGTCGGCGGCACGGTGAGCTGAATCGGGCCTTCAGCCGCTCGCGTTGGCGCGGACGGACGTGGTCATTGGTTGATTTCCACGTCAGGGCGTCTCAACTGCCCGTTCAGTGGTAGCGCTCCCAGATTTTGGGTGAACATTCAACAGTGCTCTGAATGACCCCCTGCGTCGTCCTGGGACGGGAGTGCACATGATCAAGGTCGCGGTGGTGGAGAGCGAACGGCTGGTGCGAGCGGGCATCTGCAGCGTCCTGCGCGCCTCCCAGTGGATCGACGTGGTCGCGGACACCGACTGCGGGCACCGGGCGATCGAGATCGCCCGCCGGCACCGGCCCGACGTGATGGTGATGGACGTGCGGGTCGGTCAGATGGACGGCATCAGGGCCACCCGGGTCGTGCACCGCGAGGTGCCGGCGACCAAGGTCCTCATCCTGACCGAGATCACCGTCGACGACTGCGTCTACCAGTCCTTCCGGGCGGGTGCCGCCGGGTTCCTGGTGAAGGACGTCGAACCGCGGGAGCTGGTCAAGGCCGTGATCGACGTGGCGTCCGGGGACGCGATCCTGTCGCCGGCGATCACGAGAGGCGTGATCGACCAGTTCCTGAGACACGACCGCGACCGGGCCTCCCGGGCGCGTGCTCAGGTGGAGAACCTCACCAACCGCGAACGGCAGGTGCTGGTGCACCTCGCCAACGGCGCGGGCAACGCGGAGATCGCCCGCGCCCTGTTCCTCAGCGAGGGCGCCATCAAGGCCCACGTCAGCCACCTGCTCACGAAACTGAAGTGCGGCAACAGGGTGCAGGCGGCGATCAAGGCACACGAGTCGGGTTTGTTCACGAGCGGCGGATGAACAGGAGTGTCCATGGGCGTCCCGTCCGTCGCGCTGTGCGAGTGGTTGCGCGGTGCGGCTGGAATTTCGAGCGTCTCCACCGGGGGCGTGGCGGTGGTGACCACCGGGTCGGCCGAGCTGCTGACCGGGTTGCTCGACGACTTGGGCGTCGGCGCGGTGGCGGTGCGAGTTCCTTCGCGCACAACGGGAACAGTGCTCGTCTCCCGAGGCGGCTCCGCGCCGATTCTGCTGGGCGAGCTGCTGCGGCGGGGCGTCGACGCGCGCCTGGCGGACGGTCTGCTCGACGATCCTGGCCTGCTGGAGCTCGCCGCGGCGAACGGCCGGGCGGTCGTGGTCGTGAGCGATCCGCATCCCGGCGCGCGCCCGGCGGTGCTGGAAGCGTTGCGCGCGTGGGGATCCGCGGCCGGGCCGAGGCACGTGCTGCTGGCAGGGCCCAGGTCGTTCTGCGCCGGTGTCGAGCGGGCGATCGAGATCGTCGAACGAGCGCTCGACCAGCGCGGCGCACCGGTGTACGTGCGCAAGCAGATCGTCCACAACGTCCACGTCGTGCGCACGCTGGAGCAACGAGGCGCGGTGTTCGTCGACGAACTGGACGAGGTGCCGCCGGGAGCGACGGTGATCTTCTCCGCGCACGGGGTCTCGCCCGCGGTCCGGGAGGACGCGCGGACACGCGACCTGCGGGTGATCGACGCGACGTGCCCGCTGGTGACGAAGGTGCACAGCGAGGCGAAGCGGTTCGCGCGGCGCGGCGACACGGTCGTGCTGATCGGCCACGCGGGGCACGAGGAGAGCGAGGGCACGCTCGGCGAGGTGCCCGGCATGCTGCTGGTGGAGAACGCCGGCGACGTCGACCGGCTGGAGATCGACGGCCCGGTGTCGTACCTGACCCAGACCACGCTCGCGGTCGATGAGGCCGCCGAGGTCGCCGACGCGCTGCGCGACCGGTTCCCGCAGCTCGCCGGTCCGGACACCGACGACATCTGCTACGCCACGACGAACCGGCAGAACGCGTTGCGCGCCATCACGGCCGACGCGGATCTCGTCCTGGTCGTCGGTTCGGTCAACTCGTCGAACTCGCTGCGCCTCGTGGAACTGGCCGAACGCAACGGGACCAGGGCGTTCCTGATCGACGACGTGGGGGATCTCGACGCCTCCTGGCTCACGGGGGTGCGCACGATCGGGTTGACGGCGGGCGCGTCGGCGCCGCCGAGCCTCGTGACCGAGGTGATCGACGCTCTGAGGGGGCTCGGTGAGGTGACCGTCGCCGAACGGCAGGTGGCGGAGGAGACCATCCACTTCGGACTGCCCAGAGGTGATCAGAAATGAAGTTCCTGGACCTGGTCCGCTGCCCGGCGGACCTCCGCGAGTTCGGCCACGACCAGCTCACGGTGCTGGCGGAGGAGACCCGGCGGTTCCTGGTCGAGGCCGTGTGCCGGTCGGGCGGGCACCTCGGGCCGAATCTCGGTGTCGTGGAGCTGACCATCGCGCTGCACCGCGTGTTCGACTCGCCGCACGACCCGATCGTGTGGGACACCGGGCACCAGTCGTACGTGCACAAGCTCTTCACCGGCAGACGGGACGACTTCGGGCGGTTGCGGCGGTCCGACGGGCTCAGCGGCTATCCGAACCGGGAGGAGTCCGTGCACGACCTGAACGAGAACTCGCACGCGACGACCGCGTTGTCCTATGTGGATGGACTGGCGAAGGCCTTCCGGCTGCGCGGCGAGCACGCGCGGGTCCCGGTCGCGGTGATCGGCGACGGTGCCATGACCGGCGGGATGGCCTGGGAGGCGCTGAACAACATCGGGGTCGCGCGGGACCGTCCGATGGTGATTGTGCTGAACGACAACACCAGGTCCTACGCACCGACTGTCGGTGGCTTCGCCGACCACCTGGCGCGGCACCGGGCCGGTACCGCACACGCGTCCGTCTTCGAGGAGATGGGGCTGGTGGTGCGTCCCGGACCGGTCGACGGGCACGATCTGACGGCACTGGAGGAAGCGCTGCGCGACGCCCGTGAAGTCGCGTTGCGGCAACGCAGACCGGTGCTGGTCCACTGCGTGACGGTGAAGGGCAGGGGTTATCCGCCTGCTGAGGCCGACGACGCCGACTGCCTGCACGCCGTCGGCGTGGTCGACCCGTCGACGGGCAAACCCGTTTCCATCGCCGCGAAACCGACGTGGACGGGGACGTTCGGCGACGAGATCGCCGCACTGGCCGCCGAACGTCCCGAGGTCGTGGCGATCACGGCGGCCATGCTGCGGCCGGTCGGCCTGCACCGGTTCGCCTCCGAGTTCCCGGACCGGGTGTTCGACGTCGGGATGGCCGAGCAGCACGCCGTCACGTCGGCCGCGGGTCTCGCCATGGGCGGCATGCACCCGGTGGTGGCGATCTACGCGACGTTCTTCAACCGCGCGTTCGACCAGGCGTTGATGGACGTCGCGCTGCACCGGCTCCCGGTCACGTTCGTGCTCGACCGGGCCGGCGTCACCGGTGAGGACGGTGCCTCCCATCACGGGGTCTGGGACCTGTCGCTGCTGAACCTGGTGCCAGGACTGCGGATCGCGGCACCGCGGGACGCGAGCACGCTGCGCGCCCAGCTGCGCGAGGCCGTCGCCGACACCACCGGCCCGACGCTGCTGCGGTTCCCGAAGGGCGGGCTGCCCGCGGATCTCCCGGCGCCGCTGCGGATCGGCGGCGTGGACGTGTTGCGCGCCACCGAGACCCCGGACGTGCTGCTGGTCGGGGTCGGGCCGATGGCGCACCTGGCTCTCGACGTGGCCGACCGGCTCCAGGACCACGGCGTCGGCGTCACGGTGGTGGACCCGTGCTGGGTGAAGCCGGTGGACCCGGCGCTGGTGCGGCTGGCCGGCAGGCACCGGATGGTCGTCACCGTGGAGGACAACCTCGTCGCCGGAGGGGTCGGATCGGCTGTGGCGCAGCTGGTCGGCGATGTGCCGGTGCGCAACTTCGGTGTCCCGCCGGCGTTCCTGCGCCACGGCTCCCGCGCGGAGGTGCTGGCCGGGTGCGGCCTCACCGCGCAGGACCTGACCCGCGAGATCGTCGCGGACTTCCTGTCGCTCGACGTCATCGAGGAGGTGGCCCGTGTCCGTTGATCTCGGGATGCCGGTACCCGCGCCGGTGTTGTCCCGGCGCCGCAGGACCAGGCAGCTGATGGTGGGAGACGTCGGTGTGGGCAACGAGTTCCCCGTCTCGGTGCAGTCGATGACGACGACTCTCACCGCGGACGTCAACTCGACGTTGCAGCAGATCGCGGAGCTCACCGCGGCCGGCTGCGACATCGTCCGGGTCGCCTGCCCGTCCCAGGACGACGCGGACGCACTGCCCGCGATCGCCCGCAAGTCGCAGATCCCGGTGATCGCGGACATCCACTTCCAGCCGAAGTACGTCTTCGCCGCCATCGAAGCCGGTTGTGCGGCGGTCCGGGTGAATCCCGGCAACATCAGGAAGTTCGACGACAAGGTGCGGGAGATCGCGGCGGCGGCTCGTGATCACGGCACGCCGATCCGCATCGGTGTGAACGCGGGATCGCTGGATCCGCGTCTGCTGAGGAAGTACGGCAAGGCGACCCCGGAGGCGCTGGCCGAGTCGGCGATGTGGGAGGCCTCGCTGTTCGCGGAGCACGACTTCCACGACATCAAGATCTCGGTGAAGCACAACGACCCGGTGGTCATGGTGCGCGCGTACGAGCTGCTGGCCGAGCAGTGCGACTACCCGTTGCACCTGGGTGTCACGGAGGCCGGTCCGGCGTTCCAGGGCACCATCAAGTCGGCCGTGGCGTTCGGTGCGTTGCTGCGTCAGGGCATCGGTGACACCATCCGGGTGTCGCTGTCCGCTCCGCCGGTCGAGGAGATCAAGGTCGGCCACCAGATCCTGCAGTCGCTGAACCTGCGCCCGCGCAAGCTGGAGATCGTGTCCTGCCCGTCGTGCGGCCGCGCCCAGGTGGACGTCTACACCCTGGCCGAACAGGTGACCGCCGGGCTGGAGGGCATGGAGGTGCCGTTGCGCGTCGCGGTCATGGGCTGTGTCGTGAACGGCCCCGGTGAGGCGCGTGAGGCCGATCTGGGCGTCGCTTCGGGTAACGGCAAGGGCCAGATCTTCGTGAAGGGCGAGGTAATCAAGACCGTCCCCGAGCACGCCATCGTGGAGACCCTGATCGAGGAAGCCCTGCGTCTCGCCGAGGACATGGAACCGGTCGAGGGCGAAGCCCCGGCCGTGACCGTTGGCTAGAAGAGGAGTGCTGGCGTGCCCACTGCCCCGACGGCCCTGGTGCCGGTCGAACCCGCGGTCCACACCTACGTCCTGCACCTGAAGCTGGTGAAGATGGTGCAGGAATGGACGAAACGCCGCGGCGACCTGCTCAACGTCCAGCGCTACGGGCCGACGTGCATGACGATGGCGCTGGCCGCACCGTGGGCGCCGGCCGCCGACCTCGACGTCGTGTGCCGGCAGGCGTTGTTGCTGTGGGCGGTCGACGACGAGCTGGAGGCGGTGGCCGACGAGGCGAGGTTCCGCGCCAGGCTCGCGGAGTTCACCTCGGCGATCTCCGGCGAGCCGTACCGTCCCGACCCGCTGAACGACGCTCTGGCCGAGTTGAGGGCGGACCTCGTCGCACGTCCGCTGTTCGGGGAGCTCGGCCAGTGGTGGACCGACACGATGATCGACGGCTGGGTGGCGGGCTTCGACGAGTGGCGGATCTCGCGGGAGATGGCCGCCGGTGCCCCCGCACCCGGCTACGAGGACTACCTGAAGATCGGCACCAGGAGCATTCTGAAGACACCGATGCAGCTCGCCATGCTCATGGTCACCGAGCAGGCGAGCCTGCACTCCCACCGGAACCGCCTGAACGCGGCGATCGACGAGGCGAACATCGCCGTGCGGCTGGTCAACGACTACGCGTCCTACGAACGCGAGCGTCGCTCGGGCGACCTGAACGTGATGATGCTGGGGCTCACCGAGGACCAGGTCCGGCAGGAGATCCACGCCAGCGTGGACCGGTTCCGCGAACACCTGGGCCCGCTGCTCGCGGAGCCGAACCCGCTGCGCGCGGCAGTCACGCTGTGGCGCTACCTGCAGACGCCCGTCAGTTTCTACCTGAGAATCGACTACCTCTCATGACCCAGACCAACGACCCGTTCCTGAGCTTCCGGAAGATGCGCCTCGCCGGGCAGGTGATCCACGACCCGGCGATCGGCAAGTGGTTCGTGATCGGCGCCGACGAAAGCCGTCAGGTGCTGCACAACGCCGACGACTTCCCCGTCATCGACGCCGAGAGGATGGACGAGACCCAGCCCGGCTGGCGCAGGTCGCGGGGAGAAGCCCACAAGTACTCCCTTCTGCCGTTCATCAACCCGCCGAGCCACACCAGGCTCCGGCGGCTGATCGCCCGCGACCTCACCGTGCGCAAGGTGGAGCTGCTGCGCCCGCTGATCGAGCGGGAGACCGACCGCGCCCTGGACGAGCTCGCCGCACAGGGCCGCGACGGCACGCCCGCCGACTACCTCGGCCTCGTCGCCTATCCGGTCACGGTCGCGGTGATCGGGGCGTTGGTGGGCGTGCCGCCTGAGGACTGGCGCACCTTCCGCGCCTGGTCGGACTGCCTGGTGATGTTGACCGACCCGCGCATCACCGAAGAGGAGAAGGCACGCGCGGACAAGGCGGCGGAGGACTTCGAGACCTATGTCGAGGAGCTCGTCGCCGAGCGCCGCGTGACCCCGCGGGACGACCTGATCTCGGACTACCTCGCCGTCCGCGACCACGACCCTGAGCAGCTGACGGACGCCGAACTGTGCAACAGCGTCCTGCTGCTGGTGCTCGCGGGCTACGTCACGACGGCCGACTCGCTCGGCAACGCGATGCACGCCCTGCTGTCCCACCCGGACCAGTTCCAGCAGCTGGTGGAGGACCCGTCACTGGTCGGTGACGTCGTCGACGAGGTGCTGCGCTGGGCGTCTCCGGTCCAGATCGTGCAGCGGACGGCGGCCAAAGACGTGAGCCTGGGCGGGGTGGACCTACCCGCAGAGTCGACGGTGCTCGTGATGCCGGGAGCGGCGAACCGGGACTCGAACGGGTGCCCGCACGCGGACGACTTCGACATCAGTCGCAAGGCGGGGTACGGCCTGGCGTTCGGCGCGGGCATTCACTTCTGCCTCGGCATGGCGCTCGCCAAGGTCGAGCTGACCACCGTCCTCGGCCGGTTCGCGGCGCGTTTCCCGGAGGCTCGGTTCGCGAGCCGGCCGGTGCGGCGCGAGTCGGCGGGCCTGGCCGGCTACGCGACGCTCGACGTCATCATCAGCTAGCCAGGCCTTCATCCACCTCAGGCGCGTTGGTCAGCGGGTCACGCCGTAGCGCGCCACGGTCAGGAACCAGGCGTAGCAGGCGTCGACCCACTTGCTGATCGTGGTCGCCTGGTGGTGGTCGGCGGCCCTGGACTCGTCCGCCAGGATCGCCGCGAGCAGGTCGTCGTGCTGGACGCGCAGAGCGTCGATCATCCCGACCACGACCGGCACTGTCGCGATCGGCTCGATGCCGTACTCACGGGCGACGATCCAGCAGATGTTCGCGGCGCCGTCGCGTTCGTCCTTGCGGTAGCTCAGCAGGTCGTTCTCCAGCCGGGCGATCACCGTGACGAGCCGCGCCAGGTGGTCGAGGTCGGCCACTCCCGGCCGCAGCCCCTGCAGGAGCATGCCGGGCAGGATGTGCGAGTTGGCCACGGCGTCGCGCAGGTAGCCGTCGATCGTCTCGGACTCCGCGGCGTACGTGCGGATCGCGTCGGTGACGCACCGGGTGAACGCGGGCAGCAGGTCCTCGCCGGCCAGGGCCACGATTCCGTCGCGGATCTCGGCGAACGCGAGGTGGAACACGTCCGGCCGGTCCGGCAGAACTCCGTGCAGCAGAATCTCGGGCACCTCGCGCAGGTACGGCTGGGCCGGCCTGCCCGCCTCCACGACCTGGTCGTCGAACGCGATGATCAGCGTCCAGTACATCGACAGCAGGCGCACCAGCTCGTCGGGCGCGTCCGGCAGCACCACCGTGGCCAGGATCGTGCACGGCCCCTCTGCCATGACGTGGGCCGAGCCTGGTTGGTACAACCCGATGTGCAGCGCCCACTTCTGCACCTCGGACTCGATGCGCTGGTTGCGGACGGGTTCGGGTGCGAGCAGCCACTCCCGCACCGGCTCGCCGTCGAACGTCGAGTCGTGCGGCCGCACCGCCAGGTCCGCTGCCGGGCGCGGGTGCACCTTCGCGAGCCGCGAGCGGATCCATTCTGCTGTCGTCATCGAAGGTGTCCTCACCGGGAATGAACCACGATCGGCAAACGGGACAGGTGCAGGGAGCCGGAGCACACTTCCTCGAACGGGCCGCCGACGACCTCGGTCCGCCACCGGCGCAGGATCGTCGCCGCGATCACGACCATCTCGGTGCGCGCGAAGACGTCCCCGACGCACTTGCGCGGCCCCATGCCGAACGGCAGGAAGACGGACCGCAGGTCGTTGCCCGGCGCCCACCTGTCCGGGTCGAAGCGCATCGGGTCCGCGTACACGTTCGGGTCGCGGTGCAGCGCGGTCGGGCTGAACAACACCTCGGTACCCGGTTCCAGCAGCAGGCCGCCGATCTCGACGGCGTGGGTGACCCGTCGCATCAGGAACCAGATGGGGGAGCGCAGCCGCAACGTCTCGCTGATGACCTGCTGGGTGTACGCCAGGCCTTTGACGTCCTCGTAGCGCACCGGCCGGTCGCCGACCACCGCGTCGATCTCGGCTCGCATCCGTTGCGCCACCACGGGATGCCGGTCGAGCTCGTAGAACAACCAGCACAGCGAGTTGGAGGAGGTCTCGGTGCCGGCGCCCATCAGCGTGACCACCTCGTCGCGGATCTCGCGGTCGGACAGGCCGTCGCCGTCCTGGCTCGCCAGCAGCATCGACAGCAGGTCGCCGTGATCCGTGCCGTTGCGGCGGTAGGCGGCGATCACCTCGTCGATCACCGTCCACAGCCGGTCGCACGCGGCCGCGAAACGGCGGTTGCCCGGCGTCGGCAGCCGTTCCAGCCATGGGAACGGAGAGAGCGTCCGGCGAGCGACGCTCTTGCTGATGTACGGGAAGAGCTGCTGGGTCTCCTCGACCGCCCGACGACCGATGTCGGCGGCGAAGAGCGACGTGGCCACGACGTCCAGGGCGAGGTCGTGCATCTCGTGGTCGAACCGCAGGACCCGGCCCGGCTGCCAGGAGTCGGCGACTCGCCCGGCGAGGGTCGCCATGATGTCGACGTAGCCGCGGACGCGCTCGTGGTGGAACGCGGGCTGCACCAGCGACCGCTGCCGGCGGTGTGCCTGCGTGGAGCAGGTGAGGATGCCGGTGCCCAGCACCGGCCGCATCTTGTCGAAGAACCGGCCCTTGTCGAACTCGGCGGCGTCGGTCATCAGGACCTGGCGCACGAGCTCCGGTGCGTTGAGCACGAACGCCGGGCGGGTGCCGAGGTGGATCCGCACGATGTCGCCGTTGTCCCGCAAGGACTGCAGGAACCCGAGCCGCTGGGTCGCGAGGCGGACGGTGTCGAGCACAGCCATGTCACGTCTCCTGGTCAGATGCCGAACCGGCGGTCGCGGTCGCGGTAGGACTCCATCGCCGCGTCGAAGTCGCTCTCGTCGAAGTCGGGCCAGAGTCTGGGGGAGAAGTACAGTTCGGACTCCGCGATCTGCCAGGTCATGAACCCCGACAACCGTTCCTCGCCGGACGTGCGCACCACCAGGTCGAGGTCGGGCTGGTCACCGGTCGACAGGTGGGTCCGGATCTGGTCGGGCGTCAGGTTCTCCGCGATCTCCGCGCCGGCCGACCGTCGCGCGTCGGGGGACAGCAGGAGTGACCGCACGGCGGTCGTGATGTCGTTGCGCCCGGTGTAGCCGAGGGCCAGGTTGACCACCGGGCCGTCCACGTCCTCGGTCGTCGCGACGGCGGCCCGCATCGAGTCGCGTGTGGACGGTGGCAGCAGGTCCAGCTGACCGATGAGCTGCAGCCGCCACTGTCTCCGCTCGGCGAGCACCGTGATGGTCCACTCGGCCAGCTCGATCATGGCCGCGCGTTCCACCGCCGGGCGGCGCAGGTTCGACTCCGACAACATCCACAGGCTGACGAACTCGATGCCCCGGTCGGAGCACAGCCGCAGGATGCCGGGGATGCGTCTGGCTCCCGCCAGGAACCCCTTGGCGACCGGCAGGCCGTGGTCCTTGGCCCAGCGCCGGTTCCCGTCCGGGATGATGCCGAGGTGCCGGGGCACGTCGTCCCGCACGGCGTCCGGCTGGGTGATCTTGAGTTCGAGCGGCGACATGGTGGTCTCCGATCCTGTTACGGCACCACGACGACCGGGAACCGGGACGGCATCCGCATGGTGAAGGTGTCGGCCCAGGTGGGTTCGCCGGCCATGGCGAGTGCGGGAAACCGCTGGTGCAGACGGGAAAGCGCGATGGCGATCTCGGCACGGGCGAGGAAGACGCCGAGACAGTGGTGCATGCCCTGGCCGAAGACGAGTGACGCGGAGGTGTCACGGGACGGGTCGAACCGGTCCGGGTCGGCGAAGACGTCCGGGTCCCGGTTGGCCGCGGCGAGCACCGGGCGCACCTGGGCGCCGACCGGGATCACCTTGCCGCCCAGCACGATGTCGCGCGTGGCGATCTGCGAGACGCCGAGGAAGATCTGCGGTCCGGTGTGCCTCAGCACCTCGTTGGCGAACGCGGTCGCGTCGTCGAAACCGTTGCGCAGCCAGTGACCCTGGTCGGGGTTGGCCGCGAGCAGGCGCACGCCGTGCTCGATCGCGGCGGCCGTGCCCTCGAAGCCGACGTTCCAGAGGATCCACATCATCGCGACGAGCTCCTCGTCGGACAGCGCGTCCGAGCCGGGTTCGTCCCGGCGGCGCACCAGGTCCGAGATCAGGGTGCCCGGCGGGCTCGACTCGATCAGGTCCCGGAACGCCCTCTCCAGCCGGGCGGTGTGCACGTCCGCCTTGTCCAACAACGACTTCGACCCGCTGCCCAGTGCCGAGGCGAGCTCCGAGGCGTCCGGCTCCAGGTCGCCCCGGACGTCCTCCGGCACCCCGAGCAGGTCGGAGATCACGTCGAGGGTGAACGGCCGCGTGAACTCCGCGTGCAGGTCGACGACCTCGTCAGAGGACAGCCGATCGAGGTGGCGATCGGCGAGCAGGCCGATGTGCTCGTGCAGGCCGGACACCCTCCTGGGCGTGAACTCCTGTGCCACCAGCTTCCTGATCCGGGTGTGCACCGGTGCGTTGAGCGAGGGCAGGCTGGTGAGAAGGAGCTCCACCGCGCGATAGCCGACGGCCTCGGGGAACTGCTCGGCGAGCCGGTCGCGGTCCGGTGTGCGGAACACCTGGTCGGGGTCGCGCAGCACCCACTCCGCGTCGGCGTGCCTGCTGACCAGGTAGTAGCCCTTGCTCGTCCGGTGGACCGGATCGTTGTCCCGCAACCACTTCAGGAACGGATAGGGGTCGCGGCGGAACTCCGGCGTGCCGAACACGGCCAACGCGTCGACTGGCGCGGACACGTTGTTGCTCACGGCTTCTCCTCCGGGATCGAGATCGTGTGAGAGCGCATTCACCTGTTGATCGCGCAATCGATGGATACTTCACAGGGCACCGGGTGGTGTGGAATTACTGGACGAAAGTCGCGTCGACCCGGCGGCGGGGCGGGCCGATCGGCCCATCCGCGCCCTGATGACGACCGGACACCGGCCGCGGTGCGTGCACCTGGCCGTCCGTCCAGGTTTCGGCGTCCCACATGGTCCTGCGGGTTACGGTCGGTCGTGGACTTGTTGGAGCGGCTGGCAGAGCCCGCGCACATCGACGACCCGTTCCCGTATCTCGCGTGGCTGCGCGAGAACGACCCGCTTTCCCTTGCGGCGGACGGGAAGTACTACGCGTGCAGGCATGCGGACGTGGTCCGGGTGCTGAGCGCGGACGGCTTCCGCAACCCCGAGGTGCCCCCGGGAGAGCCGGCGAGCGACTACCAGCGGATGTTGCGCGGCGGGATGACGTTCAAGAACCCGCCGGAGCACGCCCGGCTGCGCGGGCCGGTGTCACGCGCGTTCACCGCCCGCCGGGTGGACGGGCTGCGACCGGCGATGGCGCGGATCACCGACCGGTTGCTGGACGTCGTGGACGAGCCGTTGCGCGACGGCGGCACCGTGGACCTCCACGGCGCGCTGTCGGTGCTGCTGCCGATGGAGGTGACGGCCGAGCTGATCGGTGTGCCGCCGGAGGACCGGGACGAGGTGGCCGCGCTGGTGCGGACGATCGTGCCGGTGTTGTCGAGCGCCACGGCGAGCGAGCAGCACCAGGCCGCCGCTGATGACGCGAGTGGCTTGCTGCAGACCTACTTCCAGCGCCTGATCGCGAGCCGCGCGGGGTCGCCCCGTGACGACCTGGTCTCGGCCTTGGTCACCGCGGAGGACCGGCTCACCGAGGAGGAGCTGATCTCGACGCTCGCCACGCTCTGGATCGCCGGGTTCGAGACGACGGCGTCGGTCATCGACCACGGCGTGCTGGCCATGACGAGGTATCCGGACGAGCTTCGCTGGCTGCGTGGTGGGCACGGTGAAGCGATGATGTTCGCCGAGGAGGTGCTGCGTCAGCAGTCCGTGGTGCTGTTCGCGGCGATCCCGCGGATCGCGACACACGAAGTAGAGCTGAGCGGCGGCCTCGTCCCCAAGGGCGCTGTGGTGCGGGTCATGCCCGCCGCCGCGAACCGCGACCCGGCCGCGTTCGCCGAACCGGACCTGTTCCTGCCGGGGCGATTCGAGTCGCCGGAGTCACCGATGCTGAGCCTCGGCCACGGCATGCACCTCTGCGTCGGCGCCCGCCTCGCCCGCACCGAGGTGGCGGTGGCGCTCGGGAAGCTGCACGCGCGCTTTCCCGGCCTGGTCCTCGCGGATCCGCCGGTGCGCAGCCGGTCGGTGGGTCTGCGGGTGATCGAGCAACTCCCGGTGCGGCTGGGCTGACCGGCTGGCGTCAGCCGACGGTGGCGAGCAGGGTGGGTCCGAAGCACAACACCTGACCCCGCAACGCGAAAGTGGCCTTGTGCGGCGAGAGGACCCGCACGTCGCGTGTCCTGAGCACGGCGGCCAGCACCATCCTCATCTCCATCGAGGCGAAGTCGGCGCCGAGGCAGCGTCGGGTGCCGCCGCCGAACGGCAGGTAGCGCTGCGCCTGCGTGCGTTGCCCGAGGAACCTGCCGGGATCGAACCTCAGCGGGTCGGGGTAGAGGTCGGTCTGCCGGTGCGCGGCGTAGATGCACGGGGTGAGCCGAGTGCCTGCGGCGGCGCGGTGGCCGAGGATGTCCATGTCCTCGGTGAGGACCCGGTTGCCCGCGATCATGGCGGGCGGGGAGATCCGCAACACCTCCCGGCACACCGCGTCGAGCAGCGGCACGTCCTCCGCCACCGCACCGTCGGCGCTCGTCGCCGCGAGCTCGGCGCGGACGTCCGCGAGCACGTCCGGGTGGCGGCCGAGCCAGTACAGGGCCGACGTCATGGCGGAGGCCGTCGTCTCGTGACCGGCGAACAGCAGCGACAGCACCTGGTCGGTCAGGTCGTCGTCGCCGAGCGCGCCGAGCGGGGGTTCGCCGTCGCGCAACACCGCGGTGAGGGATCCGTCGGTGGCGTGCGGTGCGGCGCGCAGGACGCGGTCGCAGAGGTCGGCCCGTCGCCGCTGGAAGGTCCGCCACGGCGTCGGCACGGCGGGCGGCAGCCGGAGGTAACGATAGGCGAGCATGCGGCTTCTGGTGCCGAGCGCGGAGTCCAGCCAGCGCGTGAACGTCGTGAGGAGCTCGTGGTCGACGTGTCCGAAAAGGACTCGGGAGATGATCCGCAGTGCCAGCGCGCGGCTCCACTCCGGCAGGTTGACCACCGAGCCGGGCCGGACGTCTTCCAGCGCCGCCTCGGCTTCCTGCCGGATGGTGTCGCGACAGGCCGCCAGCGGACGGCCACGCAGCCGTGCCCCGATCACCTTGCGATACGCGGTGTGCCGCGGGCCGTTGGCGAACAGCAGGGAGTGGTGCCCGCTGAGCGGCTCGACGGTGCTGGACGACGCGAGCCGCATCCTGTGCTCCGACCGGAAGATCTCGGCCAGACCTTCCGGTTGCCACACCAGCAGCCTGCGTTCGGGCCGGGACTGCAGTTCGAAGAAGGTGTCGCCGGCGGCCGTCCGCTCGTCGAGGAACCGCAGTGTGTCCATCTTGAACCGCAGTGCGTTCAGGGTCATGGGATCACTCCGAGCGCCATCGTCGTGGACCGGGTGCGGGTGGCGATCAACCGCAGTGCCGCCAGCCGCGCCGCCCGCACGACCGTGATCGGGGTGTAGAGGTCCTTGTCGTGCCACAGCGGCGGATGGTGGTCGTCCGCGGCACGCAGGAAGTCCGCCGCCCGCGTGGCCGCGTCCTCGTCTCCGCCGCACAGCAACAACAACTGCACGGCGTACGCGGTCTCCTCGGCGGTGCCCTGCCATCGGCCCCACGAACCGTCGTCGCGCTGGGTGTCGAGCACCCAGTCGAGGGCACGGGCCACCGCGCGCTCGGCGCCGGGACCGCCGGTCCGGTGCAGCGCCTGGGCACAGCACGTCGTCGCGTAATAGGGCGAGGCGTGCCATTTGTCCTGCCAGCTGCCGTCGGCCCGCTGTTCCGCGAGCAGGTACCCGGTGATCTTGCCGATCGCGGCGGCGAACCGGGGTTCTCCCGGCCGCGCGTACTCGCCGAGCGCGTCGAGGATGTGCGCGTTGGCGCTGATCGACGGGGTCTGCTCCTGCGGGAAGCAGTGGAAGTGCTCCGCTCCCTCGTAGCTCCACAGGATCTCGACGGGGCCGGGCTCGCCCAGCCTGGACAGCGCGTACAGCACCGCGGCGGTGTCGTCCCCGTCCGCGGGGAGGCCGGCGCCCGCCGGTGCGCCGGTGTCGGCACACGCGTCGCGCAGGCGGGACGCGAAGCCGCGGGGGAGGGGTACGCCGGCGTCGGCCAGCATCGAGACGACCCAGGCGGTCTCGAAGACGGCGATGCGGGTGATTCCGCGCACCGGGCCGTTGTCGAGTGACTGCAGATGGTCGAGGAAGCCGGCCGCCTCGTGCGCGGACCGGTCGCCGAGCCAGGCGGCCGTCGCCGCGGCCGAGCCGCAGACCACGCCGTGCGACGGGCGCACCAGAGCCGCGCGCCGGGCGTCCGCTCCGAAGGCCTCCAGCGAGTGCCAGGCCTTCTCCGGAATCGTCTGTCCACTTCGGACCATCCGGTGGAGCTTGGTCCGCGTTCGGTCGTCGATGTTGGAGGGCAGCCCGAGCGCGGGCCACCGCGGCACCCCGGTCGGGGGCTGGTCGCGGTGGGCGTTGAGCTCGTCCACCAGCCACGGCACGATCAGCTCCGCGGCGATCGTGTCCGGAATGGACACTCGGGTTCCGGTGGCGAGCCAGTCCGTCAGGCGGGCGAGTCCGCGTTGTGCCGAAGCGGCCACGGCTTGGCGGTCGACCGGTTCCGCGCGCCGCAGCAGGGTCAGCAGGGCGTCGGTGGCGCTGAGCGTCGGCACCAGGCCGTACCCGTCCGGAGCGCCCCAGCTGCCGTCGGCGTTCTGCGTGGACAACAGGAAACGCAGGCGAGCGGCATGGCCTGTCAACCACGGGGCGAGCACGAGCAGCCGGGCCGTCTCGTACAACGACGAGGACACGTGGCCGAGCGGGTCGGCGCTCACCTGGTCCAGCAGGTCGGCTACCGCACGGTCGTCGTGCATGGTCCACTGGACGCCGGCCATGGATGCCCCCGCGTTCACTCGAAGGTCGTGCTCCTCGAACGGACCGTAGGAACGCTCGACTCGCTCGTCTTCCGTCAGCGGCGAAATGTGGCCTTTGAGCCAGCGGCCGACACGTCTGGAGGCGGCCGATCAGCCACCCATGTGAGACGGATGTCGTCTCACATGGCGACCTGACCCGCACGAACAGACGTGAGTGTTACGTGCACCCCTGCACCCGTTACGCAGCCGCTGTCGCTCTGCGTTCGCAGGGCAACACTGAACGCGTTGGTGAGCAGAACGTCCCAGGACGGGATCGAAAGGGATGCACATGTCCTCCGCACTGGCTTTCGGGCGTACCCAGCTGGACCCGATGGCGATCGGCCAGGAGATCCACGACCTGATCGGGCACAAGCTGAGCCTCATGGTGCTGCACGCCGGGGCGCTGGAGCTCGCGGCCGGTTCCGCCGACGAGCACGCCGCGGCCATCCGCGAGGCGGGCACGTCGGCCATCGCCGGGCTGCGCAGGATCGTCGCGCTCCTGTGCGAGGAGTCGGACCTCGAGCAGGTCGAGTTCGACGCCAACGCCGCACTCACGACGCTCGTCGACGCGTCCCGCCGGGCCGGGCTTCCGGTGCGGCTGACGGCCGACGAGCTGGGACAGGTCGAGCCCGAGGTCAGCCAGGTGGTGCTGTCGCTCGTGCGCGAAGCGCTCACGAACATCCACAAACACGCGGGCGCCGTGCCCACGGAGGTCCGCGTGGTCGTGGCCAGCAGCCAGGTGTTCGTCGAGGTGGTCAACCAGCCGAGCCGCGGCGCCGTGGCCGCGGACCGGCTGGGGACGCAACGGGGGTTGCGGGGGATGAGGGAACTGGTCGGATGGCGGGGCGGGTATCTGAGCCACGCGCCGACACCGGAGGGCGGCTTCCGGGTGAGGGCCGTGCTGCCGCTCTGACGAGCTAGTGGCGCGTCCCGGAACGTTGGCGAGGTAATTCACGCTCAGCAGGGCGCCTCGCGGCACCGCCCCCGCGCCCACAGCCAACCAGGATGAGGACGCGGGGGCGGCACCGCGATGCACCCGTCTGACCGCGCATTCCCCCGGCAACGTTCCGGGCCACACCACTAGGTCCGCGAGGAGCCAGATGATGATCAAAGTCGGGATTGTCGACGACGACGCGTTGGTGCGCAGCGGTATCCGCACCGTGCTGAACAACGCCCCGGACGTGCGCGTCGTGGGCGAGGCGGGCAACGGTGTCGGTGCCGTCGAACTGGTGCGCGTGCACAACCCGCACGTGCTGATGATGGACATCCGGATGCCGGTGGTGGACGGACTGGCCGCGACCGAGCAGATCCGCAGGTTCTCACCGGACACGCTGGTGGTCCTGCTGACCGCGACCGCGAGCTACCGTCAGGTGCGGCGGGGCGTGCGCGCGGGGGTGGCGGGGTTCCTGCTCAAGGACGGCGACCCGCACGAGCTCATCGCCGCGGTCCGCGCCGCGGCGACGGGCGCGGCGGTCGTGTCGCCGCCCGTCACCAGGGTCCTGCTCGACCGCGTGGCGACCATCGAGGTCGAACCACTCGACCGGGCCAAGGCGCTCGTCGACCGGCTCACCCCGCGCGAACGGGAGGTGCTCGCGCTCGTCGGCAAAGGGCTCGGCAACCTGCAGATCGCCCGCCGGCTGTTCGTGAGCGAGGGCGCGGTGAAGGCGCACGTCAGCAATCTGCTCACCAAGCTGTCGTGCGAGAACCGGGTGCAGGCCGCGATCATGGCCTACCAGGCGACGCTCACGGCGTGACTTCCGGATGGCCGGCGGTGTTCGTCGTCCACTCCACGATGTCGCGGCGGGAACCCAGACCGAGTTGCTCCCGGATGGTGCGCAGGCGGTTGGCGACGGTGCGGAGGCTGACTCCGAGCCGTGCCGCGATCTCGTTGTTGGTGAACCCCGCCGCGACGAGGTCGGCGACCACCTGCTCGTCGTCGTCCAGCGTCGCCGGCCGCGCTTTCGGTCGCGCCGCCGGGAGGTCGGCGTCGTGCAGCGCGTAGGCGATCATGTCGTCGGCCGCCAGGTCCGCCATCCCGGACGTCAGCCGCTCCGCCTCGGCTGGGCCCGCCGTCGCCCGCGCGCGCCGGCCGACGTCCTCGACCTGGTGGCGCCACAGGGGATCCGGGAGCACGGTGCCGCCTCGGACGATCGCGGCCGCGGCGGCCAGCCCGATCGCCCGTCCCGGCCGGCCGGTGCGTTCGGCGTGCATCGCCAGGCCGTCCAGGGCGAACGACACCTGCGACATCGTGCCGCCCGACGCGCGCAGTGAGTCGCGCAGGTACGTCTCGGCCTCGTCGAGCCGGTTGCGCGCCAACGCGATCGCGCCCGCCGTGTGCAACGCGACCGCGCGCGCCCGAGGTACCGGGAGGACGTCGAACTCCGGCAGGACCCGCGCCATCACCTCGGCCGCACGGTCCGCGTCCCCGCGCATCAGCCACGTCCAGGCGATGCGCTCCTCCGCGGCCGCCGCCGTCACCGGCTCGTGCAGTGCCCCGGCCATCGCCAGGCACTCCTCGAACCGTTCCAGCGCTTTGTCGAACTCCGCCCGTGCCAGGTGCAGTCCGCCCGTCGCGCACGTGGCGCCGAGCACCGCACCGGCCGCGTCGGGGGTGACCTCGACCGTCCATGCCTCGTCGAGCGCGGCGGCGGCCGTCGTCAGACGACCCTGCAGCAGTGCGAGTTGTGCCTTGTACGTCAGCAGAAGGACGCGGTGCACGGGCACGAGTCCGCCCCGCTCGAACGCCGACCGCACCAGCCTGCGGCTCTCGGTGACGTGCCCGTGCGCCATCCAGCCGGTCGCGAGCGCCGCGGTGAGCACGGCGTGCCGCCGGTTGCCGGTGTCGTCGGAGCTGTCCGCGCGGGCCGTCCAGCGCAGGGCGGCGTCGAGGCTGCCGCTCAGTCCGTCGAGCCTGCGCTGCAGCTCCCGCGGGTACGAGAGCGGTTGGCGCACCAGGGGTTCCGCCAGTTCGGCGAGCCACGCGGCGAGCACGTCGCAGGTCGCGTCGGCCTCCCCGGTGGCCTCCAGCCTGCGCAGGCCGAAGAGCCGGATCGACTCCAGGAGGCGGTATCTGTTGGTGTCGCGGTTGAAGCTGAGCAACGAGGTCGCCCGGAGCCGGGCGATCGCGGCGAGGACGTCGTGGTCGCCGATGCCTGTCTTCGCGCAGACCGCCACGCCGGCCTCGACGTCGAACGGTCCGGAGAGCACCGACAGCCGCAGGAACACCGCGCGTTCCCGGGACGACAGGAGTTCGTAGCTCCACTCGATCGCGTTGCGCAGACTGCGTTGCCGCGCGCGGGCGGATCTTCGCCCGGTGGTGAGCAGCTCGAAACGGCTGCCGAGGCGGGACCGGATGTCCTCGACCTTGAGCGTGGTGACCCAGCGGGTGGCGAGCTCGATCGCCAGCGGGTTGCCGTCGAGCTCCGCGCACACCGCGGCCACGTGGCCCGCGTTGTCCGGCGTGAGGGTGAAGTCGGGAGCGGACTCCTGGGCGCGTTCCACGAAAAGCGCGATGGCGTCGAAGTTCAGCGAGCCTGCGACGTCGGTGCCTGTGTCGAGGTGCGGCAACGGCAGTCCGTCGACCGGGACGACGACCTCCCCGCGCACCCCGAGCGCCTCCCGGCTGGTCGCCAGGATCCGCAGTCGCGGGCATCGGCTCAACGCCAGGTCCACAAAGGACGAACAGGATTCGACGAGATGTTCGCAATTGTCCAGCAACAGTGTTACGCGAGCTTTGTCGAGTGCCTCGAAAACCGAGTCCGAAACGGGGCGCTCGCCCTGTTCGTGCACTCCCAGCGCGGTGGCGACGGCGTGCGCGATCATGTCGCCGTCGCTGACGACGTCCAGTTCGACGGGCACCGCGAGCGCGGTGCGGCTGTTCGAGTGCTGGCCGAGGAACTCCAGTGCGAGGCGTGTCTTGCCGACGCCACCGGGGCCCACCAACGTGACCAGGCGGTGGGTTTCGAAACTTCCGCGCAGCTGGTTCAGCTCCGCGCGACGGCCGACGAACCCGTCGCGCTGGGCGGGAAGCAGCAGGTCGATGCTGAGCACGCCGACGTGGTCGAGGACCGACTTGCTCTCCGCCCTGGTCGACGTGATCGCGCGCATCCGATATGCCCGCTGGCGACAGGCGTTGGAGCAATATCGGCTCCGCGCCGATTCGGCGAGGGGAACTCCGCACACGTGACACCGGCCCTCAGTTGCCGGCAGGTGTGGCATAGCCGGCATCATTCCCCTGCCGCGGCGCCCGATCAAGCACGTAGTAGAGGTGCCGGCCGTTGTCGAGAGCGACCGGTTTGCCGTTCATGATTGCCAGAAGCGTGCGGTCGTCGACTTTCTTGAAATGCGTCAGCACCGGTTCGCCGTCGTAGATCATCGTGGCGGTGAGCTGTCCGCGGAACATCGCCATCCACAGGCTGGCCTCGCCGAACATCAGGTCCTCGTCGGAGTAGAGGGTTCCGTCCGGGTCGCGCCGCACGAGCGGTTGCGCGTTGTGCGGCGAGTGGAAGGTGTGCCCGTACCAGTTGATGTTCTGCAGTGCGCGCAACCCCCGATGGCCGGTGTCGAGACAGGTGCCCTTCCACGAGCCGAGGATCTCGGCGACGTGCACCGCCGGAAGTCCGTTCCACACCTCGTCGAGCACGTCGGGATCGATCCGTGTGCCCCCCTGCCCCCGGAGACAGCGCAGAGTGGCCTGAGCCTCTCGAGCGTTCATGACTCACGTTACGATCCGCCCGAACTCGACGGCAACCAAACGATCGCGGATTTGGCCGTTCGTCAGGGATCCGACGGTCACATGGCTTGGGACAACGGGGACTGCGACGCGATGTTCTCCTGCGCCCACGCGGCGATCTCCGCCCGGCTGTCCACCGCGAGCTTCCCGCGGATGCTGCGCAGGCGCGCGGACACCGTGCTCGGGCTGATGCCGCGGCGCAGTGCGATCTGCCGGTTGGTCAGGCCCGCGAGCGTCAGCGTGACGATCGCCCGTTCGTCGTCGTCGAGCGGCTCGCCGGTGCCGGTGTCGGCGGCGTGCAGCGCGAGGGTGATCATGTCCTCGCAGACCAGGTCCACCATCTCCTCGGTGATGTCGTCGGCGCCGGACTGCCCGACCGTGCGCCGGGCGTCGCTGAAGCTGGTGGCGACCTGGCGCCGCCACGTCGGTTCGTTGAAGAACCGCAGGCCGCGCATCGACGCGGCGGCGAGGAAGAACCGCATGGCGGGCTTCGGTTCGTCGCGGCGCGCGGCCACCATTCCCAGCCCGTCCAGCACGAACGAGACCTCGATGGAATCGGGCGTCACCACCGTCAACGCGGTGCGGAAGTGCTTCTCCGCCTCGTCCGCGTCACCGCGGGCGAGGGCGATCGACCCGGCGTTGTGCAGCGCGAAGCCCGCACCGTGCGGCGGCGACGGCTGCAGGAACACGGGCAACGCCTGGCGGACCAGGCGCTCCGCCTCGTCGAGGTTCCCCTCCACCAACGCTTTCCAGGCCATGCGGTCCAGGACCATCGCGACCGCCTCGGCGTCGTCGAGGCCCCTGGCGAGAGCGAGCGCTTCGGCGTAGTGCCGGGTCGCGACGTCGAGCCGCTGGTTGGCCACCTGCACGAACGCCATCGTGTAGTGGCCGTCCAGCAGGGAGGGGACGTCGTCCGCGGCCTGCCCGATGGCCAGGCACTCCTCCATCGCGCTGGTCGCCGCGGCCAGATCTCCTTGCAGGGTCGACAGACATCCGGCGTAGCCCAGCAGCACGCACCGCAGCCGCGGGCTGGCGGTGCGGGCGAGCGCGGCCCGCAGGTACTCCTGGCTTTCGGCGAACTGGCCCTGGAACATCCAGATCCGCACGATCGCGATCGACAGCACCGTCTGACGGTCCACGTCCCCCGTCGCGTGCCGGGCGGCGGCGTAGAGGTTGTCCGCCTGGGCCACCAGCCTGCGGTGCGTCTCCATCGGGAACCAGACGGGCTGCTCGACGCAGAGCTCCAGCAACCCGGCGAGCCAGGTGGCCAACCGGTCCCACGTGGCGTCGGTCTCTCCCTTCTCCCGCAACCGTTCCTTGCCGTACCGGCGGATCGTCTCCAGCAGCCGGTAGGTGCCGGTGTCCGCGCCGGAGACGAGCAGCGACGTCGACTGCAGCCGGCGGACCAGCCCGAGCACCTCGTCGGCGGGCAGGGTCTCGTCGGCGCACACCGCGGTCGCGGTCTCGAGGTCGAACTGACCGGTGAGCACGGACAGCCTGGCCAGCGCCGTCCGCTCCGCCGGGCTCAACAGCTCGTAGCTCCACGAGATCGCGTCGCTGAGGCTGCGTTGCCGCCGTGGCGCGGTGTCCCGCCCGGCGATCAGGTCGAACCGGTCGACGAGACGTTCGTGCACAGCCTCCACCGCGAGAGCGGGAATCTGCCGGGCCGCGAGCTCGATGGCCAGCGGGTTCCCGTCCAGCGCAGTGCACACGGCGACCACGTGCGGCGCGTTCTCCTGCGTGAGCTCGAACCCCTCCGCGCGGTCGACGAAGAGCCGTACGGCGTCGCTGCCCTTCAACGCACCAGGCGCGACGCTCTCGGGCACCGGGAGCCCGCCGAGCCGCAGCACGAACTCGCCGGTGACGTCCAGAACCTCCCGGCTGGTCGTGAGCACGCGCAGCCTCGGGCACCGGCGCAACAACGTGTCCACCAGCACCGCACAGGGCTCGACGACGTGCTCGCAGTTGTCGACGAACAGCAGGACACGGGACTTGTTCAACGCGTCGATCATCGATTCGACGAGCGTCATGCCGTGCCGCTCCGGCAGACCCAGCGCGGCCGCGAAGGACTGCGCGACCAGACGGTCGTCACCGGCCACGACGGCCAGATCCACCTCGACCACCGGCGCGGCACGCGATCCCGTGATGTGCCTCAGCGCTTCGCGCCCCAGACGGGTCTTGCCGACGCCACCCGGCCCGGTGAGCGTGACGAGCCGGTACACCTCGAACGCCTGTTGCACCTGGCTGAGCTCGTTGTGGCGCCCGACGAACCCGTCCGGCCGAACCGGTTCACCGCCGGGGGAGCGCCGGGTGCGGTAGGCCAGCTGGCGGCAGGCGTTCGAACAGTATCTGCGTCCCGACGCGGCCAAAGCCGCACCACACATGGGACAGCGACGATCAGCCTGGTACATGGCGAAACCTTCGCGACAGTAGGGCAGGGCACCGCCCGAGCCTTGCACTGTCCGGGCGCCCGACGCGTGCTCTCGACGTTAATTTCCCGGCCGGACGTGCTCGGCTGCGTGGCCGCGACGGGCACGACCACGTGAGGCGAGGGCGGGACCGCCGTGGTGCCGACGAGATCACCCCGGCGAACCCCGCCCTCCCCGTACACGTCGACATGGGCGGCAACGTTCACCATTCCGTCCACTCCGTGATCGTCGAGCCGGAACGGCACGCGCTGCTCGCCAACGCACTCGCACCCAGCCCGCGCGAAGTCGAAGGTGGCCTGTGGTCGGCTGAGCCAAGTAGCGTCGGCATGTGCCAGAAGAGGGTGAGGTCATCGCCGGGCGGTACCGGCTGGTGTCGTCGATCGGGCAAGGATCCATGGGGGTGGTCTGGCAGGCCCGCGACGAGCAGGTCGACCGCGTGGTCGCGGTCAAGCTGCTCAACACGGACCGGCGGTCCCCGGACGCGGTGGCGCAGATGCTGCGCGAGGGCCGGGTCGCCGGTCGGCTGCGGCACCCGCACGCGATCAGCGTGTACGAGGTCGTCGAGCACGACGGCAAGCCCTGTCTGGTGCTGGAGTACCTGCGCTCCCGCAGCCTCGCGGCGCTGATCGCCGAACGGGGCGCGCTGCCGCCGGGCGTGGTCGCGGCCGTGGGCAGGCAGGTCGCCGCCGCGCTGACGGCGGCGCACGCGGAGGGCATCGTGCACCGGGACGTCTCGACGTTCAACGTCCTGCTGGCAGAGGACGGCATCGCGAAGATCACCGACTTCGGCATCGCCCGCGCGGTCGGCGAGGGCACGGTGACCGACGCCCGCCTGATCGTCGGGACGCCGGCCTTCCTGGCGCCGGAGGTGGCGGCGGGCGAGCCGGCGACGTTCGCCTCGGACGTGTTCTCCCTCGGCGCGACCCTCTACGCGGCGCTGGAGGGCACACCGCCGTTCGGTGTGGACGACAACCCCTACGCGCTCCTGCAACGCGTGGTCCGGGGGGAGTACGAGCCGCCACGGTCGGGTGGCCCGTTCGGCGAGGTGTTCCTGCGCCTCCTGCACCGTGACGCGGCCCAACGCCCGACGATGGCCGAGGCCCACAAGCTGCTCGCGGCGGTCGCGGAAGGACTGCCGCTGCCCGCCGCGCCCCCGAAGAGCGGGACGCGGATGCTGCTCGTCCGCCGCCACCTGCCACGCCGGGTGATCGCGATGGTCGCCGGTGCGGCCGCCCTGGTCGCCGCCGGTGTCGTGATCGGCACCGTCGTGCAGGGCGACCGGCCCAGCAGCAGCGCCCAGACCAACCCCACCACGGCGACGACCGCGGTCACGACCGTCTGCGATGCCCGTTACGAGGTGACCAACTCGTGGCCGGGCGGCTACCAGGTCGAGGTGACCGTGCGCAACACCAGCCCAGGCGGCCTGACCGGCTGGAGCATCACGTGGCAGCCGCCTGCGGGCCACACCATCGGCAACCTGTGGAACGGCACCCTGACCCAGAACGCGACCGCGGTGACCGTCACCAACGCCGGCCACAACGCCGTGCTCGCCGCTGGGGGAACCACCTCGTTCGGGTTCGTCGCCGCCGGTCCTGAACCCGCTCGCCCGGCCGTGACCTGCTCCACCGCCAGCTGAGACGTCGGCTCACCGGTCAACGGGCCGAGCTGCCGCGCGCCGCGGTAAGGATGTGCACACAGCGCCTGGGACACTGGACCCCCGACCACCCGCTAGACCAGGAGTGCACCGTGCAGCAGGGAACCGTCCGCTGGTACGACCTCGAGCGCGGCTTCGGCTTCCTCGCCCCCGACGACGGCAGCGCCGACATCTTCGTGCACGTCTCGCAGGTGCAGGGCGAGGGCGCGGCCAGGGCGCTGCGCGAGGGCCAGACGGTGGAGTTCGAGACCGGTGAGGGACCCCGCGGTCCGCAGGCGCTGCACGTCGCCGTCACCGGGGACGCCTCGCCCGACGCGACCCTGGGCGTGCTCGCCACCGTCTCCTGGTACGAGCCGGCCAAGGGCTACGGGTTCGCCGCGCCGGACGGCGGGGGTGCGGAGGTGTTCGTGCACTCCTCCGCCATCGTCACCGGGGGCGTCCTCGCGGCCGGGCAGCGGGTGGCCTTCGTCGTCGTCGCAGGGGAGAAGGGGCCGCAGGCCCAGCACCTGGTGCCGCTGAGCTTCGACGCCGGGGTCCGCCGAGCCCCTCTGGTCGCGCCCGGCGACGGCGCCGACGGCACCGTCCTGTGGTTCGACGAGGAGAAGTCGTTCGGCTTCGTGGCCGCCGACGACGGGGTGGGCGACGTCTTCCTGCACGAGCGCTCCCTGGTCGACGACCGGTACCTGCCGGCCGAGGGCGACCGGGTCTCGTTCACCACGGTCACCGTGGACCAGGGTCGTCAGGCGCGCGAGGTGCGGTTCGTGGCCGCCGGCGAGCCGGTGGAGGCCGCCCCCAGCCAGGCCCGTCCGGCCGTCCGGCCCGCAGCCCGCGCCGGCGACGGCACGGTGGCCCGCTACGACGGGGACCGCGGCTTCGGCTTCATCACGCCCGACGCGGGCGGGCCCGACCTCTTCGTGCACGTCTCGGTGGTCACCGGCGAGCCCCTGGTGGCCGGCGATCGGGTGCGCTTCCGCATCCGGCAGAGCGACCGGGGCCCGCAGGCCGATGCCGTCGAGCGCGCCTGACCGTCTCCCGTCCTCCGAATCAGCGGTGCGCGACGGCGAAGTCGTCGAACGCGGCACCGGTGTTGAAGACGCGGACTCCGTTGGCACCGCTGGTGAAGCTCGTGTCGGTGACGGAGATCTTCGGCGTGGTCAGGTCGCCGACGTACACCTTGATCGACGAGCCGACCGCCTCGACCCGCAGGTGGTGCTTGACGTTGGGCCGCACGGTCACGGGTGCCGACGCGAGCTGCGTCCAGTTGTTGTCGGCCTTGCCGAGCACGACTCGTCCGTTGCCGGTGATCCCGGCGTAGTAGCCGCGGTAGGCGTCCGTGCCGGTGGCCGCCTGCGTCGCGCGGAACACGACCCCGCTGTCGCCGTTCGCTGACCTGGGCGTGATGGCGGCGTCCTGCACGAAGTCGGCGAAGTTCGTGTCCAGCAACGACTTCCCGCCGTACGACGCACCGGTCTCGTATCGTCCGCCGCTCGCCGTCCAGGTGCCGCCATAGGTGGTCCAGCCGAGGGCGTTGTTGTCGGCGAAGTTGTCCTTGACCCGCATGGTGACGGGCTGGATGGTGCCGTCGGCGTTGAACGTCATGCGGTCGTAGGCGAGCTGCCGGTCGTTGGCGCCGGAGCGGCTCAGCGGGCGGCGGTGGTAGGCGATGTACCAGATGTCGGTGCCGGGCACGTTGATCACGGAGTTGTGGCCGGAACCCCGTGCGACGGCGGCGTCCTGGGCGAGGACGCGGCCGAGTTTCGTGAACGGGCCGGTGGGGGAGTCGGAGATCGCGTACGCCACGGCGTAGTTCGGGCCGGTCCAGCCGTCCTCGGACCACATGAAGTAGTACTTGCCGTCGCGCTTGAACATCTGCGAGCCCTCGGTGAAGTTCGCCGGGGTGATCTCCCTGTACGTGCTGCCGTCGGCGAACTGGCCGAGGCTTGTCATGTCCGCGTTGAGCTTCACGACGTTCGCGTGGCCCCAGCCGCCGTAGTACAGGTACGCCTGGCCGTCGGTGTCGATGAAGACGTCCTGGTCGATGGGCTGCGCGCCGTTGACGAACTGGCCGATCAGCGGCTTGCCGATGGCGTCGCGGTAGGGACCTTCCGGGCGGTCCGCGACAGCGACGCCGATGCCGCCCAGTTCGGAGTCGCTCTGGATGTCGTTGGCGCCGAAGTACAGGTAGTACCTGCCGCCGCGTTCGATCGGGGCGGGTGCCCAGACCGCGCGGCGGGCCCAGGAGACGTTCGCCCTGGTGAGGACGTTGGGGTGCTTGGTCCAGGTGACGAGGTCGGTCGAGGAGAAGGCGTCGAGGTAGGTCTGCTCGTCGTAAGGGCGCGACGAGGTGGGGAAGACCCAGTACCGGTTGCCGTAGACCGCGACGTCCGGGTCGGCGTACCACCCGTCGACGAAGGGGTTGCCGGCCTCGGCCGTCGAGAAGTCGGGCCGTGGGGGCACAGCGGCCGCGGGCACGCCGCCGAGCAGGGAGAGCGCCAAGGCCGTCACGACGATCTTTGACGTCACGTCTCGTCCAATCTGCAGGGGGTTTTACAACGTCCGCGCGCTAGGCGAGGCACTTCCAGCTGTACGGGTCGGCGATGGCGGCGGACCGGGAGAAGACGGCCTGCTCGTGCGGGTTCTGGCGCTGGCAAGCGTCGTCCAGGTCCATTGCCACCTGTGCACCGGTGCCTGTGACGCAGCGCCAGTCGTAGGCGGTCGTCCCCGCGAGGACGACCCCGTTCACCGCGCCGATGGACGTGCAGTAGCCCTGCAGGTCGAGGCCGCCCTTCTCGGTGAACACCGGCGGCTGCGCGAGGGTCACGGTGACTGCGCTGGTGCCGGCCGGCAGCCGGACGATCCCCTTGGCGCTGTCGACGGTGCCCGCGCTCGCCCTGGTGATGTTGCCGAGGAACGCGGGCACCTCGAAGCTCACGCCGCCGGTGGGGGTGGCGCCGGACAGGGTGAGGGTGACGTCCGCCCCGGAGGCGGTGATCGCCGCGCCCATGCGCCGGCCGCCCGCGATGGGGAAGTTGCCGACGCTCGCGGTGGCACCGTCGCGGAGCCACTGCGTCGGCAGGCCGCGGCCGACGACCACCGTGCCGTCGAGCTTCTCGGCGAGCAACGAGTCGAGCAGCACCTTGGAGGCGTTGGCCTGGCCCCACATGTGCGGACTCGAGCCGCTGCCCGCGGTGCTGTGGGTGCCGGGGGACCAGTTGCTGGTTCCGACCGTCTGAATCCCTTCCCACCACGAGAAAGGAGCGCTCTGCGCGTTCTGGACCAGGTACTGGTAGCCGTAGACGCCCTCGGAGCGGTAGCGGGAGGAGGCCAGGCCGGCCGAGCCGTAACCGGCGTTGTAGGCGCTGCTCACACCGGGGTAGCCGCCGAAGGTGTGCTTGGGCAGTCCCGAGAGACGGGCGAAGCCGTTGTCGTAGGTGGCGTCGATCAGGTCGATCATCGGGCCGGCCGGGGTGCTGCCCCACAGCTGGCCGTCCCACGCCCAGCGTCCGAAGAGGAACATCGAGGCCCAGTTGCCGTTGTTGGTCTGCCCGCAGACGTTGGCGCTGCTGTTGGGAACGTCCATCGCACAAGGCAGATAGGACAGGCCGTTGCTCGAGATCGTGGTGTTCAGCCGCGCGTTGACCGCCCGCAGGAGGGTGTCGTACGTCCGGCCCGCCCAGGACGCCTCGGCGGTCTCGCCGAGGGTGGTGGCGATGTACTTGTAGGTGAGCAGAGCGAGCAACGCCGACTGGTTGTCGACGGTCCAGTACCCGGTGTGGTCCACCGCGACGGTCGCCTTCATGATCCCGCGGGGGCCGGTGGCGTCGCCCTCGATCCGGTGCGCTGTCTGCCTGATCGTCGCGAAGTGGGCCCGCACGAAGGCCGCGTCGCCGGTCTTGCGCAGGTACACCGCCCAGGGCCAGTTGTACTTCCACGTCCCGTCCGGGTACATCCGGGTGATGTCGTTCGGGTCGTCCTGGGCGATCAGCGTCGGCAGGTAGTCCTTCGCCTTGTTCAGGTCGCCGGCCTCCAGCAGCTGCACCAGCATGCCGACGAGGTCGTGGTTGAAGATGGCGTCGTAGCCGTTCTCGCCCACGTTGAGTCGGTTGCCGTCCTTGACGAGGTTCGTGGTGATGTACCCGGCCCGGTAGGCGTTCGCCAGCTGTGGGTCCGGCACCTGGATCTGGGCGATCTGCGCGAGCTTTCCGTCCCAATAGGACGTCATGTGCGCGTAGTGGGCGTCGTAACCGCCTGCCGCCGTCAGTTCGGCGGCGGTCGGCCAGGCGTACCCCTGGCCGAACCGGTCGGCGGCGATCACGTAGTCGAAGTCGGTGGTCTGTCCCGGTTGGACGGTCGTCGACGGGCGGTTGAGTGCGAGTGTCCCGCCGGTCGGCGCCGGGTCCAGCACGTGCGCGACCGTGTCGTGGTTGACGACGCGGACCCGCGAGTAGATCGCGACGAAGTCCCGGTTGCCGAACGTCACCGGGTCACCGAAGTTGGTGATGGTGACGGTGCTGTTGTCCCGTTCGAACTGCGTGGTGAGGGCGGGGTAGTAGCCCCCGGCGTTGAACCACTGCACACGTGCGGGGTTGTTGTAGATCCCGAACCTGACGGTGGTGTTCGGTCCAGAGTGGACGTCGAAGCTCCCGTCCTTGTGCGTGAGCACGCCGTAGTAGTCGCCCTCCCAGCCGATCGAGGCGCTGTCGTGCTGCGTCACCGCTGCGCGTGCGTCGCTGGAGTGCCACACCGGGGAGCTGCCGGCCAGGGCCAGGGCGGCGGTGACGATCACGGCCGGCCACCCGCGCCGCCGTCGGCTGTGCGTCCTCATGATGGGCCTTCCCTTCCGAGCGCGTCCCGGACGTGGACCTCTGCCGCACAATTGGATCGTTAAAATTGGCGTGGACCAAACCCAACCACAGGCTCGCTCAGGCTGTCAACGCTGGGAGAACTCCCGCAACGCCTTGACTTTCGGCGTGATCACGCCCGTCGCCGGGACGAACCGCGCACGACCAGTTCCGGCGCCAGCAGCGCCGCCACGGGCAGCACCGTCCCGTCGGGCGGGCACAAGGCCTCCACGATCCGCCGCCCGATCTCGGGGATCGGCTGGCGGACGCTGGACAGGTCGAGGACCTCCGCCGAAGGCGTGTCGTCGTACCCCACCAGGGCCACGTCCTGTCCAGGAGTCAGCCCGAGATCACGAACGGCCTGCAGGGCACCCGCCGCCAGGGTGTCGGAGGCCGCGACGAGAGCGGTCGGCGCATCGGCCCGGTCCAGGAGACCGCGGGCCATCCTCGCGCCGCTGATCCAGGTGTCCTCGCCACGCACGTCGAGCCGGTGGCTGCCGGCCAGCAGGCCGTGCCGGTCCATGGTCGTCACCCAGCCGCCGGCTCGGTCGTCGCCGACTCGATGGCCTTCCGGGAAGCCGAGGAACCCGATCCTCTGATGGCCGCACGCGGCCAGATGCTCGACGACCCCGGCGATGCCCGCCGCGTTGTCGACGTCCACCCAGCCGGTCGCGTCGGCCGAGTCGGAGAACCGCCCGAACGACACGAACGGCACCCCGGCGTCCACCAGCAACGACGGTCGTGGATCGTCAGGCACCACGTTGTACAGCACGACACCCTCGACCGCCCCGCTGCGAACCAGTCGCACGCAGGTGGCCACCTCGTTCTCCGCGTCGTCCACGGCGAACAGCATCAGGTGCCGGCCCGCCGCCTGCCCGGCCTCGGCGAGCGCGTGCAGAAACCCGTCGTGCAGGTGGGCGAGCGAGTGGGAGGAGACGGGCTCGATGCGGCAAGCGATCATGCCGGCCGAGCTGGAGCGCAACGCCCGAGCCGCCCGGTTGGGCTGGAACCCGAGGTCCGCGACAGCGGACAGCACGCGGTCCCGCGTCTTCGGCCGCACCTTCTCGGGGTAGTTCATGACGTTCGAGACCGTCTGCTTGGACACCCCGGCGGCCACGGCGACGTCGGCGATCGTGACCGGACCCGACTTCGCCACGACGGACACCCCTGACCGAGTTGAACGTTAAAAATTCGGCTGACCAGTGACATTCTAAGGTAGGCGCTGGTAGTCGCAGGTGTAGCCAGGTGAGGCGGCGGTGTCGCCCTCTGACAGGACCGGACAGGATCCTCGCTCACCCAGGGGCGTGAGAGCGATTCCATGGTGCACTGCGCACTCGGCTCCGGTCGGGTCCGGTGCCGGGAAAGGTGCCACGAATGATTCCCCGGCGGATCGGTCGTGTCCTTCTGGCTCTGCTGACGATGTCCGGCGTGATCACCGGTGTCTCACCGGCGACCGCGGCCACGACGCCGACGCTCAGGTTCGCGAACCCGCTGAGCCAGGCGCTGTACGGCAACGCCTACACGGCCGCCCTGGACAACCTGTTGCGCATCAACACGATGGGCTACGACGCGGGCTACAACAAGAGCGGGCTGCTGGATCCGGCCGTCGGCTTCGTCCGCGCGGGTGGCGGCTACCACCAGCCGTGGACGCGCGACGCGTCGATCAACAGCTGGAACGCGGCCAGCCTGCTGTCGCCGGCTCTGGCGAAGAACACGCTGTGGGCCGTCGTGGACAAGGACTCCGCCGGCGCGTTGCGGGTGCAGCAGGACGACCAGCAGTGGGACCAGGTCATCTGGCTCACCGCCGCGTGGCACCACTATCTCGTGACGGGCGACCAGGAGTTCCTCGGCAACGCCTACCGCACCGCCAGGAACACCCTGGCGATCCGGGAACGCGCCGGCACGGCCGGGTTCAACGCCACGTACGGGTTGTTCACCGGCGCGTCGTTCTTCAACGACGGCATCGCCGGCTACCCCGCGCCGCCCGCCGACGCGACCGAGTCGGTCAGCACCGGCAGCATGCCGTGGCCGGGCATCGCGAGCGGGATGTACCTGAGCACCAACGAGGTCTACTACGCCGCGTACGTCAACGCGGCGAATATGGCAGACCGGCTGGGGCACGCGCAGGACGCCGCCGGCTACCGCACGAAGGCCGCCGCGCTGAAGTCGGCGATCAACCGGCACTTCTGGAACGCGCGGACGGGCCTGTACAACTACCAGCTGCTCGCCGATGGAACTCCTGGGGCCTACCAGGAAGGCGCCGGTCTGGCGTTCGCGATCCTCTTCGACATCGCGAGCCCCGCACAGGTGCAGTCGATCATCGCGCGCACCCGCACGATGACCTGGGGCCTGCCCGACACCTACCCGCACTGGGACCGCTACTCCGACGCGCAGCCAGGCCGCCACAACGCGATCGTCTGGCCGCTAGTCCAGGGACTGTGGGCCAAAGCGCTGGCACGACAGGGTAACCAGCACCTCTTCGCCGCCGAGACGACGCGGCTGGCGAAGCTCGCGACCAACAACAGCGGCTTCTGGGAGATCTACAACGGCAACACCGGCGTCGTCGACGGCGGCTACCAGCGACTAGGCGACACGGTGAAGTTCCACTGGGGTTCCGAACCCGACCAGACCTGGTCCGCCACCGCGTTCCTCGACATGGTCCACACAGGACTGTTCGGGCTGCGGCACACCGACCAGGCCCTGACGTTCGCGCCGGACCTGCCGCAGGGCTGGGGCGACGTGACCCTGCGGAACCCGCGCTACCGCGACGCCGACCTCACGATCACGCTGCGCGGGGCCGGCACGACGATCAGCTCCGTCAGGGTCGACGGCCAGCCGTCCCGCGCCGAGGTTCCTGCCACGCTCAAGGGCGCGCACACCGTCGAGATCACGCTGACGGGAGCGACCGGCGGCGACCGAGACGGTGACGGCGTGGCCGACGGGCAGGACCGCTGCCCCGACATCGGGGGAACGGTCTCCGGCTGCCCAGCACCCGCCCGCCTGGACGCGGAGGACGCGCGCAACACCGGCGGGGTGAAGACGAACGTCAACCACACCGGCTACTCGGGCAGGGCCTTCGTCGACGGCCTGTGGGCCCAGGGCGCCGCGTCGTCGTTCACGGTGCACCGCGCGTCGGCGGGACAAGGATCCGGCGCGATCACCTTGCGGTACGCGAACGCCAACAGCGACGCGCGCACGATGACGCTGTCGGTGGACGGACGCGCCGTGCGGCAGGTGAGCTTCCCGAAGGTCTCCGACAGCTGGGACGCCTGGGGCACGGTGACCTTCGACGGTGTTCCGGTCAGCGGCCGCGACCCGGTGGTGACACTGTCCTACGGCCAAGGTGACACCGGCTCGATCAACCTGGACTGGCTCAGTTACACCGGAGCGTGACCCGACGTGGATCAAGGGCGGAAGGACTACCGGGACGTTGCCCTGGAGTCCAGCAGCTCATCCTTTACTCCCACCTTCAGGTGAACGGTCCTGTCGCTTCTGGAAGGTCAGGAGTCAGCCCCCGATGACGAGTTCGTTCAGCCGGCGGGTTCGGGGCAAAGGCGGTGGCGGCTCGCGCCCGCAGCTCCGCGCGGCGAACCTTGCCGGTGGCGTTGCGCGGCAACGCGTCGACGAACTGCAGGTGTTTGGGCACCTTGTAGTGGGCGAGGTTGTCGTTCAGGTGGTGGCGCAGAGCTTTCCCGGAGAGAGCGCCGCGGGTCACGACGTAGGCGACGCCGACCTCGCCCCAACGCTCGTCGGGCACGCCGACCACCGCGCACGACTCGACCTCGTCGAGCTGGACGATGACGGCCTCGACCTCGGCGGGGTAGATGTTCTCCCCGCCCGAGATGATCAGGTCCTTGACGCGGTCGACGACGTGGGCCCAGCCGTCGTCGTCGAGGTGGACCACGTCGCCGGTGCGGAACCACTGCCCGTCGGTGTAGCTGTCACGGGTCTCGCCGGGCCGGTTCCAGTAGCCGGCGAACACGTTCGGTCCGCGGACCAGCAGTTCTGCCGGTTCCGTTCCGAGTGGTGCGACGTGCCCCTCCGCGTCGAGTGCGGCGACATCGGTGAAGAAGTGCGGGACGCCGGCCGAGACGGGGTGGTCGAGCGTGCCGTCGTGGGTGGCCATCGACACGCCGGGGGAGGCCTCGGTCATCCCGTAGCCCTGCAGAAGCCGGACCCCGCGGTCGAGCCACACCCGCGCGACGCGTTCCTGCACCGGTGAGCCGCCGTAGAGCACGCACGTCAGCGAGCTGAGGTCGGTCGTGTCCCAGTCCGGGTGCTCGCACAGCATCTGCAGCATCGTCGGCACAGCCGAGAATCCGGTGATCCGTGCGTCCTCGATGCGCTTGAGGATCGCACCGGGATCGAACCTCGCCACCGGTTCCACGCTGCCGCCCTTGAACAACGTCGGGAGCGTGATCTGGCCGAGGCCGACGCAGTGGAACAACGGGGCCACGCACAGGGCGCGGTCGGTGCTGAGGATGTCGAAGTGGGCGAGCTGGTTGACGGTGTTCCACATCAGATTGCCGTGGGTGAGAGTGGCGGCCTTCGGCCTGCCGGTCGTGCCCGAGGTGTAGAGGAGCAGACACGGATCCTCTGGCGTCACCTCGGCAGACGGCGGCTCTCCACCGGCGGCGATCTCCGCCTCGAAGGCCGGCACCGGGAGAACGCGCGGCAGCGGGCCGGCCGCCGAGACGAGCTCGTCGGCGTCCGGGCTGTGCACGAGCAGGGACGCGCCGCTGTCGGCGAGCATGTAGCCGATCTCCTGGCCGGAGAGGCGGTGGTTGAGCGGCACGAAGATCGCCCCGCACAGCGCGGTCGCGAACAGCGTCTCGAACACGCTGATGTCGTTGACCCCGAGGTAGGCGACCCGGTCGCCGCGCCGCACGCCGAGCCTGGTGAGCGTCGCCGCCAGCCGTTCGACGCGGTGCGCGAGCTCGGCGTAGGTGAGCGTCCGGTCCGCCTGCACGAGCGCGGTGCGGTGCGGGGAGATGCGTGCGCGTCGCCACGGCCAGCTGCCGACGCCGGTGTCGGCGGGTCCGATGGTGTTCATGTCAGCCGCAGCACTGGTTTGATCGTCGCGCCCGTCAGCACGTCCTCGGCGGCCTGCTGGATGTCGGCGAACGCGTAGTGGGTGATCAACCGGTCGATCGGCAGTCTGCCGTTCGTGACGAGCTCGACGAGCGCCGGGATCAGTGCCTGCGTCTCGGCGTCGCCCATGGTCAGACCCACGACGCGGCGGCCGGGTAGCATGAAGTTCACGTCGACGGGCACCTCGGTGCCGAACGCGGGCGCTCCGACGATCACCGCCGTGCCGCGGCTCGCGAGCGCGGAGATCGCCGTGCGCAGCACGCCGGCGTTGCCCGTGGTCTCCACGACGCCGTCGACCCCGCGGCCCGAGGTGAGCTTCTCGATCGCCTCGCCGAGGTCCTGATGCGTGGTGTCGACGGTGTCGGTGGCGCCGAGCTCGGCGGCGAGCGCCAGCCGCCGCGGCACGCGGTCGACCGCGATGATCCTGGTCGCCGGGGTGAGCCGGGCGGCCATCACGGCGGAGAGCCCGACCGCGCCCGCTCCGGTGACGAGCAGCGTGGCGCCGGGCCGCGGGGCCAGCACGTTCCAGACCGCGCCCACGCCGGTCATGATCCCGCAGCCCAGTGGGGCGAGCAGGTCCAGCGGTGCGTCGGCGGGGACCTTGACCAGGCTGCGTTCGTCGGCGACGGCGTGCTGGGCGAAGCTCGACTGGCCGAAGAAGTGACCGCCGAGCGGGACGCCGTCGCGGGAGATCGGCGACGTCCCGTCGGCTCGTTCGCCGCCGATCAGGTTCGACGGCAGCCAGGTGTCGCAGTAGGCCGGGTGGCCGTCGCGGCAGTTCCCGCACCTCCCGCACGAGGTGTAGCTCAGCAGCACCTGGTCGCCCGGCGCGACCTTCGTGACCGCGGAGCCGACAGCCTCGACGACCCCGGCGCCCTCGTGACCCAGCACGCCGGGCAGAGGGAACGGCAGGTGTCCATGCGCGACCCCGAGATCGGTGTGGCAGACGCCCGCGGCGACGACGCGGACTCGGACCTCGTCCGGCCGCAGCTCGTCCAACGCGACTTCGGACAGCGTGAAGGCGGAACCCGCGGACTCGACGACGGCCGCGGTCGTGGTGGTGGACATGGCTTCTCCTGCGGGGATCAGGCGAGCGAAACGACGACGGACTTCGTCCTGGTGTAGGAGGCGAGTGCCTCCGGGCCGTACTCGCGGCCGAACCCGCTGTCCTTGACCCCGCCGAACGGGATCGCGGGGTCGAGCATCGCCCAGTCGTTGATCCAGACGATGCCTGCCTGCAGCCGGGCGGCGACCCGGTGCGCGCGGGCCAGGTTCTCGGTCTGCAACCCGGCGGCGAGGCCGTACGACGTGCCGTTGGCCAGCGTGATCGCCTCGTCCTCGCTGTCGAACCGCTGGACGGTCAGCACCGGGCCGAAGATCTCCTCCTGGACGACGGACGAGGTGTCGGGCAGGTCGGCGATCACCGTCGGCTGGAAGAAGAACCCGTCCCGGTCGACCCGCTGTCCGCCCGCGACGATCCGGCCACCGTCCGCCAGCGCCTGTGCGACATAGCCCTCCACTTTGGACAGATGACGTTCGCCTGCCATCGGTCCGATCACGGTCGCGGGGTCGAACGGGTCGCCGAGCGGGACGTGCGGCACGGCCTCGGCGAGCGCGCCCAGCACGGTGTCGTACAAGGGGGATGCGACGAGCAACCGAGGCCCACCCATGCAGAACTGTCCGGTGTTGAACACGAATCCCTTGATCGCCGCGCCGATCGCCTTGTCGAGGTCGGCGTCCTCGAAGACGATGTGCGCCGCGTTGCCGCCGAGCTCCATGGTCACGGGCTTGAGCTGTTCGCCTGCCACGCTCGCCGCGTGTCTGCCGATGGCCGTCGACCCGGTGAACGCGACCTTGTCCACACCGGGGTGGCGCAGCAGGTGGTCTCCGGCCTCGGCGCCGAACCCGGTGACCACGTTGACCACGCCCGCGGGGACACCGGCCTCGGTGAGGATCTCGGCCATCAGCAACGCGCTGAGCGGCGTGTCCTCGGCGGGCTTGTGCACGACCGTGTTTCCCGCCGCGAGCGCGGGCGCGATCTTCGAGCTGGACAGGATCAGCGGGAAGTTGAACGGCGTGATCGCCGCGACCACTCCGATGGGTTCGCGGCGGGTGTAGGCGTGCGAGGGGATGGGGATCTGCCGCGTGGCCCCGTCAACGGTCTGCGCCAGGGCCGAGTAGTACTCGTACTGCTCGGCTGTGGTCTCGACGTCCACCGGCCGGCACAACGCGACCGGCTTTCCGACGTCGACGCTCTCCACCCCGACGATCTCGTCCGCCCTCGCCCGCACGATGTCCGCCACCCGGTGCAGGATCCGCGCGCGTTCCCTGCCCGGTGTCGCGGCCCAGCCCTCGAACGCGTTGCGCGCCGCCATGACCGCGTCGTCCACATCGGCCTTCCCGGCCCTGGCAACGGAAGTCACGGTCGCTCCGGTGGACGGGTCGACCACGTCGAACCGGGCGCCCTCGGCTGCCTCGCGCCACTGACCCCCGATGAACAACTTGCCAGGGGCGACATCGGGGCGGCGCACGGTTGCGACTGGCCGGTCGGCGACAGCGGTCATGATGGATTCGCCTTTCTGTGACAGGCTTCGGAGTGATCGACGAGTTCGACGGGGAAGGTGAGGCACGTGCGGCCGTCGCTGATGTACGAGGTCAAGCAGGTGGAGCTCGCGGTGCGCGCGCTCATGGACGAGGTGTTGCGTCCCGCCGGCGTGACGACCCTGCAGTACACCGCGTTGACGGTGCTGGCCGGCCGCGACGGCCTCACGTCCGCGGAACTGGCGCGGAAGTCGTTCGTGACCGCGCAGACGATGACGGACATGGTGTCGGCGCTGGAACGGCGTGAGCTGATCGTGCGCACGCAGGACCCCGCGCACGGCAGGAGATTGCTGATCAGCCTCACGGACAGGGGCCGGGCGTTCCTGGACGAGCACGCGGCCGAGGTCGCGGCGATCGAGGAACGGATGGTGAGCAGGCTCAGCGGGAGCGAGCGAACCGCGCTGCACGACCTGCTGAACCGGTGCCGCGCCGCTCTCTCCGGTTCTCCGTGACCACGCATGGTTCGGCTCCTCGTCGAGCGTCGGTATCAGGAACTCGAATATCAGGATTCCTGATATAGAAAGCATGGGTCGGCTTAGTTGAACTGTCAAGTGTTTCTTGCCGTGCTCAGAGGTCGAGCACGAGCCGGGGTGAGCGGGACCGGGACACGCAGATCATCATCGCGTCGCCGGATTCCTGTTCCTGGGCGGTGAGAACGGAGTCGCGGTGGTCGGGTGTGCCGCCGAGCACGATCGTCTCGCAGGTGCCGCAGGTGCCTTCCTGGCAGGACGACAGCACGGACACGCCTGCTCGTTCGACGACCTCGAGCACGGACTGGCCGGCCGGCACCCGCAACACGGTGCCGGTCTGCGCCAGTTCGACCTCGAACTCGCGCCGAGGCCCTTGTCCCGCATCGGTTTTCGGGGCGAACCGTTCGATGTGGAGAGTGCCTTCCGGCCACGCCGCGCACTGTTTCTCCACGGCGGTCAGCAGACCTTCAGGGCCGCAGCAGTAGACGGCGGTCCCGTTCTCGGGTTCGCCGAGCAGTTCCTCCAGGTCCAGCAGTCCGCACTCGTCCTGAGGGCGGAGCTCGACGTTGCCGAGCCGCTCCAGTTCGTCGCGGAACGCCATGGAGGACCGCGTTCTGCCGCCGTAGACCAGCCGCCAGTCCTTGCCCGCTGCCGCCGCGACCATCGGAAGGATCGGGGTGATGCCGATACCGCCCGCGATGAACAGGTAGCGCTTCGCCTCGACGAGCTCGAAGTGGTTGCGCGGTCCGCGCACCTCGATTCGTTGCCCGGCAACGAGAACATCGTGCACGTGCTGCGATCCGCCGCGCCCTTGCGGTTCGCGGAGAACGGCGACCTGGAAGACCGAGGTGTCGTCCGGGCTGCCGCACAACGAGTATTGGCGGATCAGGCCATCGGTGAGCACGAGGTCGACGTGAGCCCCAGGCGTCCAGGCCGGCAGCGGCTCTCCGTCCGGGTGCCGCAACGTCAGGAGCACCACCCCGTCGGCGACGGAGTCCTTGCGTTCGAGAGTCAGCTTCATGACGCGTGCCCCACGGGATGATCGAGGAGCCATTCCCACAGCTCGACCGGATCCTCGAACTCGCGCTCGGCGGCGCAGTGGCACACCGCTCGGAGCCGGTCGGTGCCCAGCACCCAGTGGATGCGGAACACGCGGTCGCCGGTGAGTGCGTTCACGACGTCTCGCACAGGCGCTGGAGCATCCGCCGCGCCGCGAGCCCGCCCGTGTCGATGTTGATCGACAGCTCCTGGTAGCCCTCCGGTTCGGCCGCGATGACACGTTCGAGCACGTCCAGCGCCTCGACGTCCTGCAGCACCACCGTGCGGTTGTTCTCCGCGAGGAACGCCGAGACCTCTTCGTCCCCGAGCGCGAAATCCCGTGCCACGGCCCAGAAGTCGTGGGTCGAGTGCTCTGTCTCGGGCGTGATCGCGTAGACGACCTCGACGTGGAACGCGTCCGGATCGGTCCCGTCCGGGTGGGGCACGGACCCGACCGGCGCGATGCGGCTGTGCAGTTTGTACAGGCAAGGCGGCGTGTACTCGATGTCCTGCCAGCGGGCGATCCTGCCCTGCAGACCGGTCGACTTCGCGTAGAACGGCGGGCATTCCGCGTCGTCCATGTGCCGTGACACGTACACGATGCCCGCGTCCTCGTCGACCTCGGTCGTGATCGGGGTGGAGGCGACCTCCGGCGTGCCGATGTAACCGCCGTGCAGATACGTCTCGTGGGAGAGGTCCAGCAGGTTGTCGACCAGCAGTTCGTACCTGGCGCGTAACGGTTCCATGCCGCAGACCGTCGTGTAGTCCGGTGCGACGAGCCACGGCGCTCGTGGAATCCGCGCCGCGTCGGCCTTCGCCGGGTCACCGATGAAGACCCACACGAACGAGTCCTGCTCCACGACCGGGTACGGCAGAAGCCTTGCGGTGCGCGGAATCCGCGTCTGCCCGGGAACGGCGACGCACTTGCCGCCGGCGTCGTAGGTGAAGCCGTGGTAGCCGCAGACCACCTGGTCGTCGACGAGCCGGGAAGGCGCCTGGGACAACGGGAAACGCCGGTGCACACACCGGTCCGGCATGGCCGTCACGTTGCCGCTCTTGGTGCGCCAGAACAGGATCGGCTCTCCACAGACGGTGCGCGTGAACAGATCGTGCCCGATCTCGGAACCGTAGGCGGCGACATACCACTGGTCGCGCGGAAAGCTGGTCATCGGCGCTCCTGTCGGTGGTGGGGGTCACAGCGTGGCTGAGACGACCGCCGAGCCTGTAGGGCGTCTTCCGGAAAATGGAAGCATTCAGACGCGAAGGGCACGCGAGATGGCCTGGGCGCTGGTGCGCACGAGCCGTGCCAGCGCGAGCGAAGTGGTGCTCCCGTGCCGCACGACCAGCGACACCGCGGCGATGACCTCACCTCGCCGATCACGGATCGGCGCGCCGACCGACAGGGCGTCCATCGTGACCTGGCGGTCGCTGATCGAGAACCCGTTCGCCCGAACGTCGGCGAGCATCCGGCGCAGCCGCGCCGGATCGGTCACGGTCTTGGCGGTGTACCGCTCGATCGGACGGCTGAGCACTTCTTCCTGCACCTCGGCGGGCGCGTGCGCGAGCAGGACCAGACCGACCCCGGTCGCGGTGAGCGCGAACCGGCCGCCGACGCGGGTGAGCACGGGCACCGCACCGGACCCCGCGATCCGTTCGACGAAGACGACCTCCGCACCCTCCCGGACGGCGAGCTGCACGTTCTCCCTGGTGATGCGGGAGAGGTCCTCCAGAAACGGCAACGCGGTCTCGCGCAGCCCCGGACCACGCGGCGCCAGGGAACCGAGCTCCCACAACCGCAACCCGATGCGGTACAACCCGTCGTCACCGCGCTCGACGGCACCCCAGACGCACAGTTCGTGCATCAGCCGGTGCACGGTCGACAACGGCAGTCCGGCGCGACGGGCGAGCTCGCTCAGCGTCAGCTCACGGTGCTCGGCGTCGAACGCGTCGAGGAGCTGGAGCGCACGGCCGATCACCGGCCCGGTGGGGCCCGCGGGCCGGCCTCTCCTCGACGCGCTCACCCCGCCATTCTTCCCGACCTGTCACATGGATGCCGTACCGCGACTCCGGGAACCGCTCTGTGTGCGCGGTTCCCCGGAGTTTCACCTCTGCTGGTCTGACGGTCTGTTGTGGATGCGGGCTAAGCCTGTTTGGCGGCGTGCTCCCGCAGCACGGCGAGAGCCTCGTCGGCGTGGACGTCGAACTTCAGTTCGCCCTTGATCACGCCGAGGATGCGGCGGTCGGTGTCGATGACGAACGTGCGCCGCTTGGTGTGCAGGGGACTGAACCGCCGCCACACACCGAACTGCTTCGCGACCTCACCGCCCACATCGGACAACAACGGATAGTCGAAGCGGTTCGCGCGGGAGAACGCGCGCTGTGCTCCCACCGCGTCCGGGCTGATTCCGATTCGGTGGGCACCGATCTCGCCGAACTCGTCCGCGAGGTCGCGGAAGTGGCAGCTCTCCTGGGTGCAGCCGCCGGACGAGGCCATCGGGTAGAAGAACAGCACGACCGGGCCTGACGCGAGGAACTCCGACAGCGCGCGGAGGTCGCCGTTGTCGTCGGGCAGGGTGAAGCCGGGGGCGAGGTCTCCTTGTTTCATGATGGTTGTTCGGACTCGCGCACCCCTGCGGATTGGTCTCTTGTGTGCACGCTGAGCTGAATCTTCGACGGTATTTCGTTGCGCAAAGTAGTTGGAATTCGATGTTTGAATGTTTTTTAGCATGTCGAACTGCGGAAACGGAGTTGCTTCCACTTTCGAGCGAACCGGCGTGGAGTGGGTCTCGAATCACTGGACGAACGGGTTCTCCCGATCTCGAGAGGAGGTGATATTTCGTGAAGTCGACATGTTCCGGAGTTGTCCGGCGGGTGGTGTTGCTGGGCGGTTTCCTGCTCGGGTTCGGCCTGCTTTCGGCCGGGGTCGCGAGCGCTGATGACGACGCACCCGGCCTGCTGGACGGCGTCACCGAGTCCGTGCTGGCACCCCTGAACACGGTGCTCGATCCGGTGGTCGCGCTGGTGGTGCAGTCCGTGGAGCCGGTGCTCGCGCCGCTCCAGCCGGTCGTCGAGCCGCTGCTCACCCCGGTGGACAACCCGTCTGTTCCGGTGGAGGTGACGCCACCCGCGCCCGCACCGGACCAGGTCGTTCCACTCGAACCGGTCGTTCCTGCCGTGGGGTGGACCGATCCTGTCGCCGCACCGGCGACACCACCTGCGGGGCAACAACAGTCCACACAGGACGTGGCACCGATGAAGAGCGTGCCCGCCGAACCGTCGCCGGACGTGCCATTGGCGTTGCCCGGCACGACGGGCACGGCCGCGTCCAGCGGATCGGCGAGTCCAGCGGCGGCGGATCTGCCGTCACGACGAGGAGACCGTCCGCGGGGATCTTCTTCCGCAGTGGTTCGGGGAGATCAGATCCTCGGGTCGTGGTGCTACTACTACGGCCGAAGTCATCCCAGTTGATCAGTCCTGTCAACCAAGCCGGCCAGATCACCAAGCTTGATCGACAGGAAGGTTCGACATGCACAGCTATGTGCGACGCGGTCTTGTGGCCGCAGCGTTCTCAGGAGGTTTCCTCCTGGCCGGAACAGCGCTCGCGAGTGCTGACACCGGCGACGGCGGTCCGCTCGGCGGGCTCGGCAACGTCGTCCACTCGGTCGTGAGCGGCGACGGCGGTAACTCGGGCAACGGCGGCAACGCCACGAGCTCGAACAACGCCACGTCCGGCAACTCGGGCAACTCCGGGAACTCCGGTTCGACCGGCGGCAACAGCGCCCACGGCGTCTGCGTGCTAGCGACGTGCAGCACGCACGTGAGCTCGGGTGACTCGGGCGACACCGGCGCGACGGGCAACACCGGGGACGCGTCCAACCACAGCAGCACCGCCGGTGGCAACTCCGGCGCTGCGGGCGACGGTGGCGACGCGACCGCCGCGAACGGCAAGTCCGGCAACGCGAACGCGACCGCCGCCGACGGTGGCAACTCGGGCAACGGCGGCAACACCTCCAGCTCGAACAACGCCATCTCCGGCAACTCCGGCAACTCCGGTTCGACCGGCGGTAACAGCGCCTACGGCGTCTGCGTGCTCGCGGAGTGCAACACCAGCGTGAGCTCGGGTGACTCCGGCGACACCGGCGCGACCGGCAACACCGGCGACGCGAGCAACACCAGCGTCACCAAGGGCGGCAACAGCGGCCCGGCCGGTGACGGCGGCGACGCGTGGGCCAAGAACGACGACAGGTCGTGGGGCCACCACGGCAAGTCCGGTTCGGCCAACGCGACCGCGGGCAACGGCGGCAACTCGGGCAACGGTGGCAACGCCACGAGCTCGAACAACGCCACGTCCGGCAACTCGGGCAACTCCGGCAACGCCGGTGACACCGGCGGCAACAAGGCGATCGTGAAGTCGGACAACAGCAAGTGGTCCGGCCACCACGGCGACAAGTGCCGCAAGCACCACGGTTGGAAGCACCACAACTGGAAGAACCACGGCACCAAGTCCTGGACCGAGGTCACCTCGGGCGACTCCGGCGACACGGGTGCCACCGGCTCGACCGGTGACGCGTCCAACCACAGCACCACGGTCGGTGGGAACTCAGGTCCGGCGGGCGACGGCGGCAACGCCTCCGCTGGGACGCACGGGAAGCACTCCGTGAAGGCGTGACCACGAGGTGATCACAAGGCGGGGCCGGAGAGATCCGGTCCCGCCTTTCTCGTCCGATCAGCTCTGGAGGAACGTGGAGGACAGCGTGATCGAGAATTCCGCGCGCACGGCCTGCGCGGCTGGCCGGCACGCGGCCATGCACACCACCGACCGTGAACAGGAAGTCGTCGCACTGGTCCGCGACGGACTGACCTACCGCGAGGCCGGGGACACCTTGTTCGTCTCCGCCAAGACCGTGGAACACCACGCCACCTATGTCACCTGTTCGGGTGGAAGGTTCCGGCGAGGCCGAACCGATCGTTGGCGCGCAACGGATGCACAGTGCGCGGATCCGCCAGATGCGGTTCAGCCGGCTCGGGACGGCGCCACGCATGTCCCTGTGCGCCAAAGCGCACAGGGACATTCCCATCACCGGGTGCGCGCGGTGAGCAGGCCGGCCACGAGCATGCCGACGCCGAGGCCGAGGTGCAGCCAGTTGTCCGCGGTGTTGACCGGAACGAAGTTCGCCGCGCTGTCGTGGTCGATCACCGTGCCGTACAACCAGAGCACGAGATAGATCGCGCCACCGCCCACCAGGTAGACGGCCGCCTGACGGGGCGTGCGAGCCAATGCCAGGCCTGCGACCCCGAACGCGACGTGGACGAGGTTGTGCAGCACCGACACCGCGAAGACTCCGAGCAGGAGGGCGCCCTCGTGGTGTCCGGCGAACGAGAGCTGGTCGTAGTTCGCGGTGACTCCCGGCACGAAGCCGAGAACACCTACGAGCAGGAACACCGTGCCGACCACCGCCGCGACCAGCTGGATCAGGCGGTAGGACGCCACACCATGGCCTGAGCTGGGCGAACGCGTTGGAGTCATGGGAACTCACCTCCGAGAACGTGGACGTGAACCATCACCCGTGATTCGTCACGAGAAAGCCCCCGGATTGGCGACGCTGTACAGTGCCCGCAGGTGTGCCGGGAAGCCTGGTCGGCGTGGTCAACGACGTCGACCCGCGGGGTAGCCATGGCACCTGTCATCGCTTTGCGAAGCCTCTCCAAGCACTACGGCGACCTCGCCGCGGTTGCTGATCTTTCGCTGGACGTCGGCGCGGGCGAGATCTACGCGCTGCTCGGTCTCAACGGAGCCGGCAAGACGACCACGATCCGCATGCTGCTCGGCATGATCCGGCCCAGCTCCGGTTCCGTGGCGCTGTGGGGCGAGTCCGTCCGGCCGGGACCGTGGGCACGTGTCGGCTACCTCGTCGAAGGGCCGGCCGCGTACCCCGAGCTCACCGTCGTCGAGAACCTGACCGTCGCGGCACGACTGCGCGCGTCGCGCGGCCGGCGCCACGTCGACGAGGTCATCGAGCGGTTGAACCTGACCGCGTACGCCACCCGGCGGGCGGGGACGTTGTCGTTGGGCAACGCCCAGCGGCTCGGGCTGGCCAAGGCGTTGCTGCACAAGCCGGAGCTGTTGATCCTGGACGAGCCCGCGAACGGCCTCGACCCGGCCGGTGTGGCCGAGATCCGGAGCCTGGTGCGCGAGCTCAGCCGCGAGCACGGTGTGACCGTGGTGCTGTCGAGTCACATCCTCACCGAGGTCGCCCGGCTGGCCACGCGCATCGGAGTGATCCACCACGGTCGGCTGGTCCGCGAGCTCGACGCGGGAGACGTCGCGGCACAGGCACGTCGGCGGCTGAGCGTGTCGGCTCGGAACCTGGCTGCGGCCGAACGAGCCCTGCTCGCAGCGGGGTTCAGTCCGGAGAGGACAGTGGCAGGCACTCTGGACCTCGCCGACGATCGCGCGATCGACGCACCCGAGGACGTTGCCGTCGTGCTGGTCAGCGCAGGCTGCCCGCCGACCCGGCTGGTCGTCGAGCAGGACGACCTGGAGACGTTCTTCCTGCGGGTGGTGGAATCGTGATCGACGCGCTGTTCACCGAGCTGCTCAAGGCTCGCCGCTCTCGCGTGCCGTGGGTGACGGCGCTGGCGTTCGCTGTCGCCGCCGGAGTGGGTGGGTTGTTCATGTTCATCCTGCAGGATCAGGGCCGAGCCCGGTCGCTCGGCCTGCTCGGCACCAAGGCCTCGCTGATGGGGCGCGACGCGGACTGGCCGACCTACCTGGCCTTCCTCGCGCAGACCACCGCGGTAGGCGGCATGCTGGTCTTCGGCCTGGTGTCGGTGTGGTTGTTCGGGCGCGAGTTCAGCCAGAACACGGTGAAGGACCTGCTGGCGCTGCCGACCGCGCGCACCACGATCGTGCTGGCGAAGTTCGTCGTGGCGGGCCTGTGGTGCCTCGCTCTCACGGTGCAGCTCGTCCTGCTCGGGTTGGTGATCGGCAGTGCGCTCAGGCTGCCTGGCTGGTCGGCGGATCTCGTGGCATCCGGTGTGGCGACGGTGGCCGCGACGGCGGCGATGACGATGCTGCTCACCACGCCGATCGCGTTCGCCGCCAGCGCCGGACGTGGCTATCTGCCCGGGGTCGGGGTGATGATGGCCGCGATCTTCTTCGCGCAGGTCATCGCGGCACTGGGCTACGGCCGGTACTTCCCGTGGTCGGTACCTGCGCTGGTCAGCGGGCTGGTGGGGCCGGACAGCGACCCGCCTGGCCTGCTCGGGCTTCTGTTGGTGTTGTTCGTCGGCGTGGTGGGGGTGGTGGCGGCCGCACTGTGGTGGCGCAACGCCGATCAGGACCGCTGAACTCGTCGTCCACTGTGGACTTCCTCCAGATCCCGCACGGTCTTGGCGACACCGTTCTCGGCACGTATCCGCTCGCCGAGATCGTCGGCACGCTGCCGGAGCGTCAGGGCACGCCCGATGGCCGTGGCCAGCGCGTCGGCGGTGAGTTTCCGGTGGGGAGAGGCGCTGGTGCGACGCCCATAGCGTGCATGCGTCGCGCCCAGTTCGCTGCGGGCACGTACCAGAATCCGTTGGTGCGCACGGAATCCGGCCAATCCGGGTCGACCGGTGTGACCAGCGGGCTGAACGCCTGCAGCACGAGCGCCGGCTGCGGCCCGGCGCCGCGGAGAAGGCCGAGGTCGTCGGTGCGCGAGGCGTTGACGACACCCGAGTAGGCGCGCAGCGTGGCCGAGACCGTGAGGTAGGTGGCGCGGTTGAGGAACCGAGGCACCTTCGGCAGCGGCACCATCGGGCACGGGAACTTCGACGTCGGCCATCAGCGGCTTGATGCGCTTGATGGTGGACAACGCGGTGATCTTGCCCCGGACTCCGCGATACCCGCCCTCGATTGCTTCCCTGAGCACCGGGTCGTCGAGCAGCCGGTTCGGCCTGTCGTCCAACGGCGCGAACTCCACGTCGTGCGCCCGGATGCTGTCCCCGAACGACAGCGGCGCGGCGAGCAGCGCGTCGTGACCGGCCTTGCTGAGCGCGATCGCCAACGACAGCAACAGTTGTACGTCCCCGCGCGTGCCGTGGGCGACCAGCAACACCTTCACGACCGGCCTCCCGTCGATCTCGGTGAACATCGCCGAGGTCGCATCGGTGTTGTCCGGCAGTGCCCGAGATCTGATGCTGAACGCACGTACAGAGTATTGAACAGTTGTTCAGTCAGTGTCCAGCGCGGACTTCGCTCAGACCTGGGAGTCGGCGTGCCAGGGCCGCAGCCGTGGCACCCAGCCGGGCACTGCCGCCCGATAGGCGTCGTACTGGTCGCCGAACTGGCGGTGCAGCGCCGGTTCCTCGTGCCAGTGCACCATCGCGGCGAACGCGGCGCTCACCACGACGGCGTAGGCGAGCAGGATCAGCTGGCCCAGCACCAGCGCCTGTCCGATGATCAACGACAACACGGCGAGGTACATCGGGTTGCGGACGAACCGGTAGAAGCCGCCCACCACAAGGCGATCCGGCGGTGCGACAGGCGCGGGCGTGCCGAAACCCTCCGCCACGAACCGGGCGAACGACGAGACCAGCACCCCGAGGGCAGCGATCAGCAGGAGAACGCCGACGATCCGCAGCGGCAGCCAGAACGGCAGCGCCTCCCAGCGGGTCAGCAGCCAGGGAACCAGCCCGGCGACGCCGCCGGGAGCCAGGACGAAGAACGCGGCGGATCCGAGGGCTGCCTTCCGCTTCTCCATGGCGCACACCCTTACTCATCCTGGCCCACTGTGGGTAGCTCCCACGGTGACTTCGGCCGCGTTGTTCACCTGGTCGGGCTACTGAACGGGACGCGGGCGGTGGGCGGGGCTTGAGCGGGTCGAGCGGTCGATCACGGGTTAGTCTTGGCCGCGGTGTGCCGGGAAGCCTGGTCGGCGAGTGTCCTAGTCGTCCGCAAGATCAGGAGAAGCCCATGGCCCCGCGCGCGGATCAGCGGCGACCGATTGCCCGCACCATCAACGCGACCAGCACGAACGCCCCGATGAGCACCAAGGCCGTGGCCAGACCGGACATGGCCGAATGGTAGCGCCGACCGTGCCGGCGGACTTCTCCACTTTCGTTCGAAGGAGCTTGTTGTGCGTGCCCGTGACCTCGCCGAGGACTACCCGCTGGTCGCCCTGACCGACGACGCGCTGACCGCCGCCCAGCTCATCGCCGGGCAACGCCGGCCGGGCGTGGTCGTCGTCGACGCGGACGGCAAACCGGTGACCGTGCTGCCCGGCTCGCAGGTGCTGCGCTTCCTCATCCCCGGTTACGTGCAGGAGGACCCGTCGCTCGCCCGCGTCTTCGACGAACGCGGCGGCGCCGAGGCGTGCGTGAACAAACTCGCCGGCCGCACGGTCAAGGAACTCCTGCCGCCCAAGGAGAAACGCTACGAGATACCCATGGTGTCCGGCGACGCGACCGTGATCGAGTGCGCCGCCACCATGGCCCGCCTGCACACCCCGCTGCTGCTCGTCAGCGACAACGACACCATCCACGGCGTCGTCACGACCTCGCACCTGCTCGAGGTGCTCCTCGCGACAGCGGGACCGAAGACGTGACGATCGCCCAGATCCTCTCGGTCGGAGTCTTCGTCGGCGCCTACGTCCTGATCGCCACCGAACGCGTGCACCGCGTCGCGGCCGCTCTCGGCGGAGCGGCGTTGATGCTCGCGCTGCGGCTCACCGACGGCGAGACGGCCTTCCACTCCCTGGATGCGGGCGTGGACTGGAACGTCGTGTTCCTCCTGCTCGGCATGATGATCATCGTCGGGGTGATCAAGCAGACCGGCCTGTTCGAGTACCTCGCCATCGCCGCGGCCAAGCGCGCCAAGGGAAAGCCCTACGCGGTGCTGGCCATGTTCGTCATCATCACCGGCACCGCGTCGGCCGCACTGGACAACGTCACCACCGTGCTGCTGATCGCACCGGTGACGTTCCTGGTGTGCGACCGGCTCGGCCTCAACCCGATCCCGTTTCTGATCGCCGAGGTGCTCGCGTCCAACATCGGCGGCACCGCCACGCTCATCGGCGATCCGCCGAACATCATCATCGCCAGCCGCGCGGGCTTGTCGTTCAACGACTTCCTGCTCCACCTGGCACCGTTCATCGTCGTGCTGATGATCGCCTTCGTGGTCGTCTGCCGCTGGCTGTTCCGCGACTCCTTCCACTACAACGAGGACCGCGTCGCCGAGGTCATGGCGCTGTCCGAACGCGAGGCCATCCGCAACCGCACCCTGCTCACGCAGAGCCTCATCGTCCTGGCCCTCGTCCTCATCGGCTTCGTGCTGCACAGCGCGCTGCACGTCGAGCCGTCCGTCGTGGCACTGCTCGGCGCCGGGCTGCTCGTGCTGATCTCTAAGGTCACCACCGAGGACGCCATCGCCGACGTGGAGTGGGAGACCCTGGTCTTCTTCATGGGTCTGTTCGTCATGGTCGGCGCACTCGTGAAAACCGGTGTGATCGACGAGGTGTCCCACGCACTCGCCAACTCGGTCGGTGGGGACCCGTTCCTCGCGGTGATGGCGTTGCTGTTCATCTCGGCACTGCTGTCGGCCATTGTGGACAACATCCCCTACGTGGCGACGATGGCCCCGATCGTCGGCGAACTCGTTGCCACACAAGGAGAGTCCCCGCAATCGCAGTCGATGTGGTGGGCGCTGGCCCTCGGCGCCGACCTCGGCGGCAATGCCACCGCGGTCGGCGCGAGTGCGAACGTCGTCGTGCTCGGCCTCGCCGCGCGCAACGGCACGCCGATCAGCTTCTGGAAGTTCACCCGCTACGGCGCGGTCGTGGCCGGCTTGTCCATCCTGCTCGCGGCGCCCTACCTGTGGCTGAGGTACTTCCTGCTCGCCTGAGCGACTGTGAATGCCCCGTCCCTTACGTCCTGACCTGCTTTCGGGTCGTCACGGTGGCGAGCACCGCGATCAAGACCGCCATCGCGATCCACCCCGGCCAACCGCTGAGCCCCATGGACCACGGATCAGGCTGAGCAAGCTCGGCGGCGTCGGTGAAAGCTGTGTTCACGAATCCGATCACCAGGGTGTTGTTCGCGGCGTGGGCGACCGCGCACGCCCACACCGACTTGGTGTGCAGCCGAAGCAACCCCAGCAACGTACCGAGCAGCACGGTGAACACGGCGAACGGGATGAACGTCGTCCAGTTCGCCGACCCGATGTAGCCGGGAAGGTGCCACGTCGCCCAGATGATCCCGCTCAAGCCGAACGCCGCCCACCTGCCGAACCGCATCAGTCGCGGCAGGAGGAAACCTCGCCAGCCCCACTCCTCGCAGAACGCGAGCGGTAGCACCAGCAGGAACAACAGGCCGCTCTGGACCAGTGCCGCCACAAGTACTTCCGCGGTCGCACCGGCGCCGTAGACCTGGTGCAACCCGGAGAACCCCGCCAGGTCGAGCCGGTGCACACCGGTCGCAGCGCCGATCGCCACCGCCACCGCCGCCAGACCGAGAATCGCGGCGAGCACGGCTGCGCTCTGGCGTGCCACCTGCCGCACCGGTTGGCCCGTGAGGCCCGTGTCGTGCAGAGCGAATCGCCGTACCGTGACAAGCGTCGCGATGCCGACCCCCAGCATCCCTCCCGCCGCGATGACGTCGACTCCCGTGCCGAGCCGTAGCAGCCACAACAGCCACGGGATCGTGAACGCGATCGCGAGGAACGTCCACATCGGACGGTTCATGTCCGCACCGCCTCCAGCGTCGTGATGACGTCCTCCGGCACGCTCACCAGGAACTCGCCTCGCCCCTCGGTGCGGATCCAGGCCGCCGGTCGTCCATTCCGGACGGCGACGAGCTGACGCCCGCTCCGGCCAAGCCAGATGCCCGACTTGAACCACCCTGCCACTTCCGCCCCTGCAAGGCGCACGCCGTGCAGCGTCAGGAACGGGTGCCGCTCCCGCCGCACCTCGCGGATGTCGCCGAGTGGCACCTCCACGCGCTTGTGCCACGTGAACATCCGTTCCCACGCGGTGAACTCGATGACCAGCTTGCCGTCGTAGATCGCTGTCTCAGCCATGGCTGCTCCTCCCCAGTGAGCCTCTGTTCTATTACTTGTATAACAGATAGACTTGAGGTCGTGCTACTGACGATCGACCTCGACAGCGACACGCCGATCTACCAGCAGATCCGCGACAGGGTGGTGGAAGCCGTCGCGACCGGGACCCTGCGCGCGGGCGACCCGTTGCCGTCCACCCGGCAGCTGGGCGTCGATCTCGGCATCAACTTCCACACCGTGAGCAAGGCCTACGACCTGCTGCGCCAGGAGGGGGTGATCCGGATCAACCGCAAGAGCGGCGCGGTCGTGCGCCGCGACCACACGTCCGGGCCGCCGGATCCCGGCTTCGCCGACGCGTGGCAGTCGCGCCTGCTCACCTTGCTCGCCGAGGCGACGACGCACGGCCTCACCCGTGACGACGTGCTCGGGCGGAGTCAGGACGTGCTGGACGAGTTCGAGGGGAAACGCCCATGATCACGCAGGTCGGTTGGTTGGTACTGGTCACCGCGGGCTTCCTGCTGCTGCCGGCGACCGCACGGCCCACGTTGCCGTTCGGGATCCGGGTGCCGCGTGAACGTGCGGGCGAACTGCGTCCGATCCGCGTGGCCTACCGGGTGGTCGTCGTGGTGCTCGGTGCGACCGCGACCGCCGGCGCGCTCGCGGGAGCCACCGGACTCCTGCCCGTGCTCGTCGTCGCCTGCCTGCTCGCGCACTGGGCCGCGGCGGGTTTCGTCGCACGGGCGAAGCGGTCGTGGCCCCAGGTCCGGCAAGGCATGACCGCCGACACGAGCCTGCGCACCGACCCGGTGCGGTTGCCGTGGCCGTATCTGGCGCCCGCGCCGGCGATCGTGGCCGGCACCGCCGTGCTCGGACTCGTCTCGGATCCTGTGCAGCGAACGGAATCGACGTCCTGGAGCGCTGCGTCGCCGGTGACGCACCAGTTGGTGGTACTGGCACTCGCGCTGTCCGCGGTGGTGACCATCCCGCGAGCACGTCCCGAACTGGACGCGGCCAGGCCGGAAAGTTCGGCGCGGGCCTACCGCGCCTACCTGGCGGGAACCGTGCGGATCGTCGCCCTGCTGGCCACAGCGGTCATCGCGGCTTTGGCCGTGAAGGCGCTGCTGTCGTGGCGTCTCGTCACACCGGGCAGCGTCTGGACCGCGCTGACCATCGCGTTGCCCGCCGCGGCGTTCGCCGTCGCACTCATCTGGCTGGTGCGTGCGGGTGACGCGGGGCATCGACTCGATCGCGACGACACCGAGGACACCGGTGTGGTGCAACGCGACGACGACCGGCACTGGCACCTGGGCGGCCTGGTGTACGCGAACCGCACCGATCCGGCGTTGCTCGTGCACCAGCGCGTCGGCTCGCGGTGGACGCTCAACCTGGGGCATCCCGCGTCGTGGTTGACCCTCGTGGCCTTCCTGGTCCTGGCGTTGCTGGCCAACTGACCGGCACTCGTAGACGCACCGATGAGTTCGTGTGTGCAGGTGGATGAGTAACGCGTCGTGGTCACCTGCCGGACGGCATCGAGCAGGTCGCTCTGCTCGAACGTGCGGGAGACCTCGCCGCGGCCAGGGAGTCGTACTCGCGCGCCGCGAAGATGACCGCCAGCCTGCCCGAACAGCACTATCTGAACCTGCGTGCCGCCAGGTTGCGAAGCTGACGCCTACCCGACCGCAGGTAGCTCAGGCCTTCCAGTCGCACCACGCCCGGATCACCGCTTCCAGCTCCGCCCGCCCGGCCTCCAGGTCGTCGGGCGAGTGGAAACGCATGGTGCGTGCGAGCTTTCCATCGCCTTCGAGTCGCGGGTGGTCGCCCGGTATCTCGGCGCCGCGGTGGAACAAAAGGCTCACGAACTTCTTGGACGGGTTGAAGCTCACGATGTTGCCCTGGAAGGAGAACGTCGGCGTCTGCCACTTGACGGACTCGGTGACGCGTCCGTCCGCGCCCAGGATGACGGCGCGGACCTGGCGCATCAGCTCGTCGAGCGGGTGCGCCTTGTCGATGAACCACTGGTCGACCTCGTTCACCGCACCATGGTGCGCCTGAGCCGATATCCCGGCGAGTTCGCGGGTGGTGAGTGCGCGGGGCGCGTCGCTGGACGAGGATCGGCGCGAGGGATTGAGCCAGGCGCTCGGGCACATGTTGGGGTAGCACCGTAGTACTCCGCGGGCGTTGGTCTCACTAGCTTCTTGAGACATGAGAACCCAATTACGTCCACTGTGGATAGTTCTGCTGCTGGCCCTGGCCGGCTCGCTCGTGGCCGCACCAGCCTCAGCCGCCCCGCCGTACACCGTGAAGCTGGTCAACCAGACCGGCGGCCCGATCTGGCCGGGCAGCGGTGTGAACGAGGGCTCGGTGAAGGTCGGCGACCTGCCGAAGCTCGAGGCGGGCGAGTCCGTCAACGTGCACATCCCGCTCGGGCCGAACAAGCAGTGGAGCGGGAAGTTCTTCGCCCGCCAGCACTGCAAGGGCGAGCCGGGCTCGACGTTCCACTGCCTGGTGGGGGACTGCGGCGCGCGGCCGTCCCACTGCACCACCGGTGAACAGCCCGCCAGCCTGGCCGAGTTCACCTTCGAGCCGCGTGACGAACCCGCGCCCTGGTACAACGTCAGCTACGTCAACGGCGTGAACGTCCCCATCACGATCAATCCCACCAACGGCCCGCCGCCCAACGGCCAGTTCTGCGGTACCGCCGGATGCCCAGGCGCGCTGCTGCCCGCCTGTCCTGACGCGAACCTGCGCAGGCACCCCGAAACCGGCAAGCCGATGCTGTGCGTCAGCCCCAACAGGGACGCGAAGACGCCGTACAGCAACGCGATCACCAGGGCGTGCCCCAAGGCGTACAGCTGGTCGAAGCACGACACCGAGCCCGGTAACCGCGCGATGTACAGCTGCCGCGACTGCAACAAGCTGACCGTGACGTTCCACTAGTTGGGAGAAACTTTGTCGGACAAGGGAAAACGGGGGCCGAGCCGCCGTGCCGTGCTGTCCGCGGCGGTGGCCGCGCCGTTGCTGTCGCTGGGAAAGGCCGAGGCCGCGCCGGTGCTGAAGAAGGGCGTGGCGACGTGGCACATGCCCGGCATCAGGGCCGCGTTGAACGACGTGCGCGCGGGTTGGTTCCACAACTGGGACTCGACGAGAGGTGACATCGACCCGCCACCGGGCGTGGAGTTCGTCCCCACGATCTGGGGACCGGACCACGTGACGCCGCAACGGCTTCGCCAGGCGGCGGAGCAGGGCAGGCAGCTGCTGGGGTTCAACGAGCCCGACCTGCCGGGACAGGCGGACATGACGGTGGACCGCGCACTGGATCTCTGGCCGAGGCTGGTCTCGACCGGCAACCGCCTGGGCGCGCCCGCCGTGGCGAGTGGCGCGGACCGCGAAGGCGGCTGGCTGGACCGGTTCCTCGCCGGAGCCCGTGCGCGGAACCTCCGCGTGGACTTCATCCCGCTGCACTGGTACGGCGCCGACTTCGGTCCCGCCGCGGTCGGTCAGCTGCGCGGCTACCTGAAGTCGGTGCACGACAAGCACCGGAAACCGTTGTGGGTGACCGAGTTCGCTTTGATCGACTTCTCCGGACCGGTTCCGAGGTATCCGACGCAACGGCAGCAGGCGACGTTCGCCCGCGACGCCGCGGAGATGATGCACGGCCTGCCGTTCGTCGAGCGCTACGCGTGGTTCGCGCTGCCGGCCGACCGCGGCGGCACCGGTCTGTACCAGGGCGCGACGCCCAACGAGGTGGGACGCGCCTACCGATCCGTCCAGGGGAGAACCTGATGAAGTTCCGCATCGCAGTACTGGTGCTGGCGGCCGCCTTCTCCTTCGTCACGCCACCGGCGTCGGCGGACGCGGCCATGGTCACGCAGGCCCAGTTCGACCGGATGTTCCCGAACCGCAACGACTTCTACACGTTCGCGAGTCTGCGCCAGGCGGCGAACACCTTCCCTGCGTTCGCCAATGGACCTGACCGGACCGTGCGCAGGCAGGAGCTCGCGGCGTTCCTGGCGAACGTCAGCCACGAGACCGGTGGCCTGCGGTTCGTGGTCGAGCAGAACCCCGGTGGTGACTACTGCGAGCCGCGTCCGTTCGGCTGCCCGGAAGGTCCCGCCGCCTATCACGGGCGTGGCCCGCTGCAGCTCAGCTGGAACTACAACTACCAGGCCGCGGGCGAAGCGCTCGGCGCGGACCTCCTGCACCGCCCGAACCTGCTGCAGACCAACGCGACTCTCTCGTGGCGTGCCGCGTTCTGGTACTGGATGACTCAGAGCGGCCCCGGCAGCATGACGCCGCACGAGGCGATGGTCCGCGGTCGCGGTTTCGGCGAGACCATTCGCAGTATCAACGGTGCTCTGGAGTGCAACGGCGGCAACCCGGCGCAGGTCGCCAGTCGCGTGCGCGTCTACCGCGAGTTCACCGGGATCCTCGACGTCCGGCCCGGCGACCAGCTGTCCTGCTGAGCGATCAGAGATTGGGAAGTGCTGTCGTGAAACAACAAACCCTCATCGCTGCGGCTGCGGCGGTGGTCGCCGGGCTGGCCGTCACCACGGTGCCGAACGCAGCCGCGGCGCCGAACTGCCCGGACGGCAAGTACTGCCTCTACGACGGAGCCGGCTACACCGGACGGCTGGTCGTCTCCGACACGATGATCGTCCGCCGGATGCCGCCACGCGCGGACGACCGGGTGTCCTCGATCATCAACAACACCGACATGGACCTGCACGTTTTCGTGGACCCTGACCTCAGCGGGTTCGGCTGGCAGGACTTCAACGGGATCGTGCGCCGGGGCGCGAAGGCCTCGCTGGCCAAGCCGAGTTGGAACGACAACAAGCTTTCCTCGTACTTCCTGTACGGGTGACATGCGGAACCACAACGCCTGCGGGAGTCGCCGTGCCACGGCGACTCCTCGGCATGGGTGGCTGCGGACTGCCTCAGCCAGCGCAAAGATCGTTCCACTGTGGACTGTCGAATCAATCGGATGAAGACGACGATCGGCACCACGACGCACAACCGGAAGAGACTGTTGACGATGAGCGCCATCCAGTCGACGGCGCCGCTCGCAATCTTAGGGTCAGCGGCCATGATCTCGTCGCCGACACCGAGCTGCGCACCATTCTTGGCAACTTCCCGCTGTCCTCCCTCGCCACCTTCACCGGGCTCGGGATCACCAACGACCTCATCCGCCGGTTGACCTGAAAGGAACCGGAGTGGTCGAGGCGATCGAGCAGGCACTGGCGGCGTCTGCTTGATCACCGAGAGTCGGTAGTCCTGACGTAGGCTGCGGGCGTGGCAGGCCCGCGGAAACGTTCGGCGTTGGTCGCCAGGCTGGTCAGCGACCAGTCGGGCGGCTCCCAGGCCGTGATCCTCGACGAGTTGCGCCGGTGCCTGGTCGACGGCGACGTGCCTCCGGGCACCGCGATTCCGCTCGACGAGGTCGCGCAGGTGTTCGGGGTGAGCCGCATTCCTGTGCGCGAGGCGCTCAAGACCTTGATCGGTGAGGGGCTCGTCGAGCACCAGCCCAATCTGGGCTACCAGGTAGCCAGGCTGACGAGCCGTGAACTGCACGAGCTGTACGTGGTGCGTGAGGTGCTGGAGATCGCGGCGCTGACCGCCGCGATCGCCTCGGCGGGGGAACGGGACGACCTGGAGGCGGCCGCGACGCACGAAGCGCTCGGCCGGGCCATCGCGGCACACGACGTGCGCGGCTACCACCGTGACAGCAGGCGGTTCCACCTGGCACTGGTGCGTCCGTGCGGGATGCATCGGCTGCTGGCCATGCTGGAGTCGGCGTGGAACACCACGGAACCGGTGCGGCCCATGGCTCACGTGTCCGACGACGCGAAGGCCGAGATGCACCACGACCACGAGGAGATGCTCGCGGCGTTCCTCGCCCGGGACGTGGACCGGCTGGTCGCGGCGGCGCGAGTGCACCACGGCAGGCTGCGGGCATCACTCGCCGCGTTGCCTCGTCACACCGGGTTGTTCGTCGACTCCGAGTAGGGCCCGGCAAGATATACGGTTCGCGTCATGAGGGCGTAACACGGCGGGACCAGGCTGCTCGCACCACAGCCGAGGTCACGAGGAGTCGGTGATGACCGATACAGTCTCCCGCACCGAGATCAGCACCGCGCCCCAGTACGACCCGCGCCTTACGAACGAGGATCTGGCGCCGCTGAAGAAGCAGACCTGGGGCTCCTACAACATCTTCGCGTTCTGGATGTCCGATGTGCACAGTGTCGGCGGATACGTCACCGCGGGCAGTCTGTTCATGCTCGGCCTGTCCAGCTGGCAGGTGCTGCTGGCGCTGCTGGTCGGCATCGGGATCGTGAACGTCTTCTGCAACCTCGTCGCGAAACCGAGCCAGGTCACAGGTGTGCCGTACCCGGTGATCTGCCGCGCGTCGTTCGGCGTGCTGGGCGCGAACGTCCCGGCGATCATCCGCGGACTCATCGCGGTGGCCTGGTACGGCATCCAGACCTACCTGGCGTCCGCGGCGCTGAACGTGGTGCTGCTCAAGCTCTTCCCGGCGCTCATGCCCTATGCGGACGTGCAGCAGTACGGGTTCCTCGGGCTTCCGTTGCTCGGCTGGGGCTCGTTCGCACTGCTGTGGCTAGTGCAGGCGGCGGTGTTCTGGACCGGCATGGAGACCATCCGGCGGTTCATCGACTTCTGCGGCCCCGCCGTGTACGTGGTGATGTTCCTGCTCACCGGCTATCTGATCTACCGCGCCGGCTGGAGCGCGATCGACCTGAGCCTCGGCGAGGTCCGCCACACCGGCCTCGCCTCGATTCCCGTGATGCTCGGCGCGATCGCCCTCGTGGTGTCGTACTTCTCCGGCCCGATGCTGAACTTCGGAGACTTCTCCCGCTACGGCCGCTCGTTCGCCGCGGTCAAGCGCGGCAACCTGCTCGGCCTGCCGGTGAACTTCCTCGTGTTCTCGGTGCTGGTCGTCGTGACCACGTCGCTGACCCTGCCGGTGTTCGGCGAGCTCATCACCGACCCGGTGGCGACGGTCGCGCGCGTCGACAGCACGTTCGCCATCGTGCTGGGAGCGTTGACGTTCAGCGTCGCGACGATCGGGATCAACATCGTGGCGAACTTCATCTCGCCCGCGTTCGACTTCTCCAACGTGAGCCCGCAGCGGATCAGCTGGCGCGCGGGCGGCATGATCGCGGCCATCGGGTCGGTGCTCATCACGCCGTGGAACCTGTACAACAGCCCGGAGGTCATCCACTACACGCTGGAGGTGCTCGGCGCCTTCATCGGCCCGTTGTTCGGCGTGCTCATCGCCGACTACTACCTGGTGCGCAAGCAGAAGGTGGTGGTGGACGACCTGTTCACCATGTCCCAGGACGGGAGCTACCACTACCGCAAGGGCTACAACCCGAAGGCGATCGCCGCGACGGCGGCCGGCGCGGTCATCGCGGTGGTCCCGGTCCTGGTGCCCGCGCTTTCCGGTGCCGCGCAGTACACCTGGTTCATCGGCATGGCCGTGGGCCTGGCGGTGCACACCCTCGCGTCCCGGCCCGCCCGATGATCATCAAGGTCGTCAACCCCAACACCAGCGCGGACATGACCGCGCTGGTGGAAAGGTCGGCCAAGGCCGTCGCCGCACCGGGAACGACGATTCACGCGCTGAGCCCGGCGATGGGGCCCGAGTCGATCGAGAGCCACTACGACGAGGCGCTGAGCGTGCCGGGGTTGCTGACGGAGATCGCCTCGGGCGAACAGTCCGGTGTGGACGGCTACGTCGTGGCGTGCTTCGGCGACCCCGGGCTCGACGCCGCGCGGGAGCTGGCTCGCGGCCCTGTTGTCGGCATCGCCGAAGCGGCCATGCGCACCGCCGCCTACCTGGGGCGGGGTTTCACCGTCGTGACGACCCTGGCTCGCACGCGCGGCCGTGCGTGGGAACTCGCCGACCGCTACGGGATGCGCGGGCTGTGCCGGGGCGTGCACGCATGCGAAGTACCCGTACTGGAGCTCGATTCCGATACCCTCGATCTCGTCACGACCGCCTGCGCCCGCGCCGTCGAGGTGGACGATGCGGACGTCGTGGTGCTCGGCTGCGCGGGCATGACCGACTGGGCGACATCGATCGCTGCGGCGATCGGTGTGCCCGTGGTCGACGGCCTTCAGTCCGCCGTCCTCACGGTGCAGGCGTTGGTGGAGATGGGGCTGCGCACCGGCAAGCGAGGCGAGTTCGCTACCCCGCCGCCGAAGCGGTACGCGGGGTTGTTGCGCGATTTCGGGTCCTGATCACCGCGGTGGGGGAGCGGTGGTGTTGCGCACGACCAACGTCGGCGACAGCTTGACCTGAGCCGACGACGTGCTCAGGTCGGCCATCCGGTCCATGCGTGCGCATGGCCTGCCGGTAGCCCTCCGCCCGCACCGCGTTGGGCATCTGCGCGAGGCGGGCCGGGTCGGTCTCGAGGTGTTCTATGTGGGCGATGCGCCGGTGCCCGAGCTCGGCGAGATGCCCGACGACGAGCGCGGCGCACGCTGTGTCGTCGTCGACGACCACGACGCCCATCGCGTCGAGCGGCAACTGCGCGAGCTCCCGTCGGTGATCAGTTCACGGGTACGGGGAGTTGCCGGAACTGCTGGAGGATCGCTGGATCCTGCAGCGCCATCCACTGGATGACCTCGCCATAGGTCGCGCAGACGGTCTCGGCCTGTGCGCACACCTCACCGAGGTACTGCTCCATCGCGTTCGAGAACGCCGACCCGGACCAGTCGTTGAAGTGGTTGCCGATGACCAGCGGCGCACGGTTGCTGTTCAGCGCCGTCTGGTAAACCGACCGATAGGTGTCGACGACGATCTGGGTGAACTCGGCTGCCCGCGCGGGTTCCTCCTTGGCGCCGTTGAGCACGTACCAGAAGTTGTAGTCCATCATCACGACCCGCCTGCCCAGCGCGGGCACCCGCACCTCGGGCATCGGGAACTCCCACAGTCCATCTTGGATGGACGGCCACTGCACGCCGAGGCTCACGTGGCTGGTGTCGTAGACCAGGCCGCGCGAGGCCATCGCGGGGAACGCCTGCTGCCAGTCGCCTTCGAGACAAGGCGTGCGACCACCGCGGATCGCCTCCGCCGGAAGCTTCAGCCCGGCGGCCCGAGCCTTGTCGAGGATCGCTTTGAACGCGTCGAGCTCCGCCTTCCACTGCTCGGTGTTCCAGCGGCCGACACTGGGTTCGTCGCCCGCGCAGTAGTGGCCGTTGTAGTGCGTGCCGATCTCATGCCCGGCTTCGATCGCCGTGTTCAGGTACTGGATGCGCTCCGCGACGTCCTGCCTGCTGCCGCCGAAACCGATCGACGAGCGTCCCGGCGCGTGCCCTGGTCCGGTGTAGGTCGCCCTGTCCTCGTCGGGGACGAGGTACACGCCGGAAAGCAGACCGGTGACATGCGCGTTGTTCTTCCGCGCCAGTGGAAGCACGCGGTCCCAATGCTTCTTGGACGACGCGCCGTCGAACGAGAAGAGAACGAACTGCGGAGGCTTCTCGCCCGCGGCGAGCTTGCGCATCCAGGCCGGCTGCTTCGGTGGCGCGGGCTCCGTCGAGGAGGGGCCGCTCGACTGAAAGGAGGGTGGAGGTTGCGCGGACGACGTCGCCGCCGAATCGGCCACCTTCTGCTTGGCGCCGAAATCCATGACCAGCAGCAGCACGAGGGTCAGCGCGAGCGCCACCCCCGTGGTCAACCGTCCCCACCACCACTTCACACTAAAGAGACTCGCGATCACCCGATCGGGTTGCATTGACACGCTGGTTCGGCGATCACCAAACAATCGCTTCGCACGATCAACGGGTACGCGCGTTGCCGGTACCCGTGGCGCTGCCGGGCGATACGCTGGAGCCACCGCCGCGTGACGCAGAAGGGCGTGTCATGCACCTACTGGTGGTTTCGGCGCTCGCGCTCGCCACACTCGTCACACCGCAAGGTGATCCGCCTCCCCCCGGACGTGTCACGATCGACATCGTGACCGTCGCCGGCACGGGATGCCGCGCCGGATCCTCCAGCGTGTCGGTCCAGCCGGACAACTCCCGATTCACCCTCGACCACGGCGAGGTCATCGGCTGGGTCGGCGGCGCCGCGAAACCGGCAGACGCCCGGAAGATCTGCCGGGCCCAGCTCCGCATCACCCCACCGCAGGGCTACACCTACGCACTCGCGCCCACCACGTACCGAGGCTGGGTGCACCTCGAACCGGGCGCGACGGCGACGGTCCGGTTCACGCACACGTTCCAGGGCGAGATGCCGCACGAGAGCACCCACCATTTCAGCGGGCCGGACGACGACTACTGGGAACGTGCCGACCCCGAAGGGCCGGGGCTGCCGTGCGGGCAGGCGAAGCTGGTGACCATCGTGACCGACGTACGGGTCAGTCTCGGCAGCGCGGACCCGAAGAGAAACAGCTATCTCGCCACCGACGCGTTCTCGACCGAACATCGCTTCACCTGGACGCGCTGCCCTTGACCCGTCCGTCCCTTGTGGACAGCGCATCGCCCGGCCTCCCGATGGTCTCCACTCGTCAACGGCAAGGCGCGCGTTCGACGTTGAGCGCGCACTGGAAACGCCACAGACAGAAGCCGCGCGCCGAAGCGGGCGCTCGTGTTACCGGCCCTGATCTGAATGGCGACGGCCAGGGCGGCGGTGTGGTGGTGCAGGGCGTCCACGCCGGCCTCGCCGAGGCCGTTCTGCGCGCTGGCCACGCCTGTTCGCTCGCCCAGTTCGCGGAAGAGGGCGAGGGCATGGTGGAGCGCGCGCAAGTCGGAGCGGTCCGGGCGTGCGCTGACGCATGGCTACCTGTTCCTTGGTCGCATCCGGTGCGACATCTGTGGGCGGAAGATTGAGGGCAGACCGCGGAAGAAGGCGATGTATTACCAGTGTCCCGCGCGCACATTGGCTCCGGGATCTCCAGTGCTCGCGTCACATCCTGGCGCGGTCTATTTGAGAGAGGACGCTCTTCAGGACGCGGTGAACGGTTGGTTGGGGCATGTCTTTGATCGGAAGAACCGCGATCGACCCGTTGCCGCGTTGATGGATCCGCAGGAGCCGGTGATCCAGATCGGTCGCGATGCTGCGAAGAAGCGGCTCTCTGAGGCGTAAGCGAAGCTGACCAGGTTCCAGAACGCCATCATGGCCGGTGTGGACCCTGCGGCACTGGTCGAGGCGATCAGCGAGGCACAAGCCGAGAGGCTCGCGTCACGAGCAACACTGGACAACGTCCCAGCACCGGTGAAGGTGGACGTCGCCGAGATCTACGCGGCGATCGACTCGATTGGAGATGTCAGCGCGGCGCTGCCAGGCCACGCACCGACGAGACTGGAAGAGCAGTATGAGGCGATAGACCTGTACGTCCGCTACAAGCAAAACCCCCACGAGCCTGATGTTTCCATCAACCCCGTGGGGTGAATAACGTGGTGTCCGAGGACGAAGTCGCACACTATTCACCCACGTAGCCCTGCCTGGCCCTAAGTAGTTCTGCCTGGCCCGTTCGGCACACGAGGCCCGTCCCTATGGGACGGGCCTCAGACCTAGTGTTTGTGGGTCGCTAGCTGCAGACCTATGCGCGGCAGGACGAGGGGACACCTTGAGCCGCATGTGTCCTATCGTCGAAGATTGCGTCTCGGAGACGGGTCTTGTGAGTCCCACGTCGCCGGGACGGCCGCCTCTCTCCATGAAGGCCACGACCTTGCCTGCCGATGACCGAAGACAGGTCGACAGCGTGGGTGACCGGCTGCCACCGCGTCGACCAGCCGAGGATCTCGACACTGCGGTTGATTCTTCAGCCGAGTACCGCCTTGACGGCGGCGGAGTTGGATTGCGGTGCAGCACGACGCTGGCGACGTGAACGTCGGCGGTCCTCACGTAGCTCACGTAGCCACGCTGCCGAACTTCCAGCGGTCGTGTGCGGTGAGCAGCCCCATCGGCTGTGCCAATATCGTTTGGACGACTTCCAAGGTTGACCGTCCGGGGGAATGGGCCGATGGCAGCAGAGCAGGCTAGTTCACCTGAGCCGGCTGCTGCTTGCCAGACCAGCAATCTGATAGGCGCGCCGGTGGCGGCCGCGGTCCAGGCAGGGCACGTCGGCACGATGAACGTCGGTATGCCGCCGGAACCGACCCGCGCAGTGCCTCGGCAACTGCCCGCGCCGCCGACAAGGCTCGTGAATAGGGACAGCGTGCTGGCCGAGCTGACACGGCTGACAGGAGTGGACGACACCGAGCACCGTCCCGCGGTGGTCGTGCTGAGCGGTATCAGCGGTGTCGGTAAGACGGCGGCTGCGGTCACGTGGGCGCATAGCAACAAGGTCAGGTTCGTGGACGGGCAGCTCTATGCCGACCTGGCGGACTACCGCACGAGCGGCCCGGTCGAAGTGAGCGACGTGCTCGGCAGCTTCCTACTGGCGTTCGGCGTGCTGGCGCCGCCGCCGCGGCTGCCGGAGCGGGTTGCGTTGTTCCGGACGATGACGGCTGACGCGCGGGTGCTGGTGGTGCTGGACGATGTCGATGACGTTGCCCAGGTGCGATTGTGCATGCCCGCGTCGTCGCGCAGTGCAGTGATTGCCACGAGCCGCGCCAGGTTGAGCGGGCTGGTCGTGCATGGTGCGGCCACCATTGACGTCGAACCGTTCGGTGTCGCCGAGAGCGTGGCGCTGCTGCGCGACCTCTCGATAGCCGTTCGAAGCGCGGCTGAGGACGAGTTACAGGCGCTGGCAGGCCTGTGTGACGGGCTGCCAGTCGCACTTGTTGTCGTGGGCGCGTTGCTGCACAAGCCGAGACATTGGCCGCCGTCGCGGTTGGTCGACTACCTCTCTGACGAGGGACGACGGTTGCGAAGGCTTGGACTGCCGGGCGCGCACCCGTTGCAGGCCCTGTTCGACGCGGTCGCGTCGCAGCTGACGCACACGGGCAGGCGGCTGTACCGGGTGGCCGGACTGCATCCGGGACCGGACTTCGAGCCACACGTCGTGGCCGCCGCGACTGGCATGCCGGTCGACGACGTCGAGGAAGGCATCGAGGAACTGTGCGAGGCCAACCTGGTGCGCGCCATCACGTCTGGTCGGTACCGAATGCACGGCCTGATCAAGCTCCATGCCCGAAACACGATCCAGCACGACGACGTGCGTCCCGCTGAGGTGTTGGTGAATATCGTCGGGTGGTATCGCGTCACGGCAGGTGCTGCGGACCTGGCAGTAATGGGAGAGAAGCGGTGGAGGCTCGCGCCATCGGATCCCGCGAGCGCCACGTTGTCGTTCGATGCGGCAACGGCGATGCAGTGGTTCGAGACCGAGCGGGCGAACCTGCTTGCGGCCGTGCAGACAGCCGCGCACCAGCGCTGGGACGACCTCGTCTGGCAGCTGTGCGAGTCGTTGTGGGCGTCCTACCACAGCAAGAAGCACTATGCGGACTCTGTCGCGGCACATGAACTCGCGGTCGCGGCTTCGCGGCGATGCGGCAACGGGGTCGCCGAAGCGAGGATGCTGAACCAACTCGCTCGTGCGCAGATCGAACTCGGCGAGTTCCAGGCCGCAGAGACTAATCTTGGTATGGCCAAGCGGGCGGCCGAGACGTGCGGTGACTTCCGAGCCGAGGCAGCCGTGTTGGAGTCGTTGGGGGTGCTGCACCGCACTCGAGAAGATCTCGCCGTGAGTGTCACCTGTTTTCGGGCGTCGCTGGAGCTGAACGAGCGGATCGGCGACGACCGCGGCACAGGCCTGCAGTGCTATCACCTAGGTGACGCGCTGCTGCGCGTCGGTGACCCGGTCGCCGCGACCGAATTGCTGTTGCGCGCTGTGCATGTGCTCGGTGCGATGGACGACGTGCTCGCCACCGCACGCGCGGAAATCGTGCTGGGAGCGGCACATGCGGCGAACGGTCTAGATGAGCAGGCCCAAGGCGTGCTGCTGTCGGCGGCGAGCACAATGCGGGCGCGAGGGCAGCACAACAAGGAGGCCGAGGCACTCAGGACGTTGGCCGAGGTGGCGCGCAAGCGTGGTGAATCGGATCTGTTGGAAGAAACGCTGGCACGCCTGGCCGAACTCAGCGGTCCCTAGCTTGAGTTTAACCTGTTCGGCGTGGGTCGTGGATTGCCCGACTTTGGTTCTCTTGCAGCACTCGGGTTTTGGCTTTTGTTTTGGTGTCGATGTGCACATCGTGCCCCGGTGCACGTCAGTGGTTGGACAGTCCGACGGGCCGTCATGGGCCGTGTTGTTGGGAGTTTTGGGATACTGGCGGGCGGCGAGTCGTGGGCATAGGTGCCGATAACCACGACGGACTTGTGCTTAGCCAGCTGCCGCGCCGAGCCTGCGTAGGGTGAGCTGAGTCGTCGAACCGTGCCGACACAGTTCGAGCGAGAGTTCGTCGCCCAGCACGCCACCGGTAGCGAGCCACGAATAGAGCGCGGCCGCAGACCCGAGTACGTCCTGGCTGCGCAGCACCTCCCCGCTGCGCAGCACGACCAAGCAGTGATCATCGGTGGCGACAGCAACCACGGTGGCGCCGCTGCACTCGGCGAGCGTGGTGCGGGCCCACTTGAGGGCGTGGTCTTTTGGCAGCGGTGTGGAGCGGATGACGATCTCCGCGCTGGCGCGCAGGCGATGGTCCGTTTCCTCGTCGTCCGCCACGAGGAAGTACTCCTCGACATCGGTGGCGCGGCGGAACTGCTCGAGCACAGCGGGGAATCGTTCCAACTGGAGTCGGCCGTCGCGTAGCGACGAGGTGACATGGCAGGCGGTGACGTCGTTGCCGCGCAACGGTATGGGCGCGTTGAGTGGAAGCATGCGCGGGGCGGAGGCAGGTGGTTCGAGCGCCATCAGGTTGTAGAGCACGCGTCGCAGGACCGACCACGACTCCCCCTTTCGCCCAAGCGCCTGAGCCGTGATTGCGCGGAAGTAACCGGGATCGTGGGTGACGAAGCACGACTCGATCTGGGCACGCAGGTCGCCGAGCGGGTCGATGGGGTCCGCGCCGCGCATGAACGCGGCCGTGGTGGACTCCTCGGCTAGATCCCGTAGGCCGTTGCCCGCCTTGAGGAACGGATGTCCGAGCGCCGCCCCATAGAAGCTGACCGACCCGTGGTCGCCGACGACAGCGTCTGCGGCGATCAATGTGGCCTGCCAGCTGTCGTGCGGCTGGATCAGCATCAGGCCGCTGTCGAGGCAGTCGCGGAACCACCCGAGGATGGTGTTGACACCATGGTGCGCCCACACGTTCGGGTGTAACACGAGGGCCACGCGGAACTCGTCCATCGGCAACTGCGCGACTAGGCGCTCTACAAGCCGTTCCGGCTGGCCGAGTAGTGAGTTCACGTCCCAAGTGGAGCTGATAACGACGAGACGCTGGTCGGCGGTGACACCGAGGTGCCTGCGGTAACTGTCCCTGCGAGTCCGGCTCGCAACCAGCCGGTCCCAAGTCGGGTCACCGATCACGACAGCGTGGTTGACGGCCGGCGGGCAGGAACTTCGCAGCTGATCAATCTGCCGCTCGTGTGACAGGCCGATCACGGTGGGGAAGACTTCGCCGTGGCTAGTCAGCTCTTGCCTGGACAGTCCAACGGGGACAGTGTCGCTTGCCGTTCGCGATGGCAGTACCCGGTTGTACCCGGCTCCGTGAGGCATCACGATCAGTGGTCCGTCGAGCTCGGCGAGCGAGGCGTTCGTGTGTGCGGCGAGCACCAGGTCGAACTTCGTATTTGACGCCTCGGCCCAGCTGATCAACGGGATGTTGCGGGCGGTGAGGTGTGCACGCAGTCCAGCGGTGAAGCGCGACCCCTCGTCGAGGGTATATCGGAGCATGACTCGGCGGTCGGCGTCGATCAATGGCAGCACGTCCTGGAGCCGGACCAACGAGGTGAGGGTGCGGATGACCACAAGTGCAGTCCGCTCGGCCAAAACGGTCGCGCCTAGGCTGGCCAAATCCCGTCGCACACGACCTCCGATCGGGGCATTGCCACCGCGACGATGTTAACCGGTCAGCGGTACCTGTCGAACCCCACGGGTCGTGTGCGTTGAGGAGCGTCACGCCGTCGTTGTGGCAGCCGGACCGACGGCGTCGGCAGCTGGCGAGCCTTCATGTTGCACCAGAGCTTGAGGACTCCCAAAGGAGATGGTGGCCCGGTGCTCTGGACTGAGTGAGCGAAGTCTGATGTCTGATGAGCGTTCGCCGTAGCACTGGCTTGTTGGTCGGGCTCCAGGAGTTGTAACGACAGGAGTCCGATGCAGAAGCGAAGTTGCGTCGATTCCAGGACGCCATCGCGGCAGGGATCGACCCGTCCGCGCTCGTCGAGGCAATGAACGAGGCGCAGGAGAAGCGCGCGGCGGCTCAAGCCGAGCTGAGCGGGGTCCCGAAACGCGTCGGAAGAAGTGCCGCAGAGATCCGCGCGATGATTGATTGGCTCGGCGACGTGAAGAAGGTAATCAGGCATGCAAACCCCGACGACCTGCAAAGACTCTATGAGGCGCTGAACGTAGAAATCGTCTACAACGCAACGGGCCGGATACTCGATGCGAGCATCCGGCCCGTTGGTAGGGATAAAGCCAATGTCCGTGGGGGGACTTGACCCCCCACGTGTAGCAAGCGTGCGCAGTTCGTGTGTTCATGCGCCATTGGATAGCTCAAACTCAGTATAGAGGGCCAGTTGGCACTGTTCAATCTTTCGGGCTGATCTGTATCGACTGGAGCAAGAAAGTTTCGCGGCGACCTCTTCGACCGCCCGCTTATCTGGAATCAGGCCCATCTGCGCTAGGCGCTGGGTGAGTACGAGCGGTCCTACAGCGAGCACCGAGCCAGCCGATTGCTCGCCGACGCGGCATCCCTGCGGGGCCGGCCTCAGCCTGGCGAACCCGCTCAGATCGAACGCCTCGCCATCGACAGACAGGACCGTCTCGGCGGAGTCATCCACGAGTATCACCACGCCGCTTGACCTGCACGGACGTAGTTTCGGCACGCACAGGGCCACGGCGAGGTGGCCGCGGATGGCGGGGTCGAAGGAGCCCGGGAACACGGCGCGCACGCCCACCGAGGCCAGTGACGGCAACGGTTTCCGAGCCACCGGCTAGCGTTGCCGACCATGACCGACCGCGCCGACGTGCCACCCGAGGTGCTGGCCGCCCTGCGCGGCATCTGCGCCGGCCTGCCCGAGAGTTACGAGGAACCGGCCTGGGTCGGCACGAGATGGCGCATCCGGCAACGCACTGTCCTGCATGTCTTCACCGCACATCCCGGCAGTACCGGCGCGTTCAGCCGTGCCGCCGAACTGACCGAGCCCGCGGTGGTCATGACGTTCCGGGCCCAGGCCGAGGAGTTCGATTCGCTGGTCGGTGCCGGCCACCCGTTCTTCCGCGCCGCTTGGGGAACCCAGGTCGTCGGGATGATCATCGAACCTGACGCCGACTGGACCGAGATCAAGGAGCTGCTGACCGAGAGCTACCGCGAGCTCGCCCCGGCGAAGCTTGCGCGCCTCCTCCCGTGAGCAGCGGTCGAAGTCTTCCAGCTGCCAGGCACACCGTCGCCGCCGCAGCACCCTTACGAGCCCGACTTCAACCCCTTGAGACTGAACGAATCGAACGCCTAGCGGCACTCAGCGGGACCGTCTCGGTGGAGACCTTCATGAGTATCGGCATGCCGCTTGACCTGTGCGGACGTGCTTTTCGGCATGCACATCGCGACGACGTTTCGCTGGCTGGGTGATTTGCAGAACGTGCTGTCGGCGGCATGAGCGGATGTTCGTTGTTCTGCGATTGATCGAGCGGTGGGAGCGGGCATTTCACGGTGATCAGTTCCGCGACGTCGTATCAGCGCTCAATGCACTGGGTATCGACGGGTGGCTACCAGAAGCGGGTGGCCCGGTGGAACTCGGTAGTCCGGTGCATGAAGTCGACGGCGGAGAGCAGTTCGTGAGCGCGGGCATGACGACTCGCACCTGCAGCGACTTCGCGAGATGTTCTGTGTGAGTCGGCTGGTGTCGCTGTGGGCAGGCGCTGACGTCCCGACGTCGGATCACGGCACCACCACCGGGCACGCGGTAACACCGCTCGTCGTGCAGGTGATCCGGCCGACGATTGCCGGGCTGGCCGGCGAGTTGGCGGCGAGGTGGTCGGCGAGCACCTGGTCCATGATCTCCCTGGTGGTCGTGCGGCTGGCGAAGTTCGGGTAGCCGTCGCCGCCGTTGGCCATGAAGTCGTTCTCCGCCAACGAGTATGTTGCCGCGGCGGTCAGGTCCACAGGAGCGCCCGTGCACGAACCGTCGGCTGCCTGTCGCACGGCTGACGTCACTCGCGATCCTGCGGGCCCCGAGATGTCGTAGGTGAAACAGAGCCCGGACACCTCCGGGAAGCGGCCGTTCACGGCTGGCATCTGCGAGACACCGTTCTCCAGCATGGTCTTGAGCTCCGCGCCGTTGATGGTCAGCGTCGTCACGACGTTGCCGAACGGCAGCACGCCGAGCACCTGGCCGCGCGTGATGAGGTACGGCGGCGGGGTGAAGGCCGGGCAGAAGTCGTTCGGGTTGTCGGTTGTCGGGCAGGTCAGGTCGGCGCGCAGGCCGCCGGAGTTGGTGATGGCGAAATCTGTGCCGTACTTCAACCGCATGCCGTCGGTGACGGTGTTGCCCACCAACGATTCGCATGTGCGGCCCTGGGCGTTGCCGCACGCGTCGGCGCGCGGGATGACACGGGTGGAGCTGCCGATCACCGTGCTGAGGACCGGCGCCAGCTGGGCGTTGAGGTCGTTGATGCGGCCCTGGATCACGGGGTCCGCGGTGATGCCGATGTCCCACGGCTTGTGGAAGTCCGCGGTCTTGTAGACGACCTTCTTGGCGCTGGTGTCGACGACCAGGCGCACGCGGGTGAAACGGATACCCTTGCTGCGGTTCTCCGTCACCAGCACGCCGTTGGAGCGCGTCGCGACGACCTGGAAGTCCGTGTGGTCGCCGAGAACAGCGTCCACGTTGGACAGGTTGTCAGCCAGGTTGACCACTGGGCCGGTAGGCGCGGTAATGGTGCCTGCCGTGGCGCCGAGGTGGCCGAGTGCGACGATCGCGTTGACACCACGGGACTTCAGCCGTGCGGCTTCCGCGTTCACGGCGGTCGTCGAGTTGCTCAGCTGGAACGGGGCGATCGCGCCAGGTGCGGTGAGCTCCAGCAGATCATCGTTGGAGAAGCCGACGATACCGAGCTTCACGCCGCCGAAGGCGTCCACCACGGCTGACGGTGCCCACTCGGGCGGGGTCCTGCCCGTGGAGTCGGCGATGTTGGCGGACAGGAACTTGTACTGCGCCAACGGAATGAGGGTTTGGCGCAGGTAGGCCTGGCCCTTGTCGAAGTTGTGGTTGCCGAGCGCGTCGAACGTGAAGCCCATGGCGTTCATCAGCTCGATGGTCGGTTTGTCGCCGAAGAACGCGGAGATCGGCGGGGTGGCGCCCACGGAGTCACCACCGGCGACGGTGATCGAGCCGTTGGTGGCCTCCGCGCGGTACACGTCGAACCACGGCTTCAGGAACGCCGAACCGCCGATGCCGAACACCGGGTCGGTGCCTCCGGGGACGGTGTCGGCGGCTTCGGCCAGCGGCACCAGCTGGCCGTGGTAGTCGCTGATGTTCAACAGGGTCAGCTCTTTGACCGAGCCGGGCTGGGGGAACAGCGAGTACAGGATGCGGCCGCGCGCGTTCTGCGGGCCGGGCACGCCGAGCAGCAGCGCCATGGTCGGCGCCAGGTCGATCGCCCGGACGCCGGCGAGCGGGTTCTGCTTGCGGATGCCGGGACCGGAGGCGATGAAGACCGCGTGCATGTTCACGCAGAACTGGCTGTGCGCGATCAGCTGGCCGGGGGTCGCGGCGTCGAACTGGTACGGCGGCCGGGTCACCACGACCACGTCGCCGGAGCGCGACGGGTGCAGTGAGTCGGAGCCGTCGACGTTGCGCAGCTCCTCCTTCTTCATCACCTTCAGCACGACCTGCTTGCCGTTGTGCGTCAGGCCGCTGAAGGCGTTGATGATCTGGGTGCGCACGGCCTCGTAGTCGGCTGCGGGCACCGTGCCGCCCGGATCGCGGCTGGCGAGCGAGATGTAGATCTGCGCGGTGCCGCCGGCGTAGCAGGCCTTCGCCTTGGTCGTGCCACTCGCCGCGGCCCGGCAGTTGCCGGACTGCTCGGCGCCCTGCAGGCCGGCGTCGGCGAGCACCTTGCCCGCGTTGAGCGCGTACCACTGCGGCGCGAACCCGTGGTCGCTGGCCGCCATCGTCGTCGGGTTGCCGCCCATCAACGTGCGCGTGCGCCCGAGCTTGGCGTCCGCCTCGTGGTAGGCCGCGCGGAGGTAGCCCTCGCGGATCGCGAGGCGGTTGTCCTTCACGCCGTCGCCGTTGAGGTCGTCGAAGTACGGGTTCGCCGCGCCGTCCATGTCAGTGGGAACGGTGAGCCCGAGGAACTGGTGCGAGAACTCGTCGGTCACCGGGTAGCCGACCTGCGCGAGCTGGGTGTCGGGCTGCAGCGTGCCGAGGACGTACTCGAGCACCGCGTCGCCGTATGCCTTCTCCAGGTTGAGGCCCTGCTGGACGTAGGTGTCCTCGTCGATGATCCGGGCTTCCAACGGTGCGAAGTCCGCGGCCACCGCGGTCGGCATGTTCTCGGCGAGGTACTTCTCCAGCCGGTCCTCCCCGGCGCCACCTGCGGGCAGGGCGTTGCACGCCGCCGTTGAGCACGTGGCGATCAGGCGTTCGACCGAGGTGAAGTAGAGCTTGAACGACGACAGGTCGGGCGCGAGGCCGATGAGCTTCGTGTAGAAGCCCGCGGCCTGCCCGGCGCGGGCACCGATGAGTCCGTCCGGTCCCCGCAGCTTGATCTCCTTGAAGTCGCCCTGTGCCAGCGTCACGGCCTGCGAGGCGTTCTTGCCCGCGCTCGTCGGCGTCAGCAGCACTCGGTCGTACGCCGGGGTCCCGTTGGTGTTCGAGTCGAACACGTAGATGTCGTAGGTGCGGGTGGGGTTCTGCGCTGCGAACGTCGTCGCGATGGTCAGGGTGGTCTGTTTCGGCGGCGCGACGGGGTCACCGGTGGGCACGTTCGTCCAGCTGTCGGCGGGGCTGAACGCCGCGACCTGGTACGAGACCCCGAACGTCGCCGCGCCCGCCTGCTCGTCGGGCACGACTGGCGAAGTCAGCACACCGCGGGTGGAGAAGAAGGTGGCGAAGTCCACTGTCGGGCCCGCGATCTTGGCGGGCGCACCGCCCACCCAGTCGATCTGCGCGACCTTCTTGCCCGCGCGTTCGGCGCTGGCGGCCAGGGTGTCCGCCTGGAGCACTCCGGCGCCCGAGAACGACGTGCGGTTGTTGAAGTTCGGTTCACCGGTCCGGTGGAAGGTGTTGTTCGTCGACCCGTGCTCGGCGGGGTAAGCGCCGGTCGCCAGGGTGTACCAGCCCACGCCGGTGTTCGGTGGGAACGCCTGGACCATGCCGTTCACGCCTTTGACGCCGTCGGTCATCAGCTTCGCGTACGTGGGCATGGCACCCGCGGCCGCGTACTTGTCGACCAGGTCGGGCCGCATGCCGTCCGAGGCGAAGAACACCGCCCTCGCGGCAGCTCCTGCAACGGGTGCTGCAGCGGCGTTGACGGTGGGGGATACGGCCGCGAGCGAAACGACGGCGGTCAGGGCGAACAAACGGGTGCGGCGCATGGCGGATCCTCCAGGTGCCTGCCCCGACCCGCCCAAAGCTTAGGTCCGTCCGCGTGTCCTTCCTACGGCCGAATGACCCTGTTGGTCACTTCGGCGAGCAGGTCAGCAGCATCAGAGCGATCAGCGCCGTGGACGCGGTGACGACGGGCAGCGCCATGGCGGCTGCACCGGCGATGCCGCAGGAGAACAGTCTGCGAGTGCGGTTCGGCATCCGGCGGCGTCGCTGCAGGCGGTCCAACCGCGTCCCCAGCGCGTCCTTGCTCATCGCGAGCGCCGAACTCGGGAGGCTGTGAGACGACACCCGCATCAGCGCGGCTCGGACCGTCTCCACGCCGTGCGTGCGCGCTGCGGCCAGGTCGGCGGCCATCTCGACGAGTTGACGGATCGCTGTCGCCGCTCGCTTGAACAACGGGAGGATCGGCAGCGTGGCCGCCACGGCGTCCGCGGCGGCAACCAGCAGGTGATGGCGGCCGTCGAGGTGTGCCCGCTCGTGATCGAGGACGGCGCCGACCTCACTGGGGGTCAGGTGGCGGTGCAGCCCTTCCGTGGCGACGACGACGCCAGGCTTGCCGGCGAGGCTGAACGCCAACGGGCGGTCGTGGTCGAGCCACATCGTCGGGTGCGAGCCCGCCTCGCGACGGCCGGCGAGACGCAGGACCGAGAGGTGTTCCTCGCGGGCGCGGGCGCGTTGCCGGGCACTGCGCACGCCGACGATCGCCAGGCGGACGAGGAGCGCCGTCAACAGCGCACCACCGGTCAGGCCGCTGATGACCTCGATCGTCGGAGTGGTGCCGTGCCGCACCGAGTCCCAGCAGTGGTGCAGAGAATCGAGGACGCCGAGGCCGTGCTCGGGCAACACGAGCAGTACCGCGGCGACTGTCGAGGTTGCCACGACCGCGATGACAGCGCTGATCCACGCGACGAGGGCGACCACGGGGTCGTTGAGCCGCCACAGCACGCGCGGCGCCAGCCAGCCCACCAAGGCGGACCCGAGCAGCAGCGCCAGCGCGACCGTCATCGTCCAGAGGCCTTCTTGCGCAGGGCTCGGCGCAGCACCGCCGACTCTTCCTCGGTGGCGGACTGTGCGAAGTGGAGCAACGCGGCCTCCGGGTCTCCGGAGGCGATGAGCACGTCCCGCACGGCCTTCGCGGCGGCTTCGGCGCGGCTGATCGTGGGCTGGTACCGGTAGGCGTTGCCCTCGAACTCGCGCGTCACCCAGTCCTTGCGGTGCAGGTTGTCCAGCACGGTGAGCACGGTGGTGTAGGCGAGCTTCTTGCCGGTGTCCAGCCGCTCCAGCACCTGGCGCACCTTGAGCGGCCCTCCGTCGTGCCACAGCACGTCCATCACCGCGGCTTCCAGCTCACCTAGTCCGTGCATCCTCACGCCCTTCCAGCTGAACGAGAAGTATGCCTGTCGGCGCGGACGGCGCCATAAACCGAACACTGTTGTTCGACTTATGGTCAGGCCTGGCGTAGCTTAAGTTGAACATTGGTGTTCGACTTAAGGAGGGGGCATGAGCCAGACGGCCGTGCGGACGAACTGGTGGGTACTGGTACTGCTGTGCCTCGCCCAATTCATGGTGATCTTGGATGTGACGGTTGTGAACGTCGCGTTGCCGGTGATCGCGACGGAGCTCGACCTGGATCGTGCTGAGCTGACGTGGGTGGTCACGGCCTACACGCTGTGCTTTGGCGGGCTGATGCTGCTCGGCGGCAGGCTGGCCGACGCCGTCAGCAGACGAGGTGTGTTCCTGACCGGGCTGGCCGTGTTCACGCTCGCCTCGCTGGCCTCGGGGCTTGCGGACAACGCGACAACGCTGGTGGCGGCACGGGCTGTCCAGGGCATCGGGGCGGCGTTGTTGTCCCCGGCGGCGATGTCGATCGTCACCACGACCTTCCACGGGCCGGAGCGGAATCGAGCTCTCGGTGTGTGGGCGGCCATCGCCGGAGCTGGTGCCGCGGTCGGAGTCTTGCTCGGCGGCGTGTTCACGGCAGGACCCGGCTGGGAGTGGGTCTTCTTCATCAACGTGCCGGTCGGCGTCTTCGTGGCCGTGCTGCTGCCACGGCTGGTGCCGTCCGGCCGAAGTGGACAGTCGCGGGGAAAGGCCGACGTTCCGGGAGCGTTGACAGCGGTCGCTGCCGTCGGCGCGTTGATCTACGCGCTGGTGCGAGCGGGTGAGACCGGATGGGGTGGTGGGAGTACGCCGTACGTCCTGGTTGCGGGCCTCATCCTGCTCGGGTTGTTCGTGCTTATGGAGCGCACGGTCGCCGAGCCGCTTGTCCGGCTGGAACTGCTGACCCGGCGGCCGATCGTGGCGGGCAACCTGGTCATGCTGGCCGCGTCCGGCCTGCTGCTGGCGAACTTCTTCCTCAACTCCCAGTACCTGCAGCACGTCCTGCGCCTCGACGCGCTCGAGACCGGCCTGATCTTCCTGCCGGTTGCGCTGGTGATCGGCCTCGGCACCCACATCGGGGTTCGCGTCGTGAGCCGGTTCGGCGGACGACCTGCTGTCGCGGTCGGCTTCGGTCTCGCAGCGGTCGGCGCGGTTCTCCTGGCGCAGGTGCCCGCCTCCGGAAACGCGGTGCTGGCGGTCCTGCCCGGCTTCCTGATCTCCGGACTGGGCCTTGGCGCCACGTTCGTCACGGCGACGACCACGGCGATGGCTCACGCCGGACCGCACGACGCTGGAACGACGTCCGGGCTGATCAACACCGGACACGAGCTGGGCGCCACGCTCGGCATCGCGTTCGTGTCGACGGTCGCTGCGATGAACGTGCGAGGCGGCCAGGTCGGCGGCTTTGGCGCCGCTTTCACCGCCACCGCCATCGTGGCGGCTGTAGCGTCGGTCGGAGGGACGCTGCTCGTTCCGGCGGGCCGCCCGCCCGCGACCGACGGTCCGGTGTTCGCGCACTGATCGGCCGTAGGCTTTCGGTCGTGGCCACCACGGAGACCCGGCGCCGCGCCGACGCCGAACGCAACATCGCCGCCATTCTCGACGCCGCCCTGGTGGCCTTCACCGAGGAGCCGCAGTCGAGCATGGTGGCGATCGCGCGCGCCGCCGGCGTCGGCCGGGTCACGCTCTACGCCCATTTCCCGTCCCGCGAGGTGCTGCTGGAAGCGGTGCTGGATCGGACGATCGCGGAGGCCGGCGAGGTCATCAAGAAGGCGGAGCCGGAGGAAGGATCCGCCATCGAGGCGCTCCAGCGGCTCCTGCGGACGTCGTGGCACGTGCTCGACCAGCACCGCAAGCTGTTCGACCTGGCACAGCGCGAACTCGGCTCCGTCCAGCTGCGGCAACGGCACCGCCAGGTCGTTGACCATGTCGAGGGACTGCTCACACGCGGGCAGGAGGAGGGCGTGATCCGGTCCGACCTACCGATGAACTGGCTCGTCACCACCGTCTACAGCCTGCTGCACGCGGCCGCCGAGGACGTGAACGCCGGACAGCTGAAGGCGGAGGACGCAGCCGACGTGCTGGAGGCGACCCTGCTGCCCGCCCTCAAATCCTGAGGCCGGTCACGCCTCGCGGCTTGTACACCGCGAGCACCATCGCCACGGCGAGCACCACGAGTGCGCCGGCGGCGTGCAGCACGAACGTCGGCGTCCGCAGCAGGGTCAGATCTGCGGCAGGATCCGCGGCTACCGCGGCGAAGCGGTCGACTGTGCGCGTGTAGATGAGCAGCACTGCGGTGGCGAAGATGTTCAGCATCAGCTTGAAGATCACCCAGTAGTGCCGCAGCAGGCCCCACGCCGAGCCGAGCGACGAGATCAGCCCGGTCAGGAGCGAGGCCACGGCGAACGGCAGGACGACGTACCAGACAACCGGCTTTGCGGTCAGGTTCACTGCTCGCACGACGTGATCGTCCTGAGTGGTCACGCCGATGATCGCCATCGCGAGAAACGTGAGCACGGCGCCGAACCAGCCCACCGACGACGCGATGTGCGCGGTCAGGGCGAGCTTGCGCAGTCGTGGCGTCATTGGTGCATGCCCGGTCCGTGCTCGATGGGGAGCGCGAGCACGATGAGGACCAGCAGGATCAGCACGGCCAGGACGATCCCCATGGCCTTCACCCAGCGCGGTGTGTCTGCCATGCCCGGCAGTTTACGAGACATAGTGTATTTATCAAGACACTGTGTCTCGATCCCGTAGGATGTGGTTGTGCCGAAGCTGTGGAACGACACGATCGAGACCCACCGCCGCGAGGTGCGGCACGCGATCCTGGCCAAAACCGCGGCATTGGTGAGTGAGCACGGCCTCCGCAACGTGACGATGTCCCAGATCGCTGAGCAGGCCGGCATCGGCCGCGCGACGCTCTACAAGTACTTCCCGGACGTCGAGGCGATCCTGCACGCGTGGCATGGCGAGCAGATCGCGCATCACCTCGCACACCTCACCGCTGTCCGCGATCGCGCGAGCGGACCTCTGCAACGCCTGGAAGCCGTACTCGAAGCGTTCGCTGCCATCTCGCACAGTTCACGCGGCCACTTCGGCACCGACCTCGTCGCATCTCTCCATCGCGACGGACAAGTCGCCCACGCGCAGGACCAGGTTCGCGACATGGTCCGCGACCTGCTGGTCGACGCGGCCGAGACGGGCGAGATCAGGAGCGACGTGGCGCCTGCCGAGCTCGCGACGTACTGCGTCCACGCACTAGCCGCAGCCGGAACATTGCCGTCGAAGGCCGCGATCGGACGGCTCGTTGCTGTCACTTTCGACGGATTGCGGCCGACTTCCTCCTACGTGGGGTAGTAAGGACCTGTGCCGGGTCCGGCCGGGACCTTCGGGCATCGTTCGTCGAGACGTGCTGCTCTGATAATCGCCGGCGCGGGCGGCGAGGCTCGAAGACGTCCAGGTGGAGAGGAGGACGGCATGAAGCGTCAGCACCTCGCGTGGTGCGCGGTCGCGCTGGCGATCCTGTTTGCCGTTCTTGGGCTCGTGGGCGTTCCGGTGCAGACGATGTTGTTCGGTTTGCTGGTCGTGGCCTGCCCTCTGATGATGATGTTCATGATGGGTGGGCACGGAGGTGGGAGGCCTCGATGAACACCGTGGTGCTGGACGTCAGCGGACTGCACTGGGCGTCCGAGCAGAACGTCGTCAACGCCAAGCTCGGCAGACAACCCGGTGTGCACCACGTCGACGTCAACCCGACCGCGCAAACCGCGACCGTGCAGTTCGACTCGGCCGTGACGTCGGTGGCAGACCTGCGCCAATGGGTCGTCGACTGCGGCTACCACTGCGCCGGCCAGTCCGTACCGCACCACATCTGCGACCCGACCGCGGAACCCGGTGCCGAGCACTCGCCGCACGAGATGATGGGCCACGGCGGGCACGCCGGGATGTCAATGGCGGCGATGGTGGCCGACATGCGCAACCGGTTCCTGGTGGCGTTGCTGTTCTCCATCCCGATCGTGCTGTGGTCGCCGATCGGCACCGAGGTGTTCGGCCTGCACTTGCCCACACCGTTCGGGATGCGCGCGGACGTGTGGTCGATGCTGCTCAGCCTGCCGGTCATCTTCTACTCGTGCTGGATCTTCTTCGACGGCGCGTGGCGTGCCTTGCGGGCGAGAACCCTCGACATGATGGTGCTCGTCGCCGTCGCGGTCGGAGCGGGCTGGATCTACTCCGTGGTGATCACGCTGACCGGCGGGGGAGAAGTCTTTTACGAGGCTGCAACGGTTCTTGCGGCGTTCGTCCTGTTGGGACACTGGTTCGAGATGCGCGCCCGCGGCGGCGCCAACGACGCGATCCGGGCGCTGCTGAACCTCGCGCCGCCCAAGGCGGTGGTCATCAGGGACGGCGAGCCGGTCGAGGTGCCGACTGCCGAGGTGGTCGTCGGTGATCTGCTTCTGGTCCGGCCGGGCGCGAAGATCGCGGTGGACGGCGTCGTCGAGGAAGGCGAGTCCGAGGTCGACGAGTCCATGGTCACCGGCGAGAGCCTGCCGGTGCACAAGGCACCCGGATCAGCCGTCGTCGGCGCCACGATCAACGCGAACGGCACGCTGCGGGTCCGCGCGACCAAGATCGGCGCCGACACCGCGCTCGCCCAGATCGTCAAGCTCGTGCAGGAGGCGCAGAACTCCAAGGCGCCAGGTCAGCGGCTCGCGGACCGGGCGGCGTTCTGGCTGGTCCTGGTCGCGTTGGTCGGCGGCGCGCTGACGCTCGGCGTCTGGCTGTTGTCGGGTGCGTCGTTCGCCACCGCGATGCTGTTCGCCATCACGGTCGTCGTGATCACCTGCCCGGACGCGCTCGGCCTCGCCACTCCGACCGCGATCATGGTCGGCACCGGGCTGGGCGCGAAACGCGGCGTGCTGTTCAAGAACGCGATGGCGCTGGAGACCTCCGCGCGCATCAACGTCGTGGTGATGGACAAGACCGGCACCCTCACCAAGGGCGAGCCCGAGGTCACCGACGTCATCGCCGACGGCTTCGGCCAGTCGGAGCTGCTGCGGCTGGTCGCGGCCGTCGAACGCGAGTCCGAACACCCGCTGGCCGAGGCGATCGTTCGTCGGGCCGGTGACCTGGACGGTGCGCGTGCCGAGCGGTTCGAGAACGTGCCAGGGCACGGTGCCGTCGCCCACGTGGGCGGACGGCGGGTGGTGGTCGGGAACCAGCGGCTGCTGGAGCGGGAGGGCATCGACCTCGGATCACTGTCTGCACGCCGGGACGAGCTCGCCGCCACCGGTCGAACCGCTGTGCTGGCCGCGGTCGACGGCGTGGCTGCCGGAGTGATCGGTATCGCCGACGCACCACGCGAGACGTCAGTGGCCGCTGTCGAGGCGCTCCACGACCTCGGCGTGGAGGTCGTGATGCTGACCGGCGACAACCAGGCCACCGCCGAACGCATCGCCGCGCAGCTCGGGATCGACACCGTCATCGCCGAGGTGCTGCCCGGCGACAAGGCCACGAAGGTGGCCGAGCTCCAGCGCTCCGGCCTCAAGGTCGCGATGGTGGGCGACGGAGTCAACGACGCCCCCGCGCTCGCTCAAGCCGACCTCGGCATCGCGATCGGGGCCGGTACCGACGTGGCGATCGAGACCGCCGACGTGGTGCTGATGCGCTCCGATCCGCTCGACGTCCCGACCGCATTGCGCATCGGACGCGGGACGCTGCGCAAGATGCGGCAGAACCTCGGCTGGGCCATCGGCTACAACACCATCGCCCTGCCGATCGCCGCCGGTGTGTTCGAGCCCGCCTTCGGGCTGATGCTGCGCCCGGAGATCGCCGCACTCTCGATGTCCGGTTCGAGCGTCATCGTCGCGGTGAACGCACTCGCCCTCAAGGGCCTGCGCCTGCCTCCGCAGAACTAACTACTGCTGCGGGTAGTAGGTCCTGACAAGAGCCTGACATCCGGCTCCGTAGGATGCCCGCCATGACGAGCATCGGCGCGCGAGCCGGGCGGGGACACCTCGCCCGGCTCGTCGTCGTTGCCGTGCTCGCCGGGCTGGCGGTCATCGTGGGCGTGCAGTGCACCGACGGCATGAACATCGCGATGCCTATGTCGCACAGCACGACGATGGCGATGCCGATGGCCGACCACGAACCCAGCCCGGACACAGGTACAGGTGAGTCGCTCACCATGTGCCTGGTCCTCATGGTTGCGGTTGCGGCGGCGGCATTCGTCCTCACACTGCCAGCTGTGCGGACATCCGTCGTGGCGCATTCGCCCGGCTCAGCGGCGAGGTCCGAGAGCACGCAGGCGCGTGCTCCGAGCCTGGCCAGGCTCTGCCTGCTGCGGATTTAGGGGAGAGGTCTGTCCGCGTCGCGGTCGTCGCGGCTGCTGGACCTGCGGATTTTCGTCCCTCTTCCCTTCTCGCAGGAGTTGTTCGTGAACCTCGTTCCTGTCCTTGCCACTGGTCTGTTCGCTGGTGGTGTGTCGTGTGCCGCGGTGCAGGGTGGCCTGCTCACCGGCTTGATCACGCGCCAGCGCGCCGCCGCGGGTGACACGGCCCAGCGCGACTGGCGGGGCCAGCTCGGCGATGACCTGGCGCCCGTCGGTGGGTTTCTCGCCGGCAAGCTCGTCTCCCACACCCTGCTCGGCGCGTTGCTCGGAGCGCTCGGCAGTGCCGTCGACATCTCGGTCGGCGTCCGCACCTGGCTGCAGATCGGCGCGGGCGTCCTGGTCGTGGTGTTCGGCCTGGCACAGCTCGGTGTGCCGGGTTTCCGCCGGATCGTGATCGAGCCGCCGATCTCGTGGATGAAGGTCGTCCGCAGCCAGGCGCGCTCGCAGTCGGCGCTGGCCCCGGCGGTGCTGGGGTTCGTCACGATCCTGATCCCGTGCGGCGTCACGCTGTCGGTCGAGGCGCTCGCGCTCACGTCCGGCTCGGCACTCATGGGGGCCGCCACCATGGCGGTGTTCGTGCTCGGCACCGCGCCGCTGTTCGCGATCCTCGGATACGCCGCCCGCAAGGCCGCCACGGCTTGGAAAGGGCGACTCGGCGTGGTGACCGGCATCGTCGTCGTCGCGATGGGGCTGTACACGCTCAACGGTGGCCTGGAGCTGGCCGGCGCGCCCTTCTCCGCCAGCCGCATCGCCGAGGCGGCTTCGATCGATGAAACCCCTGCTGACACCTCGGCGGTGAGCGTCGTGGACGGGAAGCAGACGGTCGTGATCACCGCTCGCACCGGGGCCTACAGCCCCGACAACGTGGAGGCGAAGTCCGGCTTGCCGACCACGTTGGTCGTGAAGTCGGACCAGGCACAGGGGTGCATTCGGTCCTTTGTGGTCCGTGATGTGCAGAAAGTCCTGCCGGCCACCGGCGAGACCCGCATCGAACTCGGTGTGCTGCAACCAGGGCGGTTGGACTACGCCTGTGGCATGGGCATGTACACCGGCGTCATCAACGTCGTCTGAGAGAGGAGTCCACAGTGGCCACGACGCACGTGTTCGAAGTCAGCGGGATGCATTGCGGCAGCTGCGCGTTGCTCATCGACGACGCACTCGAGGATCTGCCCGGTGTGCTCAGCACCCAGACCACGGTGAAGCAAGGACGCGCCACCGTCGAGCTGGACGCGAGCCAGAGCACTCCGGATGACGTCGTCCGGACGATCGAGGAGCTGGGCTACAAGGCTTCGCTGATGTCCTGATCGCCGCTGGTGTGGTGGGCATTGCACCGCCCACCACACCAGCGTTCAGCCTTCGAGACGGCGGATGACGCTGATCGGGCCGATCGAGTCGATGTCCGCGATCTTCACGGGAACGCCCTCGGTCGAAGCGTGCACCGCGCGCAAGTTGTCCACGGCCATCGCGACGTGGTGCTGGTCGGCGTAGTAGATGATCAGATCACCGGCCTTGACCTCGCTGCGCGACACCGGGCGGCCCACGCCGGCCTGGCCGTACGTGGTGCGGGGGATCTGCACACCCGCTGTGCGGTACGAGGCCTGCATCAGGCTGGAGCAGTCCCACGCGTCAGGGCCGTTGGCGCCGAACACGTACTGGTCACCGCGCTGTGCGAGGGCGTACTCCAGCGCCTTGCCCGCGGTCCCGGCCGGTACCGAGATCTTCGACATGTCGCCGCCGTTGCTGAGCACGCCGCGCTCGGTGGCGTTGAGCTGGTTGTACTGCTGCCGGGCCAACGTGACCTGGCCGTCCAGTTCGGACTTGCGCGCGGCGATGGTCGCCACGGCTTCCTGAGCCTGGCGCGCGGCGTTGTCGGCTTGAGCGACCGCCTCGGCGAGCTTGCCGAGTGCTTCCGCGTTGTCGGCCGCGAGGATGTTCAGCGCGGACATCCGGTTCAGGAAGTCCTGCTGCGAGTCGCTGACCAGCAGTGCGGACAGCTGGTTGAACGTCGCACCCTTGAACGTCGCCTCGGTCAGCGCGTCCACCTGCCCGCGCAACGACTGTTCCGCCTGCCTGGCGGTGCCGAGCTCGGCCTCCTTGGCCTTGAGATCGTCCTGCGCGCGCAGGTGCTCTTCGTTGAGCTTCTCCGCCTGTCCGGCCAGCTCGGTGTACTTCTTCAGCGCTTCTGAGGCGTTCGGAGGCAGTGGTGGATCGGCCGCAGCCGGAGCCACGTGAGTTGCCGCCGCCACGGCGATCGCAGCCACCACGGTTCCGCGCACCGTACGTCTCAAAGGGACCGGCACCACGTCGCGTGTTCCTCCTTCATCAAGACTGGAAGTTCGCGGCCAGGTTACGGAGCGCTGTGGCGCATGTCTACTATCGGGGTTAGTAGATCTCGTGCCTGTAGGATCCGGGCACGTGAGTGACTCGAGCAGGCTGACCGTGTGCCGTGGATGCTGTTGTGGCACGGAGAAGAAGCACCCCGGCTTCGACCACGAAGGCCAGCTGCGTGCGTTGCGTGAAGCGGTGGGGGAGAAGCAGGTACAGGTCGCCGACTGCCTCGACTCGTGTGACTTCTCCAACGTCGTGGTGGTGCGGCCGTCGCCCTCCGCGAGGGCGGACGGTGCGAGGCCGGTCTGGTTCGGTGGCGTGCTCGGTGACGAAGCCACGCGGCACGTGGTCGAGTGGGTGGCCGCAGGTGGGCCGGGCAGGGTCGCGGTGCCCGACGAGCTCGCGGACAAGGTGCTCGACCGAACCAAGAGCGATGATGACGAGCTCGCGTCCTAAGCACGTGGGCAGAAGTTGTGTCCGTTACTCGCGGGGTGTTCCGCGGGCCACATTCCCGAGAGTTGATCTCTATGAAGGGAACCTTCATAGACGTCGAGAGGCAGGGCTCGGCAAGGGTGTCTCGGCCCGCCCGATCTGCCCGATGAGAGCGTGCCCGCGATCGAGTCGTCGTCGATGAAGGGAACTTTCATCGACCTGTGGTGGATGAAGGTTCCCTTCATAAAGATCAACACGAGCCCCGCAGTGTGCGAACGCACCGGCACCAGCCGGTCGCACCGGTTGCGGACAGAACTTCTGGCTACCTGCTTAGCGAGCCAGGAAGTCCGTGATGCGGTCGGTCCAGGTCTGCACGTCGGCCACGGTGGTCGACACGTGCAGGACTGAATCGGGCAGCAGTTCGTGGAGCTGTTCCGCGGTCGACACGGGGTGCAGCGGGTCGGTGTCCCAGGCGAGGATCAGCGACGGATGCGGCAAACCCGCGATCGCGTCCTGAGCGGGGAGATCCGACTCACCGATGCCCCGCAGGATCGGAGCGAGCAGCTCGTCCGGGATGTCCGGGGCCAGGTTGAACGCCGGGTAGTCGGCGAAGATCGGCAGCGGCGGCTTCTGAGCCCATTCCTCTCGCCACTGCGCGGCGCCACGTGACTCGATGGCCTCGGCGCTGTCGGTGTACCACTGCCGCGCCTGGTCAGGCCCTTCCTCCCACGCCACCGGCGGGATGATGAGCACGAGGCGGCGGAAGCGCTCGGGTGCGGTGATGGCGGCGCGCAAGGCGACGTCGCAGCCCAGCGAGGAGCCCATGAAGTCGATCGGCTCGTCGAGGTCCAGTTCGTCCAGCAGGGAGAGCAGGTCGAGGGTGAAGTTCTCGAAGCTGTAGTCGTCGGCGAGCGGGCGGCCCGTCGAATGGCCGTGGCCGCGCTGGTCGTAGGTCAGCAGCCGGCGCCCGGCCGCCAGAGCGTCGAAGTCGAGGAGATGAAGCCGCCGCACGGCCGCGCGGCTGAGGAAGACACCGTGCGCGTAGCCGAGCGTCGGTCCGGATCCGGTGAGCTCGTACGCGATCTGCGCGCCGGCCCTGGTGACATGCCTGTCCTGCATCACTGCCCCCTCAGTGTGGACGTGGTCCGGCTCGCGGGTGCGAGCCGGACCACCGGATCAGACGGTCTGCTTGTTCGCGCTGCGGAAACCTCGCAGGCGCAAGCTGTTGCTCACGACGAACACTGACGAGAACGCCATCGCGGCCCCGGCGATCATCGGGTTGAGCAGACCGAGCGCGGCCAGCGGCAGGGCGGCCACGTTGTAGGCGAAGGCCCAGAACAGGTTGCCCTTGATCGTGCCGAGCGTCCGGCGCGCCAACCGGATGGCGTCGACGGCCGCACGCGGGTCACCGCGCACCAGCGTCAGGTCGCTGGCCTCGATGGCGACGTCCGTACCGGTGCCCATCGCGAGTCCGAGGTCGGCCTGGGCGAGAGCGGCGGCGTCGTTCACGCCGTCGCCGACCATCGCGACCACGTGTCCCTCGCCCTGCAGCCGCTTGACCACCTCGACCTTGTCCTTGGGCAGGACCTCGGCGACGACCTCGTCGATGCCGACCTCGGCGGCCACCGCCTTCGCGACGGCTTCGTTGTCGCCGGTCAGCAGCACAGGCCGCAGCCCGAGCTCACGGAGTCCCGCGATCGCCTCGGCCGAGGTGGGCTTGACCGTGTCGGCCACGACGAGAACGCCGCGTGCTTCGCCGTCCCACGCCACCAGCACGGCGGTGCGGCCCTTGTCCTCGGCCTCCTTCTTCGCGGTCGTTAGGTCCTCGCCGAGCTTGACGCTCCACTCCTCGAGCAACCGGGCCCTGCCCACCAGAACGGCGTTCTCGCCGACGACACCCTGCACACCAAGGCCTTCGAGGTTCTGGAAGCCTTCGACCTCGGGCAGTTCCCCGACTCGTTCCACCGCCCCCGCGGCGATCGCCCTGGCGATCGGGTGCTCGGAGGCGTGCTCCAAGGCACCTGCCAGGCGCAGCACCTGCTCCTCGTCGACGCCTTCGGCAGCGTGCACCTCGACCAGGTTCATCTGGCCGGTGGTGACCGTGCCTGTCTTGTCGAGCACGACCGTGTCGACGCGCCGGGTCGACTCCAGCACCTCGGGACCCTTGATCAGGATGCCCAGCTGGGCGCCGCGACCGGTGCCGACCAGCAACGCCGTCGGCGTGGCCAGACCGAGCGCGCACGGGCAAGCGATGATCAGCACGGCCACAGCCGCGGTGAAGGCCGCCGAGGCACCCGTCCCGGCACCGAGCCAGAAGGCCAGCGTGCCGACGGACAGCGCGATGACGATCGGCACGAAGACCGCGGAGATCCGGTCGGCGAGGCGTTGGACCTCGGCCTTGCCGTTCTGCGCGTCCTCGACGAGCTTGGCCATCTGCGCGAGCTGCGTGTCCGCGCCGACCCTCGTCGCCCGCACGACCAGTCGTCCGCCCGCGTTGACCGTGGCGCCGACGACGCTGTCCCCGGTGGTCACCTCGACCGGCACGGACTCGCCGGTGATCATGCTCATGTCGACCGCGGAGCTGCCCTCTTCGACGACGCCATCGGTGGCGATCTTCTCGCCGGGACGGACGACGAACCGGTCGCCGACCCGAAGGTCGTCCACGCTGATGCGCTGTTCCTCGCCGTCCCGCAGGACGCCGACGTCCTTGGCCCCGAGTTCGAGCAGGGCGCGCAGAGCGGCGCCGGCGCGGCGCTTGGAGCGTGCCTCGAAATAGCGGCCGGCGAGGATGAAGGTCGTGACGCCTGCCGCGACCTCGAGGTAGATGTTGCCCGCACCCGACATGCGCTGGACGGTCAGGTCGAAGCCGTGCGTCATGCCCGGAACGCCTGCCGTGCCGAGGAACAGTGCGTACAGCGACCACAGGAACGCCGCGCCGACACCGAGCGAGATCAGCGTGTCCATCGTGGCGGCGCCGTGCCGCAGGTTGGTCCACGCCGCCTTGTGGAACGGCCACGCGCCCCACACCACGACCGGAGCCGCGAGCGTGAGCGACAACCACTGCCAGTAGGTGAACTGCAGCGCCGGAATCATCGCCAGTGCGATCACCGGCACGCTCAGCACGATGGACGTGATCAACCGCTGGCGCAGCGGTCGGGTCGGGTCCTCCTCCTCGACCTCCACGTCGGCCTTCGGGGGAGCGGGGAGCTCGGCGGTGTAGCCGGTGTTCTCGACGACCTTGACGAGGTCCTCGGCGGTCAGCGACTCGGGGAAGCTGACCCGTGCCTTCTCGGTGGCGTAGTTGACGGTCGCCTGGACGCCTTCGAGCTTGTTCAGCTTGCGCTCGATGCGCGCGGCGCAGGAGGCACAGGTCATGCCGCCGATCGAGAGTTCGATCTGACTCGTGTGGACGTCAGCCGCCGTGGCCATGGCCGTCCTCCTCCTTCGGTGTTGTCGTGCCGGTGGGCTGCGGTGCGGCCGTGCCCGCCGTGGCGATGGTGAACTCCGCGGTGCGGACCTTGCCCTCGTGCTGGAAGTCCAGGAACAACCGGTAACGGCCCGCCGTCGGCACCTCGACCATGAACTTCACGTCCGGGCCTGCGCCGGGGCCGTCCTGCGGATGCACGTGGAGGTAGGCGAGATCGGCTGCGCGCAATGCGACCAGGTGGCCGTTCGCGCCGAGGTACGGCTGCAGGTCGGTCACCGGCTTGCCGTCCTTGGTGACCGTGACGGTCACGGAGGACTCGGCGCCCGCGGTGAGGTCACCGGCCAGCCGGACGACGTAACCGTCCACTGCGGATTCGCGGGTGTCCTCGTCGAACTGCTTCGGTTCGTACGCTCCGGCGACCTGGATGTCCGCACCCAGCGTGGTCTTCGCGCCGTTCTCGGGCTTGAAGTCCGCGAACACGCGGTAGCTTCCGGCTGCCGGAAGGGTGAGCGGGACCGACCACGTGCCGTCCGCGGCCATCTCCGGGTGTACGTGCTGGAACCCGGATCCGTCGCGGCGCACCAGCACGAGGTGGAGTTTCTTCTCGTGCTCCACGGCGAACTCGGTCACCGTGCCGCCAGCAGCCGTTCCGATCTTGAAGCTGAAGCTCTGCTGCGTCTGCGCAGGTAAGGTGGTCTGCGCCAGGTTGAGCGCATAACCGTTGTCCGCGACGGAGAGTCCTGGTGGAAGTTTGCTCGCGGCTGAGGCGGGCTGCTCGACGCCGTGCTCCATCGCGTCCGGCTTGGTCTCCCCGCCGACCGGTCCGACGGCGGCGCCGGCAGCCCAAGCGCCGCCGAAGACGATCGCCAGCGCGCCCGCGTAGGCGGCCACCTTCGTGGCGGTGTTCATCAGGCTCTCCCTCAGCTGGTGACCAGCGTGTAGCCGGCCTCGGTGACGGCGGCCCGGACGTCGTTCTCGGTGACCGGCTGGGCGCTGGTGACGGTGACCTTGCCGCTGTCGAGCTCGACGGCCACGTTCTGCACGCCGTCGATCTGGCTGATCTCCTCGGTCACCGAGCTGACGCAGTGCCCGCAGGTCATGCCGCTGACGGTGAAGACGGACTCGGACATCGGGTGCTCCTCAGATGTGGTTCGAAACGTCGAGGTTCAGGAGCGGACCAGGCGGGCGATGGCGTTGCTGGCCTCGGCGATCTTGTCGTCCGCGGTCGTGCCGCCCTCGGTGATGGCCTGGCTGACGCAGTGCTTGAGATGCTCGTCCAGCAGGTTGAGCGACACCGACTGCAACGCCCTGGTCGCGGCGGAGATCTGGGTGAGGACGTCGATGCAGTAGTCGTCGTTCTCGATCATCCGCTGCAGTCCGCGCACCTGACCCTCGATGCGCCGCAAGCGCCGCAGGTGGTCTTCCTTGTTGTCGGTGTAGCCGTGCATCTACCGCTCCTGTCGATCGGTCCGCCGCGCGGCCGGTCGTGGATGACCGGGGGAACGGCGGGCGCTTGCCGCTTTTATACCCATGGGGGGTACCCGTAAGCAAGGGTTCGGTCGATACAGGTGGGGGGTATCTGTTGTGACGTCGCGCTCAGTGTCCGGTCGGGTACGGCCAGGCGTTGGGCTTGCACACTTTTCCGTCTGCTGAAACACGATCGGTGCCGAGAGCGGCCAGGTAGTCGTTCGACACGCCCCACGACTGCTGCATCATCACGGGGGCGAGAGCGCCGTTCTCCTGGCACGGTTTGTGGTCGTACCCGAGCCCGTGGCCGACCTCGTGGTTGACGACGTACTGCTTGTACTCGACCAGAGCGCCCTGAAAGGACACCGCGCCGCGCACCCACCGCGCGACGTTGATCGTGACGTTCGTGCCGCTGACGCACGAGCCCTCGAAGGGAATCGAGAACCCGCACACTTCGCGCGTGGTCAGCTGCGAGGTCAGCCGGATGCGCAGATCCGGCTTGCCGGCGTCGATCCGCTGGAAGCCGTGCTTGCCGTCGCCGATCCAGCCGCGCGGGTCGGCGAGGATCGTGCTGACGTCGGAGGCGAATCCCGCAGGTCCGCCGACGAGCGCGATTCCGTCTTCGACTTCGACGGTGTAGGTGACGCGGTCAGGTCCGCCGACAGGCCCGCTGGCGCCGGGTATGACCGTCCACCTGCGGTTTCCCTGTGCGGTGAACTCGCCGCCGGGAGGTAGTTCGGCCGAGGCGGTCGCCGCTCCGAACGTCTTGGGGTCCGGGTTGGGGGCGGGTGGCGTGCGGCTTCCGATCGAGTGTCCACTCTCGTCGTGCGGCGTGGTGGAGGGGTCTGCGGTTTGCTGTGTCTCTGCTGCCTCAGGCTTCATCGCGTCGCGCACGGCGAAAGCGCTGACGCCGCAGAGTGTGAGCACCGCCAACACGGCGGTCAACCAGTCCCGCCTGCGTCGTTTGGTGGTCGGCCGTCTCGTTCTGTGGCCGACCGGGTTGAGGCGTGCGACGAGCGGTTGGCCGCTCGTTCTGGTCGGCCTTTGACGCAACTGCTGTTTCATCGTGATGACAGCATGGCATATCTACGAACCTGGATAGTAGGTTCACGCAAGGCAGGTGAGCGCGATCGCGGACAGCACGGCACCAGCGGGTAAGGCGAGCGCTGTTGCTCCGGCGAAAGTGCACGTCAGCAGCTGGCGTGCGCGGCCCGCGGGACAGCGGCCCGTGCGCAGCCGGGCCAGTCGCAGGTCGATCGAGGAACCGCTCATGCCGAGCGCGGTTGTGGGTACACCGTGCTGGGAGACCTTGATCAGAGCCGCCCGCACGGCGTCGGGACCGCAGGCCCGCGCGGCCGCGGAGTCGGCGGCGAGCTCCACCAGTTCGCGCAGCACAGCGGGAGACAGCTTGAACAGCGGCACGAACGGCAAAGCGTGCGCCAACGCGTCGGCGAACGCGACGAGCAGGTGATGCCGCCCGGTCAGATGCGCGCGTTCGTGAGCGAACACCGCGTTGAGCTGAGCCTGGCTGAGGTGTTCGGTCAGGCCCTCGGTGGCGACGATGACGCCGGGCTTGCCCGCCAGGCTGAAAGCCAGCGGCTCTTCGCGCGCGAGCCACAACGTCGAACCGTCACGGCGGGCCGCTATCCGCAGCGTCTCGAGGTGTTCCGCGCGGGCGCGGGCTCGTCGGCGGACAGTGTGGAGGGTGGTGGCAACCAGCCGGTATGCCAGCGCGATCACCATGCTCGTGCCTGCGATGCCACCAACCGCCTCGATGCGGGGTGTGGTCCCGTGCTGGATCAACGACCAGCACGCGTGCAGTGCGGTGAGGCCGTGGTCGGGAAGCAGCAGCACGACGACGCCCGCTGCGGTGGTCAGGACGACCGCGATGGCCGAAGCGAGCCACGCCACGAGGGTCGCGAGCGGGTCGGCTCCGCCTACTACCAGGCGGGCCAGAAAACCTGGAGCGAACTGCCCGACGAGCGCGGCGCCGATCAGGAACGAGATGGCGACCGTCATGAGGGCGGCGACCGCTTCTGCCGAGGCAGCGCTCGGCGCAGCAGTTCGGACTCGCGGGGTGTGGCGGACTTGGCGAAATGCATCAGCACGGCATCGGGGGTCGCCCGACGAGGCGAGCACGTCCCGCACAGCCCGTGCGGCTGCTTCGGCGCGGCTCATGGCCGGCACGTAGTCGTAGGCCTTGCCGTCGCGTTCTCGCCTGACCCAGCCTTTGCGGTGCAGGTTGTCCAGCACCGTCATCACGGTGGTGTAAGCGAGCTTCTTCGGCGTTTCGAGCCGTTCGAGGACGTCGCGGACTTTGAGCGGATGCTCGCACCACAGAACGTCCATCACTGCGGCTTCCAACTCGCCCAGTCCGTGCATCATCCCTCCGGGCGGCCAGGATACGGCACGTAACAACAAACTTCCTACTACGATCTATAGTAGGCGCGACTGGATACCCCCAGCCCAGTCGCCTCGCCGATGTTCCCCGCGTCGGCGAGAAGCGCCGAACGGAGGAAAGTGCGACTCCGTCCGGCGTTCTCGGGCTTCAGCCCTTCAGCATGGTCTGCATCTCGGTGATCTCAGCCTGCTGGGCCGTGATGATGTCCTGTGCCAGTTTCTTGGCGTCCGCACTGGAGCCCTTCTGCTGCTGCGTCTTGGCCATCTCGACGGCGCCCTGGTGGTGCTTGACCATCATGTCCAGCCACATGCGGTCGAACTCCGCACCGGTGGCACCGTTGAGCTTGGTCATCTCCTCAGCCGTCATCATGCCCGGCATCGAGCCGTGGCCGGAGCCGTGATCCATACCCGGCATCGACGTCGAGGCCGGCGCGGCGCCCCACTTCGTCAGCCACTCGGTCATCTTCTTGATCTCGGGGTCCTGCGCCGCCGCGATGCGCTTGCCGAGGTCGGTGACCTTCGGGTTCGTGCTCTTGCCCGGCACCATCGCGGCCATGTCGAGCGCCTGCTGGTGGTGTCCGATCATGTCCTGCGCGAACTTGACGTCCTGCTCGTTGTGACCGTCCTGCTGGCCCGCCGCGGCCGGCGGCGCGGTGGACGAGCTGTGCTGCATGCCCGACATGTCGTTGCTGCCGCAGCCTGCGACGAGCGCGGCCACCGCGACGGTCGCGACACCGAAACCGATCAGGGACTTCCTCATCATGTGCAACTTTCTGTGCTGTGAATGTGACCGACCGTGAAAACCGGTGTCGATCACAACCGCAGCACGCACACGGAGCTCAGCAATCTGCGGCCACTCAACGGGGGTGGCAGCTCCGGCGCACGTGGCCACGCGGGGGTGGCGGCTGCACCGTCCTCGTCCGGGCGCATCACGCGCAGCAGCAGGACTGCGAGGAGCAGGGGCACCACCGCGCAGAGGATCGCCATGCAGAGATGCAGCATGTCGTGCGCGGGTGCGGGCTCTGGTTCGTCCGGCATGTGGTCGCGGTGGAGGTCGGCAGCGGTGGACATGACCGCGTGCCCACCGGGCATCTCGGTGCCCACGTTGACGTGGTGCATCCCGACCACGCCGAGGAAGAGCAGGCAGAGCAGCGCCCACTGGGCTGCTGTCCGCTGCATGCTCCCGCTCACGCCACTACCGTACCTAGTAGATCCCATCACCGACGCTTACGGGTCACTGTCGCGGCCGGTTCATCTCTGAACGCACAAATCGGTGTTGACACCCCTGGGGGGTATGGGCGTAACGTGCTCGCCGAGATACCCCCTAGGGGTACCAAGGACTTAAGGGGAAAGTCATGGAGCACGGCAGCGCACAGCAGAGTCTGACCAAACTGGCCATTTCGGCCACGCTGCACTGCCTCACGGGCTGCGCCATCGGTGAGGTGCTCGGCATGATCATCGGTACCGCGCTCGGCTGGTCCAACCTCGCGACCATCGTGCTCGCGGTCGTGCTGGCCTTCGTGTTCGGCTACTCGCTGACCATCCGCCCGGTGCTCAAGTCGGGCCTGCCATTGCGGGCCGCGATCGGCGTGGCCTTCGCCGCCGACACCGTGTCGATCGCCGTCATGGAGATCGTCGACAACGGCGTGATGGTCCTCGTTCCCGGTGCGATGGAGGCGGGTCTGGCCAGCTGGTTGTTCTGGGCGAGTCTCGCGTTCTCACTGGCCGTGGCGTTCGTCGTGACGGTCCCGGTCAACCGCTGGCTGATCTCGCGTGGCAAGGGGCATGCGGTGGTGCACCAGTACCACGGTGGGGGCCACGAAGGCCACCACCAGCACTGAGCGAACGGTGGCCGCGAGGAGTTCGCGGCCACCCTCCTAGTTCTTCTGTCTTGCTGGGGTATGCGCATTGCAGTCGTGGCACACGTTTGTCTTGCTGATACCTCCTACCGGTATGGAGTATGCCAATGTCCAGTGTGGAACAGGGGAATCGTCGCAGGTGGTGGGCGCTCGCCCTCATCGCCGCCGCCCAGTTCATGGTGATCATGGACACCTCGATCATCGGGGTGGCCCTGCCGCGGATCCAGGCGGATCTCGGCTTCTCCCAGGAGAACCTGTCCTGGGTCTTCAACGCTTACGTCGTCGCCTTCGGCGGCCTGTTGTTGCTCGGCGGCCGGCTCTCCGACCTGCTCGGCGCTCGCCGCATGTTCGCCACCGGCTGGCTCGTGCTCCTCGTGGGCTCCGTCGTGGCCGGCGCCGCGGGGGAGATCTGGGTCGAGCTGCTCGGCCGCGCGGTGCAGGGCGCAGGAGCCGCGCTCATCGCTCCCTCGGCGCTGACCCTGCTGATGATGCTGTTCGGCAGCGAACCCGCGCAGCTGGGCAAGGCGCTCGCGGTCTACGGCGCCGCGGCTCCGGCCGGTGGCACCGCCGGCGTCTTCCTCGGCGGCGTGATCACCGAGTACCTGAGCTGGCCGTGGGTCTTCTACATCAACGTGCCGATCGCAGTGATCGCCCTGATCGTCATCCGAACGCTGATGCCCGCGGGTGCCGCTCAGCGCGGCTCCACCGATCTGCTCGGCGCGATCACCATGACGGCAGGCCTGGCAATGGCTGTCTACGCGGTCGTCCGTGCCCCTGAAGCGGGATGGGCCTCGACCGAGACCGTCGCCGGCCTGATTGCCGCCGTGGTGCTGCTCGGAGGATTCCTGCTGGTCCAGGCCAAGCGGAAGGCTCCGCTCGTGCGGCTCGGCATCTTCCGCACCCCGCAGCTCGGGGCCGCGAACATCGCGCAGCTGCTGCTCGGTGGCGCGTGGATCCCGATGTGGTTCTTCCTGAACCTCTACCTGCAGCAGGTGCTGGGCCTCGGTGCCTTCGCCAGCGGTTCCGCGCTGCTGCCGATGACCACCGCGATCATGCTGCTGATGGTGGTCGTCGCGCCTCGCCTGACGGCGCGGTTCGGGGTGAAGGCGATGGTGGTCAGCGGGCTCGTCCTGCTCGCCGCAGGTCTCGGATGGCTGGCGCTGGTGCGTCCCGACGGCAACTACTGGGTGGACGTGCTGCCCGCGTCGCTCGTGGCCGCCACCGGCATGGCCCTGGCGTTCATCCCGTCGCTGGGCACCGCGATCTCCAGCGCACGCCCTGAGGAGGGCGGGCTCGCCTCGGGCATCGTCAACACGAGCTACCAGATCGGGTCCGCACTCGGACTGGCCGCGATGACTGCTCTGGCGGCCTCTTACGGCGCTGGCCAGCTCGGTGACGTCAATGCCCTGACCAGCGGCGTCTCCGCCGCGTTCATCGGTGCCGCCGGCATCGCGGTCGTGGGTGCGCTCATCGCAGGTGGCACGTTGCGCGGCCGCCGCGTGGCCGCTGCGGACGCCGAGCGCGAACCGGTCAACGTCTGACCTTCCGTCCCGTGGCCACCCGCGATGGCGGGTGGCCACCCCGTTCGTTCAGGAGCTCGAGATGCGACTTCCCGCCCTCGAACCGGCAAACGCGCCGGAGAAGTCCCGCGAACTGCTCACCGACATCATCGCCAGGAACGGCTCGGCCGGGACGATGGTGAGCACCATGGCGCATTCGCCCGCGCTGCTGCAGGGCTACCTCGACCTTTCCCGAGCCCTCAAGCGCGTCAAGCTGCCACGAGCGCTCAGCGAGAAGATTTCCCTTGCGGCACAAGAATGGATCGGCTGCGGAACCTGCCTGGCCGCGCACACCGAAGCCGCTCGCGCGAACGGAGTCAGCGACAGCGACATCGTTCTCGCACGCCAGGGAACCGCCGTCGATCCGCGCGAGGCGGCGTTGATCGGATTCGCCGTGCGAGTGCTCGCGGAACCATCCGGCATCTCGGACGACGACGTCGCCGGCCTGCGAGCGCACGGCTGGAGCGACCGAGTCATCGCCGATGTGGTCGGAGTCGTGTCCCTCAACCTGCTGACCGGAGCCTTCAACCTCGTCGCGGGCATCCAACCGGCGCGGCCGAACGGGGCATGAGGACGAACGGCATCTTCCGAATGCCGCATTCCGGACGTAGGGTGCGCCCGCTGGGGGACCGCCCAAACCTCCCGGAGGCACCCATGCGGAGTCAACGAAGACGACGCATTTCCCTGCTCAGCGTGACCGCGCTGGTACTCAGCGGGCTCACCGCAGGGCTCGCGACCGCCCACCCCGACCACGGCGGCGGCCGCGAGGACTTTCCCGGCGAAGGCGTCGCCGACGGCATCTACAAACAGCACAACGGCGACGAGGGCCATCTCCCGCCGGTGAACCGCAACGTCACCCTCGTAGGCAAGGGTCAGGTGACCAACCCGTCCGGCGACGGCAACACCGGCCGCGTCGCGGACGTCACGGCGTTCGGCGACTACGCCTATCTGACCGCGTTCCGGGAACCGACGTGCGAGCGGACCGGCGTGCACGTCATGGACATCTCCGATCCCGCGCACCCGGTCGAGGTCACCAGCGCGTTCATCCCGACCAGCGACGGTTCGTACGCCGGCGAGGGCATCCAGGTCGAACACATCGACAACGCCTTCTTCAAGGGCGACCTGCTCGCCCACCAGAACGAGACCTGCCCCGGCGAGACGCCGCCCGCTCCGAACCTCGGTGGCATCTCCCTCTGGAACGTCACCGATCCACGGCACCCGCAGCCCGTCGCGCTGCACACCGGTGACTTCACCGCGCCGAACGGTGCTCTCGAAGCCTCACCGAACCAGACGCACAGCATGCGCATGTGGACGAACTCCTTCGACAAGCGCACCTACGTCGTGCTGGTCGACGACGAGGAACTGACCGATGTGGACATCATGGACATCACCGACCCGTACCACCCGGTGATGGTCAACGACAGCCTCGACCTGGTCGAGCTGTTCGGCGTCGACCAGGCCACACCGTCGAACCTGACGTCGATCTTCAGCCACGACATGATGATCACGAAGGTCGGCCAGCGCTACGTGATGAACATGAACTACTGGGACGGCGGCTACGTCCTGCTCGACGTCACCGACCCGCGGCCCGGCAAGGTCAAGCTGATCGCGGAGAGCGACTACGCGCTGCTGGACGAGGAACGGCTCGCGCGCGGCCAGCAGATCTCACCCGAGGGCAACGCACACCAGTCCGAGCTCTCGCCGAACAAGAAGTTCCTGCTCGGCACCGACGAGGACTTCAACCCGTTCCGCGTGACCGCGAAGATCGACTCCGGCCCGTACGCGGGCACGAGCTACACCGCCACGCAGGCCAGCGACACACCGCGGATCGACGAGAACACGTCCATCAGCGGACCTGTCACCTTCGTCGGGGACGCCTGCAACGCGGCAGCTGTCCCGGCGGGCACCGGCACCGCACTCGTCGAGCGCGGCACCTGCACGTTCCAGGTCAAGCTCGACAACATCATCGCCAAGGGCTACACGTCCGGCATCGTGTTCCAGAACGTCCGGGCCGATTGCCTGGAGCAACTGACGATGCTCGCGGCCGGTCCGATCCCGTTCGTGTTCGTCAACCGCAGCACCGGGTTGAAGCTGCTCGGCGTCGCCGGTGTCACCGACGCCACCGCCTGCGCCACAGCGACACCGGCATCAGCCGTTGTCCCGGTGACCACCACGATCCAGGCCGTCTTCGACGGCTGGGGCTACGTCCGGCTGTTCGGCGTGAACATTCCGAACCAGGCAGGCAAGGCCGGCTCGATCAGCCAGATCGACACCTATGCCATTCCAGAGGCCCAGGACCCGGCATACGCGCGCGGTTTCGGTGATCTCTCGGTGCACGAGGTGGCGATGGACCCGGACGACAGCAAGATCGCCTACATCTCGTACTACGCGGGCGGTTTCCGCGTGGTCGAGTACGGACCGGGTGGAATCCGCGAAGTCGGCGCCTTCATCGACCAGGGAGGCAACAACTTCTGGGGCGTCGAGGTGTGGAAGGACGAGAACGGGCAGAAGTACGTGCTCGGCAGTGACCGCGACTTCGGTCTGTACGTGTTCCGCTACAACGGATAACCGGTATTTCCTGACGGTGTTCGGCCCTCTTCGGAGTATCGAGCCGAAGGGGGCCGAACCATGTCCGGACCAGTCAGACGCAACATCGCCCATCTCACCGCAGCCGAGCGGCAGGCCTACATCGACGCGGTGCTGCAGGCGGACCTGCACACGTTCAGCGACGGGGTCTCGTACTGGGACAAGCAGGACGAGATCCACCAGAGCACCCACAACCACGGCGGCAACTCCTTCGTGCCCTGGCACCGCGAACTGGTCAACCGCTACGAAGCGCTGCTCCAACAGTCCAATCCGGACGTCGCGCTGCACTACTGGGACTGGACCGAAGACCCTCGCGCCGCCTCCGACGGCCAGGGCGGCACCGTCGACCTCTCGGACACGACCCTGTTCGGCACGATGAACGGGATGATGAACGGCGCGCTCGCGGGCCTTCACAACGGCGGCGTGCTCGCTGGAAGCCGCGAAGCCACGGGGAATCCGGCAGATCCACCACAATCGGTTCAGCGGTCGGCATCCGCGGGAGCGCCACCCGCCGCGGACGATGCCACGATCATCACCAGCGGCGATGCTCAACCGCAGGCCCAACAGTGGACAGCCTTCCGGCAGGCCCTGGAAAGCGCCCATGACGACACGCACGGCTACATCGGCGGTGACATCGGCCAGCTGCACCAGGCGTTCGAGGATCCGTTCGTGTTCCTGTTGCACAGCAACGTGGATCGTCTCTTCGCGATGTGGCAGACCCAGCAGGGAAACGACTGGCGTCTCGACCCGGCCCAAGTCTACGGCGATCAGTCCAACGACGCTGGAATCCTGAACCCGTTGCAGCCGTGGGACGGCACCGTCGAGTTCGGCGCACCCATCGAGCCGTGGGTCGGCACGTCGCCGTTGATCGAGTCGAAGGACTGCCGCCACCCGTCGGTGGTCCGGCCGCCCTGCTACGACACGCTGCCGCTCACCGTCGAGCAGGTCGCGCCGGCACCTGGTGATCCGTTGCAGTTCCTCGATGTCGTCGAGTTCCTGCCGACCGCCCGCGCGCTCCGGCTGCGCGTCCGCGGCTGCCAGACGGTGACCGCCGGCGCCACGGTGACTGCGCCGTTCACGGTGCTCTCGGCCTCGGTCACCTCACCGGAGCCCGATGGCTTCGAGGTGACGGAGCTGCTGGTGTGGGTGCTGTTCACGCCAGGCGCCGCAGGTTCGTCGGAGTCTGGAACCCTTGCGGTCACCATCGCCGAGACCGGTGATGTGTTCAACGTGCCCATCACCGCGACCGTGGTCCCCAACCCGACGGTCGGCACGTCGCTCGTGCTGGACCAGTCGGGCAGCATGAGCCTCGACTCCGGCGTGCCTTCGAAGGCCCGCATGGACGTTCTGCACGACTCAGCGCCGCTGTTCGTGTCCCTGCTCGACAACACCGACGGCGTCGGCGTAGTCCGGTTCGACACCGACGCCGCCGAAGCCGCACCGGTCCAGGAAGCCGGCCCGATGATCGGCGGTGGAGGCCGCCTCGCCGCATCGACCGCGATCACCAACACCCTCACCAACCCCGGCGGGCTCACCGCCATCGGCGACGGGCTCGAAAGCGCCGCCGCCCAACTCGCACCTGTCACCGCCGACTACGACAACACCGCGACCATCGTCTTCACGGACGGCCACGAGACCGCCGACAAGACCATCGCCGCGGCCGCCTCCTCGGTGAACAGCCGCGTGTTCGCCATCGGCCTGGGCACGGCCGACCAGCTCAACCCCGGCGCGCTGTCCGACATCGCCAACGGCACGGGCGGCTACCTGCTGCTCACCGGCAACTCCGGCCCCGACGACCAGCTCCTGCTGCAGAAGTACTTCGCGCAGGTCCTCGCGGGCGTCACGAACTCCGCGATCGTCGTCGACCCGGACGGCTTCGTCCCGGTGGGCGGCAAGGCGGTCGTCCCCTTCCGCCTCACCACAGCGGACATCCGGGCCGACGTCCTGATCCTCGGCGAGATGGCGAGGGTCTTCGAGGTCGAGCTGATCGCCCCCGACGGCACATCCCTGACCGGTGGGGCCGGTGCGGTCGAAGTCGTGACGGACACCTACCGAGTGCTGCGAGTGGTTCCCTCCGACGTGCTGGCGCCGGGCGCTGGTGCGGGGGAGTGGCGTGCAGTCCTGTCCATCGACAAGCGGGAGCTGGACCTGTGGATTCGCGGGTTGCGTGAGCGCCTGGGCAAGCCCGACCACAAGCGCACGGACCGCCTCTTCGAGCAGATCCTCCGCAGCATCAAGGGCCACGGCGTGCCGTACAGCCTCACCGTGCAAGCCCGCAGCGCGCTGCGACTCACCGTCGCGGTGAGCCAGAAGTCTCGCCTGCCGGGAACACCGGGAGAGCTGCGCGCGGTGCTGACCGACAGCGGTGTGCCGTTGTCGTCCAGCGCTTCGCTTGAGGCCGTCGTCACGGCACCCGATGGCACGCGAAGCGTTCTGAAGCTCGGTGAGGCCGAGCCGGGGGTGTTCACCGCGGTGGTGCCTACGGCTGCGTCAGGTGTGTACCGAATCCTGGTGCGTGCGTGGGGCTCGGATCTGCGAGGAACGGCGTTCACGCGCGAGGAGCTGCGCACCCTCGCGGTGTGGGCGCGGGGCGATGAGGCACCACCTCTCGTGATCGATCCTCGGCCGACGCCCCAACGGGACTTGGACGCGTGCCGTCTCCTGCTGTGTCTGCTGGACAATCCTGGTGTGCGACGGTTGCTCGAGAAGAACGAGATCGATCCCGACCGGGTTGCCCGCTGCGTCAAGTCGTCGTGCCGGTAGCAGGACAGGTTTGCGCACGGGGCGGAGTATCGAGCCGCTCACCACCTGGGGAAAGCCGGCGAGGCGAGGACGCTTGCCGGGGCGCACACTGTGTTGATGACCGAGAGCGGCCCGGTCCCGGCCCGGGAGCTGGGACATACGGGCGTGCGAGTACCGGCGCTGGGCGTCGGTGTCATGGTGTGGGGCGACATGACGCAGTCGCCGCGGATGAACCCGGCCCGCAACGCCTACGGCCCCACCAGCGGTCTGGACGAGCAGCGCGACGCGTACGAGGTCTGTGTCGCGGCGGGCGTGAACCTCTTCGACACTGCGGCCATGTACGGCGACGGCGTGTCCGAGCGCCGTCTCGGCGAGCTCGCCGAAGGCAACGACCGCGTGCTCGTGGCGACCAAGTTCCCCGGCAGGTTCTTCTCGCGCGCCGACAGCCTGCCCGAAACTCTCGACGCGAGCCTCACCCGGCTGCGGCGCGAGGTGATCGACCTGTACCAGGTCCACTTCCCGGTGCGCTGGATGGCGATTCCCCGCCTCATGAATCTGATGGCTGACGCGGTGGAGGCGGGCAAGGTGCGGGCCGTCGGGGTCAGCAACTACTCCGCGGACCAACTGCGCGCCGCACACGCCGCGCTGGCCGAACGCGGCATTCCGTTGGCCTCCAACCAGGTCCAGTACTCGCTGTTGCACAGAGAGCCCGAGACCGACGGCGTACTGGCAGCGTGCCGCGAGCTGGGGGTCACGCTCATCGCGTACATGCCGCTCGCCTCGGGCGCGCTCACCGGCAAGTACGACGCCACCCACCTGCCCGCGGGCTGGCGCCGATACCGGGCGCCGTTCCGGGGGAAGGCCGCGCTGGCTGAGCTGGGGCGGGTCAACTCCATGCTGCGCGGTCTGGCCGAGACCCATCAGAGGACGCCAGCGCAGGTCGCGTTGCGCTGGCTCGTCCAGCAACCGGGAGTGATCCCGATTCCCGGCGCGAAGAACGGCAGGCAGGCGGCCGAGAACGTGGGAGCGTTGTCATTCGAGCTCAGTGACCAGGAGGTCCGGGCGCTTTCAGGCTGACCGCGCCCGGACCTCGTGGCACCCGACGACCGCGTGCGATCGACGCCGCTCAGATCAAAGGCGTGCTTCCGCTTCCGCTGTCCGCGCTGCGTACCACCCTGCCGGTCTTCAAGAACCCGGACAACCCGATCACGTCATCCACTGGATGCCGGCTCCGGATGAGGTGCAACCGCGCGGCGACGCGCAGGTTCTCGGCCACCGTCAGCTCGGGATAGGCCGACGGAGTCTCGACGAGAACCCGACCCGCGACCACAACGCGTGCTCACCGGCCCGGACCTTGGTTCCAGCACCGAAACCGTCCCTCGGGTCGGCCTGACCATGCAGAGCAGCCTCCGGACCGGGAGCGTCACTTCGTCCACGGCGACGACATTGCCGTGGTGCTTCGTCAGGCCAGCGGTCTCGATCACCCCGCAGCACGGAGTCCCGCGAGGGCTGCCAGGGTGTGACGCACCCTCCCGCAAGCGCATGGCCGGACCTAGCGTCGAGATCGTGAACGACCAACAGGTGATCATGGATCTGCACTCGCGGTGGGTGTTCGGCTGGGACCGCCGCGAAGGGGACGCGCCGTTCGACTTCTCTGGCACCTTCGGCGAGTTCTACGACTTCAGTTCACCGGATGTCCGGCTCTACGACGACTTCGACCCTGAACACCGGGTAGCGACGACCGCCGCCGGCTACGGCTCGATCTGGGAGCCCGCCTTCGGCGACATGGTGTCCGCGCATCACGTTGTCGACGATGGCCCGCATGTCATCGCTGGTGACGACCTGGCCGCGTCCACTCTGCGGTTTCTGGCCAGGATCGTCACGCTCGGGGGCGTCACGGACATCCGGACCACGTCTTCGCTGGTCTGGCACCGCACGCCGGGCGGGTGGCGAATCGTCCGTGAGCACAACTCGACCGAGGTCCTGTCGCCTGTGGAATAGGTGCGAACTGTTCGGGCGACCGGAGGAGACGACACTGGTGAATGGCCTTGTCTCCGCGGTACGGCGGGTGCCGGCCGAGCAAGGGCTGCGTGTGCTGGGCACGTCCGGAGTGGAGTCGGAGACCAGGATCCCGTTCGCCGGGCTGTACCAGTTGTTGCCGCCGGTGCGACCGAGCTGCTGGGGCCGCAGCGCGACGCGGCGTTCGGCCGATCGGACGGTGTGGTCCCCGACCTGCATCTTGTCGCGCTCGCGACGCTGAACCTGCTCTGCGGCACAGCGGTGCACCGCCCGATGAGAAGGAGAGTGGCAGGAACGGGGCGGCGCCGACGAACACGTTGATGCCTGGCGCCTTCCGCAAGCAGTCGCTGTGGCGCACTTGCAGGGCTTCAAAGTGATGTTGGGCTGTTCGGGTGGAGGTCGTTTGGGCTGCCGTCATGGCGCGTCCGGTTCTCTGGTCTGGATGGTGACCGAGGGAGCTGATCGTGGCCATGCTGACGAATGCGGACCTGCTCGCTGCGCTGACGGGACATCGCGGTCCTGCGGTGCGACCTGGGGATGCTGGACTGCGCTTTGCGTTCTACGGCCGGATGTCCACGAGCACCTTCCAGGATGTGCAGACGTCGCGTGCGTGGCAGCGTGCGGTGTCCGATGAGCTGATCGAGGGCGTCGGCGCGGTGGTCTCGGAGTACTTCGACGTGGGGGTGTCGCGGCGGTGGTCGTGGCAGGACCGTCCGGAAGCCGCGTCGTTGCTGGCGGCGGCCGCGGCGCCGGATCGTGAGTTCGACGCCGTCGTGGTGGGCGAGTACGAGCGGGCGTTTCACGGTGATCAGTTCCGTGAGGTCTTCTCTCGGCTGAACGCGTTGGGTGTTGCGGTGTGGTTGCCGGAGGCCGGTGGCCCGGTAGAGCTGGGCAGTCCGGTGCATGAGGCCTTGATGGTGTTGCTCGGTGCGCAGGCGCAACGTGAGGTGGCACGGGCGCGGCAGCGAGTGCTGGCGGCGATGCGCGCGCAAACTCGCCTGCAAGGCCGGTTTCTGGGCGGCCGTCCGCCCTACGGCTATCGGTTGGTTGACGGTGGCAGGCACCCGAATCCGGTGCACGGTCGGTGGGGCCGGCGGGTGCAGGTGCTGGCGCCGGATCCGATGACGGCGCCATGGGTGCGGTGGATGTTCTCCGAACGTGCTCGTGGGCGCACCGTGGCGTCATTGGCTCGGGAGCTCAATGAGCGTGGTGTGGCGTGTCCGTCGGGTGCGGATCCCGAGCGGAATGAGCACAGATCGGGGGATCGGTGGATTGTCCGAACGGTGGCGATGATCCTGGAAAATCCGCGCTATACCGGTCGGCAGGTGTGGAACCGGACCAGCACTACTGGTCACGGGTCGGGCGGGCGTGCCGGTGGCCGTGGTTCGGGAGCGCCGCGATGGAATCCGGTCAGTGAATGGGAGGTGTCCGAGCGGATCGCGCATGAACCGCTTGTTGATGACGAGACGTTCGTCGCGGTGCAGGGGATGCGGGTGGCGCAGCCGGCGAAGGACGGTGAGGTCCGGCATTACCTGTTGGCGGGGCTCGTGGTGTGTGGGCTTTGTGGTCGGCGGATGGACGGGCATTGGGTTCATGGGCGAGCGGGCTACCGGTGCCGGCATGGCTTCACCAGCGCCAGGCGCCGTCCTGACAAGGCGCCGCGCAACTTCTACGTCCGAGAGGATCACCTGCTTGAAGCCTTGCCAGGTCTACTCGAACACCCCACCGGACCAGTGACGCAGGACATGTGCGCGGAGCTGGTCTATCAAGTCCGTGGGCAAGGCTTGCAAATCGAATACGGCGACCAGCGATTGCGCCTGCGATCCGCACCGCCGGTTGTAAAAGCTGCGGAGTCTGCTCGCCGCCGAGTACAGCCGACGCTCGCGTTGGATTGGAGCGGAAGGAAGATGGCTGGCAATAAATGAAATACCCCACGGGACTGTGGTCGATCCCGTGGGGTAAGAGAATGTCCGAGGGGGGACTTGAACCCCCACCCCCTTTCGGGGACTAGCACCTCAAGCTAGCGCGTCTGCCATTCCGCCACCCGGACGTATTTAGTTCTGCCTCGGCTCGCGCCGTGGTGTGTGCATAGATTACATGATCGTCGCTGTGGGCCAAAATCGGGGTGATGGCGGAAGGTTTTGGCTGGTCAGACGTGGTGGGCTCGGATGTGGCGGATCACGCCGGCTGTGGTGTTGGGGCGGTGATCGTGGGGGCTGTGGCCAGGACTGTTGGGGTGGGCGTTGGCTGGGATCAGGTTTGTGGGATGCCACGGTGAAGATCGGTAGGTCGTTGAGGTGGTCGCCGCATGCGGTGATGGTGCCGGTCAGGGCTAGGACGGCTTGGCGCTTGGTGGGGTTGGGGTGCCGTGCGGGTTGCACGCCGCGGGTTGGTCGGGTGGGCCGGGTTAGAGTCGGCGGATGAGTGAGCTGACTGGGTGGTTGCTCGACTCGGATCCGGCCCTGCGGTGGCAGGTTGAGCGGGACATCGTCAAGCAGCCGAAGGGGGTTTGGGAGGCTACGCGCCGGCGGGTTGCTGAGGAGGGGTTTGGGGCGCGGCTGCTGGCTGAGCAAGGGGCCGACGGGATGTGGGGTGGCGGGGCGTTCTTTCCTGCGGGGTATCAGGGGAAGGGGCCCGGGCAGCCTTGGACGGCTACTACGTGGTCGCTCAACTCGCTCAGGGAGTGGGGGCTTGACGCGACCGTGCTCGACGGGACGGTTGAGCTGCTTGCGGCCAACTCGAGGTGGGAGTACGAGGACCTGCCCTATTGGGGTGGTGAGGTTGATGTCTGTATCAACTCGTGGACGTTGGCCAACGGGGTGTGGCTGGGGGCTGATGTCGACGGGATCGCCGGGTGGTTCGTCGAGCACCAGCTTGGGGATGGTGGGTGGAATTGTGAGTGGGTTGAGGGGTCGACGCGGTCGTCGTTTCACTCGACGTTGAACGCGCTCAAAGGGTTGTTGATTTACGAGCGGGCGACGGGAAAGTCGAGCGGCGTTAGAGAAGCTGGTGAGGAGTACCTGCTGGAGCGGAGGCTTTACCAGCGGCTGTCCACCAAAGAACCTGTTGCTGAGTGGGTTGGGCAGTTCCGGTCGCCGGTTCGGTGGGGGTACAGCGTGCTGAACGCGGCCGACTACTTCCGGGACGCCGATAGGAAGGATCCGCGGATGGCCGAGGCGATCGAGATGATTCGGGCGGCCAGGCAGGCTGATGGGACGTGGTTGCAGGCGGGGAGGCATCCCGGCGAGGTGTGGTTCGAGACCGATGTCGAGGCGGGGGAGCCGTCGAAGTGGTTGACGTTCTATGCCATGAGGGTGTTGGAGTGGTGGGGTTAGATCCAGCCTCGGGCGCGGGCGAAGCGGGCTGCTTCGTGGCGGTTGGACGCGCCGGTTTTGCCCACTGCTGAGGACAGGTAGTTGCGGACTGTGCCTGGGGAGAGGGAGGCGCGGCGGGCTATTTCGTCTACCGGGGCGCCCTCCAGGGCCAGTTCCAGGACGTCGGCTTCGCGTGGGGTCAGAGGGTTGTCGCCTGCGCTGATGGCTTCGGCGGCCAGGGCTGGGTCTACGTAGCGCCCGCCGGAGAAGACGGTGCGGACGACGGTGGCGAGGACGTCGGAGGACACCGTTTTGGGGAGGAAGCCTCGGACGCCGGCTGCCAGAGCGCGTTTCAGGTGGCCTGGGCGGCCGTGGCTGGTGACGATCATCGTGGAGCAGGACGGGAGTTCGGACGACAGGGCTTGGGCCACGGAGACGCCGTCGAGGTCTGGCATCTGCAGGTCGATCACGGCCACGTCGGGGCGGACCACGCGGGCGGTGGCCAGGGCTTCGGCGCCGGTGGCTGCTTGCGCTACCACTTCCAGGTCGTCTTCCAACGAGAGCAGGGCGGCCATGGCGCCGCGGATCAGGTGCTCGTCGTCGGCCAGGAGGATGCGGATCACGGGAGCTCCACGGTCAGCACGAAACGGTTCGGCGGCTCGGGCACTGCGGAGACGGAGCCGCCCAGGGCTGAGATGCGTTCGCGCAGGCCGGTGAGGCCGCTGCCGAAGCGGAAGGCGCCAGAGGAAGCGCCGTCGTTGGACATGGTGAGTACGTTGCCGCGCAACGTGATCGTGCACGAGCTGGCCGAGCTGTGCCGCAGGACGTTGGTGACGCCCTCGCGCACCGCCCATCCCAACGCGCCCGCGGGCTCGCCGGAGATGCTGACTTCGCCGATCACGCGGCAGTCGATGCCCGCCGAGGCCAGCAGAGAGCGCGCGCCCGCCAGTTCCACGGAGAGGTCAGCGGTTCGGTAACCACTGACCACGGCACGGAGTTCGTCCAACGAGTCGTGCGCGATTCGGCGGACCTCGAGCATTTCGGACACCGCCTCGGAACGGCCCCGGCGCGCCAACTGCGCGGCGAGGTCGGCCTTCAGAGCCACGGCGGAGAGGTTGCGGCCCACCACGTCGTGCAGGTCGCGGGCGAAGCGGAGGCGTTCTTCGGCCACGGCCAGCGATGCGCGGACTTCGCGCGACTGGTCGAGCTCCCAGACGAGGCCCAGCATCCACAGGGTGGTGCGGAAGGCGAAAGCCACGAACTGCAACGACAACAGGATGAAGAGCGCGTAGCCCGACGGCGAGGTGAGGAACACGAACGCTCCGCCCACCGCGGCCGCCAGGACGACGGTGCGGGGGCGGACGACGCCGGACAGGGCTGTGATCGTCAGGACCAGGAACAGCACGGCGATGCCCGCGGCGGGACCGTCCTGGTGGTCCGGGGTCGGGTGCGGGTACGCGAGCAGGCCCGCGACCAGCACACAACCGGTCAGCACCACGAGGATCGTCAGCAGGCGGCGGGGGAACGGCCCCCTGCCCAGGTGGTGCTCGATGCCGAAGTGGACCAGCCGGATGCTCAGCGCCGTGTGCACCGCGGTGACGCCGGTGATCACGACCAGGGCCAAAGTGCTGACCTCGGCGGACAAGCTGATGAGCAGCAACGGGGGAAAGGCGGCGAAACTGCCGTAGAACGTGACGCGGACGTAGAAGTCGAACCGCGCCGCGTTGCCACGGGACCGCCACCAGCCGAGCAAGCTCACCTCCGAGGGTCCCAGCGGAACCAGCGTCGTACAGCGTAGATCCCGAGCCCGATCCACACCGCCAGAACGATCATCGGCTGCACCACCGCGCCGCCGTTCCAGCCCGCCCGCAGCAGGTCCAGCACCGGGGTCAACGGCAGCAGGCGCACCACCGAGGCCACACCGGAGGGCAGCACCGACAGCGGGAAGAACAGCCCCGACCCGAGCAGACACGCGACCAAGACCGGCAACGACGTGATCTGCGCCATCTCGACCGTGCGCGTGAACGCCGACGACGCTGCCGCCAACAACACGAACACGCAGACACCGCCCACGACGCCGAGCACCAGGAACCAGGGCTGGGACGGCAACGAGATCCCGGTCAGCACCCCGACGATCATCGCGAACAACGCCATCTGTCCCAGCGCCACCACGACGGACGGCAGGGACGCGCCGAGCAGGATCTCCGGATCCGTCAGCTCACCAACGCGAAGCCGTTTCAGAACAAGCTCTTCGCGGCGTGCGACGAACGTGGTGACGAGGTTGTAGTAGACCGCCATCAGCAGCACGAAGCCGACGAGACCGATGACCAGCGGCACGCCGTCAGCGTCCGCGGCCATCAACGCCGGCGCGATCAGCAACGGCATCACGAGAGAGTTGAACAGCGCCATCCTGTTGCGCCAGAACAACCTCAGCTCGGCCTGCCCCACAGCCACGGCCCTCATGCCGCCTCCTCCGCGATTGCCAGGAACGCCTCTTCCAGCGACGCCGACCGAGCGTCCAAACCGGACAGTTCCACCGAGTTGACATGAGCCCACGCAAGAAGCTCGTGCAGGGTCTCCTGCAGATTGTTCGTTCGCACGGTGACTCGGCCGCCATCCGGATCCGCGACGAAAGGCAACGAAACCCCCAGAGGCGGCACGAACGAAATGCGAGACGGATACGCGTCCACCACCTCGGAAACCGTTCCCTGCACCACGATCCGGCCTCGGTGCATGATCGCCAACCGGTCCGCCAACGCCTGCGCCTCCTCCAGGTAGTGCGTCGTCAGCAGCACGGTCACGCCCTCGCGCAGCAACGAACGAATCAGCTCCCACGTGTTGCGCCGCGACTCAGGATCCAGCCCCGTCGTCGGCTCGTCGAGGAACAGCACCTCGGGCCGTCCCAGCAACGCCAGCGCCAGGTCCAGCCGACGGCGCTCGCCGCCGGACAGCTGCTTCACCCGCACCGACGCCCGATGCGTCAGGTCAACGAGAGATAACGCCTCGTCAAAAGGGCGCGGCGAAGTCAAAGTCCCCGCCCACATCTTTGTGGCCTCGGTCACAGTCAAATCGGGCGGAAAGCCGCCTTCCTGCAGCATCACGCCGACTCGAGGCCGAACGAGAGAGCGCTCCCGAAACGGATCGTGCCCCAGAACCGACACAGTTCCCGACGCAGGACGTGAGAGCCCTTCCACAACTTCGACCGTGGACGTCTTCCCCGCCCCGTTCGTACCGAGCAAAGCGAACATTTCGCCCCGCTCCACATCAAATGAGACGCCCCGTACAGCCTCGAATCCGCCGCTGTACCGACGCGTTAGTCCCCGCACCGAGATCGCTGTCACAAGCCCAGGATCTCGGCAAACACCGGCGAAGAGCAGTGCGAGGACACACCAGAAACCCATGACAGATGTCATGCGCGCCATCTGAGGGGTTTCCCCGCGTCCACTCGCGACGGTCGCGCTCTCACATAATCTCGTTCCAGTGGCCGACCCGGTCCAGCTTCGCCGCCGCCCATGCCGGGCGCGGCCACCTCCGGGGTTCGGCGGGTGGCAGGGGCCCGCCGAACCCCGTCCAAGCGAGGGGAGTCGTCACGTGCAGGAACAGCTGCGCGGACGCCATGGGGAGCTTGCCGCACTGCGCGCCGCGTTCGAGGCCTCGGCCTCCCGCGGACGGCTCGCGGTGGTGCGCGGCGAGCCGGGGAGCGGACGCTCCGAACTGCTGAGGCAGGCCGCGCTGATGTGGCGCGCGGAGGGCGTGACCGTCGTCAGCCACCGCCCCAGATCGCGCGCGGTCGTGCTGATCGACGACGCGGACCAGCTGCCCGATCCCGTCCTCACGACGTCCGTCATGCGCATGCCCGGCTGCCTCGTGGTCGCGGTGTGCGAGGACCACGCGGAACTGGCCGAGCTCGCGGACGTCGTCATCGACCTGCCAACGTTGTCACCCGACGTCGTCACCGAGCTGATCACGACCCGCGACCCGCTCGACCACAGCGTCGTCGAAGCGCTCAGGACCGCGCTCGGACCGCTCTACGGCAACCCCGGCACCGTCCTCTCGACGCTGAACGAGCTCAACCTGACGTGGGTCGGCGACCGCCTCTTCGTCGCCGGCGACCGGATCAGCCTGCCGAAGCACCACCGGCTGCTGGAGCACGTCCAGGGGCTCGCCCACAAGGTCGCGCTGCTGTGCGTCGTCCGTCAGGGCATCGAGGTCACGGATCTCAAGCTGCTCAAGGAAAACCTCCAGGACTGCGGCCGAGCGCTGGACGACCTCGTCGAACGGGGCTTGCTCACCAAAGACCTCAAGGTTCTCTGCCCGGCGCTCGCCAACGCGATCATCGACCAGAGCGGCGAGGACGAGGTGCGCCGCATGCACGTCGCCCTCGCCGCCGACACCGCCGACCCGGACCTCGTCGCACTGGCCGGCCCGGATCTGCCCGACGCGCCCCGCAAGGCCCGCTGGCTCGCAGACCGCGCGTTCGACATCCAGGCCACCGACCCGGAACGCGCCGGTCGCTGGCTCGCCGCCGCGGTCAGGATGACCCAGGAACGCCCGTGCGGACGCCTCTACTTCCGCGCGCTCTCCGTCCTCGTCGCCACCGGCCAGGACGAGCTGATGCGCACCGTCCTCGCCGAGTGCACCACCGAGGACGCGAACACCGACGCCGTCCGGATGTTGTTGCTGCTCAACGGAGAAGACGACGACACCAGGGGTGGGCCGGCCGTGGCGCTCGCCCGGTGGTGGATCGGCGGACCTCCGGACTGGACGCCGCTGCCGATGAGGACGAGCGACGACGAAGCCGTCGTCACCAACGCCGAGCTGAACGCGATCTACCACGCGTTGCGCTCGGACGTGCAGGCCTGCCGCACGGCGCTGAGGTTCGTCCGCGACGAGCAAGCGCGGGAACGCTTCGACGACATCATCGAAGCGAGCACGGCCGGAGACGTCGCGACGGTCCTGGAACTCGTTCTGGGTTCGCGCTACCGCACTCCGGACCACGGCCCGTTGAGGCTCTACCAACGCATGGTCCGCGACTACGCCAAAGCGGACTTCACGTCCGCGCTGCAGACCGTGCGCCAGCTGGAGCTCACGAAACGACCGATGCCCGCCCACCACCACGGCCGGATCCTCGCCGCCGCAATGCATTCCGCGCGCGGCGAGCACCGCCAGGCGTTCGCCTGGCTCGCGAAGGTCAGCCGAGCGGTGCGCTACGCGCCGACGCGCGCCATGGTCGAGTGCAGCCTGTTGCACCGCGCGGGCGACTCCCAGACCGCGGTCAACCTCGCCTGGCGCACGCTTCAGCGCGTCAAGCAGGCGGGCGTGCGGACGGGCACCAGCCGGTTGATGCTGCAGGCACTGCAGATCGCGATGAGGAACAACGACCTCGACATCGCGCGCGCGGTGATGACCGAGATCACCGAGCTGCACCGGTGGGGCGACTGCCGCTGCACGCTGCAGGTCCTGTTGCTGGCCAAGGGACTTCTCCACAACGACCCGGCGGAGGCGGCCAGAGGCGCCGACGTCGTGAGGAGCAGAGGACACCGCCCGGACCTGTTGTGGGCGTGCCACATCCTCGCCCAGTTCTGCGACGACCCGCGCCTGGTCGTGCGGGAGCTGCACGCCATCGAGAGAGAGGGCGGATCGTCCTTCCTGCTGCCCGCCAGGGTTTCCGCGCTGATGCGCAGGTTCGGCGTCGCCGCACCGCGCACCAAGCAGAGCCCAGGCGAGCTCACCGGCGTCGAACTGCGCATCGTCGAACTGGTGCGCGCCGGGCAGACGAACCGCCAGATCGCCACGGAGCTCGAGACGAGCGAGAAGGCCGTCGAGCACCACCTGACCCGCCTGTTCCTGCGCACCGGCGTCCGGTCGCGCGTGGAACTGGCCGCCGCGAGCCTCGCAGGCAGGCTCGATGATCGAGGAGCCACCGGATGACGGGAACTCTGGACCACACCGACACCCCCACTTCGAACCTGATCGCCAGAGATGACGCACACACGAGCGTGGTGTGGCCGCTGTTGTCGGGGACCACGCGGCTGGTGCTGGTCACCGGGCCCGCGGGCATCGGCCGCACCGCGCTCCTCAACGAGGTCCGGGACACGCTCGAACATCAGCGTGTGCGCACAGCAGACGTGCCACTGCTGCGCGCCGACCGCAACCGCCCCCAGGCTGTGGTCGCCCGTGTGCGTGAGGAACTCGCACGGTGGTCACGGCCGCCGGTGCTGTTCCTCGACGACCTTCATCGCCTCAACCACGACGTGCTGCGCGCGCTCCTCGACGCGTTGCCCCAACTGGCAACGTGTGTCGTCGGTAGCTACCGCACGCCCGTGCGTCTCGAACACACCGATCTCGCCGACGCGCTGAAAACCAGCGCGCTCACCGAGATCGTGCCTCTCACGCCGTTGAACAGGTCCGAGGTCAGCCTCATGTTCACCGGCCTGCTCAACGTGTCCGCGGACCCGGACCTCGCACGCCGGCTGCACAAGGACAGCCGCGGCGTGCCCGGTCTGGTCGATCTCGCCGTCGACGGCTACCTGCGCGGCGGCGCGCTGCGGATCATCGACCGCACCGCCTACCTGGTCGACGAACCGCGCGGCACCGGCCACCGTCATCCCGCCGTCGAACGGATCCGGCTGCTCGGTGAGGCCGCGTGGCAGACCGCCAAGGCCATGGCGATCCTGCACCCGCTCGGACCGGCCGCCGAACAACTCCTCGGCGACACCCGCGGGCTGCCCGAACTGGAGGCCGAAGGCGTGCTGACCAGGCACGACGACGGCTATCGGTTCCGTGCGCCCGTGCTCGCCCATGCGCTGGCGGCCAGCCTCGGCCCGTACGAGCGGCACGACCTCGGATGGCGTGCGGTGAGCGCGATCTGGGAGGGCAGGGCGTTCTGCGCGAACCCCAGCTACCTTCCGGACCGGCTGATCGACGCGGGTGGGTTCGCCGACGCGGAGAAGGCCTGCAACCAGCTCCTCGCCGCGGGCAAAGCCGTGGTCCTGCACGACCCGTCGGCACGACGTTGGCTGCGCGCCGCCGCCGATCGGGCCACGACCCCGACGCAGCAGGCCGAGGCGTTGTTCATGCACGCCGTCGCCTGTGCGTCGCACAACGACTTCGTGAGCGCGATGGCGAGCGTCGAGGCGGCGCTGGAGCTGCCGGACGAGTTCACGCCGGACCAGATGCAGGAGATGCACCTCATCCGGCTCGTGGGCATGTGTGCGGCGGGGGACAGGGCCGCACTGCGCAAGGTCGCTGACGGCAGTTGGCGTTCTCTGCCCGGTGGCACGGCCGCGCGGTTCATCGGCCGTGCGGTGGCCATGTGCTACACAGACCGATGGGACGAAGCGGCGACGTTGCTCGCCAGCACGCGTGGCATGTGGCGGCTCGGCAACGCGGCGACGGTGACGTTCGGCGAGTTGTTCGGCATGAGCGCGGCGCTGATGTCCGGGCGGATGGCCGACTTCGAACGCGTCGTGAGCGATCCTGGTCTGTGCCCGCTGTTCGCTGCCGACCGGAACCGGCCGGCACTGCAGGCCGCGATGGCACGCTGCCTGATGCTCGCGGGGGAGATGAAGCGAGCGCAACGGATGCTCGTCGGCCAGAAGCTCGAAGCCGCCGACCTCGCGCTGCTGCAAGCCGCGGACGGCCGGTGGGACGAAGCGCTCGGCCACGCGCGCAAGGCCTTGGTCACCGGTTCGACGCTCGGCCAGGTCGCGGCACACACAGCGCTGGCGCACGACCTCGCCACCATGCTCGTCACACGGGCGAAGCTCGCCCGTGCGCGCGAGGTCATCGCTGACGCGCGCGCGGGCCAGAACGTCCTGCCGCACCTGCTCGACGTACCGGAGTCCGATCTCGAACTGGTGCTGGGCGCGCGCGACAAGAGCCGCCGTGCGTTGCAGCGCGGGCTCGCGTTCGCCTCTCAGTACGCAATCGTGATCGGCACCGACGAGCTGGAGATGCGGCTCGCCGTGATGTCGCTGGAGGACGGCGATCGCGAGGACGCCGAGTTCCGCGTCGAACGGCTGGCGGACATCGCCGAGACCATGGACACCGGCCGTGCGCACCGCAACCACCTGCTTGCCCGCGCGGTGACGTGGCACGACAAGCAGGCGGCCGCCGAGGTGCGCAGGATCGTCACCGAACGGGATCAGCCGCACGAGATCGCGCTGACGTTGACCGCGTTGGCGTCGCACGGGCTCGGTGACGCGCGGACGCTCCGCGAGGCCTACGAGCTGTTCGGGATCATGGACGCGTTGCTGCCTCGCGCGCTGCTGCGGCACATGATGCGCGAGCATGGCGTCGCGGTGCCGGGGCGGTCGGCGACGACGGCCGAGCAGGAACGGCTGCTCGCGTGCCTGGTCGCGGAAGGGCTGACGAACCGCGAGCTGGCGGGGGTGCTGAGGACGACGGAGAAGAGCGTCGAGGCGAAGCTGACGCGGTTGTTCCAGCGCACCGGCTATCGGTCACGGGTGGAGCTGGCCACGGCGATGCTCACGGGTGAGTACCACTGACGAGCGCGTCCACCACCACGGACGCCGGTTCGGAGAGGTTCAGCCACGCGACGACGACGCAATGCTTCTGCCGCGGACGCACTCGTAGAGTTCGCACGCCCTGAGGAACGGGCGCTGCGAGAGACTCCGGCAACGTCGTGATGCCGGCGCCGGACGCCACGAGCTGAAGCTTGGCCATCCAGTCGCGGGCCATGTGCGCGACGGCCTGGCGTTCGTCCAGGCCCGGCCACACCCCGAGGCCAGGTGGTGGCGACGCTATCCACGCCCAGTCGCGCAGATCTGCCACGTCGACAAAGTCCCTGTGTGCCAACGGATGCGTTGACGGCACGGCGAGCAGCAGCTCTTGTTCGTCGAGCACCTTGACCCGCAGTGCGGGCGTCTCGTCGTCGAGCGGGGACGGAGAGGCGAGCACCGCGAGATCAACGGTTCTGGCTCGCAAGGCGCGCGTGAGAGAGGCAGTGGTGCCCTCGCGCGTGGTGACGGTCAACGCCGGATGACTGCGCCTCAACGCGGCTAATGCCGACGGAACGAGGGAGCCGCCCGCGCTCGCGAACCAGCCGAGCCGCACGGTGCCCGCGGTGGCCGGGAGTCCGGACAACTCCCGGCTGGCCGCGTCGAGCTGTGCGAGCACCAAACCCGCGTGGCGCAGCAGCACGTGACCGGTATCGGTCAGTTGCACGCCATCGCGCTGACGGTCGAGCAACGGCGCGCGCACGACCCGTTCGAGAGCGGCGATCTGCCGGGACACCGCGGACTGCGTGTAACCCAGCGCGGAGGCCGCCGAGCTCAGCGTCCCGCGCTCGGCCACCTCCTGGAACACCCGCAACGACACCAGCGGAACCGCCGTGAGATCCATGCGGTCATGGATACCGGATCACCCTCGGTTGTTGAGGAACCGTGCGACCAGCCACACTCCGTCCGAGGTGTTCCCGATCACCGTGCGAGTGATGCCCGAGTCGGGCTCGTGCACCGTCTTGAACGACACCCCGGCGTCCTGCCCGACCAACTGGACCTGGTGCCTCGACCCGTGCAGCCAGAAGCCGAGGCCGTAGCGGAGCTTGTCCTCGGGGATCTCGCTGTGCGGCCTGACCATCTCCGCGACCCACTTCTCCGACACGATCCGTCCGTCGAAGAACGCCTTCCAGAGCGCGCTGACGTCGGCCGCCGTCGTGTAGATGCCGCCGTCACCGCCACCGCGGATCGGCAGGTGGAACACGTTGGTGCGCCACTCGCCGTCCTTCGGCAGGTAGCCGATGGCGGTGCGTTCGCCGAGCGAGTCGGACCGCAGGAAGTCGGTGTCCTTCAGGCCCGCCGGCTTGCAGACCCGCTCCAGCACCAGGTCCTGGTACGGCACACCGCTCGCCCGTTGCGCGATGATCGACAGCACGACGTAGCCGCCGTTGTTGTACGCCCACCGGGTGCCGGGCGCGAACTTCTGCGGGAAACCGCCGAGGATCGGCAGGTACTGCTCGACGTCGAGCAGGTTCTGCGCGGGGATCGACAGGAAGTAGTCGTTGAGGTCGGTGAAGACCTCTTCGTCGTAGTAGTCACCGATACCGGACCTGTGCGCGAGGAGGTGCCCGACGGTGACCTCGTCGTCGATCAACGGCAGGTCGTCGCCGAGCAGCGAACGCACCTTCGTGTCGTAGTCCAGGGTGCCGTCCTCGATCAGGCTCACCACGGCCAGCGCGGTGAAACCCTTGCCGCCACTGGCGATCGCGAACCTGGTGTCGACGGTGTTCGCGATGTTGTAGCCGCGGTGCGCGAGCCCGTACGCCTTCTCGAAGAGCTGCCCGTCCTCCTCCACCCGGACCACACCGGTGAAGTCGTTGGCACGGGCGATCTCGTCCAGCTCATCTTCCATGTGGCGACCGTGGCACGGCAGTAGTCCGGAAAGCGCGTTCTTTTCCGTTACGGGTGATAGCGGCCGGCGATCTCGGTGATCTCCCCGCTCCAGTTGAAGGTCAGGCGCGGCGCGTACGGCGGGGATTTCATCGCCAGGAACTCCTCCCGGCTGCACTCGACCGCGCCCAGCCCGTTCCACGACAGGTCGAGCCCGCTCGTCGGGGGTGACGAGCAGCCGAGCGCGGTGCGGATCACCACGTCGTCGGCGAGCTTCGACACGTGCGGCTGCCCAGGCAGTTCGAAGACGTAGGAGTTGTTCTCCTCCGTGTGCCGCGCCTCGCCTTCGACCCACTCCACGGTGCCGTCGGGATGGATCGCGGTGATCACCGTCGTCCACTCCGTTGTCGTCGTCTGCCACACCACGACACCCGCGACCACCGCCACCACGGTCCCGGCCGCCCACACCCAACGCCTCATGCCGATCTTGACGCCTTGCTCGGGTCGGTGGTTGCGCGGCCTGTATTATCACGACCGTGCTAAATAATGGGGGGATCGTATGACACTGGGACTGGTGGCCGCGCTGGCCGGGCTGGCGCTGCTCGACTCGACGAGCATCGGGACGTTGTTCATCCCGATCTGGCTCATGCTCACGCCGGGCCGGCTGAAACTCGGCAGGTTCGGTGTCTACCTCGGCACGATCACCGTCTTCTACTTCGGTGTCGGCGTGTTGATCGTGCTGGGCGCGTCGCAGGTGATCGGGCACCTCGACAGCAGGATCGCGCTGTGGGTCCAGCTGGTGATCGGCGTGTTCCTGTTCGCGATCAGCTTCCGGTTCGACAGCAAGAAACAGACCAACACGGGGAAGTGGCAGCAGCGGATCAACGCCAACGGCTCCGTGGCCGCGCTGGCGGGCATCGCGGTGCTCGCCGGTGTCGTCGAGCTCGCGACGATGCTGCCGTACCTCGGCGCGATCGGGATGATGAGCGCCGCCGACCTGAGCGCACCGCAGATCGGGCTGCTGCTCGCCGGATACTGCCTGGTCATGATCGTGCCGGCGGTGGTTCTGCTCGGGGGCAGGCTGGCGTTGCGCGCGAAGATCGAGCCGTTGCTGAGTCGCATCAGCACGTGGTTCGCGGAGAAGGGCGCCGGCATGACCGGCTGGATTCTCGGCATCGCCGGGTTCCTGGTGGCGCGCGATGCCATCGCTCGGCTGTTCCTGATGTGAACCATTTGGTCCAACTGGCTGAACGACCGCGTTTCGTTTTTCTTCTACACTCGCGAGGATGACTGGGCTGGACGATCCCCGCAGATCGGTCCCGCGGGAGCTGGCGCCGTTGCTCCGAATGGAAGTCGCGCCGGTCTCGGTGAGCATTTTCGAAGCGATCGAGAAATCGATTCCGGAATACGGCCAGTTCAGGGACAACGTCGTCGACGGCATTCGACAGGCGTTGGTGAAGTTCGTCGACAGGATCGCCGAACCGGAGTCGGAGCCCGATCCGCACGACGACATCCACCGCAAGCTCGGGGCGTGGGAGTTCAAGTCCGGCCGCAGCCTCGACAGCCTGCAGGCGGCGTACCGGATCGGCGCGCGGGTGGCGTGGCGGCACGTGTGCGGGTTCGCCGAGCAGCGGGAACTGTCGCTGCGCCTGATGTCGGTGCTGGGCGAGGCGATGATCGCGCACGTCGACGAGCTGGTGAGCCTGTCGGTGGAGGGGTACGCGGCCGCCCAGGCGAGTGCGGCGGGCACGCTGGAACGCAAGCGGCGCAAGCTGATGGAGCTGCTGGTCGGTGATCCGTCGAGCAACTGGCAGGCGGTGCTGGACGCGGCCGGCGCCGCGGCGTGGCCGATGCCGGACCGGCTGTGCGCGGTGGCGCTTGAGCCGTCTGCCGCACCGCCTGACGACCTGCCGCCGGACGTGCTGGTGAACTTCGAGGACGCCACGCCGTACCTGCTGGTGCCGAACCCGGTCGCGGTGACGCGCTGGATCCGTCGCGCGCTGCCGGGGTGGCGGGCGGCGATCGGGGTGCCGGTCGTGCCCGCCGAGGCGCCGAGGTCGCTGGCCAGCGCACGCCGGGTGCTGGCGCTGGCGCGGGAGAAGGTGCTGCCGGACCGGCCGGTGCTGGACTGCGCTGATCATCTGGTCGAGCTGACCGTGCTCGCGGACGAGTTCCTCGCCCGGCAGCTGGCCGAACGGGCGTTGGCGCCGTTGGCATCGTTGACAGACCGGCAACGCACGAAACTCGCGGAAACGCTCCTCGTCTGGCTGTCGGCACGCGGCGGCGCACCCGAGGTCGCCGCTCGGCTGCAGGTGCATCCGCAGACCGTTCGCTACCGGGTGAACCAGTTGGACGAACTCTTCGGCGACCGAATGCACGACGCCGAGGAGCGGTTCACGCTGGAGCTGGCACTGCGCGCGCACTATTTATTGGATCGCGACTGATAAATCGTCACGAGTCAATTCGTACGCAGGTGACAAAAGCGGGTTTTCTCTTGCATTGCGGAATCCGGGGTCGCTACTTTACTGGCGAGTAAACAAGACCCGCCTTCTTGCAGTTCAATGTCGTACTCATGGAGGTCCCTGCAGATGAAGACCCTCGCACGCGCCGCTGCCTGCGTTCTCGCCGCCGGAGCGCTGAGCGTCGTGACGGCCGTCCCCAGCTTCGCCGCGTCCGCGTCGCTGAACATCGCCTACTCCTGCAACTTCTCGATCATCGGTGCGCAGGACATGCCGACCACGGTCAGCTCGGCGGACCTGCCGGACTCCGCGACCGTCGGGGTGCCGACCGCGGTGTCCAACACCACGGTGAAGAGCACGGTGTCGGAGGACGCCACCACCACGCTGGGCTGGCTCGGCGCGAAGTCGGTGGACGGCACGATGACCAGCAACGTGCCGGTGACCAACGGCGGCGCCACCCAGACGCTGACGTCGGTGTCGACCATCCCGAACACGGCGGTGCCGTCCAGCGGCACGTTCGACGTGACGGCGACCGGCACGTTCCCGGCGATGACGCTGGCGAACGTCGGTTCGGCGACGATCTCGCTCGGCAACGCGACGCTCAAGCTGACGCCGCGCCAGGCCGACGGCTCGCCGACGTGGCTCGGCACGATCACCGTTCCGTGCACTGTCAAGGCCGGTCAGAACACGAGTTTCTACACTTTCCCGGTGTCGTAGCAGTACCGGTCCTGTGATGGGATCGGCGGCATGGAGCTCCAGCAACTGGTGGACTGCATCGCCGCCGAGGTCACGCCAGGAGGCGAGGCCGCCGACTACATCCCGGCGCTCGCCAGGATCGACCCGCACGCCTTCGGCCTCGCCGTCGCCACACTGGACGGCGAGGTCTTCGGCGCTGGGGAGTACCTGACGCCGTTCTCGATCCAGAGCATCTCGAAGGCGTTCATGCTGGCTCTGGCGCTGCACGCCTCTGACGACGTGTGGTCGCGCGTCGGCCGTGAGCCGTCGGGGTCGCCGTTCAACTCGCTGGTCCAACTGGAGAGCGAGCAGGGCATCCCGCGCAACCCGTTCATCAACGCCGGTGCTCTGGTCGTCACCGACCATCTGGGGCTGGGTGCGTCCGACCGGCTGTTGGCCTTCTTGCGCGCGGAGAGCGGCAACGGTGCGATCGACGTCGATCCCGAGGTCGCCAAGTCCGAACTGGACCACTCCGATCGCAACCGCGCGCTGGCCCACTTCATGGCCTCGTACGGCAACATGCGCCACTCCGTCGACGTGGTGCTGCACGAGTACGTACGGCAGTGTTCGATCGCGATGAGCTGCGCGGATCTTGCTCGCGCCACGCTGTTCCTGGCCCGTCATGGCGTCCGTAACGACGGCACGCGGCTGTTGGGCGTCAGTGGGGCCAAGCGCGTCAACGCCGTGATGCTCACCTGCGGCACCTACGACGCGGCCGGTCAGTTCGCCTACCGGGTCGGGTTGCCGGGCAAGAGCGGTGTCGGGGGCGGGATCGTCGCCGTCGTGCCCGGGAAGTGCGCGATCTGCGTGTGGGGTCCGGGCTTGGACGGGCGCGGGAACTCCGTGGCGGGCTTGGACGCCTTGGACCGATTCACCACTCTCACAGGCTGGTCGGTGTTCTGACTGGTGGTAGGAAGACCATGTGAGCACAACGGGGAACGCACTGGCGCTGGCAGAAGAAGAGGCAGTCACCCTGGTCAGCGAGCTGATCAGGATCGACACCACGAACACGGGTGATCCCGCGACGCTGGTGGGGGAGCGCGAGGCCGCCGAGTGGGTGGCGGAGAAGCTGTCCGAGGTCGGGTACGAGACCACGTACGTCGAGTCTGGTGCTCGCGGCCGTGGCAACGTGATCGCGCGGCTCGCCGGGGCGGATCCGAGTCGTGGCGCGTTGCTCGTGCACGGTCACCTCGACGTCGTGCCCGCGGACGCTTCCGAGTGGTCGGTGCACCCGTTCTCCGGCGCTGTGCAGGACGGGTACGTGTGGGGGCGCGGCGCGGTCGACATGAAGGACATGGTCGGCATGACGCTGGCCCTGGCCCGGCACTTCAAGCGGGAGAACATCGTCCCGCCGCGCGACATCGTGTTCGCGTTCCTCGCCGACGAGGAAGCCGGCGGTCTGTTCGGCGCGAAGTGGCTGGTGGAGAACCGGCCCGAGCTGTTCGAGGGCGTGACCGAGGCGATCTCCGAGGTCGGCGGGTTCTCGATCACGCTGAAGGACGACGTCCGCGCCTACCTCGTCGAGACCGCGGAGAAGGGCATCCGCTGGCTCAAGCTGCGGGTCAAGGGCACCGCGGGTCACGGCAGCATGATCCACCACGACAACGCGGTGGCGAAGCTGGCCGCCGCGGTCACCAAGCTGGACCAGCACAAGTGGCCGCTGATCGTGCGGCCGTCGGTGCGCGAGTTCCTGGACGGCGTCACGGAGATCACCGGGCTCGACTTCCCCGAGGACGACCTCGAGGGTTCGCTCGGCAAGCTCGGCGCGTTGTCGCGGATGATCGGCGCGACGCTGCGGGACACGGCGAACCCGACGATGTTGTCCGCGGGCTACAAGGCGAACGTGATTCCGTCGACCGCCGAGGCGACGGTCGACTGCCGGATTCTGCCGGGCCGCGAGGAGGCGTTCGACCGCGAGCTCGCCGAGCTGCTCGGGCCGGACGTCGAGCGCGAGTGGGTCGGGTTGCCGCCGGTGGAGACGACGTTCGACGGGGCGTTGGTGGACGCGATGACGGCGTCGATCATCGCCGAGGACCCTGGTGCGCGCGTGCTGCCGTACATGCTGTCGGGTGGCACGGACGCGAAGTCGTTCCAGCAGCTCGGCATCCGCAACTTCGGCTTCTCGCCGTTGAAGCTGCCGCCGGACCTCGACTTCTCCGGCCTCTTCCACGGCGTGGACGAGCGCGTGCCGGTGGATGCACTTAGGTTCGGTGTGCGCGTTCTGGACCGTTTCCTTCGCAACAGCTGAGGAGTGCGTTGTGTCCACTGTGGATCTGACAGGCCGGGTCGCGTTGGTGACGGGCGGCGCGGGCGGAATCGGCGCGGCGGTGGTGCGCCGCCTCGCCCGGCTCGGGGCCTCGGTGGCCGTGCTGGACCTCGATGCCGCAGGGGCACAACGCATCGCTTCCGCGGTCGGCGGGATCGCGGTGGTCGGTGACGTCACGGACCCCGACGTGATGCCCGCGGTGGTCGCGCAGGTGGAGAAGGAGTTCGGGCGGCTCGACATCGTGCACCTGAACGCCGGGATCGGTGGCGGGCAGGCCGGGGTCGACGACGCGCTGGACGTCGCGCGGTACCGCAAGCTCGTCGGGGTCAACGTCGACCACGTCGTCTACGGGTTGTGTGCGGCGGTGCCGGCGTTGCGGCGTGCCGGGGGCGGGAAGATCGTGATCACGTCGTCGCTGGCCGGGCTGGCGGCGATGCCTTCGGATCCGTTGTACACACTCACGAAGCACGCGGTCGTCGGGTACGTGCGGGCTGCCGGGAAGGCGCTGGCCGCGGACGGGATCGTGGTGGCCGCGTTGTGTCCTGGGTTCGTGGACACGTTGCTGCTCGGGGCGGCGAAGGAGGAGTTCGTCGCGGTCTCGTTCCCGTTGCTGACGCCCACGGACATCGCGGACGCGTTGGAGTCGGTGATCGCGGAGGCCGAGCCGGGGGAGGCGTGGATCATCCAGGCGGGCGGGAAGGCTTCGGCGTATCAGTTCCGCGGGGTGCCAGGGGTCGGGCAGATGCCACCCGATGTGGTGCTCGGGCGAGCGTGATAACCGGTTCCGTGTTGTCTCGTTAGGACAATCAGACGACACGGCGAAGGGAATCCGATGGTGCGGCTGGAGGACGGGACCGAGCTCAACGTGGTGCGCGCGGGTGATCCCGAGGCACCGGTGACGGTCGTGCTGGCACACGGCTACGCGCTCGACCACCGCAGCTGGCACAAGGTCGTGGCCGCGCTGAGCGAGGAGTTCCAGGTCATCGCGTACGACCACCGCGGGCACGGGAAGTCGGGCGGTGCCACCAAGGAGACGGCCACGATCGAGCAGCTCGGCGACGACCTGGGGGAGCTGATCGAACGCGCGGTCCCGCAGGGGCAGGTCGTGATCGCCGGGCATTCGATGGGTGGCATGGCGGCGCTCGCGATGGCCGAGCGCAGGCCGCGGCTGTTCCGGCAACGGGTGCTGGGCAACGTGTTCGTGTCGACGGCGGCGAGCGGGCGTTCGGAGACCTCGCTGGCGTGGCCGAAGGCGGTCGGGAAGCTCGTCCGGGAGCTCGAAAGGGCGTTCGGGCCGATCGTGCGCGCGGTGCGGGAGAGGATCGAGCCGACCAAGACCGCGGGGTTGCGGTGGTGGCTGTTCGGTGACCAGCCGGACGAGCAGGACGTCGAGCTGACCGCGGACATGGTGTGGGGGCAGTGGCCCGAGACGGTCGCGCTGTTCCGGCCCGCCGTCGACCGGTACGACCGCGAGGCCGGGCTGACCGTGGCCAAGGAGAAGGCCGTGGTCGCGGTGGTGGGGGACGAGGACCGGCTCGTGCCGGAGTCGGACGCGATCAAGTTCGGTGGTACGGCGGTCGTTTTGACCGATGCAGGGCATATGCTCCCCTTGGAACGGCCTGCTGAGCTCGCGAACCTGATCCGCGAGGTGGCCGCCAAGGCATAGCTGGGGGGCTGGTGCTGCAGTACCTGGAACCGCGGACGGACGTGCCCGCGAAACACGACTGGTCCACCGGCCTGATCCTGCAGGAGTTAGGCCTGGTGCGCGGCACGTTGTCGGTGATCGCGCTGGTGTCGGCTGCCGGCATCGTGGGCTGCCTGTTCCTGCCGATGACGATGGGCAACATCGCGGCGATCGTGGTGTTGTCGCTGCTGGCACTGGTCGGCGCGATCGGTCCGGTGATGCACCGCGTCCAGACGTTGCCGCTGCGCAGGGGACTGCTGGAGCAGCCGTGGCGGCGATGCCGGGCGACTCTCGTGGACAACCCCGACGACAAGTACGCCACCTACGTGCGGTTGCCGGACGTCGTGCTCGAGAGCTTCATGACCGACGACGCGCGGGACGTGGTGCGCGACCGCGGTGAGATCTTCATCTGCGGTCCGAACGAGAACGGCAAGGCGGTCGTGCGGGCCGCGGGACTCGCCGAGACGGCGAACGCCAAGGTCGCGCGCCCGGCCGCGTTCGTGGACCGGGAGCCGGTCGAGCCGCACGAGATCGGACGTCCGCTCGCCGACCCGGCGGTGCTCAAGGCGTTCTCGGGACTGGTGGCGGGCACGCGCGCGACGCTCGGGGCGACCATCCCGGCCGTGATCGGCGCGGTGATCGTGCTGATGAGCCTGTGGCCGATCGCGCCGGCCGGGCTCGTCGTCGGCGGCCTGGTCCTGGTCCTGTCGCTGCTCCTGCTGCCGTCGCTGATCGAACTGAGCCGCTGGTACCGCGACGCCGTCAAGGGCGTGCACGCCGCGCAGGCCTGGACGCCGGTGCCGGTCACGTTGTTCCCGTGGAAGCCGGGCACCCTCGTCGCGGGCCTCGCCACCATGCAGGGCGGCAGGCTCGCCCTGGTCCAGTTCGTCGACCCGAACCTGCACGTCATCGCCAACATCGCCCACACCGGCACGATGTGGATCGCCGGGATGCACGACGACGTGATCGCCGTCGGGGTGCCTGCACTGCCGGTGCTGACGATCGCGGCGGTCCAACCTGACAGCGACACACCGAAAGAGGCACCTGTCCCGTGGATCCAACGCCTTCGCCAGCCGGACTTCAGCGGGCTGCCCCGGTGATCAGGTACCTGGAACCGCGGACGGACGTGCCCGCCAAGGACGACTGGTCGACCCGTCTGGCGCTCGTGGGCATCCGCATCGGCCTGGAGGACCGCGTCAGGGTTCTGATCACGGCGGTGCTGTTCGTCGTCACCTTCGCCGTGCCGGCGACGTCCGGCAACTTCGTGGCGAGGGTCGTCCTGGGTGTGTCGTTGGTGATGTACGTGCCGATGTTCCTGGTGAACCGCGGGGTGAAGCGAGCGGTGCGGCGGGGGCTGCTGGACCAGCCGTGGCGGCGAGTGCCGGCGGCGGACGAGCGGGAGGTCTTCGTCTGCGGCCCGGACGCGGAAGGCCGCGCGCTGGTGCGGGCACCCGGCTGGACGTCGATGCGCAAGGTCCAGGGTGACGCGGGGGAGTACCCCGCTCTCGACCAGGTGGAGCCCGCGCTCGACCGTCCTGGCGACGAGAAGGGGATCCAGGACGTGCTCAGGCTGAGCCGTCAGCTGGGGCCGTTCCGCTGGGTGTTGATGGCGATCAGCGCCGGGATCTTCTGGTTGCTGGTGTCGACGAGCCTGTCACCACTCGCGCCGACGGGCCTGCTCGCGGCCGCGCTGTGGTTGCCGGGAGTGCTCGGCGTCCCCGCTGTGGTCGAGTCGGGCTGGCGCGAACGCGCGCTCGCCAAGGCGGTGGCGGGCTCGGAGCAGTGGACTCCCGTGCCGATGACGTTGTTCCGGTGGCAGCGCGGGTACTACGTCGCCGGCATCGCGGACCTTCCCGATGGACCGGCCTTGGTGCGGTTCCCGCAGCCGCCACCAGACCTGATCGCGAACATCGCCGCCACCGAGGTGATGTGGATCGCCGGCACGCACAAGGGAGTCCTCGCCGTGGGCGTGCCGGGAATGAACGTGCTGACCTTCGCCGTCGTGCGACCGGGCAGGGCCGACCGGCGCAGCGACCCCATGCCGTGGTGGCGGCGCTACCGGCAGCCGGACTTCAGCGCCCTCCCCGGCTGACCGGGGAGGGGCGAGCGGGCAGCAGTTAGACGGGGGAGCGGCGGGCGCGGCCGGGCGGTCGGCCGAAGAGGCGCACGTGCTCGCCGACCAGCCAGTCCTTCAGCGGCGCCCACTCCGGGTGGTGGTTGAGCACCAGGAGCCGGTGCATCCACCAGTTCGGGTCGTCGTGGCGGGGGAACGCGGCGAGCCACGCGGCCCGCTCGTCCTCCGTCAGGCCCCACAGGTGGGCCAGCTGGCCCTGGGCGTCGGTGTCGAGCGACGCGGTGACCTTGCCGTCCTCGGTGTGCCATTCGGCGCGTAGTTCGCGCAGCACGGTGAGGGCTTGTTCGTCGCCTTCGTCAGCGGTGACGACGACTGTGTGCAGGCCCTGCGCCGCGGCTTCGGCGAGCAGGGCTCTGACGGACGTTTCGTCGTGCGGCAGTGCGCTGTGCGCGACCCCGACTTCATGCGGCACGAGCTCCATGACACCGAATCTGATCACATCGGCAACTAGTTCGGAGAATTTTATTGCTTCAGTGTTGACTGAAGGCTCACCTTCGCCCAACTTGGGCGCGCAGTTGCACAGACGTTGTTGTACGACGAACCCGCATCGACACCACACAACGTTTTCGCACTACAAATGGCGTCGAGAGGAACGGTGAGGGTGTTGTTCAGCAAAGAGGCCTCGGCTCGACGCCGGGGAAGTACTGCTCCCAGTGTTGATTGGACAGGTGCGCCGTCGTAGTGGCGCACACGCGGGCTGCGGTCGCCTCGACGTCGATGTCCCAGACGCGGACGGTGCGGTCCGCGCCGGCCGTCGCCAGGGTGTGGTTGTCCGGTGCGAAGGCCACGCCCCACACCCGTTCCGCGTGGCCGTGCAGCACTGCTCGCAACTGGGGGTTGCGAGCATCGCGCACGTCCCACACGCGGACCAGGTCGTCGGTCGTGCCGGCCGCGATCATGGTGCCGTCGGGGGAGAAGGCGAGGCGCTGCAGCGGCCCGCCGTCGTTCGGCAGGGTGCCGAGCTTGCGGGGCTGGGCGGGGTCGCTGATGTCGTAGAGCGCGCCGCTGTTGCCCGTGTTGGCGAACGCCAGGACGTTGCCGTGGATGACGACGGTCATGACCTCCTCGCGCCCGGCCTGGCCACCGCGGCGGATCGGGTTCGGGTTGTCGTCGGTGCGCAACGCCGGGTACGCGCGGGGCGAGGCGGGGTTGCTGACGTCCCACAGCTGCAGCTCGTGGCTGCCGTTCGCGACGACGATGGTGCGGTCGTCCTGGGAGAACTCGACCTGCCACACGGTGTAGGTCTTCGGCACGGCGAAGCTGCCCGCCTTCACCGGGTGCGCGGGGTCCTCGACGTTCCAGAGGCCGAGCACGCCGGTGTCCTCGGAGACGGCGAGCATCTTGCCGTCGTGGCTGAAGGTCGCGGCGACGATCGGGTTGCTGCCGCTGATCGCCCGGCTGAGCTCGCGGGGTTTGTTGCGGTCGGTGACGTCCCACAGGACGTTGCCCGCCATCGTCGCCCCGAACACGACGTCCTGTTCGGGGTGGACGTCGACGGTGAGCGCCTCGTCGTCCGGCGTGAGCTTGGGCAGGGTGGAGATCTCCTGGGCGTGGCGGTCGTCGGGACGCCACAGCTTGATGGTGCCGTCGGAGGAGACGCTGGCGAAGTAGCGGCCGCGCTTGTCGTAGTCGAGCTTCCAGACCGTCCACGTGTGGTGCGCGTAGTTGAGGTTGGCGAGGTCGAGCACACGAACCTCGGCGTCGGTGGTGGCGGTGACCAGCTGCCGGGAGTCGGGGCTGAACGCGACCGACCAGAGGGTGTCGGTGTGGCCGGCCAGCGCCGTGACGGGCCGGAGCTTCGCGGGGTCGGTGACGTCCCAGATCTGGGTGGTCTTGTCGCCGCCGCCGCTCGCGAGGAACTTCCCGTCGGGGGAGAAGGCCATGGTGTGGATGGAGAGGTTGCGGTTCGTGGCCTCGGCGAGCTTCGTCGGGGCGCGCGGGTTGCTCACGTCCCACAGCACGACGTCGCCGTTGTCAGCGCCGGTCGCGATGATGCGGCCGTTGGGGTGGAAGGCGACGCCGTCGGACTCGAAGGTGCCGGGGGCGGGGTCGACCGCGGAGAGCTGCTCGCCGGTCGCGAGGTCCCACAGCTTGACCGTGCCGTCCCAGGACGAGGACGCGATCAGGGTGCCCGCTCGGTTGAGCGAGATGCTGTGCACCACGTCGCCGTGCGCCTGGATGGTGCGCACGAGGGTGGCGGGGCCGGAGATGTTCCAGACCCGGATGGTCTTGTCCTGGCCGCTGCTGACGAGCGTGCGGCCGTCCGGGGTGAACTGGACGGCCTGGACCTGGCCCTCGTGGCCGGTGATGCGGGCCTTCTCGATGGGGCGGGCAGGGTTGGAGACGTCGAAGAGGCGGATGAGGCCGTCCCAGCCCGCCGCGGCGACGGTGCGGCTGTCCGGGCTGAACGCCATGCCGTGGGTGGCGTCGTCGCCGGAGTGGACGCGGCCGAGCTCGGCGGGGTGGTGGGGGTCGGCCATGTCCCAGAGGATCAGCTGCTTGTCGTCGGCGACCGTGGCCATGGTCTTGCCGTCGGGGCTGAACATCGCGAACGCGGTGGCATCCGCGTGGCCTTTGACGAGGGTCACCTGGGGTGCGGCGAAGGTGCTGAGCAGGCTGTCGCGCGCGACCGGCAGGCCGGTCAGGCGGTAGGCGGCGAGGCGGAGCTGGCTCGCGAGGCCGGGGTCGCGGTCCTGCAGGCTGTCGGCGTCGGCGATCGCTTTCTGGGCGAGCGCGATGGTGCGTTGTTCGGTGGTCTGGCGTTGCGCGCGCACGGCGAACACGGTGGCGGTGGTGGCCACGAGCAGCAGCGCGGCGAGCAGGGCGACGACGCGGCGCAGGGTGGTGGTGCGGCGCTTCTCGGTGGCGAGGTCCTGCTGTGCGGCGGCCTTGCTGGCGTCGAGGAACGCCTGCTCGGCGGCGTTCAGCGCGCCGGGTTCCCTGGCTGCCCAGCCGCTCGCCTGGACGAGCGGGACGCCCCGGTAGAGCGAGCCGGGGTCGCGGTCGTGCGCTTCCCAGTCGGCGGCCGCGGCGGTGAGCCTGCGGTGCACGCGCATGTCCTCGCGTGCCTCGGCGAGCCAGTCCTTGAGGCGGGGCCAGCCGCGGATGACGGCTTCGTGGCTGATCTCGACGCTGTCGTCGTCGACGGTGAGGATGCGCGCGTTCGCGAGGTGCTCGACGACCTCGTCCGCCGCGAGCTCCTCCCTCTTGACGTGCCGTTTGGTGTCCTCGGTGCCGTCGCCGGGGTTGATCAGGCGCAGGAACACTTGGCGCGCTTGGGTTTGCTGCTCTTCGTCGAGGCTCGTGAACGCGTTCTCGGCGGTGTTGGCGATGGCACGGGCGATGCCGCCGCTCTCGTGGTAGCTGGTGAGCGTGAGGGTGTTGCCGCGTTTGCGTTGCCACGTCTCGAGAAGCGCGTGGCTGACGTGGGGGAGGACGCCGGGTTCGCCGGTGGCGTCCGCGATGAGCCGCGCCACGAGGCCGGTTTCGAGCGCGCAGCCGACCTCGACGGCGGGCTGCGTGATGGCGCGGCGCAGCTCGTCCGTGGTCATGGGGCCGACCAGGACCTGGGCGTCCTCGACGGCGCTGACGAGGTCGGGGTAGCGGGCGCAGTGGCCGTAGAAGTCGGCGCGCATGCCGATGACGGTCCGGCCCTCGCGCTGCGTCAGTTCGGCGATGAATTCGTCGCGGTGGGGGAGCGCGAAGATCTCCTCGAACTGGTCGACGACGAGCAGTTCGGCCTGGGGGAGCGTGTCGTGGGTGCCCGGAGTGATCAGCTCGCCTTCTTCGCGGGCCAGCAGACCGGCCCTGAGCAGCGAGGACTTGCCTGAGCCCGAGGCGCCGACGACCAGCACGGTCTGGTGGTGCTCGAGCTTGGCCAGGAGCTTGCCGAGGAGTTTCTCCCGCCCGAAGAAGCGGTCGGCGTCCTGCTCGGTGAACGCCTTCAGGCCGACGTAGGGGGAGTCGGGGCCGGGCGCCTCGCCGTCCTGCTCGCCGATCTCACGCCAGCGCTGTTCCCACGCTTCCTCGTCGCCGCCGCACGCGCGGACGAACGCGAGCGCCACCGCCAGGCTGGGGAGGCGCTGGCCGCGGGCGGCGTCGGCGAGGGTGCTGGCGGAGTAGTGGCTGAGCTTGCCGAGCTCGCGGTAGCCGGGGGAGCCGGCTTTCTCGCGGAGTTTGCGGAGGTCGAAGGCGAACTGTTCGACAGGCCCGGCGAAGGGGTCGAGCGGTCGTTCCGGGCGAGGCATGACAGGGATTCTTCCATCCGCTCTCAGATCGTCATGCTCTATAGCTTCAGTGTTGACTGAAGTACGCTATCAACCTGTACTCGGTGTCGCCTGGCAGGAGCAGCGTCTCGAACGCCAGGAGACGAGGGCCCCAGCGTTCGGTGCCGGTGGTGGGAGGGAGCGAAGATGCTGCTTCGTACCTGGTGGTGAACGGTGCGCCGGCCGTGATGGACAGTTCGAAGGCGAGGGCCGTCGCGGCGTGGTCGCCGAGGTCGGCGGCGGCTCGCAGGGATGCCGCGCGGTCGTTCGCGATCTGCGGCCAGTCGGGGTAGAGGGCTTTGGCCTCGGTGCTGAAGGCGAAGCGGACGAGGTTCGGTTCGTCGTCGAGGCCGGAGATCTGCCGGAACCGTTCGGTGCTGGCGAGAACGTCGCTGGTCGCGTTGAGCACGCAAGCCGCGGTGGGTTCGAGGGCTTCGAGCATCTTCAGGACGGTCGGGCGCAGCGGCGAGGGAGCGGGTGGTGCGCAGGTCTGGTCCGCCTTGATCAACCTGTACAGGTGGACGCGCTCGTCCGCGGTGAGGTCGAGGGCCTCGGCGAGGGAGGTGAGGACCTGGCCGGAGGGGGAGCGGTCGGTGCCGCGTTCGAGGCGGGTCAGGTACTCGACGCTGATGCCCGCGCGGTCCGCGAGCTCGCCTCTTCTGAGCCCTGGGGTGCGGCGGCGGTGCCGGTCCGGTGGTGGGGTGGCTTCGCGGCGGGCGCGCAGGAACCGGCCCAGTGCGTTGTCGGCCATGATCGCCGAGTTTAGAGGGGCCCTGAGCCGGTCTCCCTGTCGTGCGGGGGAGCGGGTGATGCTGTGGATCATGCGATACCGACTGTTCGGGCAGACCGGCTTGCGGGTCTCGGAGTTGTTGCTGGGCACGATGACGTTGCGTTCTGCGGAGTCGGCGCGCGCTGTTCTCGACGTGTACGCCGACGCCGGCGGGAACTTCCTCGACACCGCTTCGGCATACGGGGAGAGCGAGGAGATTCTGGGGGCGGTGCTGCGGCGGCGCGATCGGTTCGTGCTGGCGACGAAGTACTCGTTGTCGCGGGATGCGGACGATCCGAACGCGGGCGGGAACCACCGCAAGAACCTGGTGTTGTCGTTGGAGCAGTCGTTGCGACGGCTGCGCACGGACTACGTGGACGTGCTGTGGGTGCACTTGTGGGATCGGCACACGCCGGCAGAGGAGACCATGCGCGCGTTGGACGACGTCGTGCGTGCGGGGAAGGTTCTGTACGTGGGGGTCTCCGATGCGCCGGCGTGGTTCGTGGCGCGGGCGAACACGCTGGCCGAGTGGCGGGGGTGGACGTCGTTCGCGGGGTTGCAGGTGCCGTACAGCCTGCTGCAGCGCGATGTGGAGCGTGAGTTGTTGCCGATGGCTGACGCGTTGGGGATGAGTGTGGCGGCGTGGGGTCCGTTGGCCGCGGGGAAGCTGTCCGGGGGCACAGTTCGCGCGGGGAAGCTGACGGCGCGGGAGGAGGCCGTGGCGCTGGCCGTGCGGGAGGTCGCGGGTGAGCTGGGCGCGACGCCGGCTCAGGTGGCTCTGGCGTGGGTGCGCCGGGGTGGGGCGCTGCCGTTGGTGGGCGCGCGGACGCCGGGGCAGGTGGCGGACTGCCTGGGCGAGGTTGATCTGCCGCCGGAAGCGGTCGCGCGCCTGTCGGCGGCGGCCCCGTTCGTGCGGGGCTTTCCGGCGGACTTCATCGCGGAGTGCGAGCCCTCCGCGTTCGGGTCGGGCGTTGTCGTCAGGTGATCAGGCCTGGCAACAGTGCGGGCTGGCGTTTGCGACGGAGCCAGACCTTGCGGGAGCCGTCGCCGTAGAGCAGCGTGCGGGACAGTTCCCAGCCCGCGAACTCGGCGTGGATGGCCAGCTGCGTGGTCGCGGTGCGGCGGGAGATGCCGGGCGGCAGACGCAGTGGCCGGTACTCCCAGTCCCCGTCGATCACCCCTTCGTTCATGGCGAGATCACCTGTATCCCTCCGTTGTCGCCGGACGTGACGGTGACGCGTCCGGATTCCTGGTCGACGCTGACCGTGTTGGGCTGACGCACGGTGGAGAACCGGTACTTCTCGGCCGGTTCGCCTGCAGCGACGTTGAGGCCGACGACCTCGTTGCGCTCGGTGAGCGTGATCCACGCGATGTCGCGCTTGGCGTCGTAGGCGATGCCGTAAGGGCTGCCGGGGACGGGGTAGCGCTGGCGCATGATCAGCGGGTTGATGCTGAACGCGATGAACTCGCCGCCGCGGGTGTCGACGACGAGGAGCCGGCCGTAGCGGTCCGCGACGGCGTTGGTGGCGCCGTCACCGGCCCTCAGGCCCGCGCCGCGGGTTTCGGCGCCCTTGTCGTCCTTGGTCATCTCGAACACCGCGCTGCGGAGCCGGTCGAGCTCGACGTCCTTGCCGTTGACCTGGAACTTCAGCGTGGTGCCGCCGTCTTGGAACGTGCCGCCGGGCTTGATCTCGCCGGGCGGGGTGCCGTTCTGGGCGGGGGAGTGGGCGGGTTTGGCGGCTTCGAGCGTTTCCGCGACCTGGAGCGGATCCTGTGACCCCTCGCTCTGCCCGCACGCGGTCAGCGTGGCGGTGGTCAAGATCAGAGCAGCGAGCCGGCGCAAGATCGGTTCCTCCTGAGGTACGTCGTGGTCTACCAGCATCCACGACGTTCGGTCGGAGGTCACGCAAGGGGTGGTGTGAAACCCGTTCGGCCCTGTTTGGTAGTTATCTCTATTGCTTCAGTGTCGGCTAAAACTAATGTTTCCCGAGACGTACGACCCGACCGGAACCCAGGTCATAAGAAGCAGCCAAGACGCTGAGGGTTTTGCCGGCGACGGCCTCTCGGATGATGACGCTTCGTTCTTGCAGGATCTCGGCGGTGCGGAGGGCCTGTTCGGCGACGCACGCGGCGAGGAACCGCTGGTCGTCGGCGTCCGGGGTGGTGGCGCGCACGGCGGGTTCGATGGTGCGGACCAGGGTGCTGATGTCGCCGGTGACGTGGCCTTTTCCTCGGACGACGTCGATGGTGGCGCTGACCGCGCCGCAGTTGGCGTGGCCGAGGACGACGACGAGGGGCACGTGCAGGTGTTGCACGGCGTATTCGATGCTGCCGATGACGCTGGAGTCGAGGACTTCGCCGGCGGCGCGGATGGTGAAGATGTCGCCGAGGCCGTCGTCGAACACGATCTCGGGCGGGACGCGGGAGTCCGCGCAGCCCAGCACGCAGGCGAAGGGGTGCTGGCCGTCGACGAGCTGTTCGCGCCAGTGGCCGGTGGCGTGGGGGTGGATCTGGCGGCCTTCGACGAAGCGGCTGTTGCCTTCGAGGAGGCGGGTCCAGGCGTCGTCGGCCGCCTTCGGTGTCGCTGTGGCGGCTGCGGGTGTGGTGACCAGGGCTGTTGCGGTGAGGCCAACGAAGGCGCGGCGGGTTAATTCGGGCACGGCGCGCAAAGTAGACCTGCTCCGTTCGGCCTAATGTGCCGGGGTCCTGCTACGGCATCGGGCGTTCGGGATAGGCGAGCTCGATGGCGCTGACGTCGTCCAGCGCGGCCCTGATCGCGGGTGGGAGCGTGAGCTGCTCGGCTTCGAGTGAGGCGATCAGCTGGTTGGTGTCGCGCGCTCCCACCACCGGTGCGACGACCCCGGGCCTGTCCCGCACCCACGCCAGGGCCACGCACAACGCCGAGGTGCCGAGCCCGTCCGCGGCGGTCGCGACGGCCTGCACGATGCGGGCGGCGCGTTCGTTGCGGTGCTGCTCCACGTAGCCCGCGAAGTGCGACGACGCGCCGCGCGAGTCGGGTGGGGTGCCGTTGCGGTACTTGCCGGTGAGCACCCCACGTCCGAGGGGCGCCCAGGGCAGCAGTCCGAGGCCGTGGTGCAGCGCCGCTGGGGCGACCTCGCGTTCGATGCCGCGTTCCAGCAGCGAGTACTCGTGCTGGGTGGAGATGAGCGGGAACGTCGAGGGCGTCATGACGGCGGTGGCGAGTTGCCAGCCGCTGTAGTTGGAGATGCCGACATACCGGACCTTGCCGGAGGAGACCGCGTGGTCAAGGGCGGACAGCGATTCCTCGACGGGCACGTTCGCGTCCCAGGCGTGGAGTTGCCAGAGGTCGATGTGGTCGACGCCGATGCGTCGCAGGGATCCGTCGAGTGCGTTGAGCAGTGCGCCGCGGGAGGCTCCTCCGCCGAACGGTCCTTCGGTGCGGCGGGCGACGGCTTTGGTGGCGATGACGAGTTCTTCGCGGGGGACGACTTCGCCGAGCAGGCCGCCGAGGATGCGTTCGGACTCGCCTTCGACGTAGACGTCGGCGGTGTCGATGAGGGTGCCGCCGGCGTCGGCGAAGGCCATGAGCTGGGTGGCGGCCTCGTCCGCGTCGGTGTCGCGGCCCCACGTCATCGTGCCCAGTGCCGTCCTGGACACGCGGAGGCCGCTGCGGCCGAGGTATCGCTGTTCCACGTGCGCGATGCTAAGGGGTGATCATCGGCTGAGCCTGGCAATCGGTGTTACTGACCGGTAGGGTCTCGCCCGTGAAGCTCGGATTGAACCTCGGATACTGGGGCGCCGGCAACGACGCCGCGAACCTGGAGCTGGCCAAAGAGGCCGACCGGCTCGGCTTTTCGGTGGTGTGGGCCGCGGAGGCCTACGGCTCCGACGCGCCGACGGTGCTCTCGTGGGTGGCCGCGCAGACCGAACGCATCGACGTCGGCAGCGCGATCTTCCAGATTCCGGCGCGGACGCCGGCGATGGCGGCGATGACCGCGGCGACGCTGGACACGCTGTCGGGTGGCCGGTTCCGGATGGGGCTCGGTGTGTCGGGTCCGCAGGTGTCGGAGGGCTGGCACGGTGTGCGGTTCGACAAGCCGCTGGCGCGCACGCGTGAGTACGTGGAGATCGTGCGGAAGGCTCTGTCGCGGGAGAAGCTGCGGTACGAGGGCGAGCACTACACGCTCCCGTTGCCGGATGGTCCTGGTAAGGCGCTGCAGCTGACCGTGCACCCGGTGCGCGAGCAGATCCCGATCTACCTCGCCTCGGTCGGCCCGAAGAACCTGGAGCTGACCGGTGAGATCGCGGACGGCTGGCTGGCGATCTTCTTCTCGCCCGAGTTCTCCGGTGAGTCCCTGGCCAGCGTGAAGGCGGGCCGGGAGAAGGCCGGCAAGACGATGGACGGCTTCGACGTCGTGCCGACGGTGCCGTTGATCGTCGGTGAGGACTGGAAGACGTGCGCTGACCCGGTTCGCGCGTACACGGCGCTGTACGTGGGCGGTATGGGTTCGCGCAAGCAGAACTTCTACAACAACCTGATGGTGCGCATGGGTTTCCCGGCTCAGGCCGAGGAGATCCAGGAGAAGTACCTGGCCCGGGACTACGCCGGTGCGATGGCGGCGATCCCGCTGGAGTTCCTGGACGCGACGTCGTTGCTGGGTCCGAAGGAGCGCATAGCAGACAGGATGAAGGCTCTCGCTGGCGCGGGGGTCACCACGCTGTCCATTTCGCCGATGCTGCAAGATCTGGAGCAGGGGATCGCGGGCCTTCGCACCGCGGCCGAGGCTCTGGATCTGGCAGGAGTGGGTAGTTGAGCTGGTTGCAGGCTCTGGTCCTCGGACTGGTCCAAGGACTGACGGAATTCCTGCCGATTTCCAGCAGTGCGCACCTGCGCATCACGTCGACGCTGTTCTTCGGCAACGACGCGGGCGCTTCGTTCACCGCGGTCATCCAGCTGGGTACCGAGGTGGCGGTGCTGATCTACTTCGCCAAGGACATCGGGCGCTTCATCAGCGCCTGGTTCCGGGGCTTGTTCAGCGCGGAAGCGCGCAAGGAGAAGGACTACAAGCTCGCCTGGTACGTGATCATCGGTTCCGTGCCGATCTCGGTTCTCGGTTACCTGCTCAAGGACGAGATCCGGACGTCGGCGCGGAACCTGTGGATCACCGCGACGATGCTGGTGGTGTTCGGTCTGCTGCTGGGTCTGGCGGACCAGCTGGCCAAGCACCAGCGTGACGAGCTGCGGATGAAGGACGCGATCGGGATGGGTCTGGCGCAGGCGCTGGCGCTCATCCCGGGCGTGTCCCGTTCGGGTGGCACGTTGACGGCGGGTCTTTTCCTGGGGCTGACGCGGGAGGCGGCGGCGCGGTACTCGTTCCTGCTGGCGATTCCGGCGGTGTTCGGGGCGGGGTTGTTCTCGATCCCGGACGTGCTGGAGCGCTCGGGTGAGGGTGTGCAGGCGTCGGTTCCGCAGATGATCGTGGCGACGATCATCGCGTTCGTGGTGGGCTACGCGACGATCGCGTGGCTGCTGAAGTACGTGTCGAAGCACTCCTACTCGGCGTTCGTGTGGTACCGGCTGATGCTGGGCCTCGTGCTGATGGGGCTGCTGTCGATGGGGTTGCTGCAGCCGATCTAAGGTGGATGTCGTGGCCACGGTGATTCTGCTTCGACATGCTCGTTCCACTGCCAACGGTTCCGGTGTGCTCGCCGGGCGGTCGTTGGGTGTGGGGTTGGACGAGCGGGGGCAGGCGCAGGCCGCGGCACTCGTCGGCCGGTTGAAGGACATTCCGGTGAGCGCGGTGGTGTCGTCTCCTCTGCAGCGTTGCGAGGAGACGCTGGCCCCGCTGCTGGCGGACCGTGCGCTGGAGGCGGTCGCGGAGCCGGATGTGTCCGAAGTGGACTACGGGGCGTGGACCGGCAAGGCGTTGAAGGATCTGTTCAACGAGCCTTTGTGGGCGGTGGTGCAGCAGCATCCGTCCGCCGCGGTCTTCCCCGAGGGTGAGGGGCTCGCGCATGTGCAGGCGCGTGCTGTTGCCGCTGTGCGCGCGCACGATGCTCGGATCACGGCGGAGCACGGGCCGGGCGCGGTGTGGGTTTTGTGCTCGCACGGTGACGTGATCAAGGCAGTGCTGGCGGACGCTCTCGGCGTGCACTTGGACGGGTTCCAGCGCATCGTCGTCGACCCGTGCTCGATTTCCGTCGTGCAGTACACGCAGACGCGGCCGTTCGTGTTGCGCGTCAACGACAACGGCGGCGATCTGGCGGGTGTGGTGCCTCAGGCGCCGCCGCAGGAGGAGCCGTCGTCGGACGCTACCGTGGGCGGCGCGACCGGGAGCTGAGGTAGCGCCGCTCCGGGACGCTCAACGTCAGCTTCGCGGCCTTCTCGTACTCCTGCTGGGCTTCGGTGTGTTTTCCTTGCAGGTCAAGGAGATGCGCTCGGACCGCGTGGACGCGGTAGTGGTCGAGGTCCAGTGTGGACAGTTCGTCGAGTGCTTGCTGTGGCCCGTGGACCATCGCGACCGCGACGATCCGGTTGAGTGACACCATCGGGCCGGGCGCGGTGACCGTGAGCAGCTCGTAGAGGCCGAGAATCTCGTGCCAGTCGGTGTCTTCCGCCGTTGTCGCCTCGGCGTGCACCGCTGCGATCGCCGCCTGCAGCTGGTAGGGGCCGATCTGCGCGGTGCTGAGGGCTTTCTGGATGAGCTCGGTGCCCTCGTCGAGGGCGTCGCGGTCCCACTTGGTGCGGTCCTGGTCCGCCAGTGGGATCAGTGCTTGTTGCTCGTCGGTGCGGGCGGGCCGGCGGGCGTCGGTGAGCAGCATCAACGCCAGCAGCCCGGTGAGCTCGCCGTCGTCGGGCCGTCTGCGGTGCAGCTGGCGGGTCAGCCGGATCGCTTCCGCCGTGAGGTCGACTCGGACGAGGTCGTCGCCCGAGCTCGCGGTCGAGCCTTCGGTGAAGATCAGGTACAGCACGTGCAGCACCGCCGTCAGGTCTTGCGGGGTGCGGAACTTGGCGCCTTTGATCTTCTGCTTCGCGCGGCTGATCCGTTGCGCCACAGTCGATTCCGGCACGAGAAACGCCCGCGCGATCTCGGCCGTGGTCAGCCCGCCGACCGCCCGGAGCGTGAGGGCGATCTGGCTTGCTGTCGTGAGGCTCTCGTGGCAGCACAACGCGAGAATCGTGAGCGTGTCGTCGTGGGCGGGCGCCGGATCGGCGGGCGGCGGCGTGAGCGCGGTGACCTTCTCCTCGCGCTGACGGCGGGCCAGATCCGACCGGTACTGCTCGATCCACCTCCTGCTCGCCGCGGTGATGAGCCAGCCCTTGGGGTTGTCCGGTATCCCTTGCTCCGGCCACTGCTGCGCGGCCCCGAGCAGCGCCTCCTGCACGGCGTCCTCGCACACGTCGAACTGGCCGTGGCGGCGGACGAGCACGCCTAGGACCTGCGGCGCGAGCTCCCGCAGCAGGTCCTCGACGCGTGGCGTGGTCCTCACATGTCGTCCAGCATCGACATGTCCCAGACGGGCCGGACCTCGATGCCGTCGTTGTGCGCGTCCGGCAGCGTTGCGGCGTGGGCGATGACCTGGTCGATCGAGTCGGCCTCGACCAGGTAGAACCCGGCCAGGTACTCCTTCGCCTCGGCGAACGGCCCGTCGGTGACCACCACCTCACCGTTTCTGATGCTCACACCCTTGCCGGTCTCGGGCCCGGGCAGACCTTCGCTGACGATCAGCTCCCCGGACGCGCGCAGCTTGTCGCTGAGGTCGTAGTGGTCCTGGCCGAACTGCATCTGCTGCTCTTCGGTCAGCTTCTCCCACGCCGCCCGCGACTTCGGGTTGCTGTAGATGAGGATCAGGTACTTCACTTCGGCCTCCGCTCTGAGCCCAGAGAAAATCTTCTCACCGCCATGTCGAGACCGCGGGCCGTGCTTCGACATCGGTGTGTCAGCCAACTTGATCGGAAGGCTTCGAGATGACTCACACGCTGGTGCAGGACGAGATCCTGGGGTTGTTCACCTCGCTCGTCGAAGGCATGCGAGACCGCTCGCCCGCGCGCGTCGTCGCCCGGTACGCCGAGGACGCGGTGACGTGCACGCTGGCGCCGCCGCTGCGCAACACCGGCCTGGACGCCCGCGACCCGGACGCGGTGGCCGGGTGGATGGCGGGGTTCGAGGGACCGATCGCGATCGAGCACCGCGACCTGTCGGTGGAGGTGTCCGGTGACCTCGCGTTCGTGCACGGGTTGCAGCGGCTCTCGGCCGTGCCGGTCGGGTATCCGGAGGGGTTCTCGATGTGGACGCGGATCACCGTGGGGCTGCGGCGGCGCGACGGGCGGTGGCTGATCACGCACGAGCACGTGTCGGTGCCGTTCTACATGGACGGGTCGTTCTTGGCGGCCACCGACCTGGAGCCCTGACTCGGCGGGAGGAAGGGCGGACGTTCCTGGAGCACGATGTAGGAGGCGCTTCGGCTGGGAGTCGCCACGTCATCGTTGTAGTAGGGGAATTCTCCGGTGCTCCAGGTGGCGTGCACGATCACGTCGTTCTCGATGAAGATGTCGAACTGGTCGGGGCTTGTGACCTCGCACGGCTCCGGAGGCGGGTCGGGCAGGACGTAGGGGCCGCCGCAGCCGGTGCAGGCCTGGCCGAAGCCGTCGGTGACCACGAGGGGATGGCCGGCCTCGCCCCGGTCGTACGCGCCCCACCTGAGCGGTTCGCCGACCTCGAAGTAGTCGAGGTCGCAGCCGCCGAAGTAGAACTGCACGTCGTAGTCGTCGACGTGGTGGCACTTCGGGCATTCGAGGTCGCGGACCTTGACGAAGCTGAACATCCCCATGGGACTGATTGTCCGTTGGGGCGCAACGCAGATATGCCGGGGCCCGGACCGTGCAGGGGGTGCGGTCCGGGCCCTCGGTCTTCTTGTGGCGGGTCTGTGCTGGTTGCTACTTGACGTTCACCGCGGCCCAGGCCCGGTTGACCGCCGCGTACTCGGGCGACGAGGCGCCGTAGAGGTCGGCCGTGGCGGCGAGGGTGCCGGTGCGGGCGGCGGCGTACTTGGTGCTGGAGGTGAACTTGGTGGTCAGCGCGCGGTACCAGATCTTCTCGGCCTTGGCGCGGCCGATGCCGGTGACGGGCTGGTTGTCGAAGGTGGGGGAGTCGTAGGCGACGCCGTTGATCGTCTTCTTGCCGCTGCCCTCGGACAGCAGGTAGAAGAAGTGGTTGGCGATGCCCGAGGAGTAGTGCACGTCGACGTTGCCCGCGGTGGAGGACCAGTTGTCGAGGCTGCGGCCGTCCTTGGAGGGCTTGTCCATGTAGCGCAACGGCTTGCCGTCGCCGCGGATGTCGATCTTCTCGCCGATCAGGTAGTCGCCGGTGTCGGCGGCGTTGTTGGCGTAGAACTCCGTGGTGGAGCCGAAGATGTCGCTGGTGGCCTCGTTGAGGCCACCGGACTCACCGGAGTAGATCAGGCCCGCGGTGGCCGAGGTGACGCCGTGCGACATCTCGTGGGCCGCGACGTCGAGCGAGGTCAGCGGCTTCTGGTTGTTCGCGCCGTCGCCGTAGGTCATGCAGAAGCACGAGTCGTTCCAGAAGGCGTTGCTGTAGTTGTTGCCGTAGTGGACCTTGCTCAGCGCGCCGACGCCGTTGTTCTTGATGCCGCTGCGGCCGTGGACGTTCTTGTAGTAGTCCCAGGTCTTCGCGGCGCCGAACGCCGCGTCGACACCCGCGGTGGCCTTGTCGGTGTAGGTGCCGTTGCCCCACTTGTTGTCGGCGTCGGTGAACAGCGTGCCCGTGCCGGAGCCGTTGTTGAGGTTGTTCACGGCCTGGTTGCCGCGCGCCGGGTCCTTGAGCTGGAACGTGCTGCCCGACTGGGTGGTGTTGAGGGGGACCGTGCCGCTGAAGGTGGACTGGCCGGTGCCCTCCGCGACGTGGATGTCGTCGTAGGTCAGCAGCGTCTCACCGGTTTTGACGTCGGTGAACGTGTGGACCGCGCTCGGCGTCTGGTCTTCCTTGACGCTGTGCTCGACCGTCTCCCACGCCAGCACGGGCGCGTGGTCCAGCGCGAACACGACGAGCTTCGAGTCGGCTTGGGCGGCGAGCGGCGCGGAGGTGTCGAGGCCGGCGAGGGAGGCCTCGGTCGCCTTCACGACGCTGCTGACCTGTCCGGCCTTCTGCGCGACGACCAGGTCGCCGCCGATGACCTTGAGGCCGTTGAGGGTCCGGTCGAACCGGAAGTGGGCGGTGCCGTCGGCGTCGCGCACGACGTCACGCGGGACGAGCTGCTCGCCGCCGGACAGGCCGAGAGCGGTGGAGATCGTCCCCGCCTGCTCGGCCGCCGAGAACAGCGGGTTCGCGGCCTGTTGTGGCGCCGCGCTGGCTCCCAGCGTGCCCGTGGTGGCCAGGGCCGCCGCGGACATCAGGGCGGTGGTGATGCCCAGGGTTTTGCGCTTCATGCACATGCTCCTTGTTCCGGTGCAGGGAGTGATCGCTCCGGCGTTACAGGGGTGCCGGGTCGACCACCGTGGAACATCCCGACCATCGTCGATGACCGGGCGTGGTGATCGTATTGCTCTCAGTGCATGCGACCAGCCACTCCCAAAGTGCGAGATGGATTCACGAATTGAGCTGCCGCGCAGGTCAGGAGATCGGGTTTTGTCCGAATGGTGGAACAAAACACCAGCTCAACCAGCGTGGAAACACGACGGAAACTTCTCGGTTCGCACGTGCTTGTGGCCCAGTGCGCTGCGCCGTTTGGTGCAGCCCTACCGGAGGGGATCTTGTTTAGAGTTAAACGCCCACGGTGAGACCTGGGTCACAGATCTAGAGGCCCAGACGGGTAACGGCGTTGTCCTCGAGAGGGTTCGCGGTCCGGATGTAGCGGTGCACGGTCCGCGGGTTCGTCCACCGGCCCTGCCGCATGATCTCCCGGTCGCTCGCCCCGCCCAGCGCCGCCTGCGTCGCGAACCCCGCCCGCAGCGAATGCCCGCCGAACAGCTCCGGATCCAGCCCCGCCTTGAGCGCGTACCGCTTCACCAGCTCCGCCACCGCGCGCCCCGACATCGCCTTCTGCCCGATGCCGCCGTGCCGGTTGATCACCGGGAACAACGCCCCCTGCCGGTGCGCCGCCTGGAAGCCATGGCAGCGATGCAGCCCGGTCTCGGTGATCTCCTTGTTCCCCAGGACGTCCGCCCAGTCCGCGAACGCGCACACCGGACACGTCGGCCGGCGACTGCCGCGGGGCAGCACCACCTGCTGCTGATGCTTGCCCGTCTGGTCGGTCTTCGTCGTCCCCAGCCCGATCAGCAGCAACGGCTCGTGCGTGCGCGGATCCACGTCGACGGTGACGTCCTCGAACTCGATCCGCGCCAGCTCACTCCTTCTGAGCGCGCCCGCGAACCCCACGAGCAGCAGCAACGCGTCCCGCACCCGTGCCGGCCCTTCGTCCGGTCGCTCGGCGAGCAGTGCCTCCAGCGTGTCGAGCAGCACCGGACGTTTCCGCTTCGGCTGCTGCTTGCGGGTACGCCTGATACCCCGCAGCGTCAGCCGCACGACATCGCTGCGCGTCGGGCTCGGCAACCCGTTCGCCGCGTGCACCGCCGAGATCGCCGCCGACTTGCGCTCCAGCGTCGACGCGCCGAACGCCGGCGAGCCGTCGTCCTTGATCGTGTCCGCCGCGGCCGCCAGATAGACGGCGACGTCGAGCGGGTCCGCCGGCAGCGCCTGACGTCCCTCCGCCTGACACCAGCCCGCCCACGCGATCCAGTCCGACCGGTACGCGCGCACGGTGTTCGGCGACTGCGCACTGCGCAGGTAGTGGTTGAGCGAGGCCGCCTGCTCGTCGTCGAACCTCTCGCGCACCCTCGCGAGCGCGTCGACGTCGATCAGCACCGAGTGCGACACCCGCACCAGCGCGTGCTGAACGGGTTCGGGCAGACTCACACCCGCGATGGTAGTCCTCTGATCAACTCCGCCACCTCCCGTGGCGTGAACTCCAGCGCCGGAATCCCCACGCTCACCTCGACACTGCACCTGCCCGGGTCCGGGTTCGACCTCGCGTACAGGAAGAGCTTGATCCCGGTCTCCTCCGCGAGGTTTTCCGCGGCCCGTTGCGCTTCCTGTTGCGACATCGGCAGATGCACGTGGAACAGGGGAGTCTGCGGTGTGCGCGGAGTGGTGTGCGCGAAGCCGTCGTCGTTGATCGCCTTCGCCAGCGCCTGCGCGTGGGCCTTGAACTCCGGCATGCGCTCGAGGTTCTCGTCCAGGCCCATCAACGCGATCGCCGCCAACGGCCACGCGTCCACGATCGCGCCGCCCAGCCTCCTGCGCCGCACCTCCGCGTGCTCGATCGTCTCCGCGTCACCCGCGAGCACGGCACCCCTGACGCCCTCGAGTCCTTTGTAGAGCGACACGTACACCGTGTCGAACAGACCCGCGAGCTCCGGAAGCGTCGCCTCGTAACCGGTCTGCGCCTCCCAGATCCGCGCACCGTCACAGTGCGCTGCCGCTCCCGCGCTTCTCACCCAGCTCGTCTGCTCGGCGAGGTCCCGCAGACTCGGCAACTGGCCGCCGATGTCGCGCTGCGGCAGCTCGAACACCACCGCCGCGAGCGGCTCCTTGACGGTCTGGAGGTCCCGCAGCGTCAGCAACGCGTTGCGGTCACCCACCGGATGGAACCGCAACCCGTGCACCACGCTGTACCCCTGGTTCTCCCACACGTGCAGATGCGACTGCGGATGCCCCGCGAACGCGACCCTGCCGCGCCGCTCGGCATGCACCCGCAGCGCCGTCTGCTGCGCCATCGTCCCCGACGGGAAGAACAACGCCTTCCGCTTGCCGAGCAGGCCCGCGACCCGCGCCTCCAGCTCCCGCACCGGCCCGTCGGCGGTCGTGTCCGGCGTGATCCGCTCGGCGAGCCTTCTGAGCACCTCGTGCGGCGACCGGCGCGGACCGGCGTGGTTCGACAGGGAACGGCGGATGTCCATACCGCCGAGCCTACTTGTTGCAAGTAGCTGGCAATAGAGTCTTTGTCGTGGTCAGGCGGCTGCGCTCAGTCGCGCGTCCAGCTCCGCCTCGTCCGCGACGAACCACAGCTGCCGCCCCCGGTTCGACTCGTACACGAAGTCCCGCAACGCCGTGCTCCGCCCGACGTGCTCGGCGATGTCACCGAGCACGACCATCCTGAAGCCGTACTGCTGGATCTTCTGCACCACCGCGCCCGCGACCCTGGTGCGCAACACGAAGAAGTCCTCCGTCAGCCGCGCCACCGGCAGCACCAGCCACCCGACCTCCTGCCCCCACAAGGTGGCCATGAGGTCCACAGCGGACTGCTCGTCGTTGACCGGCGGCCCGTCCGGCGCGCACATCAGCACGGTCGCGCCATGGCGCGTCTGCACAACATCAGGCATGGCCCGGAACCTAGTGCCGGTCCCGGCCCGGTGTCGCGCCGAATTCCGGCCACCCCCGGACCTCCGCCAGCAACGCCGGCCAGCGCGCCCGATCGGCCTGACACGCGTTGTACATCGCCCCGGCCAGCGCGACCACCGGCTCCCGCTCGCGCAGAGCGATCCGCGCCGCGATCACATGTGCCGCGGTCTCCGCCTGGCGCTCCCGCACGGGTTCCGTGCGGCGACGGAGGACCTCCTCCTGCAGCAACGCGACGGGATCCCTCGTGCGGTCAGGAGGCCGGCCTCGGTCCCACCGCAGCTCCAGCACCCGCCGATACGCCTGCTCCAACGACATCCCGCCCGTCTCGACACCCGCGGCCGTCAGCGACACCGCCCTCTCCGCCACCGACCTGACCTCTGCGGGAGCGATGGTCGTGGCCGCCGAGGCCAGGTCCGGCGCGGTGAGGTCGAGCCAGCCCACCGGATCGGACTGCCGGAACCGCCACAGGTCACCCACGACCGAAGCGGGATGGCTCCCTTCCGCCCACTGCGCGGTGAGCCTCACACCCGAGACACCCTCCACGAACGCGAGTGCCTCCGCCGTCGAGCGGTACGCGTCGGTGAAGTCCAGCCCGTCCAGGTACGGCACGAGCGCCGCGGGCTTGTCCCGGCCGATGACGAAGTCGAACGCGGCGAGCACCTCCCCGTCGCGCGCGAGGCTGATGGCGCTGTCCCGGTTGACGTTCCAGAACGCCGACGCCACCACCGTGCCGTGCGACAACCGCCGCAGCACCGAGTCCTTCGCGCCGTGCCACCCGTTGTTCTCGGCGAGCAGAACCCAGCCGTCGACCTCGTCCGCGACGACGGCGGGCAGCTCGTCGGGGTAGACGGCGACCGCGCGCTCACCCAGCTCGGCGACGGTCGCGCTCGCCCAGCCCGGGTAGCCGTCGAAGCGCTCCAGGGCCTCGTCGACCGTCAGGCCTCGCACCGCGGTGAGGCAGAACGCGTCGGACGGCAGCAGGTCCGCGGACAGCAGCTCGAAGTAGTGATCGACAGCTCGCGTCACGCCTGCCGAGGGTAGGACTCGGGCGGTGACGCGGTGGTCAACTGAGGACGCCGGGCCCGCCTCGGGCGAAATGCGGGCGCGCCGAACCGCGGCGCTGGGTAGCGTCGCCGCACATGCGTGATCTTGCCGCCCTGCCCAAGGCTCACCTGCACGTGCACCTGGAGAGCACGGTGCGCGCGGACACCGTCGCCGAGCTCGCCGACCACCACGGCGTCGACGTGCCGCGCGGTGCCGCGGCGTACGGCGACTTCGCGCAGTTCGCCGCGCACAACGGGGCCGTGCGGGACTGCCTGCGGCGAGCCGAGGACTTCAGCCGGATCGCGTACGAGTTCTGCGCCGAGGAAGCAGCGCAGGGGACCCGGTACGCCGAAGTCACGTTCACCGCGGCAGCGCACGGGGAACGGCTTCGGGATCCGGACATGCCGCTCGAGGCGGTGTTGGCCGGGCTCGCCGCAGGACAGGCCGCCCACGGCATCGAATGCCGTGTGATCGTGGACCACCCCAGGAAGCGGTCAGTCGCTCGACTGAGGGAGTCGGTGAGACTCGCGGTCACACACCCCGAGGTGGTGGCCGTGGGGACGGCGGGCATGGAGGACTACCCGCTCGCGCCGTTCGCCGCCGTGTTCCGGGAGGCGAAGGAAGCCGGGGTCGGGCTCGTGCACCACGCCGGAGAACAGTGCGGCGCGGACAGCGTGGCCGAGGCCGTGACCCTGGGACTCGCCGACCGGATCGGGCACGGGTTCCGGGCACTCGACGATCCGGACGTCGTCGCGCTGCTCAGAGACCGCGCCGTTCCGCTGGAGGTGTGTCCCTCGTCCAACGTCCTGCTGGGACTGGTCGAATCCGTCTCCTCTCATCCGTTGCCACTGCTCATGCGAGCCGGGCTGACCGTCACGCTCAGCACCGACATCCCCGCGTCCACCGGCGCCACGCTGACCAGCGAGTACCAGCTGCTGCGCGACGAGCTCGGCTTCGACGACGACCTCATCGCGCGGATCGCGACCAATGCCGCCGACGCCTCCTTCGCGCCCGAGACCACGAAAGCCTCGCTGCGTCAGGACATCGCCACCTGGCGCGCCGGCTCGTAACACACCAGGCCGTGCCGCGACGCCAGCAGCGCCACCAGATCCAGCACCTGCTGGTGGCCCGGCCACACCACGTGCACGATCACCGCGTCCGTGCCCACGGTCATCGCCTCGTTCCACGACACCGCCGACGACGGATCCGGCGAGGTCTGGCGCAACTCGCGCACGAACGCCGCCACCCGCGGGTCGAACGCGCCCAACGGCGAGGACCGCAGCTCGGCGTAGCGGGCCGCCGCCTCCGCCGACGACGCCGGACCAGGAGCCCGCCACACCACCACATCCACCGGCACGTCCATCACGCCACCTTCCCGAACAACGCACCCAACCGCGGAACCCGCGCCGCGATCTCCGCCGGATCCGCGAAATCCCACCGCTCACCCACAGGTTCCGGCGACACCAGCACCTCCAGGCCACGCGCCGCCAGCACGGCCTCCAGATCACCGTCGAATGCCTCGGCCGCCACGTAGTCGAGGCCCTCCCACGCCGGCCAGTCGTCATCAGCCCACGCGTGCACGCCACCACGCGACGCCAGATGCCGGACGTGCGGCAGATCAGCCAACGCGTCCGGATTTTTGGCGACCGACTCGAACACCGCACGGCCCTGACCGGCCAGCCACGCCTGGAAGTAGAAGAACCCGTCGTCCGAACACAGCCCGCCGCAGATCACGTCGGCCGCCTGCCAATGCGCCCACGTGTCTACCCGGCGCCGCACCTCGTCCAGGCGCAGCGCGAACTCCACGGCTTCCTCCGCAGAGGAGGCCGTGGAGGACAGAGCGGTCACGAGCCACTCCAGCCGCCGGTCCTGGCCCGAGGTCTCGGAAGCCGACCTCTCGAGCAGGGCCCAGAACGCGTTCAGGTCCATGCGCAGCACGCTAGCGAGGGGGTCTGACAATTTTCGGAGGCCCGGCGTCGTGCCTGGTCAGGGGTCGCGAACCGGGGTGTGGACGGGGAGAGGAGACGAAGGGGATGCGGCGGACGGGAGGGGAAACGCGGACTGGCCCGAAGAAGGGGGCGGACGGGGGATGAGACGGAAGGGGACGGAAGGCAAGGGAGCGGGAACCGGGGGTCGAGTCGGAGGCCCGAAACGGACGGAGACCGAGACGGAAGGGGCAGGACGGAAAGGGGATGGGACAGAGGTGGCGAGAAGGGCCGGGGAGTGGGAACCGGGGATCGAGCCGGAGGCCGAAACGGCAAGAGGCTGGGGGACAAGACAGAGGAGATGGCACGGCCCGGAGGATGCGGCGGAGAGGAACGGGAAAGGCGGACTGGCCTGACGAAGGAAACGGCCGAGGGGTCAGACGGCCGGGAACGGGAAACACGGACTGTCCCGAAGAGGGGAACGACCAGGATGAGACGGCCGAGGAGCAGGGACCGGGCAATGACCCAGAGGAAGGAAACCGCTCAGCGATCGGCCTCGCGAACGGGCTGAGAGCGATCAGCTCGGCGAGGCCACCAGGCAATGACCTGCTCGGCCCCGCCGCACCAGACGAGCCGGAGAAGGCAGCGCCGCCATCACGCCGCCTCCTCCATCCCCGCGGACAGCTCCCACAACCGCGGCAGCCGCACCGCCGCCTCCAACGGCGAGTCCAGGTCCCACACCGGACCCGTGAACGGGCCGGCTTCCGTCGCCCGGACACACCCCAGGACCTTCAGGGCGTTCTCCAGCGAGCGGCCCGTCGACTCGAAGAACGCGTCGTGCGACACCCGGCCCAGACCAGGCCACAGCGGCCACGCGCTGTCCGGCCACGAGTCCGCGCCCACCGCCAGCAGCGTCCGCACCGCCGGCACGTCGGCCAGCGCGTCCGGCACCGCGGCGACCTCGCGCAGCACCGACCGGCCGAGCCCGACCACCCACGACTGGAAGGCGAAGAATTGGTCCAAGGAACACAACCCGTCGCACAGCACATAAGCCGCGTGCCAGTGTGAGAACGTGTTTACGCGACCACGTGACGCACTTAACAACGTCTCGAAGCCCAAAATCTCGGCAGGCGGCAGCGACGCCAGCTGCGACGTCAGCCACAAGCGGCGTTCATGCTGGTCAGAGGTGGAAGCACGAGAGCGTTCAATGAGGTCCCAGAAGACGTCGAGGTCCATAACCGCAACGCTATCGGAGGGGTCTGACAATTTTTGGACGCCGCCGATCGGACCACCGCAGGCACGCAACTACGACGATTTCCCGAACAACTCCCACAAACGCGGAATGCGCAGCGCGATGTCCGCCGGATCCTCCATCTCCACGTCCTCACCACCGGGCGACACGTCGAACGCCCGCACCTGCCCCCGCGAGTCCAGCAGGTCGTCCAGGTCCCCGCCGAACACGGCCGAGTACGCGTCGTCCGGCACCCGGTACAGCGCCTCCCACTCAGGCCAGTCCGCGTCGGCCCAGCCGTCCACACCGCCCAGCGACGACAGCCGCACGACCTGAGCCACCGACGCCAGCGCGTCCGGCGACGCGACCACCGACTCGAACACCGCACTGCCCTGACCGATCAGCCACGCCTGGAAGTAGAAGAACGAGTCCATCCCGCACAGGCCGTGGCAGATCAGAGTCGCCGCCTGCCAGTGCGCCCACGTGTCCACCCGCCGCCGCTGCTCGTCGAGCCGCACCGCGAAGTCGGCGATCTCACCCGCCGGCAACAGCGCCAGCCGCCCGCACAGCCACGCCCGCTGTTCGGCCAGGTCAGCGGACTTCCCCAGTGAGTGGTCGACCAGCTTCCAGAAGCCCCCGGTATCCATGCGCGCAACGCTAGCGACGCGGTCCGACAGTTATTGGCGCGAACGATTCGCGGCGGCTGACTATCCTTGAGCCCAAATGGACACCCCGCTCGCTGAACTGCACAAACGCCTGCCCGAGCTCATGCCGCGTGATCAACGCCGGCTCGCCAGGCGCCTCGACGGCGTACGCAGGGTCAAGGACCCGCTCGCCCGCAAGAAGATCACCGAGGAGATCGCCGCCCAGATCGACGAGGCCGCGCTCAAGGTCGCGCTGCGCAGGGAGTCCGTCCCCAAGATCACCTACCCGCAAGAGTTGCCGGTCAGCCAGCACAAGGACGACATCAAAGAGCTGATCGCGCACAACCAGGTCGTGATCGTCGCCGGCGAGACCGGGTCGGGCAAGACCACCCAGCTGCCCAAGATCTGCCTCGAGCTCGGCCGCGGCATCACCGGCCAGATAGGCCACACCCAGCCGAGACGAATCGCCGCCCGCACCGTCGCCGAACGCGTCGCCGAGGAGCTCAACGGCAAGCTCGGCGACACCGTCGGCTACAAGGTCCGCTTCACCGACCAGTCCGGCGACGACACGCTCGTCAAACTCATGACCGACGGCATCCTGCTCGCCGAGATCCAGACCGACAGGACGCTCTCCAAGTACGACACGATCATCATCGACGAGGCCCACGAACGCAGCCTCAACGTCGACTTCCTGCTCGGCTACCTCAAACAGCTGCTGCCGCAACGCCCCGACCTCAAGATCGTGATCACCTCCGCCACGATCGACCCGCAACGCTTCAGCGCGCACTTCGAGAACGCCCCGATCATCGAGGTCTCCGGCCGCACCTACCCCGTCGAGACCCGCTACCGGCCGCTCGACGAAGAGGACGACCAGACCCAGGGCATCATCAACGCCGTCCACGAACTGCAGGCCGAGGGCCCCGGCGACGTCCTCGTCTTCCTGTCCGGCGAACGCGAGATCCGCGACACCGCCGACGCCCTCAAACAAGAAGACCTCAAGAACACCGAGATCCTCCCGCTCTACGCACGTCTCTCAGTGGGCGAGCAGCACCGGGTCTTCCAGCGGCACACCGGCAGAAGGATCGTGCTCGCGACCAACGTTGCCGAGACCAGCCTCACCGTCCCCGGCATCAAGTACGTCATCGACCCCGGCAACGCCCGCATCTCCCGCTACAGCCACCGCCTCAAGGTCCAGCGCCTCCCCATCGAGGCCATCAGCCAGGCGAGCGCCAACCAGCGCAAGGGCCGCTGCGGCCGCGTCAGCGAAGGCATCTGCATCCGCCTGTACTCCGAGGAGGACTTCGAGGCACGCCCCGAGTTCACCGACGCGGAGATCCTGCGCACCAACCTCGCCAGCGTCATCCTCCAGATGACGAACATCGGCCTCGGCGACGTCGCCAAGTTCCCGTTCATCGACCCGCCCGACAGCCGCAACATCAACGACGGCATCGGCCTGCTGCAGGAGCTCGGCGCCATCAACGCCGCCGAGAAGAAGCTCACCCCGACCGGCCGCAAGCTAGCCGCGCTGCCCGTCGACCCGCGCCTGGGCCGCATGGTGCTCGAAGCCGACACCACCGGCTGCCTCAAAGAAGTCATGATCATCGCCGCGGCGCTGTCCATCCAGGACCCCCGCGAACGACCTCAGGAACACCAGGAAGCCGCCACCCAGCAGCACGCGAGGTTCGTCGACAAGGAATCCGACTTCGTCACGTTCCTCAACCTCTGGGAGTACCTCAAGGAGCAGCAGAAGGAACTGTCCGGCAACCAGTTCCGCAAGCGCTGCAAGGCCGAGTTCCTCAACTACCTGCGCGTGCGCGAGTGGCAGGACATCTATCTGCAGCTGCGCCAGGTCGCCAAGCAGATCGGGATGCACCTCAACGACCAGCCCGGCGACCCGCGCAACATCCACATCGCCCTGCTGTCCGGACTGCTGTCCCACATCGGCGTCAAAGACATCCTCAAAAAGCAGGCACCGGGCGAGAAACGCCGGCCGATGACCGAGTTCCTCGGCGCCCGCAACGCCAAGTTCGCGATCTTCCCCGGCTCCGCGCTCGCCAAGAAACCACCGCAATGGGTGATGGCCGCCGAGCTCGTCGAGACCAGCCGCCTCTGGGGCCGGATCGTCGCCAAGATCGAACCCGAGTGGGCCGAACGCCTCGGCGAACACGTCGTCAAACGCCAGTACTCCGAACCGCACTGGGAAACCAAACGCGGCTCCGTCGTCGCCTTGGAGAAGGTGACGCTGTACGGGGTGCCGATCGTCGCCGACCGCAAGGTCAACTACGGCCGCATCGACCCCGAACTGTCCCGCGAGCTGTTCATCCGCCATGCGCTCGTGCAGGGGGAGTGGACCACGCACCACAAGTTCTTCCACACCAACCGCGCCCTGCTCGAAGAAGTCGGGGAGCTGGAGAACCGGGCCCGCAGAAGAGACATCGTCGTCGACGAGGAGACCCTGTTCGAGTTCTACGACCAGCGCGTCGCCCCCGAGGTCGTCTCGGCGCGCCACTTCGACTCCTGGTGGAAGAAGCAGAAGGACAAGAACGTCCTCACCTTCACCAAGAACATGCTGGTCAACGACAACGCGAACGTCACCCCGGACGCCTACCCCGACCAGTGGCGCCAGGGCGAGCTCACGTTGCCGCTGAGCTACCACTTCGAACCGGGCACCAAGAAGGACGGCATCACCGTCCAGCTCCCGCTCCCCGCGCTCACCACGCTCGACGACGACGCGTTCTCCTGGCAGATCCCCGGCCTGCGCCACGAGCTCGTCGTCGCGCTCATCCGGTCACTGCCCAAGCAGATCCGCCGCAACTTCGTGCCCGTCCCCGACGTCGCCACGGCCGTGCTCGCCCGCATCAAGCCCGAGGAAACGAGCCTGCTGTACGGAATCGAACGCGAGCTCAAAGCCCTCACAGGCGTCACGGTGCAGCGCGAGGACTGGCAGTTCGACGCCGTCCCCGACCACCTCAAGCTCACCTTCCAGGTCGTCGACGAGCACAACCGCACCCTCGCCGAGGGCAAGGACATCGCCGTGCTCAAGGAGAAACTGCGCGACGAAGTCCGCGAGTCGCTCAGCCAGGCCGCCGGCCACCTCGAACGCACCGGCCTCACCACCTGGGACTTCGACGCCCTGCCCAGAACCATCGAGCAACGCCAGTCCGGCATCACCGTCACCGCGTACCCGTCGCTGGTCGACCAGAGCTCCGCCGTCGCGATCAAGGTCCTCGACACCCCCGGACGCCAGACCTACGCGCACCGACGCGGCGTGCGCAGGCTTCTGCTGATGGGCATCAACTCGCCCGTCAAACACCTGCAACGCCACCTCGACAACGCCGCCAAGCTCGCCCTGACCCGCAATCCCCATGGCGGCGTCGCCCAGCTGCTGTCCGACTGCATCATGGCCGCCGTCGACCGGCTCATGGGCGACCCCGCCTGGGACGCCAAAACCTATGCGGCGCAACTGAAGAAGGTCCAGGCCGCGCTCAACGACACCACCTGGGTCGTCGTGCAGGAAGTACGCAAGGTCCTCGAAGCCGCGCACGACGCCGAACTGAAACTGGCCGGCCTCAAGAACGCGCCGGACTCGGTCGCCGACATCCGGGCGCACCTCAACTCGCTGGTGTACAAGGGATTCGTCACCCACACCGGCTACGACCGGCTGCCTGACCTCGTCCGTTACCTCAAGGGCATCTCGCGGCGGATCGAGAAACTGCCCGAGAACCCGCGCCGCGACCTCGACTGGACCGACAAGATCCACCAGGTCCACGCCGAATACCGGGAGCTGCGCGCCCAGACCCCGGCCGACGAGCCCGCGCCCGAGCTCGACGAGATCCGCTGGATGATCGAGGAACTGCGCCTGTCGTACTTCGCCCAGACCATCCCCACCCGCTACACGGTCAGCGACAAGCGCATCTACAAGGCTTTGGACGCCGTGCCCTTGTAAAGAGAGCTACCGTGGAGCATGAACCTCTCGGGGGATTCCACGTGGGTGCTCTCGAGCGGAGACGGTGGCACGTTCCCCCTCTTCGTGCGAGACGCACTCGGCATCAGCACACCGACCGCCGACTCCATCCCACGCCTGACCCCGGCGGTCCCGCCCGTCACCGGCGTCCTCGTGCCGCCGGAGTTCACCCCGGACTGGGACCGCTGGTGGCGCGACAGCACCCAGAACGGGTGGGGCCGCGAACCCATCGGCATCACGGTGGGGCTGCGCGAGGCCTACACCCGGTGGAGCGGGCCGATCCGCGACCGGCGCGCGCCCGCCACCGCGTTCTCCACCGTCCTGTACGAAGTGGTCAGCGAGCTCGAACAGGACCTGGGCCACCGGCCGATCTTCACGCTCGACGTCCTCCAGATCCCCGTCGAAGGACAGTTCTGGCGCCGGCTCAGCCGCGACAAGGTGCTCGTGTCCGAGGAGCTGATGGGCTCCCGCAACGTCCTCGCGCCGCTGGAGTCGGTGATCCGCGACCTCGCCCGCTGACGCCGGTACCGTCGGATATGGACCTCAGGAACAAATGGGTCGTCTCCAGCGGCACCGGGGACACCTTCACCCTCTACGTCCGCGACGCGCTCGGCGTCAGCACCCCCACCGCCGACTCCATCCCGCCCCTGACCCCGCACGTGCCCCGCGAGAGCACCACGACGGTCGACGGGGACGAGTGGGACCGCTGGTTCGCGCAGTCCCTGATGTCGACCGGCTCCCAGAACATCCCCGACCGCTGGCCGAGCGGTGTCACCGAGGAACTCCGCGACGCCCACGCCGCCTGGCGACCCACCCCGGCCATGCCCGAGGGCAGGCAGGCCTTCTCCGAGCTGCTCAACGAGATCGTCGACGGGCTCACGACCGAACTCGGCCACACACCCCTGTTCGCGCTGACCCTGATCGAGATCCCGGTCCAGGGCGGCTTCTGGCGTCGCCTCAACCGCGACATCGTCCTGGTGTCCGAGCAGCTCAAGTACTCCCGCGCCGTGCTCGCGCCGCTGGAGTCAGTGATCCGCGACCTCGCCCAGTAGCGCCTCGCCCGTCCGGTACAGCTCCACCAGCAACGGCCGCAGCAACAACCCCTTCGCCGTGACGGCATAGGAGGTCCGCACCGGGAAACCGGGGGAGCGGGTGCACGACACCAAACCCTGTGCCACCAACGAGTCCAGGCGCTCCGTCAGCACCTTCGCGCTCAACGACGGCAGCGACGCGCGCAACGCCGAGAACGACTGCGGGCCGTGCATCAGGTTGCGCAGCACCAGCGTCGCCCACCGCCCGGACACCGCCGCCAGCGCCACTTCCACCGGGCAGTCCTCGGACGGCCGGTCCCAGGTCACCGTTTGGTGACCCACTTCCGCGAACGCGACGCTGTCGGCATGCATCCCGTCAGTGTGGCCGAAGAGTTCGCCCGAGCGTTCAACTCCCAGAACGCGGACGCCGTCGACGCCGTCTACGAACCCGGCGGCCTGTTCGTCCCCGCACCGGGCCAGACCGTCAGCGGCGCCGCCCGGCAAGCCGCCAACCAGCGGTTTCTCGACCTCGGACTGCCCATCACCGTCACCCCGCGCCACGTCTACGAACACGACGGCATCGCCCTGCTCATCGTCGACTGGACCATCGGCGACGTGACAGGCACCGCCACCGACGTCGCGCGCAAAGGCGCGGACGGCCGGTGGCGGTACGTGATCGACAACCCCTTCGGCACTAGTCCGGCGGCTCCTGAGCCCCGGTCATGATCGCCACCGCGTCCGACATGGACACCGACTTCGGGTCCACGACGGCCTTGCGGCGGCCCAGGCGCTGAATGTGGATCCGGTCGGCCACCTCGAACACGTGCGGCATGTTGTGGCTGATCAGGATCACCGGCAGACCCCGCTCCCGCACCTGCAGGATCAGGTCCAGCACCGCCCGCGACTCCCGCACACCCAGCGCCGCCGTCGGCTCGTCCATGATCACGACCCGGCTGCCGAACGCCGCCGCCCGCGCCACCGCCACGGCCTGGCGCTGACCACCGGACAGCGTCTCGACCGCCTGACCGGGGTTCTGGATCGTCATGATCCCCAGCGCGTCGAGCTGCCGGCGCGCCTCCTCCCGCATCCCGGCCCGGTCCAGCATCCGGAACACCGACCCCAGCACACCCGGACGACGCCGCTCACGACCCAGGAACAGGTTCGCCGCGATGTCCAGCGACGGCGACACCGCCAGCGACTGGTGCACCGTCTCGATCCCCGCCCGCCGCGCGTCCAGCGGCGTCGAGAACGACACCTCCTCGCCGTCGACGAAGATCGAGCCCTCGTCCGGGATCACCGCCCCGGACAGGGCCTTGATCAGCGACGACTTGCCCGCGCCGTTGTCGCCGATCACCGCGAGGATCTCGCCCGGCAGCAGCTCGATGTCCGAGCCCGCCAGCGCCGTCACCTTCCCGTACCGCTTGACCAGGCCGCGGGCCTGCAGCACCGGCGTGGTCATGCCTTCACCTTCCTGATCCACTGGTCCAGCGACACCGCCACGATGATCAGCACACCGACCGCCATCGTCTGCCACAGCACGTCGACACCCGCGAGCGCCAGGCCGTTGCGGAACACACCGACGATCAACGCGCCGATCAGCGACCCGACGACGGCGCCACGGCCGCCGAACAGCGACGTCCCGCCGATCACCACCGCGGTGATCGAGTCCAGGTTGTCGGTCTGCCCGGCCTGCGGTGACGCCGAGGCGATCCGGCCGATCAACGTCCACGCCGCCACGGCGTACACCAGCCCCGCCGTCGCGTAGACGCTCAGCAGCACCCGCGCGGTCCGGATACCCGACAGGCGCGACGCCTCCAGGTCGTCACCCGTGGAGTAGACGTGCCGGCCCCACGCGGTGTTCTTCAGGACGAACGCCATCGCCGCCACCAGCAGCACCAGCATGATCGACCCGTAGGTGATCCGCGTGCCGCCGACCGTGAAGGTCTGCCCGGTCCACAAGAGCAGCGACGGCATGTCCGTACCGCGGATGGTGGCGCTCTCGGAGTACCAGAGGTTGAGCGCGAAGAACACGTTCAACGTCCCGAGAGTCACGATGAACGGCGGCAGCTTCAACCGGGTCACCAGCAGCCCGTTGAGCAACCCGCACACCGTGCCGACCAGGAAACCCAGCAGCAGCGCGGGAAAACCCGGCAACCCGGTCTCCGCCGCCACCTTCGCCATCACGATCGACGTCAGCACCATGATCGCCCCGCACGACAGGTCGATCCCCGCCGTCAGGATCACGATCGTCTGCCCCACGGCCAGCGTCCCCACGACCGCGACCTGCTGCAGGATCAGCGAGATGTTGCCCGGCGTCAGGAACCGCTCCGACAGCAACGCGAACACGACCACCGACACCAGCAGCACCACCGCCGGCCCGATCGTCGCCTGCGCGTGCAACAGGTGCTGCACCCGCGTCAACGGCGAGGTCTCCCGCGTCTCCACCACCGGATCCATCACTGCGGCCACGGCTCAGCCCCAGCAGTTCTGCAGGCCGAACGCCGAGTCCTTCGACTCCACGCCCTCGGCCGGCTGGTCGGTGATCAGCGTGACGCCCGTGTCCGTGTCCTGCGGCTTCGACCCGTCCTTCGCGAACTTCGTCACCGCCTCCACACCCAGCTGCGCCATCTTCAACGGGTACTGCTGCGACGTCGCCCCGATCACCCCGGCCTTCACGTTGGTCACGCCGGGACAGCCGCCGTCGACCGACACGATCACAACGTCCTTCTCCTTGCCCGCCGCCTTCAACGCCTCGTACGCGCCGGCCGCCGCGGGCTCGTTGATCGTGTAGACCAGGTTGACGCCCGGATCCTTCTGCAGCAGGTTCTCCATCGCCGTGCGCCCGCCGGACGGATCACCGTTCGTCACGTCGTGGCCCACGATCCGCGGATCCGACTCGTCACCGATCTTGTTCTTGTCCTTCACGTCCACGCCGAAGCCCTGCAGGAACCCCTGGTCGCGCTGCACGTCCACCGACACCTGGTTCGGGTTCAGGTCCAGCAACGCGATCTTCGCCTGCTTGCCGTCCTTCGCGAACTTCGCCTTCGCCCACGCGCCGATCAGCTGCCCAGCCTTGAAGTTGTCCGTCGCGAACGTCGCGTCCGCAGCCGACGCCGGTTCCAGCTGCGTGTCCAGCGCGATCACCAGCAGACCCGCCGCCCGCGCCTTGTCCACCGACGGCACGATCGCCTTCGAGTCCGACGGCGTGATCAGGATGCCCTTCGCGCCCGACGCGATCAGGTTCTCGATCGCGTCCACCTGCGCCTGGTTGTCGCCGTCCTGCTTGCCCGCGAACGACTGCACCGTCGCACCCGCGGAGGTCGCCGCCTGCTGCGCGCCCTCCTTCATCTTCACGAAGAACGGGTTCGTGTCGGTCTTGGTCACCAGGCCGACCAGCGTGCCGCCCGACGAACCGCCGTTCCCGCACGCCGCCGCGACCAGCGCCAGCACCGCCGCCGCCGTCAGACCGAACGCTCTGCGCGACATGACTCCTCCTACGTCAACGTTGACGTAACCGACCGGACAAAACTCGGGCGCGGTTACGGGTTAAGAGGGGATTCCCTTACGTCATCGTTGACGCTAGCTTTCCCGGAGAAGACGCCACAACAGGCCGTTACACAAGCGTTACCCGAAGTGGGTGGACATGGATCAAGCAGGGGAAAGACGCGAACCCACGATGCGCGACGTCGCGGCGCTGGCGAAGGTCAGCACCAAGACCGTCTCCCGCGTCATCAACGACCTGCCCGGCGCCGGGCCCGAAGTGGTCGAACGCGTCCGCGCCGCCGCCCGCACTCTGGGCTACCGGCCCAACCTCGCCGCCAGCGGACTGCGCCGCTCCGACCGCCGCACCGCCACCATCGGCGTGCTCTTCGAAGACCTCTCCAACCCGTTCGACTCCGCCCTGCTGCGCGCCGTCGAGGACCGCGCCCGCCACAACGGCGTCCTCGTGCTCGCCGGCAGCAGCGAGGACGACCGCACCCTGCAGGGCGAACTGCTCATCTCGCTCTCGGCCCGCCGCGTCGACGGCGTCGTCGTCATGGCCGCCGGCGGACACCAGGACGCCCTGCAGCAGGAACGCGAACGCGGCACCCCGATGGTCCTCGTCGACCGGCCACCCACCTTCGACGGCACCGACTGCGTCACCACCACCAACCGCGACAGCTCCCGCGAAGCCGTCACCCAGCTCGCCTCGCTCGGCCACCGCGACATCGCGTTCCTCGGCGACCGCCGCACCCTGTGGACCAGCCAGGAGCGCTACACCGGCTACCTCGAAGGCCTCGCCCAAGCAGGCCTCACCCTGCGCGAAGAGCTCGTGCGCACCGACCTGCACGGCGCCGACCTCGCCGACGCCGCCGCCACGGACCTGCTCGACCTCGACCGGCCACCCACCGCGCTGTTCACCGCCCAGAACCTCGTCACCGTCGGCGCCATGCGCGTGCTGCGGGCCCGAGGCCTGCACCACCGCGTCGCCCTCATCGGCTTCGACGACTTCCCGCTCGCCGACATGCTCGAACCCGGCATCACCGTCGTGCGCCAGGACGTCCCCGGCATCGGCCGCAAAGCCGCCGAGCTCATCCTCGCCCGCATCGACGGCGACACCTCACCACCCGTGCACGCCGTCGTCCCCGCGTCGCTGGTGCGGCGCGGGTCCGGCGAGATCTCACCTCACTGACAGCACCGCGTCGATCACCTGCGACCCCGACGCCAGCACGTCGTCGTTGTGATCAGCTCCCGCGACCTCGATCAACCGGGCCTTGGCGGCGGTGGCGACCTCACGGCTCTGCGCGGGCGGCACCACCGAGTCCGCGGTTCCGAGGATCACGGTGGTCGGAACGTCCACAGTCGACACCCGCTCCAGCACGGGGTACTGGTCCTTCAACAACATCTTCACCGGCAGCCACGGGTAGTGGTGCGACCCGACCGCCGCCAGCGAGGTGAACGGCGACCGCAGCACCAGGCCCGCGGGCGGCCGATGCGTCGCCAGCTCGACCGCGACGGCCGCGCCCAACGACTCGCCGAGGTAGATCACCGGCCCGTCGATCAGATCCAGCGCCGCCCGCGCGTCGTAGGTCAAACCCTCCTCCGACGGCTGGCCGGGGTTGCCGCCGTAACCGCGGTAGTCGAACAGCAGCACCGACAACCCGCGATCGGTCAACGCCCGCGCGATCGGCACCCGCCCCTCGCGGTTGCCGCCGTTGCCCGGGAACACGATCACCGTCGCCGGCGCGTCCCGCACCTCGAAGTGCCAGCCGTCGAGCATCAACCCGTCCGCCGTCACCAGCCGAACATCGCGCCCACCGGGGAGAACCTCCTCCGCGGACGGCAGCGGGCCGGGGGAGGGGAAGTAGACGAGTTTGCGCTGAAAGCCGAAGACCACGGCGACGATGGTGACAACCACCGCCGCCGCGATCAACACCGGCCTCCACATCACCCCATGATGAGGCTCAGCAGCGCTTGTCGGTGAACGCCTGCCAGCCGTAGCTCGGGTCGCCCACCAGGTCCACCAGCGTGCCCGACGCACGCGTGCACACGTCCAGCGTGTCCGTGCCCTTCGACCACACCTCCTGCTTGTTGCGCACCCGCACGCCACCCGCCGGGTTGCGGCCGTCCGGGTAGATCGACGCCTGCACCTCGTAGGAGCGGCCCGGCTTGATCCACGAGTCCCACACCCACACGTAGGCGAAGTTCTTCCCGCAGCCCTTGAACTGCTTGACCGACGCCACCGGGCCACCGCCCATGTCGATGTAGGCGGTCCTCCCGATCTGCGTCACCCGGTCGCAGCCCGGCGCCGACTCGGCGTGCGCGATCCCGGACGACAAGCCGGCCAGCACGAACGCGGCCACCGCCGCGACAGAAACGAATCTCACGGAGGCGACGGTGCCTGCGGCCAGTTAGGCGGTGGTAAATCGGCGTGGCAGCAGCAACGCCGCCACCGTCGCCGCCACCAGCAACACCACCGCCACGACCAGCGCGACCTGAACCCCGCCCACCGCGCCGAACACCGCCACCGCGAGCGCCCCACCGGTCTGCCGCACCGAGTTCAGCACCCCGGCCGCCATCCCCGCGCGATCCGCCGCCACCTCGCCCATGACGACGGCGGTCAGTGACGGCACCACCATCCCCAGCCCGAACCCGACCGGCACCAGCAACACCGCGATCACCGGAGCCGTGCCCGCCCACAGCAGCGAGACCATCGCCAGCCCGCAGATCACCGGCCCCACCGCGATCGGCACCCGAGGCCCGAACCGAGCCGCCAGCCGCGCTGACACCAGATTGGCGAAAGCGATCACCGCCGTCATCGGCAGGAACACCAACCCGGCGGCCATTGGCGACAGCCCCAGCACGTCGTGGAAGAACAGGCTCAGCACGAACACCAACCCGTAGAACGCCGCGTTCACCACGAACCCGATCACCACCGACAACGACACCGTCCGCGACACGAACAGGCTCAGCGGCACCATCGGCGCCGCCACCCGCGACTCAACGACCACGAACGCGATCGCGGCCACGAGAGCCGCACCGAAGGCCACGAGAGAGCCGCCGATCACCCCGAACGTCAACGCCGCCAGCGCCACGATCGCCGTGATCTGGCCCAGCGGATCCAGCGGTCGAGGCACCTGCGGTGACCGAGGAGCGCGAGCCAGCACCACCAGGGTCGCGATGCCGACCGGGACGTTGATGAAGAAGATCGACCGCCAGCCCAGCGTGCCCGTCAGCACCCCACCGGCGACGGGACCGCACGCGATCGCCAGAGCACCGCCGACCGTCCACAACGCGATCGCCCGCGCGCGCTCAGCCGCGTCCGGGAAAGCCTGCCGCACCAAGGCCAGCGACGACGGCAGCATGATCGCCGCCGCGCCGCCCTGCAGCAGTCGAGCGCCGATCAGCTCGGCCAGGCCCGGTGCCAGGCCGCACGCCGCCGACGCGAACGTGAAGATCGCCGTCCCGACACCGAACGCACGACTCGCCCCGACCCGGTCCGACAAAGCACCCGCGGACAGCAGAAGGGCGGCGAACATCAGCAGGTAGGCGTCCACGATCCACTGCAGACCCGCCGTGCTGCCACCGAGCTCACGACCGATGCCGGGCAACGCGACGTTCATCGCCATCGAGTCGAGGTTGAGCAGGAAGATGCCCAGGAACGCCGTCGCCAGCACCAGCTTCGGGTTCGCGGCCGGCCTGGCGGTTAAGAGAGTTGTCACGGCACCAACACTCGCGATGATCACCAACGCGCGGCAGACCGCGATCTTCCGGGTAGTGCGAGAGGGGGTGTGACACGGCCAGGGAACGACGACGATCCGCTGGCAGACTGAAGCGCATGACCGAGTTCGGGAGGTTCCTGCGAGCACGCCGCGGCGGCATCAGCCCGGCCGACGTCGGGCTCCCGGCCAGAACCGGTCCCCGCCGCACCCCTGGCCTGCGCCGCGAGGAGGTCGCCGCGCTCGCCGGAGTCAGCATCGACTACTACGTGCGCCTCGAACGCGGCAAGGAGACCCGACCGAGTCCATCCGTCGTCGACTCGCTCGCCGAAGCGCTGCGCCTGAACTGCGAGGAACGCACCTACCTGCGCGAGCTCGCCGCCACCGCCGCACGCCAGGCACCCGAACCCCGCGCGCTGCCGTCCCGCAAAGTCCGCCCGACGATGCAGCTGCTGCTGGAAACCCTGCGGCCCAACCCCGCCTACGTCGTCAGCCGCACCAACGACCTGCTCGCCGCCAACCCCGGCGGACTGCGCCTGCTGCACGGCATCGAGGACTGGCCCGAGAAACAGCGCAACACCATCAGGTACACCTTCCTGCATCCCAACGCCCGCGAGCTGTGGAACGACTGGGACGTGAAGGCCAAGGCGTGCGTCGCCCAGCTGCGCGCCATCGCCGGCACCGATCCGGACGCGCCGGACCTGGCCGCGCTCGTCGGCGAGCTCATCGTCAAGAGTCCCGACTTCAACCGGCACTGGGAACGCTACGAGGTCCGCACCATCGGCGACGGCGAGAAGACCATGCACCACCCCGAGGTCGGCACCATGACGCTCTCGCACGAGGGGCTGACCCTGAACCGAGCCCAGGGCCAGCGCCTCATCGTCTACCTCGCCACGCCCGGCACACCCGACCACGACGCCATGACGTTGCTGGACCTCGCTTCTAGCCTGCGGCCACCGCGTACAGGAACCACGTCGAGTGCGGGATCCACTGCTCGAGCCACCGCCAGTCCGTGTTCGGACCCGACGACGCCACCCCCGGATCCCACTCGATCCCACGACCGTCCGCCGCACGCCCGGTGATCCCGTTGACGATCCCGCCCGCCGCCCGGATCCACCGCCACGAACCCGTGGCCGACCCGTCCGGGTACTCCAGGTAGATCGGCGACGTCCGCCCGCTGCCCTCCAGCATGCTCACGTCGAACGGGTTGCAGCCCACGATCCAGTTCAGCTGATCCGCCGCGTACGCCCGAAGCTTGGAAGCGAACGCCGCGTCGAACTTGGGCGCCGCCAACCGTGCCGCCGCGGCGAGCGAAGCCAGGCGCGCGTTCTCGCCCTGCCACCACGTGCCCGCCGCGTCGTGCGGGAAGAAGAACCCGTCGAACCGCTCACCCGCCGCCGTCTGCACCACCTGCCGCGCATAACCGAACGGGTTCGGCACCGCGCCCGTGACCGCCAGCTCGAACTCCAGCGACTTCCGGATCGCCGGCAGCACGTCCACGCCACCGAGCGACTGGTAGGCGAGCAACGCCACCACCGGCATGCCCGCGTCCGACGGATGGAAGTACGGCCGATCCTTGTCGTCCGCCCGGAAGTGCCCGCGCGGCAGGATCCTCGCGACCAACGCGGCCGCGCGACGATCCGCCTCCGCCCTGTACTCGGGCTTGGACGTCGCCTTGAACAACTCCACCGCGCCCAGCAGCACGTTGTAGTCGTCCTGGATGTTCTCCTTGCCGTCGTTGGTCAACCGCACGTTGTTGACCTGCAGGAACGAGAACGCCGCCTCGGCCGCCGCGAGATAGCGAGACCGCGGGAACTCACCGTCCACACTGCCCCGCGCCGCCCGTGCCAGCGCGGCGATCGCGACCCCACACCCCTCGCGGTAGTTCAGCGGACCCTTGCGCAGGAACCGCTTCGCCGGGTCGATGCCGATGTCGTCCTCCTGCGGCTGCCGCACCGAGCCGTAGAACGACCCACCCGGCATCTGCACGCGCACCAGGTAGTCCGCCCCGTACACCGCCTCGTCGTGCAGCAGCTCCCGCAGATGCCGGAAGTCCGGGTTGTCGCGCCGCGTCAGCTCGTCGTACGACGTCCACAGCACGTACGCGGTCAACGGCAGTTGCAGCGTGTTGCAGAACGAGTACTTCGACAGCTGGGTGAAGTGCTTCGACCAGTCCGCCGCCGCGTCGTACCAGCCGCCGTGCGCGTCGACGCGGACCGACGGATCCGGCTCGTAGGGCAGCGACCGGTCCACCCGGTCGTACTCGCCGAACGACCGCGAGTCCTTGAAGAATCGGACCACGTGGGGGAGCGTCCGCCGCTCCAGAACGAGCGGCTCGATCACGAACGGCCGCGACACCCCACCCTCGGTCGACAACACGAATTCACCGGAACGTGTGAAGTTCGAGAAGTCGACGACCGAGTAGAACGACGGCACGGCCGGGAACTGGTTCGCCTTCCAGTCCGCCACCGCGCCCACAGCCTTGGCCGAGCCGCGGTGCACGACCTTGCCCGTGCCGTGCTCCACGAGCTCGAACCGGTGCGGGCCAGGGGTCGTGCAGGCGATCACCGCCCGCTTCGGCCCCTCGGCCTCGTACCCGACGTTGTTCGTCAACACCCACGTCAGACCACCTGGAGCGGCCGACGCCGTGCCCGCAGCGGCTAAGGCTCCCGCCGTTCCCAGCAGGAAAGAACGCCTCGCAGTGCCCATCCCGTACGCCTCCAAAGCATTACGGAGGGCGGCGGCGTGATCACACTACGACTTCAAAGTCCGCGAGAACAGGGCCAACAACTCGGTCCAATGACGCTCCGCGGCCTCGGCGTTGTACGCGGCGGTGTCCGCCTGGGTGTAGCCGTGGTGCGCCCCGGCGTACACCTCGCAGCGGTGCGTCACGCCGGCGTCGGTGAGCGCCTTCTCCAGACGTTCGACCTGCTCAGCGGGCATGGCAGCGTCCTGGTCGGCGTGCGCGAAGTACAGCTCGGCCGTCACGGAACCGGCCAGCAGGTGCGGGCTGTCGTCGGCCTCGGAGGCCAGGTTCGCGCCGTGGAATCCGGCCGCCGCGGCGACCCGACCGGGATAGGTTCCGGCCGTCCGCAACGCCAGACCCGCGCCCATGCAGTACCCCGTGACACCGACCGGACCGTCAGCGGCCAGCGGCGAGTCCGCCAGGAACTGCAGGTAGGCGCGAGCGTCGCTCATCAGCGAATCCGGCGTCAACGACCGCAGCATCGGCATGATCTGCTCGAACAACCCGGGCCGCGCGGCCGGGTCGATGTACTCGGGGAGCTCGACCACCGGTGCCCGTCCGGCCCGGTAGAACACGTTGGGCACCAGCACGACGTACCCGGCGCCGGCCAGCCGGTCGGCCATCTTCTCCAGGTGCGGGCGCAAGCCGAACGCGTCCATGTAGAACAGGACAGCGGGGAACGGGCCGTCGCCTTCGGGATGTGCCAGGTAGGCGTCCGCGGTGCCGTCCTCGGTGATCACGTCCACGGTCGTGCCCTGCACTGCACGCTTCAACTGCTCGTCCTTCCAGAAGGAACAAAGCTTCCGAAGACGATGATACTCAGTCCCGTCAGGGGGCCGGGGCGAAGGGCACCAGCACCACGGTGATGTTGTCGTGGCCACCCGCGTCCAGCGCGACCTTCACGTACTCGTCCGGACCCGATCCCAGCAGCGGCTGCAGGTCCTCGGGCTGCGGGCGGTAGTTGTGCAACCCGTCCGAGCACAGCACGAACACACCCGGCGTCGTCGGCTGCAGCTGCACGACCTGCGGCTCCACCCGCCCGGCGTCCGCGCCGATCCACCGCGACAGCACGTGCGCCCGGCGGTCCGTGCGCGCCTGCTCTTCGGTCAGCACACCCTCCGCGACGAGCTGCGCGGCCCACGTGTCGTCGGTGGTGAGCTGCTTGGAGCCCTCCTCGGCCAGCCAGTACGCGCGCGAGTCACCGACCCACCCGATCGTCACCGACGTCTCCGTGACCAGCGCGGAGACGAACGTGCACGACGGCGCCACACCCCGTGCGCCCGCCTCCATCGGCTCGGCCTCAACCAGCTGCTCGACCGCCAGGCACGACGCCGCGACGGCGTCGACCATCGCCTCCTGCGGGTCCGCGGTCTCGATCAGCGCGTTGAGCAGCACGTCCACCGCGGCGTCGGCGGCAGCCTGCGAGGCCTGCTCGGCGCGCTCGGACGACGCCACGCCATCGCAGACGACGGCGGCGACACCCTTGCCCGCGACGTGCCCGAACGCCATCGAGTCCTCGTTGCGCGCCCGCCGCTTGCCCCGATCGCTGACACCCGAGACCGCGCCGAGCGTGTACTCGACCCGATCACGCGCCGACGGCTGGTGACGGCCGCACTGGGTGCAGTAGTCCTCGTCATCGATGTCGGGAGACCCGCACAGGATGCACGAGGCCTGCGCGGGACCGGTCGGCCCGCCCAGCGGCGTGCGGCGGACCAGCAGGTTGCGCCCGCAGGCCTCGCAGAACCGGTCCTCCTGCGCGACGGGCGCGAAGCACTCCGGGCACTTCAGGGTGTCCATCAAACCAACGTCCTAGGCCTTACCGCGTTCGCGCGGTCCACCAATGCGATCCGTTCCTCCGGCGTGGCCGCGAACCGGGCCAGCGTGCGGTAGCGCCGCTCGAGACCCAGCCGAAGCTCGTGTTCGGAGAGTGCACAGTCCAGCACCTTGCCCTCGGCGTCCTGATTGCGGGTCACGTAGTCGTACGCCGCCTCCAGCACCTCCGCCGACAGCTGGGTGTGCGAATGGACGTCGATGTCCAAGGCGTGCAACCGTTCCCCGGCCGCGACGAGGTCCTCGGCACCGCAGTCACCGAGCTGCGCGCGCACCGCCGCGATCTGCGCCGCCAGGTGTTGTGAAGAAGTGTCCGGAACGGACAGCAGTACGTCGACAGCTCGCGAACGGTCCCCGCACGCCAGCAGCACGCGCGCCAGCCCGAACGCCGCCGACACGTACGCGTGATCCGTCCGCCACACCAGCTCGTACCAGCCCGCCGCCGACTTCAGATCACCCGTGGCCTCGTAGCAGACGCCCAGCGCGAGCTTCGGGGCCGCCTCACCCGGCACCGCCGAGCACACCGCGTCGAAGAACCGCAGCGCGTCCTCCGCCCGCTTGTCGATCAACGCCGCCAGGCCCCGGTACCAGTCGGGCCGCCAGTCCTCGGGGTCCAGCTCGGACTCGTCGAACATCGACGGTGCCGTCAACGCCTCCAGCTCGCGCAGAGCGGCCTCGGTGTCGCCGGACTCGATGAGCACCCGGACGATCCGCAGCCGCACCTCCACGGTGACCTCGGGCGCCTTGCGCAGGCCCGCCGGATCCGACGTCGTCGCCGTCGCGAGCCACGAGGCCGCCGCGTCCGAGGTGCTCACGCTCGGCGCCGGTAGCGCCAGCGCGACCTCGGCCAGGTCCAGCGCGCCCTCGACGCCGAACCGGCGGCGCTCCGGCGTGAACTGCCGCGACGGGCCCGGCCGCTGCACGCCGTCCTCGATCGCCAGCACCTCGCGCAGCACGCCCGTGAGCTGGTCCGCCATGTCCTCCGCGGACGAGAACCGCAGCTCGGGGTTCGGATTCGTCGCGCGGAGCAGCAGCCGGTGGAACGACTCGAAGCGGCCCAGCAGCGGTTCCTCGTCGACTGTCGGCAGCCTGTCCTTGCAGCGGCCGCGGAAGTCGAACGGGAAGCTCATCACCGCCAAAGCTCGCCCGATCGTGTAGATGTCGGAGAAGATCGACGGCCCGATCGTGCCGATCTCCGGCGCCTGGTAGCCGATCGTGCCGTAGATGGGGGAGTGGTGGTCGTCGATCCGCCGCACCGCGCCCAGGTCGATCAGCTTGAGCTGCTCCTCGGTGTGGATCATGTTGTCCGGCTTGAAGTCGCAGTACAGCAACCCCACACCGTGCAGATAACCGACCGCGGGCAGGATCTCCAGCACGTACGCGATGGCCTGCGCCAGCGGCAACGCCTCGTCACCACGACCGTCCCGGCGCCGGCGCGTGATCATGTCCTTGATCGACTCGCCGCCGACGTACTCCATCACGATGTACTCGACGAGCTTGCCGGTCTCGCGATCCTCGTGACGGATGAAGTTGTGGATCTTCACGATGTTCGGGTGCTCGACCTCGGCCAGGAACCGCCGCTCGGCCAGCGCCGCCGCCATCGCATCGGCGTCACCTGAGTCGAGCAGGCCCTTGAGCACCACCCACCGGTCGCTCACCGCGTGGTCCAGCGCCAGGTAGAGCCACCCCAGGCCACCGTGCGCGAGACACCCCAGCACCTCGTACTGGTCGTGCAGCACCTCACCCGGCGCGAGCTTCGGCGTGAACGAGTACGCATGACCGCACTGCGGGCAGAACCCCTCCACCCGGCCCGGCTTGCCGTCCTTGCGCCGCCCGACCTTCTTGCCGCACTTCGAGCAGAACCGCTTCGCCTCGGGAACCTCGGGGTTCTCCAGCACCGCCGTCTTCGGATCCCGGTACGGCACCCGCGGCACCTCGACCAGCCCCGCGCCCAACCGGCCGCGGCTCATCGACCGCGCGCTGCCCCGGCGCGTGCGGCCCGAGTTCGAGCGCGAGACCTCCTGCGACACCGACCAGGCCGCGGTCCCCGGCGCCGTCGACGGTCCCGTGGCGGGAAGATCCAGATCCTCGCTCATGTCGCCACCCCCTAGTCCCGATAACGAGCGACGGGCGGCGCTGGTGCCGGACCCAGCGTGTTCAGCCAACGCCAGTAGATCCCGCTCCACGTGCCGTTGACCCGCATCTGCTCCAGCACGCCGTTGACGAACCGGACCAGGTCCTCCTGGCCCTTGGGGATGCCCACCCCGTACGGCTCCTCGGTGAACCGCGACCCGACCACCTCGGTGTACGGGTCCTGCGCCGCGAGCCCCGCCAGGATCGTGTCGTCGGTGGAGATCGCGTCCGCCTGCCCCTGCTGCAGCATCACCAGGCAGTCCGTCCAGTTCGGCACGCTCACCGTCGTCTTGACGCGGTTGATCACGTTGTTCAGCGACGTCGAGCCCGACGCCACGCACACCTTCTTGTCCTTGAGGCTCTCGACGCCGCTGATGGCGGAGTTGCGGCGCACCAGCACCCGCTGCCCCGCCTGGTAGTAGACCTGCGAGAAGTCGACGTCCTTGAGCCGGTCGCAGGTGATCGTCATCGTCCGCACCACGACGTCCACGTCGCCCTTCTGCAGCACGCCGATCCGTTCCGCCGCCGTGACGACCTTGAACTGGACCTTCTTCTCGTCGCCGAAGATGGCCTTGGCGAGCTGCCGGGCCACGTCGACGTCGAATCCCTCCAGCTCGCCGGTGAAGGAGTTGCGGAACCCCATCAGGTACGAGTTCTGGTCCACGCCCGCGATCAACCGGCCGCGCTTGAGGATCCGTTCCATGTTCGACCCCGCCGGCATCTGACCCGCAGGAGGCAGTGCTCCCGGTCGCAGGCTCGCCGTCGCGTCGCACGACGGGGACGGGCCTGCTGTGCTGCTCGGCGCGGCCGTGACCGTGCTGGCGTTGGCCGGTTGGGGTGCCGGAGCGCTGCGCGGGATCACCTCGCTCGGCGCCGGACCCGCCGAACAAGCTGCGGTGAGCAGCACCGCCACCAGAGTCAGGCGCCTCATCGGTACTCCTTGAGCCGCTGCCACAACCCCATCGTCGACCCGACCGCGGCGATCACCGCGAGCACCAGCACCCCGACGACCGTGCCCGCGAGCGACGCCCGCGCCACCGCCACCTCGTCGCTGAAGTCCTGCCGCGCCTCGCCGATCGCCCGCACCAGGTCCTGGTCCAGCGAGTCGAAGTACGGGTTGTTGATCAACGCCACCGCGTCGGTGTACTGCCCGGCGTCGTCGGCCTCGCGGATGCGTTGATGCACCTGCTGCCACTGCCGGAAGTGCCGCATCGCCTGGTCGACGGCCTCGGTGTTGTCCAGCCGCTTCGCCTGGTCCAGCAGACCTTCCAGCTTCTCCGACACCTCGACGAAGTTCTTCTCGTACGCCTGCCCGGCCCCGCGCGCGACCAGCGTCAACGTCTCCTCGCCTCGTGCCGTCAGCGTCGCGATCCGAGCCTGCGCGAGCACGTCGACCTTCTCCGACGCCGTGCGCGAGTCCGCCACGTCGTTGATCACCAGCACCGACACCGTCGTGGCCCACAGCAGCGACAGGCCCGCCGCGCCCGTCGCGATCAGCAGGCCGACGTTGAGCAGCCGGTTCGTCTTGCGGGTCAGGTAACGCTGGGTGAGCACCAGCGCGATCACGAACGCCAGCGCGACGCTCATCGAGCCCCACGGGAAGTTCGCCTCGTCCTGGGCCGCGGCGACCCGGTCCGTCTCCGCCCGGTACAGCTCCTGCGCCGCCGGCAGCAGCTGCGTGCGCATCAGCCCGGACGCTTCCCGCAGGTACGCCGCGCCGACCGGGAAACCTTGCCGGTTGTTGGACCGCGCGGTCTCGATCAGCCCCGTGTACACCGGCAGCTGGGCCGCCAGCGTCGCGGTGAGGTCGGGGGAGGACGCCGTGGCGACCGACAGCGCGGCCTGAGCCTGCGCGATGTCCGCCTCGTAGCGTTCCCGCAGCTGAGGAGGCTCCAGGCCACCCGAGAGGAACGCGCTCGCGGCCGTCGCGTCGGCGTCCTGCAACGCCCGGTAGACCTCCTGCGCGGCGTGCGCGAGAGGCTCCGACCGCGTCGCCAGGTCTTCGAGCGCGCGCTCCTGCCGGTTGACGCTCCACGTGGTCAGCGCGCCGCTGGCCAGGCTCGCGATCACGAGCACCAGGATGATCAGGCTCAGCCGCCCCGGTGTCGACCGCGCCAGACCGGTGACCCGGCGCACCAGCGCCTGTCGCGGCTGCGAGTCGATCACCACGAGCGGGCCTCCCGACGGTGAAGTTGATCGGCGTGGCGTAACTGTAGGCACCCACAGGACACCGCGTGGGAATTAACGACGCATCCCGCCAGGTGTCACTCAGGTGTTACCCCTGCCGCGACTCGATCAGCCGATTGACGCCGTCGAGGATCATCTCCAGACCGAACTCGAACGAGTGCTCCGGGCTGAACGCGCTCTGGTGCGCCTCACCCACCGCGCCGCCCACCCGAGCCGCGACCGGGAAGCGCGCCGGGTCGAACACGGTCATCAGCACCGGCGCCGCCGCGTCCCACCACTGCTGGTCGGTCAGCCCCGTCTCCTGCTCGGTCACGGCCGCCGCGGTCAGCCCCCTCGCCGACGTCTGCACGTGGCCCAGGACCAGGTTGAGCACCGAGTCCATCTCGATGTCGGTGAGGCCGATGCCCTCCAGGCCGCGCAGCTCGAAGTCGTACTTCGCCGCCACCTGCGGGCCCAGCACCGTGCGCGACGGCGCGACCTGCAACAACCACGGATGCTTGCGGTACAGAGCGAGGTTCTCGCGCGCCACGTAGGTGAGGTGCGCGCGCCAGCCGTCAGCGAGGGCACGTCCCGTCACGGATTGCACCGTGTCGACCATGACGTCGATCAGCTCGCCCTTGCCCGGTACATAGGTGTAGAGCGACATCGTGCCGACGCCGAGCTGCTCGGCCACGCGCCGCATCGACAGCGCCTTCAGCCCGTCGGCGTCGGCCAGTGCGACACCCGCTTGCACGATGCGGTCCACGCTCAGGTCGGGCTTGCCCTTCCTGGACACCCGCTCCTGCGTGCGCCACAGCAACGCCAGCGTCCGCGCCGGGTCACCGCTGCCCGTGTGTTCGATCACGAGCGCGACCCTACCGTACCGTATGGTGTACGGTACATGGTATGTTCGGACAGCTCCGGGGGAAAGCCCTGTTCGAAGCCCTGCCAGACGCGCTGAGCGACTCCGGTTACTGGGGAGTGGCCACGGCGACCGCGCTCAACCTCGTCGCGCGGGGCCGGATCGTGCCGAGCGTGACGGCTGATGGGTATGACACCTGGCGGATCGGGCCGCTCGACCACTCCGACGAGATGCACCTGCGGCAGCTCGCGGCGCACGGCGACTACGACGAGCTGAGGGCGTATCTGGACGCGGTGGCGGATGTGTTGCCACGCGGATGGGAGGAAGACCCTTTCGCTGCTGCCGACGCCTCCGCACTCCCTGGAGCTGCCCCTTTCGCGGGCGCGGAACCCCGACTCGTTCCGGAGCTGAAGCCTTGGGCTGACGCACAGATAAAACTCTCCCTGCGCATCGAGACCACCGACGACCTGCGGTTCCGCGCGATCGTCCAGGTCCGCGGCATCACCGACCCCTACCCGCGGGACGTGCGCGGCTCCGGCCGCGAGCTCGACGCCATCCGCGCGATCGGGCGTGCCACCTGGCCGCCGTTGCAGCGACTGCTCGACCAGGCCGACCTCACTGATCAGGAGGTCGCCGAGCTGCTCGAGACCGACCTCGAGGTCCACTGGCCCAAGAACCTCACCACCGGTCTCAAGGCGAAGGCCGTCATCGGCGAGCCCAGCGGCCAGTTCAAAGCCGACGACCTGCTGACGTTCAACTGGCAGCTCGCGCTCCGCGGCGAAGCACTCACCGACGCCGAGATGGACGTCATCGCCGAAGCCAGCCGGCCCGTGGTGCGGCTGCGCGACCAGTGGGTGCTCGTTGACCCGAAGCTCAAGAAGAAAGCCCAGCAGCAGCTCGCCCCGATCACCGCCGTCCAGGCCGTGACCGCCGCGCTCGCCGGCACCGCGATCATCAACGGCGAACCCGTCGAGGTCGCCCCGCACAGCCTCACCACCGCGATCACGGCCGTCCCCGAGATCCCGGCCCCGGCCGAGCTCCAGGCGAAACTCCGCGACTACCAGCTGCACGGCCTGCGCTGGCTCGCCCACATGACCTCGCTCGGCCTCGGCGCGTGCCTCGCCGACGACATGGGCCTCGGCAAGACCATCACGCTCATCGCCCTGCACCTGCACCGAAAGCAGGAGCCGACGCTCGTCGTCTGCCCGGCCTCGCTGCTCGGCAACTGGGAGCGCGAGATCCACCGGTTCGCGCCCAACGTACGAGTCACCCGCTACCACGGTCCACAACGGACACTCGCCACCGAAGGCATCGTGCTCACGACCTACGGCACCATGCGCCTGGACGCCGAAGCACTCCGCAACCACGAGTGGGGCATGGTCGTCGCCGACGAGGCCCAGCACGTCAAGAACCCGCACTCCGGCACCGCCAAAGCACTGCGCGGCATCCCGTCAGGTGCCCGTGTCGCGCTCTCCGGTACTCCTGTGGAGAACTCGCTGTCCGAGCTGTGGTCCATTCTGGACTGGACGACACCGGGCCTGCTCGGCACGCACCGCGCGTTCCGCACCCGCTGGCCGGAACCCGACGACACGCTCGCCAAGGTCGTCAAACCGTTCCTGCTGCGCCGCCGCAAGTCCGACCCCGGCGTCGCCCCCGAGCTGCCCGCCAAGACTGAGACCGACCTGCCCGTCTCGCTCACCACCGAGCAGGCCGCGCTGTACGAGGCTCTGACCAGGGAAACCCTCGACCAGATCGCCAACAGTGACGGCATGGCACGCCGCGGCCTGGTGCTGAAACTGCTCACCGGGCTCAAGCAGATCTGCAACCACCCGTCGCACTACCTCGGCCACGACACCCTGCAGGGCACGTCCGGCAAGCTCGACCTGCTCGACGAACTGCTCGACACGATCGTCGCCGAGGACGGCTCGGCGCTGATCTTCACCCAGTACGTCGGCATGGCGAAGCTGCTGGAACAGCACATCAAGCAGCCCACGAGGTTCCTGCACGGCGGCACACCCGTGAACCAGCGGGAGCGGATGGTCGACGACTTCCAGCAGGGCCGGGCGCCCGTGTTCCTGTTGTCGCTCAAGGCCGCCGGCACCGGCCTCAACCTGACGAGAGCCGACCACGTGATCCACTTCGACCGCTGGTGGAACCCCGCCGTCGAGGACCAGGCCACCGACCGCGCCTACCGCATCGGCCAGACCCGCCCGGTCCAGGTGCACAAGCTCGTCACCGAAGGCACCGTCGAGGAACGCATCGCCGCGCTCCTGCAGGAGAAGCGCTCGCTGGCCGACGCCGTCCTGCACGGCGGAGAAGCCGCGTTCACCGAACTCACCGACGCCGAACTCGCCGAACTCGTCCAGCTCAGGAGCCTTTGATGACCGCCCGCGGCTTCACCGCGTTCCCCAAGGTCACGCGCCGCGTCGCCACGACGTGGTGGGGCAAGGCCTGGGTGAAGGCCCTGGAGGACACCGCGCTCGACGGCGCGATGGTCCGCCTCGGCCGCCGCTACGCCCACGCCGGCGTCGTCGGACCGATCACCGTCAGCCCCGGCGTGCTGCACGCCGTGGTGCACGACTCCGGCACCGCCCACAACACCACCGTGCACGTGCCGGTGCTGACGGAAGTCCACTGGGGACGGTTCCTCGACCGCGTCGCCGAACAACCCGGCCACATCGCCGCCTTGCTGGACAACGACATGCCGCGCGATCTCGTCGCAGCGGCCGAAGAGTCCGGAGTGGACCTGCTGCCGGGCATCGGCGACCTCGAACCGTCGTGCGACTGCGACGGCTGGGAGCTCCCGTGCCGGCACGCGGCCGCGCTCGCGTTCCAGGTCGGCTGGCTGCTCGACGCGGACCCGTTCGTGCTCCTGCTACTCAAGGGCAAGCCGGAGGCCGAACTGCTCGACGCGCTGAAGCAACGCGTCGCCGGACCCGTCGGAACCAGAACACCTGTGGTGGTTTCGGCGGAACCGGCAGGTCAACTGCCTGCTCGTCCGGGACTGCCGACCACCACACCTGTGGTGCTCGCCGTCGAGCCGCCGCCCGGCTTCGAGCCCGCGGAGTTGACCGCGTTGGTGGAAATCGCGGTGAAGAGGGCACGGGGTCTGCTGCGATCGGGCACTCTCGACGGATGACGACAGAGGGCGGGCGGGACCGATCCGCCGCAGAGCCGTTGATCCTGCTCGCCCTCACCGCCGTCGCCCTGGTCGTGTCCGGTATCAACCCCTACAGCCGCACGACGTGGTACCTCGAAGTCGCACCCGTCATCATCGGCGCGGCGATCCTCATCCCGACCTACCGGCGCTTCCCGCTCACACGCCTGCTCTACCGGCTGCTGTTCCTGCACGCCCTCGTCCTGATCCTCGGCGGCCACTACACCTACGCCCGCGTGCCGCTCGGTTTCTGGGCGCAGGACCTGTTCGACCTCGCCCGCAACCACTACGACCGCCTCGGCCACTTCGTCCAGGGCTTCGTGCCCGCCCTGCTCGCCCGCGAGGTGCTGCTGCGCAAGACCCCGCTGCGACCCGGCGGCTGGTTGTTCTTCCTCGTCGTCTGCGTGTGCCTGGGGTTCAGCGCCACCTACGAGCTGCTCGAATGGGCGTCGGCGGTCATCGGCGGCTCGGCGGCGGACGAGTTCCTCGGCACCCAGGGCGACGTCTGGGACACCCAGTGGGACATGTTCATGGCCCTGCTCGGAGCCCTCGCCGCCCAGCTGACGTTGTCGCGGGTGCACGACCGGCAGCTCGCCCGTGAGTTCTGACGAGGCCATCGCGCACGTCGACGCGCTCTCCGTCGGCGACCCGTTGCCGCGTGACCTGCGCGTGACGCTCAACTTCCACCCCGGCCGCGGCGTGCTCGCGAAGCTGGCGCGGGAAGGTGTGTACCGGTCGCAGTTCGAGACGGGCACCAGCAACGGAGGTCTCACCGCTCACCCCGGCGGCGCCCGCTGGGAGTGGGAGAGCCGGCTCTTCGGCGGCGCCTACGACCACGCGAACCCCGCTGACCGGCCCAAATACGGCGCTCTCAACCACCGCGGGCAACCGCAGGGCGGCGCACCCCGCTTCGGCTCGGCCCACCTGCGGCTCAAGGAGGACGTCCTCGACCGCACCACGTTCTGCTACCCGGACAGCGTCTTCGACCCGGTCGACTTCGGCACCGCGCACCGGTTCGCGTTGATCGAACTGACCGGTGACCGCGACCCGCTGGACGACTACGTCGAGGCCCACGTCCACGGCCCCGTCACGCTCGACGACGTCGAAGCGATCGTGCTCGACCCGAGTTTCGAACGGCCAGAACTCCCGGTCGAGTGGCACGCGGGCTTCCGGCTCTCCACCGAGGACCTGGAGCGCAACTCCGGCTACCGCACCCCGGAGTCGGTCGCGCTGGGCCTCGAGATCGCGCGGGACGGGTTCATCGACCCCCACCTGCTCGACCAGGCCGAAGCGGACCCCCAGGTCGTGAAGCACCTGTGGCACCACCTCGCGCGGTTCGGCTACGGCAGGTAGATCGCCGCCAGCCGGCGCACGACGTCCGTGACGTGCTCGCGCAGCTCCGCGGGCTCCAGTACCTCGACCTCGCCGCCCATCCGCAGCAGCATCCCCGCCGCGTGCCCGATCGACTCGATGGGGATCGTCACGCGCACCCGCTCGCCGTCGGGCACCGCGGACTCCGAAGCAGCGCGAGCCACCGCGGGTAGCACGTTCGACGCGAACGACTCGAAGCCCCGCGCGGACAACCGGATCACCGCCTCGCCGGTGTACTGCCGCGACTGGAACTCCTCCAGCGACGCCGTCCAGTGCGCCGCCAGGTCGAACCCGGCCGGTCGCTCGAACGCCTCGTCCAGCACGGTCACCGCCTGCATCTGCGACACCCGGTAGGTCGAGATCCGCGACGAGCCCTGCGCGACCAGGTACCAGCGCCCGGCCTTCAAGACGAGTCCCAACGGCCGCAGTGTCCGCGTCACCTCCTCCGGCGCCTGCCACCGCCGGTACGACACCTCCAGCAGCCGTTCCCGCCACACCGCGTCCGCCACGACCTCCAGGAACGGCGACCGCTCCGGGTCGTAGTACCAGGCGGGCGCGTCCAGGTGGAACCGCTCGGTCATGCGCGTCGCCCGGTCCCTCATCGACGACGGCAGCGCCGCCATCAGCTTGAGCTGCGCCGCCGAGACCGCGTCGCCGAGCCCCAGATCGGCCGCAGGCCCTGGCAGCCCGGCCAGGAACAGCGACTCCGCCTCCTGCTCGGTCAACCCGGTCAGCCGCGTCCGGTAGCCGTCGATGAGCTGGTAGCCGCCCTGCGGTCCCGCGTCGCCGTACAGTGGCACGCCTGCCGCGTGCAGCGACTCGACATCGCGGTAGATCGTGCGGACGGAGACCTCCAGCTCGTCGGCCAGCGTCTGCGCGGTCATCCGCCCCTTCGTCTGCAGCAGCAGAAGCAGTGACACCAACCGGCTCGCACGCATGACAGAGACACTGCCACAAGGTGTCAGTGATAGCTCATATGTTCGACGCATGGCTTTCTACGACAAGCACCTGGCGGTGAAGGAACCGCTGGTCATCGCGGGTCGACACGTCAAGCGCTACGAGGTCGTCACACCCGGCCTCAGCATCAGCGACGACATCCGCGCGGCCGCCTACGCGTTCCTGCCGACGATCTACCCCGACTTCGAGGACCCGACGCCGCCCGCCACGGTCACGGTCCTGCATCGCAGTGCCGCGGGGATGTACCTCAACGCCTACAACTGGGTCTGGGACAACGTCCTGCACTGCCGCACCGCCGTCTCGGGCGACCAGCCGTTCCTCGGCTCCACCGACCCCGACCTCACGCACTTCAGCGTCATCCCGAAGGACCTCATCGGCTGCGTCTGGGAGTTGCCGCCGCTGTCCTACGAGCGCGACGCGTGGGTGCGGCACGTGCTGGAGCCCGACGAGCCCGACTTCGACTCCTACCTCAAGGACACGATGGCGCCGGGGCTGGTGGGCAGATGAGCGACGACTGGCAGGGCGCTCCGTCACGCTGAAAAATCGGGTGGACGGGGTGGTTACGGTCGCAGACATGACCACCCCGGAGTCCGTTGTGCGCGTGCTGGCCGAACCGTCTCGTCTCAAGGCCTTCGCCGCCGTCGTGCTCGGCGCTTCGACGCTGACCGAGGTCGCTGCCGCGTCCGGGCTCAAGGTCAAGGACGCGGGCATAGCGCTTTTGAAACTCCGCGAGGCGGGACTCGTCGAGGGCGACCCTGCGCGGCCGGCCGACCTGAAGCCGCTCGCCGCGACGCTGACCGAGTCGATGCCCGCCGACGGGCTCGCGCCGTTCGTGCGCGGCGAGAAGCTGGTCTCGCTGCCGGTCGCGTTCGAACGCCGCCGCAAGATCCTGGAGCACGTCGCCGCGCAGGCCTTCGTCCCGCAGACGTACTACGAGGAGAAGGAGATCAACGAGCGGCTCCGGACGTGGTGCGACGGGGGAGAGGTCGACCACGTGACGATCCGCCGGTATTTGGTGGATCTCGGGTTGCTGGAACGTGGTGGCGGCCTCTACCAGGCTCAGCCTCTCCCGATGTAGGGCATCGTTGTCGCCATCACCGTCATGAACTGCACGTTGGCGTTCAACGGCAACTGAGCCTGGTACAGCACCGCGTCGGCCACGTGCTGCACGTCGAACGTCGGCTCCGGCTTGGTCTCGAAGTTCGCCTGCAGCACGCCCTGGCTCATGCGCGCGGTCATCTCCGTGGCCGCGTTGCCGATGTCGATCTGCCCGCACGCGATGTTGTGCGCGCGGCCCTCCAACGAGAGCGTCTTCGTCAGCCCGGTCATCGCGTGCTTGGTCGCGTTGTACGCCACCGCGTGCGGACGCGGCACCGACGCCGAGATCGAGCCGTTGTTGATGATCCGGCCGCCACCATGGGATTTCATCACCTTGAACGCCTCACGCGCGCACAGGAACGCGCCCGTGAGGTTCACGCCGACGACCTTCTCCCACGCGCTGAGGCTGAACTCCTCGATCGGCGTGGCCCTCACGTTCGTGCCCGCGTTGTTGAACAACACGTCGACGCGGCCCCACTTCTCGACCACGGCGGCGAAGAGCGCTGCCACCGAGTCCTCATGCGACACATCGGTTGGTACAACGAGCGCTGTGTCGGGAAAGCCCTCTCCCGTCTCCCGCAGCGCGTCCTCGCGCCTGCCCGCCAGCGCGACCTGAAATCCCGCCGCCAGCAGGGTTCGCGCCGCCGCGCGACCCACGCCGGAACCCGCTCCTGTCACGACCGCGACCGCCATCGGTGATCTCCCCTCGATTCAGCGATTGCCCTCAGTGTCCCGTGTGGAGTAATTACCTTGCGTGGAGTGCGAAGAGGACACCTGCCTGCTCTGCGCGGGCACCGGCACCATGTCGTGGCAGCAACCCGTTCCCGGCCCGGAAGGCCTTGTGCTGCACGAGATGTCGCACCCGTGCCCCAGAGGCTGCTCCGGCTGGTGGAAGCTCCCGCACGGCGATCGCGGAGGCATCGTCCCAGGGGTTGTCGCAGGCAATGTGGCTTCTGCCAACGAGATCCCGGCCGGACCGTCCACCCCGGCCTGATCACCGAGCGTGAACGATGGGGGTCACCCATTATTGCCGTCAGGGTCCCTGCTTGGCGGCTGCGTCCACTCGGAGTAGAAGCGGACACTGTTCTTCTGTGAAGGAGTGCAGCCGTTGCCTTGGTTCTGGGCTCAACGAGGACCGGACCGCCTGCCGTGTCTGCGGTGGGATCGGCCAGGTCCCAGACCGGTAGCCGAGGCTATTTCTTCGTCATCAAGGTCGGGCCGAGGATCCTGCGGGCGATCCTCTTGGCCAGCGACTTGGGCGGACGTGGTGCGGTCGTCGGCTTCTGCGCCGCGGGAGTCTGCGTCACGGGAGTCTGGACCGCCGGTGCTGGAGCGGGCGCGGGCGGTGTGGCGGGTGCTGTGGCCGGCACGGTCGGTTCCTCGATCGGGATTCTCGCGAACACCTGGGTCTCCGGCTCGGCACTGCCGGACTGCTGCTGCTCGATCGGCACACCACGATCTTGCCATCGCTCTGATCCACGCCTGCGCGTAGGGCCTACCGACCGGTATGTGCGTGACCGGGGTCACGCAGCACACTGATCGGTGACGGCCCCAAGCGGAGTGTGATGACTGAGACGACCGAGCGCGCGGACGTGGGTCCGCCGCCGGACGCGCACCTCTGGGGCCAGATCGCCGAGGGCTCGCACGCCGCGTTCACCGAACTGTTCGAACGCCACGCCGAGGCGGTGTGGAACTACGCCTACCGCCTGACCGCCTCGTGGTCGCAGGCCGAGGACCTGCTGTCGGCGACGTTCCTGACCGCGTGGCGCAAGCGCGGCGGGGCCCAGCTGGTGCGCGACTCCGCCCTGCCCTGGCTCTACACGGTGACGGCGAACCTCGCCCGCACCGAGTGGCGGGCGTCGCGCAGAGCGTTGCGGCTGGTCGGCAAGCTGGTGCCGCAGAACGAGCGCGACCACGCCGACGAGGTCGCGGCCCGCGCCGACGCCCAGCGCCGCCTCGCCGCCGTGGTGGCCGCCATCGCCCGGCTGCCGCGTTCCGAACGCGAGATCGCTCAGCTCTGCCTGCTCGGCGACGTGACGGCCGCGGATGCCGCGACGCTGCTGGGGATCACGGAGTCGAGCGTGCGGGCCCGCGTGTCCCGCACCCGCGCTCACCTGCGGGATCTCGCTCCAGGGGGCACCGAGTGATGCCCACAACTGGCGCTCGTCCACGCGACCTCGCTCCCTGGCGACGACGAGTGATCGCGCAGCCGCCCGCCCACTTCGCGCCCCGCAGGCACCGCGTGGCTGACCAGCCGCCCGCCGACGCCCGCCTTAGCCCCGAGGACACCCCGTGATCGACCAGCTGCCCGAGAACCGCACGATGCCGGACGACATCCGCGTCCGTGCCCGCCAACGCCTCTCCGAAGGCATGCACCCCACCGCCCGCAACGGCCGGCCGATCCTGATCGCCGCAGGCGTCTGCATGCTCGCCGCTGGCACCGTCTTCGCAGGTCAAGCCCTCTACGGCGGCGCCGACGTCGCCGCCCCGCCGGTGCAGTACAACGGCGAGTTCGTCGGCAAGGACCGCGCGGTCGTCAACCACGTCGAACGCGGCAAGGTCGCCCCCGACGCGCTCGCCCGCTGCACTGCCGCCGCCAAGGCGCACCCGCCGGCCGACCAGTGGCAGCCGGTCGCGACCAGCCGCAAGAACGGCACCGTGCTCACCGCGTTCCAGAGTCCGGCAGGCCTGTTCTTCTGCGCGAACACCGCCACCACCACGACCGTCTCCGAACCCACCCCGGTCAAGATCGAGGACGGCCGCCGCAAGGTGAAGATCCTGTTCACCACGCCGAGCGGTGCAATGGCGGGGCTGGTCTCGCCCGACGTGAAGCTCCTCAGCCTGTCCCGGATCGCCGACTCCGGTCAGAACAACACGATGCCCGCGATCGTGGACGGGCTGCTCCTCGCGCCGAGCGGCTACCTCAAGGCGGAGACCGGCACGAAGGCCCTGGTCAACGGCGAGGACTTCGCCGTGCGGGGCGTGCCGAAGCCGACCTCGTCCGTCGTCGACCGTCCGCTGCCGCCCGCCCCCCGCGACACCACGGAGACCGCGCGGTTCGGCGCGTGCCTGAAGGACCGGGCGATCGCGGACGCCGACCAGGTCGCCCTCGGGCTCACCGCCCAGGTCAGCGCCACCGACACGATGATCCTCGGCAGGTCCGGCGACGTGCTCGTCTACTGCCGCGAGTCGGACAACGACCCGACGGCCGGCACCGCGTACGACGTCGACGACCTGGAAGACGTCCGTGGCACGACCATCGCGGCGATGGCGGCGTTCTACGACTTCAAGCCGTTCAAGGTGAACGACAAGGGGGAGTACTACGACGGCGGCAGCAGTCACTACGCGGCTGTGGGCCTGGTCCTCGACCCGCGGGTCGCGTCGATCACCTACACCCGGCCGGGCATGGCCGACGTGCCCGCGATGATCGGCAACGGCACGTTCGTGCTGGCCGCGCCGCTGATCGACCGGCATCCCGACTCGCGCGTGGTGGTGCGGGACGGCGACGGCGCGGTGCTGGAGACGATCAAGCCGAAAGACGTCCCCTAGACAGATTGATTAGCATGGCGAAGTGACCGTGCAGGCGGCTCCGGCCGGGTACAAGTGGATCGCCCTGTCCAACACGACGCTGGGCATGCTGATCGCGACGATCAACTCCTCCATCGTGCTGATCGCGTTGCCCGACATCTTCAAGGGCATCGCGATCAACCCGCTCGACCCGGCCAACACCGGCTACCTGCTGTGGATGATCATGGGGTTCCTGGTCGTCACGGCGGTGCTGGTGGTGAGCTTCGGGCGGCTGGGCGACATGTACGGCCGAGCCCGCATGTACAACCTCGGCTTCGCGATCTTCACCGCGAGCTCGATCATGCTGGCGGTGACCTGGTTCGACGGCGACGCCGCGGCGCTGTGGCTGATCGGCTGGCGCGTGGTGCAGGGCGTCGGCGGGGCGTTCCTGATGGCCAACTCGAGCGCGATCCTGGCCGACGCGTTCCCGGTCACCCAGCGCGGCATGGCGTTGGGCATCAACGGCGTGGCCGCCATCGCCGGCTCGTTCCTCGGGCTGGTGATAGGCGGCCTGCTCGCGCCGGTCGACTGGAACCTGGTGTTCATCGTGTCCGTGCCGTTCGGCCTGTTCGGCACGGTCTGGGCGTACCTGAAGCTGCACGACACGGGCGAGCGCCGGCACGCCGAGATGGACTGGTGGGGCAACATCACGTTCGCGGTCGGCCTGATCGCGGTGCTCGTCGGCATCACGTACGGCATCCAGCCGCACGGGACGTCGCAGACCGGCTGGACCAGCCCGCTCGTGCTGACCTGCCTGATCGGCGGACTGGTCGTCCTGGCGGTGTTCGTCGTGATCGAGCACCGCGTGCCGAACCCGCTGTTCGACCTGCACCTGTTCCAGCTGAGGTCGTTCACGTGGGGCAACATCGCGAACTTCACGAGCGCGCTCGGCCGCGGCGGGCTGCAGTTCATCCTGATCATCTGGCTGCAGGGCATCTGGCTGCCGCTGCACGGCTACTCCTACGAGGAGACGCCGCTGTGGGCCGGCATCTACATGCTGCCGATGACGGTCGGGTTCCTGCTCGCCGCGCCGACCGCCGGGATCCTGTCCGACCGACTCGGCAGCCGGATGCTCGCGTTCGCCGGCAACCTCATCGCGGCGGCCACGTTCGCGCTGCTGATCGCGTTGCCCGTCGACTTCCCGTACTGGGCGTTCGCGCTGATCCTGGTGGGCACCGGCATCGGGATGGGCATGTTCTCCTCACCGAACCGCGCCGAGGTGATGAACTCGTTGCCCGCCAACGCCCGCGGGTCCGGCAGCGGCATGATGACCACGTTCCAGAACACCGCGATGGTGCTGTCCATCGGCTTCTTCTTCAGCCTGATCATCGTCGGCTTCTCGCAGTCGCTGCCCGGCGCGATGCGGACGGGGCTCGTCGAACACGGCGTCTCACCCGCAGCCGCCGCGCAGGTCGCGTCGCTGCCCGCGGTCGCCGTGCTGTTCGCGGCGTTCCTCGGCTACAACCCGATCCAGCAGCTGCTCGGCGACCAGCTCGCGACGCTGCCGCCGGACCAGGCCGCGTTCCTGACCGGGCGCGGGTTCTTCCCGAGCCTGATCTCCGCACCGTTCGCGCAGGGCCTCGCGATCGCCTTCGGGTTCGCGATCGTGCTGTGCCTGGTGGCGGCCGTCGCGTCGCTGCTGTGCGGCAAACCGGTGGACAACAGGGTGACGATCGACAGGTGGAAACAGAACGCCTGACGCTGCGCCCGCTGGTCGCGTCCGACCTGCCGGAGCTGGAGAAGCTGCACGCCGATCCCGAGGTCATGCGCTACCTCGACCCGGACTCCGCGCAGGACGTCCTCGACGAGGGCTGCTTCCTCGCGGGGATCGAGAAGGCCACCGGCCGGTTCATCGGCTGGTTCGAGTTCCTGGAGACCCGCGAGGGCGAAGTCGAGCTCGGCTACCGGCTGCACCGCGAGTTCTGGGGTTCCGGATACGCCACCGAAGGCTCGAAAGCGCTGATCCGCCGGGGTTTCACCACCGGCGGAGTGCAGCGGATCTTCGCCACGACGATGTTCGTGAACTCCGGTTCCCGCCGGGTGATGGAGAAGTGCGGGCTGCGGCACGTGCGCACCTTCCACGTCGACTGGGACGACCCGCTCCCCGGCAGTGAGCACGGTGAAGTGGAGTACGCGCTCACGAGAGAGGAATGGCAGTCTGCGGACATGTGGCAGACGGACCTGGTCGACCTCGACGCGTACTTCGCGCGCACGGGAGCGTCGGCGTCGAGCTCTCTCACGGAACTGCACGAGGCCCATGTGCGCACCATCCCGTTCGAGAACATCGACGTGATGCTCGGTCTCGTGCCGTCGCTGGACCTCGCGGACATTCAGGCCAAGATGATCGGCCGGCGCCGCGGCGGTTACTGCTACGAACACCAACTGCTGTTCACCGCCGTCCTGGAACGCCTCGGGTACACGGTCGCGAGGCGCATGAGCCGGGCGATGACCGGGCCGCGCACGCATTTCATCTCCCTCGTGGACGACCACCTCGTCGACGTCGGCTTCGGCGCCGGGATGCTGCACCCGATGCCTTTGGTCGACGGCGCTGTCGTCGACCAGGCCGGGTGGCCGCACCGGTTGCGTCGTGAGGCGAACCGGTGGGTGCTGGAGAAGCAGGCCGCGGACGACTGGGTGCTGCAGCACCAGTTCGAACCCGACGTCGAGCAACGACCCATCGACTACCTCGCGGCCAACTTCTACGTGTCGAAGCACGAACGGTCGCCGTTCAGCCGCCAGCTCGTCGTCATGCGGCTCGAACCGGGACTGAGCCGCCGATTGGTCGGAACGACGCTGACAATTGAGCGGGCGGGGAATAAACCTGAGAATTCTCAGGTTGAAAACCTCTCGGAAACCCTGGAATCGCTGGACGTCGCACTTACCGAGAGGGAGCTGAGTCACATCGGCTCACCTGCGGGAACAATCGTGGGAGCGCGTTCGTAATACGTGGTGTAAGGGAATCGCATATCGGAGGTGTTGGAAATGACCACCGCGACTCCGTTCACCGCAGGAGCAGGAAACGCCGCAGGCGTCAACGCTCTGCCCACGCCGCCCTCCGGCTGGCCGATCGGTTCCTACGCGACCTACGAAGAGGCGCAGCGGGCCGTCGACCACCTGGCGGACAACGACTTCCCGGTCGCCGACGTCACCATCGTCGGCGTCGAGCCGATGATCGTCGAACGCGTCACCGGTCGCCTGACCTGGGGCCGCGTGCTCGGCGCCGGCGCCGCGTCGGGTGCCTGGTTCGGTCTGTTCGTCGGTCTGCTGCTGGGACTCTTCTCGACGGGCGGCGCCCTCGCGCCGATCGTCGTGGGCCTCGTCGCCGGTACGGCCTTCGGGCTCGCCGGTGCCGCCGTCCGCTACGGAGCCACGCGCGGCCGCCGCGACTTCGCGTCCGTCACCCAGCTCGTGGCCGGCCGGTACGACGTGCTCAGCCAGCCGCGCAACGCCGAGCAGGGCAAGCAGATGCTGACGTCGCTGGCCTGGCGCTCATGAGCACCCCGCTGACGGTCGACGAGCTGCGCACCGCGCTCGAGGAGATCAGGCAGACCAGCGCCCGCCTGGGCCTGTCCGCCGATCGGCTCGCCTCCCGCGCCGACCACGACCTGGGCCACGACGTCGCCGAGATCGTGAAGGACCTGCGGGCTGCCGCCCAGCAGCTGCGGGTCACCCAGCTGCTGCTCGAACCCGCCGGAGCGGATCTTCGAGTGGCCTGACGACCAGCTCCCACCACACAGGCAACGCCGTCCCGATCATTCGGGGCGGCGTTGCCGCGCAACTGGCGCGGACCGTTCCACAAGAAAAGGACATACTGGCCAGGTGGGGGAACATTCGTGGCGGGCAGGCCTGCTCGTCGGGGGCCTGCTGATCTGCGGGCTGACCCGCGACACCAGCTTCTTCGGGATCATTCCGCTGATGATGTGGTGTGCGCTGGGGCGCACCTGGTGGACGGGGGCAGGAGTCGGACTCGTCCTGCTGGGGCTGCTGGCGTGGTTCGCGGTGCCGCGCAACCTCCAGTGGTCCGGACCGTGGGTGCCGACGAGAGTCGAGAGCTTCTGGCTCTACGCCGTGTTGTCCGTGGTGGTGTGCCTGATCGGGGTGCTCGTCCAACGTGGCGAGGGGGTGACCTGGACGCCGTGGCTGCTGGCCGTGCTGGTGATGGGGTTCGCGGGTGCCGGGGTGCTCAAGCTGGGCGACTACGAGGGCAACGCGCCCCACGACGAAAGCGTGCTGCCAGGACCGTCCGCGTTGCAGCTGAACGAGGGCGACGTCCAGTGCGGTTCCGGCCACGGAGCCAAGTGCGCGCGCGAGGCGGAGGCAACCGGTGAGCGGGCAGGCGAGGTGATGCGCGCGCATCTGACGTCATACGGATACACGTCTGCTTCGACGACGTGGACCGGCAACGAGCGGCTGTGCCGGACCAGCGGACTGGTGTCGGTCCGCGAGGTGTGCGCCGAGCTGAAGGACCTGTCCGCCACCAGCCTGCGGGTGCGCTGGTACGTCAACAGGGCCTGATCAGCGCGGTGTGCGCGTCCTGTCAGCGGCGCGCGTCACGCTCGGGCCATGACGATCACGCTCAAGGCCGGCAGCACGGTGATGTTCACCGGCGACTCGATCACCAGCTTCATCCGGCGGCCCGGCGAGGACCGGGCGTCGTTCCCGCTGCAGGCCGCGGGACGCTGGTGCTTTGACCACCCCGGCCGGCCCATCACCTGGCTGAACACCGGCCACCCCGGCGACGCGGTCACCGATCTGGAAGCGCGCTGGCAGACCGATGTCCTCGACGCGCGGCCGGACGTGCTGACCGTGCTCGTCGGGATCAACGACGTCGGCAGGCGCACGATCGTCCCGGAAGCGCCCGTGATCACGACCGAGGAGTACGCGGACACCTACGACCGCCTCCTCAAGCCGTTGGCGGACACGCGGCTGATCCTCGTCGAACCGTTCCTGCTGCACGTGTCGGCCGTGGTCGAGGCAGGGCCTCACGGTGTGCTGATCGGCGACCAGGAACGCGAGGAGTGGCGCGCCGACCTGGAGACGAAGATCGAGGTCGTGCACGAGCTCGCCGCCCGGTACTCCGCCGAGCTGCTCGACGCCGACCGCATCTTCACCTCGCTGAGTGAGCCGGAGCGGTGGTCCGAGGACGGCGTGCACCCCACCGCCGCAGGTCACAGCGTTCTCGCGGAGGCCTGGCTGGAGCTGGTCGACTGAACCGCACCCATTTCCGTAGGGCGTACGGTATTGTTTCCGTATGGCCTACGGAAATGGGGTGGACGGATGGCCTCCGAACGCAGCGGCGGGGGAGACCCGGTCAGGACGCTCGCGCTGCTCTGGCGCACACCGCCGGAGCCGAAACCGGTCGGCAGGAAGCCCAAGGTGAGCGTCGACCAGATCGTCACCGCGGCGATCGCGGTGGCCGACCGCGAGGGGCTCGGCGCGATGTCGATGGCCCGCGTCGCACAGGAGCTGACCGTCGGCACGATGTCGCTATACACGCACGTGCCCGGCAAAGGCGAGCTCATCGACCTGATGGCGGACACGGTGCTGCAGGAACGCGCGCTCTCGTCGGACGGCACGTGGCGTGAGCGCGTCAAGCACTATGCGGACCGCACACGCGCGGTCTACCAGGCGCATCCGTGGATGCGTGACGTGTCGATGGTCCGCCCGCCGCTCGGGCCGGGTCTGATGGACGGCCAGGAGTTCGTGCTCGCGGCACTCGCCGACTCCGGCCTGGAGCCACGCCTGGTCACCGTGGCGCACGTGGCGATCGAGGGGTTCGTCCACGGCGCGGCGGCGTCCGAAGTGGACGATCAACAGCTCGCGGAGAAGACCGGCGAGTCCGGCGACTCGTGGTGGGGCGCGCGGCAGGTGTTCTGGGACGACTACTTCGACGTCGAGCGCTATCCGACCATGACGACCCTGTGGAACGCCGGGGCGTACGAGATCGAGGGCGCGCTCGCGGACCACGTGCGCACCTCGTTCGACTACGGACTGGAGAAGCTGCTGGACGGAATCGAAGGGGGCATGCGATGACGATCCTGGTGACCGGCGCGACGGGCAACGTCGGCCGACTGGTGGTGCGGGGGCTCACCGGTGACGTCCGGGCGATGACCCGCCACCCGGAGAAGGCGTCGTTCCCGGCCGGTGTAAAGGTCGTGCACGGCGACCTCGACGACCCGGACGGCATCCCGTTCGACGGCGTGGAGAAGCTCTACCTGTTCGTGCACCCGCCGACCGCGGCCGAAGTCGTGGAACGCGCGGTGAAAGCCGGGGTGCGCAGGATCGTCACGTTGTCCTCGGGTGCCGTGACCTACGGCTACGACACCGGTCACCACCTGCCGGTCGAGCAGGCCGTCGAGGCGTCCGGCGTCGAGTGGACCCACCTGCGGCCGGGCGAGTTCGCGGTCAACAAGATCGACCTGTGGGCCCCGTCGATCCGCGCGGACGGCACGATCGTGCACCCGAACCCCGACGAGTTCGGCCAGCCGATCCACGAGGCCGACATCGCCGACGTGGCGATCAAGGTGCTGCGGGAGGACGGCCACGCGGGCAAGGCCTACAACCTGTCCGGCCCCGCGCGGCGCACCCAACGGCAGATGGCTCGCGACCTGGGTGAGGTGCTCGGCCGTGAGCTGCGGTTCCGGGACGTCACGGTCGACGAGGCACTCGCCTACTACGTGAGCGTCGGCTGGCCCGAAGAGATCGCCCGCTACGTCCTCGGGCTCGGCGGGTACGAGGGCGGCGAGCCGGACGACTTCGGCGACTACGAGTTCGTGGTGTCGCCGGACTACGAGAACCTGATGGGGCGGCCGTACCGGACGTTCGCACAGTGGGCCCACGACCACCGCGCCGACTTCACCGCGGGATGAAGCTGATCGCGACCGACCTCGACGGCACGCTCCTGCGCAACGACCGCACGGTGTCGCGCCGCACCGTCACCGCGCTGCGCACCGCCGTCGAGGCCGGCGTCGAGGTCGTGTTCGTGACGGCCAGGCCGCCGCGGTTCGTCGACACGCTCGCCGACGGCCTCGTGGGCACGGCCATCTGCAGCAACGGGGCGATCGTCTACGACATCGGCAGCCGGGAGGTGGTCCGCTCGCATCCTCTCGCGGTGGACGCCGCACGCACCGTGGCGGCCACCTTGCGGGAGGCCGTGCCCGGGGTCGGGTTCGGTGTCGAGACCGGCCACCACGTCAGGTACGAGCCCGCCTACGTGCTGAGGATGCCCGAGGACGCGGCCGCCGAGGTGCCGGTCGCCGGGCCGGACGACCTGTGGACCGTGCCGTTCGTGAAGCTCCTGGCTCACTCGGCCGACCACAGCGCGGACGAGATGCTCGCCGCGGCCGAGGCGGTGGCGGCGGGCACAGCGCAGTTCACGCACTCCGGTGGCCAAGGCCTGCTCGAAGTGAGCGCGGCGGGGGTGGGCAAAGCCGGGGCGCTCGCGGCTCTGTGCGCCGGGCGAGCCGTCGACGCGGCGGACGTGGTGGCGTTCGGCGACATGCCCAACGACCTGTCGATCCTGCGCTGGGCCGGGATCGGCTGCGCGATGGGCAACGCGCACGAGGCCGTCCTGGCCGCGGCCGACCGCCGCACGCTCACCAACGAGCAGGACGGTGTGGCCGCCGCGGTCGAATCTCTGCTCGGTTTCTGATCATCGCGTCGATTCCGGGCCTCCTCGTTCGACGTCGGAGTAGGAGCGAACGAGGAGGCCCGGTGCGGTTCATGGTGTGGGTCAGAAGTCCGAAACCGTTGGCAGCGCTGCACATCGACTCCCTCGAACGCGCGGGCGTGCTGCTGGACGCCGGTGATCTCGTCCCGCACGCCTGCGGGGTGTCCGGGTACTGGCTGATCGACGTCCGCAACCGCGAGGAAGCCGTGGAGCGGATAAAGCGCATCCCCCTTCCGGCGTGCGTCGTGGAAATACGGCAGGTGGCTGTGGTCTGATGCCTCCATGGGGGCTACCACCTCGGTGCACCGCACCGTCGACGCGGTTTGGCGGATGGAGTCGGCGAAGGTCATCGCCGCGCTCGCCCGGTACACGCGCGACGTCGGGCTCGCCGAGGAGATGGCCCAGGACGCGCTGGTCGCGGCGTTGGAGCAGTGGCCGGACGAAGGCGTGCCGAAGAACCCCGGCGCGTGGTTGATGACGACGGCCAAGCGGCGGGCGATCGACCAGATCCGGCGGCGCGAGAACTTCAACCGCAAGGTCGAGGAGATCGGGCGCGACGTCCAAGAGGCCACGCCGGACGCCAGCGAGGGTGTCGACGACGAGATCGGCGACGACCTGCTGAGCCTCATCTTCACCGCCTGCCACCCGGTCCTGGGCACCGAGGCACGCGTCGCGCTGACGTTGAAGATGCTCGGCGGCCTCAAGACCGAGGAGATCGCCCGCGCGTTCCTGGTCAGCGACTCGACCGTGGCGCAACGGATCGTGCGCGCCAAGAAGGCGCTGGCCGACGCCGGAGTGCCGTTCGAGGTGCCGGAAGGCCCGGAGCTGCAGACCAGGCTGGCGAGTGTCCTCGAGGTGCTCTACCTGATCTTCAACGAGGGCTACTCCGCCACCCAGGGCGACGACTGGATGCGCCCCGAGCTGTGCGCGGAGGCGTTGAGGCTCGGACGGGTTCTCGCCGAGCTCGCGCCGAAGGAGGCCGAGGTCCACAGCCTCGTCGCGTTGATGGAGATCCAGGCCTCGCGCTCGAAGGCCCGCACCGGCCCCGGCGGCGAACCCGTGCTGCTGCTCGAACAGGACCGCGGCAAATGGGACTGGCTGCTCATCGGCCGCGGCCTCAAGGCGTTGGAACGGGCGGAGGCGTTGAACCAGCCGCCCGGTCCCTACTACGTACAGGCCGCTCTCGCGGCGTGCCACGGCCGCGCGCGCAAGCCCGAGGACACCGACTGGCAGCGCATCGCCGCGCTCTACGAGGTGCTCGGGCAGATCTCGCCGTCACCGATCGTCGAGCTCAACCGCGCGGTGGCCCTGGCCATGGCCTTCGGACCCGCCGCCGGCCTGGCGCTGGTCGACGAGATCGCCGGGGAGAAGGCGTTGCAGGGCTACCACCTGCTCCCCAGCGTCCGCGGCGACTTCCTCCTCAAGCTCGGCCGGACCCAGGAGGCCAAGGCCGAGTTCGAGAAGGCGGCGAAGCTCACCCGCAACGAGCGCGAGAAGACGCTGCTGCTGGAGCGCGCCGCTAGTTGCGGTACCTGAACAGGATCCGCGCCCGGTTCAGGTCGTACGGGCTCAGCTCCACCAGCACCCGGTCGTACGGCAGGATCTTGATGAAGTTCTTCCTGATCTTGCCGCTGATGTGCGCCAGGACCTGGTGCCCGTTCTCCAGCTCGACGGTGAACTTGGCGTCACGCAGGCACTCGATCACGGTGCCCTCGACCTCGATGCCGCCCTTACCTGCCATGGCGCACCAGCTCCACCGTGCTGCCGGCGCGCCGGGCACCGATGCCCTCGAACAACGCCACAGCAGCAAGATTCGCCTCGTTCACCTCGGCCGACGCGGCCGGGATCCCGGCCCGGCCCAGAGCACCGAGCGTGTGGGTCAGCAACGCACGGCCAATTCCTCGGCGTCGCAAGGAAGTGCGCACCGCTATCAGCCCGATCCGAGGCAGCCGAGTCATCTGGGCCACCCGGACGAGCCCCGCGTATTCGCCGTCGTGAACGGCCACGGTGTAGTTCGCGGTCTCCAGAGGACGGACCAGCACCTCGGCCGGCATCTCCTCCCAGCCGACAGCGGCGGAGACCTCCGCCCGCACCACGTGATCCAGCTCCCGCAACGGATCGACGTCGGCGGGCCCGATCGTCACGCCTGGCGGAGGAGAAGCCTCAGCGACATGCGTGGGCACGACGTACTCCCACTCACGCCGGCGAATCGTGAACCCCGCCTGCTGCCAGCCTTCCAGCAGCTGAAGATCCGTCTCGTCGACCACGGTGTGCAGAGTTTCGGGTAGAGCGGTGAGCATCGCGCGGGCCAGCTCGTCGAAAACCGAGCGGTGCCACGCGTCGACGCTGAGGAAGATCCGCCCGTCCGGCCTGGTGATGGCTTCGGCGCGGCCGGTCACCCGGTCGTCGTCCAGCGCGTGCCACAGTCCTGGCGTGATCCGGGTGATCTCCACCGCGGGTTCGCCCGCGGTGAAGCGCAAGGTGTTCATGGGGTCGCCTTTCAGAAGTGCCTCATCAAGGCGCTCCCGGCAACCCCTACGACGGTCGCCCGACCGTGACGACGAGGGGAGCACCCAACATCGCTACAGCGTTCATGGGTCTCACCTCCGAGCGTCGAGTCACAGTCAGCCGGAACCGTAGAAGCATCAGGCGATCTCGTCCACCGAATTAAGTCAGCGCCAGCTTGAGGCCCAGAGCTGCGAACGAGGCGGCGAAGAACCGGCGCAGCCACACCATCACCCGCGGCCGTGCCAGCACGCGGTCGCGCATCGACGCCGCGAACACCCCGTACACGGCGAAGACCGCGAACGTCAGCGCCATGAACACCGCGCTGAGCGACACCATCTGACCGAACCCGGTGGCGAACTGCGGCAGGAACGCCACGAAGAAGATCGTCAGCTTCGGGTTGAGCAGGTTGATCAGCACCGCCGACACCACGATCTTGCGCGCCGACGCGGGCGCCGCGGCGGTGTCCACGACCAGTTCGCTCTTGTCGCGCAACGTCATCCACGCCAAATAGGCCAGATACGCCACACCCAGGTACTTCACGATCTCGTACGCCAACGCGCTCGCGTGCAACAACGCCGCCAACCCCGTGACGGTGGCCAGCACGTGCGGCACGATCCCCAGAGTGCAGCCGAACGCGGCGATGACGCTCGCCCGCCGTCCGTGCGCGAGACCCGCCGACAACGTGTAGAGCACACCGGTTCCGGGGGTGGCGACCGCGATCAACGTCGTGACCAGGAATGCAAGGCTCATGCGGTTCACCCTGCCGTCAAAGCGGTCCAGAAAGCAGAGCCAAAATCGGCTCGCCAAGTTGGTCCACTTCCGATGTCGAGAACTCGCGGCGAGTACCGTCCCAGAGGCATGAGCATCAAGAGCATGCACCACGTCGGCATGACCGTCACCGATCTCGCGGCCACCGTCGCGTTCTTCGAAGCCCTCGGCATGGAGATCGAAGGCAAGGCGCACATGGAAGGCGAGTTCGTCGACGGCGTCATCGGCCTCGACGGGTCCAAGAGCGAGATCGCGATGATGCGCACGCCGGACGACAAGTACCGCGTCGAGTTCAGCGAGTTCGCGACGCCGGACGCCATCGACGGCAGCTCGCACGCCCCGATCAACGCCCTGGGCCTGCGGCACATCGCGTTCGTCGTGGACGACCTCGACGCCACCCTCGCCCGCATCAAGCCGCACGGCGGCGAGGTGGTGTGCAACGTCGAGACCTACAAGGACATGCTGAAGACCTGCTACGTCCGCGGCCCCGAGGGAATGCTCATCGAGCTGTGCGAGTACTTCAGCTGAGCGCCCGCGCATACGCCGTGGGAGACACTCCGACGGTCTGGGTGAAGTCGCGCACGAGGTGGGCCTGGTCGCTGTAACCGAGGTCGGCGGCCAGCCGAGCCCACTCGACCTCGGACTCCGCGCGTTCCAACGCCTCGTGGATCCGGTAGCGCAGGATCACCCACTTCGGGCTCACCCCGACGTAGTCCGCGAACAGCCTTTGCATCGTCCGCACCGAAACCCCGGCTGACTGTGCGAACCCGGTGACCTTGCGGATCTCGCGGTCCTCCCGGATTCGTTGGACCAGCTCCATCGCCAACGTCGCCTGGGGATCAGCGACCGGCCGCATCCCCAGCAGGAACTGATCGAGCGCGGCCACTCGGGAATCCTCGTCCTCCACGTCCAGCACTGGCGACGCGCACACGTCAGGAAGCCGCACGCGCTTCCCGGTCCACTGCGACACCGGCTCAGCGCGGAACGGCCGGAACCCACCGGGCCGGAACTGCACGCCCGCCACCCGAATCCGCCCGTCCAGCACGTGGCTGAACAGTCCCAGCGCCACCCCGGCGATCTCCGGGTGCGCGTACCCGTGTTCGAAGACGATGTTCACGGACGGATGCGGCACCACGTAGGAGGTGTAGGGCTCGTCGAGCGTGCCGTCGATCAGCCAGTAGTGCTCCAAGTACGGCTGGAGCTCGGCGCACGGCATGCGGCGGCGGAACCGCACGTGGGAGAAGAGCTCGCGCGCGTCCACGATTCCCCTGGTGTCGCGGCGTGGCTCTGGCACGGCACCGATCCTAGGTTGGCGCGTTTTTTCAAGAGCGCGGAACCCACACGGCCATAGCGTCGGAACCATGAAGCTCAGCGTTCTGCTCGACCGCGCCCGCGACCACGCGTTGCCCGTCATCGCGACCATCTCCGACGACGACCTGACCAAGCCCACCCCGTGCGCCGACTACGACGTCAGCGCCCTGCTCGACCACCTGCTCCACGTCGTGGTGGAGTTCCAGAAGCTCGCCGTCAAGCAGGACGCGGACTTCAGCCACACGCCGAACTACCCGGACTGGCGCGCGCAGTACCCGGAGGAGTCGCGCAAGCTCGTCGACGCGTGGGGACAGCCCGGTGCCGACGAGGGCATCGCGGGGAACATGGGGTTGCCCGCGCAGACCGTCGGCGGACTGGCGTTGCTCGACCTGACGATCCACGTCTGGGACCTCGCGCAGGCGACCGGCCAGAGCTTCGAACCGGACACCGAGGTGTTCGACGAGGTCTCGAACCTCGTCACGCAGATGGGCCCGACGGCCATCGAGTGGAACGTCTTCAAGGCTCCCGTGGAGCCGCCGGCCGACGCGTCGCCGATGGAGCGGCTGATCGCCCGCACCGGCCGTGACCCGCGCTGGAGTGCTTGACTGGACGGCATGCTGACGATCGGGATGCTGGGCGGGATGAGCTGGGAGAGCAGCGCGGAGTACTACCGGCTGGCGAACGTGCTGGTACGCGAACGCGTCGGCGGCCTGCACTCGGCCAAGGTCGTGCTGCACTCCGTGGACTTCGCCGAGATCGAACGCATGCAGGTCGAGGGCCGCTGGGACGACGCGGGCAAGGCGCTCGCCGAGGCCGCGTCCGGTGTCCAGGCGGCGGGCGCGGACTTCCTGCTCATCTGCACCAACACCATGCACAAGGTGTTCGACCAGGTGCAGGCCGCCGTCGACATCCCGGTGATCCACCTCGGCGACACGACCGCAGCGGCGATCAAGGCGGCCGGGCTCACCACAGTCGGACTGCTCGGCACCGGGTTCACGATGGACCAGGCGTTCTACCGCGAACGCCTGGAATCCCACGGACTTCGCGTGCTGCTTCCGTCCGAAGAGGACCGCGCGACGGTGCACCGGATCATCTACGACGAGCTGTGCCTCGGCATCGTCCGCGACGAGTCCCGCCGCGCCTACCAGGACGTGATCGCCCGGTTCGACGGGGCGGAAGGCATCATCCTGGGCTGCACCGAGATCGAGCTGCTGATCGGCCAGGACGACGTGCCACTGCCGGTGTTCCCGACGACTCGCCTGCACGTCGAAGCGGCGGTGGACCGCGCCATCTGAGTGACGTGAGGCGCGGATCGCTCGCGCGTGGCCGATAGTGGACGGATGCGCAGCGAGCAGTTCGCGTGGTCCGGCCGCGACTGGCGGATGCCGGTCTGGCTCTGGCTCGGCCTGCTGACGATGTTCGTGAGCGTGCTGCACATCGTCATCGACTTCGGCGTCGGCCTGTTCGACCTGCACGGGACGCTGAGCCTGACCGAGACGACCACGCTGATCGGCATCGCGCTCATCCAGCTCTGGTGGGCGATCTCGTTCACGGCTGGTGCCCAGGGCAACGGCGGCGGCGTCGCCAGCGCAGGGATCCTCGGCGCCGGTTGGTCGGCGCTGACCAACGGCTTCCCGATCGTCTACTGCCCGCCCGTGTGTCCGGAAGCGCGGCCGCTGACCGACATCGGCCACCTCGGCAGCATCGTGTTCGGCATCCTGCTCGCGCTCGTCGCGATCTGGACGTTGTGGCGTGCTCGGACACTTCCGCACTGGTTCATGCCGACCGTGGCGACGATCTTGGTGGTCGGGACCGTCGTGTCGTTGGCGAACAGCCCGATCACCTGAAAACGGGCCATTCTGTGAAGAAGTGATGTGGCGCAGGTGCCAACGCGGACACGCTGAGCGGGGTCTTAGTCACTGAGGGCTATACCTCCATCGGTGAACCAGGGGAGTTCGCGTTGAAACGATCACATCTGGCCGCGGGTCTGACGGCTGTCGTGGTTGCCGCCACGGCAGCCGTTCCGGTTTCCGCGGCACCACAACAACAAGAGGTGCAGGCCGACGGGCTGACCACCAAGGTCACGCTCGTCACCGGTGACGAGGTCGTCGTCACCAACGGCAAGGTCCAGGTCAGGGGCAGGGACAACGTCCGTTTCCGCACCTTCAAGGATCCGAAGGGCGACCTCCACGTCGTTCCCGAGGATGCGCAGGCGAGGCTCAACTCCGGTGAGCTCGACCCGCGGCTGTTCGACGTCTCGCTGCTCGCGAGATCCGGTTACGACGACGCCTCCAGCAAGACCGTTCCGCTGATCGTGCAGGGGCAGGGGATCAGCGCGGCGAACGCGGAGTCGTTGCCGAGCATCAACGCACACGCCGTCACTGTCGAGAAGAACAGCGGATTCTGGACCGGGGCTCGGGCGGCGGGCACCGGGAAGATCTGGCTCGACGGCAAGGTCACCGCGTCGCTGGACCGCAGCGCCGCGCAGGTCGGCGCACCCCAGGCGTGGGCGAAGGGCCTGACGGGCAAGGACGTCACGGTCGCCGTGCTCGACACCGGTGTCGACGAGACGCACCCGGACCTCGCGGGCGCCGTCGTCGAGTCGAAGAACTTCAGCGACAGCGACACCACCGACGACCGCCTCGGCCACGGCACGCACGTCGCCTCCACGATCACGGGCGAGGGCAAGTACAAGGGCATCGCGCCTGACTCGAAGCTCGTCAACGGCAAGGTGCTCGGCGACTACGGCGGCGGCCGCGAGAGCGACATCATCGCCGGCATGGAGTGGGCCGCCACCAAGGCTCGCGTGATCAACATGAGCCTCGGCAGCTCGTGGCCCGACGAGGGCACCGACCCGATGTCGCTGGCGCTCAACAAGATCACCGAGCAGACCGGCGCGTTGTTCGTCGTCGCCGCCGGCAACTCCGGTGGCACGGTCGGCTCACCCGCGTCCGCCGACGCTGCCCTCACCGTCGGCGCCGTGGACCGCGACGACAAGCTCGCCGAGTTCTCCTCGCGCGGCCCGCGCTGGGTGAACAACGCGATCAAGCCCGACATCACCGCGCCGGGCGTCGACATCGTGGCGGCGAAGGCGAAGAACGGGCAGATCGGCACGCCGGTCGACGAGGGGCACGTCGCGCTGTCCGGCACGTCGATGGCCACCCCGCACGTGGCGGGCGCGGCGGCGATCTTCGCCTCGCAGCACCCGTCGTGGAAGGCCGGTGACCTGAAGGCCGCGCTGATGAACAGCGCCAAGCCGAACCCGTCGCTGACCGTCTACGAGCAGGGTTCCGGACGTCTCGACGTGGCCCGTGCGGTGTCGTCCGCCGTGACGACGTCGGCGGGAAGCTTGTCCTTGGGCACGGCGTTGTGGCCGCACGACGACGACAAGGCCATCACGCAGAAGCTGACCTACCGCAACAGCGGCACCACGGACGTGACGATCGACCTGAGCGTCGCCGACGTGAAGCCCGCCGGGTCGCTGTTCAGCGTGTCGCCGTCGAAGCTGACGATCCCCGCCGGTGGGTCCGCCGACGCCGTCGTCACCGCCGACACCCGCGTGGCCGCACCCGACGCGATCTACGGCGCCGTCGTGGTGTCGTCCGACGGTGTGCGCGTGCCGATCGGTGTGGTGAAGGAGGTCGAGAGCTACGACGTGAAGATCACGTTCCTCGACCGCAACGGCAAGGCGACGCCGGACTACACCTACCGGTTCGTCGACGTGAACCAGCCGATGGCGTACTTCCGGTTCGACCCGTCGGGCACTTTGGTGCAGCGCCTGCCCAAGGGCACGTTCTTCCTCGACGGCTCGATCTACACGCCTCCCGCCGACCCGGCGCAACGCGGTTCGTCCACCACGCTGACCGAACCGGCGCTGGAGATCACGGGCCCGACCGACCTGGTGTTCGACGCGCGTCAGGCCACCCAGCCGTCGATCGCGCTGGAGCAGGAAGCCAAGTCGGCGACCGCTGAGCTGGGCTTCAACATGCAGGCGAACTGGGGCGAGACCGGCGGCACCTGGCTGATGAACTCGTTCGACGGGTTCTTCATCCGTGCGTCCAAGACGTCGTGGCCGAAGTTCGGGTTCTACGCGCAGACGGTCATGGCCAAGCCCGACGCCAACGGCAAGTTCGACGGCAGCCCGTACCAGTACCACGTGCGGATCTCCGAGAAGGGCCGCGTGCCGGCGGACGTCCAGCGCACGGTGCGCGACCGCGACCTGGCTCGCGTGAACTCGGTGACGCACGCCCGCGTGCCGGGTTCGATCGGCCAGCGCGACAACGGCGCCTCCGGTCCGTTGCCGTTGCGGCTCAAGGAGTTCTACACGCCCGACGTCGACTGGTCCGGCTCGCTCACCGAGTTCGCGAAGCTCGGCGAGTACCCCGGCCACGGCTACCAGTACTCGGCCCAGCCGCGCGTCTTCAAGCTCGGCAAGCCGGTCACCGAGCACTGGAACAGCGCCGTCTACGGCCCCGGTCTGCCGAACGACTCGCGCTACGTGCGGTTCGCCGGCCGCTCCGGCAACCGGCTGCGGCTCGACGTGCCGATCTTCGCCGCACAGGGCATGTTCGGCGGCGGCGCCCACACCGGCCGCACCGTCGTGACCCTCGACGGCAAGGTCATCTCCGACCGGCCGTACGCGGGCTCGGCGAACATCGCGGACGTGCCGGCGGAGAAGAAGCGCTACCAGGCCCACGTCGAGGCCACGCGCGACTCGCAGTCGTCGCAGATCACCGCCGACTGGCAGTTCACGTCGGAGTTCGTCGCGGGCGAGGAGTACAAGCCGGTGCCGCTGCTGGCGGTCCGGTTCGCGCCCCGGCTGGACGAGCTCAACCGCGCCGGTCGCGTCGTCACCGTGCCGATCACGGTGGAGCGCAACGGAACCGGTGTGGTGACCGACATCAAGGACCCGGCGGTGCAGATGTCCTTCGACGAGGGCAAGACGTGGAAGCCGGTGCCGTTGCAGAAGACGCGGGGCGGCTGGAAGGTCACGTTGTTCCACCCGCACGGGGCCAAGAACGTGTCGTTCAAGGCTCGGGCGGCGGACTCGGGTGGTGAGGTTCAGCAGACCATCATCCGCGCGTACGACCTGAAGTGACGCAACGGAAATAGCGGGGGAGGGGCTCGGACTACCCGGCCCCTCCCCCCAACTCCACGGCGTCCGGCGACCCAGCTCCACGCCCAGTCGCCCCACCCCACCGCGCCCGGACAGCCCGGCCCCGTTCCTCTACTTCTGGTACGGCGCCAACGTGTCCGGGTCGACATCGGGCGCGCTCATGATCGGGTGCACCTCGATCGGCTGGTTCAGGAGCTTCCCGCCAGGCCCAGGACACGCCGAGCACTTCTGCGCGATCTCCAGCAGCCGTTCCTCGCTGGCCACGTCGACCACCCAGTACCCGGCGATGACCTCCTTGGACTCCGCGAACGGCCCGTCCACGACGCTCGGTTTGCCGTCGTCGCCGCCACGCACCACGAACGCCCGCGCCGGACCGCTCAGTCCCTCCGACTGCAGCAGCTCACCGGACGCACGCAGCTCGGCGTCCAGCGCCCGCATGTAGTTGATCATGCGGTGCATGTCCTCGTCCGACCACGCGGCGAGGCCCTCCCAGTCCTCCTGGTTGCCGCCGTAGCTGACCAGCATGTACTTCACTTCCACTCCCCACCGGTAGCGCGAGCCTTGATCTCCTGCACGGCCCAGCTGTTGCCGTCCGGGTCGTCGAAGAAGATGAACGACCCGCCGTCCGCCTCGTTCATGCGCACGATCTCGCCGACCTCGACGCCGCGTTCGACCAGCTGCGCGCGGGCCTTCTCCAGGTCGGAGACGACCAGCTGCACGCCCTTCAGCGTGCCGGGCTCGCCCCTGACGATGCCCTTGCCCAGCACGATCGAGCAGCCGGAGCCGGGCGGGGTGAGCTGCAGGACGCGGGTGTCCTCGTTGAACGTCGTGTCGTGGTCGACCTTGAAACCGAGCTGCTCTTCGTAGAAGCGCTTGGAGCGGTCGATGTCCGAGACCGGCACGACGACGACTTCCAGGGTCCAGTCCATGGTGAAAGTTCCTCTCAGCGGTGGCCTTGCACCGACCCGTCGAAGTGCTCAGACCGATTTCGACACGGGGTCGCGACCCACATACCCGAGCAGCCGGTCCTGCAGCGGGGCGTCCTCGCCGACGACGACTTCGGGCCCGTAGACCTCGATGTCCGGACCGAACGCGCCGGGCGTGCGGAAGCGTTCCATGAGGTCGGCGGGCACGGACCGCGCCGAAGCCCAGAGGCGTTCCACGTCGGGTGCGGGGATCGTCTCGTCCTGGCCGGTGGCGCGGGCGAGGTCCCAGCCGTGCAGCACGAGGTCGTCGCTCACGACCTGGTCGACGTGGTCCTCCAGCATCATCGGGCCCATCGGCGTCGCGACCTCGGACGTCGCTCGATCCGAGTCCAGCGCCTCTTGCACCTGGCGCCGGGCCTCGCGGAAGTCCGTCAGAGGATCGTCGGTGCGCGGAATCTGGACGCCGAGCATCACGCCGTGCATCTCGATGACGTGGTCCACGACCTCAAGAGCGGTCCACTTGGCACACGGCGACGCGTTCGTCCACTGGTCCGCGCGCACTGCCGCGACCTTTGCCTCGAAAGCTTCTGCACGAGCCCGGTACCTGTCCGCGATCATGGCCTCACTCCTCGACGGCGCCGCCGATCTTGCGCAGATGCTCGCGGAACGTCAGCCCGCTCGCCAGGTAGTCGCCGAACTTCAGCTGGCTGCGCAGGGACTCACCCTGCCTGACGCGCTCGGCCTGCGCTCGTTCAACGTCACGGATCCCGGCGGCTTTGGCCAGCACGGCTTCGACGTCGGCGACCGGCACGAACAGCACGCCGTCGTCGTCGCCGAACACCACGTCGTCCGTGGTGACCGTCCACTGGTCGACCTCCGCCGTCGAGAGAGCCTCGGGCGCACGGTCCCGCAAGCTGAGCGGGCCCGTGGGGTTCGCACCGAGGCTGAACACCGGCAGCCCGATCGCGCGGATGTCCTGGGTGTCGCGGTGCAGTCCCCAGATCACGACACCGGCGAGCCCGGCGGCGCGGGCTTCGAGGACGATCAGGTCGCCCACGCACGCCTCGTCGGTGCGGCCGTCGTTGTCGACGACCAGCACGTCGCCGGGCTGCGAGCGTTCTACGGCCTCCAGGAAGACGTCGACGCTGCCCGCGTGCCGGGCGGGCAGGACGCGGCCCGCCGTCTTGGTGCCGGGGATGACCGGCGTGAGGGTAACCGTGCGGACCGGGATGTTCGCCCGGATGCAGGCGTCGGCGAGGTGCGCGGTGGTGAGATCCAACTCAGCGAGATCCATGCGCAGATTCTTACGCCGACACCGCTTTCTCGGTGGACTCGGTGCGCGAGTCGTTCCGCAGCACGTTCGCCGACACCGCCGCCACCACGCAGAACACCACGGGCAGCAAGAACGCGATGTTGAGCGGCACCAGGTGCGTCAGCCACCCGATCACCGCCGGCCCGGCCAGCACGCCGACGTACCCGATCCCGACCACCCGCGACATGTTCGCCGCGGCCGCACCCGGTTCCGCGTGTCCGGCGGCGCTGAACAACTGCGGGACCGTGCCCGCGAGCCCGGCTCCGGCGATCGCCCAGCCGATGAGCGCCAGCCAGATCCACGGCGACAACGCCGCCGTCACGATCCCCACCGCACCGATCGCCGAACCCCAGCGCAGCACCGCGACGGAGCCCACCCGAGCGGTGATCCGGTCCGCGAGCAGCCGCCCACCGGTCATCGTCGTCGCGAACGCGCCGTACGCGAGCGCCGCGATGTCCGGCGACGCGTCGAGGACGTCCTGCAGGTGCAGCGCGCTCCAGTCGTACGCCGCGCCCTCGCTCAGCATCACCAGACCCGCGAGCACGGCCATCACCCAGATCCGGCGCGGCACCTTGCGCTTGCCGGTGGCCTGGACGTGCTGCTCTTCCTTCTCGTCGAGCAACATCCGAGCCAGTACGACGCTGACCACGACACCCAGCACCGCCGCCGACCCGAGCGTGACAGCGGGGGAGAGCTCCCAGCTGAGCGTGCGGGAACCGATCAACGCCGCCGCCACACCGCCGAGCGACCACGTCGCGTGGAAGGCCGACATGACAGGGCGTTCGTAGTGGCGCTCCACCACCACGGCGTGCGCGTTCATGCTCACGTCGATCAGGCCGTTGCCGATGCCGAAGATGAGCAGCGCCGCACCGAGCGTCCACTGCCCGACGGCCAGACCGGGCAGCACGGCCGTGACGCTGTTGAACACGCCCGCGATCGGCAGGATCAGTTTCACGCCCCTGCTGTCGGTGATCCTGCCGCCGACCCTCATGCCCACGAACGCGCCCAGGCCGAGCAGCAGCAGCAACCGGCCGAGCTCGGCGTGGTCGATGCCGGTGCGCTGCTCGACGGTCGGGATGTGCACGAGCCACAGCCCGAGCAGGAACCCGTTGAGCGCGAAGTACGTGAAGGTGGCCACCCGCGCGGCCTTGAGAGCGTTCACATGCTTCACGCTAACGAACGGTTGCCGTGTTCGAAAGGTTGTGTTTCGAACACCACTGATGTTCAATCGCGATCGTGTCCCGCTTGAAGCAGATCACCGAGGCCGTGCGCGACGCCGGCTCCCTCGGCGTGGCCGACCTGGCGACGCTGACCGGTGCGTCCGAGATGACCATTCGCCGCGACCTGGAGGTTCTCGCAGCTCAGGGCGTCCTCGAACGCTATCGGGGCGGCGCCCGCAGCCTGCTGTTGCGCGGCGAGGAGCCCCCGTTCGCGCTGCGCACCGACGAGAACATGGACGCCAAGCGCCGCATCGCCGCGGCCGTCGCGGGCCTGATCGCGGATGGTGAGTCGGTCGTGCTCGACAGCGGCACCACGTGTCTAGAGGTCGCTCGTCTGCTGCACGACCGCCGCATGACCGTGATGCCTCTCTCGCTGCACGCCGTCAACGCGCTGTCCTCCAGCACCTCTCTCACGCTGCTCGTACCGGGCGGACGACCGCGGCCCGGCGAGCTCGCGCTGACCGGACCGTTGACGCTCGCTTCGTTGCAGGCCTTGCGCTTCGACACCGCCGTGATCGGATGCTGCGGCCTGTCCGCCTCGCACGGCCTCACCGCTTTCGACCTGGAGGACGCCTCGGTGAAACGCACCGCCATCGCCTCGGCCCGGCGCGTGATCGCCGCCGTCGACGCCTCGAAACTGACCCGCACCGCGCTGGCGTTCGTCGCGCCGGCGTCCTCTTTGGACGCGGTGGTGACCGACGCGGACGGCGACGAAGGCCTGGAATCCGCGGGCGTGACGGTGGTGACGGCGTGATCGTGCTGTTCGACATGTTCGGCGTGATCGCACGCGACCAGTCACCCCTGGTGATGCAGCAGATGAGCACCTCGGACGAGTTCTGGGACTCCTACTGGGAGCACCGCCCCGCCTACGACCGCGGCGACGTGACCGCGGACGAGTACTGGGACCTCGTCGGCCACCCGTCGCTCGTCGACCTGGACGTCCAGAGCTGGAGCCGGGTCGACTACGAGATGGTCGCGTTCCTGCACGCGCTGAACCGGGCCGAGCAGCGGATCGCGTTGCTGTCCAACATCCCCGAGGACCACGCCCGGAACTTCGAACGCACCTACGCGTGGCTCGACCTGTTCGAGGTGCGCGGGTTCTCGTGCCGCATCGGCCACGCCAAGCCGGAAGCGGAGGCGTTCGAGTGGTGCCGCGAACGGCTCGGCGACGACGACATCCTGTTCGTCGACGACAAGCAGGAGAACGTCGAGGCCGCCGAACGGCTCGGCATGCGCGGCCACCACTTCACCGGCATCGACGGCCTGCGCTTCCTGCTCTAGGCCCCGGCGCCGCCGTCGACCGGCACGATCGCGCCCGTCACCATCGACGCGCGATCGCTGAGCAGCCACGCGGCCACTTCGGCGACCTCACGCGGCTCGGCCATGCGCCCCAACGGTGTCGAAGCGGTGATGCGGTCGACGACACCGGGAGTCGCCGCCTCCCACGCGTCGATCATCTCCGTGGCCGTGCCGCCGGGCGTGATGCCGTTGACCCGGATTCCCTGGGGCGCCCAGGTGACGGCCGCGGTCTCGGTGAGGGAGTTGAGCGCCCGCTTCATCGCCGCGTACGCGGGCAGGGCGGGGTTGGCGCGCCGGCTGCCGATGCTGGACGTGTTGACGATCGCGCCGGCACCTCCCCGTCGCATCAACGCGGCCTCGGCCGTCATCGCGACCCAATGGGCGCGGAAGTTCACGGCGAACTGCACGTCGACGTCCTCGTCGCTGGTGGTGTCGAGCGGTCCTGGGTGCTGGATGGTGGCACCGTTGTTGAACGCGCCGTCGAGCCGTCCGTGCAGCTCCTCGACACGATCGACGGCGGCACGGATGCTCGCGCGGTCGGCGAGGTCCATGGTCACGGCGTCCGCGACACCGCCCGCCGTACGGATCTCCTTCACGAGGAGGTCGAGCGGTTCCCGGCTGCGGGCGGCGAGCACGACGGAGGCACCCTCGGCGGCGAAGAGCCTGGCCGCGGCCGCCCCGATGCCGCGGCTCGCTCCGGTGATGAAGACGACCTTGCCGGTGAGCAGTGCGTTGTTCTGAGTCATGACACCAATGTCAGCGCGGCGCCCCGAACGGATGCAGGCACAGGTAGTACCAGGATCAGCGGCCGCGAGAAGGGCAGACTCGGGGTATGGACAAGCAGGAGCTCGGCGCGTTCCTCCGCAGCCGCCGCGAACGGCTCACCCCGGAGGACGTCGGTCTGCCCTCCGGTCCGCGGCGACGCACACCGGGCCTGCGCCGCGAGGAGGTCGCGGTCCTCGCGCACATCTCCACCGAGTACTACATCCGGCTCGAACAGGGCAGGGCGCCGTGGCCGTCGGGGGAGGTCCTCGCCGGTCTCGCGGGCGCGCTGCGGCTCACCGACGCGGAGTCCGACCACCTGCACGTCCTCGCGGGCAGTGCCCCGGTCCGCACCGGGCTGCATCGGCGCGACGTCCGGCCGAGCATCCTCGCGCTGCTCGAACGGCTGCCGCAGACCGCCGCGTTCGTGACGTCCGCCGTGTTCGAGGTGCTGGCGTGGAACGACCTCGCGGCCGCGCTGATGGGCGACTTCGCCTCGCAGGACCGCAACCTCGCGCGCCGGGTGTTCCTGGGACCACCGCTGTTGTCGGGGGTCTCCGACACCGCCGAGTTCCGGCACCACGCCGTGATGCGACTGCGTGCCACCCTGGCCCGCTACCCGGCGGATCCGGCGGTCACCGGTCTCATCGACGAGCTTCGTGCCGACCAGGACTTCGCCCGGCTCTGGGATCGGCACGACGTGCAGGCCGCGCCGACGCTCACGAAGACGTTCCGCCACCCGGTGGTCGGGCCGATCACCGTCGACTGCGACTCGCTCGCGCTCACGGACCGCGACCAGTACCTCGTGCTCTACAGCGCACCGGTCGGATCTCCGGCGGCCGAGGCCCTGGAGTTCCTGGGAGTGCTCGGCGCTACGGTTGGGTGATGGGCCGCAAGCTGCTGGCCGCGGCGTTCTACGCGCCCGGTCACCTCGACCTGGACGCGTTCGGCCCGTTCAACCTGGTCGACGCGAAGACCGAACGCCTCGACGACCACACGTGCACGACGGTGTGGTTCCGCCAGCACGACTTCCTCGGCCTCCGCGACCACGAACCCACACCCCGCCTCGCCGACGACCCCGCGCTGCCGTTCGCGCACTACTTCCGTGACACGGCGGTGCAGGCACGCTGCGAGGTGGCGTTCCTCGTCACGCACCCGCACCAGGCCGACCCCGACTGGCTGGCGGGGCGGTACTGGACGGTGCAGGCGCGTGACGTGGACTCCCTGGTGGCCGAGGCGTTCGGGCTGCTGCACCTCGACGACGGCATGGTGCTCGACTGGGACGCGCCCCGGCTGAACGAGCGCAACATCCTGCCGGGCGGCCCAGGCCTGACGATCTTCGCGAACTCCGGATGGGCGCGCTGGTTCTAGAAGAGCGTCGACCAGTAGAACCAGAACGCCTGCAGCACCCCGGCCGCGATCAACAGGTACCACAGGATCAGCACGACGCTGTGGTACTGGAAGTCCGGCTTGATGTTGCGCAGCGTCGTGTACCAGAAGATCGGGATCGTCACCGCCCACACGACCATGCAGTACGGGCACAGCGCGCCGATCTCGTACAGCGACTGGAAGATCAGCCAGTGCACGAACAGCACGCCGGACGTCACGCCGACCTGCAGCCCGATCCACACCCACCGCGGCAACGTCACCCCGGCGAGCAGCAGGACGCCCACGGTCGTCACGACCGCGAAGCCCGCGATGCCGATCAGCGGGTTCGGGAACCCGAACGCCTCTGCCTGCGCGGTCTTCATGATCGAGCCGCAGCTCAGCACCGGGTTGATGCTGCACGTCGGCACGTAGAACGGGTCCTTGAGCAGCGCGATCTTCTCGATCGTCAGCACGGACGAGGCGACCAGGCCGACGAACCCGCCGAGCGCGAGCACCCACGCGACGATCCGGTTCACTTGGCGAGCTCCCGGTCGATCGCGGCCTTGAGGTTGTCGTACGACGGCGCGCCGCTGAACTTGGTGCCGTTGATGAAGAACGTCGGCGTCCCCTGCACGCCGAGCTTCGATCCCTCGGTCCGCGACGCCAGCACGCGGTCCCGCAGCGCCGGGTCGTCGAGCGCCTTCTCGAACGCGGCCGTGTCGAGGCCGACCTGCTGCGCGACGCCGACGAACGCGGCGCGCTGCGACGTCTGCTGGCCGCCCCACTCCTGCTGCGAGTCGAACAACGCCTTGAACATCGCGTCCTTCTTGCCCTGCACGTCGGCGGCCTCGACGGCGATCGCGGCCAGCTCGGCGTTGCGGTGCATGGGCAGCGGGAAGTGCTTGATGGCGAACGTGACGCGGTCGCCGTACTCGCTCTTGAGCTTCTCCACGCCGGGGTAGGCGGCGCGGCAGGACGGGCACTCCACGTCGAGGTACTCGACGACGGACACCTTGCCGTCACTCGACTGTGGCGCGGCCGTGGTGTCGTTGCGGGAGAACAGGAAGAAACCGGCGACCACCACCGCGACGACGGCGACGATGATCAGGGACAGACGGGCGTTCTTGGACATGGCTGAAGAAACCTCCGACGAAGGCTGGGAAATGGGCCGAGGACCTTCGGGAGGTCTATGTGCGCAGCACGCAGAGCTGCGCCAGCCGGACTTCCAGCCGACGTGAAGGACGAGACCAGACCGGCACCGGGACCAGGCGTGCGGGCACGGACCCGGCGCGCCGCAGCACGGCGAACCCGATCAGCACCGCCAGCGCCACCACGAGACACGCGCCCGCGACGAGAATGCCCTCGATCAACCCGCCGTCGTCGGCGGTGTCGGAGTGCGCCACCACGTGGGTGCTCGACGTCGGACACTGCGCGGTCCAGGCGAACTCCGTCTCACACGGAGTGCCCTGCATCATCGCGACCCCGGCCACCAGCGCGAGCACGGCGAACACGCGCACGAGATACGCACGGGTCCGGGAGGTCACGTGATCCAGAGTAGCGACCTACGCTGACGACCATGAAACGTGTCGGCATCATCGGGGTGGGCGAGATCGGCCGGGCACTCGTGACAGGCCTGCGTCACGACGGCGACACGTCGATCGAGATCTACCTGTCCCCGCGCGGTGCCACCACGTCCGCCGCGCTGGCCTCGGCTTTCCCCGGCGTGCACGTGTGCGCCTCCAACCAGGACGTCGTCGACAACTCCGACCTGGTGATCATCGCCGTGCGCCGCCAGGACCACCACGAGGCCCTCGCCGGCCTCCGGATCTCCGGCAAAGTCGTCGTCAACGTGATGGCCGGCGTCGCGGATTTGCGCGAGACACTCGGCACCGACTCTCCGGTGGTCAGGGCCATTCCGCTGCCCGCCATCCGCGAACGCCGCTCCATCACGGTCGTCCACCCGTCGCACCCGGTCGTCGACGCCCTCTTCGACCGCCTCGGTGGTGCTCTGCCGGTCGCGGACGAGGCGGCGTTCGACGTGTTCTCCGCGCTGACCGGCACGCTGACCACGCACTACGCCTACCTCGCCACGCTCGCCTCGTGGGCCACGGACCATGGCATCGTTTCCGGGGATGCCGACCGGTACCTCCGTGACCTCTTCCAGGGCGTCGGCCGGTCGTTGGGCGACGAGACCCGCACGCTGGCCCAGCTCGCCGCCGACCACGAGACCGCGGGTGGCAGCAACGAGCGCATCCGCACGACCTGGTTCGACGAGGCCAATTCCGACGCGTTGCGCGGGGCCCTCGACGGACTGCTGACCATCCTGCGCCGCTAGAGCACCGGGGGAGACGTTGCACGAATCAGACCGCCTGGTCCTCGCCGGGCAACCCGTCCCCGGCCACCTCATGCCACAGGAGCGCTTGGCCGGCGGACAGATCTATCGGCTGGTGGACTCTTGCCTGTCGCTGACATCCGAACAGCGAGCGGAGGTGCTCGCGTTCGCAGACTCGCTGCCGCAGCAGGAACGTCCAGGCCCCGCCATGATGCCAAGTTGTCTCGATCTCTTCATGGCGAGCAGCGGACCTGGAGCCGTCGTCATGCGGTTGCTCTCCAACCGGAATCTGTCCCCGCTCGGTGTGTCCAAGTCGATTCTCCACCTCACGGAGGGGCGCCGGTACTGGGCCCATTCCAGCTACAACCAGGTCGGCATGGGCCGCAAGAAGCTCACTCCTGACCTGCTGGGCGACATGGCGCCGTTGCTGGACATCGCGGCCGACGATCTCGCCGAGCTGACCGGAGTCATCCCGGAAGGCACACCGATACCGGGTCTCGGCGAGATCGTCTGGGCCGTCCGAAGGCTGACCCGCGACCAGGTCGAGGAAGTGTCGGAGTTCGCGAAAAGCCTCGGCTAACCCCAGAACGCGAGCTTGTGCTCGGCCGCGTAGTCGACTCGCCCGATCGCACCGGGAGCCAGTGACTGCACGTACTGCCCCTCCGAGAACCGCGGCCACCCAGGGGTGCCGGACCGCGCGAAGTCCGTCCACGTCTTGATCATGTAGTCGGACAGCGCACGGTCGTGAGCGAAGTCGTCCTCCGGGAACAGGTACTCGATGTCCGCCGAATGCCCAGCGTCCTGCGCGGCGAACTCGAAGGCGTAGACCGGGGCCTTGCGCGCGTACAACGTGTTCTGCCGAAACGTCGCCCGCGCCCACACACGATCCGTCAGCAGCGTGGCCCACGCGTCCTTCGGCGAAGCGAAGGCCGACACCGGGTACTCCCGTGAGATCTCCACGGCACGTTCGGGGAATGCCTCCCGCACCAACCGCGAGTAGTCCTCAGTGGACATCGCGCCCGGCCGGAACAGTTCGACGAAGCTCTTGTGCTCATCCCGTGTGGCACCAACCAGCATCGGGACGTCCAGGAACTCACCCGCCTCCAACGAGTCGCCGGGCAGCCGAGGCAGCACGGAGCCGCCGTACCCGACCGGTTGGAAGATGTTCATGATCTGCGGGTAGTCCAGGAGCTTCGACACAGGCAGCCGCCTCAGGCAAGAAACGTCCGCACACCCCAGCTCGCCGGCGATCGCCGCGCCGATCTCCTGGATCTCCGCGACCGGCCGGAACGCCAGCGACGGCAACGCCTCCAGATCCGGGTACCAGGCGCCGCGAGGCACGTCCACCAGCGTGAACGAACTGTGCATGATCGCCCGGTGGAACAGCGGCCGCCGCGCGATCAGATGCGAACCGACGGCCGTGGCGCCGAACGACACCCCGAACAACGTCACGTTCCCCGGATCCCCTCCGAACGCGGAGATGTTGCGCTGCACCCACTCCAGCGCCGCCCGCTGGTCGAGCAGCCCGAACTCGCCGGAGTGCGGAAGGCCCGGCAGCCCGAACCCGCCGAACACGCCCATCCGGTAGTTGAACGTCACCACGACGACATCCCCTTGCCGCGCAAGGCGTTCAGCGTCGAAGAAGTGCCCGGCGCCGATCGCGCCATCCCCGTGGATCCACACCATCACGGGCTTGGCACCCGTCACCGAAGGCGTGGACACGTTCGCGAACAGGCAGTCCTCGTCCGTGCTCCGAGTCTCCGAGTAGCTGGATCCGACCTGCGGACAAGGACTCCCCGGCGTCACCGTGTCCCGCACACCGCTCCACGCCGCCGCCCGCTCCGGCGGCATCCACCGCGAGGCGCGAGCGTAAGGAACCCCCTGGAACACCAGGTGCCCGTCGCGCTGATCCCCTCGAACCTGCCCGGTGTCCACCGAAACGACATCAGACGGCACCGCATCCCCCTTCCCGCAGGCGCTCAACAGAAGCGCTGCGGCCAAGAACATCCCCCGACGCAAGATGACTAACCCCCTGTGGCCAGTTCGACGGCCGCGATCAACTCCTGTTCGCAGACGTCGAGATCGAGTACCCCGGACCGCAGTACGACGCCGTTGCGCATCGCGAGAACGAACACCGCCATCACGTCCGGGTCGAACCCGCGGAACTCGCCCGCCTCCTGCCCCTGCCGCAGAAGATCGGCGAGCCCCACGTGATCGGAGTCGGCGATGCCCCCGTCGGTCACCGCCGCGTGCGCCCTGATGCGCAGGAACGCGAGCATGTCGTCCCGGTGCTCCCGGATGAACGCCACGTTGGCCCGCAGGAACGCGGAAAGCTCCTCGCGCGCCGTCGCCTGCCCCATCCGCGCGGACACGAACCCCTGAAACCGCTCGAGGATGTCGGCGAACACCACGTCCACCAGCTCCTGCTTGTTGCGGAAGTGGTACGAGATCAGCCCGGTGCTGCTCAGCCCGGCACGTGCCGCGATCGCCTTGAACGACGTCTCCGCGTAGTCCAGCTCCGCGATCGTCGCGATGGCGGCGGCGACGATCTGCGCCCGCCGAGCCTGCTCCGTGACCGACTTTGCTCGCATGAGCAAAAGTTAGCACGGCCGAGCAAGGCGCTACCATTCGCGTCCGAACGGGGGTGCTGAACAAGTGGCCAAGGTGTTCGTCAGTTACGCCGGCCCGGACCTGGCACTGGCCGCGGAGCTGCACGACTGGCTGGAAGCAGACGGCCACGAGGTCTTCCTCGACCGCGACCCGCGCAACGGCATCGCGGTCGGCGACGAGTGGGTCCGCCGCCTGCACGAGCGCCTGCGCTGGGCGAACGCGCTGCTCTGCGTGATCACGACGGACTACCTCGCCTCCTCGTGGTGCACCGCCGAGCTCAACACCGCCCGCCTGCTCGGCACGCGAATCCTGCCGGTGCGTCCCGGCATCGTCGTGCACCCGCTGCTCGACGACGTGCAGCACACCGACCTCACCGACCCGGCCACCGCGAGGGCGCGCGTCGCCAGAGCGCTGGCCGAGATCGACGCGGCAGGAGATCCGCACTGGCCGGACGGCCGCTCACCGTTCCCCGGCCTGGCGCCGCTCGACATCGACCGCCACCGAGTCTTCTTCGGCCGTGAACGCGAGGTCGCCGACCTCGTCGAGCTGGTCACGGAGAACCACGGCGGCACGCTCGTCGTCGGGCCGTCCGGCTGCGGCAAGTCGTCGCTCCTGAGGGCAGGCCTGGTTCCCGCGATGACCGGCCTCCCCGGCGTCAGCCCCGTCGTCGTGCCCGGTCACGACGCGATCCGCGTGCTCGCCCACCACGAAGCACAGCACCCGCTGGTGATGATCGACCAGCTCGAAGAGGTCCTCTGCCGGTCCGATGTGGACGAACGCGCGGCACTGGCCGCACGGCTTCGCGAGCTGAACGCCCGAACCGTCTGCACCATCCGCCCGGAACACCTCACGCGGCTGCTGTCCGACCCGCACCTCGGCGACCTCTGCAGACGCGTCTACCCGGTCGTGCCCCTGCGCGCGGAAGCCCTGCGGCAGATCATCGAGAAGCCGGCCGCGATCGCCGGCATCACCGTGGACGACCGCCTCACTGCCCGCATGGTCTCGGACACCGGTGACGGCACGGCACTGCCGCTGCTCGCCTACACCCTCGCCGAGCTCAGCGAAGGCGTCCGCCGCGGCGGCAGACTCTCGGCCGGACGCTACGACGCTCTCGGCGGGGTGCGCGGAGCCCTTCTCGAGCAAGCCAACGCCGCTCTGCACGCCACCATCGCGAGCGGCCACACCGAACGTGCCGTCCTCGCGGCGCTGCTGTCCCTCGTCACGGTCGACGAACACGGCCAACCCGTGCGCCGACACTCCCACTCGCTACCGGAGCACACCGAGTTCGTCGCCCGCCACCTGCTCACCACCGACACCGTGGCGGGCAACAACGTCGTCGGCGTCGCGCACGAGGCGTTCCTCACCGAGTGGCCGCCACTCGCCGAAGCGATCGTCGAGCACGCCGCCGCACTGCGCACCCGCCGCGCGGTCGAGCACGCCGCTGGTGAGTGGTCCACCGCGGGCCGGACGTCGTCACGGCTGTGGCAGGGCGCACACCTGCACGCGGCCCACGAGGACGTCACCGGTCGCATCGACCTCTCCCGGACCGCCGGCGACTTCCTCCGCGCGAGCCTGCGCCACGACCGCTTTCGCCGCACCCGCACGGTCGTCGTGCTGTCCGTCCTGCTCGTGCTCGCCCTCATCGCCGCCGCGGTCGCGTACAACCGCCAGCAGATCGCCGAGACCCGCCAAGCGGAAGCCGAGGCACGCCACCGCGTCGCTCTGGCCCAGCAACTCGTCACCAGAGCCGACGCGCTCGGCGACCACTACACGTCCGCCTCCTTGCGCCTCGCCGTCGTGGCCAGGCACGTGGACCCCGGCAACAGCACGGCGCTGTCCCGCCTCGCCCAGACCCTCACGGGCACCGGCTACCTGGGTGAGCTGCCCGACCAGACCGAGGCCGTCTACGCACGTCACTCCCCACTCCTCGCGACGACGGGCTTCGACGGCGCGATCACCGTCCGAGGTGAGACCAGCCACCGGCTCGCCGTCCCCGGAACCCACCTGCACACACCGGCCTTCTCCCCGGACGGCCGGTTGCTGGCCGCTGTCGCCGGCAACCGCGAGGTGCTCCTGTGGGACCTGACCGGCACGGCACCACGACAAGTGGGCCCCTCCTTGCCCGGCGACTACACCTTCAGCAGCGATCTGACGTTCACCCCGGACAGCGGAACCCTCGTGGCCGCGGGCGGCGGCACGGTTCAGCGCTGGGACACGACCGACCCCGCTCACCCCAAGGCCGCCGGACCCGACCTGCACAGAGCAGACAAGCACGACCAGGGCGTGGCGTACTCACCTGCCGGAAACACCGTGGTGATCGGAAGCAGCTTGTGGGACGCGTCGAACCGCCACCTGGGAGACCTTCCTGGTCAGCACGGACCGGTGCAGGCTGTCGCCTTCTCCGCAGACGGAAAAGTCCTCGCGGGTCTCTCTTACGGCACGGTGGTGCTGTTCGACGTGGCCGACCCGGACCATCCGCGGTTCCTGCGGCAGCTCCCGGACAACTCGGCGTTGATCTCCAGCCTCGCCTTCTCACCCCAGGGCCGCACACTCGCCGTCGGCAGCCAGTCCGGCAGCACCCTGTGGGATGTCAGCGACCCCGACGCTCCCCGCCCGCTCGACGAGCTCCCGCACAGGCACAGCGGCGAAGTCGCCACCGTCTCGTTCTCGCCGGACGGCCGCACCCTGGCCACGGCAGGAGGTCGTGCGGGCGCGTTGTGGGACCTCACCGGCCGTCTCCGTCCACGGCCTGCCGGTGTCCCCTTCGGAGGAGGCGTCGTCAGCCTCGATTTCAGCCCCGACGGCAAGGTGCTCGCGGTGGGTGGCGTGGACCGCGCCACCCTGTGGCAGCTCACCGACCCCGCCTCACCGCGCACGCTCGGCACCTCGTCGAGCGGCAGGTCGAACGAGGTCGCGTTCGCGGCCGACGGCCGCGCACTCGCGGTGGGCGACACCATCCAGGACGTCACGGATCCCGCCAACCCCAGACAGACCCGCAGGATGGAGGCTTCCCAGATCAAGTTCTCCGCGGACGGCAAGCTCCTCGCGACCACCTCGAAGGGCAGCGGCAACGTGACGCTGTGGGACGCCCGCGATCCCGAGTCGCGCATGACGGAGCTCTTCACCTACGGCGCGCAAGCAGTCACGTTCTCCCCGGACAGCCGCATGCTCGTGGTCTCGGGTCGCGGGGGCTCCGTCGACGTGATGGACATGCACTCACCGAGCGCTCCGATCAGGCTCGGCGGCCACGTCACCACAACCTCCCTCGGTACCTTCTCCGCGGACAGCCAGGTACTGCTGAGCGTGGGCGCCGGCGGCCACGCACTCGTGTGGGACATGAGGAACGCCAAGACCCCGTTGCGCCTCGGGCAGCCGATCCCGGACGTCGCCCAGGCGGCGTTCGCCCCACGAGGCCGCCTGCTCGCCACGGGCAGCGCCGACGGTACCGTCACGCTGTGGGACGTGTCCGATCCCGCCAGCCCTCGCCGGCTCGGCCAGCCCCTGCCGCGACGCTCGAACGGTCCGTTGTCGTTCAGCCCCGACGGCACGCTGCTCGCCACCGCGGACAGCCACGACGGCGTACAGCTGTGGGACTTCAGCGAGCTGAGAGCAGTGCTGGACGACCCCGTCCGCGCGGCGTGCGCGATCGTGGGCCAGGGCCTGTCCGAAGTGGACTGGGAGCAGATCGTCTCCGGCGTGCCCTACCGGGACACGTGCTCGTGAGTTTGGAAGGCGGCCAAACAGCATGCTTTCAGGTTGACCTGCTTGGAATGAGTGGAGCCAAACGGACGCCCGGTTCTACCGTCCCTGCATGCCTTTGCGGAGATCCACGGTGCGCGGCCGCGAGTTCGGTGACGCGATACGGGCGTTGCTGCGGGCGGCCGACCTGACCAACCGCGCCGCCGCCGACCTGTTGGGCTGGCAGGAAGCCAAGGTCTCCGAGCTGATCAACGGCAAGGAAGGTACGACCGAGCTGGAGCTCGCTCAGCTGCTCGGGTTGCTGCGGACGCCGCCCGCCGAGTTCGTCCACCTCATGGCGCTGCACCGCGAAACGCACATGCGCGACTGGGTCCAGCCGATCGGTTCCGGCTCGGACCGAGCACGGACGTTGCGCGAGCACGAGAAGATCGCTTCCACGATCACCGGCTGGTCGATGAACGTGGTGCACGGCCTCCTTCAGTCGCCCGCTTACACCTTCCACCTGGCGAACTCGGCCGTGGATCTGCCTGAAGACGTGCCCGACGTCGTGCACACCCGGTCCGGACGGCAGCAGGCGGTTCTCGACGGCAGTCGCACGATCACCGTCTTCATGCACGAGCAGGCACTTCGGCTTCCGGTCGGCGACGCGAGCGTCATGGCGGAGCAGCGCCATCACCTGCTGCGCCTCTCGGTGCGGCCCTACCTCACGATTCGGCTGATCCCCACCGCGCACGGCCCGCACGCCGGACTCGCGGGAGACTTCGACCTGCTCACCTTCAAGAAGATCCCACCGATCGTCTACCTGGAGAGCCACGGCGCCAACATCTTCCTCGAAGACCAGATCTCCGTCGCTCGCTACGAGAACGTCGTGACGTCACTCGGACGGACGGCGTTGGACGAGGCGCGATCGAGGAAGCTGATCACCGACATCATCGGTGAGGAGTCCGAGCATGACCAGGTGGCGCAAGAGTAGTTACAGCGCGAACGACGGCAACTGCGTCGAGGTGGGCCGTGGCGTCGGCATCCGGGACAGCAAGGCACCCGCCACGCACCTCCCGCTCACGGCGGACCAGTGGACGTGGCTGCTGAGCCAGGTCAGTCAGTCGTCGGAGTAGGGCGTCGACGTGGCCTCCGCTGCTCGCAGCGCCGCGTCGATGCCGCTCCAGAACTGGCGGAAGCCGTCTCCCTTGTCCGGGAGCTCGATGCAGATCTTGTGGATCTTGTGCAGCAGTTCCAGCTCTCCCGGCGTGAACAACAGGGTGAACTCCCACAGGTCCTTCTCCCTGTCCAGGGGAAAGGCGTGGGAACGTTGGCGGGCCATCATGAGGCGGATCAGCTTGAGGTCGATCCTCGTCTCCGGGTTGTCATCGCTGCGCGGCGGCCCTTTGTAGAGCTCGGCCAGCAGGACGTACCACTGGTCGTAGTCGTCGATCGTCAGTTCGACGCGGCACCGGACCTTTTCCCGGCACACTCGGCCCTCGAGCCTGCGTTGCCACCAGACGGGCGCGAACTCGGCGGCGGGCAGCCCGGGGTTCGCGGCGATTCGCTCCACAGCGCGGCGCAGGTTTCCGTCGCCGATGCCTTCGTGGTACTCGAACGCGGCCTCGCGCAGCATGAACTTGGTCGGGAGCAGGCCGCTGAAGTGCATCACCAGCGTCACCTGCTCCTTGTCGGACAACGTGCCCCACTCGCCGTACGCGCCGCCGCACGCGTCGGCGAGATCGCCCAGCAGGAACGCGAACGCCATGGCTTCGCGGCCCTCGAACTCCTCCCGCAACCACTCGAGGAACGCGGGATGGGAGTTGCTCATGGGCTTCCTTCCAGCGAGGGCACCGAGGCCGTGCGACAGCCTCATGTGCAGTCCGTCGTAGCGTTCCTGAGCCCTGCCGAACCCGAGCTTGACGCCCTTCTCGTACCAATAGAGGGCTTCTGCGGCGTTGCCGTGCTCTTCCTCCGCGATCCGACCCATGTGCATCGCGCCGAAACCGCTCCCGTTGTGCGCGGACAGCCAGTACCAGCGCTCGGCCGCCGTGATCTGGGCCGGAGACGCCCGAAAGGAGTCTTCGCACGCCAGCGAAGCGCGCGTCCTGCCTTCCTCGAAGAGCCCGAGTTTGGCCATGGCGTTGGCATGGCCGGCCGACGCGGCGAGCTTCAGCAGGTTCTCGATCTCGGGAAGCACGGCGGGGCCGCGCTCGGGCCAGTCCCATTCGAGCTGGAGCGCCTTGTCGTAGGCGTCCGCAGCGGCTTCGGGATCGAGTTCGACGTCCGGCAGTTCCTGAGCTGCCGGTGGTGGTTGCTCAGGTACAGGTGCGGGAAACGGCATCGCGGAAGCCCGGATGAAGAATCCGATCGGCACGTCCACCCAGCACCTCCCCAAGATCGAGCGTAGTGGCGGGAAGGGCGGCCGACAGGTGCCAGAACAAGGACAAGTCACCAATGGGCATCTGACCCCAGAGGCTCGCGCGGCACCCACGACGGCACGCCACCCTCCAGGTTCACGCCCTTCTCCACAAAAGCCAGGTTGTGGTACGCGTGCACGCCCGTGACGTGCCGCTCGAAGTACCCCGGTGCGAACCCAGGCCGTTCCTCGTGCTGCAGCCCTTCGACCAACGACTGCACCAGCCCGACCGACGTCGTGGGTCCGGCGGCCGGGTTGCCGCCGTAGCCGGGCCAGAAGCTCGTGTACAGGTCCTCGATCACGTACAGCCCACCGCTGCGCAGACGCGGGAACAGCGTCTCGAACGACGTGCGGACGTGGGAGTTCACGTGGCTGCCGTCGTCGATGATGATGTCGAACGGGCCGTACTGCTCGTCGATCGCGATCAGCGCGTCCGGCGAGCTCTGGTCGGCGACCACGGTGATCATGCGTTGTTCGTCGACGCCGGACTTGTCGTAGATGTCGGCGCCGATCACCAGGCCCCGGTGGAAGTAGCGCTTCCACACGCGCATGCCCTCGCCGCCCTGCGCGGGGTGGCCGTAGCCGCCGATACCGATCTCCAGCACGCGCACGGGCAGGTCGCGGTACGGGCGCAGGTGCTGTTCGTAGACGTCGGCGAACCAGTGCACGCCGCCCCACTTGTCGGTGAGGTGGGTGCGGGCCAGGTCGCCGAGGTCCGGGTGGTGCTGCGAGAGACCGGACATGACGGTTCCGTTGGCCTGCAAGCTCGACAGCACACTCATCGGATCGGGCAGCGCGGTGCCGCCGGCGTACGGAGGCAGGAACGTCGCGGCGAACGTGCCGGTGGCGCGGGGGCGGGACGGGCCGAAGATGAGGCGCACCAGGTCGTGCAGCTCGTACTCCAGCCGCATCGCGACGTCGTCGGTGGAACCCGGCGAGACGGTCACCGTTGAGCCCACGGTGAAGACGAACGTGGCGATAGCGCCGGAGTGGTGGACGTCCAGTGCCACAAGGCTTTCGGAGGCGTGGGGGCGGATCGAGGCGCGGAAGGCGATCTCGTTGGCCAGGACGAGAGCCACGGCGTCGAGGCCGAGCTCCTTGGTGATCTCGGTGAGCTGACGTTCGGAGCCGCCGGCCGCGAGGATCAGGCGTTCGAGGTGGTCGAGGTGCATCGGGCCTCAGCAATCAGGGAGAGGTTCGCGGGGACGAGCACGGCTTTCGGGACGACGCGCGGGGTCACGCCGGGTGCGCGGCGCAGCGTCCAGCGGGACAGGATTCCGGCGAGCGCGATGACGGCCTGGGTCATGCCGAAGACGTCGCCGATGCACTTGCGGGCGCCCGCGCCGAACGGGATGTAGGCCTGGCGCTGCACCGGGTTCAGCTCCAGGAACCGGTCCGGGTCGAAGCGGGCCGGGTCCGGGAAGACCTTCGGGTCGCGGTGCAGCACGAACGGGCTGACGGCGATCATGCTGCGCGCCGGGATGTGGTGGCCGCCCAGCGTGGTGTCGCAGGTGGTGCGGCGGCTGAAGAGCCATGCCGTCGGGTAGAGGCGCAGGACCTCGTTGATGACGCGGCGGGTGTACTCGGCGCGTTCCGACGTCGCGAGTTCGGTGCGCATGCGGTCTTCGACGTCGGGGTGGTCGCAGAGCAGGTTGAGGGTCCACGCGATGGTGGTCGCGGTGGTCTCCATACCGCTGACCAGCAGAACCATGATCTGTTCGTGGATCTCGGTGTCGCTGAGCCCGGCGGCGATCAACGCGGAGAGCACGTCGCCGTGGTCGGTGACGCCGCTGCGACGGTGCCGGGCGAGGATGTCCGCGGTCAGAGCGGCCAGGCGGGTCATGGCGTCGTCGAACCGGCGGTTGGCCGGGGTGGGGACGCGCGGCCACAGGCCGGTCGGGTCCATCATCCGCGCGAAGACGCCGTCGACGATGATCGGGATGCAGTGCCCGACCTCGTCGACCGCCGCGCCGCCGAGGTCCGACGAGAACAGGGTGCGGGCGGTGACGCGGCAGAAGAGGCCGTCCATCACGCGTTTGACGTCGAGGACGTCGCCGGGGTGCCACGAGTCGACGAGCGCGTCGACCTCTTCGCGCATGATGTCGGCGTAGCGCTCCAGGCGTGGCCGGGCGAACGCGGGTTGGACGAGCGGGCGCAGCGTGCGGTGGTGGGCGTAGTCGCAGGTGCCGATGCCGGAGCTGCCGAACAGCAGCCGGGCGCGGTCGTAGGCGAAGCCGCCCTTGTCGAACGTCGCGGAGTCGCGCAACACGTCGCCCGCGAGCTCGCCGTGGCAGGGCAGGAACACCCGCTGCGGGCCGAGCTTGAGTTCGAGCAGGTCGCCGTGTTCGTGGACGGACGCCAGGAAGTCGAGCGGGTTGCGGACGAGACGGTGGAGGTGGCCGGCCAGCGGGAGCGCGCCGGGAACCTTGCTCAGACGCATTTCCACCACCAGGAGACGGTCGGAACCGAAAGGGGAACGGCGGTGGACTGAGGCACGTCGACGCGGCGGAACAAATGAGACGTCTCGGGATCCAGATAACGCACGGCGGCCGTGGCGAGGTCGATGTTCCCGCTCACGATCCGGTCGATTCCCGCCACGTACCTGGACATTGTGTCGTCCGCGCCGTCCAGAATGCGTTTCCTTAGTTGCAGATACAGCGTCATGGCGCGATCTCGAAGTCCGATCGCAGTTGAGACCGCGTTCTCGAATGATGTCTCGGGGTGCTCCGCGCGGACGACGTCGAAAATGTTGTGCTTGCGGACCGAGAGCTTGCGTTCGCGGTTGTACGAGGTGCGGTCGTTGTCGAGGGCGGCGACGAGCATCGCGGACTCGGCGGCGGCGCGGACCGTGCGGCTCGCCCACTGCTGTTCGTCGAGCTCGATGCCCTCCACGGCGTCGATGTAGGACACGGCCGAGTAGCAGCCGACCGAGCCGATCCGCACGGCGAGGTAGTCGTTGAGCGTCGCCGGGCCGCCTTGCTCGCGGAGCCCGACCTCCCAGCCCATGCTGTAGAGCCACTGGCTCTGACCTGCGACGAACCGTTCCCACTGGACCGGCGTCAGTAGGTCGCGCAGGCGGGAGAAGACGTCGTCGAGGGCGACGTCCATGGGGTCGGTGGCCTGCGGGAACGAGCCGGGTGAGCGCATCAGGCGTTCCCAGCGGCCGAGGTGGACGATCAGCTCACCGGCGGCCAGGTCGGATCCGGCGACGTCGTTCGCGGCCCAGGCCCAGGCGTTGTAGTCGGACAGGGCCTGCGCGGTCGCTCCGGTGGCGTGCGGGGTGGCGTAGGCGCTGTAGGCGGCGCCGGTGAAGGCGAGCATGATCGTGCGCTGCGGGTCGCCGTCGGCCAGGTCGAACTTCCGCACCCAGGTGAGGGTGTTCTCGCGCAGGTCGTCGTGCTGCTCGCTGACCTCTTGGGGCAGTGGGCAGTAGAAGGTGAGCAGGTCAGGGTGCACGTCAGACGCTCCGGAACGCGAGGCGGGTGGCGAGGTCGATCAGCTCGGTGCGGCCGTGGGGTTGCATCGGCGCGTTGGTGAGCAACGCGATCGCGGCACTCGTCTGGTCGGCGATCAGCTGCTCGGTCTCGGCGCGCGCACCGGTGTCGGTGATGACGTCGCGCAGTGCGGCGGCCTCGTCGTCGGTGAGCTGCGGGTCGCCGAGGTGGGTGCGGAGCAGGTGCGTCTGCCGGTCGTCGGCGCCGCGCAGGGCCAGGGCGACGAGGACCGTGCGCTTGCCGTTGCGCAGGTCGTCGCCGTTGGGTTTGCCGGTCTCGCATGGGCTGCCGTAGACGCCGAGGAGGTCGTCGCGCAGCTGGAACGCCGATCCGAGCAGCTCACCGGCCTGCTGGTAGACCTCCAGCAGCTCGGGCGACGCACCCGCGAGGATGCCGCCGACCTGCAAGGGGCGCACGACGGTGTACCGCGAGGTCTTGAGCAGGTTGACCCGGTGGGCGTGCGCGAGCCTCGCCTCCTCCAGGCCCGGCGGGCTGACGTCGAGGTACTGCCCGGCCATCAGCTCGGTGCGCATGGTGGCGATCGTGGGCAGCGCCGCGGTGAGGTTCCGCTCCGGCAAGCCGCTGGTCCGCAGCATCTCGTCAGACCACGCCCAGCACATGTCACCTGCGATGATGGCCGCAGGGACGCCGACTGCCCTGTGCACGGCCGGCCGGCCGCGGCGGGTGTCGCTGGCGTCCATGATGTCGTCGTGGATGAGTGCCGCGGTGTGGAAGAGCTCGAACGACGCGGCGGCCGCGGCGAGCTCGTCCGGAGGTGACGTGCTCAGCGCTCCCTGCCAGCCCAGCAGGCACAACAACGGCCTGAGGCGCTTTCCGCCGGAGAACACGAATGCCCGCAGTTCGGTCATCAGACGATCAAGGTGCTCGTCGCCGGGCAGCTCGTCCGATTTGGCTGCGAAGAACCTTTCGAGCGCCCTGTCCACCTGGGCGCGAAAATCGTGTGTTGTTCGTACCGGTGCTGCCAGGGATGTCATTGACGCCGTCCTTCCGGAGAAGGCCCGGACATTAGCGAGTCATTCCGCGGCAACTCCGAATCAAGACGCTTTCCATGGCCGAAGGGCAACAAACCGAGCCGTGCTCGTGACAGGTCGCCGTCCTTTATCCACCATTGCCCGATGCGAGTTCTGATCAGCACCTGGGCCTGGCGTTCTCACTACTACCCGCTCGTGCCGTTCGTGTGGGCGCTGCTGGCGGCGGGGCACGAGGTAAGGGTGGCGTGCCAGCCGTCGCTCGTGCCCGCGGTCGCCGCGACCGGTGTTCCCGTTGTGCCTGTCGGCGAGGATCTCGACCTGGCAAAGGTCTACGCGGAGATGGCCGCGGCGGGCGAGATCTCCCACGACACGGAGTCCACCAAGATCACTCCGGGCAACATCATCGTCCGCTACGCCGAGGCGGTCGTGGACGACCTGGTGGCGTTCGGGCGGTCGTGGCGGCCGGACGTGGTGGTGCACGAGCCGTTCAACCTGGCCGCGATGGCGGCGGCGCAGATCCTGTGCGTGCCGGTGGTGAAACACCTGTGGGCGGCGGACTTCACCGCGATCTACGGCCTCGATCCCGCGGTGGCGTCGCGGTTCGGCCTCTCGGCCCTGCGGACGGACTCGGACCTGGTGCTCGACCCGTGTCCGGCGGCGATGCAGCTGCCGGGTGACGCGTCGCCGCGGGCGTTGATGCGGTTCGTGCCCTACAACGGTGACGCGGTGCTGCCCGAATGGCTGCGGACGCCGGGATCTCGGCCGTTGGTGTGCGTCACGTGGGGCACGTTGATGGCGGAGCTGGGCTCCGATCTGTTCCTGGCTCCTCAGGTCGCGGAAGCGTTGGGAGAGCTGGACGTCGACGTCGTGGTGACCACTGATCCGGCGTCGCACCCGAGATTCGGCCCGCTGCCGCCGAACGTGTTCTTGGCTTCGCCGCAGCTCGCGTTGCACCTGGTGTTGCCGTCGTGTGCCGCGGTGGTGCACATGGGCGGTGCAGGCACGACGATGACGGCGATGGCCGCCGGGGTGCCTCAGCTCGTGCTGCCGCAGGTGGGTGACCAGCAGTTCAACGCGGCGCAGCTCGCCAAGACCGGGGCCGGGCTCATCGGCGACGTCGAGGGCGTCGCGGGGCAGGTGTCGTCGTTGCTGTCCGACCCGTCGTTCGCGGAGGCGGCCGCGGACCTGGCGCGGGAGAACGCGTCGAGGCCTTCTCCCGCGCAGATCGTCGCCGAGCTGATGACGCTGCTCTAGTTGACGCCGACGTCGCTCCACGCCGACCGGACGGTGGCCGCGACGTCGGCCCCGAACAGCGTCTGAGCGCTCGCCGTCGTCGCCGCGGCGGCCTCGGCGAAGTTCGAGTTCACGCCGAGTTTCGTGGCCAGCGCGTCGTACCAGACCTTGCCCGCCCTGTCCCAGGCGTTGCCGCCGAGGCGCGTCGCGGCGAGGTAGAAGGCCTTGTTGGGGATGCCGGAGTTGATGTGCACGCCGCCGTTGTCGTTGCGGGGGTTGCCGTCGTCGGGCAGGTCGGCGTAGTCGCGCATGTGGGCGGGCTGGCGGTCGAGCTGGTGGGCCTTGCCGGGGTCCTTCATCGACCGCAGCGCGACGCCCTGCAACTGGGTGCCGAGGATGCCCGCGCCGATGAGCCAGTCGGCCTGGTCGGCGGACTGGCCGAGCGCGTGCTGCTTGACCAGCGAGCCGAACACGTCCGCCCACGACTCGTTGAGCGCGCCGGACTGCTTGCGGTAGCGCAGACCCGCCGTGTACTGCACGACGCCGTGCGTGATCTCGTGGCCCACCACGGAGATGTCGCGGGACAGCGCGCCGGGCTGGAAGACCTTGCCGCTGCCGTCGCCGTAGACCATCTGGGTGCCGTCCCAGAAGGCGTTGTCGAAGCCGCGTCCGAAGTGGACGGAGCTGACGAGTTTGAGCCCGTTGCCGTCGACGCTGTGCCGTCCGAGGACGTCGCGGTAGAAGTCGTAGGTCTTGTCGGCGTTGTCGAAGGCGTCGTTGACGGACGGGTCGCTGTTGGCGCCGTCGCCCTCCTTGCGGCGCAGGACGCCGGGCAGGTTGCGCTCGTCGCCGCCTTGGACGTCGTGCACGGCTTTGAACTCCGCGCTGGGCCCTCGGAGCTGGCCGGCGTTCAGGCCGAGGAACTGGACGGCCTCGGTGAGCGTGTCGCGCTGGGTGCGCAGGGCGGCCGAGGCGAGCAGGGTCGGGATGGTGTCGCGGACGTCGATGTTGCCGGCGTCGGCGAGCTCGATGAGCAGGTGTGCGGGCAGGATGAAGCAGACCATGTGCGTTTCCCCCTCTTTCCCCTTGTACCAGGGGAGGAGGCGCCGCATCGCCGTCAAATACAGGGCGTTCCACTAACCGGCCCACTGCGTGACGACCTCCGTGCCGTCGTGCGCCGTCACCCGGATGCGCACCAGTCCCGGCGGCACCTCGGTGGCGGTGAACCAGCCGTCGTCGATGGGCACGTGGCGGCGTGACCGCGGCGTCTCCACGACCGCCTCGCCCTCCGCGCCCGTGACGAACCCGCGGATGGTCGTGTCGCTGATCTCCAGGCTCACGGTGACGCGCTCGGACTCGAAGGCGAGTGTCGTCGGCCCGTCTTGTCCACGGACGAGTGATTCCTGTTCGGTGAGCTCGGCCAGTTCGGCGTCGAGGGTCCTGAGGGCGAGCGCGGCACTCGCGTCCCTGAGCACGCCGGCCGGGACCGGGTCGAACTCGTCGGCCGCGGCGCGCAGGACGTCGAGGAAGTCGTCGTCGTTCATGACCGCTCCCGAAGCAGCTCGTTGCCTCCGACCAGCACTTTCAGCTTGCCGAGGCACCGCTGCCTGATCGGCCCGATGCTGCCGACCGGCATGTCCAGGGCGAGCGCGGCATCGGCGTAGGCGGGTGGCGGCGAGGCCATCAGCACGCGCAGCAGCCGCCGACACCGGTCCGGCAGCTGGTCGAAGACGTGCCAGAGCGCGGCGTTGCGTTCGCCTTCGAGCAGCTCGTGGTCGACGGCCGGCGCCGGGTCGGGGGAGTCGTCGATCTCCTCAGCGGGCTCCGGCAGCCGCCCTGACCTGCGGATGAGCTGCAGACACTCGTGCCGCGCCGTGGTCGAGAGCCAGCCCGCGAGCCGTTCGGGCTCGGCGATGCGGTCGAGGTGCTCGACCAGCTTGATCCAGGTGCACTGCACGGCGTCGGCCGCGTCGGCGTCGCTCAGCCGGTAAGCGCGGGCGATCGACCACAGCAGCCCGCTGAACTGCCTGACCAGGGCGTCCCACGCGGACTGGTCACCACGCGCGGCCGCGGCCACCAGCGCTGGGATGTCCATGTGGACATGATGCCGCGCGGCCCTGCCCAGATGCGGGTTCGCCACCACCCGGTTGTCTGATTTCCGACGAACACGGTCTTGTTTGGCGTAATGCGCGTCACAAACGAGCGTCTCGGGTGCATGCTGAAGTCCAGCAGCTCGACCCGAGGACTGATGAACATGACGAGTGCGACCGCGTCCTCCCACCACGACTGGGAGTCTGACCTGGAGCATTACCGAACCCGCGCCGTGCACGTGCTCGACACGCACCTGCCCGCCGCGACCGGCTGCACCGAGTGCGGCGACCCGTGGCCCTGCGCCCGCGCGTGCACGGCCGAGCTGGTGCTCGAGCTCTGATCCTTCAGTCCGTGTCGGTGGCCGCGAGCACGGTGAGTCGTGTCCGGTCCGGCGACAACGCGATGACGGCGAGGTCCCAGTCCACGCCCTCGAACCAGCAGGTCTCGGGGTCGAACCGATACCAGTGCCACTCGTTCACGCGGGCTTCGACGTCCGCGGCCTCCGCGTTCTCCAACCCGACGAGCCCGGCGAGCGACCGCCAGGCAGCCAGCCTGCCGTAAGCGCCGTACGTGCCCGCGTTGCAGGCGCCTCCCAGTGACGAGGCGGCGAACAGCTCGCGCCACACCTCGGCCGGTGTCGCCTCGGCCACCCAGAACGTCTTCTTCTCGCCGTCCGTGCACTGCAGCTTCAGGCCGAGCAGCACGTTCGGGAGCAGCTCCGCGGGCACGGGCTCGTCGAACTCGAAGCCCCTCGCCTCGATGGTGCCGTTGGAACCCTTGGTCCAGCCGTCGACCGCGGCCGTCGTGTGATCGAGGCACGCGGTCTCCCGAGCGGCCGGGATCTGTGCTCCGGCGATGACCGTCCAGCCGCACTGCCGACCCCTCGGCCGGGTGAACCGGGCGTGGCCGTCGTCGTCGTACTCCGGCAGATCGACATGTTCTTCCAGCTCAGAGCGAGTCAGCGGAAGCCAGGCCAGCGGGTGGTCGCCGAGCGGGCGGCCAGGCGTTCCCCTGAGCACGAGCTCGTGCACGAGGCACGCCCGTTCCTCGGTGGACCGCGCCGCGGACAGGTCGGCGCCGCGCGAGGCGAGCATCGAAGCGGTGTGCCGGTGATCAACCACGCGCGGAGCCTACGAGTTCACTCGATCGAGGAACGCGCTGACGCCGTTGAGCATCCGCTCGACCTGCTCGTCCAGCGTGATCGACTCCTTGAACCGCGACCCAGGTCCAGCGCTCTTCTTCCCGCGCATGTACAGCGAACACTGCAGGTCAGCGCACACGTAGACGCCGACCGAGTTGCCCAGCTGCCCGGACTTCCCGGCCTTGCGCGCGGTCATCAACGACACCCCGTCACCAGGATGCGTGGTCAGGCACCACGCGCACATCGTCTTGCGCGCCCGCCCCGCCTGCGCCGCCCTGCGCAGCGCGATCCCGACGAGCCGTCCGTCCAGCTCGACCACCAGGTACGCGCGATCAGGCGCGGCCGGGTCGCGCCAGCCGAGGAAGTCGAGGTCGTCCCACTGCCGTTCGGCAAGATCCTTGGGGACGTGCATGCGCTTCGCCTCGCCCTTGGTGGAATTGACGAAGGACGTGCGGATGTCGTGTTCGTTGAGCGGCTTCACGTCCCAGGACGCTAGGCTTCCTAGAGGTCCTAGGCAAATAATTAAGGACCCTAGGAAGGGTGACGGATGGCACGCGCGGGGCTCACCGCTGAACGCCTCACGCAGGCGGCCGCGGAACTGGCGGACGAGGTCGGCTTCGAGAACGTGACCGTGTCCGCGCTCGCCCGGCGCTTCGGCGTTAAGGACGCGTCGCTCTACTCGCACATCCGCAACGCCCACGACCTGCGCGTGCGGCTCGCGGTGCTGGCACTGGCCGAGCTGGCGGACCGGGTGTCCTCGGAGCTGGCCGGCCGCTCCGGCAAGGACGCGCTGGTGGCGTTCGCGAACGCCTACCGCTCCTACGCGCACGAGCACCCCGGCCGGTACGCGGCGACGCAGATGGCGCTCGACCCCGATACGGCGGCGTTGAGCGCGGCCGGCAAGCACGCCGAGATGACGCGGGCGGTGCTGCGCGGCTACGACCTGTGGGAGCCCGACCAGACCGACGCGGTGAGGCTGCTGCACAGCACGTTCCACGGGTACGTGTCGCTGGAGCGCGCGGGTGCGTTCCACAGCCATCCGCGCGGGGTCGAGGCGTCGTGGACCCGTGCGCTCGACGCACTCGACTCACTTCTGCGCTCATGGCCCAGTTGATGCGCTAACCTCGTGACCATGATCGACAGAATCGAGTCCTGCGTCCGCGCATGAGCGGATCTCTCTTCGACCACGCCGTGGCACTGCACCGCCAGTTCCCGGACGGCCCTCTGCCTCTCGACGGGTCTCCGTATCCGGATGAGGCCCGCTTCCAGGGTTTCCGGGCACGTCACCATCGCGACCAGGACCGACGCGCCGAGGGCGCCGATGTCGCCACCGTGCTCGACGCGTACTTCGCCACCGACACCGGTTCAGCCGAGCAGCTCGCGGAGACCTTGGCCCGCCTGGACGTCCCGATCCGCGCCAACGACCACATCCGGGCAGCCGCCTTGCGCGCCGGACGTGCCCGCGTCCGACGAACCGGACAGTGGCTCGTGCGGAAGGCGCACGACCGCAACGCCGCTGTCGTCGGGCTGGCTCTGCTCGAGACCGGCCACGACGACCGTGACACGCCACTGATCCGGACCATCGGGTTGCTGTCCAACCTCTTCGCCCCGCTCGCCGCCGACGCGCTGCTGCGACGGCAGAGCGGTGTCGAAGCGTTGCTGTGGCTCGGTGACCGGACCTCCGGATGGGGCCGCGTCTACGTCGTCGAAGCGCTGTGCAAGTCGAGCCGCGCTCGTCCGTGGCTGCTCCGGCACGCCTGCGACGGCGACATCCTCAACGGCTACTTCGCCGGCAACGTCGCCACCGCGGCTCACCTGCACGCGGCCATCGCCTTCGACGACGCCGACGAGGAACTCGTCGACCACACCGGAAGGCTGCTGCACGTGATGACGTGGTGCCGTGGCATGGGCACGACCCTGGAGGGCTATCCGGCGGCCGCGCCCGTTGTCGAGGCATACGCCCGCCACGTCTCACGGCTGCCCGCCACCGAGGCACGGCTGCGCACCAGGTCCGCGCTGGCCGAGCACCTGCGTGCCGTTCCGCTGACCGGTCTGGACACTGCGGCGACGCTCGGCGCACTGCTTGGATGAGCCCCATGCGCGCCCTGCTGCTCTCCGTGCTGCTGACCGTGTCGTTCGCGTTGCCCGCCCAGGCCACCAGCGGGTTCGTGGTGCTGCGCGACGTCGAGCCGACGATCCTGCACGACATCCGCTACTACACGGCCCACAACTTCGTGGGCGAACGCATCGACGGCTACAAGCAGCCGCTCTGCATCCTGACCAGGCAGGCGGCGCTGGCGTTGCGGAAGGTTCAGCGCGAGATGCTCGCGCAGGGCTACTCGCTCAAGGTCTACGACTGCTACCGGCCGCAGCGCGCGGTCGACCACTTCGTGCGGTGGGCCAAGGATCTCGCGGACCAGCGGATGAAGGCCGAGTTCTACCCGCAGGTCGACAAGACGCGGTTGTTCGAGGACGGCTACATCGCGGAGAAGTCCGGGCACAGCCGCGGGTCGACGCTGGACCTGACGATCGTGAAGCTGCCCGCCCGGTACCAGCGGCCGTACGTGCCGGGGGAGAAGCTGGTGAACTGCTTCGCGCCGAACCGCTTCCCGGACAACACGGTCGAGATGGGCACCGGGTACGACTGCTTCGACACGCTCTCGCACACCGACGACCCGCGGATCACCGGGAAGGCGCGGGAGAACCGGCAGCTGTTGAAGTCGGCGATGGTCGGGGCCGGGTTCCGGAACCTGCCCGAGGAGTGGTGGCACTTCACGCTCAACGGCGAGCCCTACCCGGACACCTACTTCGACTTCCCGGTGTCCCGCCGCTGAAAGAAGGTCTGCCCACATGGGCAGGCCTTCGCGTGCGAACCTGGTAGTTCCCGCAGCCTGGTCCAGGAAGGACAAGGCCGATGGCGCTACGTGACGTCGAGTCCTCCCGCACACCGCACAGAACCCGGCCGCCGCTGGCAGGAAGCGCTCGGGTCACCGGTCTCGCCGCGCTGCAGCGTTCGGCGGGCAACCAGGCGGTGGCGAGGGCGTTGACCGTCCAGCGGCGGGCGCTCACACCTCCGGAGACGACGGCCGCCATCGCCGCCGATCGCGGCCTGTTCGACAGCCTCACGGTGCGGGTGCTGCAGACGATCACCGGTGTGCCCACGGCGGGTCACGACGGGGTGATCGGCCCGGTCACCGTGCGGGCGATCTCGGACCGGCAGACGGCCAGGGGACTGGGGGACAACGGCATCGTCGACCTGGCGACGATGGACCGCCTGGTGCCGGAGACCCTCGCCAATGGCCGCCCTGAGCACGGCATCCAGCTGGTGCTCGACTTCTTCAACCTCGCCACCCGCGCCGACGTCCTGACAGTCCGGCACAGCGCGGGGGCGTCGACCTTCGACGGTCTCCGGATGGTCGGTCCGATCCCGGTGCCGGTGTTCACGCCCGGAGCCACCGCCTTCGAGTCGGGTGGGCTGCGGGTCGTCACGGTCGGCGACGCGGCTTTCACCAGCGCGACCACGTTGCGCGACGCGATCCAGCGCGAACTTGCCCGTCCTGCTCCCGCCGCCGGACCGGCCGCCGCCACGCCCACCCGGCTCACCGCGGCGCAGGCGACCACCGGGCTCGCCTTCACCCGTGCGAGATACGCCGACGAACGCTCGGTGCGCGCGATCCAGGGCCTGGTCGGCGCACCGGTGACCGGGGCGTGGGACGTCGCGACCATCCAGTTCGTCGCGGAAGCGCAGAACACCGCCGGCCTCGCCGTCGACGGCAAGATCGGCCCGATCACGACCGAGAACTTCTACACACGGCTCATCGCCGCCGGCAGCCCCAACGCCGCGCTGCGGTTGCTGGTCGACTTCTTCGACCTGACCGACGACGGAAACCTGCTCACCGTGTTCTTCGACCCGACGGTGACAGCGCTCGCGTCCACCGACTTCCGGCCCAGCGAACCGGTGCGGGTGCGGATCGGCCCCAACGCGCTGACGCTGCCGTTCTCCGGCGCGGTGCACAACATCGCCCACGAACTGGAGCACGTGCGCCGCCTGCGCGAGGGCATCACCACCGCGGCGACGCACGAGTTCCTCGGCGAGGCGCTGGAGGTCCTCAGCATCGGCCTGCCGGAGGAACCGCTCGACCCGGTCAACCCCACCCACGACGCCTTCATCGACGACGCGACCCGGTGCCTCGACAACTTCCTGTTGATGCCGGTCGCGGACAGGCGGCGGTTCCGCGCCAGGTTCATCGCCGTACGCCGCAAGGTCTTCCAGCGCATCGATGCCGGCACGGCCGCGCAACGCGTCGCGCACGCCGGGCTCCGGGCCCGCTACGCGGCTGTGGTGCTGCCGTGACCGCGCTGGTCCTCCGGCTCGCCGTCGCGGAGAACGATCGTGTCCGGGTCACGCTGGTCAACACGGGTGCGTCCTCGGTCGTCGTCGCCGGGCGGCTGGCCATCGGGTACGCCGACAGCACCGATCGGGAGATCTACGCCGAGTTGCGCGACCCGCTCACCGGCGACGTCGTGGGAGGACAGGCCAGGCTGTACCACCGCGCGCCCCATTCGGCTGACGACCTCCGAACACTGTTGCCGGGGCGGGAGATCGAGAGCGTCTTCCGCCTGGACGAGTGGTACACCCGGCCCGCCGGCGAACTCGAGTTGCGCGTCGTCTACGACCCCGCGGCCGTGGCGGCCCGGTTTCCGCAGGTCGAGAACGTCGCGGTCGTCTCGGATCCGGTCCGCCTCGCCTTCCCCCGCGCCGGCACCGGTTAGCACGCGGCCCAGAGAGGCGACAGCACCCGCGCGTAGTCGGCGAGGCTGTCGATGTCGTCCGCGAACTCCGGATGCTCCGGCCCGATGATCCACCTCGGCGTTGCCGGAGTGCGTCCGGCCAGTCGTGCCGACAGCTCCTCGAACGCCTCCGCGTTGTGGCCGCGAGGTCTCCACAGCAGGCATGGTCCGGGAACGCTGGTGGAGACGCGTTGTCCCAGCGCCGTCACGATGATCTCGGGAGCGCCCAGCCCGTTGCCGAGCAGGCACAGCGACGCGCCGGTCGACAACGCGAGCTGCGCGAAGGTCTCGCGGATCGACGGTGACCTCAGGAACAGCTTGCTCTGCGTGCTGGTCGCCGGGGTGAACCCGAACCTCCAATGGTCCGGCAGGACCGGGTGGGTGTCGCTGATGTCGAGGTAGATGTAGCCGATCACGACTCGGTCGCCGTCGGTCCGCTCCTCCCGCAGCGTCTCGTCCGCGGGGAAGCGGAGGGCCAGGTCGAAGGTGCTGCCTGACCGGTCAGGCAGCTGCACCGTCTTGCCGCTGGTGAAGCCGTGGGTGCACGGCAGGGTCACCGAGGTGCCGTTGGGCAGGGCGAGGCTGGTCCACCGTGACTCCGTCGGGTCACACAGCTCCGCGACCGCGGTCAGGAAGCCGTGGGCATCTTTTGGTGCACGTAGAGGTCGTAGTCGAAGTCGATGCCCATGTGTCCCCCTCAGGCCGTGCGACCAATTCTCCATGGTCCACAACCGGGATATCTGACCGCCGATAATGTTCACTTATCGGAGGTCAGACTTTTCGTTCCCAATTGGGTAGCGTTACGTTTGATAACGTAACCGCACACGTAATTCTGCTACGATATCGCCGTGGAGACGAGCTGCAACTTCCCCGGCTGTGAGCGCCCCGTTTTTCGAGGTGGCGGGCCGGGCAGGCCTTCGGAGTACTGCGACCTGCCCGAGCACACGCGCTGGCGGGCGTGGAGGGAGCGGCAGCGGCTGGCGGAGACCCCCGAGCAAAACTTGGAGGTCGTCACCGTGACGAATCTCCCGAGGGTCTCCGGTACCGCCAAGATCAGGGCCGAAGAGCTCCTCGACCGGTTCCGGGTGCTGTCCGAGCAGATGACGCAGACGCTGGGACGGGCTGTCGGCGAGCTCAACGCGATGGCGGATCCGAGCGTCGCGGAGAGCCTGGTGCAGGCCGCCGAGGCGGAGGCTGCCCGCCGGGTCGCGGAGGCACAGTCCGAGGTGGCGGTCGCTGAGCGGCGCCGGCATGACGCGGAGCAGGCCCGCAAGGCTGCCGAGGAGACGACCGAGCAGGCTGTGCGGGCGGCGGAGGAAGCTGACGACGCGGCGGACACGGCGTTGACCGAGCGGGACGAGGCTCGCGAGGCCGCGCGGGCTGCCGCCGAACGGGCTGAGGCGGAGATCGCTGAGGTGCGGGTGCAGGCGGCGGCGGTGATCGAGGAGATCCGGGCCGAGGCTGACGCGAAGGTGCGGGAGGCGGTGGAGGCCGCGGAACAGGCGCGGGCCGACGCGGTGAAGCACGCCGAGCAGGCGCGCAGGCAGGCGGCGAAGGAGATCGAGCAGGCCCGCGCGGAGGCTGCCGCTGACGCCGCGGCCGAGGTTGAACGGGCTCGCGCCGAAGCGGCGGCCCAGGTCGAACACGCGCGCGTCGACGCCCAGACACGGGTTGATCAGGCCGAGGTCAGCGTGGCGCGTGCACAGAACGAGGCCTCAGCCGCCGTGCAGGCCGCTGACCAGGCACGTTCCGACGCTGCCGACACCATCAGCCGAGCGGCGAAGGCCCGCGATGTGGCTGTGGTGCGGGCCGAACGCGCCGAGCAGTCCGCCGCCGACGCCCGTGCGGAGCTGGAGCGCACCCGCGCGGAGTTCGACGTGCGGCTCGCGCAGGTCACCGACCAGGTCACGACCGTCAAGCAGGCCATGGCTGTGGTGGAGGACGCGCGCGCTCAGACGTTGACCAGGGCTGAGCGGGCCGAACGTCAGCTGGACGAGGCCGCCGAGGAGCTGCGGGCGGCGCGGCGGGCGAAGACCTCGTCCTGAGAGGCGGCCATCTCGCGCAGGGCTGACTGGCGTTCGCGGTGGGTGAGCCGGTCGAGGTAGAGCCTGCCGTGCAGGTGGTCGGTCTCGTGCTGCAGGCAGCGCGCGAAGTAGCCGCGGCCCTCGACGACGATAGGGGTGCCGTCCTTGTCCTGGCCGCGCACGACGGCGCGGTCGGGGCCGGGCCACCAGGCGGTACGGGCCCGGCACGGACAGGCAGCCCTCCGGTTCCAGCAGGAGTTTCCGCTGGTCAGCGGGGATGTCGTCGAGCACAGGGTTGAGGATGTGGCCGGTGTGGCGGGTGCCCCACTCGTCGCTCATGTCCCACACGAACAGCTGCAGGTCGACACCGACCTGGTTCGCGGCGATCGCGGCGCCCTCGGCCACGTGGTTGGCGGCGAACATGTCGTCGATCAACGCGGTGAGCTCCGGCGTGCCGAACGACGTGGCCGCGCGGCAGCGGCGGGTCAGGATCTCTTCGCCTACGACGGTGATGCGGCGGGGTGTGCCAGACGAGGACATGCTTTGCAAAGTAGCAGCCTTTGCAAAGCTACGAGTAGGGTGTCGCACATGCCCCGACGCCCGCTTCCGGACCACCCCGTGCGCCTCGCGTTGCTGGACCTGCTGGCCGAGCACAGCACGTTGACCTCGACCCAGGCGGCCGCACGACTGGGGCTGAGCTCGGGGTTGTGCTCGTTTCACCTGCGGCAGCTCGCTGAACTGGGCCTGATCGAGGAAGCTCCGCACCAGGGCGGCAAGGCGCGTCCGTGGCAGCTGCTCTGGGAGACCGAGGTCGAGGCGGAACCCGAGGACGAGTTCAGCGCGCTCATTCACGTCACCCCCGACGAACTCGCTGAGATCGGCGCGTCGATCCGCCGTCTGCTCTTCCGCTATCGCGACCGGGGCACCCGCCCGGCGGACGCGGTGGCGGTCACGGCGGAGATCCGGCTGCGCACCGGCGACCCAGTAGGCTGATCCGCGATGGACGAGCTGAAAGGCGACTGCGCCAACTGTTTCGGGTTGTGCTGCGTCGCGCTGCCGTTCGCCAGGTCGGCGGACTTCGCGGCCACCAAGGACGCCGGGACTCCGTGCCGCAACCTGCTGGCCGATCACCGGTGCGGGATCCACGACTCGTTGCGGCAGAAGGGTTATCCCGGCTGCACGGTGTACGACTGCTTCGGTGCCGGGCAGCGGGTGTCGCAGACGGTGTTCCGCGGCAACGACTGGCGCACCGGTGAGCGGCAGAAGATGTTCGCGGTGTTCCCCGTGGTGCGGCAGCTGCACGAGCTGCTCTGGTACCTCGCGGAGGCCCGCCGGCTCGACCCGCACCAGGACCTCGACGACGCCTTCGCTGAGGTGGAACGGCACACGGTCGCGGAACCGGACGCCATCCTGGCGCTCGACGTGGCCGAGATCCGGGCGAAGGTGAACGTGCTGCTGCTGCGGACGAGCGAGCGGCTGCGATCGAGCGCGAAGTCCTACCGGGGCGCGGACCTGATCGGCGCGCGGCTGCGGAACAAGAACCTGACCAGCGCGGACTTCCGCGGTGCGTATCTGATCGGCGCGGACCTGACGAACGCCGACCTGTCGCACGCGGACATGATCGGCGCCGACCTGCGCGGCGCCGAGTTGTCGGGTGCGGACCTGAGCACGTGCCTGTTCCTGACGCAGCCGCAGGTCAACGCGGCGCGCGGGAACGCCAGGACGAAGCTGCCGGGGACGTTGACGCGCCCGTCGCACTGGAACACCCCCACCGGCAAACGCCGCTGAGCGAGTGTCAGGGCGCTGTCAGCGCCGATTGCCAGAGTGCCGATCATGAAGAAGGCACTTCTGATCATCACGGCCGCGCTGGCCGGCCTGCTCGCGCCCGGTGTCGCGCACGCGGAAACGCCTCCCGGCTGCGCGTCGGCCCAGCAGATCGGCGCGACCGCCTACGTGAAGTTCGCCGACGACACCACGGCCGCGTCGGTCAAGCAGTTCGCGGGCTGCGGCAAGAACTGGGGTTACGTGTTCGTGTGGGAGCAGTTCGCCTCCAGGCACGACCTCTTCCACGTCACCACCGCCGTCACGACCGACGACAACGTCAACCACGGCAAGGTGATCGGCCGCCTCGACCAGCGCGAGGTGTGGTCCAAGCCCGCCTCGACGGTCAACCGCTGCACGCGCGCGCTCGGCGTGGTGTCGCTGGGTGAGGACGGCTGGAGCGCGTACTCGAGCCGCCGTTGCTGATCGCTCGATCGGGTTGACCAGCGGTTTCGGTTTGACTGAAATTTCAGTCAGGGTTACCGTGGGGTGCATGAACAGGCGTACCTTCGTGCAGTCGGCGACCGCCGCCATCAGCGGTCTGCTCGCCGGCTGCACCGACGAACCGAGCGGCACCACCGCCGGCCAGGCCAAGACGTGGCTGATGCCCGAGGAGGGCGAGCCGCACCAGCGGACGTGGATGGCGTTCGCGGCCAGCGAGCGGATCTGGGGCCGTGACCTGCCGCGCGTGCGCCGGGACCTGGGGACGATCGCGACCACGATCGCCCGGTTCGAGCCGGTGTCGATGCTGGTGCGCGAGCAGGACCTGGAGCAGGCGAAGCAGCTGGTCGGGCCCGGTGTGGAGCTGGTGCCCGCGGAGCTCGACGACCTGTGGATGCGCGACACCGGCCCGGTGTTCGTGCGTGAACGCGGTGCGGTCGACTTCAACTTCAACGGGTGGGGCGACAAGCAGGAGCATCGCCGGGACGCGAAGGTCGCGGGGTTCGTGGCCGGGCGGGCCGGGGCCGAGCGGGTGCGCACGGATCTGGTGCTGGAGGGTGGCGCGCTGGAGGTCGACGGCGAGGGCACGGCGATCATCACCGAGAGCTGCGTGCTCAACAGCAACCGCAACCGGGGCTGGAAGAAGCCGGACGTCGAGCAGGAACTCGCACATCTGCTGGGCATCAAGAAGGTGATCTGGCTGCCGGGCATCGCCGGGCGCGACATCACCGACGGGCACACGGACTTCTACGCGCGCTTCGCCGGTCCCGGTGTGGTGGTGGCGGGGCTGGACAACGATCCCGAGTCGTACGACTACGACGTCACGCGGCGGCACCTGGAGATCCTCAAGCAGGCCACCGACGCGCAAGGACGAGCGCTGCGGGTCGAGGTGATGGAGGGGCCGTCGAAGGTGCGGTCGAACAGCGAGGACTTCGCCGCCGGGTACATCAACTTCTACGTGTGCAACGGCGCGGTGATCGGTCCGCAGTTCGGTGACGGGCAGGCCGACGCCGCGGCGAAGGCGACGATGGAGCGGCTGTTCCCAGGACGTACGGTGGTGCAGATCGACATCGACGGCATCGCGGCGGGTGGTGGTGGCATCCACTGCACCACGCAACAGGAACCGAAGTGAGGGCGCTGGTTTGTCGGAGCGCAGGACGCAGATGCTGGAGGCCGCGGTCCGGGTGATCGCGCAGGACGGGGTGCGCGGCCTGCGGGTGGAGAAGCTCGCCGCCGAGGCCGGGGTGTCGACGGCGTTGATCTACTACCACTTCAAGGACCGGGCGGGGATCCTGCGGGCGGCGTTGGAGCACGTCAACCACCGTGCGCGCCTCTACACCGAGCCGGCGGAAGGTGATCCGCGCACGCAGCTGCGAGAGATGCTGCTGGGCGAGTTGCAGGACTCGCCGCAGGTGCGGGAGACGAGCGTGGCGTGGGGTGAGCTGCGGGCCAGCGCGGTGTTCCACGAGGAGCTGCGCGAACCGCTCGCCGAAGCCACCTCGGCGTGGCGTGACGACGTCGCGGCCCTGGTCGGCGAGATCGACCCGGAGCTGGACGCGGACGCGGTGGCCGAGCGGCTCACCGCGCTCGTCGAGGGGCTCAGCGTGCGCTGGCACAGCGGCACGCTCTCGCTGGGGCGTGCCCGCGAGCTGCTGGAAGGCGCGCTGACCTTCTAGACGGACAGGCGTTGCTGGGCGACGGCGCGGGCGAAGCCTTCGACGTTGTCGATCATGATGTTGTGGCCGGCGTGCGGGACGGGGACGACCTGGACGCCGGCCGCGGTCAGTTCGCGGGCGCCGGAGGGCGGGGCGTCCTCGGGGTGCAGGAAGACGCGCGGGATCTCCAGTTCCAGCAACAGCTTCCGCATCGTCGGGTGCGTGCCGCGGACGAGGTCGACGGCGCTGCGGTAGAGGGCTTCGCGGCCGGCCATGCGCATGGTGGCGGCCCAGTGCGGGCCGACGTCGCGCAGCACGCGGTCGAAGCCGTGCGAGAGGAAGTCGGCCTCACCGTAGGCGGCGATGCCCCGGCTGCCGGGTGCGCCGAGAGCGGGCGTGGCGGGGTCGACGTGCGGGTCGACGAGCACGAGTGAGCGCACCATCTCGGGGTGGCGGGCGGCGAGCACGATGGCGACGGCGCCGCCCATGCTGTGGCCGATGATCTCGCTGCGCCGCAGCCCGATCTTGGCCAGCGCCACCGCGAGCGCGTCGGCGTGGCCTTCGAGGGAGTAGGCGAACCCGGTGGGGCGGTCGCTGATGCCGAAGCCGAGCATGTCCATCATCAGGCTGCGGCGGCCGGCGAGCAGCGGGTGCGCGACGGCTTCGGCGTAGTAGGGCGCCGACGACGCGCCGAGGCCGTGCAGGTACACGCGCGCCGGTGTGGCACCCGGAACCTCGACCCAGCGAATCCGGACCCCAGGTCTGATCTCGACGGCGCGCATTTCTCTCCCCGCGTGAATCGGTTTCCGGACCCTACCCCGCGTCCCCTGCCGGAGAGGCCGCTTTTGAGAGCCGGTTCTCAGCTAGTCGACGACTCGTGCCGAGACCACTGCGAGCAGCAGCGTCACGGCGGTGAACACGAAGGTGTACCCGAATCCTATGGCGGCGTGCAGCGGGCGTGATCGCGCTCCCTCGCACAGCTGCAGCTGCCAGTACGCCGCGCCCAGTCCGAAGATCAGCCACGGGAGGACGATCAACGCCGCAGTGGGTCCGCCGAGCATGCCGCTGACCGCGAAAGGTGTTGCGGCAGTGAGGATTCCGGTCGCCGCCGCGATCATCCGCGGCCTGTCCACGGGTTCGCGCGTGACGCGTGCGGCGGCCGTGGCGACGGTCGTGGCGAGCAGTGCGGCGGTGATCAGGAGGCCGAACAGCCACGGGCGTTCGTCGGCGCCGGTGGTGGTGACCGGGATCAGCGCGGCGGCGATCAGCAGCACGGCGAGGACCGGTGTGAGCGGCAGCACCCAGGCGCGGCGGAGGGGCACCGGGTGATGCTCGCTCATGTGCGCGTTGATCGGCAGAGGCCGAACGGCGTCAGTCCTCGTCTTCGTCGTCGAGGTCGGGGTCGGGGTCGCCGAGTGTCACGCCGGTCAGCCGCGAGTGAAGGGTGCCGGTGAACTCCTCGACGAGCAGCTCGGTCACCGTGCCCGCGTAGGTGTGCCCCCTGAACTCGACGTCCCAGACGATCGTCCAGCGGTCGGGGTCCGGGTCGGTGGTGTCCCACCACAGGACGTCGCGCCCCTCGGTGAACGCGCACAGCAGCAGGCCGCCGGGGTCGGGGTGGATCGGCCGCACGTTCTCGGGGTAACGGGCGAACCAGTCGCGCAGGTAGCCGGCGTGCAGGTCGTGTTTCGCGCGGAAGCCGTCCGGGGGGACGAGGAAGAGCCCGCTGAAGACGGGGTCCCCGAAGCCGTCGGCGAGGCGCTTGTAGTCCGCCGGAAGCCCGATTCCGGCGCTCGCCTCGATGGCTGTCCAGTCGAAGTCGTGGCCGGACGGGTCGTACACGAGCTCGGACATCGGGTAGGCCATACCGGCGGGGAACTCGGCCAGGATTTCCCGCAGCCGCGCAAGAGCGTCACTCACGCACATGATCTTAGGTTTCGTCAGTCCTCGTAGGAGTCCAGGTCCTCGACGCGGCCGTAGATCATGTGCTCGCGCCGCACCCCGTCGGAGTCGATGCCCTCGGCGAACTCCTCCCAGTCCATGTTGGCGATCGAGAGGTTGTTCTCGATCTCCTGGATGGTGTGCGGGAGGGCGCGGAACGACCGGCCGGCGGGTTCGCCCGGCCAGTCGTGGGCCGGGGAGGGCTCGGAGCCGAGATCGACGACGAGGATCGGGTGTTCCGGGGACCGGATGGTGATCTCGTCGACCACGAGCATCAGCGCGTGGGTGTTGCGGTCCGGGCCGGCCTCCAGCAGGTCGGTGGCCGTCTTGCCCGCGAACACCGGGTCGTCGACGAAGCTCACGCAGGCCTCGAACTCGTCCGGCGTCACCCAGCTGATCCCGGCTTTGACCTCTTCCCAGGCCTGCTGGTCGGAGAAGTCGGTGCGGATCACCGGCACGTCGGAGGTCGTCGGCAGCTGCGTCGTCATGCGCACCACCCTCGCAGAGCCACGGGCGGACTGATCAAGTCGTGCGCGCGATCGGCACTCAGGCCCCGGTTTCCGTGCCCTTCAGCCCCAGCGCGGCGAGAGCGGCGGTGACGGTCGCGGCGCGCAGCTCGTCGACCGGGGCGTCGGGGAACTGCATGGTGCAGTCCTGCATGCCGCCGAACGCCAGCACCGCGCGTGCCTCCTGCTCCAGCGTCGGTTCCGGCCCGAACACCAGGCGGGTCAGGCGGGCACGCCACGCGAGCACCATGTCGACCAGGCCCAGCTCGGCGAGCGTGGTCATCTCGGTGAGCAGCAGCAGGATGCCGGCGCGGTGGCGGTGGTTGAAGTCGAAGAACCCCTCGAGGAGCTCGCGCAGTGGCACGTCCGCACGTTCCTCCATGCGGACCATGAACTGCTCGCCGTCCTCGAGCAGCGGGGTGACGATGCTGCGGACCAGGTCCTCACGCGAGGCGAAGTGGTAGTAGAGCGCGGGTTTGGTGATGCCGAGGCGGTCGGCGATCTCCTGCAGGCTCGTCTGCTGCACGCCTTTGATGGCGAACAGCTCTCGCGCGGTCTGCAGGATGCGCTGCTTGGTGTCGGACGGTCTGGCCACCCACCGAATCTTACTTAACAGTCGGTAAGAACGGGTGTAGCCTCGCCGCCAGGGGCTTACCGACCGTTAAGTAAGGGGCTTTGGCGTGCGGATTCTCATCTCAGGGGCGAGCATCGCGGGTCCGGTGCTGGCGTACTGGCTGACCCGGTACGGGCACGAGGTGACGGTGGTGGAGCGGTCGCCGGTGCTGCGCAAGACCGGTGGGCACGCGGTCGACCTGTTCAAGCCGGCGATGGACATCTCCGAACGCATGGGCGTGCTCGATCGGATCGAGTCGCTGGCGACCGGGACCGAGCGGCTGACGTTCCTGCGCGAGGGCACGCGCAAGCCGATCAGCGGGGACGTCACGAAGATCTTCGCCGCCGCGTCGGACCGGCACGTCGAGGTGATGCGCGACGACCTGAGCGAGATCTACTACGACGCGGCGCGCGAGGACGTGGAGTACCTGTTCGGCGACTCGATCGCGTCGATCGGCGAGGACGGCGACGTGACGTTCGAGGTGGGCTCGCCGAGGCGGTTCGACTTGGTCGTCGGGGCGGACGGGTTGCACTCGAACGTGCGGCGGCTGGTGTTCGGCGAGGTCGCGAAGAACTTCACGGGCGCGTATCTCGCGGTGCTGTCGGTGCCGCGGGAGCTGGGGGTGCCGGGTGCGATGTTCGGGCACATCGGGCCGGGGCGCAGCGCGCAGGTGTACGGGGCGCGGCACGTCGAGGACTCCCGGGCGGTGTTCCTGTTCCGCACGCAGGCCGAGCTCGAGTACCACCACCGGGACGTGCCGCGGCAGAAGCAGCTGCTGCGCGAGGCGTTCGCGGGCCTGCACCCGGACGTCGACGGGTGGCTGACCTACCTGGACGGCGATCGGGTGTTCTACTTCGACTCGATCACGCAGCTGCAGGAGGACACCTGGTCACGGGGACGGGTGGCGCTCGTGGGCGACGCGGCCTACTGCCCCGGCCCGGCGATCGGGGGCAGCACGAGCCTCGCGGTGCTGGGCGCGTACGTGCTCGCCGGTGAGCTGTCGCGGAACCCACACGAGGTGGCGTTCGCGCGGTACGAGAACGAGATGCGGGATCTGGTGCACGCGAGCAGGGCTTTCGCGCTGGGCGTGGCGAAGACGCTGATTCCCACGACTCGTCTGGGTGTGACGGCGTTGACGCGCGGCATGCAGCTGGTGACGTCACTGCCGTCGTGGCTGGTGCGTCCGATCGCCAAGCTGAACTCGAAGGGCGTGCGGCTGCACGACTCGATGGTGGTGCGCGACTACGAGCGTCAGGGCGCCGAGATTCCGGCGCCCTGACGTCTCAGGTCAGAACTGCAGGCTCCACTTGTCGAGGAAGCCGGTGTCCTGGGCCGCGTTGTCGTTGACCCGCAGCTGCCAGGTGCCGTTGGCGACCTCGCTGGAGGCGTTGACGGTGTAGGTGGTGTTGATGTTGTCGGTGCCGCCGCCGGAACGGTTGTGGACCGTGTAGACGGTGCCGTCCGGCGCGACCAGGTCGACCTTCAGGTCGCCCTGGTAGGTGTGCTTGATGTCCACGGCGACCTTGAGGGTGGCCGGCGCGTTGCCGGTCACCTCGGACACCGCGATCGGGGAGTTGATCGTGGTGTTGTCCCCGATCGCGAAGTCCGTGGCGTTCTCGAAGTACTTGCCGGGCGGCGTGGTGACGCCGCAGTACTGCTGTTCCTTGCCGATGGCCTCGTACGGGCAGTCGGCGCGCTCCAGCAGCTGCAGCACGGCCTCCTTGTTGCGGGAGGTCTGCGCCGGGATCACCTCGTCGGGCGGGTAGAAGCCGCCGCCGGAGCCGGAGCTGCCGGGGTACATCTCGAAGGTGTAGGCGAAGACGCCCTGCGAGCCCCACAGCCAGTCGGGAATGGTGCCGTCGGTGATGTAGAGGTCGCTGGACTGCTCGGGCGTGTAGCCGTTGCTCTGCGCCATGGACTGGCCGATGGTGCGGAACACGTCGAGCTGGTCCTGGTTGAGGCCCGGCGCGATGTCGTCGTAGGTCCAGCCCCACGGCCACAGGATGAGCTGGCTGTAGGTGTGGAAGTCGATCGACGCGGTGATCTGCTGCTTGCCGCCGACGTTGCGGCCGCGCACGAAGTCGGACACGACCTTGACCTCGGGCGCGGACGCCGCGCTCGGGCCGCGGTAGGTGTCACTGCCGGTGCTGCCCGACGAGCCGCCGCAGCAGCCCCACTTGTAGTCCCAGTTGCGGTTGAGGTCGGTGCCGACGTTGCTGGAGCCGGCGTTGGGCTGCCGGTTCTTGCGCCAGCTGCGGTAGCTGCCGGTCGCGATGTCGTACTCGCCGCCGTCGGGGTTGACGTCCGGGACGATCCAGATCTCGCGGGTGTTCACGAGGTCGGTGAGGCGTGCCTCGTTGCCGTACTTGGTCGTGAACTCCTTGACCAGGTACAGCGCCATCTCGACGGTGAGGTGCTCACGGGCGTGCTGGTGGTGCGTGAACAGCACCTCCGGCTCGTTCTCGTCGACGCCGACGTTGTCGCTGATCTTGAGCGCGACGATGTCGCGGTTCTCGTAGGACTTGCCGATGACCTGCTTGCTGAGGATGTTCGGGTAGGCCGCGACCGCGGTGTTGATCTCGGCGGTCATCTCGGCGTAGTTGTGGTAGTTCGAGTCGGCGGCCGGGAAGTCGAACGGGCCGATCTCGGCGTTCGCCTCCATCCGCTTGGGCAGCTCGGCGACCTCGAACCCCTGGGCCCGCAGGCTCTTGACCTCGCGCTCGGTGGCGGTGATCACGACGATGCCGTGCTCCTCGACCGAGTCGATCGCGGCGCCGGAGCGGGCGACCTTGGAGCGCTGTTCAGCGGTGCGGACGTCGCTGACCTGGTAGTTCGTCGTCGTCTCCTGAGCGGCGGGGGCGGCACCGGTGGGCACGCCTCCCATGGCGAACACGACGCTCGCGGCGACGGTGACCCCGATCAGGGGTCTGAGATGGCTCTTTCGCATGCAGGGCAACCCTTTCGTACCACGGCAGGGACATGGCTCCGCCAAGTGAAGACGGTGTAAAGGCGTGCTGTCACCCGCCATCCGTATGGGGTTTACCTGGTGAGATAACCGATATGGCCGGTGTGAACGCTGCGCTGGTTGGGTGGTGGCATGACGCGCTATGACGCTGTGGAGGCCGCCTCGTACCGGGTGGCCCGCGAGATTTCGCTGACCGGGTTGTCGTCGTGGCGGGACGTGCTCACGCCTTACTTCCTGCCGGGGCGTGCGGTGCTGGACCTGGGGGCCGGCACGGGGTTGTTCGTACGGGCCTTCGCGGAGTGGTTCCCCGACGTGTCCGTGGTGGCGGTGGAGCCTTCTGCGGACATGCGGGCGGCATCGGGGCTGCCGATGCTGGCCGGGGACGCGTGTTCGGTGCCGGTGCCGGACGCGTCGGTGGACGTGGTGTGGATGTCGACGGTGGTGCATCACGTGCGCGATCTGGCCGTGTGCGGGGTGGAGTTGCGGCGGGTGCTGCGGCCGGGCGGGGTGGTGGTGCTGCGGTCGTTGTTCCGGGACCGGCCCGACGGGATCGGGCTGTTCCGGTTCTTCCCCGAGGCGACGCGGGCGCTGTCGTCGTTCCCTTCGGTGGACGAGGTGGTGTCCGGGCTCGGGTTCGAGCTCGACCGGCTGGAGGCGGTGCCTCAGGTGACGGCGTTGTCGTTGGCGGAGAAGGCGTCCACGGTGCGGTGGGAGGCGGACACGTTGTTGCGTTCGCTGTCGGCTGAGGAGTTCGCACGGGGGCGTGAGCGGTTGGACGCGGCGGCGTTGGTCGAGTCCGGGCCGGTGGTGGATCACCTGGATCTGCTGGTGCTCAAAACTGTCGGTGCTGTCTGAGACGCTGCTCGGTGTGGACGAGAAGCAGCAGCTGAAGCGGTTCCTGGACGCGGCTCGGTCGGCGTTGGTGTGGAAGCTCGACGGGCTGTCGGAGTACGACGCGCGCCGCCCGTTGACGCCGACGGGCACGAACCTGCTCGGGTTGGTGAAGCACGCGGCCGGGGTGGAGCTGAACTACTTCGGCCGCGTGTTCGGGCGGCCTTTCCCGTCGCCGCCGTTGTGGTCGACCGCGGAGGCCTTACCGGCGTCGGACATGTACGCGGAGGTGGACGAGTCGCGTGCGTCGGTGCTGTCGTTCTACGGCGTCGTGCGGGAGTTCGCCGACGCGACGATCTCCGCGCTGCCGTTGGACGCCGCGGGCGTGGTGACGTGGTGGTCCCCTGAGCGGCGCGAGGTGACGTTGCGGCAGGTGCTGGTGCAGGTGTCGATCGACCTGCACCGCCACGCCGGGCACGCGGACGTGGTGCGGGAGCTGATCGACGGGGCTGTCGGCATGCAGGACGGCAACACGAACATGCCGGCGGTGTCTGCTGGGTGGTGGGCTGAGCACCGCACCCGGCTGGAGGAAATCGCGGTCGCGTCGTCGCGGGTTCTGAAAGGCTGACGGTCATGGCCTCAGATCCGAAAGCCGACCTGCACCGCTACCTCCGCGCCGCCCGCGAGGCCCTGCTCTGGAAGCTCGACGGCGTGTCCGAGTACGACGCGCGGCGCCCGCTGACGCCGACGGGCACGAACCTGCTGGGCCTGGTCAAGCACCTCGCCACGACCGAGCACGGGTATTTCGGCGCCTGCATGGGCCGCGAGTTCCCGGAGACCTTGCCGTGGGTGGCGCGGATCGAGGACGGGACCGACCCGAACGCGGACATGTTCGCCACCGCCGACGAGTCGCGTGAGGCCATCGTGTCGCTGTACGCGCGGGTCGCGGAGTTCGCGGACGGTGTGATCTCGGAGCTGCCGCTGGACGCGCCGGGTGTGGTGCCGTGGTGGTCGGAGGAACGCCGGTACGTGACGCTGCACCTGCTGTTGATCCACATGATCGCGGAGACGAACCGGCACGCGGGTCACGCGGACATCCTGCGCGAGGGTCTGGACGGGCTGGCGGGGCTGCGCGACGGGATGTCGAACATGCCGGAGCAGGACTGGGCGGCGTACCGGGAGAAGCTGGAGCGGGTGGCGAAGGAGGCTCAGGAGCGCGCCTGAGCCCACGGGGTGTCAGATCAGTCAGAAGCAGCCGAGCTGAACTTCTTGATGTCGTTCCGCAGGTACTGGTTCACGGACAGCAGGAAGTCGCGAAAGGTGGGATACCGGTCGACTTCCTCACCGGCGAGCCAGGACACCTGGTGGCCACCGTTGAGAACGGGTCCGGTTCGCCACATCACGAACAGGTCCGTCACCTCAGTGCCGACACCGATGACGGTCACCTCGCTCGGCGGCGGGAACCCGTCCCTCGGGGGACCTTCGCTGTAGTGCAGCCCGAGCAGCTCGTTGCCCTTCTGCCACAGTTCGCCTTGGCCGAGCTGTTCGGTGCCGAGCAGATGGGCGTAGGTGAAGAAGCTCTTCCACCCGTTGGCACGCCGGGTGAAGTCGCGGTACAGCGGATCCAGCGGGCAGCCGATCCTGCTCTCGGCCAGGCGGAGCTGTTCCTCCGTGGCGCCCTCGCCGGGAACCGTGTACGGGCTCAGCTCCGGGTCCAGCCTGGTGAGCTGCTGGCGCAACAGGACCGAGTGTCCGATCAGTGCCTCCCAGTCAGACACGGACGCTCCACGCCTTTCCGATTCGGTTCGGTCCTGCCACTCGCTCGTTCACAGGCTTCAGCACATCTTTCACCATGCCGGCGAGAGCCGGGCGTGCCTCACGCCCGGCTCTCACGAGCCCGTCAGCGGCCGGCGAAGAACTTGAGGACGTCGGCGGTGTAGAGGTCGGGCACCTCGATGGCCGGGAAGTGGCCGCCGCGGTCGTACTCGGTCCAGTGCTCGACCTCGTGGGCGGGGTCGAGCAGGGAGCGGATGCCGGTGTCGGCGGCGAAGGTGGCGAAGCCGGTGGGTGCGGCGGCGGCTCCCCAGGTGCCGGGGGCGTTCATGGACTCGTAGATGAACTCGGCCGCGGTGGCTCCGGTGCCGGTGAACCAGTAGAGGGACACGGCGGTCAGCAGGGCGTCGCGGTCGACCTCCGAGCACCAGGCGTGGAACTTCTCGTAGATCCACGCCAGCAGGCCGATGGGCGAGTCGGTCAGGGACGCGCCGATGGTCCAGGGCTTGGTGGACATGAGCTGCAGGTAGCCGAGGCCGGTGGCGACGAGGTCGTTGAAGCGTTCGGCGCGGGCGAGCTCCACCCCGGAGAGGCTGTCGGTGGCCAGCGGGCCGCCGAACGGGTGGGCGCTGGGGCCGTTGATGTGCAGGGCCGCGACAGACGGGGTCTGGCGGCTCATGGCACCGGCGATGCCCGCGCCCACGTCGCCCGCCTGGATGCCGTAGCGGGTGTAGCCGAGCGAGGCCATCAGGGTCACGAAGGCGGCGGCGGTGCGGGAGACCTCCCAGGCGCCGGTGACTGGAACGGAGAAACCGAAACCCGGGATCGACGGGACGACGACGTGGTGGTCGCGGGCCAGGTCGGCGATCACGGAGGTGTACTCGGCGAACGTCGAGGGCCAGCCGTGGATCAGCAGGAGCGGCAGCGCGTCCGGGCGGGGGCTGCGGACGTGGACGAAGTGGATGCGCTGACCGTCGATCTCCGTGACGAACTGCGGGTGGGCGTTGAGGCGGGCTTCGGCGGCGCGCCAGTCGTAGCCGTCGGCCCAGTACTGCGCCAGTGAGCGGAGTTCGGCGACCGGGACGCCGCGCCGCCAGCCGTCAGCCCCGGACTGGGCGGGCCAGCGGGCGGCCAGCAGGCGTTCGCGCAGGTCAGTGAGGTCGTTCTGGGGGATCTCGACGCGGAATGTGTCCATGGCTGAAACACTAGAAAGGATTGCGGAAAGGTTCGTTCCTCATTCGCGGGGAGGGTGAGAAGCATGTTGGAGACGTCGGCGCGGTTGCTGAAGTTGCTGTCGTTGTTGCAGACCCCGCGTGACTGGAGCGGGCCGGAGCTGGCGGAGCGGCTCGGGGTGACGACCAGGACGGTGCGCAACGACGTCGACCGGCTGCGCAACCTCGGGTATCCCGTGCACGCCACGCCGGGGGTCGCGGGCGGGTACAAGCTCGGGGCCGGTGCCACGTTGCCGCCGCTGCTGCTCGATGACGACGAGGCGGTGGCGATCGCGCTGAGCCTGAGCACGCAGGACTCGGAGACGGCGGCGCAGGCGCTCAAGAAGCTGGAGCAGGTGTTGCCGAGCAGGCTCAAGCACCGGCTCGCGACGCTGCAGGAGTACACGGTCGGCACGACGAAGGAGCTCGACCCGGCGATCGCGACGAGCATCGTCAACGCGTGCAAGAGCAGGGAGAGGCTGCGGTTCGACTACGTGAAGTTCGACGGCGAGCAGGACCGCCGCGAGGTCGAGCCGTACCGGCTCGTCCACACCAGGGGCCGCTGGTACCTGGTCGCGTGGGACATCCACCGCGACGACTGGCGAACGTTCCGCGCCGACCGGGTCCAGCCCCGCATCCCGAACGGGCCACGATTCACCCCGCGTGAGCTTCCTGACCTGGAAACCTATCTGGCACAAGGCTTGGCGACCGCGGCGTGGCGGTTCCGCGCGACGGTCACCGTCCACGCCCCGGCGCACGAGGTGGCGGCGAAGGTGCCGGCCGCGCTCACGGAGGCGATCGACGAGCACACCTGCCGGATGACGGCCGGCTCGGACACGCCGGCGATGCTCGCGGTCTATCTGGGGATGCTCGACAGCGACTTCGAGGTCGACGGGCCGCCGGAGCTCGTTCACCACCTGGGAAAGACCGCTGACAGGTTCCGCAAAGCGATCAATACTGCTGAGCATGGGTAAGGAATACGAGCGCATCGAGCCGCGGCTGTGGGAGTTCATCGAGAAGCAGAAGGTGTTCTTCGTGGCGAGTGCGCCGCTGTCCGGGGACGGGCACGTGAACCTCTCGCCCAAGGGCCGCGAGGGGACGCTGCGGATCCTCGACGACCGGACGGTGGCCTACCTGGACTTCGGGGGCAGCCACGCGGAGACGATCGCGCATCTGCGGGAGAACGGCCGCATCACGTTGATGTGGTGTGCGTTCGAGGGCCCGCCGACGATCGTCCGCGTCCACGGCCGTGGTGAGCCCGTGTTCCGCGACGACCCGCGCTTCCCGGAACTCGTGAAGGGGTTCGGCGACGCGGACGCACCGGCCCTGCGAGCGGTGATCGTCGTGACGGCCGAGCTGATCTCCGACACGTGCGGGTTCGCGGTGCCGTTCATGGACTACCGCTGCGAACGCGAGCTGCACGCGGACTACTTCGGCCGCAAGTCCGACGAGGAGTTCCGCGAGTACACGAACAAGAAGCCGTACAACAACGCGAGCATCGACGGGCTGCCCGCGATGGAGCTGCCGTTGCCTCCGCGCTGAGGTGGAGGCTGATGTAGAGAACGCGCCGCCGGCTCCGTCCCAGGGGCATGACGAACCTCGACGAAGTACTCGCGAAGCCGCTGAGCCAGGAGCTGCTGGCGCGTGACCTGACCCGTCTCGCGTACGTGGCCAAGGACGGGACGCCGCGCACGATCCCGATCGCGTTCACCTGGAACGGCGAGCAGATCGTGCTGTGCACCACGAAGAACGCGCCGAAACTGCACGCGCTCAAGGCGAATCCAGCGGTGGCGCTGACGATCGACACCGAGGTGCACCCGCCGAAGATCCTGCTGCTGCGCGGCACGGCCGAACTGGACCACACCGACGGCATCCCGGACGAGTACCTGCAGATGAACGGCACGTACGAGATGTCGGCGGAGCAACGGGTGGAGTGGGAGCGCGAGGTCCGCTCGCTGTACGTCGACGGCATGGTGCGGATCGTGATCACGCCGACGTGGGCGAAGCTGATCGACTTCGAGACGACGCTGCCGACGCCGGTGCAGGAGCTGGTGGAGCGGCGGTCAGCTCGACAGGAAACGGTCTAGGACGCGCGCACCGAACTCGAGGCCGGCGACGGGGACGCGTTCGTCGACGCCGTGCGCCATGGCCCGGTAGTCGAAGCCGACCGGCAGGGACAGCGGTGAGAAGCCGTAGCAGTGGATGCCGAGCTGGCTGAACGCCTTGGCGTCGGTGCCCCCGCCCAGGCAGTACGGCACGACGACGGCGGCCGGGTCCTCGTCGCGCAGTGCCTCGGCCATCGAGGCGAACCACGCGGTGTCGACAGGCGCTTCGACCGCCGGCTGGTGTTCGAGGAACTCGCGTGTCACGCCGTCGGAGAGCAACGAGTCGATGGTCGCTTCGAGCTCGTCGATCGTGCCGGGCAGCGTGCGGACGTCGAGCTGCGCGGTGGCGGTGCCGGGGATGACGTTGACCTTGTACCCGGCCTGCAGCATCGTGGGCGTGGTCGAGCAGCGCACGGTGTTCTCGACGAGCTTCGCGGCGGGTCCGAGGCGGGCGATGGTGCCGTCGACGTCGTCGAGATCGACCTCGACACCCAGCGCTTTGCCCGCGCCGACCAGGAACGCCTCGACCGTGGGCGTCAACCGCACCGGGTGCTCATACGCGGCGATGCGCGCCAACGACGTGACCAGCGCCGTCACGGCGTTCTGCTGGTTGCGGCGTGATCCGTGGCCCGCGCGGCCGACGGCGGTGAGCTTCATGTGCGACGTGCCGCGCTCGGCGGTGCCGACCGGGTAGAGCCGGACACCGTCGACGTCGAAGGAGAACCCGCCGGACTCGCTGATCGCGGCCTCGACGCCGGCGAAATACGCGGCGTGGTGGTCGACGAGCCAGTGCGCGCCGTACTCGCCCTGGTCCTCCTCGTCCGCGACGAACGCCAGCACCACGTCCCGCCGCGGCCGCCTGCCTTCGAGGTGCCACCGGTTGACCACGGCCAGCGTCATGGCGGCCATGTCCTTCATGTCGACCGCGCCCCGGCCGTGCACGAACCCGTCGCGGATCTCCCCGGCGAACGGGTCGAAGCCCCACTCGGCGGGGTCGGCGGGCACGACGTCGAGGTGCGACTGGACCAGCACGGCGGGCAGCGACGGGTCGGTGCCGGGGATGCGCGCGAGGACGTTGGTGCGGCGTGGCGCGGGTTCGAGCAACGTGGGTGGCACGCCGTTGTCGGCCAGGATCGCCGCGACGTGCTCGGCCGCCTCGCGTTCGCCCTCGCTGGAGCCGCCGCCGCGGTTGGTCGTGTCGAAGCGGATGAGCTCCGCGCACACCTGTGCCACGTCCAGCGTCATGCCGCCACCCTACGGTCAGCCGTAGATGCCCTCGATCGCACCTGCGGCGACGTGCGTGACGACCTTGAACGCCTTCATCGCCTCGGTCATCGACTCGGCGTCGAACCCGACCCGGCGCGGTCCGACGAGCGTGACCGTCGGCACGACGGCGGCGGCGTCGGCGAGGTGGGTGGCGTCGAACTCGACCTCGATCCGATGTGCCTCTACGTCACCCTCGTAGCGCCCGGCCACCCTCATCGCTTCGGTGGCCGCATCTGTGATCTGTGAAAAAGAGACGGAGGGCGGCAGGCACACGGCCGCATATCGCGAAACACATTCCTTCACCGCGACGAACTGCGCCCTGAGCGCGTAGGACCGGGCGTCCTCGCAGGTCAGGTCATCTCCGGTGACGAGCAGCACGGGTACCCCGTACTCGGCGGCCAGGGCGGCGTTCAGCCGGCCTTCGGAGGCGTGGACGCCGTCGAGCCACACGCCGGTGATCGAGTTCTCCAGGTAGGTGTGCGCGAGCACGCCTGGTGAGCCCGCGGCGGTGTGGTAGCCGAGGAAGACGACACCGTCCACACCGGAGTCGATGCCCTGCATCATCGACAGCGGTTTGTGCCGCCCGGTGAGCAGCCGCGCCGAGGGATGCAGGTCTTCCAGCAGCAGGTTTCGCTGCGAAGAGTGCGCTTCGTTGACGAGCACCGACGTGGCGCCGCCCGCGACCAGGCCCTCCACGCACGCGTTGACGTCTCCGGTGAAGAGCCGCCGGAACCGTTGCCACTGCTCGGTGCCGGGCACGACGTCCCCGGTCCAGGTGACTCCGGTGGCGCCTTCCATGTCCGCCGAGATCATGATCCGCACATCTGAGTAACGTAGCGGTGGGCTGCTGGGGAAGAGGGGTATTTCGTGCGTGTGAAAGCGTGCGCGTTGCTTGCAATAGCAACGACGTTGGGGCTGGCGACACCACCGTCACAAGCTCAGGGGCCGGTGATCCTGAAGGTGGCGATCGTCCAGCAGATCGACTCGATGAACCCGTTCCTCGCGGTGTTCCAGTCGAGCACCGAGGTCGGCCGGTTGATGTACGACTACCTGACCGCCTACGCCGCGGACGACCAGCGCGTCACCGAGGGCCTGGCGAACAGATGGGAGCCGTCGGCGGACAAGCTCACCTGGACGTTCACGGTCCCGGAGGGCAAGAAGTGGTCGGACGGGCAGCCGATCACCGCGCAGGACGTCGCGTTCACCTACAACCTGATGCTCTCGAACGACGTCGCGCGCACCGCGAACGGCAGCTTCGTCACCAACTTCGAGAAGGTCACCGCCACGGACGACAAGACCGTGGTGATCAAGACCAAGGCACCTCAGGTGACGATGCTGGCGCTGGACATCCCGATCGTGCCGAAGCACGTGTGGGAGAAGGTCACCAACATCAAGGACTACGCCAACGACCAGATGCCGGTCGTCGGCTCGGGCCCGTTCGTGCTGAGCGAGCACGTCGCGGGTCAGTTCATCAAGCTCAAGGCCAACAAGAGCTACTGGCGGGGCGCTCCGAAGTACGACGAGCTGCACTTCGTGTACTTCCAGAACTCCGACGCCGCGGTGCAGGCGCTCGCGAAGGGCGAGGTCGACCTGGTCAACCGGATGGCACCGGCCCAGTACGACTCGCTCGACAAGAAGGACGGCGTCACGCGCAACAAGGCGCAGGGCCGCCGGTTCACCGAGCTGCTGATCAACCCCGGCGCGCAGACCAGGGCGGGCGAGCCGATCGGTGACGGCAACGCGGCGCTCAAGGACGTGCGGGTGCGCAGGGCGATCGCGCAGGCCGTCGACCTGGACGCGCTGGTGCAGCGGGTGAGCCTCGGCTACGCGGAGAAGGGGTCCGGGCTGGTGCCGCCGGTGTTCGGCAAGTGGCACTGGCAGCCCGAGAAGCCTCGCGCGTTCGACCCGGCGGCCGCGAACGCCGCTCTGGACGCGGCGGGTTTCCCGCGCAAGGCGGACGGCACGCGGTTCGGGCTGCGGCTGTTCGGGCGCGCGGGCCGGGCTTACGACGAGCAGGCCAGCGAGTACCTGAAGCGGTCGATGGGCGACATCGGCATTCCGCTGGACGTGCGGCTGGTGTCGGACAACCAGCTCAACGAGGTCACCACGGCGGCGACCTACGACCTGGCGTTCTCGGGCTGGGCGACGAACGTGGACCCGGACTTCATCCTGGGTCTGCACACGTGCGCGCAGCGGCCGGGCCCGGACGGCAAGGGCGGCACCACCGACGCCTACTTCTGCGACAAGGAGTACGACGACCTCTACGCGAAGCAGCTCTCGGAGTTCGACGAGGCCAAGCGGGTGGAGATCGTCAAGCAGATGCAGGCGCGCTTCTACGACCAGGTGCCCGCCGTGGTGCTCGCGTACGAGAACGCGCTGGAGGGCTACCGCTCCGACCACTTCGCGAAGTTCACGACGCAGCCCGCGCAGGGCGGCGTGATCATGGCGCAGAACGGCATGTGGGGCTACTACGGCGCCGAACCCGCGGCACGGACCGCGGGAGCCTCGGGCAGCAGGTGGCCGGGGATCGCGATCGGCGGCATGGTGCTCGTCGCGCTGGTGATCATCGGTGTCGTGGTGGCGCGCAGGCGTGCGGCGACGGCAGGGGAGCGCGAGTAGGTGCGGCTGGCAGGTCGTCTCGGAGGTGCCGCGCTCAGCCTGGTGATGGTGGCGGTGCTGGGTTTCTTCCTGTTCCGGGTGGTGCCCGGCGACCCCGTCGTCTCGATGACGCGCGGCCGTCCGACGACAGCGGCGATGCAGGCCGAACTGCGGGCGCAGTTCGGCCTGGACCGTCCGCTGCTCGAGCAGTTCTGGAGCTACGCCACCTCGCTGCTGCGCGGTGATCTGGGCACGTCGTTCACGTTCCGCCGCCCGGTCGCCGACGTCATCCTGGAGCGCCTCGGCCCGACGCTGCTGCTGGTCGGCACGTCGACCGTGATCGCGGTGGGGCTCGGGTTGTGGGTCGGGGTGCGGGCGGCGTGGCGGCGCGACTCGGCGTTCGACCGGGCGACGACGGGGGTGTCGCTGACGTTGTGGGCGGTGCCGACGTTCTGGCTCGGCATGCTGCTGATGATGGTGACGGGAGATCTCTTCCCGTCACGGGGCATGCGCGACACCGACACGGCGCCGGACTTCGTGTCGCAGGCGCTCGACGTCGGCCATCACCTGGTGCTGCCGTCGATCACGCTGGTCGCGGTGGTGTGCGCGGAGTACATGCTGGTGATGCGGTCGTCGTTGCTGGAGGAGATGCACGCGCCATATCTCGTGACCGCGCGCGCGAAGGGCCTGCGGGACGACCTGGTGCGGCGGAGGCACGCGGTGCCGAACGCGGTGCTGCCGGCGATCACGCTGGTGTTCCTGCGGTTCGGGCTGGTGGTGGCCGGCGCGATCACGACGGAGACGGTGTTCTCGTGGCCAGGGCTGGGGTTGCTGTTCTACGACGCGCTGACCGGGCCCGACTACATGCTGTTGCAGGGGTTGCTGGTGTTCACGGCGAGCGCGGTCGTGGTGATGAACCTGCTGGCGGAGCTGTTGTACGGGGTGCTGGATCCGCGGGTGAAGGTCGTATGAGCGGGGTGTGGTCGCGCTCGCGGGCGGGTGCGGCTCGGGCTGAGGCGGTGATGGCGGTATGAGCGGGTTCGGTGCACGCCGATCCGTGCGGCACGGAGACCGTGGCGTAAACAGGTTTCTCGCCACGGCGTTCCACGAACACCGCGCGGGGGTGGTGACGTGAGCGGGACTCTCACCGGTCGGCGCGGCAACGGTGGCGTGAGCGGGTTTCTCGCGCACCGGGCGGGTGTGGCCGGCGCGGGAATCCTCGTGGCGGCGGCCGTGGTCGCTGTGGTGGCGCCGCTGCTGATCCCCGCGGACGCCCTCGACGTCACACGGGTGACCGCCGCGCCGTGGCAGTCGCCGAGCGCCGAGCACTGGCTCGGCACCGATCACACCGGCCGGTCGGTGGCGCTGCTGATGGCGCAGGGAACCGGGACGTCGTTGTTCGTCGGGCTGACGGCGGCGGTGCTCGCGGTGGGCATCGGCACGCTCGTCGGCATCCTCAGCGGCCACTTCGGCGGGCTCGTGTCCGGGGCGCTGCTGCGGATCACGGACTTCTTCCTGGTGCTGCCGGCGCTGGTGCTGGCGATCGCGCTGTCGACGGTGCTGCCGCGCGGGCTGGGGACGATCGTCCTGGCGATCGGGCTGACGAGCTGGCCGTCGACGGCGCGGATGGTGCGGGCGCAGACGCTGACGATCGAGGCGAGGCCGTTCGTGGAACGCGCGCGGGCGCTCGGCGGCGGGCACGGGCACGTGATCGGCCGGCACGTGCTGCCGTCGGTGGTGCCGCTGGTGCTGGTGAACGCGACGCTGGCGGTGGCGTCGGCGATCGTGGCCGAGTCGACGCTCGCGTTCCTCGGGCTGGGCGATCCGACGCGGATCTCGTGGGGCGCGATGCTGCACCAGGCGCAGCTGCACGGCGCGGTGCCACAGCGGGCGTGGTGGTTCCTGTTGCCGCCGGGTGTGGCGATCGTGGTGGTGGTGCTGGCGTTCACGCTCGTCGGGCGCGCCCTCGAAGCCGTTGTGACGCCGAAGAGGTGAGCCCGTGCTGGAACTGAGGAACCTGAGTGTCCACTACGGACCCAAGCAGGTCGTCAACGACGTGAGCCTCACGCTCGCTCCCGGTCAGACGCTGGGGCTCGCGGGTGAGTCGGGGTCGGGCAAGTCGACGGTGGCGATGTCGGTGCTGCGGCTGCTGCCGGGAACCGCGCGGGTCGACGGCGAGATCCTGCTCGACGGCGACGACGTGCGGACGATGTCGTGGGGGAAGTTGCGGGCGGTGCGGTGGGCGTCGGCGTCGATCGTGTTCCAGGGCGCGATGCACTCGCTCAACCCGGTGCAGCGCGTCGGTGACCAGATCGCCGAGCCGATGCGCCTGCACGGCACCGACGGCAGAGTTGCAGACCTCCTCAACCAGGTGGAGCTGCCGAAGGAGAAAGCCCGCGCCTATCCGCACGAGCTGTCGGGCGGGCAGAAGCAGCGGGTGATGATCGCGATGGCGCTGGCGTGCGGGCCGCGGCTGGTGATCGCCGACGAGCCGACCACGGCGTTGGACGTGGTGGTGCAGGCGCAGGTGCTGAAGGTGATGAAACGCCTGGTCGCCGAGCAGGACCTGGGGCTGCTGATGATCAGCCACGACCTGTCGGTGCTCGCCGAGACGTGTGACGACCTGGCGGTGATGCACCGCGGCGAGCTGGTGGAGCGGGGCAACACCCGCACTGTCATCGCCAACCCCCAGCACCCGCACACCGCCGCGCTGACGGCGGCGTTCCCGGTGATCGGCGACCCGGCACACCGCTGGGCGGAACCGGCCAAGCCGTCAGATCCGCTGCTCGAGGTGCGGGATCTGGTGGTGGACTACGGTCGGACGCGCGCGGTCGACGGGGTGGACCTGACGATCGGCCGAGGCGAGATCGTGGCGCTGGTCGGCCAGTCCGGATCCGGAAAAACGACACTGGCCCGTACCATAATGGGACTGCGGGCACCGTCCTCCGGTCGGGTGATCTTCGACGGCGCCGACGTGCCCCACACCAGCAAGGGGATCAAGGCGTTCCGGCGCCAGGTGCAGCTCGTTCTGCAGGACCCGGCGAGCGCGCTGAACCCCCGCCACACGGTGCGGGACGCGGTCGCCGAGGGACTGCGCGTCCACGGCATCGGCGGCGACATTCCCGGCGGGGAGGAATCCCTGGTCACCGCCGCTGTGGAGCGTGCGGAACTACGGCCCGCGAGCCTCTACCTGGACGCCCTTCCGCACGAGCTGTCCGGGGGTCAGCAGCAGCGGGTGGTGATCGCCGGCGCACTGGTGCTGCACCCCCGTCTGCTGGTGGCCGACGAGCCCGTCGCGTCACTGGACGCGTCGGTGCGCGGGGAGATCGTGGCGCTGCTGCTCCGGTTGCGGCGTGAGCTGGGCCTTGCTTCATTGATCATCACGCACGACCTCGGGCTGGCGTGGCAGATCGCCGATCGGGTCGCGGTGATGCATCAGGGGAAGATCGTGGAACAAGGCTCGGTGGAACAAGTGCTGCTCACTCCTTCTCACGACTACACGCGCGCTCTTCTGCGCGCGGTACCTCAGGTCTGACAAGTGATCCCGATCGAACACGCCCGCTATCGGGCCTCGCTGACGCCTGCCGAGATCGGGCGGGGCGGGGCTGACGGCTGGGTGGCTGTCGACGAAGTACCGACGCTGGCGTGGCTGGCGTGGAACGACCTGGGCCGCCCAGACGGTGTGCTGGGCGAGCTCGCCGAGGCGAGCGAACCGGAGCACGTGCTGGAGCTGTGCCGGATCCTCGCCTCGACCTCACGCGCGGACACCGCGGCGGTGTGGCGCTACTTAGCCGCGGACTGGGAACGCACAGGTGAGCGTTCCGACGGCAGGCAGCGGTTCCTGCTGGACCGTGCGACGCGTGGTGAGGGCATGAACTGGCGCGACTTCTCCGCCCTGATGGGCACCGACCGGCCTGAGGAGGTCGACGCGGCGTTCGACCGCGGCGAGGACATGGTCGGTGTGTCGGTCATCGGCCTGTCGCTGTCCTATCCGGACCCGTGGGTGACGTTGCGGCGGGTCGCGCGCGCGTTGGACCACAACCGCCTCGAGGTCCGTCACCACGGCGCGACGGCGCTGGCTCACGTGGCGCGGGTGCACGGGGTGGTGTCGCGGGAGTGCCTGGAGGTGCTGCGGCGGCATCCGAACGAGGTGGCCGAGGACGACCTGTGGACGTTCATCGCGCACCGCCGGCTGCCGGCGTGGTTGTGGTGGCGGCGGATCAAGGCGCGGCTGGGGCGTCGAGTTCCGCGCGGACGGCGCTCTCGGTTAACAGGTTCCGCTGCTTCACGGCCCTGCGCAGGGCGTCCTCGAAGTGCAGGCGGGCCTCGGCGAGCGCACCCGAGGTCCTGGCGATGCGGCCGCGTTCCAGCGCGATGTGGCACCGCAGCTCGTCCGGCCCGTACCAGCCGCCGGGTGTCAGCGCCCACGCCTGGTCGCAGTGCGAGCGGGCAGCCGCGTAGTCACCGCTGAGCCTCGCGAGCTGGGCCAGCCCCAGGTGCGCGCCCGCCTGAACGACCTGAGCCCCGGCACGGCGAGCGAGTGCCAACGCGACGTCGAAGTCCGCCGTCGCACCATCCAGATCGCCTGCCGCGAGCCTGGAGTGGGCTCGTCCGACGACGGCTTCCGCGGTGTCCTCGGTGGCGCCGAGCTCGTCGAGCAGCTGCCGTGCCCGTTCGATGTGCGCGAGCGCCGCGGCCGGGTCGCCGGACGCGAGCGCGATCTCGCTGAGCTGGTTGAACGCCAGCGCCGCACCCCAGCGGTCACCGATCTCCCCGAACGCCGCGGCACCCCGCTCCAGCAGCTCCGCACCCGCGATGGGGTCGCCTTCCATGCGTTTGACCAGGCCGTCGCCGACGAACGCGAGCGCCTTGCTCCACGGGTCGTCGCCGAGCAGCCGGTTGCGGCGGTGCCAGATCTCGGAGTCGTCCTGCGGGGCGCCCAGCGCCATGCCCCACATCATCGTCATGATCGGGTAGCGCGGCGGGGCGTCGAACGTGCCCATCAGCTCGTCGGCCTGACGGATCCGCGCGGTCTGGTCCCCGGTCGCGACGGGCCAGGCGATCAGCAGGCACAGCGCGTACTCCTGCGCCCGGCCCTCGGGCGCGGACTCGCCGCACGCGTGCAGCACGGCGTCGGCTTGCTGTGCGGCTTCGGTGCGCAGACCGCGGCACCAGTAGTAGGTGGCGAGCGCGGCGACCAGTTCGAGGGCGAGATCGACGTGGTGCGTCGTGGCCCAGCCGACCGCGCCGACCATGTTGTCGTGGTCGTCCGCGAGCCCGCGCAGCCAGTCGACCTGGTCGTGGGCCCGCAGGTGCGGCTCGGCTTCCTGGGCTCTGGCGAGGAACCAGCGGGCGTGCCGTTCCGCGAGGTCCGGTGCGTGGGTCGCGCAGAACGCCCGGATGGTGTCGAGCATCCGGTAGCGCTCGCCCGTGACCTCGATCAGCGACTTGTCGACCAACGAGGTCAGCGTGTCGACGTCGGACTCGGTGACGTCCAGAACCGCCCGCAGGCTCGCGCCGCCGTGGAAGACGGTGAACCGCGCGGCGAGGTCGCGTTCGTCGTCGGAGAGGAGATCCCAGCTCCACTCGACGACGGCGTGCAGCGTGCGGTGCCGGGGCGCGGCGGTCCGGCTGCCTTTCGACAGCAACCCGAACCGGTCGCCCAGCCGTGCGGCGATCTCGGTGAGCAGGAGTGTCCGGACGCGTGCGGCGGCGAGCTCGATGGCGAGCGCGATGCCGTCGAGGCGGCGGCACACGTCCGCGATGAGCGCGTGATCGGCGGTGAAGCCGGGTTTGACGGCCTGGGCGCGGTCGAGGAACAGCCGCACCGCCGCGTCGTCGTCCAACGCGGTCACCGGGCTCAGCGTCTCGCCGGTGATACCCAGGGGTTCGCGGCTGGTGGCGAGCACCCGCACGTCCGGGCACGCGACCAGCACCGCGCCGAGCACGCGGGCCGCGTCGTCGATGACGTGCTCGCAGTTGTCGACGATCAGCAGCGCGGCGCGGCTGGCCAGGGCCGCGATCAGCCGGTCCTGGACGGTGACCGGCCCCGCGGACAGCAGGCCCGCCTCGCGCACGCCGACCCCGTCGAGCAACGCCCGTGCGACGTCGGTGGTGGCGCTGAGGTCGACGAACGCCACCTCACCCGGCTCGCGATGGCCGACCTCCACGGAGAGCCGGGTCTTGCCGGTACCGCCGGGCCCGATGAGCGTGACGAGCCGGTTCTCCTGCAGCCACTTGGTGACGCGGCGCAGGTCCTCGTCACGGCCGACGAAGCTGGTGAGCTGCGCCGGAACCCCTCGGTGCGGCGCCTCGGCCCGCAGCACCTCCAGGTGCGCCTGAGCGAGCACGGGGGAGGGATCGACCCCCAGCTCGTCGGCCAGCAGCGCCTTGCCCTGGGCGAACACCTCCAGCGCCTCGGTCTGGCGGCCGTCGCGGTGCAACGCCCGCATCAACGCGGCCCGCACGTCCTCGCGCAGCGGGTGCTCGGCCAGGACCTCCCGGAGGTCGTTCTCGGTCCCGCCGGAAAGTGTGCAGTTGATGAGCACTTCTGTCAGACGCCGCCGCGCCTCGTCCGCGAACGGAGCGTCGACGTCCGCCAAAGCCTTGCCGCGCCACAACTTCAGCGCTTCGGCCCCGCGCCCGGCCGCGAGCAGCTCCACGCACCAGGACGCGTCCACTTCGGACGGTTCGGCGACGAGACGGTACCCGGCGGGGTGGTGCTCGACGACCAGACCCGGGATGGTCCTGCGCAACCGCGAGACCTGGGACTGCAGCGCGTTCGCGGCACCCGCGGGCGGCTCGGCGTACAGACCGTCGAGCAGGCGGGTGTGGCCGACGATCCTGCCGACGTCCAGGGCCAGCATGGCGAGCAGAGCGCGCTGGCGGGGCGCGGGCAGGGCGATCACCGCTCCCGCGGCGTCGCGCACCTCGACCGGCCCCAGCACCCCGAACCACACGAGACGTGATTCTTCCGCACCACGCACGCCGATATTGCGTTGTCGCCGCACCTGACCGATTGGTACCTATGAGCCCGTGTCTGTGTTCGTGTGTGTGGAGTGCGGTGACCCGCTGACCGAGAACGTGATCGCTCTGCCGGCCGTCCCCACCCGGCCAGGGCACGTCGAGGGTGCTCGCTACGCCGAACCGACGGTGCCCCTGGGCCACTACGCGATCGAGCCGGAACCGTTCGGGGCACCGTTCGTGCCGACCGACGAGGTGGTCCCTGCCTACCCCGGCGGACCGTACCTCGCCGACAGCGGCCCCGGCTTCCGGGTGTCCGCCGGGCCGCGCGGCACGATCGTGCTGAATCCCGCGGACACCCATCTGAAAGGCCATCCCGACCGCGGCGGCGGCTGCTGCGGAACGAGCAGCGACCCTGAAGGCTGGAACAGCCTGTGCGCGTGCGGCGCCGAGGTGGGCGACCGCCTCAGCGAGTGCTACACGGCCTGGGAAGTCCACCTCGACCCCGCGAAGGTGCGCCGCGTCGACTAGAGCTCGTGCCCGGTCGTCGCGTCCACGTGGTCGGGGATCTCGTCGTGACGGTCGCCGACGGTCAGCGTTCCAGTGGGTTCGAACAGCAGAATCGACGCACCGGCAGCCGACGACGGCTTGTGGAACGTCCCGCGCGGCACGGTGAACGCCGAGCCCTGCTCCAGCACCACCGTCCGTTCCCCGGCGGGCTCCCGCAGCCCGATGCGCAGCTCGCCGTCGAGCACGAGGAAGAACTCGTCGGTGTCGTCGTGGACGTGCCAGATGTGCTCGCCCTCGACCTTCGCCACCCGCACGTCGTAGTCGTTCACGTGCGTGACGATGCGGGGGCTCCACAGGGCGTCGAACGAGGCCAGGGCTTTGCCGAGCGAGATGGGTTCGTTGGTCACCGCCCAAGCCTGACCGCTGGCGGACCCCGGCCGTGAGTGCTAGGAATCGCACATGCCGCAAGAATCCTCGCACCGGGTCGTCGTGATCGTCGACGAGAACTCCAACCCGTTCGAGCTCGGCTGCGCCACCGAGGTCTTCGGCTTGAAACGCCCCGAGATCGGCCGAGATCTGTACGACTTCCGGCTCTGCTCACCCGAACCGGACACGGTCATGCGCGACGGTTTCTTCACCCTCACCGGGGTCGCCGGCCTCGACGCGGCGACCACCGCCGACACCCTGATCGTCCCGAACCGGCCCAACGTCGAAGCACCCCGCCGACCCGCTGTCCTGGAAGCGATTCGAGCAGCACACGCCCGCGGCGCCCGGCTCGTCGGCTTCTGCAGCGGCGCCTTCACCCTCGCCGAGGCAGGCGTGCTCGACGGCCGCCGCGCCACCGCGCACTGGCAGTGGGCCGAGAACTTCCGCACCCGCTTCCCGAGCGTGCAGTTGGAACCGGACGTGCTGTTCGTCGACGATGGCGACATCCTCACCGCCGCCGGCAGCGCCGCCGCCCTCGACCTCGGCCTGCACCTCGTCCGCCGCGACCACGGCGCCGAGATCGCCAACGCCGTCAGCCGCCGGCTCGTCTTCGCCGCCCACCGCGACGGCGGCCAGCGTCAGTTCGTCGAACGCCCCGTGCCCGACCTGCCCGACGAGTCACTCGCACCGGTACTCGCCTGGGCACAGGAACGCCTCGACACCCCGCTGACCGTCACCGACCTCGCCGGACGGGCCGCGGTCAGCCCCGCGACCCTGCACCGCCGCTTCCAAGCTCAGCTCGGCACCACACCACTCGCCTGGCTGACAGGCGAACGCGTCACGCTCGCCTGCCGCCTCATCGAGCTCGGCGAACAACGCTTCGACGTCGTCGCCCGCCACACCGGGCTCGGCACCGCCGCCAACCTCCGCGCGCTGATGCGCAGAGAAACCGGCCTCACCCCGTCCGCCTACCGCCGCCGCTTCAGCCAGATCACGCCAGCGCCCGCAGAGTGATCCGCTCCACCACCCGCGTCTTCGCGTCCGCGTAGTTCTGCACCCGCTCCCACGTCCGCTCCGCCAGCGCCCGCTTCGTCTCCTCGTACTCCGCCCGGTCCCGCGGATGCGTGCGCAGCCGGTCGCGGAACGCCAGCATCCGGTCGACCTCCTCGCACGCGGGGGAGAAGACGTGCAGGTTCACGTTCGGCACCGTGCCCTTGAGGATCCGGTGCTCGTGCCACGAACGCTCGCGCGCCCGCAGGTAGTAGCCCGCCGCCACCAACGCCGGCACATAGGCGTCCTCATCGCTGGAATCGGGCACGACCAGCAGGATGTCGATCAACGGCTTCGCGGCCAATCCCGGCACCGACGTCGACCCGCAGTGCTCCACTCGCACCACGGCCTCACCCAGCGCCGCCCGGATCTTCGCCTCCTCCGCCGCGTACCACTGCGGCCACACCGGGTCGTACTCCCGCAACGTGATCGGCGCGTTGTGCGGCGGATCCTGCGTCACGAACTCCACGTCGGCAGGCTCTGCCCGCCACGTCACGTACGCGCGCTCGAGGATCTCGAGCACCACCTCGTTCTTCGCCGCGGCGTAGTCCTGCACCCGCTCCCATTCGCCCGCCGCGAGCTTCCGCTTCGTTTCCGCGTACAGCTCACGATCGGCGTCGTTGTCGCACAACCAGTCCCGGAAGATCCGATGCCGCCGCACCTGCGCACAGCCGCGCGGGAACACGTGCAGATTGATGTTCGTGTCCGGCCCCTTGAGGATCCGGTGGTCGTGCCAGTCGTCCTCCCGCACCGTCACCCGGTACCCGGCGGCCTCCAACGCCGGCACGTACGACGCCTCGTCCCCGGCGTCGTCCACCACCAGCAGCAGATCGATCACCGGCTTCGCACACAGCCCCGGCACCGACGTCGACCCGACGTGCTCCAGCTCCGCACCCGGCAACACACCCAGAATCCTGGAGCGTTCCCGCTGGTAGAGGCCCGGCCAGGCAGGGTCGTACTCGGCGAGCTCGATGTTCACGGCCTTCCCCCTGAGATGTAGGCAGTCGGCCAGAATATCAACTGCCGAACAGATCACCCGCCGAATCCACCCGATCCAGCACCTCGTCCGCCGTGAACACCAGATCCTCGACGACCTCGCAGTCCTCGACCTCGTCCCACGTCAGCGGCGTCGACACCGTCGGCCTCTCCCGCGCCCGCAACGAGTACGGCGCCACCGTCGTCTTCGCCGTGTTGTTCTGCGACCAGTCGATGAACACCTTCCCGGTGCGCTGCGCCTTCGCCATCGTCGCCACCACCAGCTTCGGATGCTCCTTCGCCAGCCGCTGCGCGATCACCTTCGCGTACTCCGAGGTGTCCTTCGCCGGCGCGTAGGCGTACACCTGCATGCCCTTGTTGCCCGACGTCTTCGCCCACGAGTCCACACCGTCGTCGTCCAGCACCATCCGCACCTGCTCCGCGACCCGGCAGCACTCCACCACCGTCGCCGGCGCCCCCGGATCCAGGTCGAACACCAGCAGATCAGGATCCCGCTTGCCCCCACGCGGCCCCACCGTCCACTGCGGCACGTGCAGCTCCAGCGCCGCGAGGTTCGCGAGCCACACCAACGTCGCCAGCTCGTCCACCATCACGTAGTTGACGGTCTCGTTGCCCTTCGAGCTGCCCGGCGACTCCAGCCGCATCGTCCGCACCCAGTCCGGACGGTGCTCCGGCGCGTTCTTCTCGAAGAACCACTTCCCGTCCACACCGTTCGGATAGCGCTTGAGCGTCACCGGCCGGTCCTTGAGGTGAGGCAGCAACACGGGGGAGACCCGCGTGTAGTAGTCGATGACCTCGCTCTTGGTGAACCCGAACTCCGGATACAGCACCTTGTCCAGGTTCGTCAGCTTGAGGATCCGACCCTCGACTTTCACCGTGGCATCACTGCTCAACGCGCCGCACCTCCTCAGGCGACTTGTCCGGCCGCAGCCCCCGCCACGCCGGAAACCGCATCCGCCCGTCCGGCGTCCACTGCCGGAACACCACCTCCGCCACCAGCTCCGGCTCCACCCACAACGCACCCTTCGCCCGCTCCCGCGGCACCTCCGTCACGAACGGCGAAGCCTTGCGCCCCAACGCCTTCAACCTCGGCGTCAACACCGCCAGCTCGGCGTCGTTGAACCCGGTGCCCACCGACCCCGCGAACGCCAGCCCGCCGTCCCGCGGGATACCCAGCAGCAGCGCCCCCACCACACCCGCACGCTTGCCCTCACCCGGACGCCAGCCGCCGATCACCACCTCCTGCGCCATCAGATCGGTGATCTTGCGCCACACCGGCGAACGCAGACCCGGCTGATAGGTGGCATCGAGCCGTTTCGCCACCACCCCCTCCAAACCCTGCTCCCGGCTCGCCGCCAGCACCGCCGCCCCATCGGAGTCGTAGGACGGGGGAGTGAGCCAGTTCGAACCCCTCAGCTCGAGGTCTCTGAGGAGCTCACGGCGTTGCCGAAAGGGCAGCTGAAGTGTCGAGCGGCCGTCCAGGTGCAGGAGATCGAACAGCAGCAGCGTGATCGGGAACTGACGAGCCGCCCTGCGCGCCGCCTCGGACTTGCTCACGTGCATCCGGTTCTGCAACGCGCTGAAACTCGGCCTGCCGTTCTGCAGCGCGACGATCTCACCGTCGAGCAGCGCCTCCGTCGAGCCCAACTGCTCACCGACACCCTGCAGCTCGGGGTAAGCGACGGTGATGTCGTTGCCGAGCCGCGACCACGCCTGCACCCGGCCACCCTCGACCCTCAGAATCGCCCGGACGCCGTCCCACTTGAACTCATAAGCCCAAAGATCATCATCGTCCTGGGGGAGGGGACCGGGCGTCGCCAGCATCGGCTTCAGCTGCTCAGGAAGGGTTTTCCAGTCCGGACGCACCGGAGCGTGCCGGCGCTTCATCATCCAGTTCTTGCCGTCCGTACCCGACCGGAAGAACACGAACTGACCCTGCGCGCGCTGACCGTGCAAGATCACGTCGACCTCGCGGTCAGACCACTTCACCGTCTCGTACCGGCCGCGATCCCACAGGAACATCTCGCCGCCGCCGTACTCGCCCTTCGGAATCTCCCCGGAGAACTCCGCGTACTCCAAAGGGTGATCCTCGGTGTGCACCGCCAACCGGATCACATCCGTCGTAGGCGGCAAACCCTTCGGCACCGCCCACGACACCAGCACACCATCACGCTCCAGCCGCACATCCCAATGCAGGCTGCTCGCGTGATGCTCCTGAATCACGAACGTGTCGTTGTTCCCGCGCGGAAGCTCGTCAGCATTCGGCACGGGCTCCGGCGTCCTGGCCGGATCCCTTTTGCGCCGGTACTCGTCGAGCCCGGCCATCTACGCCGACGAGGCCTTCTTCTTCGCAGGAGCCTTCTTCCGCCCGGCCTTCGCCTTCTCCACCGAACGCTCCAGAGCCGTCATCAGATCGATGACATCGCCCTTGTCCTCCTCCTCAGGCTGCTCCGGCAGCTCAGCACCCTCCGCCTTCGCCGCGATGACCTTCTCCAACGCGTCCCGGTAGTCGTCCGTGAACGTGTCCGGATCGAAGTCACCCGCCATCGACTCCACGAGCGACGTCGCCATCTTCAGCTCCTGCGGACGCACCTCCACCTGCTGGTCCAGGAAGTCGAACTCCGCCTTGCGAATCTCGTCCGGCCACAACATCGTGTGCATCACCAGCACGTCATCACGCGCCCGGATCGTCGCCAGCGTCTCCTTCTGCCGAATCGTGATCTTCACGACCGCCAGCTGACCTGTCTTGACGAGAGCGTCTCTGAGCAGCACATACGGCCGCGCAGCCGCCTTGTCCGGCTCCAGGTAGTACGTCTTCTGGAAGTAGATCGGATCGATCTCCTCCGCCGGCACGAACTCCAGAACGTCGATCGACTTGTCCGTCTTCACCGGAAGCTTCTCGAAGTCCTCGTTCTCCATGATCACCATCCGGCCGTCGTCCAGCTCGTAGCCCTTGGTGATGTCGCCGTACTCCACCTCTTCGCCGCACACCGAACACACGCGCTTGTACTTGATGCGCCCGCCATCCGCCCGGTGCACCTGGTTGAACCGGAAGTCGTGCTCCTCGACAGCCGTGTAGAGGCGCACGGCGATCGTCACCAACCCGAAGGAGATGGCCCCACGCCACACGGATCTCATTCTCATTGGGTACCCCTGAAATGCGGTTTTCGCACTATCAGGTCACCCACTCGGCCTAACGATCCGGCAACAGGGCGACCCCCATGTCACAACCGAGCGTGCCCTGCCGAGGTGGAACTCCGCTAGATGTCTTTGAGCGCCCGGTACGTCCTGTTGCTCGCCACCGCGGCCCTGCGCTCCCGCGCCGTCGCCTCGATGTAGTTCTGACTCGTCGCCAGACTCGCGTGCCCGAGCAACGCCATGATCTCGCTCGCACTGGCGCCGTCCTCAGCGAGCCGCGTCGCGAACGTGTGCCTGAGGGCGTGCAGATTCGCCCCTGTGGGGACCCTGTCGTTCAGCCCCGCCCACCGGAAACACTGCTTGACCAGGTACTCCAGACCACCCCGCCCGATCGGCTCACCGTGCCGGTCCCTGAGCAAGGCGCTTTCGCGGTCGAAGCGGCCCTGCGGGAACCGTTGCCGGCAGCTCTTCAGGTAGGCGTCCACGATCCGTTCCATCGGGGGCTCGATGGGGACACTTCTGTCGCGGTTGCCCTTGCCTTTCACATGCAACCGCTGGTCGCCTTCTCGTCCGACGATGCTGGCGAGCGTCAGAGTCCGCATCTCGGCACTGCGCAGGCCCGCCACCAGGCCCAACGCGATGACCAGCACGTCCCGCTCCGGCCACGGGTCGCGGCCTTTCCTGGCGCCTTCCGCGGCGGCCGTGAGGAGCTGTTCGGGAGTGTCCTCACCTCTCAGCGGCTTGGGGACGAGCGGCGGGGTCTTCGGGCGGGCGACGGCGCCCATCGGGTTGCCGGCGATCAGGTCTTCCGCCACGCAGAACGTCAGGAACTGGTTCCACGTCGACCAGGCCCTCAGCACCGAGCTCTTGGCGTGGGTGTCGGCGAAAAGCCCGAAGGCCTGGCGCAGGTTGGCGCCGGTGAGGTGGTGGGTGGTGAGGTCCTCGACGGGGCAGGGGAGTGTCTCGGCCAGGAGTGTGTTCACGCCTTGCAGATCGCGCTGGTAGGCCGCCGTTGTGTGCGGCGAGTCCTTGCGCGTCCGGCGAGCGAGGAAGAAGGCGTCCTGGGCGGCGAGCACGTGCATATGGATCTTGTACCGCACGGCACCGACAATCCCGTGTTCCGTGCTGGATAATGGCGATTATGCATGAAATGTCCGTTTAGTCCGGGTTCGCCGGGCGCTGGACCAGGTGGCGTCACTTGTCGGGGATCGTGAGCGTAATGAGTCACCTCTACGTACGTCTCACTGACGAGTCGTCGGTGTCGACCGCGCTCCGACATCGCCGGTGTTGAGATGTTGTGGCGTCTGCAAGAGCGGCCAGCCTGCCCGCTGGACGAGCTTGCAGACGCGCCAACACAGCCGATTCAGCCCCTTCTGAAACCGATCTTCGCAGGTCGCCGTTTCGCCGATAATCTACATTATGTCAAGTAACGCGGATTCGGCCCTTCTGGGAGGCCTCTCCTGCCAGGCTCACGGCCATGTCTGACTGGGGGCGTTTCCTGGAGTGCGTGCCGTGGTTCGTTTCGCCGGGCGCTGAGGTCGTTGTCGGCCCTTCGTCCACTTGGACGCGTGGTGCGCTGCCGGGCTTGCCTCGGCTGTCCGCTCTGCTGGCGTCTGCTCGTGTGACGCCGGTGTCCGTGGCGGGACATTCCTACGAGCTGTTGTGCTGGGGTTCGTCCGGATGGCTCTGTGAGCCGCCTTCTGAGGCCGACTCCTCGTACCCGGATTCGCTGCGCGCGTTCTGGCGGGTGTTCGGTGGGACTGTCGAGCAGTTCTTCGGGCCGTCGACCTGGTGGCTGAACCAGAACCAGGTGCTGACGGTGGACGCGGCGTCGTTGTCGTTCTGCGACGTCGTCTCCGAGTACGGCTTCGCGGGCGAGGAGGTGCGGGATTACGTCACCGTGGCGATAGAGGCCAACGGGAACCTGACGGCGGCGCACTGCACGACGGGGCGTCTTGTGCTGTTCGCGCCTGACCACTCGTTCTCCGGGGTCACGTCGTTGGGTGGCTATCTGTACACGTTCGACGAGGCGCCGGATCTCGCTTCGTGGATCGAGGCGTGTGCGGGCGCGTGGCAGGCTGGGGTCTCATGATCGACGAATTCGCCAAGGCGTATCTGCACAGCGATCTGCGTGAGCTTCGCGAGGTGATGGTGTGGAAGCTGGAGGGTCTGGACGACGTGCAGATCCGGCGTCCGCTGGTCGCGAGCGGGACGAATCTGCTGGGGCTGGTGAAGCATCTGGCGTTGTCGGAGTCGCGGTACTTCGGTGAGGTGTTCGGGCGGCCGTTTCCGGAGCCGTTGCCGCGGCGGGACGACGTGGCGGCGCGTGGTTCGAGCATGCTGGCCGCTCCTGACGAGTCTCGTGTGGACATCGTGGAGCGGTATCGACGTGTGTGGGCGCATTCGGACGCGACGATCGAGGCTCTTGCGGTGGACTCCCCCGGGTTTGTGCCGTGGTGGCCGCGTCCTGACGTGATGTTGTTCAACGTGTTGGTGCATTTGGTGTCGGAGACCGCGCGGCATGCGGGGCACGCGGACATCCTGCGGGAGCAGTTGGACGGTGCGACGGGTGTGGGGCCGTGAGGCAGACTCCCCCGCATGCGTTTTGCGATCTACGTGCCCTGTTATGGCGACACTTACGGTGATCCCGCGGTGTTGAGCTCGCTGGCTGTCGAGGCGGAGGCGGCTGGGTGGGACGGGTTCTTCATGTGGGATCACGTGGTGGCGCAGCCGTTGGTGGCTGATCCGTGGGTGACGTTGGGTGCGGTGGCGGCGCGGACGTCGCGGATCGTGCTGGGGCCGATGATCACGCCTGTCCCCCGGCGTCGTCCGTGGAAGCTGGCGCTCGAGGCGTCGACGTTGCAGCGGTTGTCGGGTGGGCGGCTGGTGCTGGGTGTGGGGATGGGTGTGCCGCGGGATTTCACCTCTTTCGGTGAGGCTTCGGATGCGCGGTCGCGGGCGGCGCGGATGACCGAGGGTGTCGAGGTCGTGCGGAAGTTGTTGTCGGGTGAGCCTGTCGAGCATCACGGGGACGTTTTCGACGTGTCGGGGGTGCGGTTCGCGCCGGTGGAGGTGCCGGTGTGGACGTCGGGGATCTGGCCGCGGAAGGTGCCGTTCCTGGCGGCGTCGTCGGCGTCGGGGTTGTTCCCGATCATTCTGGACGGGTCTGGTGGGTTCGCGGTGGCGTCGCCGGCGCAGGCGGCGCGGATGAAGGCCGATTTCGTCGCGGCGGGCGGCCCGGCTGATGGTGATCTGGCGATCTGGGGTGGTGGGGCGCGGCCGTCGGCGTCGGAGGTGTCGGAGTACGCGGATGCCGGGGCGACGTGGTTGTTGCTGGACGGGTGGAAGGCGTCGCTGTCGGAGCTTCGTTCGTACGTTTCCGCTGGTCCGCCGCGTTAGAACGATCTTGTCGGGGGTGGCTGCGAGACTCGGGGCATGAAGTACGCGATCTATGTTCCGAACTTCGGTGAGTCGCTCGGTGATCCCTCGGTGCTGGTGTCGTTGGCCGTCGCCGCGGAGGAGGCGGGGTGGGACGGTTTCTTCCTGTGGGACCACGTGGTCCGGCCGGGTGAGACCGTTCTGGCCGATGTCTGGGTGACTTTAGGTGCGGTGGCGGCGCGGACTTCGTCGATCCGGTTGGGGCCGATGGTGACGTCGCTGGGGCGTCGGCGGCCGTGGAAGGTGGCGGCTGAGGCGTCGACGTTGCAGCGTTTGTCGGGTGGCCGGTTGGTGTTAGGGGTCGGCGCGGGGGTGCCGGACGACTACGTGCCTTTCGGTGAGCGGGTGTCTCGGGCGGAGGCGCTGTCGGAGGGTGTCTCGCTGCTGCGCGCGTTGTTATCGGGCTCGGTGGTCGACCACCAGGGCCAGTTGTTCCAGGTTTCCGGTGTTCGGTTCGCGCCGGTGGACGTGCCGTTGTGGATCGGCGGGAACTGGCCTCGGGCGATTCCGTTCCGTGGGGCGGAGCACGGTGCCGGGGTGGTTCCGGCGACGTTCGTGGACCACGAGCTGGTGGTGATCTCCCCCGACGATGCGGCCCGGATGAAGGCGGCGTTCGTGGCGTCGGGTGGGTCGGCTGAGGGTGACGTGGCGATCTGGGGCGGTTCGTTGCCGGAGGAGGTGAAGGAGTACGAGGACGCCGGGGTGACGTGGATGTTCACCGATGGTGGGGCGCGGGAGTTGGAGGACTTGCGGGCGTTCGTGGCGGCTGGTCCCCCACGGTCAGGCGACTAGCCCACGCGGGAGGGTGGCCGAGCCGCGGTCGATTTTGTGGCTGGCCCTGGGGTCAGGCACTTGGGTCGCGCGAGGTGGCGGCTGGCCCGCGGTCAGGTGCTTGACGCTCGACGGTGTGAGTTGGTGGAGCATCGGACCTCTGTGGCTGCTGACTCCCTCAACCAGCTGCTGAGGGCTCGGCTGAGCGTCAGGTTTTAGTGGCGGCTAGTCCCCCGCGATCCCGTGCTTGGTGGTCGGCAGGATGCGGGCAGAGTTCCGGAAGTTGGGGCGGCCGGTCCCCCGCGATCCCGGCGCGCGATGGTCGGCGGTTGCGGGCAGAGGTCCGAGAGTCGGGGGCGGTTGGTCCCCCGCAGTCACGTGCTGCGTGCTCGGCGGGCGGCGCCGTCGTTCGTCGCGGCCGGTCCTTCCGGGTCAGGCGCTCAGCCCCCGGAGGAGCGTGTCGAGGTAGCGGCGCGCGGTGGGGAGCCGGTCGGCTGGGCCGTCGCTGTGGACGTAGGTGGCGTAGGCGACTCCGCACATGAGTGGGACGAGGTCGCCGTCGGCGAGGTCTTCGCGTACTGCTCCGGCGGCGCGGGCGCGGGTGAGCACTTCGGTGCCGGCGGTCATGATCTGCTGTTTGAGTTCGGTGGTGCGCGGCAGGGTGTCGGTGGCGGTGGCGGCGACCTTGGCCAGTGAGGGGTCGCTGACCTGGGCTTCGACGAGTCGGGTGAGGAACTCGGAGAAGGCGTGCCAGGGGTCGGGGTCTTCGAGGGCTTTGCGGCCGTGGTCGGCGAGGGCTTCGAGGCAGGGCGTGGCGACGGTCTCGAGGAGCGCTTCGGTGGTCGGGAAGTGTCGGTAGACCGTGCCGACGCCCAGTCCTGCGCGGCGGGCGACGTCGTTGAGCTGCAGCGGGGTGCCTTCGTCGACGAGTTCTCTGGCGACGGTGAGGATGCGGTCCCAGTTGCGGGCGGCGTCCTTTCGCAGCGGCGTCATGCCTCCAGTCTAATTGGATACGCCATCCGGAACGGGGGTGTGCGTCAGGTGCTGGTCCGTGAGTCTGCGCACGGCGGTGATGACGCGCGGGTCGGTAGCGGCCGCAACAGGTGGCACGGGTGTTCCTTGCGGGCCGATGAGTTGTCCGGTGGGCAGGGTGTGGTCGGTGGCGGCGATGATCGACGACTTTGCGGCGTCTGAGGCGGCGCCGGCGGTTGAGCGTTCGAACTTGCGGCGGACGAGCGGCCACAGCAGTCGCAGGGCCGGTGAGACGATCTTGGACTTGCGCATCGTGCCGTCGGTCATGTCGGTGGCCGCGCCTCCTGGGTCGGCCGCGTGCACCGAGACGCCGCTCCCCCGCAGCCTCGCCGCGAGGTCGAGCGTGTGGGCGAGGTTCGCGAGCTTGGCGCGTCCGTACCAGTGGAAGCCGTAGTAGCCGCCGGGCGGTTCGGCGTGGTCGAACGTCTTCTTGGCGAGGACGACGGCGCCGGTGGTCACGTTGACGACGCGGCTGGGCGTGCCGGCTTTCAGTGCGGGCAGCAGCAGTTCGGTGAGGAGGGCAGGTGAGAGGTGATTGACGACGAAGGACGCTTCCACGCCGTCGAGTTCGGTGCGGTCCTCGAACATGGCGCCGACGTTGTTGACCAGTACGGCGAGCTCACCTTCAGCGGCGATCCTCTCGCCCAGCGCCCGCACCTCGGCGAGCGACGACAGGTCGGCCTGGAGGAACCGTGCGGGCTCTCCTCCCCCCGCGTTGAGTCTGTCGACGGCTTGGGCGCCGCGTGAGGCGTTGCGTCCGACGACGGTGACCGCGTAGCCGGCTTTCGCGAGGCCGAGCGCGGTCTCCAGTCCGATGCCACCGGTCCCCGCGGTGATGACTGCCTTGCGTGCCATGACAACCTCAATCCGGATAGCTCATCCACTTGATATCCGACGCTAGCACACATCCGGATCCGCTATCCGTTTCGTGGCCGTGGAGAATCACCGCCGTGGATCTTGGGGTGATCGGCCAGGCGGCGGGCATGTTCGCGGTGACGAACGTCGACGACCTGGTGATCCTGGCGTTGTTCTTCGCCCGTGCGCGTTCGGTCTGGCAGGTGGTCGCGGGCCAGTACCTGGGCTTCGCGGGCATCCTGGCCGTCGCGGTGCTCGGCGCGCTCGGCGCCTCGCTGCTCCCCGAGCAGTTCCGCCCGTGGCTGGGCCTGATCCCCTTGGCACTCGGGCTCAAAGCGGCGTGGTCGCTGTGGCGCGGCGGCGACGACGATGACGAGCCGGCCGCCGCACCGGGGATCGTCGCCGTGGCGGGCGTGACGCTCGCGAACGGCGGCGACAACATCGGCGTCTACGTCCCGGTCTTCACCGTCGCGGACTCGCTGTGGGTCTACGTCGCGGTGTTCCTGGTGCTGGTCGGCGTGTGGTGCCTGGCGGGCTGGTTCCTGGCCTCACGTCAGGTGGTGGCCCGCGCGCTGGCGAAGTGGGGCCACGTCGCGCTGCCGGTGGTGCTGATCGGCATTGGGCTGTTGGTGTTGTTCTCGGGATGAGCGCACGCCCGGTCGTGTAAGAAGCTTCGGGTGCGAAGGACCTACACCTACACCGAGGCCGTGCAGATCCTCGGCGGCAAGGACCACCCGGTCGTCGCCGCCCTGGACAAGCTGCTGGGCGGCGCGCTGCTCGCGGGTTCGCTGGGGTTGTGGCAGGTCCTGGATCTCTTCGACGCGAAACCCGACTTCACTCGCCTGTTCTCCGACCTGGCGAACAAGGTGTCGGAGAAACGCCGCGGCCTGAGCCGCTACGACCGCACCCAACGCCTGCATGCCGCGCACGCGGTCATCGTGGTGACGGCTTACTTCGAGGCTTTCCGCGCCCTGGAGCTGCCCTTCGCGTTGTCCGCTGACGACGACGAGCACGTCGTGTCGTTCAACCCGTTCGAGCTGGAGCTGCCGCTGCCCTCGGCGGGCTTGAGCTACGAGTCGAACCTCAGCTCGATCCACGACTTCTACTACGAGCTGAACAACGAAATGGCGTCGGTCACCCAGTCGCTGGCCGGCTGGGACCACCTCGACGACACCGAGCGGGACAGGGTGCTGGCGTCGTTGCTGCCGCTGCCGGCACGGGCGGTCGACCGCTACCAGGAGCTGTTCCGCCGGCTCGCGGCGGAGTTCCCCGAGGTGGCGTTCTGGTGCTCGATCTCCGAACACCGCGCGACGCGTGCGGCGCTCGCCCGGCTGGAGGAGGTGCTGCGTGGGATCGTCGACCGCACGCAGGACGTCCGCCTCACCGAACTGGAGGCGGTCTACGCCGCAGCTCTCGAGCGGCCGCTGGTGAGATCCGATGACGTGCCACAGGGGCTGCGGATCCCGGCCCTCGCGCGGGCGTACGTGGACCCGCGGTTCCAGTCGATCGCCCCGAGCGACCGGGCGACCGTGCCGTCCACCGCCGAGTACTGGGAGCGTCAGCCGGAGCGCACGGACCTGTACGCGCACCTGGCCGGTTTCCTGACGTCGATCGAGGCGTGGTCGGCGCCGCTGCTCGTGCTGGGTGATCCGGGCTCAGGCAAGTCGGTGCTGACGGAGATGCTCGCGGCGCGGCTGTCGGCGTCGGGCTACCCGGTGGTGCGCATCGAGCTGCGCACCGCACCCGCCGACGCGGACCTGGTGCGGCAGATCGAGCACGGCCTCCAGCGCCTGCTCGACGAACCGGTCGGCTGGGCGACGTTCTCCCGCGACACCAGCGGCGCCGTCCCCGTCGTGATCCTCGACGGCCTCGACGAGCTGATGCAGGCCACCGGCGTCAGCCAGACGCGCTACCTGACCGACATCGAGCAGCTGCAGGCCGACCTGCTCACCAAGAGCCGGCCCGCCGCATTCGTGGTGACGAGCCGGCTCAGCGTGTGCGCCGGGCTTCAGCTGCCGCAGCAGTCGCACGTGGTGCGGTTGCTGCCGTTCTCGGACGAGCAGATCAGGCACTGGCTCGACGTCTGGAACACGACCAACCCGCCGCTGCCTCTCGACGTCGCCATGGAGTACCGGGAGCTGGCCGAGCAGCCGTTGCTGTTGCTGATGCTCGCGCTGTACGACGCGGTCGACGGCGCGTTGCAACGGGACCACCAGAAGATCAGCCGCGGCCAGTTGTACGAGCGGCTGCTGGAACGGTTCGCCCGCCGCGAGGTCACCAAGTCACCGGTCGAACGCACCGACGACGGCCTGGACGCCGACGTCGAGTTCGAGCTCGACCGGCTGTCGGTGGTGGGGCTCGCGATGTTCAACCGTGGCGCGCAATGGGTGACCGGCGAGCAGGTGACGTCCGACTTGGCGCAGCTGCTCGGCGTCGGCACGGCGAACCGGACCGTCGGGACGCGCACTCCCCTGTCGTCGGGTGAGCTGGCGTTGGGGCGGTTCTTCTTCGTGCAGAAGTCCGAGGCCGTTCGCGGCGACGACACCAAGCTCGCGACCTACGAGTTCCTGCACGCCACCTTCGGCGAGTACCTGGTCGCCCGGTTCGTCTGGCGGACCCTGCTGGAGCTGAGCCGGGAGGATGCGGCCCGGTCGCGCCGCAAGTCCACTGTGGACGACACCGAGCTGTACTCGGTGCTGTCGTTCACGGCGCTGACCACGAGCAAGCCGGTGCTCGACTTCCTGCAGGAGTTCGCCCGGACCGCGGACCTGTTCGGCCTCGTGGTGCGGTTGTTCGCGGCACGGAACGAGCGGCGGCTTGATCGAGGCGCCTACGAACCCAACCAGATGACGGACTCCGCGCGGGACGCGACGTACTCGCTGAACCTGGTCACGGTGGCGCTGACGTTGCGCGGGAAGGTCTACGCGCCCGATCTCGGGGTGAGCGTCGAGGACTGGCAACGAGAGGCGTTGTTCTGGAAATCTCGCCTTGCCACCGCGGAGTGGGCGAGCGTGGTGCGCGTCTTCTGGGTTGAGCGGGACCGCGACCACCACTTCGCCGTCAGCCTGCGCGCCGGGACGGGCGACCGGGAACCCGACTGGGTGCTGATGGCCGAGCCCTACGTGACGCTCGACGAGGTCGCGGTGAAGTTGCGGGACGCGATCACTCCGCTCGCGGCGACGCACGGGATCAACGGTGCGGCCGCCGTGGTCGAGTTGGCGGTGACGCCTGCCGAGAAGTGCCTGCCCGCGCTGCACCGCCTGATGAACGAGTTCCTGCCGGTGGGGATCGTCGCCGGGACGTTGTGCACGTGGATCGGGTGTGGCGGTGATGATCTGGCGATTCTCGACCACTACGGCGGGATCGCCGAGGGCGCCGGCGTCGACGCGCTGGACGCGTGGTTGCGGTTGCACGAGAGCGGGTTCGAGTTCCCGGCTCGCCGGACCTACCGCGACGTGGTGGAGATGCTGGAGGCGTTCGAACCCGTGGACCTGTTGCCGGGCCGACCGGATCTGGTCAGGCGGGCCAGAGCGGCTGCTGCTGACCTGGGTCTTGAATGGCCGCTGTCAGAGTCGCCGCCATGGCCGCGAGATCTGCCTCGCTGAGGTCGCGCTCCCCCACCCTGCGCAGAATCTCCGACCGCGAGCACACCACGATCGCGCCGAGGTGCGAGCCGAGTTCGGCGGCCGCGACTATCTCGGTTGTGCCGTTGTGCACCACCAGGATCGGGTCCGGGGTGTCGGTGTAGAGCAGGCGCTCGATGTCCCGTCCGCTGATGGCCATCTCAGTCTTGTACGGCGCGGGTGTAGCGCGCCGCAAGAGTGCGAACGTGTGCCACCAGTTCCGGTGGCGAGGTGACGTCGAAGTCGTAGCCGAGCATGCCGATCCACACCGCGAGGGTCTCGACCGAGTCGGCGCCGGTCACCAGCACGCAGGTGGAGTCGTCGAGGGCTTCGACCGTGCCGACGGCGGCGGTGATGCGGGCGGCGACGGCGGCGGCTGGGGCGTGGACCAGGACGCGGGCGTGGAAGCGCCAGGACGCGGATGTCACGCGGGAGGCGATGTAGGTGGTGGCGTCCAGTTCGCGTGGGGTGAAGCGGGGGCCGTGGGGTGGCACGGGCGGGGAGATGCGGTCGACGCGGAAGCTGCGCCAGTCGTCGCGGTCGGCGTCCCAGGCGACGAGGTACCAGCGGCGGCCCCAGTTGACCAGGCGGTGCGGTTGCACACGGCGGCGTGAGTGCGTGCCATCGTGGGCGCTGTAGTCGAAGCGGATGGTCTCGCTGTCGCGGCAGGCGGCGGCCAGGGTGGAGAGCAGTTCGGGGTCGAGGGCGGGGCCCGGTGAGTCTCTGGGGACGGACTCGACGTGCTGCAGGGCCGAGACGCGGTGGCGCAGGCGCGACGGGAGCACCTGTTCGAGCTTCAGCAGGGCGCGCAGCGACACCTCTTCCAGACCGGTGACGGCGTTGGTGCGCAGGGCGGCGGCGACGGCGACGGCCTCGTTGTCGTCGAGCAGCAGCGGGGGCAGTTCGGCGCCGGCGCCGAGGCGGTAGCCGCCGAAGCTGCCGGTGGTGGCGTTGACGGGGTAGCCGAGCTCGCGCAGCCGGTCGACGTCGCGGCGGACGGTGCGCTGGCTGATCTGCAGCTCGTCGGCGAGCTCCTGGCCCTGCCAGTCGCGGCGTGACTGCAGCAGGGCGAGCAGGCGGAGCAGGCGCGCCGAAGTTTCCAACATGGACGAGACTTTAGGACAGGAGCTGGCCACAATGCCTCATAGCCTTGGTGTCATGACGGAGATCAGGGAGTTCCACATCGCGGTCGACGAGGCGGACGTCGAGGAGCTGAGGTTCCGGCTGGCGCGGACTCGGTGGACCGATCAGGTGCCGGGCGCGGGCTCGCTCTACGGCGACGACGTCGAGTCGGTGCGGGAGATGGCCCGGTACTGGGCGGAGGAGTTCGACTGGCGGGCCGTGGAGCGCAGGCTCAACGAGCACCCGCAGTTCGTCACCGAGATCGACGGCGCGAACGTCCACTTCCTGCACGTGCGCAGCGAGAACCCGGACGCGTTGCCGTTGCTGCTGATCCACGGCTGGCCGGGGTCGATCATGGAGTTCGTGGACGTGATCGAGCACCTGCGCGGTGACTTCCACCTGGTGATCCCCTCGATCCCGGGCTTCGGGTTCTCCGGGCCGACGGTCGACACGGGCTGGCACTCCGGGCGCATCGGCAAGGCGTTCGCCGAGCTCATGGCACGGCTGGGCTACGACCGGTACGGGGTGCACGGCAACGACGCGGGTTCGCTCATCGCACCGGAGATCGGCCGCGTCGACCCGGATCACGTGGTCGGGCTGCACGTGACGCAGATCTTCTCGTTCCCCTCGGGCGACCCGGCCGAGATGGAGGGACTGACCGAGGAGGACTACCGGCGCCTCGGCGTGCTGCAGCACTTCTACGAGAACCTGTCGGGCTTCCAGAAGCTGCAGCAGGCGCGGCCGCAGAACGTGGCGTTCGGGCTCGCGGACTCCCCCGCCGGCCAGCTCGCCTGGACGATGCAGCTGATGGGTGAACCGGCTGTGACCAGGGACTTCCTGCTCGCGAACGTGTCGATCTACTGGTTCACCAACACCGCCGGTTCCTCGGCGCGGCTCTACTTCGAGGACGCGCACCGCGAGGACACCCCGTCCGAGCCGACGACCACGGCGATCGGCGTGGCGGTGTTCAAGGACGACTTCCAGACCATCCGCCGCTTTGCCGAGCGCGACCACCGCAACCTCGTGCACTGGTCGGAGTTCGACGCCGGCGGCCACTACTCCGGGCACGACGCGCCGGAGCTGCTGTCCGGCGACCTCAAGGTGTTCTTCGCGAAGATGTAGTGCCTGCCCCAACGGGTCAAGGCGGGACTGGCAGGCGGCGGGGCGCTCGAGGCGGGCGCCCTTCTCGCCTGGTTCCTGCGCGTGCCCCGGCTTGACGGCCTTCGTGGTGGAACAGCTTGGGTGCCTTCACTGGCGCCTCCTCCCCGGTCGCGGTAGGACGGCAGCCATGGGTGTTCCGCTGGTGGACTTGTCCGGGTGGTTCGACGGCACCGGGCGTGCCGAGGTCGCGGCGCGCATCGACGCCGCCTTGCAGGAGTCCGGGTTCCTACTGGTCACCGGGCACGGCGTGCCCACAGAGCTGCGCGACAGGACCCGTGAGCTCACACGACGGTTCTTCGCGCTGTCCACCGAGCAGAAGCAGCCCTACGCCGTGCGCACCGGCGGCCGCGGCTGGCTGCCACCCGACGTGCAGGCCACCGGGCGAGCCGACGGCGCCATGGCACCCCCGGACCTCAAGGAAACACTGACGTTCGGCTCGGACTCCGGTGGCGACGACCCGTTCTTCTTCCGCCCCAACGTCTTCCCCGCGGAGGTGCCCGACCTCGAACCCGTCGTCACGGACTACCTGCGCCGCATGCGGGCGCTGGCCGACGAGCTGCTGACGATCTTCGCGGTCGCGCTCGGCGAGCCGGAGGACCTGTTCACCCGCCACACCCGCACGCCGTCGTACAACATGAACGTCAACCACTACCCGGCGCTGCGCCAGGTCGGACCGGCCGGACCCGGCCAGTTCCGCATCGGCGAGCACACCGACTTCGGCACCGTCACGATCCTCGACCGCCAGCACGGCGTCGGCGGCCTGCAGGTCCGCACGAAGGACGGGGTGTGGGAGGACGCGCCGTTCGACCCGGCCGCGTTCACCATCAACATCGGCGACCTGATGGCCCGCTGGGTGTCGGACCGGTGGCGCTCCACCCCGCACCGCGTCCTGCCGCCCGACGCCACGGCACCCGACGAGGACCTCGTGTCGCTGATCTTCTTCTACAACACCGACACCGACGCGCGGATCGTCTCGCTCGACGGCCGCTACCCCGAAGTCGGCGGCGGCGACTACCTCAAAGCCAAGCTGGACGCCATCTCCATCGGGTAGAACAGGGCCATGGCGATCGGCGAGCTCTACGACGTGGTGATCGACTGCCCTGACCCGGACGCGCTCGCCGAGTTCTACCGCGAGCTGGTCGGCGGCGAGATCACCGACTCCGACAGCGAGTGGACCACTCTCGAGACCTCGCGCGGGCGGGTGTCGTTCCAGCGCGTCGACGACTACTCACCGCCGCGGTGGCCCGGCCAGGAACACCCGCAGCAGATCCACCTCGACGTGATGGTGTCGAACCTCGACGAGTCCGAGCCCCAGGTGCTGGAACTGGGCGCGACGCTGCTCAAAGGGTCATCCAAACCGTTGGGGTTCCGCGTCTACGCGGACCCGGCTGGACACCCGTTCTGCCTGGTCACGAACTAGGCGCGCCAGACCGTGGCGCTGCGGGTCTCGGTGCTCTCCAGCGTGAGCGGCACCGGCACGTCGTAACGAGCCTGCGCGCGGAACCTGTCCCGCGGCAGATGCGCCCGATCCGGATCGCCCAGCAACACCAGCGCACCCCGAGCCGCGGCGCGCGTGAGGAACGGCAGCACCAGCGCCGTGATGTCCGCGTCGTAGAACACGTCACCGGCCAGCACGACGTCCGCTCCGTGCGCGTCGCTGTCGAGCTGGTCACCGGGCAGCGTGCGCACCGCGACGCCGTTGATCGTCGCGTTGAGCTCCACCGCGGCGAGCGAGAGCGGGTCGATGTCGTTGGCCGTCACCGAGTCCGCGCCCGCCAGCGCCGCCGCGATCGCCACCAGCCCCGACCCCGACGCGAGGTCGAACACCTTGCGGTCCTTCACCAGCGCGGGGTTGTCGAGCAGGTGCCGGGCCAGCGCCTGGCCACCGGCCCACGGGAACGCCCAGAACGGCGGCTGGTCGTGGTCGGTCAGCTCCCACAGGTCCATCGCCTCGACCGCGCTGTGCAGCAGCACCTCGGGGACCAGCGGCACCGGCGTGAGGGTCGTGTTGGCGAGCACGAAGTCGGTGAGCGTGGGCGCGGACATGACGGAGAAGCTTAGGGCCCCGGACCGCGGCCGCCGCAGAGGCGAAAGTCCACGGGTTCACGCGAGGCCGCAATCACTCCCACCGAGCGCGCGGGGTCACGTGCCGCCGGTGACCCGCATGATCGCGCCCGTCATGTACGAGGACTCCTCCGAGAGCAGCCACGCGATGGCGTTCGCGATCTCCTCCGCCGAGCCCGGCCGTCCCATCGGCACCCGCCCGGCCACGCGATCCGGCCGGTCCGGCTGACCCGAGAGCTGGTGGATGTCGGTGCGGATCGTGCCCGGCTGCACGCAGTTGACCCGGATCCCGCGCGGCGCGAGCTCCTTGCCCAGCCCGATCGTCAACGCGTCCACCGCGGCCTTCGTCGCCGCGTAGTGCACGTACTCCCCAGGACTGCCCAGCGTCGCCGCCCCCGACGACACGTTCACGATCGCGCCCCGCGTCATCCTCCGCGACGCCTCACGGGCGACGAAGAACGCGCCCATCACGTTCACGTCCACCACCCGCCGCAGATCCTCCGTCCGCAGCTCGGCCAGCGGACCGGACGGGGAGGTGATGCCCGCGTTGTTCACCACCCCGGTGACGTCGTCGCCCGCCGCGTCGAACAGCCGCGCCACGTCGTCCTCGTCGCTCGTGTCCGCCCGCACCGCCACGACCCCGAGCTCCTTCTCCAGCACGCGCGCCTCGTCGGCGGCCTGGCGGTAGCTGATCACGACCCGATGCCCGTCCCGCACGAGCCTGCGCGCGGTCGCGGCACCGATACCCCGGCTTCCCCCGGTGATCACCGTTGTCATACCCGCCACCCTAACCCGTATACTCGGCACCGAGTATTTGGGAGCGGATATGTCGTTCAAGCGCACGAACCCCCTGGCCCTCGCGGTGCTGGCCCTGCTGTCCGAGCAGCCCCTGCACCCCTACGAGATGGCGCAGACCATGCGGGAACGCCACCAGGAAGAGGTCATCAAGCTCAACTACGGCTCCCTCTACACCGTCGTCGAGCAGCTGCACCGCCACGAGCTGATCACCGCGGCCGCCACCCAGAAAGCCGGCAACCGCCCCGAACGCACCGTCTACGCGATCACCGACACCGGCACGGCCGAGCTGCACGACTGGCTGCGCGAACTCATCGCCATACCCGCCAAGGAGTACCCGCGCTTCGAAGCCGGCATCTCCATGGTCGGCCTGCTGCCCCCGGACGACGCCCTGACCGTCGTCGAGCAGCGCTGCACCGCCGTGGACGAGCAGCTCGCCGCGCTCGCCGTGCTGCTGGAGAAGCTCGCGGGCATGGGCCTGCCCCAGCTCGCCTGGATCGAGCTCGACTACCGGATGGCGATGCTGCGCGCCGAACGCGCCTGGCTCACCTGGTTCGCCAACGCCACCCGCGACGGCACCGTCGGCGGGTACGACCACTGGGAGGACAGACACCGATGAGACTGCTGTTCGAAGTGAAAGGCGTGGTCCGCGCGCCATTGGAAGACGTGCGCGAGCGGATGTTCACCGATGCCGGCGAGTCCGGGTCGCACCGGCTCGTCGACCGCGACCAGGGCGTGATCGCCTACTGGGGCAACTGGTGGTATCGCGGCGAGGACACCCTGCACCCCCACCCCGACGGCGCATTGCTCGTGCACCGCGTCTACAACATCGCCAAGCAGGGCAACTGGGCCCCCTACCTGGCCAACAAGCTGTTCATCGGCTACCGCGCCCAACTCGAAACCACGATGCGCGAACGTGTGCAGCAGCTCGAAAACCCCCAGCCGTAGACGTTGTGCGAATTCGCGTTTTATGACCTCGCCGAGACCTCTATACGGTCGAATTCATGGGGTGGAACTTTCTTTCAGCAGAACAACTTCTGGCCGCACTCAGTGCTGGTGAAGTGACGTCGGTCGAGCTGACCGACGAGGCGATCGCGCTGATCGAGCGCGACGACAAGGCGATCAACGCGATCTGCGCACCGGACTTCGACCGCGCGCGGGCCGCCGCGAAGGAAGCCGACCAGGCGCGTGCCCGCGGCGAGGACCGGCCACTGCTCGGCGTCCCGGTGACGGTCAAGGAGTCCTACAACGTCGCCGGGCTGCCGACGACCTGGGGCCTGCCGCAGCACCGCGACTTCGTGCCGGCCGAGGACGCGGTCCAGGTGACGCGGCTCAAGGACGCGGGCGCGGTGGTGCTCGGCAAGACCAACGTGCCGCTCGGGCTGCAGGACATCCAGAGCTTCAACGACATCTACGGCACCACCAACAACCCGTGGAACCACGACCACACCGCAGGCGGCTCGTCCGGCGGGTCGGCGGCGGCGCTGGCGGCCGGGTTCGGCGCGCTGTCCATCGGCTCCGACCTCGCCGGCTCACTGCGCACCCCCGCGCACTTCTGCGGCATCTACGCGCACAAACCGACGCTCGGGCTGGTCGCCGGCCGCGGCATGGTCGCGCCGGACGAACCCGCGTTGCCGGCCGAGTTCGACATGGCCGTCGTCGGACCGATGGCGCGCACCGCCCGTGACCTCACGCTGCTGCTCGACGTCATGGCCGGACCGGACCCGCTGACGCACGGCAAAGCGCTCAACCTGACCCTGCCGCCACCACGCCACGACCGGCTCTGCGACTTCCGGGTCCTGGTGCTCGACGACCACCCGTTCATCCCGACCGGAGCCGCTGTGCGGGACGGCGTGCGGAAGGTGGCCGACGCGCTGACCGGCGGCGGTGCCCACGTCGAGCGGCACAGCCCGCTGCTGCCCGACCTGACCGAAGCCGCGATCCTCTACACGCAGCTGCAGTTCTCCGGCTCCGCGGCACGTTTTCCCGTCGACGTGGCAGCGCTGAGCGCAGACCGGGCTCTCGACGCGGCACGGTTGCGCGGTTTGACGCTCAGCCACGGCGATTGGCTCGACGTGAACCACCGGCGTGAGCTGTACCGGAGCGGCTGGCGGCGGTTCTTCGCCGAGTTCGACGCCGTGGTCTGCCCGATCACGCCGACGCCCGCGTTCCCGCACGACCACGACAGGGATCTGCTGAACCGCCGGGTCGACATCGACGGCGTGGGGTACCCGTACTTCGACCAGTTCGTCTGGGCGGGCCTCGCCACCATGCCCGGCCTGCCCGCCACCGCCGTCCCGACGGGCCTCTCACCTGAGGGTCTGCCGGTGGGTGTGCAGCTGATCGGGCCGATGTTCGAGGACCGCACCCCACTGCGGCTCGCCGAGCTGCTCACCACCGATGTTCGAGACGGAGGCGTTTAGGTAAGGGTGCCCTTATTCCTCACCCGAACGGCCGTATAGAGTGTGCAAATGAGGTGCTCGATACTCTCCGACTTCGCGGGTGAGCCGCTGGCCGGCACGGCCGCGACCGCGACGGCCTGGCTGTGCCTGGAACAGCCGGGCCCGTGGGGCCGCGACGCGATCGTGGAGAGCCACCTCGACCCCGTGCTCGGCGCCGAGCTGCAACGCCGCGCCGCCGGCACCGGTGTCCGCATCCTGCTCATCCGCCGCCCCGGCAAGCACGCCGACACGCACGTCGGTGGCAGCCGCCGCGTGTACCTGGCCTCGACGAAGCCCGGCGCGTCGTGGCTGGAGCAGGCCGATCTCGCCGCGCCAGAGGAAGCCCTCGAGCTCGACTTCGAGGCCCTCGGGCAGGGGCGCTCGACGGCGTTCGGCACACCGGTCGAAGATCCGCTGCTGCTGGTCTGCACGAACAGCAAACGAGACGTGTGCTGCGCGCTGTACGGGCGCCCGATCGCCACCGCGCTGAACCTGTGGGAGTGCACCCACACCGGCGGGCACCGCTTCGCGCCCACCGGAGTGCTGCTGCCGACCGGTCACCTGTACGGACGACTCGACCACCAGTTGGCCCAGCGCGTCGTCACCGAGGGCATCGTCGCCGACCGGTGCCGAGGCCGCTCCTGCTTCACCCCGAGGGGCCAGGTCGCCGAGGTCGCCGTGCGCGCGCAGATCGGCGAGACCCGCGACGTGCTCACCGTCGTCGGCGAGACGCACGACTCCGCGACCGTGCGACACGCCGACGGCCGGGAGTGGCGGGTGGCGCTGACCGAACAGCCGGTGCCGCCGCGGCCCGCGAGCTGCGGGAAGTCCCCGGACATCGCCATCGCGCTGGTCGCCACGGCGATCGACGAGCTGGCTACCGTCGTCCCGTGCCCACGCTGATCCACCTCAACGGCCCCACCGGGGTCGGCAAGTCGACCCTCGCCGCCCGCTACGCCGCCGAGCACCCCAAGACGCTCAACCTCGACGCCGACGAGCTCGTCCGCATGATCGGCGGCTGGCGCGAGGACTTCTACGGCACTGTCGACCTGGTCCGCCCGCTCGCGATCACCATGGCCCGGCACCACCTGGCGACCGGGCACGACGTGGTGATGCCGCAGCTGATCATGCGGACCGACCAGCGCGCCCTGTTCGCCGACGCCGCAGAGTCGGCGGGCGCGGACTACCGGGAGTTCGTGCTGCTCGCCCCGGCGGAGGTCGCGGTCGCCCGCTACGAGGGGCGTGATCACCACATCGACCACGTCGTGGAGGCGCTCGGCGGGGCGGAGGTGATCCGGCGCAGCCACGAGAGGATCACCGGCTACCTGACGCCGCGGACCGTGGTGATCGACGCCGGCGGTGACGTCGACCAGACATACAAAACCCTGATGGGAGCCCTGAGCGCGCGGGCCTGAACTGTCGGACCCGCTGGGTAGGTTGATCGAATGGGTCCCCTCGTGAGCACACATCCGGTCGGCCTGGACCGAAGACGTCCCCTCGGCGTGGTGGCCGCGGTCGTGGCGCTGGTCAGCGCGCTGTTGCTGGTCCTGATGTTCGTCGTCGACTTCGACGTGAACGGATTCCAGTACGTCCTGGTGTTCGCCGCGTACCCGCTGCTGATCTTCACGCCGATCGCGGTGACGATGCTGCGGCCGCGCGTCCCGGAGACGTTCGAGCTGTACGAAGGCGGCCTGGCGCACATCCGCGGCGGGCACCGGCGCGCCTGGACCTGGCAGCAGGTCCGCGCGATCAGCGTGCTGCAGAACGGGCCGATCTCGCGCAGCGGGGCGGGCATCGACTGCACCATCGGCTTCACCGACGGCGAGGTCGTGCGCTTCGACGGGTTCACCGAGAACGCCGGTGAGATAGCCGGGGCGCTGGGCGACCACTGCGCCGAGGCGGCGCGCACGCCCGTCCGGCCGCAACGAGTCGGCAGGCTGGTCGCGGTGCTGGGCGGGATCACGGTCGTCGGCGCGGGCGTCGCGACCTGGGCCGTGCTCACGGTTCCGCGGATCCCCGAAGGCGGTGATCAGTTCGGGCTGGCCATGCTCGCCGTGGCGTGCGTGGTGCCGGCGATCATCAGCCTGATTCTGCTGATCTCCATTCTGTGGCACTCCCGGCGTTAGGCACGGTCGCGGAGAACACGCCGATGCCCAGCGCGTACGGGTCGTCCAGGCCGACGGTCTCGAGCGTCTCCACCGGCAACGCCAGCAGCGAGATCGCCACCCCCAGGAAGTACGCGTCGAGCAGCCCCGTGTCCCGCACCGTCGCGGGCAGCCCCGCCGCCTGCTGCAGCGCGGCACCCGCTTCGGCGTTGGCCAGCACCATGCCCGACAGGGCCGCCCGCACACCCGGCCGGCGCACGGCCTCCAGGTAGAGCTCGACCATCGCGAGCATCTGCGTCGGGTCATCGGCCACCGCGCGGCGCAGCAACGCCGGATACAGCTCGGCCACGTCGGACGGGCTGATGTCGACCGGGGTGGTCTCGCGCAGGCGGTCGACGGCGGCGCGGTGCAGCGAGGTCATGCGGGCCGCGCAGGCCTCGAGGATCTTCTCGCGCGTCGGGAAGTAGTTCTTGGTCGTGCCGATCGGGACACCGGCCTCGCGGTCGATCGCGCGGTGGGTCAGTCCCCGGCCGCCCTCCACCGCGAGGATCTGGATCGCGGTGTCGCACAGAAGATCACGACGGCTCACGGTCCGGGACACTAGCAAGATCACCACGGGTGTGGTGAGCCGGGGCGAACGTGCTGGTCCCGGCGGTCGCGGTGATCACCCCGCGCTCGAGCACCAAGAACAGGCCGCAGACGCATCTGACGTAGGAAACCGAGCCGTGGGACGAGACGGACGACGAGCAGGGCCAGGAACACGCGGGGCAGGTGGCGATCATGCACCCCAGCCTGGTGTCATGGTCTAGTGCATTTCAACCCTTACGGCGGGACGGCAGCCGAGCTCGCCGCGAAGCTGGTCAACGCCGACCGCGCGACACCGGTCATCGACGTGCTGAAATCGTCGGACTACAAGCCCCTGGGCTCACTCGACGCACGCCAGGAACGTGACGTAAGAGACTGGGTCGAGCGGCTGCGCGAGGTCTTCCGCGCACCGGGTGTCGACCTGCTCAACGACCTGCTGGCCCGCTCGTCGACCACGCACTACATCTCCACACACGACGGCCGCGCGCCCCACCTGCACTACGCGCGCGAGGACGCCCCCACGGACGTACGGCTCAAGGCCTACACGGCGGCGGGCATGGCGGCGTTGTTCTGCGAGGACGCCGGGCGCATCGGCTGGTGCGACCGCGACGGCTGCGACACGGTCTTCGTCGACACCAGCCGCAACGGCAAGCGCCGCTTCTGCTCGACGAAGTGCGCGAACCGGGTCGCGGTGGCCAACCACAGGAGCCGTCAGTCGGCGTGAATCCGGTGTCCGAAGCGGGTGTTCTCGAACGACGACTCGCCCCCGAACGCGGCGTCCACGAAGTCCTCCCGGCCGCGGAACCACGTCTGCGCGAACGTCGAGGCGCCCGCGAACCAGGCCCGCCGGAACAAGGCCCGTCCGCCGAACCGCACGCCTGAGCAGTCCAGATCGGAGCCGAACCGGGCGCAGGTGAAGTCCGCGCGGCCGGAGAACCGCGCCCCGTGCACCGTCACGACCCCGGCGGCGTGCATCCCGGAGAACTCGCCGTTGCCGCACACGATCACGTTCCGCAGGCACACCCCGCGCGCGAACACCGACTGCGTGAACAGCGCGTGCCGCCCGAAGAACGCGCGCTGGGCCGAGAACTCGCCCAGGAACGTCGCCTGGTCGAAGCGCGTGTCCCCGAGGAACCGCGTCCCGTCGAACCGCGCTCCGCCGACCCGGCACTCCGACAGGTCGAAGTCCACCAGCGTCGTCCCGCTCAGATCGACGTCGCTGCCCAGCCAGAACCCCGGCCCGGGACGCAGGTGCGCCAGCAGCGAGGCCTGCAGCACCATCCGCCACCGCTGGTCGACCTCCGTACCGGGCCACGGCAGGTTCCGCAGCGCCTCGCACAGCACGTCGAGCGCCGGCTGCCGGTTCTCCACGCACCGCGCGCCGTACTCGACCCAGTCCCGCAGCCCGCTCAGCCGCGCGTCGGCTTCGAGGGCCGTCAACCGCTCGCGGATGCCCTCCAGCGGTGTCTGCTCTGTTCTCGGTGCGACGACCTCGACGTCGTGGTGCAACGACAGACGGCGCCTTCCCAGCGTCGCCGCCGCCACGGCCAGAACAGAGGAGGTCGCTGTGAGCCAGCGCGAGAGAGAGGACATGACTCGATGATGTGACCGGGGTCATTGCATCGGACAGTGGTGGAGTTCAGCGCGGTGTTCAACGGAAGGCCCATCGGCCGTCACAGCCGCTGGGCCCTGCCCGTCTCAACCGGTCACGTTGTTGAGTTTGCGCGGGAAGTACCCGTCGGTGCCGCTCAAGCCGTACTTCACGACACGGTGCGAGGTGCCGTAGACGTCGCGCTGCTCGTAGGCCCAGTACGCGGTCTTGTAGGGGTCGGCCCACTTGTCGAAGATCACGACGTGCCGCGTGGTGCCGGTGCCGTTCGGGTCGACCACGATGTCGCCCCACCGCAGGTCGGCCGCCGCGATCCTGGTCGAGTAGGTGTCGTACAGCTCGACCGTGCGCTGACCGGGCGCGCCGATCTTCGCGGCCATCGACACGTATCCGGAGCAGTCCTGCCGGTAGCCCTCCGACCCCCAGTAGCTGGTCTGGCTGTAGGGCACGGGCCCGCCGTTGTTCGCCGTGAGCCACGTCTTGGCGCGGGCGATCATGTCGGCGCGGCTGATGGTCGCGGCCTGTGCCGGTGCCACCAGCGTGCTCAGTGCGATGAGGACGGCGACGACCATCGCGGGGACTCTCATGCTTGCCACTCCCATTCCGTAGATCACCGATTGGCGCTTAGGGTCGTTTCATGGAACTCACAGAGCTGTGGTTCGCCGGGGTCGCCAGGCAGGCGCAGGCCGTGCGGTCCGGCGAGGTGACCGCCCGTGAGCTGGTCGCCGGCTACCTGGACCGCATCGCCCGGCTCGACCCGCAGCTCAACGCCTTCCGCGCGGTGTTCGCCGAGAAAGCCCTGGCAGAGGCCGCGCGGGCAGACGAACGCCGAGGCGAGGACCTGCCGTTGCTGGGCGTGCCGATCGCGGTCAAGGAGGACATCGCGGTCGAGGGCCTGCCCACGACGAAGGGCACGAACGCCGCCCGCACCCCCGAGCCCGCGGACTCCGCGATCGTGCGACGGCTGCGCGACGCCGGAGCGGTGATCATCGGCCGCACCCGCATGCCCGAACTGGGACTCTGGCCCTACACCGAGAGCGGCTGGGCCGGGCCGACGCGCAACCCGTGGTCGCTCACGCACTCCCCAGGCGGGTCCAGCGGCGGCTCGGCGGCGGCGGTCGCGGCGGGTCTCGCGGCCGCGGCGATCGGCACGGACGGCGCCGGCTCGATCCGCATCCCCTCGGCCGTCACGGGTCTGTTCGGGCTCAAGCCCCAGCGCGGCCGCGTGTCGTTGTCCCCCGAGCGGGAGGTGTGGGGCGGGCTCGTCGTCGCCGGGCCGCTCACCCGCACGGTGCTCGACTGGGCGCTGATCGCCGACCAGATCCACGGCGCCGCCCCCGGTGACGTGCACGTGGCCCATCCGCCGCGCACGAGTTTCGTGGAGGCCGCGACCACCGATCCGGGCACGCTGCGGATCGGGGTGTCGCTGCGGCCGTGGGGTCCGGGCATCGCGATCGCCGACGAGGTCCGCGACGCCGTGCAGGACACCGCCGCGCTGCTCACCGACCTCGGCCACGACGTCGTGCGCCTCGACCCGCCGATGCGCGACGTCGTCGCCTCGACCCAGTTCGCCGTGCGGTACCTGCACAACGCGGAGCTGGCGCGGCAGGAGATGGAGTTCCCGGACCTCGTCGAGCCCCGCACCCGCGCGGTCGGCGCGCTGGGCCGCCGTCTGCCGCGCGGCCTGGTGCGGTGGGCTCTCAAGGACGACGCGTCGCTCACCGCGTACGCGAACCGGATCTTCACCTCGGTCGACGTGCTGCTCACCCCGGCGCTGACCCGGCCGCCGATCCGCGTGGGCGAGTGGGACGGCCGCAACGTCGTCTCGGCGCTGCTCGCGGCGTCGCACTACACGTCGTTCCTGCAGATGTGGAACGTCGTCGGCAACCCGGCCGCCGCCGTTCCCGCCGGCCGCACCTCGTCCGGTCTGCCGCTCGCGGTGCAGCTCGTGGGCCGCCGTCACGACGAGTGCACGCTGCTCTCGGTGTCCGCCCAGCTGGAGCGCGCTCGGCCGTGGGCGGACCGAACCCCCTCCGGCCTCGGTCATGCGAAGTAGGATATTACGAGTACGGACTATCCGAAATGGAAACGCCTACAGTCCGCGCTTGGACAACTCGTCGAGCAGTTGACGGTCGGCGACGTGCCGCGACTTGATGTGGTCCAGGTAGTCCGCGAACGCGTCAGGCTGCAGGCCGCGTAGTTGTTCGAGCCATTCGACGACCAGGTCCTGCTCCTCCACCCCGCGCCGCGCCAGCTCGACCTCCACGATCCGCCGGTACACCTCGACGGCGAGCCGGCTGCCGTCCTGCACGAGGTGGTTCACCAGCTGCGCCCTGAGCGGTGGCCACTCGTCGGTGTGCACGACCAGCGCGCGGATCTTGAGGTAGATGTCGAGGTTGGGCCGGGCGAAGAACGCCTCCCGGCACACCGCGACCGCCCGCTCCGGCGCACCCCGTCTGAGGTGTTCCTCGACGGCCAGGTCGATCAACCGCAGCGCCGCACCCCGCCCACCGACCGCGCGCAGCCCGCGTTCCACCCACTCCAGCGCCTCGTCGGAACGGCCGTTGTCGCGCAGCACGGTCGCGACCTGCAGGTAGTGCCAGCCCGACGACAGGTCCTTCGACAGCACCAGCAGCTGCAGGTCGACGTCCTCGGTGTACTCGGCGAGCTCCTCCATCACCCTCAGCCGGGCCCACCGGGCGCGGTCGTAGCGGCCGGTCTCGCCGAACCCGATCACCGGCAGCGGCTCGAACAGCTCCACCGCCCGCGCCCGGTAGTGCTGCAGCCCTTCGTCGTCCAGCGCGTCGGCGTAGCCCGACAGGCTCACGTCGGGGGCTTCCGGGTGTTGCAGCTGCAGGTCCAGGAGCCAGTCGGCCAGGCGGATCGGGTCGGGCTCGGTCTGGGCGCACGCGCGGGCGTGGATGGCGAGCACGCGGTGGGCGAGCTCGGCCAGTTCGACGCGGTGTCTCCGGGTGCCGGCGACCCCGTCGGCCAGCTGGGTGACGATCTGCTCGATCAGCGCCACCAGCTCCGGGCCGGGGTCGGTGACCAGCAGCGACTGGAGCTCGACGGACACGGCGGTCAGCGCCTGCCAGCGACCTGGCCAGCCCGAATCGCTCTCTGGGTTCTCGCTGTCGGCCTCCACGAGGGCGGAGGCGACGGTAGCGGGCAGCGAGTCCATTACAACATCATTCCCGCGTCACCCGGTCGAGTGGAACAGATGTCGCCCTAACGGATTTAAGGTTCACCCCACGTGGTCACTCGCCTACAGTTCGGCGAGTTTGCGGGACAGCACGGCGCGCTCGCGTTCGTTGCCGCACAAGCGAATTGCCTGTTCCAGCTCGGTGCGGGCCTCGTCGAGCCTTCCCAATCGGCGTAGTAACTCTCCGCGCACGCCGGGTAGCTGGTGGGAGTCCTTGAACGCGTCGGCGTCGCTCAGCGAGTCGACGATCGGCAGCGCGGCGGCGGGGCCCTGGGCCATGGAGACGGCGACCGCGCGGTTGAGCTCCACGACCGGCGACGGGGCGAGGCGGCCCAGCGCTTCGTAGAGGACGACGATGCGGTTCCAGTTGGTCTCGTCGACCGATGGGGCCAGAGCGTGGCACTCGGCGATGGCCGCTTGGAGGCCGTAGTAGCCGTAGCCGCGGCCGATGTCGGCGGCTTTCGCCAGCGCCGCACGTCCCCGGGCGATCGCGGAGCGGTCCCAGCGGCGGCGGTCCTGGTCCTCCAGCAGCACGGTCTCGCCGTCCGGGCCACGCCGGGCCGGGAAACGGGCGGCGGTCAGTTCCAGCAGGGCGAGCAGGCTGTGGGCCTCGTGTTCCTCGGGCATCAGCCGCGACAGGATCCGCGCCAGCCGTTGCGCCTCGCCCGCGAGGTCCAGGCGCATCACCTCGTCGCCGGAGCTCGCCGACGAGCCCTCGGTGAAGATCAAATAGAGGACGCTGAGCACCTGGGCCAGCCGGGCGGGGCGTTCGGCGACCGGGGGTACCTCGAACGGCACGTTCGCCGCGCCGAGGGTTTTCTTGGCGCGGGTGATGCGGGCCTGCACGGTCGCGGTCGGCACCAGGAACGACCGCGCGATCTCGTCGCTGGTCAGACCGCCGATCACGCGCAACGTCAACGCGACCCCGGCTTCGCGCGAGAGCACCGGGTGGCACGAGGTGAAGATCAGGGCGAGGGTGTCGTCGTCGATCTGGTCCGGGTCCCACAGCACGTCGTCCGGTGCCGGAGCGGGGTCGGCGCCGGTGAGCGCGCCGCCCTCGGACAGGTGGTGGGCCATCGCGGCGTACTTGGCGTCCTGGTTGCTGCGGCGGCGGAACGCGTCGATCGCGCGCCGCCGCCCGACGGTGAGCAGCCAGCCGGCCGGGTTGTTCGGCACGCCCTCGCGCGGCCAGGTGACCAGAGCCTCGGCCAGGGCTTCCTGGGCGAGGTCCTCGGCCAGCGCGAAGTCGCCGGTGTAGCGGGTGAGCGCACCGATGATCCTCGCGGAGTCGATGCGCCACACCGCCGCCACAGCCTTGCGTCCCGTGGGGTCGCTCATGCGGCTAATGAGATCAGAGCTGGCCCGTCGACTCGCGCCAGGCCCGTTCCTTCTTGATCCACTCGTTGTCCTGCGGGAACTCGTCGATCGTGGGGACGCGGCGGATCTCGGTCTTGAAGCCCGCGGCGGTCATCGGGGTGCGCTTGGCCCACTCGACCGCGTCCTGGATGGTGGGGACGTTGATCAGGTAGAAGCCGTTGAACAGCTCCTTGGTCTCGCCGTACGGGCCATCGGTGACGACCGGCGGCTCGCTTCCGAAGTCGACGACCACGCCTTCCTCGGCGGGTGCGAGGCCTTCGGCGGCGATCAGCACACCGGCCTCGATCAGCTCCTCGTTGAACCGGCCGACGGTCTCGAGCATCTGGTCGAAGTCGATCTCGCCGAGGTTGCCCCAGGCCTCGTCGGAGGTCACGCGCCAGATCAGCATGAACTTCATGTCTGTCTCTCCCAGTGGTTCGTGCGGGTCCGTTGTGGACCCTTTCACGCTCAGGTCGAACAGGCATGCCGTTCGATCGACACGAGCCCCGGAAAAAGTCGAGCGGCCCGCCCCGGTGATCGGGACGGGCCGCTCAGGTGCCTGGATCAGGCCTGTTCGTCGGGCTGGTGCAGCGACCGAGGCGCCTCCGCCTCGAGCTCCGGCAACGTCGACGACGCGCTGACCGAACGCGGCGTCGTCGAGAGCGGGCCGGGCACCTCCTTGCGCGCCACGGCCTCCGCGGCGGCGACGGCCTCGGCGACCCTGGGGTCCGACGCGGTGTCGAACCACGCGGCGACCGACTCGTCGTCGTCCTCCGGCCTGGGACGCGTGTCGTTGTCCGCCGGCGCCTCGTAGCGGAAGACGCCGTCGTCGCCGGGCGCGCCGAGCATGCGGGCGAACCCTTCGAGGGCCTTGCCGTAGTCGGACGGGATCATCCAGACCTTGTTCGCGTCGCCCTGCGCCATCTGCGGCAGCGTCTGCAGGTACTGGTAGGCCAGCACCTCCGGCGTCGGCTTGCCGTCCTTGATCGCGCCGAAGACCTTCTCGATGGCCTTGGCCTGACCCTGGGCCTGCAGGTAGCGGGCCGCGCGTTCACCCTGCGCGCGCAGGATCTGCGACTGCCGCTCACCCTCGGCGGACAGGATCGCGGCCTGCTTGGCGCCCTCGGCGGCGAGGATCTGCGACTGCTTCTGGCCCTCGGCGGTCTTGATGGACGACTCGCGCTGGCCCTCGGCGGTCAGGATCATCGCGCGCTTCTCGCGGTCGGCGCGCATCTGCTTCTCCATCGAGTCCTGAATGGACGGTGGAGGGTCGATGGACTTCAGCTCCACGCGGGCCACGCGCAGGCCCCACCGGCCGGTCGCCTCGTCGAGCACGCCGCGCAGCTGGCCGTTGATGTGGTCGCGCGAGGTCAGCGTCTCCTCGAGGCTCATGCCACCGACGAGGTTGCGCAGCGTCGTGATCGTGAGCTGCTCGACACCGACGATGTAGTTGGAGATCTCGTACACCGCACTGCGCGGTTCGGTGACCTGGAAGTACACGACCGTGTCGATGGACACCGTCAGGTTGTCCTGGGTGATCACCGGCTGCGGCGGGAACGACACGACCTGCTCGCGCAGGTCGATGCGGGCCCGCACCTTGTCGATGAACGGCACGATGATGTTCAGGCCGGGCGCCGCGGTGGTGCGGAAGCGGCCGAGACGTTCGATGACGGCGGCCTGCGCCTGCGGGATGACCAGCACCGACTTGACGGCGATGGTCAGCACGAAGATCGCAATGACGGCCACGACCACAGCGGTGATCGGGTCCAACTCGGTTCACATCCTTCTGGGTTCACACAGCCGCGATGACCACGGCGGTCGCTCCCGAGATCTCGACAACGGTGACGGCTTCGCCTGCTTCGACCACGGACCCGTCGAGGGTGCGCGCGCTCCAGGTGTCGCCGCCGATCTTGATCTGCCCGCCGTGCTCGTCCACCTGCGACACCGCGGTGGCCTTGGCGCCGAGCAGCGCCTCGTGGTGCATCTTGATGCCGGAGCCGAGCTGCAGCCGCTTCTTGACGAACGGCCGGGCCCCGAGGATCAGGCCGACCGACGACGCCGCGAAGACGAGCACGCTCACCAGGTCACCGGCACCCAGTGCGGTCACGCCCGCCGCGGCCAGTGCCGCGGCGCCGAGCATGACCAGCACGAAGTCACCGGAGAGAACCTCGGCGATGACGAGGAGTATCCCGACGATCAGCCAGATCAGCGCGGCCATGGGCCCATACATACACCAACGGGGACGACCCGGCTCCAAGATTCACCGTGCTGGGCCCCTGACCGTAACGAAATCGATCAACGAGCTATGTCTGATGGCGTGTCGAAACGCGGTTCGGCCGTTCGTGTAACCGGTGACAACGGCACGACGGACGGATGAGGTGTGGCGATGCGATCGATCTCCGCGACGATGATGATGACGCTCGACGGCGTGGTGCAGGCGCCAGGACGGGCCGGTGAGGACGGGTGCGAGCACGGCGGGTGGGCCGCTCCCTACGGCGACGAGGTGCTGGCCGCCGAGATGGGCAAGGGCATGGCGCACACCGGCGCGATGGTGTTCGGGCGGCGGACCTGGCAGGACTTCATCACGGTGTGGGCGTCGGCGACCGACGGCAACCCGTTCACCGCGCACATGAACGCCACGACGAAGTACGTCGTGTCCCGCAGTCTCGACGACGCGTCGGAGTGGGAGAACTCGGTGCTGCTGCGCGGGGTCGACGAGGTGGCCGCGCTGGACGGTGACCTGGCGATCGTCGGTAGCACGGCGCTGGTCCGCTCGTTGCACGCGGCGGGGCTGGTCGACCACTACACGCTGGTGATCCACCCGCTGACCCTGGGCACCGGTACGCGCCTGTTCGGGGATCCCGCTCCGCTGACGGAGTTCGAGCTCACGAGCAGTGTCACGACGACGAAGGGTGTGATCGTCGCGCACTACTCGCGGGTCGAACCGGCGGTCAGTCCTGCGGGACGGTGACGAAGTCGATGAGCCGCTCGACAGCGCCGAGCAGGTCGGACTCGATGTCGCGGTAGCTGCTGACCGACCCGAGGACGCGCTGCCAGCCTTCCCACGTCTCGCCCCACCCGAGCGCCGCGCAGACGCCTTCCTTCCACGGCACCCCGCGCGGGACGACGGGCCAGGCCTTGATCTTGACGGCCTGGGGCTTCACGGCCTGCCAGATGTCGACGTACGGGTGCCCGGTGACGAGGACGTTGTCGTCGTGGATCCGGTCGACGATGCGCTGTTCCTTGGAGTTCGCGACGAGGTGGTCGACCAGCACGCCGAGGCGCCGGTGGGAGGCGGTGCCGAACTCGGCGATGCGGGCGGGCAGCTCGTCCACGCCGTCGAGCGGCTCGACGACGATGCCCTCGACGCGCAGGTCGTGGCCCCAGACGCGTTCGACGAGCTCGGCGTCGTGCTTGCCCTCGACCCAGATGCGGCTGGCCTTGGCGGTCTGCGCGCGCAGACCCTCGACGCGCACCGAACCGGACGCGCTGATCTTCGGCTTCTGCGGCTGGGGCGCGGGTTTGACGAGCGTGACCGGCTGGCCGTCGAGCAGGAACCCGGCCGGGTTGAGCGGGAAGAGCCGGTGGCGGCCGTGGCGGTCTTCCAGCACGACCTGGCCGTACTCGAACTTCACGACGGCGCCGCAGAAGCCGCTCGCCGGGTCCTCGACGACGAGGCCGGGTTCGGCCGGGACCTCCGGGACCTTCTTGCGCTTGGGCGTCGAGAGGATGTCGCGGCCGTAGTCGTGAGATCGCACGACCCGAGACCCTAGCCCCAGAAGTCGTAGAGGGGTTTGAAGGCAGCGATCCAGTCGTGGACGCGGTCGAGGTCGACCTCGGCGCCGTGCAGGTCGTGGCCGTCGTGCACCAGGTCCATGAAGTCGAACGCCGGATCGCCCGCGCAGGCCTGGGGATCGATGGCAACCGGGCCGTGCGGGCCCTGCAGGACGTTGCCCTCGTGCATGTCGCCGTGCAGGAGCACCTGCTTGACGTCGTGCGAAGCGAGTTCGCGGGCGCGGGCGTGTTCGGCCGCGGGGTAGGTGCCGGTGAGGTTGGTGATCACGACCTCGAACATGAAGTTCACGTGCATGATCAGCGGTGGGAAGCCGGACGGGTCCGCGGTGTGCAGTTCGGGCAGCACTCGGGCGGGGTCGGTGGCACGAGTGCCGGGTGTGATCGCTTCGAGCAGCAGGGCGCCGGAGGCCGGGTCCGCGTCGAGCAGGCCGACCATCGCGGGCGTGAGGGCCCAGGTGGTGAGGGCGCGGGCTTCGCGGGCGGCGACCTCGAGGTCCGGGGTCAGTTTGAGGACCGCGTGCCCGTGCGCCGGGTCACCGAGGTGGAGAGCGCCGGTGCCGCCACCCACGTGATGCCGGCCATCCACCCCGCACAGGAACACAGCGCCGTTGCCTCCAGGCAGGAGCTTTTCGATCGTGAGGCCCCACCTGGCGGCCAGCGCGTCGGTCACGCCAGGCAGCGCGTCGATCCACTCGGTGACGCCGTCGCCGAAGCGTCTGATCAGCCAGGTGCGGTCCGCGTCGGTGAGCACTCAGCCGACGCTATCGGGCTGACGCGCGCTGAGCATCGATCGTTCCGTTTCTAGCCGTAGAAGGGTTTGAAGGCGCTCAGCCAGTCGTGCACGCGGTCCAGGTCGACGTCGGCGCCGTGCAGGTCGTGGCCGTCGTGCACGAAGTCCATCCAGTCGAACGCCGGGTCGCCGACGCACGCGCGCGGGTCGATCGCGACCGGGCCCGCGGGGCCATGCAGGACGTTGCCGAGGTGCATGTCGCCGTGCAGCAGGACGGGTGTGACGGTGTCGTCGGCGAGCTTGCGGGCGCGGTGGTGCTCGGTGGCGTAGTAGCTGCCGGTGCGGCGGGTCAGCACCGTCTCGAAGAGGAAGTCGACGCGGGCCTTCAACGGCGGGAAGCCGGCCGGGTTCGCGGCGTGCAGCGCGGGCACGACGAGCGCGGGGTCGGTCGCGGGGGTGCCGGGGTCGAGCCGGTGCAGCAGCAGGGCGCCGCGGGCGAGGTCGGCGTCGAGGAGGTCGACCATCGCGGGCGTGTCGGCCCAGGCGGTGAGCGCGCGGGCTTCGAGCGCGGCGATGTCGTGGTCCGGGGTCACCTTCAGCACCGCGTTCGCGCACAGGAAGGTGGTGCCGGTGCCGCCGGGCATGTGCTTCTCAACGGTGAGGCCCCAGCGTGCGGTGAGCGTGGCGACCAGATCAGGCAGTGCGTCGATCCACCCGGTCACGTCGTCGCCGAAACGTCTGATCAGCCTGGATCTGGCGTCCTCATCGATCACCCAACTCAGGCTAGCGAGTCCGCTCCCGCTTGGCGCCGGAACTGGTAATCGGCCAGTGCCGGGCGCCAGAGTCCGTTGGCGTCGAAGCAGGTCGCGAGCAGTTGGAGGTCCGCGCCGTCCCCGGCGACGGCGACCTTGCCGTCGATCACCCACCTGTTGGCGGGCAGCAGCGGGACGGGCCAGCCGACCACGACGAGCCGGTCGCACACGAGGCGTTGCAGGCGGCCGCCGTCGTTGTCGACGATCACCGCGGGGGTGTCGAGGTCGAAGTCGCGGACGGTGGCGAGCGGGTAGCGCCGGACCCCGATCTCGGCGAGCGCGTCGGCTCCTGGTCCGATCAGGTGAACCGGCCCGAATCTTCGGGCCAAACCGGCGGCTGCCGTTGCGCCGAGATCGGCGGCACCGACCACGACGATCCGTTCGAAATAGGCCATGTCAACCGTTTCCCGCATTCACAATTCAAATGTTTTTGCAGGTCAGAACGCCTTGAAGAAGATAGGGGCACGATGATCCGCACGTCAATCGCGACCCATCTCAATTGGGATATAACAATGCGCACGGAATATCCCCGTTGAGACGTGGTGAACCTCTCGGCGTTGGGCGTCGTGTTGTGCTGCATCAACCCCCTGTTCGAGGAAATCTCATGACCTCCACGATGGAACGGTTCGACCTGCGGCTGGCGCGCGCGTCGCTGCAGTACGCGATCGACTACGGCTGGACGACCGAGGTCAGCGGCACCCGGCTGGTGTTCTCCCAGGCCTCGCACGTGATCGGGCTGGCGGTGCCGTGCGACGAGGCCATCACGCTGGCCGAGCACCTGGCCGGGCACCGCGTGTCGTATCCGGCGGTGCGGCTGCCCCACCGGCCGGAGTCGATCGTGTTCCTCGCGGTGCCGCGTGGTCTGGCCGCGGCGCCGTGGCCCCTGGTCGAGGTGATGCTGCCGCCGAGCCAGGCTCCCGAGGGCCCGGTGGTGTGGGCGGTGCCGCCGCGCCGCAGCCCGCAGCCGATCCCGAGCCTGGTGTCGTTGCTCGCCGCCGTCAGGACCGCCGGCAGGTAGGGGCCTCAGTAGGTGACGGTGATCGTCCGCGCGGGTCCGTCGACGCGGATGGTGCCGCCGACGGGGATGACGACCTGCGGGTCGGTGTGGCCGAGGTCGACGTCGAACACGATCATCGTCTCGGGCGCGTACTCGCTGAACGCCTTGACGACCGCCGCGCGCTGGGCCGCGGTGTAGGCGGCGCGGTCGGTGTCCTGGTCGGTGAAGAACCACGACTTGGCGCGCCCGACCATCACCGCGGCGAACCTCTGCAGCAGGCCGCGTTCGCCCATGTTGCGCAGGATCCGGTAGACCTCGACGTCGGTCGGCATCTCCTCGGAGGTCTCGAAGAACAGCACGCGGCCGTCGTAGTGCTCGGGGTCGTTGATCTCCTTGCCGGCCATCATCAGCCACGACAGGATCTCCAGGTTGCCGCCCCACGACCGGCCCTCGGCGACCCGGTCGGGCTGGTGCCAGATCCAGCCACCGCTGGGTTCGAGCGCCGGTTCGGTGTCGAAGGTGGCGGCGTCCTCCCACGGGCTGTCCTTGTCGCCGTAGGCGAGGCTCTCGGTCAGCCGGTACTCGCCGGGCGTGAACAGCGCGGCCTTGAGCGAGCCCTCGCTGGTGGGGTGCATGGCGCCGGGCCTGCCGAACTGGACCATGACGCTGCCGCCGGAGAACCCGATGATGCCGCGGTTGTGCAGCCACAGCAGCATGTTCGTGTTGTCGCTGTGCCCGAAGAACGGCTTGGGGTTCGCCGTGATCAGCTCGGCGTCGAGGTGCGGCAGCACGGTGATCTGGTCGTCACCGCCGATGGTCGCGATCACCGCTTTGATCGTGGGGTCGGCGAACGCGGCGTGCAGGTCCGCTGCCCGTTCCTGCGGGGTGGCGCCCATCTTGCGGGTGGCCGGGTACTCGACGGGGTGCAGGCCGAAGTCCGCTTTGAGGCGGTGCAGGCCCAGCTCGTAGGGCAGCGGGTACAGGCCCGGCAGGCCGGCGGCCGGGGAGACGATCGCGACGCGGTCTCCGGGCTGGGGTTTGGCAGGGTTGATCAACGACATGGTTGCCGAGCGTAAACGGAACGCGGACGGCTCAGCCGCCAACGAGCGGAAGCATTGGCTTCACCACACCACCTGCGTTGCGCCGACGTCGCTCACCGGCTCGAAGCCGCCGACGAGATCAGAAGGCGGGCCAGGGGATGGCGGGCCAGTCTCCGGAAGGCTCGGGGTACACCCCGGCGGCCAGGAGCTTGTCGGTGCGTTCCCCGACGGCGCGGACCTCGGCGCGGGTGAGGTGGTCGTGCAGCGACTCCCCCAGCTCGCCGTCGAGCGCGGATCTCAGACGGCGCAGCGACTCCACGACGGGGGCGCCGAGGGGTTCGCGGGCCCAGCCCCACAGGACGGTGCGGAGTTTGGGTTCGGTGTGCAGGCAGATGCCGTGGTCGACCCCGTACACGCCGCCGTCGACGGCGTGCAGGACGTGGCCGCCTTTGCGGTCGGCGTTGTTGACCACGACGTCGAAGGCGGACATCAGGGCGATGCGCGGGTGGTCGGCGTGCACCAGCACGGCCGGGTCGCCGAAGCGGTCGTGGGCGTGGAAGACGGGGATCCAGCCCGGTTTGACGTCGTCGACGCCGACGATGTCGACGAGCTCGTCCTCTTCGCGGGTGTCGACCCAGAGCTGGACCATGCCGGAGCCGAACGGGCCGGGCCGCAGCACGGTCGGCGGCACCAGGTCCAGGCCGGAGGCGGCGGAGATCAGGTAGGTGGCCACCTCGCGGCCCGCGAGCGTGCCGTCCGGGAAGTCCCACAGCGGGCGTTCGCCGCGCACGGGCTTGTAGACGCACTGGGCGTCGACGCCGTCCAACGAGATCTTGCAGAACAAGGTGGCGTTGGAGGCGTCGACGAGGCGGCCCTCGACCTCGATGCGGCCGTGGTTGAGCAGTTCCAGGGCCGCGGCGGTGTCCATGGTCAGTCTTCTTCGGTGCGGCGGTAGCCGTTCTGCCGCGGGCAGATGTGGCCGTCCGGGTCGAGGGGTTCCGCGCACAGCGGGCAGGGTTTGCGGCCGGCGTTGACGACGCGGTCGGCGCGTTCGGCGAACGCGCGGGCCGCTCCCGGGGACAGGAAGACGCGCACGGCGTCGGGGCCTTCCTCGGTGTCGTCGAGCACGACGGCCTCGTCGACCTCCTCCTCGGAGACCGCGAGGAGCTCTATGACGACGGCCTTGGACTCGGCGTCCCAGCCGAGTCCCATGGTGCCGACGCGGAACTCCTCCTCGACGGGCACGTCGAGCGGTTCGGTGTCGAGGTCGTCCGGTGGCGGGTCGTCGGGCACGTCGGTGCCGAAGCGGCGGTGCACCTCCTCGAGCAGCGAGCCGATGCGCTCGGCGAGGACCTGGACCTGCTGCTTTTCCAAGGCGACGCTGATCAGCCTGCTCTGCTCGGAAGCCTGCAGGTAGAAGGTGCGGTCGCCGGGCTGCCCGACGGTTCCTGCGACGAACCGGTCGGGTGCGCGGAATACGTGGATGACACGAGCCATGGCCCTTACGACCCTAGGCCACGCGGAGATCGTCGGCAGGTCCTCCCCCACCAAACACTCCGCGTATAGGGTCGGGTTGTGGTGAAGATCGCTTCGTACGGAACCTGGACCTCGCCGATCACGGCCGGCGACACCTCGAAGCCGGGTGGTGGGTTCCAGTGGGCCGACCTGCACGGTGAGCGGGTGTGGTGGGCGGAGAGCCGGCCTGCCGAGGGCGGCAGAGTGGCGCTGGTGCGCGACGGTGCCGAGGTGCTGCCCGCGCCGTGGAACGCCCGCAACCGGGTGCACGAGTACGGCGGCAGGCCGTTCGTGGTGCTCGCCGAGGACAGGGTGGCGTTCACGCATTGGGACGACCAGCGCGTCTACGTGTTCGACCCGGACTCGCCCGAGCCGACTCCGTTGACGCCGGAACCGGAGCGCCACCACGGGGTGCGCTACGCCGACCTGTCCGCGGGCCCGGACGGCGAGGTGTGGTGCGTGCGGGAGACGATCACCGGTGACGCGCGCACCGACGTGCGGCGCGACCTGGTGGCGATCACGCCGTCGGGTGAGGTGCGGGTGCTGGGCTCGTCGCACCACTTCATGACCGGCCCGAAGATCAGTCCTGATGGCACGAAGTTCGCGTGGATCGGCTGGAACCACCCGCAGATGCCGTGGGACGGCACCGAACTGTGCGTCGCCGAGATCGGGTCGTCCGACCACCGCGTCGTGTCGGGTTCGCAGACCGAGGCGGTGTGCCAGTTCGAGTGGGAGGGCGACTCCCTGCTGGCGCTGACAGACCCGGACGGCTGGTGGAACCTCTTCCGGATCGGCCCCGACGGCTCCCGCACGAACCTCGCGCCGTGCGAGGAGGAGCTGGGCGGGCCGATGTGGCGGCTGGGCAACCGCTGGTTCGCGACGCTCTCGCCGGGCCGGTACCTGGTGATCCGGTCGGGTCACCTCGCGGTGCTCGACGAGCGCAGCGCCACGGTGACCGACGTGCAGACCGACCTGCCGACGTGGGCGTCGGAGCTGTCGGTGCGCGACGGCGTGGTGATCTGCGGCGCGGCGGGCCCGACGTCGGAGTACGCCGTGGTGCGCCTGGACCTGTCCAACGGCGAGCTCACCTACCTCACCGGCGGGGACTCGTCGCCGGAGGACGCGTATCTGCCGGTGCCGGTGGAGCGGTCGTTCGGGGAGATCCCGGCGTACGTGTACCCGCCGTCCAACCCGGACTTCGCGGCGCCCGAGGGTGAGCTGCCGCCGTACGTGGTGCACGTGCACGGCGGCCCGACCGGGCGGGCGTTGCCGAAGCTCGACTCCGACATCGCGTACTTCACCAGCCGCGGGATCGGCGTCGTGGCGGTGAACTACGGCGGTTCCACCGGCTACGGGCGGGAGTTCCGCGAGCGGCTGCGCGAGCAGTGGGGTGTCGTGGACGTGGAGGACTGCGCGTTCGTGGCCCAGGAGCTCGCGAAGGAGGGCACGGCGGATCCGCAGCGCCTGGGCATCCGCGGTGGTTCGGCGGGTGGCTGGACCTCGGCCGCGTCGCTGACGTCGACGGACGTGTACCAGTGCGGGATGGTGGCGTTCCCGATCCTGGACCTGAAGGGCTGGACGTCGGAGGGCGGCGAGACGCACGACTTCGAGTCCCGCTACGTCGAGGGCCTGGTCGGCACGCTGCCCGAGGCCGAGCACCGCTACTCCGAGCGGTCTCCGTCGACGAAGGCGCGGTCGGTGTCGGGTCCGGTGCTGTTGCTGCAGGGCCTGGAGGACGAGATCTGCCCGCCGGAGCAGGCGGACCGGTTCGCGGCGGATCTGGCGGGCTCGGGGATCCGGCACGCGTACATCACGTTCGAGGGTGAGCAGCACGGGTTCCGCAAGGCCGAGAACATCAAGACGGCTCTGGAGGCGGAGCTGTCGTTCTACGGGCAGGTGTTCGGGTTCGTGCCGCCGGGTGTGCCGGTGCTGGAACTGTCCCAGTGAGTTTGCTGGTTCCCGGGGACCGGGTCGCGCTGGTGTCACCGGCCGGCCCGGCCGCCGCGTCGAAGGTCGCCGCGGGTGTCGAGGTGCTGCGCTCGTGGGGCCTTCAGGTCACCACACCTGTGGTGGAGCCGTGGTCCCTGCCCTACCTGGCGGGATCGGACGACGCCAGGGCTGTCGAGTTCACCGAGGCGTGGTGCTCCGACGTGGCCGCGGTGATCTGCGTGCGGGGCGGGTACGGGTGTCTGCGGATGGCGGACCGGGTGCCGTGGAAGAACCTGCCCCGGAAGGTGTTCGTCGGCTCGTCGGACGTGACGGTGCTGCACACCGAGCTCAACGCCGTCGGTTTCCCCACGGTGTTCGGGCCGATGCCCGGGACGTCCGATTTCGTCGACGACCCGCTGGCGCAGGAACGGCTTCGGGCGGTGTTGTTCGAGGGCGTGTCGTCGTGGACGGCCGGAACACCCGTGGTGCCGGGAACCGCGCGTGGGGTGCTCACGGGCGGGAACGCGGCGTTGCTCGCGGCGGCGGTGGGCGGGTGGCGCTGGGCGCCGCCGGTCGACGGTGCGATCGCGTTGCTGGAGGACATCGGTGAGGAGCCCTACCGGCTGGACCGGATCCTGACGCAGCTGCTGCGGTCGGGCTGGTTCGAGCCGGTGTCGGGGATCGTGCTGGGGTCGTGGACGGACTGCGGTGACGTGTCGCCGGTGCTGCACGACCGGCTGTCCGGGCTGGGCGTGCCGATCCTGGGTGACTTCGGGTTCGGGCACTGCGCCGGCCAGTGGTCGCTGCAGCTCGGGGTGGAGGCGGTGCTGGACACCTCCACCCGGTCGCTGCGACTGGTCTAGAGGATCCGCTGGGTCGTTTCGAGCCCGGCGATCGCCTCGCGCACCGCGTCGGTGAAGTCCCAGAACAGCTGAGTGGTGGTGTTCTTGCGCTGCGCGGCGGTGTTCGTGGTGAACATGCCGGCGCGCAGCGGGGTCGTCGTCTCGACCTGCACACCGGCCGCGAGCAGGGTGCGGTTGACGATGTTCGTGGAGTCGCCGCCGTCGAGGTCCGGGTGCGAGGAGGCGTCGACCGCCGCGATGCCCGCACTGGAGAGCGCGTCGATCACGCGGGTGCGCAGGTCGGTGTTGGCGCCGCCGACGAGGGCGCAGGCCTGGTCGGGCAGCGGGCGCCAGTCGCGTTCGGCTTCGGTGACGGTGCAGCCGTGCAGCGCGACGGCGTTGAGCGCTCCGGCGGCGAGGGAGCGGGCGTAGTGGTCGTCGCAGCCGGTCGAGGTGACGTGCAGTGCGGTGTTGCCGGACGAGCGCAGGCCTTCGAACATCCAGTAGTCGTGGACCGCGCCGGACGGCTGAAGCGTGGCGGGGTGGTAGCCGGCGATCGCGAGGCACAGCTCTGAGGTCCCGGGTTCGATGCCGCCGCCGTGCGGGGCGAACACCGCGGTCCGCCCGAACTGGGTGTGCCGCTGGATCCGGCGTCCCCAGTCCACGCCTTCGCGCAGGGCCGGGTCGCGGTAGAGGTCGCTGTAGGTGGCGTACCCAGCTGCGTGCGCCGTGGTGGCGCTGAGCAGCGGAGTCGCAGCCATCAACCCGAGAAACACACGTCTGGAAGTCCCCATGCCCGAACGGTAGGGGGTCGCCGTGGCGGGTGCGGCCGGAAAGTGCTCAGTTGATGAACACTTTCAGTTGTTCAGGGCTTCGCGGGCGGCCAGCGCGGCGCGGCAGGCGTGCACGAAGTCCCAGAAGACCTCGGTGGTGGTGTGCCGGCGGTCGTTGCGGGAGTTCTCGGCGAACATCGCGTTGCGCAGGGGCGTCGTGAGCTCCAGCTGACCGCCCTGTCTGGAACGGGTGCGGTTGGCGATGTTGGACCGGTCGTAGCCGCCGAGTATCGGGTGGTCGACGGCGTCGACGGTGTGGAACCCGGCGCGGCGCAGCCTCGTGAGCAGCTCCAGCCGCAGCAGCGCGTCGCGGCCGCCGACGAGCACGGCCCGGTCGTGGTCCTCCAGGCCCGCCGCGGCGGCGGTGCAGCCGTGCAGGCCGAGCGCGTGGTGCGCGCCGGTGACGAGGGTGCGGGCCACGCGGTCGTCGCAGTTGGACGAGGTGACGTGCAGTTCGTCGTTGGCGACCGACCGCAGGCCCTCGAACATCCAGTAGTCGTGGGTCTGGCCGATCGGCACGCGCGTTCCGGGGTGGTAGCCCGCGATGGCGAGGCAGAGTTCCGACGTGCCGACCTCGATGCCGCCGCCGTGCGGGGCGAGGACGACGGAGGGCGTGCGGGGGCGGTGCCGCTTGAAGCGACGCCGGTAGTCCACCCGTTCCACCAGTCGGGGATCGGCGTAGAGGTCGGAGTTGGACGCGTAGACGTCTAACGCCGCCCACTGAGGCTGGGGTCTCATGGCGGCGGGAAGCCTACCTGGCGTCACCCGGTCGGCTGCCGACCGGCGGGGTGAGTCTTGCGTGGTTCAGGGGTGGCGGGCCGGGCTCGCCACCCCTGAACAGCGCGGTTACAGGTACTTCTTGAGCTCGCGCTTGGCCAGCGACATGCGGTGGACCTCGTCGGGTCCGTCGGCGATGCGCAGGGTGCGGGTGGCGGCCCAGAGCTCGGCGAGCGGGAAGTCCTGGCTGACGCCTCCGCCGCCGTGGGCCTGGATGGCCTTGTCGAGGACCCATTCGGTCATCAGCGGGGTGCCGATCTTGATGGCCTGGATCTCGGTGTGGGCGCCCTTGTTGCCGACGGTGTCCATCAGCCACGCGGTCTTGAGGACCAGGAGACGGGCCTGTTCGATGCGGACGCGGGACTCGGCGATCCACTCGTGCACGACGCCCTGGGCGGCGATGGGCTTGCCGAACGCGACGCGCGAGGAGACGCGGCGGCACATGAGCTCGAGGGCGCGTTCGGCCATGCCGATCAGGCGCATGCAGTGGTGGATGCGGCCGGGGCCGAGGCGGGCCTGGGCGATCGCGAAGCCCTCTCCCTCGCCGGCGATCAGGTTCGACGCGGGGACGCGGACGTTCTCGAAGACGATCTCGGCGTGGCCGCCGTGGGCGTAGTCCTGGTAGCCGAAGACGCTCATGGCGCGCTTGACGGTGATGCCGGGGGTGTCGCGCGGGACGAGGATCTGCGACTGCTGGCGGTGCCGGTCGGCGTCGGGGTCGGTCTTGCCCATCACGATGAAGATGGCGCAGTTGGGGTTCATCGCGCCGGACGACCACCACTTGCGGCCGTTGATGACGTAGTCGTCGCCGTCGCGTTCGATGCGGGTGGCGATGTTCGTGGCGTCGGAGGAGGCGACGTCGGGTTCGGTCATGCAGAACGCCGAGCGGATCTCACCGTCGAGCAACGGCTGCAGCCACTGCTTCTTCTGCTCGTCGGTGCCGAACATCGTCAGCACCTCCATGTTGCCGGTGTCCGGCGCGGCGCAGTTCAGCGCCTCGGGGGCGAGGTGGGGGCTGCGGCCGGTGATCTCGGCGAGCGGCGCGTACTGCAGGTTCGTGAGGCCGTCGCTGTGCTCGGGGTGGAAGAGGTTCCACAGGCCCTGCTTGCGGGCCTCGGCCTTCAGCCCTTCGAGGACGGGCTGGCGTTCCCACGGGTCGGCGGCGTCGTGCAGCTGCTGCTCCAGCACGGCCTCGGCCGGGTAGACGTGGGAGTCCATGAAAGCGAGGAGGCGGGTGCGCAGTTCCTCGGTCTTGGCGTCGTAGGCGAAGTCCATGACTCAGAGCTCCTTGTGGGCGGCGGCGAGTCCCTGCCGCACGAGCGGGACGGTGAACGCGCCGAGCTTCTCGAAGCCGGCGCCGACGGTTTTGCCGCTGGCGAAGCGGAAGTGGATGCCTTCGACGATGACGGCGAGCTTGAAGTAGCCGAAGGCGATGTACCAGCCGAGGCCGGAGGTGTCGGTGCCGGTGCGGGCGGTGTAGCGGGCGACGAGCTCGTCGGCGGAGAGGAAGCCGGGCATCGAGGGGACGCTGCCGGTGATGGGGTCGTTGTCGACGCCCAGGCCCTGCCAGTAGACGTAGAGCAGGCCGAGGTCGGTGAGCGGGTCGCCCAGGGTGGCCATCTCCCAGTCGAGGACGGCGCTGATTCGCAGCGGTGACTCGGTGACGAGTGCGTTGTCGAGGCGGTAGTCGCCGTGGATGATCGCGACCTTCGCCGAGTCCGGGACGGTGTCGGCGAGCTTGGCGCGCAGTTCGTCGATGCCGGGCAGGTCGCGGCTGCGGGAGGCGTCGAGCTGCTTGCCCCACCGCTTCACCTGCCGCGCGAGGAACCCCTCCGGCCGGCCGAAGTCCTCCAGGCCGACGGACGCCGGGTCGACCGAGTGCAGGTCGGCGAGCACGTCGACGAGCTTGCGCGACAGGACGGTGGCCTTCTCGGAGTTGAGCCACGGGGCCTGCCGGCGTTCGCGCAGCGCGACGCCGGGCATCTCCGACATCAGGTAGAACGGCGCGCCGATGACCGAGGTGTCCTCGACGAGCTGGTGCGCGTGCGGCACGGGCACCGACGTGGACTCCAGCGCGGAGATCACGCGGAACTCGCGGGCCATGTCGTGCGCGGTCGCCAGCACGTGACCGAGCGGCGGGCGGCGCAGGACCCAGCGCTGGGTGCCGTCGGTGACGCGGTAGGTGAGGTTGGAGCGGCCGCCGGGGAACAGCTCGCCGGTCAGCGGTCCTGTGCCCAGATGTGTGGCGAGTGCCCCGAGGTCGAGGCCGGGAAGGTCGGTCACAGGTTCACTCCGAGGGTGGCGAGGTTCGTGCGGGTGTCGTCGGCGGTGGTGTGGCGGAACGCGTGCATGCCCACGGCCTGGGCGGCTTCGACGTTGAGCGGGGCGTCGTCGAAGAACACGGCGCGACCGGCGGGCAGGCCGATCCGCTCGAGGGTGTGGAGGTAGATCGCCTGGTCGGGCTTGCGCATGCCGACGCGGCCGCTGATCACGACGGTGTCGAAAAGCTCGATCAGCAGGTCCTTCGGGTAGCCCTCGCCCCAGCTGTTGGACAGCAGCGCGGTGTGCAGGCCCGAGGCGCGGGCCTTGCGGACGAGCTCGACCATCGCCGGGTCCGGGGTGGCGCCACCGAACATGCGCTTGAGCAGGCCGTCCTCCTCGATCGCCGCACCTGACGTGGTGATCAGCTCGGCGGCGAGGAGGCGTTCGAACTCGGGCACGGTCAGCTCGCCGGTCTCCAGGCGGAAGACGGGGTTGTCCGGCAGCGCGTCGCGGCCCAGCCAGTCGCGCATGATGCGACCGTAGACCTCGCGGTCGATGGCCTCGGTGTGCAACCACTGGCCGACGAACTCGGGCACGGAGACCGTCAGGACCCCGCCCCAGTCGAACACCAACGCGTCGACGAGCGGCTGTTCCGGAAGAGAAGTGTCACCCACGAGTCGGAGGGTACCGACCGGTCGGTATGTCGGCAACAGGGGACGGCGAACATCGACTTTCGTTGACCGGTACATGTGCCTAAAAGCGGTTTCCGGCCTTCCCGGACCTCGATACGTTCGAGTCCGAAGGGGGTCAAAACACGATGTCAAGGATCCTGACGGTGGCCGCGGCCGCCGCGATGGCGCTCGCCGTCGTCCAGGTACCGGCCGCTGGGGCGCAAGGCGGCGGCCGGGTCGTCCAGACCGACAAAGGTGCTGTGTCCGGCACGGTGACCAGCACGTACCGCACGTTCGGCACCATCCCGTTCGCCGCTCCCCCGGTCGGTGAGAACCGCTGGAGGGACCCGCAGCCCGCGCAGGCGTGGCGGGGCGTGCGGGACGCGACGAAACCGAGCCCGAGGTGCGCGCAGTCCGCGGGGCTCGGCGAGCCCGCCTCGGAAACAGAGGACTGTCTCTATCTGAACGTCACCACGCCCGCGAAGAACCCGCACAAGCCGCGGCCGGTGATGGTGTGGATCCACGGCGGCGGGTTCACCAGCGGCAGCGCGAGCTCCTACGACGCTCGGTGGCTCGCGACCAAGAACGACGCCGTGGTCGTCACGATCAACTACCGGCTGGGTGTGTTCGGATTCTTCGGCTATCCGGGCCTGCCCGAGTCCGGCGGGTTCGGGATCGCCGACCAGCAGGCCGCGTTGAAATGGGTGCAGCGCAACGCCCGCGCGTTCGGCGGCAACCCCGCGAACGTCACGATCTTCGGCGAGTCGGCCGGCGGCCTGAGCGTGTGCGCGCAGCTGGCGTCACCGCGCGCGGCGGGCTTGTTCGCGAAGGCGATCATCCAGTCAGGCCCGTGCGCGGTGAAGCTGCCAGGCGTGCCGAGCGGGTGGAACTCGCGGCAGGACGTGGAGAAGCTCGGTGCCGCGCAGCCGCTGGGCTGCACCGACGTCGCGTGTCTGCGGAACCTGCCGGTGACGAAGCTGCTCGAGGTGCACGCCCTGTTCGGCACGCCCGCGTACGACACGAGGGTGCTGCCGATCGACCCGGCGGTGGCGCAACGGACCGGGCGCGTGCACCGGGTGCCGACGATGGTGGGCTCGACGCACGACGAGGGGACGCTGTTCGTCGGGCTGTTCTACCCCGCTCCGGTTCCCGAGTCCGGGTACCGGGCGCAGATCGCCCAGCTCTACGGCGAGGCCGCCGCGGACAGGATCGTGGCGCGCTACCCGGTCAACGGCAACGCCGACGCGCGCGACGAGATCGCGGCCGCCTTCACCGACAGCTCGTTCGCGTGCGGCACGCACGTCACGCGGCAGGAGCTCGACCGCGTGACCAGGGTGTCGGGCTACGACTTCTCGGACGCGGACGTTCCGATGATCTTCCCGGACATGCCGGCGTTCCCCGGTGGCTACCAGGCGTATCACGCCGCGGAGCTGCCGCTGCTGTTCGACCTCGGCGTTCCGCTGACGCCGGGCCAGCAGAAGCTGTCCGACTACATGATCGCCGCGTGGGGCAGGTTCGCGCGCACCGGCGACCCGGGCTGGGGCGCCGGGGTGCAGTGGCTGGCCGCGGGTGACGTGCGCAAGACGGACTTCGCGAAGGACCACAACTGCGACCTTTGGGAGCAACTGTGAGAAAGATGCTGACCGCCGTGATCGCGGCGGCGATGACGTTCTCGGTCGTCGGTGTAGCAGCCGCGGACGACAACGGATCTGTGGTGCGCACCGACAACGGCCTGGTGTCAGGAACGGTGACCGGCACGTACCGGTCGTTCGGGAACATCCCGTTCGCCGCCGCGCCGGTCGGCGAGAACCGGTGGCGCGACCCGCAGCCGGCGCCGGCGTGGCAGGGGGTGCGGGACGCGACGAAGCCAGCGCCGATCTGCGCGCAGACCCCGCAGCTCGGGCAGCCGCCGTCGCAGACCGAGGACTGCCTCTACCTGAACGTGGTCACGCCGGCGAAGAACCCGCACAAGCCGCGGCCGGTGATGGTGTGGATCCACGGCGGCGGGTTCACCGCGGGATCGGCGACGGCGTACGACGCGCGGTGGCTGGCGACGAAGAACGACGCCGTGGTCGTCACGGTGAACTACCGGCTGGGTGTGTTCGGGTTCTTCGGCTATCCCGGACTCGCGGGTTCGGGCGCGTTCGGCCTCGCGGACCAGCAGGCGGCGATGAAGTGGGTGCAGCGCAACGCCCGCGCGTTCGGCGGCGACGCCCGCAACGTCACGGTGTTCGGCGAGTCGGCCGGCGGGCTGAGTGTCTGCGCGCAGCTGGCGTCACCGAAGGCCGCGGGGCTGTTCGCGAAGGCGATCATCCAGTCGGGTCCGTGCGGGCTGACGTTCCCCTCCGGCGCGCCCGGTGAGTTCAGCGGCGTGTGGCGGGCACGGGCGGACGTCGAGAAGCAGGGTGCCGGCACGCTCGGGTGCGCGGACCTCGCGTGCCTGCGGGCCCAGCCGGTGGACAAGCTGCTGACGGTGCACGACCAGTTCAACTGGCCCGCCTACGACACAGCGGTGCTGCCGATCAACCCCGTGGTCGCGCAGAAGACCGGACGGATGCACCACGTACCGACGATGGTGGGCTCGACGCACGACGAGGCGACGTTGTTCGTGCCGTTGCTCTACCCGCAGCCGATCCCCGAGTCCGGCTACCGCGACGTGCTGGCGCAGCTCTACGGGGAACGCAACGCGGACAAGGTACTCGCCCGGTACCCGGTCAACGGCAACTACGACGCGCGCGACGAGATGGCAGCGTCGCTGACCGACAAGACGTGGGCCTGCGCGACGCAGGTCGCGCGCAAGGAGCTGGGACGGCATCAGCGGGTGTCCGGCTACGAGTTCGCCGACCAGGACGCGCCGGTGATCTTCCCGTTGCCGCCGTTCCCGGACTACAAGGCGTTCCACGCGTCCGAACTGATGTTCCTGTTCGACATGAACGCCCCGCTCGACGCGAAACAGCGGGAGCTGTCGGACTACATGATCGCCGCGTGGGGACGGTTCGCGCGCACCGGCGATCCGGGATGGCGTTCGGAGGTCCAGTCGCTGGCACCTGGAGCAATCAAGGGCACCGATTTCGCCCGTGATCACCAGTGCGGGTTCTGGTCGTCCATCCTGTAGCGCATGCCCGGCTACCGCGAGCTCGCCCGAGACGGTGAGTTCCGCGCCCTGTTCGTGGCGCACGTGGTGTCGGTGGCCGGGGACCAGTTCGCCAGGGTCGCGCTGACGGTGCACGTCTACTCCCGCACCGCCAGCGCGGGCCTGACCGCGCTGACCTACGCGTTGACGTTCCTTCCGGACCTGGTCGGCGGGCCGCTGCTGTCAGGGCTCGCCGACCGGTTCGCCCGCAAAGAAGTGATGGTGGCCGCCGATCTCGTGCGGGCGGCCCTGCTGATGGTGATGGCCGTGCCGCTGATGCCCCTGTGGGCGTTGGCGGCACTGCTGGTTCTGGTGCAGTTCGCGGGCGCGCCGCACGGGGCGGCGCGGGCGGCACTGCTGCCGCAGATCCTGCCCGACGAGCGGTATCCGCTGGGTCAGGCGGTGCTGAGCACGGTGACGCAGATGGCGCAGGTGGCCGGGTTCCTGACCGGCGGTGCGCTGGTGGCCTGGTGGGGACCGGGCCTGGTGCTGGTGGCGGACGCGGTGACCTTCGGGGTGTCAGCGTTCCTGGTGGGCGTGTTCCTGCTGGACCGGCCGTCGCCGCGGCGTCCGCACGTGTCGGCGTGGCCTGCTGATCTCGTCGGCGGGGCCCGGTTGGTGTGGGGCGACCGCCGGCTGCGGGCGCTCGTCGCGCTCGCCTGCGTGTCCGGCTTCTACATCGTGGGTGAGGCGCTGGCCGTGCCGTACGCCGCCGGAGTGGGCGCCGGGCCGGCCGGGGTGGGGTCGATCTTCGCCGCCTACGCCGCGGGAACGGCGGTCGGCATGCTGCTCGTGGCACATCTGAACGCACGGACGCAGCTGCGGGTCATGCCGTGGCTGGCCATCGCCGCGTGCGCTGTTCTTGTCCCGGCCGCCCTGCGGCCGGGTCTCGCCGTCAGTGTGGGGTTGTTCGCGCTGTCCGGTGCGGCCAGTGCCTATCACCTGGTCGCGAACACGACGTTCGTGCGCGCGGTACCGGACTCGTCGCGCGGGCAGGCGTACGGCTTGGCCGTCACCGCGTTGCGGGTCTCGCAGGGCGTCGGCGTCGCCCTGGCCGGTCTGGCCGCGGAAACCCTCGCGGTGCACCAGGTCGTCGCCGCCGCCGGAGCACTGGGCGTGCTCGCGGCGGGCGGTGCGGCGATCCTCTGGTGGCTCAACGCCGCCAGTCGGTCGGCCGGCGCCAGTCCGTCGGACGCAGCCAGTCGGTCGGACGAACGGGACGGCCGGTGGCGGAGGTACGGTTGATCATGACTGCTCCTACGGGTGTTCGTTGCGCCGGAATTCGCGCGATTTGAGGGGTGCATTCTGTGAGGACTACTCACGGTGAGGTCCCCCACATGGAGCCACGACTTTGTGTTACCCGGTAGCTACAGTGGTTGGTTCCTGGACAGTGGTGTGGGGGTGAACGCGTGCCTTGGCTTGACCCGCGCCGGTGGAAGTTATGGTCGCTTCCTCCTGTGGTGCTGGCCTATGTCGTGACGGTGGTCGTTTCGGCGTCCCTCGTCACGCTCGCCACCGCATGGCGTACCCCTGCCGAGGCCTTGACCTGGCCCTGGTTCCTGCTGCTGTCCGGCGGTGCGGTTCTGCACCTGGAAGCGGCACGGGGCATCGAACGGATCCGCGAGATCGGCGCCGAAGGGTCACCGCACGCCCACATGCAGTCGGTGTGGCTGTTCGCGGGCGTGCTCGTACTACCGATGCCACTGCTCGTGGCGCTGATCGTCATCAGCTACACGCACTCGTGGTTCCGGGTCTACAAGCGGCGGGCGGTCCTGTTCCGCAAGGTGTTCTCCGCGGCCACTGTCGTACTCGGCAGTGCCACGGCGCAACTCGTTCTAGGACTGTTTCCGGACCGTGCTGTTGACGTTGACGGCCCGCTTGGCCTGTTGGCATTGGTTACGGCCGGCTTCTTGTACTGGTTCATAAACTATGCGCTCGTGGTCACGGCGATCTTCGTGACGAACCGGCAGAACCCCGTCAAAACCGCGCTCGGCAACGCCTCCGACGTCCTGATCGTCCAGGCCTCGGTCGGATTGGGCTCCGGCGTCGCGATCATCATGACGATGCGCCCGTGGCTCACGCCGATGCTGCTGCTGACCGTCCTCGCCCTGCACATGGGCCTGCTGCTGCCCCAGTTCCGGGTCGCGGCCCGCACCGACTCCAAGACCGGCCTGGTCGACGCGACGTTCTGGCACGACGTGGCCGAACGCGAACTCGCCCGCGCCCGGCGGCTGGTGTCCACGGTCGGCGTGCTGATCCTCGACCTCGACCACTTCAAGCTCATCAACGACACCTACGGCCACCTCGCCGGCGACCGGGTGTTGCGCGCGGTCGCGGACGCGCTCAAGCACTCCGTGCGCTCCTACGACCTCGTGGGCAGATTCGGTGGTGAGGAGTTCGCCGTCCTGCTGCCCGGCGTCAGCACCGACGAGGTCCGCGCCACCGCCGAACGCATCCGCGAGGAGATCGCGGGCCTGCACATCGTCGTCGTCGACCGCCTCGGCCAGGACCAGGTCGTCAACGGCCTCACCGCCTCCGTCGGCGCGGCCGTCTTCCCCGACACCGCGACCGAGCTCAGCCCGCTGCTGCTGGCCGCCGACGAGGCGCTCTACCAGGCCAAGAGCAACGGCCGCGACCGCGTCGAAGCCGCCCAGGTCGGCTAGGCGTCCAGGAACGTCGCCAGCTGCTTGGACACCGTGTCCGGGTCCTCCACCCACGGGTAATGCCCGACGCCCTCGTGCACGTACATCGTCGCGTGCGGGAACAACTCCGCCAGCTCCGCACAACGGCGCACCGGCGAGATCGGGTCCTCCGTGCACGCGTACACCAGCACCGCGTGGTCGAAGTCCGTCATCGCCCGCCGCAGAATCCCAGGCACGAACGCGCCCTCGGCGTTGTAGCCCAGCGCCACGTGGTACTTCCACTGACCCAACTCGGCGTTCGCGTGCGCCTGGCTGTGGGCGTCCCAGCGCGCGTAGAGCAGCGGGGAGGCGGCGACGCGGTTCTCCACCGAGTCGTCACCCTCGGCGTTGCGTTCCAGCGCCGTCGTGGCCGACTCGTACCAAGGCTCGGTCACGCGAGCGGCGAGGAACGTGTCCCAGTCGCTCTGCTCCGGCGACAGACCGACGCTGCGCAACGCCGGCGTGAGCAGCAGCAGCTTGCCGACGTGGTCCGGGAAGTCCGCCGCGTAGCCCATCGCGATACCGGCACCCGCGGAGTGACCCAGCACGTCCACCACGTCCAGGCCGAGGTGACGGCGCAGCATCTCCACGTCCCGCACCAGCATGTCCCGCCGGTACGTGAACGGATCCACCGGCTCGTCGGACTCACCCGTACCCCGGTTGTCCAGGATCACCAACCGGCGGTGCGCGTCCAGCCCACCGAGGGTCTCCAGGTACTCCGACGCCCTGCCGGGGCCACCCGCGAGGACGATGAGCGGGGCGCCCTGACCGGTTTCCCGGTAGGCGAGTTCGGTGCCGTCGAACGAGGTGAACCGTGCCATGCTGCACATCATGCCGAAGATCGCCACGGCCGACTCCGTCGACCGGCCGCAGCTGCTCGAGTTCCTCCGCACCCGCCACCACGGCGTCCTGATCACCCGCCGCTCCACCACCGACGGAGTGCAGGTCTCCCCCGTCTCCTGCGGAGTCGACTCCGAGGGCCGCATCGTCGTCTCGACGTACCCGCAGCGCGCGAAGGTCCGCAACGCCCGCCGCAACCCCTCGGTCACGATGTGCGTGCTCTCCGACGACTGGGACGGCGCGTACGTGCAGATCGACGGCACCGCCGAGGTCCTCGACCTGCCCGAGGCGCTGGAGGACTTCGTCGAGTACTACCGCTGCATCGCGGGCGAGCACCCCGACTGGGACGAGTACCGCGCCGCCATGCTGCGCCAGGGCAAGTCGCTCATCCGCATCACGATCGAGAGCTGGGGCCCGATCGCCACCGGCGGCTTCCCTCCGGAGCTCGACGCCTGATGAAACTCTGGATGAAGATCGTCCTCTGGGTCTACATCGCGTTCAACCTGCTCCAGGCCGTCGTGCTCACGTTCTCCCCGGAACTCACCGACCGCGCCTACCTCGGCGGCGAGATGACCCCGACGCGCGCGTTCCAGTGGTACGCCGTCGCCGGCTACCACGTGCTCATCATCGCCGTCACGATCGTCGCGATGGGCCTGCGGCGGGCAGCCGACCGCCGCAAGCTCATCGTCATCAACGCGCTGATGTACCTCTTCTGGGACGCGACCTCACAGCTCGCGTACTGGGGACGCGAGATCGGCATGGCCACCTCGGACCTGCTGATCAACTCCGGCGTCAGCATCGCCACCGGACTGATCCTGCTCGCCGTCGCGTGGTTCGACCGCGACCCGGTCAGCTAGCCCAGTTCCCGCCCCAGCCCTTGGGGTTCTCCAGCAGGGCGCAATGACCGCCGTGCGGGCCCTCGATCGACGCGAACTCACCGATCTGCAGTCGCGAGGGCCCCACGGTCACCCGACCGTCCAACTCGGACACACGCGCACACGCGGCTTCGAGGTCGTCGACCGCGAAGTAGACGCCCCAATGCGACTCCGCGCCCGCACACGACTGCATGGTGCCCGCGACCGGACGCGGATCACCGTGGCGCGCGGAGGTGTAGAGGCCCAGGGCCCGGTCACCCTCCGCCGTCTCCCACCCGAGCTCGCGCTTCCAGTACGCGTCGTCCTCGTCCGGCGTGCTGGTGAGCAGCTCGACCCAGCACGGCTCACCGTGCCGCGGCGCCGGCGCCCACGGCCCGTGCAGGACCCGGCCACTGTCCACAGAGGAGTTCGCCTTCAGCTCCCGCGGCTCGTCACCGCCGAAGAAGACGTGCCAACCCTCTTGCCCCGCAACGATCTGCGCCGCGAGTCTGTCACCGACCCAACCCGAGAAAGACCCGCCCGGCTCCGCTATCACCGCCCAACCGAGAACCCCGGCGAAGAAGTCCACCGTTTTCTCAGGCTCGGCAACGCTCAACTCAAGACGACGAAGACCACAAGAAGACACGAGCATCCCATCAGGCGGTGATCAGGAGCGCGCACCATCCTCTGCTCCGACCACCCGAGACGACAATGCGCCATTCGGCGGCATGCGCTCCGCGTTCACCACGTCACGCAACGGCACCGGCTTGCCGAGGTGGAAACCCTGCCCCACCCGCACGCCGAGCTGCTTGAGAGCCTCCACCTGGGACGGTCGCTCCACCCACTCCGCCACCGCGGAAAGCCCCAGCCCGTTGGCGATCTGCACGATCCCGGACACGAGCACGGCGTCGGCGTCGTTGGTCTCGATGCCCTTCACGAACTCGCCGTCGATCTTGATGCCCGTGATCGGCAGGTGCTTCAGGTGCACGAACGACCCGAAACCCGACCCGAAGTCGTCCAGCGTGATCCGGCACCCGAAGCTGCGCAGCTGCGTCGACAGCGCGACCGCGGCGTCCAAATTGGTCACCGCCGCCGTCTCCGTGATCTCCAGACCCAACCGGCCCGGCGCGACACCCGCCTTGCCCAGCTTGTCGAGCACGAAGTCACCGAAGTCCGGATCCTCCAGCGTGCGACCCGACACGTTGACGTTGAACCGCAACCGCGAGTCCGGCTCCGCCACCAGCGCGTCGATCGCCGTGGACAACACCCACCGGTCCACCTCGAGGATCAGGTTCGACCGCTCGGCGACCGGCAGGAAGTCCGCCGGGCCGAGGTAGGGCTCCTGCTGGTCCTCGAGCCGCAGCAGCAGTTCGTGGCCGAGCGTCTTGCCGGAGTGCAGCTCGACCATCGGCATGCCGTAGAGCGCGAGACCGTTGCCGGCCAACGCCGCCCGCAGCCGGTCCAGGACGCTGACGCGCTTCACCGTGTCCGCGTAGTGGTTCGGCTCGTACACCGTGACCCGGTCACGACCCGCCGCCTTCGACGCGTAGAGCGCGAGATCGGCGTTCGCCAGCACCAGCTCCCACGAGTCGCCGGGACCGAACTCCGCCAGACCCGTGCTGACCGTGATCCGCGCCGGAGTGCCGATACCCGCGAGAGGGAAGCCCGCGACGGCTTCCTTCAGGTTGTCCGCCACATCGGAGGCGTCCTTCAGCGACGCTCCCGGCAGCACCACCGCGAACTCGTCACCGCCCAGACGCGCGATCAGGCGGTCGGCGAGGCGCGACTGCAGCGCACTCGCCAGCATCCGCATCACCCGGTCGCCCACCGCGTGGCCGCGAAGGTCGTTGACGTCCTTGAAGTTGTCCAGGTCCAGCACGAGCAACGCACCCGACCCGTTGTTCGCGAGCTCCTTCTCCAGAGCCCGCGTGAGAGCGCGGCGATTCGGCAGCCCCGTCAACGGGTCCTGCTCGGCCATCCTCACGAGCTCGTCGTGCACTCGGGACGACTGCGTGACGTCGTGCGCCGTGCCCAGCGCCCGCAGCGGAGCACCGTCGTCACCGACCACGACCTCGCCGAAGCACTCGAAGACGCGTTCCGCGCCATCGGGCCGCAGCATCCGGTGCGTGTAGGTGAAGACGCTGCCGGTCTTGAGCGCCGTGTCGAGCGTTTCCTCGATCATCGGCAGGTCGTCCGGGTGCACCAGCTGCGCGTACAGCTCGAAGTCGAACGCCGTACCCGGCTCGAACCCGAACATCTCCAGCAGAGTGTCCGACCAGGTCACGCGGTCGTCCGAGATGGACCACTCCCACGTGCCCATCCGCCCGAGCGCCTGAGCCCGTCGCAGAGCATCAGCCTCTTGGGTGACAGTCAGCTCGCGGTCCCGCCACGCCGACACGTCGACGACCTCGTACATCAGGTCGTCGCCCAGCTTCGAGCACCGGACCTCCAGCCACTTCGGACCGGGAGCCAGCACCTCCCTGGTCGGCGCGGGCACTTCCGGCACCCCGGGCAGCAACGCGGGCAACGACCGCCCGTAGGCCTGCTCAACCGGAACCCCGAGCACAGCCCCCAGCGCGCGGTTGCACCACAACAGGTTCCCGCGCGAGTCCGTCACGGCATAGCCGACACCCGCCCGGTCCAGCACCGTGCGGCAGTAGGAGGTCACGCGCGTCATGATCGTCCGATCACCGGACGTAAGCAACCCGCTACGCCGGTCAGTTCGCTATTTTGCGAACGGCTCTCAGCGGAGCCGCTCCAAACCCTTAGCCGACTCCACCAGCTCCGCAGCCAGCTTCCGCAGCTCCTCGTTCTCCGCACCGTCCTGCGCCGCCGTCACCACGTCCTCGGCCGCACACCGCAGCTGGAACAACCTGTCCTGCAGATCAGCCAGCTCAGCGGTGGACAGTACTACGGCGTCCTCGGGAAGCCCTCCCCGCTGCAACGCGGCCCGCCGCTCGTACGCGCGCTGACGGCACGGCTGAGCGCAGTACCTGCGTGGCCGGCCGATCCGCCCACTCCCCGGCAACCGCCGCCCGCACCACGCACAGTGCTTGGGCTCATCCGCCTCCATGGAGCGCTCCATGGCGCGCGACGGTAGCGAATGCCGGTGGGTGGTCTCCAGCGACGCGCCAGAAAGCACGACCTTCGTAGGGAACCGGACAGTACCGGTTCGGCGATTGATGTTGGTTTCGGGAGGGGTTTCGGTGTCTTGTGCGCGATCTGGGACCGAGGCTGCGCTGGGACAGATTGGCCGAGAGGTCTGGTTTCAGGCAGCACTGAAGAAATAGAGAACAAGAAGAAAGTGTCCCGCCACCCACTGTCCACCCCGGAGCCACTGCGAGCAGGCAGACTCGGGCTCGTGACCCACCCGTACCTCGCAGGACCGCGTCCCCGAGCCTTCGCCCACCGCGGCTGGCACGTCGGCGACCTCAGCGGCATGGAGAACTCGCTGAGCTCGTTCCGCCGCGCCGTGGCGGAGGGCTACCGCTACATCGAGACCGACGTCCACGCCACGAGCGACGGAGAGGTCGTCGTGCACCACGACCACACGCTGGACCGGACCACGGACGGGCAGGGCAGGGTCGCGGAGCTGCCGTGGACCGAGGTGCGGATGGCGCGCGTGGGCGGACGCGAGCCGATCGCACGGCTGGCGGACGTGCTGGAGGAGCTGCCCGACACGTTCTTCAACATCGACGTGAAGAGCGAAGGCGCGGTCGAGCCGATCCTGAACCTCCTCCGCAAAGCCAAGGCGCTGCAACGGGTCTGCCTGGCGAGCTTCTCCGACAGCCGGCTGGCGCGCCTGCGCAAGCGCGGCGGACCTGGGCTGCTCACGTCGATGGGACCGCGATCCGCGGGCGCGCTCTGGGCCGCCGGCCGGATTCCGTTCGCCGGACTCGCCGTGCGCGGACAGGTCGCACAGGTACCGGTGAGCCAAGGACGGCTCACCGTCGTGGACAAGAAGTTCGTCCAGGCCGCCCACCGCAGGGCCCTCGAAGTCCACGTGTGGACCATCGACGACGCCGACGACATGCGCGCCCTGCTCGACCTCGGAGTCGACGGACTCGTGACCGACAGGCCTGATGTCCTGCGCGAAGTACTCCGGTCGCGCGGTACCTGGTAACAGGTTGGACAGTCGATCATCGGCTGTGTCGGCGGACAAGTACAGTCCGCCGACATGAAGGTCAAGGGCGACGACGCCGCCGACGCCAGCAGGGTGAACCGCCGCCGCGAGCAGCGCGGCTGGGTCTGGTACGACGTGGCGAACTCCGTGTTCCCCACCTCCGTGATCACAGTGTTCTTCTCGCGCTATCTCACGAGCATCGCCGTCAACGCGGCCAAGGCCGACACCGCGCGCAACGGCGCAAACCCGTGTCCCGACGGCAACTCGTTGTCGAACTGCGACATCTCGGTGTTCGGACTGGCGTTCCCGGCAGGCTCGCTCTGGGCCTACCTGCTGTCGTTCGCGACGGTCATCCAGGTGATCGTGCTGCCCGTCATGGGCGCCATCGCCGACCGCACGCAGAACAAGAAGCGCATGCTCGCCCTCTTCGCCTACACCGGATCCGCCGCCACCATCGCGCTCGCCTTCGTCGAGGGCACCAACTTCTCGCTCGGCCTCGGGCTCTTCATCCTCGCCAACATCGGCTACGGCGCCAGCGTGGTCGTCTACTACGCGTTCCTCCCCGAGATCGCCGCGGCCGACGAACGAGACGGACTGTCCAGCCGCGGCTGGGCCTACGGCTACCTCGGCGGCGGCGTCTGCCTGCTCGTCCAGCTCGCCATCACGATCTTCTCCGAGGACCTCGGCATCACAGCAGGAGACGCCGCGCGCATCGCGTTCGTCATCTCCGGCATCTGGTGGGCGCTGTTCACGCTCATCCCGCTCACCCGCCTGCGCTCCCACCAGGCGCCGCACGGTGGCGAACACGGCGCCTCCGTGATCACCGCCGGGTTCAAGGAGCTCGGCGCGACCATCAAGGCCGCCAAGGCGTTCCCGCTCACGCTCGCGTTCCTGGGCACCTACCTCTTCTACACCGACGGCATCGCCACCGTCGCCAACATCGCCGGCGTCTACGGCGAACAGGAGCTCAAGCTCGACGAGCAGACGCTCATCAGCACGATCCTCATCGTCCAGTTCGTCGCGTTCTTCGGAGGCGTGCTGCACGGCCTCGCCGCCCGGCGGATCGGCGCCAAGAAGACCATCATGGCCTCGCTGACCCTGTGGATCGTGGTCATCACCTTCGCGTTCTTCGTCCAGGCAGGCGACCAGGTGCAGTTCTTCATCGTCGCCGCCGGCATCGGCATCGTGCTCGGCGGCACGAACGCCTTGTCCCGCAGCCTGTTCAGCCAGATGGTGCCGCCCGGCCGCGAGGCGCAGTACTTCTCCGTCTACGAGGTCGGCGAGCGGGCCACGAGCTGGCTCGGGCCGGCGCTGTTCGGCATCGTCAGCCAGGTCACCGGCAGCATGAGGCCGGCGATCCTGTCGCTGATCGCCTTCTTCGCGATCGGGTTCGTGCTGCTCTACTTCGTCCCGGTCCGCAAGGCCATCAAGGCAGTCGGGAACCCAGAACCGACCCTCGTCTGACCGGTGCGGCGGCGCTGACCACCAGCAGCGCCGCCGCCACCACGAGGTACCGCTGGTACTCCGCCGGCGCGGGCAGGTACGTGATCGCCGACGATCCCCCGAACAGCACGGCGAACACCGACAGCGCCCGCCCCAGCACCGCGTCCCCGCCCACGTAGGCGTAGACCCGCAGACCCAGCACCGCGGCTGCCAACACGAGCACACCGCTGCCGAGCACCACCAGGTCCGCGCAGCCGAGCACCACCGCTCCCCCGGCCCACCACACCAACGGCCTCGCCCGCGGCGTCGGCGCGTCCTTGTGGAAACCCAGGCACAGGCACACCAGCGTGAGCATCGACGGCACGTGCCACAGCAACGACAAGGCACTCGGCTCGATCTGGAAGAACTGGGTCAGCCAGACCACGAGCGTCAGCCCGTACGTCACCTTCGCGGCCGTCCGCTGCCCTCGCAGCAGCAACACGAACGCCACCACCGGCACGAAGTGACTCAGGAACACCCACGGCGGCTGTGGCAGGAACTCCGGCATGTTCCGCACGAGGATCTCGCTGCGCACCGCCACCGCGAGGTACGTGAAGCTCAGCAGCAACCCGAGCACACCCAACCACCGCACCACCCCGCCCAGCCGCACCGCCTGCACGGGCGCGCTGGTGGCCGCCAACCGCGTCCGCACGGCCAGACCGAGCATCGCCCCCGTCTCGCCCCACCCCGGCCAGCTGTGCTCCAGGTCGAGCTCGTCGGTGCGTTCGATCAGGAACAGCCCGACCATCTCCTCCTCGCGGTCCTCCCGGTACCACTCCGGCAGAACCCTGAGCAGCAACCGGTACCGGCGCTCCAGGTTGCTCGTCACGACACCCGCGCTTTCCGGATCGGCGCCAGCGCACTGAGCACCAGCAACACCGCCAGCGGCAACGCGAGGATCAGCACCTCTCCCCCGACCAGCAGGAACGCCAGCGGCGCCAGCTGCAGCACGGCGAACAGCGACAACGCCCGCCCCAGCACGAAGTCACCGCGCACGAACGCCACCACGCGGGTGATCAGCGTGATCAGCGCGACCACGATCAACCCCAGCCCCGACGCGAACCCGCCGACGACGCCGAGCAACAGCGCTCCCCCACCCCACCAGACGAGCCTGCGTGCGGGCGGGATCGGCGCCTCCCGGTGGAAACCCAGGCACAGACACACGAACGTCACCAACGACGGCAACTGGAACAGGCCCCACATCAGGGCGTGCTCCCCCACCGAGGCCACCGCCAGCAGCACCGGGGCGAGCGCCGCGACCTTCGCGAGCGTCCTGCGCCCGCTCAGCAGCGCGGCGAACGCCACCACCGGCCCCAGCTCCAGGACCCGCCACCAGGTGATCTCTGGAGCCCACTGCGGGTTGCCGTAGGCCACGGACAGGCTCGTGACCGCCGCCCCCGCGAAGAAGATCCCGAGCAGCAGCCCGAACATCCCCAGCGCCCGCACGACCTCGCCGCGCCACACCACCTTCGCCGGCACGCTCGTGAACGCCGCCCCGGCCGCCAGATGCGTCCGCACCGCGAGGCCGAGGAGCGACCACGTCTCACCCCACCCAGGCCAGCCGTGCTCCAGATCGACGTCATCGGTCCGGTCGGCCAGGAAGATCCCGACCATCTCGTCTTCCCGGTCCTGCCGGTACCACTTGGGCAGCACCCTCAGCAGCCGCCGGTACCGCCGCTCCAGGTTGCTCACGCCTTGCTCATCCATGGCTGGACGCCCCTCCCCCTCAGCACCGCGGACGCCGCCCGCACGTTCGCGCTCAGCCGCGCGACCTCCGCCTGCAACGCCCGCACACCGGAGTCGGTGAGCTTGTAGTAGCGCCGCAGTCGCCCCTGGTGCACCTCTTCACGGTCGCGCTCGGCGAGCCCGTCCGCCACCAACCGGTCCAGCACCCCGTACAGCGTGCCCACCCTCAGCACCATCCGCCCCTCGGACAACTGCTCCACCGCCTGCACGATCGCGTACCCGTGCAACGGCTCCTCCGCGAGCGCGGTGAGCACGAGGAACGTCTGCTCGGACATGACCCGACCACTCATGTCGTTGAATATATCGCGGGGCGAGCTATATCGGGAAGCGTAATGACCGGACGTGGTCCGGTTTCAGTCAGCACTGAAGCTATTGTGATCAGGGATTCAACGGGTCGATCGGGAACGGGTTCTGGGCGAACACCGCGATCTCCCCCAGTTGGCGGACCGCTTCCGCGTGGCCGAGGCGCAGCCTCAGGTCCTCGAGCAGTTGGCGACCGTTCCCCACCAGGCGGCGGTAGTCGGGAGACCCGTCCAGATGCAGGACAGCACGCTCCACGATGGCGATCTCGTCGAGCAGAAACGGAACGAACTGCGGGTCCGCCTCCACCGCGCTCGCAGCACCCAGCCGAACGTGCAGGGACGCCACGAACTCGTCCACCGGGCCCTTCCACCTCCCACTCACGTTCACCCAACCGGCCGTCCGGATGAGCCGCTCGACCAGCACCAGCTCGTCGCGATGAATGCGAACCCCCTCCGGGCCACCGGTGTCCTCGGCCGAGCGGGCGCCCGCGGCCGACGCGTTCCGCTCGGCCCGCGACGGGCCGCGCCGGGTGCGGGTGATGGTCAGGCCGAAGATGTTCACTGCTCGCTCCTTGACGCCGCCGGGAACCCACCCCGTCATCGGGGCCGGCGAGTGGCCGTTACAGGTCGATGTTTCGGCGGCTTGCGCAGCGGCTATGTCTGCTCATCGGTTCCGCGACCGACCGGAAGGGTCACGCGATGGACAGGGATACGCCGTGGGGATTCCTCAAGATCACTACCTAGGCACTAGGGTGACCCGCCGTGGACGCCCTCCCCGATCCGACAGATGCCCTGTCCGCTGTACCTGTCGCGGGTTCCCGACGGTCGACGCCGGTGGTGGGGCACCTCAAGTTCTTCTTCGGCCCCATGGACTGCGGCAAGTCGACGCTCGCGTTGCAGATCGACCACAACAACTCGCGGCAGGGTCGCCGCGGGCTGCTGCTGGTGCGGCACGACCGGTCGGGCCGCCCGCAGATCTCGAGCCGCATCGGCATCACGCGGGAGGCCGCGGAGATCCGCGACGACGATCTCCGCCAGCTGGTGCGCGCGGAGTGGGCGTTGGGCCAGCGCGTGGACTACTTGATCGTGGACGAGGCGCAGTTCCTCTCCCCCGCTCAGGTCGAGCAGCTGGCAGAGCTCGCGGACGACGTCCAGGTCGACGTGTACTGCTTCGGGCTCGCCACGGACTTCCGCGGCGAGATGTTCCCGGGGTCGCAGCGGCTCTTCGAACTGGCCGACGAACTGAAGGCCATCCAGGTCGAGGTGCTGTGCTGGTGCGGGGTGCCGGGACGGTTCAACGCGCGGGTGCGGGCCGGACGGGTGATTCGTGCTGGAGACACAGTTCTGGTCGCGGACACGGTTTCGGATACGGAACAGCACCGATCGGGTACAGAGAGCAACGGTGTAACCGATACCACGGAAACTACTATCCGTTACCAAGTGCTCTGCCGGCGTCACTTCCGGTTGGGTGACCTAGGCCCTGACGTCGCACAAAGTGGCCAACTGCGCTTGGCCTAGGCGGTTACACACAGGGTTGGCTAGGCCATTAGAGTGACGCATGAGCGCAGTAGCTTGATAACGCGTCACGATCCTGTGGCGATCGCATCCATTAGTAGGAAGCCTTCGTTGACGAGTGAACGACGTCACTGTGGGCGACCATGAGAGCGAGCCGGAAACAAACGGAGCAATCCGGGCGTTGCACACGGTGAGCAAGAAGCCTGGGCCCCGGCCCTGAGCCGAGCGAAAGGACACCGCCATGGCCGACCGCGTTTTGCGTGGAAGCCGGCTCGGAGCAGTCAGCTACGAGACGGACCGCAACCACGACCTCGCTCCGCGCCGGGCAGCGCGGTACGCGTGCCCCAAGGGACACGACTTCGAGGTCCCGTTCTCCGACGACGCCGAGTTGCCGCCGACCTGGGAATGCCGCCTCCACGGCACCGAGTCGAAGATCATCGACGGTGTCGAGCCGGAGGTGAAGAAGGTCAAGCCGCCGCGCACGCACTGGGACATGCTCCTGGAGCGCCGGTCGATCCCCGAGCTCGAGGAGCTGCTCGACGAGCGCCTCGAAGAGCTGCGCGGACGCCGCACCCGCACGGCCTGATCTCTCGCAGACGCTTCAAGCCGTCCCGGTCTCCCGCCGGGACGGCTTTTTGCGCGCCACGAGGGTGCGGCCCCACCAGACCCCGGTCACGGCGAGCACCGTCCAGATCGACAGCGCCACGATCGACCTCGGCGAGCCCAGGTCGCTCAGCGCGTCCCCCAGCACCGCGGCGAGCACCGTCGACGGGACGAGTCCGAGCGCGGTGCCGAGCGCGAAGTGCCGCGGCCTGACCGACGTGACACCCGCCCCGTAGTTCGCCAGCGTGAACGGCACGATCGGCAGCAGCCTCACGACGAGGGTCGCCTCGACGCCGTCGCGGGCGAACACCTCCTCGATCGTGCGCATCCGCTCCCCCAGCCATCCTTTGACCGCGTCGCGGCCGAGCGTGCGGGCGATGCCGAACGCGATCATCGCGCCCGCCGTGAAGCCGGCGATGGCGAGCGCACTCCCCCACCCGATGCCGAACAGCAGCCCTGCCGCCGTGGCGAGCACCGGCTTCGGGAAGAACACCGCCGTGCCGAGCGCGCAGACCGCCAGGAACGCCACCGGCCCCGCTCCCCCGACCCGCTCGCGCAGTTGTGCGGCGTCGGGGATGTCGACGAACTGAGCCGCGACGGCCAACGCGACTACGAGCAGCACCAACAACACAAGGCCCGCACGTCGCATCCGGCCAACTGTACCGACCAAAGTGGAACAGACCGCGCGTCCTGACCCTTGCTCCTGCCACGCTCAAGATCATGAAACTGATGAAGGGCTGTGCCGTCATCGCTGCGGCACTCGCATTGGGCTCGGTCGCACCCGCGGAGGCTGCCTCGCGGACGCCGTTCGCGGTGAGCATCCCGGGCGGCACCGTGGCCGGTTCGATCGTCTGGAACCCGCGGACCGCAACCGTGGACGCGGTGCTCACCGGCCACCGGCAGGACAGGTGGACGACCGCTTTCATCCTGGCGTACTCAGGTGATGTTCAGGTCGGCGCGTGGACGCAGGGCGTGCTCGACCGGCCGGAGCGGTTCTCGGCAGAGCTCGGCGATCCCGACTTGGTCGACCGCGTCACGGCGCAGGTGTGTGTGCCGGTCGGTAAGACCCGAGAGAGGTGCAGCGCCGTCAAGGAGCTTCACCGCCGTTGAGGCATGCTGGGCGGCATGACCGTGACGCTGCCGTCAGGAGAGTCCGTTCCCGCGCTCGGCATGGGCACGTGGATGATGGCCGAGGCTCGTTCGTCGCGCGCCACCGAGATCGCCGCGCTGCGAGAGGGCCTCGACCTCGGCCTCACGCTGATCGACACCGCCGAGATGTACGGCTCGGGCGCCGCGGAGTCGCTCGTGGGCGAGGCGCTGGGCGGACGCAGGGACGAGGTGTTCCTGGTGTCGAAGGTGTTGCCCTCCAACGCTTCGGTCGCGGGCACCGTGCGCGCGTGCGAGGCCAGCCTGCGCCGCCTCGGCACCGACCGGCTCGATCTGTACCTGCTGCACTGGCGTGGCGGCGTGCCGTTGTCTGCCACGGTCGAAGCGTTCGCGGGCCTGGTGTCTGCCGGCAAGATCCGGCATTGGGGTGTCAGCAACTTCGATCTGGCGGACATGCGCGAGCTCGTCGCGTTGCCCGGCTTCTGCCAGACCAACCAGATCCTCTACAACCTGTCGCGGCGCGGCCCGGAGCACGATCTGCTGCCGTGGCACGCGTCCGCCGGCATGCCGATCATGGCCTACTCCCCCGTCGAACAGGGACGGCTGCTCCGGTCGCCGGTGCTCGCGTCGGTCGCCGCCCGGCACGACGCGACGCCCGCCCAGGTGGCGCTGGCGTGGGTGCTGCGGCTGCCGCACGTGAACGCGATCCCCAAGGCGGGCACGGTCGAGCACGTGCGGGAGAACGCTCGGGCGCTGGAGCTGCGACTGTCCACAGAGGACTTGGCGGAGCTGGACGGCGCGTTCCCTCCCCCGTCAGGACCCGGCCCGCTGGAGATGCTGTAGTGAGACGTCCGTCCCACTCTCACTCCGGCCTCACGCCGGGTTCAGTAGTGTGAACCGGTCTTGCCAACCAGACACGAGGAAGCGAGGTGAGCGACACATGCCAGGCGACAGTAGCCCGCGCAGGTCACTTCACCTCGCACGCTTGAGTTCTGGCGTGTGACGCACACCCCTGCACACAAGGGGAGTCACACGATGCACATCTTCGACATGACGCTGCGCATTGCCGAGAGCATGGGCCTCGGCGCGTTGATCGGTTTCGAGCGGCAGTACCGCTCGCGCATGGCGGGCCTGCGCACCAACGCCCTCGTGGCGGTGGGGGCGGCGCTGTTCGTTCTGCTTTCGGCACAAGGTTTCGACGGCCAGGGCGACCCGACGCGGGTGGCCGCTCAGGTGGTGTCCGGCATCGGTTTCCTGGGCGCGGGCGTGATTCTGCGCGACGGGTTGTCGGTGCGCGGACTGAACACCGCGGCCACGCTGTGGTGCGCGGCCGCGGTGGGGTCGCTGGCGGGTGCCGGGCTGCACGTCGTGGCGGCCGCGGGCACGGTGGCGATCATCGCGGTCAACGTCGGCCTGCGGGAGCTCGGCCGCGCGGTGGACCGCAAAGAGGAGGACTAGCGCGGCTGGTAGGTCAGGCAGTTCGCGTGGTGGTCGCCGGGGCCCGCACCGATTCGCACGCTCTGCGCCGTGCACTCCAGCGAGGCGTTGTGCGTGCAGTCGGTGCGCAGACAGGCACCCACCTGCGCGACGACCTTCTCCAAGCCACCCTTCGTGCTCAACGGGATGAAGGTGCCGCAGTCGGCAGCGCCGTTGTCGCCGCGCACGGTGATCGCGAAGGCGTGGCAGCCGTCGTGGTTGTACGAGCACTCGCTGACGCTGCAGTCGTGGACGGCGGGCATCGCCGGGTTCTCGAGGGTGGTCATGTCCGCTCCTGCCGTGGTGGGAAAGGTTCGGTGATTCGGACGATGCCACCACGGCAGAAAGGCCGCAATTCGGGAGGAAATTAGGGGAGCCTATCCTCAAGAATGGCGAGAGTGTCGGCCAGCCACTGTCGTTGCACGGCGCTGAGCAGCGGTAACGCCGCGTCGAAGTCGATCTGGTCCTTTGGGCGCGGTGCTGTCGACTTGTAGAAGAGCTGGATCTCGGGAACCAGGTACGGGATTCCGGATGCGGTCGCGTTTCCGATCGAGGAGATGCTTCTGCGCACGCGTGGATGGCGGCGCGAGACCCAGTCGTCGCCGTCGGACTCGTCGAGCATCACCTGGACTCGCCAGTGGTCGGATCCGGCGGGGCGGCACCAGATGTCGTGGACGCCGGTGGGCAGGATTTCGCCGGGCCTCCACGGGCGCAGCGTTCCCGGCGGGTCGGCTGCCCACCACTCCCAGCCGGCCAGCGCGCGTTGCGCCGCGAGTTGGTCGCGGCGTAACAGCAACACGTCGATGTCGGAGTGGGGGCGCAACGGGCGGCCGACGAACATCTCGATCGCGTGGCCACCCGCGATCCACCACCGGACGTCGCCGAACAGCCCGGCCACCTCAGCCGGGCTCAGCGGGTCCCACGGCAGCTCGGTGAGGGTCACCCGTGGTCGAGGATGCGGCGCAGGAACCGTTGCGTGCGTTCCTCCCGCGGGTCGCCGATCACCTGCGCGGGCGGGCCGCTCTCCACGATCACGCCGCCGTCCAGGAACAGCACCTGGTCCGCCACGTGCGAGGCGAACTGGATCTCGTGGGTGACGATGACCGTGGTCCAGCCCTCGGAGGCGAGGTCCTTGATCACCGCCAGCACCTCCCCCACCAGCTCCGGGTCCAACGCCGACGTGGGCTCGTCGAACAGGACCACGCGCGGCTTCAGGGCCAGGGCTCGGGCGATGCCGACGCGTTGCTGCTGACCGCCGGAGAGCTGGTACGGGTACGAATCCGCCTTGTCCGCCAGCCCCACCTGGTCCAGCAGGACGCGCGCCTCCCCCACCACCTCGTCGAGCGGCCGGCCTTGGGCCACGACCGGGCCCTCGGTCAGGTTCTGCAGGACCGTGCGGTGCGGGAACAGGTTGTGCGACTGGAAGACCATGCCGCTCTGCCCGCGCAGCCGCTGAGACACGACCCGCCCGGCCTTGCCCGGAGGCAACGACGCGAAGTCCACCGTGACGTCGTCGATCCTGACGACACCGGAATCGGGGGTGTCCAGGACGTTCAGCGAGCGCAGCAGGGTGGTCTTGCCGGAGCCGGACGGGCCCAGCAGCGCGGTGGAGGTGCCGCGCGGGACCGAGAAGTCGATGCCGCGCAGGACGTCGAGGGAGCCGAAGGACTTGTGGAGGTCCGAGACCTCGATGCGGAGGTCGGTCATGCGATCACGTACCTGTTCAGCCTGGTCTCCAGTCGTTTCTGGCCCGCGGAGAGCGCGACGCAGATCAGCCAGTAGTAGAGCCCCGCGAAGGAGTACAGGGCGAGGAACTCGTTGCTCTCGGCGGCGGCGAGCTGGGACTCGCGGAAGAGCTCGGTCAGCAGCACGACCGAACCGAGCGAGGTGTCCTTCAGCAGCGACAGCAACGTGTTGGACAGCGGTGGCACGGCGGTGCGGGCGGCTTGGGGCAGGACGATGCGCCGCAGGGTCTGCGCGTAGTTCAGGCCGATGGTCGACGCCGCCTCGAACTGGCCGCGTGGCACGGACAGGATCGCCGAGCGGACGACCTCGGCGGCGTAACCCGCCACGTTCAGGGAGAAGGCGACGACGGCGGCGGTGAAGGGTGGGAACTTCAGGCCGATCTGCGGCAGGCCGTAGAAGACGATGAACAGCTGCAGCAGCAAGGGGGTGCCGCGGATGATCGAGATGAATCCGCGCGCCAGACCCGACAGCACGCGATACGAGGAGATACGGGCCAGGGCAACGAGAAGCGCCAGCACCAGACCGATCGCGAACGACAGGGCCGTCAAGGGAACAGTCACCTTGACCAAGCCCACGAACATCGGCCACGCGGTGGACGCCAGAACGTCCCACGTGCTGCGCGCCCCACGCCCCTGGGACAGGTCCGCCGAGCCACCGTCCTCAACGGACACGTCGGCCTTGAAGTACTTCTCCGAGATGCCGCGCAGAGTGCCGTCGGCCTTCAGGGCGTCGATCGCCTGGTTCGCCTGCGAGAGCAACGAAGCGTCGGCCTTGCGCAGTGCCAGGACCTGCTGGCTGCCGGAAGCACCCGCGTCGCCCGCGATCTCGACGTCCTTCGAGCCGGTGGTGGCGAGGTAGTCGAGGACGGCGATGTTGTCGTTGACGATCGCGTCGACCCGGCCCTGCTGCAACAGAGCGGCGGCCTGGGCGAAACCTTCGACCGCCTCGACACGAGCGCCCGCGTCGCGTGCGACCTTGGCCCAGTTCGACGTGCTGGACTGCGCGGTGGTCTTGCCGCTCAGGTCGGACAAGGACTTGATCCGCGTGTCACCGGTCCGGCGGACGATCACGCCGCGCGAGTACGTGTACGGGTTGGAGAGTCCGTACTTGGCCGCGCGTTCGGGGTTCAGCGACACCTGGTTGGCGATCAGGTCGATGCGGCCGGAGTCCAGGGCGGGGAAGATCGCGTCCCACTGCGTCTCGACGAACTCCAGCCGCCAGTTCGCCTTCGCGGCGATCGCCTTGACGACCTCGATGTCGTAGCCGGTCAGTTCGGCGGTCTGGGGGTCGTGGAACGAGAACGGAGGGTAGGTGCCCTCGGTGCCGATCTTCACCACAGTCTGCTGTTGTTGCGCCATCGCCGGTGCGGGGACGACGATCAACAGCAGCAGGAGCAGCACCGCGCCCCTGATCACTTGTCGCATTCGGGCAGGGTAGAACGAACGGGGCGGGTGCCGCTGATGATCCACTATGCGGGAAACGCGAGATGAGGTGCGACGGCATGGCGACGGTGACGACGGGCGACGGGCAGCTGGTGTCCTACGTGGACCACGGCGGTGACGGGCCCGCGGTGGTGCTGCTGCACAGCTTCCTGATGGACGCCTCGATGTGGGCGCCGCAGGTCGCCGCGTTCGGAGACTCCTACCGGCTGATCGCGATCGACGAGCGCGGCCACGGCGAAACGCCCGCACAAGAGCCGTTCGACCACTGGGACGTGGCCAGGGACGCTCTCGCGGTCCTCGATGAGCTCAAGATCGGCAAGGCGGCCGTCGTGGGCACGAGCCAGGGCGGGTTCGTCGCGCTCCGGATGGCGTTGCTGGCACCGGAACGGGTCACGGCGCTCGTGCTGCTGGGCACGTCCGGCGAGACCGAGGACGAGCAGATCTCGGCCGCCTACCAGCAGCTCGCCGAGGTGTGGATCGCGCAGGGACCGGAGACGGTGATCGAGGCCGTCGCCAAGATCTGCCTGGGCGACTACGACCCGTCGGAGTGGACGCCGAAGTGGTCCGCGGTCGAACCGGAGCGGCTGCGGCTGATCATGAACGCCCTGGTCGGCCGCGAGGGCATCCTCGATCGCGCGCAGGAGATCACCGTGCCCGCGCTGGTGCTGCACGGCACGGCGGACCTCGCCTACCCCGTCGCGAAGGCCGAAGCGCTCGTCGAAGCCCTGCCGAAAGCCGAGCCGCTGGTCACCGTCGAGGGCGGCGCGCACTTCCTCAGCCTCACGCACGCCGACGACGTGAACCCGCACCTGCAACGGTTCCTCAGCGCGCACCTCTGACGGCCCACGCCCTGGCCGTCAGCGAGATCGGGCCAACCGCCGGCAGCCGGGAGCGGAGCAGGTCGCGGATGGCGTCGCGCTGCTCCACCGGCAGCGTCGCGGCGTAGGCGGGCGCCGCGCCGGTGCCGCCCTCGAAGGGTTCCCAGAAGTCGGCGAAGTCGCGGAACACCGTGGGCACGACGATGCCGGTCACCTCGACGTCGCGCAGCCCGGCGCCGGTCCAGAACGTCCGCAACGGGTCCGGGTCGCTCACGTCCCCGAACCGCAGCCCCTCGTCCTGAGCGGAAGCGGCGGGGTCGACGTCGCGGGCGGCGTCCCAGAACAGCCGCATCATCTGCATGCCGCTCGCGTAGTCCCACAGGTAGGAGCCGACGTACGAGCCGACGCGGGCGAACTCCGCCACGGCCTGCGCGACGTCGGGCACGAAGGTGAGCACGAGTCCGCTCACCACGACGTCGGCCTGCCGCTCCCCCAGGTCGACCGCGCTGCCGACCTCGAAGGAAGCACCGGCGACCCGTTGCCGGGCCAGCTCCAGGAACGCCGCGGACGGGTCGACGCCGACGACGGAGGCGGGGTCGCAGTGCGCCAGCACCGTCTCGGTCAGCGCGCCGGTGCCGCACCCCACGTCGAGCCACGTCCGGCCCGGTGGCACGGCCAGCCACCGCAGGAACTCCACCGCGACCGGGCGACTCCACCGGCCGACGTACCGTTCGTACGCGTCACCGCCGTCCCACATGCCCTGAAAGCTAACGCAGCGGCCGGAATCCCGCCCGGACTTCGGCGGCGAGGATCTGCGGCTGCTCCCACGCGGCGAAGTGCCCACCGGCCGCGACGCGGTTGTAGTGGATCAGGTTCGGGTACGCGCGTTCGGCCCAGCTGCGCGGCGCCTGGTAGACCTCCTCGGGGAACACGCTGACGGCGACCGGCAGCGTGACGCCCTTCGCGGCGATCACCGAGTACTTGCTCTCCCAGTACAGCCGGGCCGCGGAGATCGCGGTGTCCGTCAGCCAGTACAGCGAGATGTTCTCGACGACGTCCTGGCGCGACAACGACTCCCGCTGCCCGTCGAACGCGCGCGCGATCAACGCGAGGCTCGCCAGGTTGTGGTCGATCATGAACGACGCCAGCCCGACCGGGGAGTCCGCGAAGCCGGTCAGCGTCTGGGCGCGGGTCGCCATGATCCGCGCGTAGTTCTGGCCCTTGCTGTACCGGAAGAGCACGTCCTGCCACGCCTTGAGCTCGTCGCCGGCGAGTCCGGGCGGCTGCGGGCCGCCGGCGCGGGCGGCGTTGTCGATCTCGACCGGCACGGCGCCGGGCAGGTTCGTGTGGACGCCGAGGAGTCCGGAGGGCTTGCGCAACGCCATCAGGTCGACGATCAGCGCGCCCCAGTCGCCGCCCTGCGCGACGTAGCGGTCGTAGCCGAGGCGCTTCATCAGCTCGATCCACGTGCCGGCGATGCGGTCGGGTCCCCAGCCGGTCGTCGTGGGTTTGCCGGAGAAGCCGTAGCCCGGCATCGACGGGATCACGAGGTGGAAGGCGTCCTCGGCCTTGCCGCCGTGCGCGGTCGGGTCGGTGAGCGGGCCGATGATCTTCAGCTGTTCGATCACCGACCCGGGCCAGCCGTGCGAGACGAGCAGCGGCAGCGCGTTCTCGTGCTTCGAGCGGACGTGCAGGAAGTGGATGTCCAGGCCGTCGATCTCGGTCATGAACTGCGGCAGTGCGTTGAGCTTGCGTTCCGTCGTGCGCCAGTCGTACTCGTGCGCCCAGTAGCGGGCGAGGGCTTTCACAGTCCGTTGCGGAGCGCCCTGCGACAGGTCGATGACGGTCTCCACGTCGGGCCACCGGGTCTGCAGGATCCGGCGACGCATCTCGGCCACCTCGCGCTCGGGGATCCGCACGCGGAACGGCCGGATCTCCCCCGCAGCCTGCGCAGGACCGGCCTTGAGCAGCCCGAACGTGAGGGCCGCGGCGGCGGAGGCGGACAGGAAGCTGCGGCGAGACGGCTCGTTGAACACGTTCCCGACCGTAGGAGCGCCCGGTCACCGCTCGCGAGCGTCGAGTGACGGCGGTCTGGTACGTCACCCCGGCGGAATAAACGGGGGCTAGTCCGGTTATGCTTCGATGACACGTCAACTAGCTGGGTCGGGTGTGCTGTGAAGATCGCTGTTCTCGGTGCGGGCCACGTCGGTCCCGTCATCGCGCGCCTCGCTCTGGCAGCGGGCTACCCGGTGACCATCGCGGGCTCCGGCGACCCGTCGCGGATCGAGATGATCATCGAGTTTCTCGCGCCGGGCGCGGTGCCGCTGTCCGCGGCCGACGCGGTCGCGGACGCCGATCTGGTGGTGCTGGCGATCCCGTGGCACCGGTTCCCGTCACTCGAACCGGCGATGTTCGCGGGCAAGGTCGTCATCGACGCGATGAACCACTGGCCGCCTGCCGACCAACCGCAGGGCACGAGCGAGGAAGTCGCTCAGCGGCTCGTCGGCGCGCAGGTCGTCAAAACCCTCAACCACATCGCCTACCAGGACATGGAACCACCGGCCGGACACGCGGTCGGGCTCGCCGGCGACTCGCCGGACGCGCTGCGCGTGGTGTCGGAGTTCTTGTCCCGCATCGGTTTCGAGCCGGTGCCGGTGGGTTCCCTGTTCGACGGACGGCTGCTGGAACCCGGCAGCCCGCTGTTCGGCAAGTTCGTGAAGGAGCTGTCATGACCACGTTCGGACTCGACACGTTCGGCGACGTCACGTTCGACGCCGACGGGAAGCCGCTGACGCACGCCCAGACCATCCGCAACCTCGTCGAGGAAGGAGTGCTCGCCGACCAGGTGGGCCTCGACTTCTTCGGCATCGGCGAGCACCACACGCCGGACATGCCGTTGTCGGCGGCCGACGTGGTGCTGGCCGCGATCGCCGCCCGTACCACCGACATCCACCTGGGTTCCGCCGTGACGGTGCTCAGCTCGGATGACCCGGTGCGCGTGTTCCAACGCTTTTCCACACTGAACGCGGTGTCGGGCGGGCGTGCGGAGATCATCCTGGGGCGCGGGTCCAGTGTGGACTCGTTCCCGCTGTTCGGCTACGACCTCGCCGACTACGAGGACCTGTTCGAGGAGAAGACCCATCTCTTCGCGGAGATCCTCAAGGGCGGGCCGGTGACGTGGCAGGGCAAGACCCGCGCGTCGCTGCACGAGCAGGACGTCGTGCCGTACACCGAGCCGTTCCCGGCGTGGATCGGCGTGGGCGGCAGCCCGCAGTCGGTGGTGCGCGCGGCCTCCTACGGGTTCTCGCTGATGCTGGCGATCATCGGCGGTCACCCTGGCCGGTTCGCGCCGTTCTCCGAGCTGTACAAGCACGCGCTGGAGAAGTTCGGCCGTGACCCGTTGCCGATCGGGATCCACTCCCCCGGCCACGTGGCGCCGACCGACGAGCAGGCCCGGGAGGAGTTCTGGCCGCACTACCTCGACGTGATCTCGCGGCTCGGCAGGACGCGCGGGTTCTCCACGCCTACACCTGAGTCGTACGCGCACGAGGTGGGACCGCACGGGGCGTTGTTCGTGGGGTCGCCCTCGACGGTCGCGGAGAAGATGGCGCGGACGATGAAGACGCTGGGTGCCAGCAGGTTCGATCTGAAGTACGGGATCGGCGGGCTGTCGCACGAGTCGCTGATGCGGACGATCGAGCTGTACGGGACCGAGGTCGTGCCTCGGGTGCGGGACCTGCTCAGCTGATCAGTCTTTCCATCTCCTCGCGGCTGATGGGCAGGGACCGGATGAGGAACGACCTGTCGATAGTGTCCCCCTCGTCCATCCGCACCCAGCCGCCACCGGACCTGGTGTACGTCTCCTCGACCTCCCCCTCCCGCCGTGCCACCAGCACGGCGCGGGAGAGATCGAAGCCGGGTTCGAGGGTGGGGAAGACCGCGAAGTACTGACGCTCGTCCTGGCGGAACCGCACGGACCGGTTCAGCTGCGCCGCCGCGAAACGGTGCCCGTCCAGGGTCTTCTCGTCCTCTTCGAAGACGTACCACGACTCCTCTCCCGGCAGCCGGGAGAGGAGGTCCGAGGGCTCCCAGCCGAGGTCGTTCGACTGTTCCTCGGTGGTGCCGGTCAGCCGCAGCAACGCGACGGGCCCCCTGATGCGACACCGGATTCGCAGGTGACGGGGGTCGCCTGCCGCGAGCCTCGCGGTCACGGCCGCGAGCTCCTCGGCTCCGAGCGGCACCGTCATCGCCCGGTCCGACGGTCTCATCGCGGGCAACCATCGTTCTGGCTGGAAGAAGACCTCCCACCGCTCCGGCGAGTCCACTGTGGAGCGGATCACCGAGTGGGCGTTGCGCAGGTCCATCGCGTCCTCGGTCCGGTTGAAGACCGCGAAGTGCTGATGGCCACCGACCGGCTCGGCCTGCCGTCGCGCCTTCCTCAGCGCGAACAGCGTGATCAGGTGATCCGCCTCGAAGTCGCCCAGCTGGATCGTGTACCTGTGCCAGGGCCCCCGCCACCGCACGATCTCCGAGGCCGAGTGCATGTCGAGCATGTCGGTGAGATGCCGGAACACGGCGTACCTGCCGGTGTCCGGCCCCTCCTCCCGCCGCCGCTGTTCCAGCCGTGCCAGGACCTCGGTGGCGGTGGCCAGGTCCACTGTCTCGACGCTCCACGTCGGTTCCCGCGCGGCGTCGTCGAGCAGACGCGTCGCGGTCAGCCCGCCGAGCAGGCGCAGGTCGATCTGCTGCGGACAGAACGACAGAGGTTCCTTCGGGGACACGACCACAGCGAACGGCGTCCCGCCGGCGGAGATCACGTGGTGGTGGCGGGTGGCCGCCCAGCGCACGCCGAGCACGTGCCGGAGCTGGAGTGCCTCGGCCTCGCTGATCTCGACGGCGTCCTCGGTCCAGTCCCTGCCGCTGCCGAGGCGGTAGAGCTTGTCCGTCGGCACCCAGGCGCCGACGCCGAGGTACTTCTGCTCGCCCACGCGGTCCGGTCTGCGCACGAGCATGAAGGCCTGGTCCACGCTGCCGACGCCCTCGTCGAAGATCGCGTAGTACCGGATGTCGGCGAGTTCGCGTTCGAAGTCCATGAGATCGCCCCCCAGCGGATCCTTCGGCCCAGCTTACTTCTTGGAGGACGCGATCTCGCACTCCTTCGCGTGTTCGAGGCCGAGCGTGATCGACGCGGCATCGTTGTTCGGACCGCCGAACGCGTAGGAGACCGCGTCGGCGCCAGGCTCGTTGTAGACCTCGACGTAGCGGACTCCCTTGTCACGCAGGCATTGCACGACTCGGTTGGCGAAGTCGAGCGCCTCGGGGTTGTTGACGTCCTTCTCCCACGGCGGCAGCGGGAGCTTCGACTCGCAGGCCTTGAGCGCCTTGTCCTGCTCCTCCTTGGTCGGCTGCGGGCGGCCTTCGGTGGAGCGGCCCTTCTTGTCCAGGCCATGGCTCGCGAGGCACTGGTCGTACGGGGCGCGGAGGGCTTCGTCGTCCTCCGGGGTCATGTCGAGGCGTTCGCGGGGCCGTTGTTCCTGCGACACGGACGTCGGGGCGGCGCCGCTGCTCGGTGTGGAGAGGGATGCGACCTCGGGCTTGGCGGGAGTGGTGCCGCACGCTGCGAGGAGGAGCAGCAGGGCCAGGGAAGCCTTCTTCATTCCGGGATGTCCTTTACGCGGAGAGCGCCTGGGTCGGGGTGAGCCGTGCGGCGCGGATGGAGGGGTAGAGGCCTGCGGCGGCGCCCACGACGAACGCCGCGAGCACGCCGGAAGCCAGCACTGGCAACGGGATGACGGTCGGCCAGCGGTGCAGGGTGGCGTAACCGGTGACGCCGAGGGCACCCAGCGCGGTGCCCGCCAGGCCACCGAGGGTGGAGAGAAGTACCGCTTCGGTGAGGAACTGGGAACGGATGTGGCCTCTGGTGGCACCGAGAGCGCGTCTGAGGCCGATCTCGCTGCGGCGTTCGAGCACGGAGATCACCATGGTGTTCGCGACGCCGACACCGCCGACCAGCAGTGCCACGCCGGCCAGGCCGAGGAACAGGGCGCTGTAGGAGTTCTGGGTGGCGCGCTTGGCCTTCAGCGCGTCGGACGGGCGGCTCACCTGGACGAGGCCGGGGATTTCGCCGTACAGCGTGGCCGGCAGGACCGCACGGACGTCCTCAATGGACTCTTCGCGCGCCTTGACGTAGACGACCGTGGGGTGGCCGTCGAAGCCGAGCTGGGTGCGGGCGGCGTCCCAGCCGACGAGCACCGAGCGTTCGATGTCCGGGGCCAGGGGCATGGGCGCGAGTATGCCCACGACGGTGAACCACTTGTCGCCGACGAAGATCGCGGGCTTCTCGGCGATGTCCTGGATGCCGAGCCTGGTCGCGGCGACGCTGCCCAGCACCACCGAGGGGAAGTCGGGGCGGGGCAGGAACTCACCCGTCGCGACGTGGCCGTTGACGGTGTCGAGGAGCGTTGGAGTTGTCGCCAGGACGGTGATGTCCGAGCTGTGGCCGGGGTCGAGGAGGTCGTTGCGGCGGACTCGGGTGTGGGTGTTGGCGACGGCGGCCGCGGCGGTCACCGGGGCGATGCGCTGGACCATCGCCACGGAGGATTCGGGGAGGAGGACCGGGTCTTCCTGGCGTTGGGCGGGTTGGGCTCGGAGCAGGTTGGTGCCCAGGGCGGTGAGCTCGTCGAGGAGGGCTTGCTGGCTGGACGCCGGGATGCCGGTGACGACTACGACGGTGGCTATGCCGAGGGCGATGCCCAGGGCGGAGAGGGCGGCTCGGAGTCTGCGGGTGCGGATGCCGAGGGAGCCCAGGGAGAGCAGGTCGGCTGGGGAGAGGCGGGTCATCGGCGGCCTCGCCTCGTGAGCTTGGTGAGGAGGCGGCCGACGACCAGGCCGAGCGCGGCGAAGGACGTGAAGAGGAGACGGCTCATCACAGGCTCCTCCGGGGCCGGGGAAACTGAACTGTCGCGGCCTCTGCGAGCCGACCCGCGCCGAAGCCGGCAGCACTCGCATCGGCGACCTGGCCGGTAGCAGCACCTGTGTCCGCGACAATGCGCCCATCTCGTAATTCCACTCGACGTGGCATTGCCGCCGCGATGTCCCTGTCGTGCGTGATCAGCGCGATGGTCGTGCCCTGCCTGTTCAGCTCCCCCAGCAACTCCAGCACCGCCTGACCGTTCGCGGTGTCGAGCGCGCCGGTCGGTTCGTCGGCGAGCACCAGCGACGGGCTGTTGACCACGGCACGGGCGATGGCGACGCGCTGACGTTCCCCGCCCGACAGCTCCTGCGGCCGGTGCGAGACGCGGTGCCCGAGGCCGACCCGTTCCAACGCCGCGACAGCGAGCGCGGGCCGGTCCTTGCGTCGCACACCGGCGTACAGGAGCCCGGTGGCGACGTTCTCCGCGGCGGTCAGGCCGTCGGACAGGTGGAACTGCTGGAACACGAACCCCAGCCGGCTCCCCCGCAGCGCCGACAGCCGCCGGTCCGACAGCGTGGACACGTCTTGGCCGTCGATCTCCACCGTGCCGGACGAAGGTAGATCCAGAGTGCCGACGAGGTGCAGCAACGTCGACTTGCCCGAGCCGGACGGGCCCACGATCGCGAGCAGCTCGCCCGCGCCGACCTGCAACGAGACGTCGTCGAGAGCCGTCACACCGCCGGGGTAGTGCTTCGAGACCGAGCGCAAGGCCAGCACCGGGGTCATTGGGCCGTCACCACTTCGAGGCCGTCGGTGATGCCGTCGCCGGAGATCTCGACCTTGTCCTGCGAGTACAGGCCGGTCTTGACGGCCTTCAACGCGCCGGAAGGCAGTTGGACGGCATAACCGCCCTCCTTCAAAGCAATCAAGGCGGCCAAAGGCACGGTCAGGACGCCAGTACGGCTCTCGGTCGTGAACTTGAGGCGGACCGGGGCGGTGTCGAGGTCGGCGACGTCGGCCGGGTTGTCGGGTGTGACGGTGATGTCGGTCTTCGGGCCGCCGCCGTTCTGCGCAGGGGGCGCGCTCGACACCGAGGCGACCTTGCCGGGTACCTCGCGCGAGTCCGGGCGCACGATCGTCACCGGCATCGTGGCCTTGACCGCGCCCGCCTCCGAGACCGGCACCTCCAGGGTGATCAGGCGGGTGGTCGGGGTGATCTCGAAGAGCTCCTCCGACGCTGCCGCGCCGAGTTGGGCCTTCACCGCGGCGACGCGCATCGGGCGGTCCAGCACGAGCACGCGGCCGGGCTGCAGCACGCCGGTCTGCTCGACGCCCAGCGCCTTCTGCCACTTCTTGACGGCATCGACAACAGCGGGCGTGAGCTCGGCCTTCGCGGCGTCCTTCGGGCGAACCCCGACCTGGTAGCCGAGGGCGGCGAGGTTCTCGATCAGCACAGCGACGTCGGATCCCTTGAGGCCGGGTGTGTCCAGGGCGCGGAACAGCGGGGTCGCGCCGATGAACACCACTACCGGCTGGTCGTCGACGCGGTACAGCTCCTTGCCCAGCTCGGTGACCTGCCCCACCGCCGGCAGCTTCGTGACGATGCCCGTGGCTCCTTTGACCGGCCGGGCCGTGCCGAAGCCGAGGTCGCCCTGCAGGACGCGGGTGTTCGTGAGGTCTCCTTTCCGCACGGTCGTGGTCTTCGTCGCCGGTGGTGGCGCGGCGGCGGGTTCGTCGGGCCGGGCGCGCACCAGCAGCACGGCGGCGGTGACGACCACGACGAGCAACGTGGCCGCGATGACGGTGTTGCGCATGCCGTGGATCTTGTTCGGCACTTGTGAGGATCCTGTGTCGAACCGGTGATCGCCCCGAGGGCGTCCGTATCCTCTGGCCGTGAGCGCTCTCATCCTGGTCGCGGAGGACGACGAGAACCAGGCCGAACTCGTCCGCCGTTACCTGGAGCAGGACCATCATCGGGTCCTGGTCGTCCACGACGGACGGGACGCGCTCGACGTGGTTCGCGCACAGCAACCCGAGTTGGTGGTGCTCGACCTGATGCTGCCGGGACTGGGTGGGTTGGACGTGTGTCGGGCGCTCAGGGCGGACTCGGACGTGTTGGTGCTGATGCTCACCGCGCGGTCCACTGAGGACGACCTGCTCCACGGGCTCGGCATCGGCGCGGACGACTACATGACCAAGCCGTTCAGCCCGCGCGAGCTGGTGGCGCGCGTGCGGACGTTGCTGCGCAGACGCACCATCCGGCCCGCGCCGATGCTCAAGGTCGGACCGATCGTGGTGGACCCCGTCCGGCACGAGGTGACCGTGCGCGGGGCTCGGGTCGAGTGCACGCCAGGAGAGTTCGGGCTGCTGGAGGTGCTGGCGTCCGAAGTGGACAGGGTGTTCACGCGGGAGCAGCTGCTGGACCGCCTGCACGGGGACAGCTTCCTGACCGCCCGCACGATCGACACGCACGTGAAGAACCTGCGCCGCAAGATCGAGACCGACTCGCGCACGCCGGAGCACCTGGTGACGGTCTACGGGATCGGTTACAAGCTCACGGCCGGGCGCGTCGATGCGCCGTAGCGTCTTCACCCGCCTGCTCGTCGTCGTGGTGCTGATCGCGGTGTGCTCGATCGCGGCGACGGCGTGGCTCGCGACGCAGCTGACCCAGGCGTCGATCGCGCGCGAGCAGGGCCGGGAGCTGGCGTCGGACAACCGGATCTACGCGGAGCTGCTGCAGTACGCCACGGCGCACCGTGACTGGTCCGAAGTGGACTACGTGATCTCCTCGATCACCGAGCAGCACCCGAACCGGCGGATCGTGCTGGTCACCAAGGACGGCAAAACGGTCGCGGACAAGGGTGGCGACGGCGGTCAGCTGCCCGCGACGGCCGCGGCGGTGGTGGACGCGCTGGCCGTCGACCCGGTGCTGGTGCCGGACGCGCCCGCGGACCGGATCGACAAGCGGGTGCTGGGGCCGTTCCGCACGCCGATCGACTTCCGCGAGCGCGAGGACCGCACCGGCACGTTGTTCTGCCTGAGGATGGTCAAGAAGGGCGAGGCCGATCTCGACTGCCGGGACAACGAGCTGCAGTTCGACACGAGGGCCGACTTCTACGCGCTGCTCGACCTCGAAGACCTGGTCAACGCATGTCTGGCGCGCAGGTCGCTGCCACCGGTGGACCTCGATCCCGACTACACGCCGGCGCAGAAGCAGTCGAGCGGCGTGCCACCTCCGGACGAGCCCGCCGTCGCGGCCTGTGTCGCCGCGTCGCGCAAAGAGCAGCTCGCCCAGTACGTGGCGCCGCCGGTCCTGCTCTACCTGACGAACCCCACGGGCACGCCGACGGCCGCGATCTCGTTGTCGGGCAACGGCTGGCAGGTCGTGGGGGCGGCCGCGGCGGTGCTGCTGGTCGCGGTGGGGGTGGCGGCGTTCGCGGGCGCGCGGATCACGCGGCCTCTGCGGGCGTTGACGGCCGCCGCACAGCACATGTCGGGTGGCGGAGACATCCCGCCGGTGCCGGTGCGCGGCCAGGACGAGATCGCGGGCCTGACCAGGGCGTTCAACACGATGGCGGCGAACAGGGCGCAGTTGGAGCAGGCGCGCAAGGCGATGGTCAGCGACGTGGCGCACGAGCTGCGGACGCCGTTGAGCAACATCCGGGGCTGGCTGGAGGCCGCGGAGGACGGGGTGAGCGACCTCGATCCGGCGCTGGTGACGTTGCTGCTGAAGGAAGCGCTCGTGTTGCAGCACGTGGTGGACGACCTGCAGGACCTCGCGGTGGCCGATGCGGGGTCGTTGCGGCTGCACCTGGAACCGGTGCCGGTGCGCGGGGTGCTGGAGCAGGTCGCGGCGGCGTACGAGGCACGGGCGGCGCAGGCAGGGATCACGCTGTCGGCGCAGGCGGGGGACGCGCTGTCAGGAGCGCCGGGCGAGCTGGTAGTCGTCGCGGACGCCCTGCGGTTGCGCCAGATCTTGGACAACCTCGTCGCGAACGCCCTCCGCTACGTGCCCACCGGTGGCTCGGTGTCGGTCAGCGCCACTGTGGAAGGCTCCGACGTGGTGATCTCCGTGGCGGACACCGGTTCGGGCATCTCGGCGGAAGACCTGCCGCACGTGTTCGACCGGTTCTGGCGTGCGGACAAGTCACGGGCGCGCAGCACGGGCGGCAGCGGGCTGGGGCTCGCGATCGTGCGCAAGCTCGTCGAGGCGCACGGCGGATCGGTGGGTGTGATCAGCACGACAGGCCGGGGAACCACGTTCAGCGTGCGGTTGCCGGAACTCCCGTGATACCTCCTGCGTTAGTCCGCTGGGAGGAAACCGGTGATTATTCCGATGCCGTCGAGCGCGCCCCGTCGCACGGGTGCGTTCACGTTGACCGAGGACGTCGCCGTCCGGGTGACCGGGCAGGCGCGCACGGCGGCCGCGATGATGCGCGAACTCGTCTTCCGGCAGACCGGCTACCTGCTCGCGGAGTCCGCGGACGGCATGCTGATGGTGTCGCACGACCCGGCGATGCGCGGCCTCGGTCCTGAGGGGTACGCGCTGCTGGTCAGCAACACCGCGGTGATGCTCCGTGCCAGCACGCAGGCCGGGTTGCGGTACGGCGTGCAGTCGTTCCGGCAGCTGATGACCGCGGACGGCACGGTGCGCGCGGCTGATGTGCGGGACTCCCCCGCGTTCTCGTGGCGTGGCGTGTCGAGCGCGCTGCTGGCGCCCGCCGAGATGCGCAAGGCGATCGACAAGATGGCCGCCTACAAGCTCAACGTGATGCACGTGTTCCCCGAGGGCGATCCGGACGCGTTGCGCGACCTGGTCGAGTACGGGCGGGACAACGGGATCACGGTCGTGCCGGAGATCAGCCCGGCGACGCTCGACCTGCTGGACCTGTTCCCGAGCCGGTGGGTGCACATCGGCAGCGCCAAGCTGACGTCCAAGCTCGCCGGGGTCCTGGAGCGGCACGGCAGGCTGCCGGTGCGGTGGCACGACGGCAGTACGTCCGCTGACGTGCTGGGTCCGCACGGCCAGTTGGAGGAAGGCGACCACGGGTTGCGGGCCATCGCCACGGCGGGCTGGGTCGGCGGCCGGTTCACCGCGCCGGCGGTCGTGCGCGCCTGACCTGTTCACACCTTTCGCGCTTGCGCAGGTCGTGCCGTGCGCGTGATTCACATGTTTATCGCCGAATCGCCACTCGGTTCTCCCGGCGAAAGACGCACTGAGCTGTCGGTATCACATTCGTGAACAGAATCGGCGGCTGTCCATTGGCTGTTGCACTGCCTCGATGACCTGGTCGGACGCCGTGGGAGCGTGCGATTCTTCGTCTTGTGCGGCTACTGCTCGTGGAGGACGACAGAGAGCTCGTGGAGTTGCTCGCCGCAGTGTTGCGCGGTGAGGGGTATTCCGTGGACATCGCGCTGGACGGCCAGCGCGGACTGCATCTCGCGCTCACCCGGCCGTACGACGTGGTGGTCATCGACCGCGGTCTTCCCGTGCTCGACGGGCTCGACCTGCTGGCGCGGCTGCGGTCGCGGGCGGTGCGCACGCAGGCGTTGCTGCTGACGGCGATGGGATCGGTGCGGGACCGGATCGACGGGCTCGACGCGGGAGCTGACGACTACCTGGCGAAGCCGTTCGACCTGGGCGAGCTGACCGCGCGGCTGCGGGCGTTGTCCCGTCGTGCCGCGGAACTGGCTGCGGTGCTGCGGATCGGCGCTGGTCAGCTGGAGCTGGAACAACACCGGGTCGTGCTGCCCGACGGCGAGCTGGTGCCGTTGACGGCGCGCGAGTTCGCGTTGCTGCGGGTGCTGGCGACGCATCCGGAGACGGTGCACACGCGGGCGTCGCTGCGGCGGACGGTGTTCCACGACGCACCATCGCCGTCCATTGTGGACACCTATGTGCACTACCTGCGGTCCAAGGTTGGCAGAACCGTGGTCCACACGGTTCAGGGGGTCGGTTACCGGTTGGGGGCTTTGTGAGTTCGTGGGGGGACGCTGAGCGCGCGGAGGTCCGGCGGGCGCGGCTGCGGGTCAGCGTGCTGGTGGGCCTCGCGATCACGGTGATGGTGACGTTCGTCGGCGCTATCGCGTACGTGGTGATGGTGCACGCGCAGGAGTCGCAGGTGACGCGCGAGCTCCAGTACAACGCCCGGTTCGGCGTTCCTGGGATCGCTCCCAAGTGCGCGTGGGTGTTCGTGCTGGAGGACGGGGTGGTCGACCTCGGTCCGCTGGAGGTGCCGGCCGGCTTTCCGTTGCGGGACGACCTGAACGCGGGTGGTCCGATCTCGCGGGACGTGTCCGCGAACGGCACGAAGTACATGGTGCTCACCGCGCCCGGTTCGAACGGCACCGTCGTGCAGTCAGTGTTCGACATGCGGTATCTGCTGGCCGACCGCACGCACTTGGTGCAGGCGTTGGGAATCGCGCTGGTGGCGGGGCTGCTCGTGGCTGCGTTCATCGGGTTGAGCGTGGGGCGGCGGACCGTTCGACCGTTGGCGGAGGCGTTGGCGCGGCAGCAGCGGTTCGTGGCCGATGCGAGCCACGAGCTGCGGACGCCGATCGCGCGGGCGTACCTGCGGGCGCAGTTGTTGCAGGCGGCGACCGATCTGCCGGACGGGCACCGGGACAACCTGGACGCGTTGGCCCGGTCGATTCGCGGGCTCGGGGACGTCGTGGACGATCTGCTGCTGTCGGCGCAGTTGAGCGGGCGGTCTGCCGGGCAGGCGGTGGATCTCGTGGCGGTCGCGGACGCGGCGGTGCGCGGCGAGAGCGAGCGGGCGGCTGAGCGCGGGATCGTGCTGGCGGTTGAGCGTGCCCGAGTTCCGTTGGTGGTCAACGGGATCGAGACGGCGTTGCGGCGTGCGGTGGACGAGCTGCTGGCCAACGCGGTTCGCCACACGCCCGAGGGCGGGCGGATCTCTGTTCGCGTCCGGTCGGTGGCGGGGCAGGTGGAGCTGACGGTGGCCGACACCGGTGAAGGGTTCGAGCCGCGGGATGCCGAGCGGCTGTTCGAGCGGTTCCAGCACGGGCAGGGTGAGAAGCGGTTCGGGCTGGGGCTCGCGTTGGTACGGGAGATCGTGACGGGGCACGGCGGGACCGTGGAGGCGGTCGGGCATCCGGGGCGAGGGGCGCGGTTCACCTTGCGGCTGCCCACGGCGGGGCAGACTCCTTCGGCGCTGCGGGAGAAGATCGCTTCGGCGTGCCCGTGACATTGATGAGGGGAGCTTTCACCACCCTCGCGTTGATGAAAGCTCCCCTCGTCAAGAGCGGGCGGACCAGATGATCGTCACGTCTGCGGCGGCGCGGACGTCCTCGTCCAAGGGCCGGTCGGGGTCGATCGGGTCGATGGCCTTCTCCAGCGCGGCCAGCAACTCCGCGCATTTCGCTGCGGTTGGGCGCCTGGCTCCTACGTGCGCTGCTTGGCGGAGTCCCAACGCGAGCGAGCCGACCAGGAGGTGGAGGAGTTCGGCCAGGTCGTAGGCGCGCAGGGCGGTTTGCGTCCCGAACGGCACCACGTCCTGGTTGCGCAGGTTGGTCGACAGGCTCTGGGTGCTGGCGGGCAGGACGTTGCGGCGGATCTCCGCGACGAACGCGGTGGTGGCGAGTTGGACGCCCTGCAAGCCGTGCTGCTGACCGGGTCCGGCGGCGAGCATGGGCGGCAGGCCGGTGTTGCGCGAGGGGTCGACCAGGAGGTCGAGCTGGCGTTCGGCCAGGTTGCCGACGGACGCGGTGATCATGGCGAGCACGTCGGCGGCGTACGCGGCGGGTTGGCCGAAGAAGTTGCCGCCGTGGGCGACCAGGTCGTCGTCGGGGAAGAACAACGGGTTGTCGCTCACTCCCCCGAGGTCCGCGGTGACGACGCCGTCCACGTAGCGCAACGCGTCCTCGGCCGCTCCGAGCAGCTGCGGCGAGCACCGGAGGCTGTACGGCTCCTGCAAAGGCCGGTCACCGCTCGGCTCGACGCCTTCGAGCATCCCCCGCATCCGCGCGGCCACAGAGGTGGCGCCCGCGTGGCCGAACGCGGTGATCAGGCGCGGGTCCAGAAAACCGGGATCGCAACCGAGAACGTCCGCCAGCAGGCAGGTCAGGTCCGCGACGGCGTGGTGCGACGCGCGAATGGACGACAGCGCAAGGGAAGTAGCCGCTGTCGTGACCGATGTGCCGTTGACGAGGGCGAGTGCGTCTCGGCCGTCCAGCTCCAACGGCTTCAGCCCGGCGGCGACGAGCGCGTCCGCTGCGGGCATCCGAACGCCGTCGAAGTAGGCGTGCCCGCGGCCGCGCAGGGCTTGGGCCGCGTAGGCGAGCGGGATCAGGTCTCCGCTCGCCCCAACGGATCCGTAGCGCGGGATCGCCGGGACGAACGTGGTCGCGAACATCTCGGCGAGCCCCTCGACGACGTGCGCGGACACGCCGGACAGGCCCTGGGCGAGCGACCAGGTGCGGACCAGCAGCGAGGCACGGGCGACGTCGAGCGGCAGGTCGGGTCCTTGGCCCGCGCCGAGGTGTGCGAGGGTGTTGTCGCACTGGTCAGCCTCCGAGGCCCGGCCGGCGAAGCCCACCAGGGCACCGAAACCGGTCTTGGCGCCGTACACCGGGCGTTCGTCGTCGGCCAGCACGGTGCGCAGGTGGTCGCGGCCTCGCTGAACCCGTTCCCGCACAGCGGATCCGAGGTGCACGGGCAGCAGATCCGCGGCGCTGAGAAGGTGCGCGGCGGTCAGGGGCGAACCGAGGTCCACAGTCACGGCACGGACGGTAGGCAGTCGATCTCAGAAAGTTCTGAGATCGCGTGGGTAGCTTCCCCGTGCATGGCCCACGACTACCTGATCATCGGCGCGGGACCGGCCGGTTTGCAGCTCGCCGCACTGCTCGCGCGAGACGGTCGCGACTACGCCGTCCTCGAACGCGGCAGCGGGGCCGGCACGTTCTTCACCCGCTTTCCCCGGCATCGCAGGCTCATCTCCATCAACAAGGTCCACACCGGGTTCACGGACCCGGAGCAGCGCATGCGGATGGACTGGAACTCGCTGCTGCTCGACGACCCGGACCTGCTGTTCACCCGCTACAGCCCCAGGTACTTCCCGGACGCCGACGACATCGTCCGGTACTTGCAGGACTGCGCGGCCAGTCTCAAGGTGCACTACGACATCGATGTCACGCGCGTCTCGCGTGACTCCGACGGGTTCGTCGTCACCGACCACAATGGACGGACGTGGCAGGCTCGGAACCTGGTCATGGCCACCGGTGTCTCGCAGCTCTACGTGCCGTCCATCCCGGGCATCGAGCACGTCGAGCGCTACGACACGTTCGACACGAACCCGGAGTCGTTCACCGACCAGCGCGTGCTGGTGATCGGCAAGGGCAACTCGGGTTTCGAGACCGCCGACGCGCTGGTCGAGCACGCGGCCGTCATCCACGTCGCCGGGCCGCACTCGGTGAGGCTGGCGTGGCAGACGCACTACGTCGGGCATCTGCGCGCGGTCAACAACAACTTCCTCGACACCTACCAGCTCAAGTCCGAGAACGCGGTCATCGACGGCACGATCGAACGCATCGAGCCTCGGCCGGAAGGCGGGTTCCGGATCCAGTTCCGGTACGCGCGCACGGTCGAGAAGCTGCGCGAGCTGGAGTACGACCGAATCATCGCGTGCACCGGGTTCCGGTTCGACGCCTCGATCTTCTCCGACGGCTGCCGGCCGTCGCTCGTGATCAAAGACCGGTTCCCGGAGCTCACCTCGGCGTTCGAGTCGGTGAACGTGCCCGGCCTGTACTTCGCGGGCACGATCACGCAGTCCCGTGACTTCAAGAAGTCGACCAGCGGCTTCATCCACGGCTTCCGCTACGGCGCCCGCGCGCTGCACCGCGTCCTGTCCGCCCGCAACCACTCGGTTTCGTGGCCTTCGACGCCGCTGGAGGTGTCACCGGACGCGATCAGCGACGCGTTCATCGCGCGGGTCAACACGTCTTCGTGCCTGTGGCAGCAGTTCGCGGTCATCGGCGACGTCGTGACGGTCTCCGGCGGCGAGGCCCGGTACGAGGAGGAGGTGCCGGTCTCGTACGTCGCGGACGGCGGGCTCGGCGCGGCGGAGCACCGGTTCATCACGACGCTGGAGTACGGGCCGGACCACGACACCGTCGACCCGTTCGACATCGACATCCCCCGTGTCGCCGAGAACGACGCGGCCAACGCGGCGCAGGCCAGCTACCTGCACCCGGTGGTGCGCTACTACCGGCACGGCGAGCTCACCGCGACCCACCACCTCGCCGAGAACCTGGAGAACCACTGGGACTTCCCGGACGTGCACCAGCAGCCGCTGGTCGTCTTCGTGAAGGAATGCCTTGCCGGCGCGTGAGCCGTTCCCGCGGGCGGTGCTCGACGTGCTCGGCGCCGCCGCGGACCGACCGGTGTTCGAGCACGGCACCCGCGTGGTGACGGGGTCGGAGCTGCTCGACCTGGTCGCGCGGATCGCGTCCGGGTTGCGCGCCAACGGGGTTGGGCCCGGCGACGGCCTCGCGCTGCGGCAAGGCGTGAACCCGGAGGCCTTCGCGACGATCCTCGCGGGACATGTGGTGGGAGCGCGGGTCGTGGGTGTGCGGCCGGGGCTCACGGAGGCCCAGGTGCAGCACCTGTTGGGGCTGGACATCAAACTCGTCGTACGTGACGACGACATTCCGTTCGGTGAAGCGACAGAACCTCGTTGCGACGGCAGGCCGGACGACTTCGCACGCTTGATCCACACCAGCGGAAGCACAGGCGCTCCCAAGGCCTGTGCGCAGACCTACGCCTCCATGACCAACGCCTGGGCCGCCCACCCCGACGCCTGGCCGCCCGCGATCCGGGAGCTCGCGTCTCGGCTGCAGCGCTATCTCGTGTTCGGGTCGCTGTCGAGTCAGGTGATGTTCGAGTACGCGGTGCTGACGTTGACCGCGGGCGGCACGATCGTCGTCGCGGACAACCCCGCCGACGCGATCACCCGCCTCCGCGCGACCGCACGCGTGATCACCGTGCCCGGCTTGGCGAAGCTCGTCGCGAGCCAACGTCGCTCCCCCGCCGACCTGTCGTCGTTGCGCGCGCTGCTGGTCTCGGGTTCGCCACTGACGACCGAACGCCACCGCGAGGCCCTGGAAGTGCTGGGACCGGTGCTGTTCCACGGCTACGGCCAGACCGAGACCGGCATGATCTCGATGGCCAGGCCGTCCGATCCGCCCGGCACGGTCGGGAAACCGCCAGTTGATGTGGAGATCCGCGATGGCGAGCTGTTCGTCCGCACGCCAGGCCAGGCCGGCGCGTACTGGGCGAATCCCGACGAGTCAGCGGAAGTGTTCGTGGACGGCTGGGTTCGCACCCGCGACCTCGGCCACTTCGACGACGACGGCTACCTGCACCTGACCGGGCGGGCGCGCGACGTCGTGATCGTCAACGCCAACCTCCACTACATCGGCCCGATCGAGCACGTGATCGCGGAGCACCCGGACGTCGCCGAGGCCTACGTGGTCGCGGTGCCGGACGACGAGACGGGCGAGGCGGTGCACGCGTTCGTCGTGCCCAGAGCCGATCGGGTGCCTGAGCTCGAAGAGCTGCAGAAGCTCGTGACCGAACGGCTCGGCGCGGCCTGTGCTCCGGTGCAGGTCACCGCCATCGCCGAACCCCCGGTCGCGCCCAGCGGCAAACCCGACAAGCGCCAGCTCACAGCGTGAAGGAGAGCCCAGTGTCCAGCGAGGTTTCGACCGAGTGTCTCGTGATCGGCGCCGGTCCGGCGGGGTTGCAGGCGTCCTACCTGATGAAACGGGCCGGGCGGGATCATCTGGTGCTGGAGTCCGGTGCGGCGGCGGGGACGTTCTTCACCCGCTTCCCCCGGCACCGCCAGCTGATCTCCATCAACAAGGTGTACACGGGCTGGGACGACCCGGAGCTGAACCTGCGCGTCGACTGGAACTCGTTGCTGAGCGACGATCCCGAACTGCTCTTCACCGGCTACACGCCGCGCTACTTCCCGCAGGCCGACGACATGGTCCGGTACCTGGGCGACTTCGCGGTGAAGAACGACCTGCCGATCCGGTACGACACGCGGGTCGTGTCGGTGACCAGGCCGGACGACTTCGTGGTGCGCGACCAGCACGGCGTGACGTACCGGGCGAAGCGGGTCATCGCGGCGACCGGGGTGTCGAAGCCGAACGTGCCGGACATCGACGGGGTCGAGCACGCCGACCTGTACTACGACGTTTCGGTCGACCCGCAGGACTTCGTGAACCAGAAGGTGCTGATCATCGGGCGCGGCAACTCGGCGTTCGAGACCGCGGACGCTCTGGTCGAGACGGCGTCGGTGATCCACGTCGCCGGGCCGGGCTCGTTGAAACTGGCCTGGCAGACGCACTTCGTCGGGCATCTGCGGGCGGTGAACAACAACTTCCTCGACACCTACCAGCTCAAGTCGCAGAACGCGGTGCTGGACGGGCACATCGTCGGCATCCGGCGCGACGGCGACGACTACCTGGTGAAGGTCAGCTTCCAGCGGGTGAACGAGGTGATCAAGGAGATCCGGTACGACCGGGTGATCCTCGCGACCGGGTTCCGGTTCGACGCCTCGATCTTCGCGCCCGAGTGCCGGCCGCAGCTCACGATCAACTCGCGGTTCCCGGACCAGACGGCGGCGTGGGAGTCGGCGAACGTGCCGGACCTGTTCTTCGCGGGCACGATCACGCAGGCGCGCGACTTCAGGAAGTCGACGAGCGGGTTCATCCACGGGTTCCGGTACGGGGTTCGCGCGCTGCACCGGATCCACGAGCAGCGGTATCACGGCGTGGACTGGCCGAGCCGTGCGGTCGAGCCCGGCGGCGTCACCGAGGCGATCATCGAGCGGGTCAACCGGACTTCCGCGCTGTGGCAGCTGTTCGCGTTCATGGCGGACGCGGTGCTCTTCGGGCCCGACGGCGTGCGGTACGTGGAGGAGGTGCCGGTCGCACACCTGCACGAAGCCGTTGCGCGCGGCGACTTCGGGGAGGTCTCCGAGTATCTCGCGGTGACGTTGGAGTACGGCGCGGACCACGACAAGGTCAACCCGTTCGACATCACCGCGGGGCGAACGTCCCAAGAGGACACCAGCGGGCTCGACGGACGCTACCTGCATCCGGTCGTGCGGCGGTTCCGCGGTGGCTCGTTGGTCGACGAGCACCACCTGACCGAGAACCTCGAGAACGAGTGGGACAGCGAGGCCGTCCACATCGCGCCGTTGCGGGCGTACCTGAGGTGAACCCGTTGCTCGCGGATCTCCACGAGAAGGCACGCGCGGTGCTCGACCCCGTCCACTACGACTTCTTCGCGGGCGGGGTCGGGGACGAGGTCGTGCTCGCCGAGAACGAGGCCGCGTTCCGGCGCCTTGCCCTGCTGCCACGGGTGTTGCGCGGGGACGTGCGGGATTTCGGGTTTCCGGTGCTGATCTCGCCGACCGCGTTCCACAGGCTCGCCCACCCCGAGGGCGAGATCGCGACGGCTCGGGCGTTGAACGGCACCGTGCTCGTGTCGAGCATGGCGTCGACCGTGCCGATCGCCGATGTCGTGGCGGCCGCGACCGGGCCGGTGTGGTTCCAGTTGTACGTGCAGCCGGACGCCGAGGTCACCGAAGCGCTGGTGCGGCGCGCGGAACAGGCGGGCTGCGCGGCGTTGGTGATCACGGTCGACTCCCCCGTCTTCGGCCGGCACCGGCGCGACATCGCGCACGGCTTCCACGACCTGCCCTCTGGTCTCGCGGCCGAGAACATGCGTGATCTGGGCACGCCGGGCTTGCGGAAGATCGAGATGGCGGCGTTCTCGTGGGACGACGTCGAACGGATCTGCTCGTTGACCTCACTTCCGTTGTGGCTCAAGGGAGTGCTGCACCCCTCCGACGCCAGGCTCGCCGCCGAGCGCGGGCTGGGGATCTTCGTGTCCAACCACGGCGGACGTCAGCTCGACCTGGTCCCGGCGGCACTGGACGCGTTGCCCGCGGTGGTCGAGGCCGTTGCCGGACGGATTCCGGTGGTGCTGGACGGCGGTGTCCGCAGTGGCGGCGACGTCGCTCTGGCGCTGGCGTTGGGAGCGTCGGCGGTCGGGATCGGCAGACCGGTGTTGTGGGGCCTCGCGGCGGACGGCTCGGCCGGGGTGCGGACGGTGCTGGACGTGCTGCGGGACGAGTTCGAGCACGTGCTGGCGATGTGTGGAGGCGACCTGACGCGCGACATGGTGGTGGTGCGATGCTGAGCCAGTTCGTGGTGTCGTTGCGCGCCAAGGTGTTCGAGAAGGTCAACGGGGACAACGCGATCACGTTCCCGAACTCGCAGGTCGGCCCGGACCGCTTCGAGGAGCTCTACGCGCATCCCGCCGCGAACGGCCGCAGCAAGGGCGCGGGGCTGTCGGACCTGTTCTGGTACTGGCTCTCCCCCGGCCCCGAGGTGCACCAGGAGCACTTGGAGGCGGGGCCGCGCTACGACGACGTGGCGCGGGCGACGCGGACCTTCCTCGCCGGGTCCAGCGACGAACTGTCAGCCGCGGCAGCCCGCTGCACGGCGAAGGTGCTGGACGAGGTGATCACCAAGCCGGTCACGCACGTCCGGCTGCGCGACCTGATGATGCCGGTGTGGGCGGAGTTCTTCTACGAGCTGGTGTTCGGCGAGCCGTGCCCGCGCTTCGCCCGTGACCTGATCGTCGAGCACGCCGACGACGTCGTGACCTCGTTGAAGTGCACGGGTTTGCGTCATCCGTCCCGACGCGCCCGGTTGACCCGCTACCTCGCGCACCGGCTCCCGGACGTGCGGCATCCGTTGCCTTCGACCCTCTCGGCTGTCGAGCAGGTCCACTACCTGCAGGGCACTTACTTCAACACCGCCGTCGTGCAGATGTCCGAGGCGATGGCACACCTGCTGCTCGCGCTCGCCCAGCATCCCCATGTGGCGCAACGGGTCGACGACGACCGGTACTTCGCGCACGTGCTCGACGAGACGTTCCGGCTGTACCCGTTGTTCGGCATCGCGCACCGCATCACCACCGCGGACATCGAGCTGGACGAGGGGACGAAGTTCCCCGCGGGTTCGGTGCTGTGCTTCAACTACCCGGCCTACCACGCGACCGGGTACGCGAACCCGCACGAGTTCGACCCGAGCCGCTGGGAGCACACCGCCGCGCGCAACGAGCACCACATCCCGTTCGGCATCGCCGCCAACCGCCCCTGCCCGGCGTGGCGGCTCGCCCCGATCATCATGCGCGCCGCCACTCGGGAAACGCTGCGCCGAGTCACGCCGCACTCCTCGGTCACCCACACCCGGTCGTTGCCGAGCCGAGGCCCGTGCCTGCTCGTCCGCGACGGCTCGGTGCCAAGCCTGCGCTGGATGCGCGTGCGCGACCGCTGGGAGGACGCGGGGCGCAGCGTCGTCCAGCTCGTGCTCGGCACCGCGATGGTGCTGCACGCCCACCGGCTGCGGCCGGCGACGAGGTACTTCGACACGCACGACACGCAGGGTTGCCCGGTCCGGCACTAAGGAGATCCCGGTGAACCAGATCCACTTCGCGTTGCAGGTCTTCGCCGCGCTGGCGGTGGTGCTCGTCGCGACCACCGTGTGCGGGCGGCTAGCCATGCTGGTCAGGCAACCCAGGGTCGTCGGCGAGATGGTCGCCGGCGTCCTGCTCGGACCCGCGTTGTTCGGCGCCGTCGCCCCTGGCGTGCAGGCGCAGCTCTTCCCCGCCGACGTCAAGAGCACCCTGTACGTGCTCAGCACGATCGGCCTCACGTTCTACATGTTCCTCGTAGGGTCCTCTTTGGACCACAAGCTGACCACCGGTGCCAACGCGCGCAAGGCCGGCGTGCTCGCGGTGTCCGGCATCGTGCCGACGTTCCTGCTCGGCGCGGGCACGGCGGTGATCTTCTTCGACTCGCTCAGCCCTGCAGGCTCGCGCCTGTGGGTGTTCATGCTGTTCGTCGGCGGCGCCCTGTCGATCACCGCGTTCCCGATGCTCGCCCGGATCCTGCAGGAACGCGGCATCGCCAACACCCCCATCGGCGGCCTGACCCTGGTGGCCGCAGCGATCGACGACGCCGTGGCGTGGGCCTTCCTCGCCCTGATCATCGCCGTCGGCGCGTCCGGCAGCCCGTCCGGCGCACTCCGCACGATCCTCGGCGCGTCGATCTTCGCGGTGCTCATGCTCACCGTCGGCCGCAAGTGGCTCGCCAAGCTCGGCGAACGCGCGGAACGCGACGGCAAGCTCAGCCGCGACATGATGGCGATCATCCTGCTCGTCGTGCTGCTGGCCGGCTGGTACACCGACTACATCGGCGTGTTCTCGGTGTTCGGCGGCTTCATCACCGGCCTCGCGATGCCTCAGTCGAAGGTCGTGCGGCACGAGCTGGAAACCAAGCTAACCGACCTGAACTCGATCCTGCTGCTGCCGGTGTTCTTCGCCTTCAGCGGCCTCAACACCCAGGTCTCCGGCTTCGGCGCGGGCGGCACGCTGTGGTTCCCGCTCGCCGTGATCATGCTGGCCGCGTTCGCCGGCAAGTACCTCGGCTGCGGCCTGGTGGTGAAGGCGCAGGGCTACTCGTGGCGCTACGCCTCAGCCGTCGGCGGCCTGATGAACGCGCGCGGCCTGATGATCCTGATCTTCATCAACATCGGTCTCGCGTACGGGCTGGTGACCTCCGAGATGTTCGCCATTCTGGTCGCGGTCGCGATCGTGACTACGGCGGCGGCGATGCCGATCTACCGCGCTTCGCTGCCAGACCATCTGGAGGCGCAGGCCGACGTCAGGTCGCCCGCACCGGTTCGGTGAGCTGCTGGGCGGCCGCGTCACCTCCGCGACACCGGTCTCGCCCACGGCTGGTGATGTCGGAGATGGTCGCGATCGTCACCACAGCCGCCGCGATGCCGATCCCTTGCGCTTTCTTGCCGGACCACCTGGAGCACGAAACCCATTCTGGCGCGGAGGTCTGACATTAGTCTGCACTGAAGCTATAGAGGCTATCGTTCATGAGGGGCATCCCCAGATCCCGGGCAACCCACCCGCAACGTCAGTAGCGTCGCGGGCATGAGGATCTTGTTCTCGTCCGCCGGCGGTCACGGCCACCTGCTGCCGCTGATGCCCCTCGCCCGCGCGTTCCGGCAGGCGGGCCACGACGTCGCCGTGCTGACCGCCGAGTCGACGCGGCACCTCGTCGAGAGCGAGGACGTCGAGCTGTTCGTGGCGGTACCGTCCGAAATGGACGTCATTGAGGAGATCCGGCGGCGGACGGGGGTCGACCTGCTGGCGGGCGTCACCTTCGAGGGCGAGCTCGACTACTTCGCCGGCACGCGACTGGACATGGCCGCGGACGACGCGATCGAGGTGGCGAGGACGTGGAAACCGGATCTCGTCGTCTGCGACATCGCCGACTTCCTCGCACCACTGGTCGCCGCCGCGGTCGGCGCGCCGTGGGCGATGCTGGCGTACGGGACGCGGCGGCCTGACGAGAAGACCTCGCAGCTCAACGAACGCGCCGCCACCCACTACGGACCCCGCGGCCTGGTCCCGGCTCCTCCCCTGGCCTACCTCGACACGTGCCCGCCGACGTTGAACTACCCGGGCTGGGCACCGCCGGTCGAGCGGTTGTTCGTGCGACCGGAAGCCCATCGTGCCGAGTCGGACGTGGTGGTGCCACCGAAGGGCACCCGGCCGCGGATCGTGGTCACGTTCGGCACCGTGTTCGGCAGTGCCTCGACCCTGTCACCACTGCTGCGCGCGCTCGATCCGCTCGACGCCGAGATCGTCGCGACGCTGAGCGGCGCGCAGGCCACCGACTTCGACGCGGACGTCCGGGAGCGGGTCACGTTCGTGTCGTTCGTGCCGCTGGACGACCTGCTCCGGGACGTCGACGTGATCGTGACGCACGGCGGTGCGGGGACGACGCTGGCCGCGCTGGCGCGGGGAGTTCCGCTGGTGATCGTGCCGCAGGGGGCTGACCAGCCACGCCAGGCCGAGCGGGTGTCGGCGGTGGGAGCCGGGGTCACGACCGACGTCGCTGGAGTGCCGGACACGGTTCGGCGGTGCCTGGAGGATCCGGCGATCAGAGCCTCCGCCGCCCGGCTGGCCGACGAGATCGCGGCCATGCCCACGCCCGCTGACGTCGTCGAAACGCTGGTGCAGCGGGTTTCCGACTGAAAACCCAATAGGCTCGCCGGATGGACAGCAGTCGGCAGACCCGCGTGCGCCAGGCCTTCGACGACTTCTTCGCAGCGACCCCCGAGCGGTCGGAGAGCTGGGTCCTCGACCTGTTCCAGCACACCGCCGCGACCGTGCCCGCGTACCAGAAGCTGTTGCGGGAGAACGGGATCGAAGCCGGGACGATCACGACGTTCGAGGACTTCCAACGGCTGCCGCTGCTGGACAAGCCGAGCTACCACGAGCGGTATCCGTTGCCGGAGCTGTGCCGGGACGGGTCGCTGGCGGGCTGCGACATGATCGCGGTGTCGTCCGGGTCGAGCGGGCGGCCGACGATCTGGCCGCGGACCCTCGAGGACGAGCTGCACGTGGCGCGGCGGTTCGAGCAGGTGATGGTCGACGGGTTCGCCGCGGATCAGCGCACCACGCTGGCCGTGGTGTGCTTTCCGCTCGGCACCTGGGTCGGCGGGCTGTTCACGCAGGCGTGCGTGCGGCATCTGGCGGCCAAGGGATGCCCGATCACCGTGGTGGCGCCGGGCAACAACAAGGCCGAGATCCTGCGGGTGCTGCCGGAGCTCGCGCCGCACTTCGAGCAGGTCGTGCTGCTGGGCTATCCCCCGTTCCTCAAGGACGTCATCGACACGCCCGGTGTCGACTGGCCCGCGTACTCGATCAAGCTCGTGCTGGCGGGCGAGGTGTTCAGCGAGCAGTGGCGTGATCTGGTGTCGCAACGGGCGGCCATCGCGGATCCACTCAGGGACGTCGCTTCTCTCTACGGCACAGCGGATTCCGGCGTGCTGGGCAACGAGACCGCACTGTCCGTGGGCATTCGCCGGTTCTTCGCGCTCAGGCCTGATCTCGCCCGCGAGGTGTTCGGCGACTCGCGGCTGCCGACGCTCGTGCAGTACGACCCGGCGAGCCGGTTCTTCGAGGTGCACGACGGGACGCTGGTGTTCACGGCGGACGGCGGGATTCCGCTGATCCGCTACAGGATCGCCGACGAGGGCGGGATTTTCGGGCACGAGGAGCTGCTGGCGTTCTGCGCTCAGCACGGATTCACTCCCCCGCCCGGACCGGCGCTGCCGTTCGTCTACCTGTTCGGGCGGTCGCTGTTCACCGTGTCGTTCTTCGGCGCCAACGTGTATCCGGAGAACGTGACGGTCGGGTTGGAGCAGCCGGGGATCAGCGAGACGGTGACCGGGAAGTTCGTGATCGAGTCGGTCGAGGACGCCGACCGCGACCGCACGCTGCGGATCACCGTCGAGACCGCGCCAGGACGAACGGCCGACGCGCACGCCATCGCGGTGTCGATCCGCGACCAGCTGATCCGGCTCAACAGCGAGTACGCGCACTACGTCCCCGCCGAACGACAGCTGCCCGACGTCGTGCTGCGTGACGCGGGCGACCCGGACTACTTCCCGGTCGGCGTGAAACACAGGTACACGCGACGATCCTGAAATGAGCTTTTGCACCACGAAGCAAAAGCTTTTCCTCGACTATTCCTCCTGCTTAGGGTTACGGCGGCTGAATTCATTGCCTGGGGTGGGAGGCCTCCTTGAAGTTCGTTCGGCGTGTTTTTCTCGCGTTGGTTCCCGTCGCTTTGCTGATGGTCGTCGGCGTCGCGGCTCCGAGTGCGCAGGCGGCGGCTCCGGTCGCGCAGACCGCCGCGGTGGGCGCGGCCTACGACACCGAGACCGGTCAGGCCCTGGCCGCCTGGGACTGCAACACCGGCAACGTCTGCTTCTGGAACGGCTTCGGCGGCACCGGCGGCCGCTGCATGTGGGACGTGGCGGACCCGGACTGGACCGCGGGCAACGTCAAGTGCTCGTGGGCGACGACCTCGGAGGTCAAGTCCGTCTACAACCGCGGCACGTCCTCCTCGTTGACGGGCGTCGTGTTCTACCGCAACACCGGCTACAACAACCGCATCGGCTGCACCCGTCAGGGGCAGAAGGGCGACCTGGCTGGCACCTACCAGGTGAGGTCGCACCAGTGGACGAACGGCCGCTGCGGCTGATCCTCGCATAACACGGAACTGGTCGCGCGGGAACTCTCCGCGCGACCAGTTTTCGTTGCGGAATTCGGCGGAGTGACACGGCGGGTAATGTTCTCCACGGTGACCTGGGCCTGGGGAGGTTGCTGTGTTGCGCATCCATTTTTCCGCTGGCGATCTGGAGCGTACGCAGATAGCAGAAAGGGTCGATCCGCTCTGGGAGATGGTGTTCAGCCGGCTGCGGCTGACCGAAGGGGACAGCGGGGTTCTGCTCGAACCCTGGCTGCGTGACGTCCGGCGCCACGGCGACAGACAGGTGATCCGCTCGGGTGTGCGGCTGCTCGCGGTGCTCTCACCGCTCGGCCCGTACTTCCCGGACTTCCTGACGCCGCCGGAAGGCGCGGACGGGCTGGGTGCCGCCCTCGACGCGATCAGGGCGACGCCGCGTGCCCGGCTGCGCGACGAGCTGAAGCAGCTCGCCGGGGTCAGCTCCGTTCCGTCGTGGACTCGTCCGCTGGCGGAGGGCTGTCGTGGCGCTCTGGGTGAGCTGACCGAGGCGCTGGCGGGCTACCACGCCGCTGCCATCGAGCCGTACAGCGAGCTGATCGACGAAGCGGTCGAGACGGACCGTCTGCATCGGACCGGGTCGGGTTCGGTCGACGGGCTGCTGCACGGGATGTGGCCGTTGATGAACTGGCGGCCGCCGGTGCTCGAGGTGCAGTACGCGTACAACAGGGACCTGCACCTCAACGGGCGCGGGCTGCGGCTGGTGCCGTCGTACTTCTGCCGCCACACGCCCGTGGCGTTCGCGGATCCGGGGTTGCCGCCGACCGTCGTCTATCCGGTGCACCACGACTGGACGTGGCAACGGCAGCTGGCTTCCGGACGGCGGCAGGCCGGTGCTTTGGCCGCGTTGCTGGGAACTACGCGGTCGGCCGTGCTGGCCGCTGTGGGGACCGGGGCCACTACTACCGAACTGGCGGAACGGCTTGGTGCGTCAGCTTCCGCAGTCAGCCGGCACACGACCGTGCTGCGGGAGGCGGGGTTGCTGACGACCGAGAGGCAGGGGTTGTCGGTGCTGCACCAGCGGACGGTGCTGGGGTCGGCGTTGCTCGGGAACTGAGGTTCGCCCGGCGCGGAATCCGTGGCGGCCCCGGCTGCCACGGCTGTGCACTGGCGGGATGGCGGCTTACGACGAGATCGCGGACTGGTACGAGGAGCGGTTCCTGGCAACGCAGCGGGACGATCCGCTCGGGATCGACCTCGCGCTGCGGGAACTGCTCGGCGAGGGCAGCGGCGTGTGCCTGGAGATCGGCTGCGGGACCGGGGTGCACGCCGCGCTGGTGCGGGAGCTGGGGTGGACCCCCGTCGGTGTCGATCTGTCCGCCGGGATGCTGCGGCACGCCCGCGGCCGGTTGCCGGTCGCGCGGGCGGATGCGGGGCGGCTTCCCCTGCGGGACAACAGTGTCCCGGCGGTCGTGTCGGTGATGGTCCACACCGACATGCCCGGCTACCCGGCCGTGCTGCACGAGGTGGCCAGAGTGCTGGAACCTGGCGGCGTGTTCGTGCACGTCGGGGTGCATCCGTGTTTCTGCGGCGGGTTCGCCGACCGCACGGACCCCGCCGCCGTCGTGATCAGGCCCGGCTACCTCGACGGGTACTGGACGAAGGAGTCGTGGACCGACCAGGGGCTGCGGGACAAGGTCGGCGCCTCGCACTGGCCGTTGCCCGATCTGCTGAACGCGGTGATCAGCGCCGGTCTCGCGCCGGAGCGGTTCAGCGAGGGAGGGACTCCGGTTCCGGTCGTGCTCGCCGTCGCAGCCAGATCGCGCACAGGCACGCACCGAACGCGCCCGCGGTGAGCAGCACGTGGATCGCGCCGCCGAACCTCGTCGCGAACGTGATGTCCGTCCGCAACGGCACGGAGTCCGTCATCAGCGCGTCGGTGTACATGCCGGTGGACTGCACGACGCTGCCGTCCGGGCGGACCACGGCACTCACGCCGCTGATCGCCGCGACGACGACCGCGCGGCCGTGTTCGATGGCGCGCAGGCGGGCCATGGCGAGCTGCTGGTAGGTCATCTCGCCGCGGCCGTACCAGGCGTTGTTCGTCGGCACGACCAGGACCTGGGCGCCCGCGGCGGTGCTCTCGCGCAGCACGTAGTCGTAGGCGACCTCGTAGCAGATGCCGAGGCCGACGCGGGTCCCGGCGATGTCGATGTCGCCCGGTTCGGTGCCGGCGTTCATGTCCGGGGTGTCCGCGAACGGGGTGAACAGGCGGGCCAGCGGGCGCAGCGGGATGTGCTCGGCGAACGGGACGAGCTCCTGCTTCGCGTACGACTGGCCTGGGCCGGTGCCGGGCTGCCAGGCGATGACGGCGTTCTCGCCGTTGCGCAGGGCGCTGACCAGCACCGGCACGCCCAGCGAGTCGACCGCGCGATCGATCACGGGGTCGTGGTCCTGAGTGCGGGTCGCGCTTTCCGGCCACACCACCAGGTCGGGCTTGGGCACGGAGCCGCCGTCGATCAACGCCTTCAGCTCGGCGGTTTTGCGCAGGTGGTTGGCGCGCAACGTGTCCGCGGCGTCGAGCAGGCCCAGGCCGATGTTCGGCGCGTTGCCCTGGACGACCGCGATGGTGCGCTGGCCGTTCTGGGCTTCGAGGCTGATCAGCGGGCCGACGGCGAGCGCGGCGGCGAACGGCAGCACCGCCCAGGCGGCCTTCACGCGCGGGAGCCAGTGGGCCAGGCCGAAGCCGGTGAACACCACGGCGAAGCTCACCAGCGGGGCGCCGCCGACCACCGCGAGCTGCCCGAACGGACCGTCGGGCTGGCCGAACGCGACGCGGCCCCACGGGAAGCCGTTGAACGGGATCAGGCCGCGCGCGGTCTCCTGCAGCACGAACAGCATCGCCGCCCACACCGGAGCAGCGGGCAGCCGCGACACCAGAGGCATCAACGCGCAGGCGCCGCAGACGAACAACGCCATGATCGCGGAGAGGACGAGCCACGGCCACGGGCCGAAGTCGTTGCCCAGGAAGTGCTCGATCCACAGCAGGTGCGGCAGGAAGAACGCCATCCCGAACACGAAACCCAGACCCGCGGCCCGGCGTGCACGCACATCGCGCATCGTCAGCCACAGCACCAGGAACGCCGGAACCGCGAGCCACCAGAGCGTGCGGGGCGGGAAGCTCAACGCCAGCGCGCCACCGGCCAGAGCGGCCGCGCCGTAGCGGACGAGCTCAGTTCTGGACAGCAACGGGCACCCGGCGCAGCAAGAAGAAGGCGCCACCAACAGCAGCGATGCCGAGAACGTAAGCCGTGATCAGTTCGGGCACGCGGCCCGCGAAGTTGCCCGCGAGCGGCGGCACCAGCAGCGCGAACACCCCGGCGACCCACGCCACGCGGGTGCGCCAGGCACCCTCCGGCAGGCAGGCGGCCAGCGGCAGCACCGCCCACAGCAGATACCAGGGCTGGATCACCGGCCCCAGCACCACGATCACGCTCATCATCAACCCCAGCCCCGTCACCTCGGAGATCCCGCCCCGCAGCTGGCGCCGCAGCACCACCGCGATCCCGCACAGGATCAGCACGAGCCCCGCGATTCGTGCCGAGGAAATCATCGCCTGCCCGCTTTCCGGGCCGAACACCGCACCCGCCAGATAGCCCGGCCAGTTCGTCGGCGCCATCCACGAGTTGACCTTGGACGGCGTGCCGAGCGCCTGCACCCAGCCGAAACCGGACCCGCTGGCCGACGTCACCACCGACACGACGACGGTGGCCACGACCATGCCCGAGCCCGCGACGACGAACCGGAGCCAACCGCCGCCCAGCCGCCGGGCCAACGCGGTCCCGACCACCGCGAGCGCCACCAGCGCGGGCAGTTTGACCTGCGCACCGAGTCCGATGAGCACCACACCGGCCGTGAACTGCCACCACCGCAACTCCGGCAATGCGTGCAACGCGACGACGGTGCCGGACAGCATGAGGCCGAGCATCAACGCGTCGTTGTGCACGCCGCCGATGAGGTGCCACAGCACCAACGGGTTCAGCACGCCCAGCCACAACGCCTTCCGGCCGGACGTCCCGGCGAGCGCGGCCAGCCGAGGCACGGCCCACACCACGAGCAGCAGGCCGAGCACCGCGACCAGCCGGTACAGCACGATCCCCACGACCGGATCCCCGCCGGTGACCTGGGCGATCGTCCGTTCGACCGTCGTGAACAGCGGCCCGTACGGCGACGGCGTCTCCCGCCAGTACACGCCGACCCGCGCCACGGCCTCCGCGCTCGCACCGACCGCCGGGCTCACGACGTTGGGATCGAGCCCGCGTGCCGCTACCTCCCCCTGGGCGAGGTAGCTGAACACGTCCGCGCTGAACAACGGTGGTGCGAGCACCAGCGGCGCGCACCACCAGGCCAGCGTCCGCCGCAACCACTGCGCGTCCGGGCTGACGCGACCGAGCAGACCCCACGACAGGACCACGAGTCCGGCGCCCGCGATGGCCGCCGCGAGCGCCAACGGCACCGCTCTCGTCGCCCACGCCCCCGCCGTGAGCAGCGCCGCGCCACCGAAACCCGTCCAGCGCAGCAGTTCGGACGTTCCGGTGGCGGGCTCGCGGTAGGTCAGCGTCTGCACGGAAGAGACAGTGCTTTCCGGACAGATCGTCACGCGTCCGACTGAGGTCGCGTCCGGGCGTACGACTACAGGATGAACTTTTCTAGACCAGAGTCGGTCAACCCGCGAAGTCGTGCGTCATCCACACAGTTCCCTTGGCGTCCCGGATCACGACGATGCCGACGCGGGTGAAGGATTTGCTGAGGATGTTCTTGCGGTGACCGTCGTTCGGCGGCTTCTCGTCGATCATGCCCTGGGTCAGGTTGAGCGCCATCTTGGAGATCGGGTCGACGGCGTCCTTCACCGGACCGCCCATGCCGACGTTCTCGCCGACGGAGCTCCACTTCACGCCCGCGTCCGAGGCGCGCTCCCCCAGCCCGCTCTCCCCCGCGCACTGGTGCGACAGCCCGCAGCCGTTGCTCATCATCGCCCTGGTGTGCCGCTCGGCCGCGGTGACCAGCGTCGGGTCGACCTTCAGCGCGGGCAGGCCGTTCGCGGCCCTGGTCTCGTTGATCAGCGCGAGGACGCGTTCTTCAGGTGTGGCCACGCGAACGGGCTCCGGGCTCGGGGTGGTTGTCGTGGTCGTCGTAGTGGTGGTGGTCGTCGTGGTCGTGGTCGGCGCGCTGGAAGAAGACGTCGAGGTGTCCGCGACCGACGTGGTGACCGCGGTGGGAGGAGGCGTGTTCGGGATCGCCACGGCCGCGGGCGGATCGTGCGGGAACAGCACCATCGTGCCCACGACACCGACCAGCGCACACACGGCCGCCGCGCCCGCGACCGCGAGAACCGGCTTGCCCGAGGCGAATCCGGCGATCCGCGCGAACGGGCCGGAGGCGTCGGCGAGGTGGGCGGCGTGCTCCACATCGGGTCCGAAGTCGCCGAAGTCGGTCGTGTGTGGCCCGGTGTCGCCGAGATCGGTGGCATGGGCGACGAGGGCCGGGTCGTGGAGGTTCTCCAGCAGTCGCGGAAGGTAGGCGGCGGGCACCGTGAGCAGCGCGGCGCCGGTCAGGATGCGCTCGACCGGCATCGCGTCGTCCACCCCGCGCCGGCACCTGCCGCACTCGTCGACGTGCCGCAGAAGCCGCTTGCGCCACAACGGACTGGGCTGGCCGGACCAGCCCTGTGCCGCCTGCGCGAGCGCCGGGCACCGCGGCTCGGCCGACAACGCCCTGACCAGGTGCCGGACCGTCTCCAGGCGGCCCTTCAACCTGCTGAGTCGCACGGTGACAGCGTGCGCGCCGAGGTCGAGCGCGTCGGTCACCTCGGCGCGGGTCAGCTGGCCGACGCGTTCGAGCGTCCACAACGCCAGCAGCTCGCGGTCCGCCGGGTCGAGCCAGCGCGCGGCCTCGTCGACCTCCCTGCGCTGCTGGGCGAAGTGCAGGCGGGACAACGCGACCTCGACGAACTCGGCGCCCGGATCCGCGCGGTCGTACTCCTCCAGCGGCGCGGGAGCGAGGTCCCGGCGGCGGTAGTGCTCGCGGATCTGGTTGATCGTCACCGCGACCAGCCACGACCGGAACCGCTCCGGCTCCCGCAGCGAGTCGATGCCCCGGATGACGCGAAACATCGTGTCCTGCACGACGTCGTCGACGTCGGCCTCGTCGGACAGGGCTCTCCCGGCGATGTTGTAGACCAGGGGTAGAGAGGCCGCGACGACCGCGTCGAGCGCCGCACGATCACCGGCGCGCGCGGCGATCACCTGCTCCGCGTCTAACTGGCCCAGCCACTCCGTCACGTCCAACACCCTCACTGTCGCAGACGATTTCCGTACGCCATGGGAGACCGGGCAGTCTCACCTCAGGTCACAGAAATCGGACCGGGAAGTGAGCCAGGTCACACCGCGATCACGGCCACTCCGGTGCGGCCGCCGTCGACGTCGATCACGGTGCCGTGCACGAACTCCGCGTCGTCGCTCGCCAGGTACACAGCGGCGTTGGCGATGGCGTCTGGATGCCCTGACCTGCCCGCCGGGGTGCCCTGCATCATCACCTCGCCGGGGTGGTCGCCCACGTGATCGGGCGAGACGATGACGCCGGGCGAGATCGCGTTGACCCTGATGCCCTGCGGTCCGAACTCCGCCGCCCACGCGCGGGTCAGCGTCTCCATCGCGCCCTTGGTGGAGCTGTACAGGGAGCTGACCCCGATGCCGAGCCGCGCGATCCACGAGCCGAGGTTGATGATCACGCCACCTTTGCCGATCATCTGCGGGACGACTGCCTGGGTGAGGAAGAACGGGGCCTTCACGTTGACGCCGTAGACGCGGTCGAAGGTGTCTTCTTCTGTCGTCGCGGTGGTCGACGGCGGGTAGATGCCGGCGTTGTTCACGAGGATGTCGATGCGGCCCACCAGTTTCGTCGCCTCTTCCGCGAGTGCGTGGCTGGCGGCGGCGGTGCCGTCGAGGTCGGCGCGGGCGAAGTCGGCCTGGCCTCCTTGTTCGCGGATCTGGTCGACGACCGCTGTGCCGCGAGTGTCGTCGCGCCCGGAGACGACGACGTGCGCGCCCTCTGCCGCGAACGCGAGGGCGATCGCCTTGCCGATGTTGCTGGTGGAGCCGGTGATGAGGGCGGTCCTGCCCTTGAGCCGTTGTGCCATGCCTTCGAAGTTAGGCATGCAATTTTGGACCGGCAAGTCCAGAAGTTCAGCTGCGGAGATGGTCGATGAGGGTGTCCAGCGAGGCTTCCAGGTGCGCGATGCTCCCCGTCGACCTGAGCACCTGGACGCCGCCCTGGATGCCGGCGATGAACGCCGCGGCGACCCGGTCGGCGTTCACGTCCGGCCTGACGAGCCCGGTGTCCTGCATCTCCTCGATGCCTTCTTTGACGTGGAACTGCCAGCGGTTGAGCAGCGAGGTGACGACCTCCGCCGCTCCCGGCGTGCTGCCGACCTGGCTCATCAACGCGCCGAGCGGGCAGTTCCGGCCCTGGGCGTGGTAGCGGGCGATCACGGCGTCACGCCAGCGCTCCCAGGCCGACCAGGTCGTCAGCGCGCCGAGGTGCGGCTGCTGGTCGTCGAGCACCCGGCCGGCCTCGTAGCGCGCGACGGCGAGGAACAGCTCCTCTTTGCCGTCCGGGAAGTAGTGGAAGATCTGCCCCTTGCTGGTGCCCGTGATCGCGCGGATGTCGTCCAGGGTCACGCCCGCCGGGTCGTCGCTGCGCAGGTACGCGGCCGCGCCCTCGATGATGCGCTGCCTGGTCGCGCGCCCCTTCGCCGTCAGTGCCACCTGCTCAGTCTAGGTTTTCTGGACCGCCCGGTCCACTGTGGTTGACTGGGATCATGCTCCCCTGGGAAGGCTCGTTGGCAGGAAGGCTCGACAAGCACACGGTCGAGTCGTCGTTGTTGCGCGACAACGTGCTCGGAGATCCGTTCGAGCGCCCGTTGTGGGTGTACGTGCCGCCGGGCTACTCGTCGGGCGATGAGCGCTATCCGGCCGTGTACGTCATTCAGGGGTACACGGGCCACCTGTCCATGTGGGCCAACCGGACGCCGTTCCGCCAGCCGTTCGTCGAGACGGCCGACGCGGTGTTCGCCGCGGGCGCGCCGGGGTGCATCGTCGTGTACGTCGACGCGTGGACGACGTACGGCGGCTCGCAGTTCGTCGACTCCCCCGGTACCGGCCGCTACCACTCGTACCTGTGCGACGAGATCGTGCCGTGGGTCGACGCGCACTACCGCACGATCCCCTCACGCGACTCGCGGGCGATCTCGGGCAAGTCGTCGGGCGGGTTCGGCGCGATGATCACGCCGATGCTGCGCCCGGACCTGTTCGGCGCGCTGGCGACGCACGCGGGCGACTCGTTCTACGAGCTCTGCTACGTCCCGGACTTCGGCAAAGCCGTGCGTGCTCTTCGTTCCTACGACCACGACATCCGGACGTGGTGGGCGGACTTCCAATCGCGCCCCGCCTTCACCCGGCCGGAGGACATGGACCTGATCGGCACTCTCGGTGTCGCGGCGTGCTTCTCTGCGTTGGAGGACGGCACGCCGGAGCTGCCGTTCGACCCCGTGACCGGTGTGCTGCGGCCGGACGTGTGGCAGCGCTGGCTCGACTGGGATCCGGTGCGGATGGTCCCGAGGTATGCCGAGGCAGTCCGGTCGTTGCGCGCGGTGTGGATCGACGCGGGCCGCAGCGACGAGTACTTCCTCGACCTCGGCGCCGAGGCCTACCGCGCGGAGCTGGCGCGCGCCGGCGTGCCGGACGAGCGCGTGCACTTCGAGCTTTTCGACGCAGGTCACGGCGGCATCGACTACCGTTACCCGCTCTCACTGGGGTGGTTGGCGGAAAGGCTGGCGCGATGATCAGCGATGTGACGCTGCGACCGATCGAGGACGGCGACCTCGACACGATCTTCGAGTTCTCGCGTGATCCGGAGTCGGTGTGGATGGCCGCGTTCACCGCGAAGGACCCGGACGACCGCGAGGCGTTCGACGCCCACTGGAGCAAGATCCGGGCACGCGAGGACGTCACCAACCGCGTGGTCGTCGGCGACGGCCGCGTCGTCGGCACCGTCGCGTGCTTCGTGATGGAGGGCGACACCGAGATCACGTACTGGATCGACCGCGCCGTGTGGGGCCAGGGAGTGGCAGGCCGCGCGGTGGCGTTGATCCTCGAGGAGGTCACCGTCCGGCCGTTGTACGGCCGCGCGGCGAGTGACAACGCGGGCTCGATCCGGGTGCTGACCAAGGCGGGCTTCGAGAAGGTGGGCACGGACGTCGGCTACGCGCCGGCCAGGAAGGAGGAGATCGAGGAGACGATCCTGCGCCTGAACTGACGGGCTTGCCGGCGGGGCGGCACGGCTCACCGGCCGGGCGGCACCGCGAACAGTTCCAGCAGATCGCACCCGACGGCAACGACGCTGCGCCTCCACTGACGAGGCTCCCGCCTGCGGGAGGCCAGTGTGCGGCGCTCAGTCGGCGAACTCGCCTCGCCACCCGAGGTCGCAACCTGCAACTCAACCCACGAACTTCTCCGTGCCCAGCACGCCGAGCAGCTGCAGCTTGTCGAACGCCTCGGTGCGCGGCGGCGCCGTGAGCACGAGCAGTGCCTGCGACTGGTCCTCGGTGAACAGCGCCTGGCAGTCGACCTCGATCTCGCCGAGCTGCGGGTGGACGAGCACCTTGTGGTCCTCGAAGCGTTTGGCGACCTCGTGGCGGTCCCAGATCTCGGCGAACTCGGCGCTTTCCCGTTGCAGCACGCGAACGAGCTCGCCGGCGCGCGACTTCGGGCCCATCGCGGCGTAGGCGGCGCGCAGGTTCGCGACCTGGGCGCGGCTCTGCCGGTCGCGGTCGTGCTCGGGGTAGATCAGGCGTTCGTCCTGATTGACGAACCACCGGTAGATCCCGCTCCGAGCCAGACCGGTGAACTGGGACGAGTCGCCGTACAGCGCCTCGGCGAACCGGTTCTGCACGAGGACCTCGCCGAGGTTGCTCAAAATGAGCGCGGGCGTGTCGGTGATCCTGTCGAGGACCCGTTGCAGCGCGGGTGCCACGTGGGTGACGGTGACCTGCGGCGACGGGGCGTTCCGACCGGCGACCAAGAAGAGGTAGTCGCGCTCGGAGCCCGTCAGCCGCAGTGCGCGGGCCAGCGAGGCCAGCATCTGCTCACTCGGCTGCGGGCCGCGTTGCTGTTCGAGGCGGGTGTAGTAGTCGGTGGACATCATCGCGAGCGATGCCACCTCTTCGCGCCGAAGTCCGTGAGCGCGCCTGCGTGCGCCGACCGGCAGGCCGACGTCTTCCGGCCTCAGTTCTTCCCGGCGGCGGCGCAGGAAGGCCGCGAGCTCCGCACGATCCATAAGTCCAGTATGGAGGCCATCAGGCGACTAACCAGGGATCGCCGATCCCCCGATAAGCGCTCTCTGCCGCCGCCCTACCGCGCTGCTCGAAGCTCGGTGCATGGACATCACCGGAAACACCATCTTCATCCCCGGCGCCACCAGCGGCATCGGCCTGGCGCTCGCCCACGCGCTCAAGGACCGCGGCAACACGGTGATCGTCGGCGGCCGGCGCACCGAGCTGCTCGAGAAGCTCGCGGCCGACGGTCTGGAGACCGTCCGAATCGACACCGCGGACGCCGACAGCGTTCAGGCCGCGGCCAAGGACGTGATCGCGCGCTTCCCGTCGGTCAACGTGCTGATCGCCATGGCGGGCATCATGCGGGTCGAGGACTGGCATCAGCCGTCCACGTTCCTGGAGTCCGCCGAGGGCATCATCAACACCAACGTCCTGGGCCCGATCCGGTTGATCGCGGGGTTCGTCGAGCACTTCCAGACGCTGCCGGACGCCACGATCATGACGGTCTCGTCCGGTCTGGCTTTCGCGCCGCTGAAGGTGACGCCGAGCTACAACGCCTCGAAGGCCGCGATCCACATGCTCAGCGAGTCGCTGCGCCTGCAGCTCGCCGACACCAGCGTGAAGATCGTGGAGCTGGAGCCGCCGTCGGTGCAGACGGACCTCCTGCCGGGCCACGCGGAGAACGAGCACGCCAGGCCGCTCGCCGAGTACATCGCCGACATCGTGAACATCATCGAGACGCAGCCCGACGTGCGCGAGATCCAGGACGAGCGGGTGAAGTTCCTGCGCTACGCGGAGGCTCGCGGCGACTACGACAAGGTCGTCGCCATCCTCAACGCCACCGACCCGCACGGGGACTAGTGCCGCCGCAGCTCCGCGATGGTGGCGTCGAGCTCCTCGCGGTGCTGCAGCAGCCGTTCCAGGGCTTGAGCGGTGTCCGCCTCGACCTCGTCCGCGATGTCGGCGGGCACCTCCGGCGCTTCCCAGCGCGGGACCTTGCCCATGCGGTTGTTGATGAAGTCGTGCAACGAGTCCATGCTGTCGTTGAGCCGCTCCACCCACGACCGGCGCCGCAGAGCCTCCTCGTCCGGGTCCTTCTCGTTCCAGGACGCATCCCGCATCGTGCGGGTCAGCGCTTCATCCGTGGCGCGGAAGTTCAGCAACAGCAACGTGATCGCCTCCCGCACGGACTCCACGTCCACAGGTTCGGCGGTCCGGCGGGACCAGGTCCGTTGCCCGCCGCGCCGCTTGTAGTGCTGCTGCATGGCCTGCTTGGAGCGTTCGCCGTACTCCGCGCCGAGCTGTTCCCACGTCCAGCCGCTGTCGATGACGGCCTCGATCAGGACTCGTTCCGCCTGCTCCACGGACTCCCGCGCCCACGGCATCATCCGCAGCGCGAAGAACGCCTCGTTCGGTTCTCCCACGCTCGTCAACGTATCCGTTGACGCCGTATCCGTCAACCGATGCGTTGACGAAGGTGCTCGCGGAACGTCAGCGGCGGGCGGCCGATGAGTCGTTGGAGCGCCTCGGTGTCGGAGGCCATGGTCGACCCGTGCTCGGCCACTCGTTGAGCGACCGCGGTGATGTGACCGGCCATGACCGGGTTCACCACCTGGTCCGTTGTGGACAGTTCGACCAGCTCTCGCCGCCACTCCTCCGGTGTCACGGGTTCGTAGCGGACCGGCTTGCCCAGTTCCTCGGTGAGGATGGCCGCGATCTCGTCGTGGCTCAGCGCCTCCGCCCCGCTCGGGTAGCAGATCGAGGAGTCGAACCGCTCGGGGTGCAGGAGCGCGGCCACGGCGAGCTCAGCGGCGTCCCTGCCGTTGATCCACGAGACCGGGCCGCGGCCGAAGCAGTTGCGGATCACTCCGTCCTCGATGGACTTCCCGTGCAGCGTCTCGATGTTCTCGTGGAACGCCGCCGCGACGCGCAGCAGCAACACGTCGAGGCCTGCCCACTGCAGGATCTCCTCGGCGAGCCACTGGTCCCGCCCGCGTTCGCTGGGATGCTTCGGGTGCGCAGGCCCCATGGACATCACGACGGTCCGCGGCGAGACACCGGCTTCCCGCACCGCGGCAGCGAAGTTCGCCGCCGCCGACACCACGCCGGCGTCGATCGGGTACGTGAAGTAGGCCAGGCCGACGCCGTCCAGCGCGGGCACGGTGCTGCGCCGGTCCTGCAGGTCACCGATGACGATCTCGGCGCCCAGCGCTTCGAGCGCGGCGGTGCGGTCGCTGCGGGAACGGGCGAGCACGCGCACGTCGCGGCCTTGCTCGGTCAGCCGCGCCACGAGATGGGCACCGGTTCCGCCGTGCCTGCCCGTGGCTCCGGTGACGAGGATCGGTTTCGTACCAGGCACTCTAGAGTCCTCCGTGGATCAGGCAGTTGCTCGTGGCGGTGGCCAGCAGGCGGCCGTCGCCGTCCTGCAGCTTCGCTTCGGCGAGCGCGGTGCGCCGGCCGAGGTGGGTGATCGTGCCGGTGCACGTGACGGTGCCGGTTTCGGTCCTCATCGGACGGAGGAACCGCACGGCCAGGTCGAGGCTCACATATCCGGTTCCTGCCGGGAGCACCGAGTGGACCGCGCAGCCCGCCGCCGAGTCGAGCAGGGTCGCGTAGACGCCGCCGTGCACCGAGCCGAGAGGGTTGTAGTGGAACTCGGCCGGGTCGAGCTCGAACACGACGAATCCCTTCTCCGCGGCCACGATCCGCGCGCCGATCAGCGCCATCACGGGCGGTGGCGGCACTTCGCCGGCCACGAGGGCCCGAAGGAACTCCAGGCCCTCGCTCTCCCGTCCCGCCGCGGCGATCTCCGCCGGATCGCTCCAGGTCACCGTGCGAGTCCGGCTCATGCCTGCTCGCTCACGAGGTTGCCCTTCATCAGCCACGTCGGCCCCTCGGCGTACGCGGTGGCCTCGGCGAAGAACGCGCCGAAGTGCGGACCGGTGGCGTGGGCGTTGAAGGCGTCCAGGTCGCGGTAGACCTCGTTGAGGTAGTAGAGATCGGGGTTCTCCTCGTCCGCGATGACCTCGAACCGCAGCGAGCCGGGCTCGTTCGCGAGCGAGTCCTGGGCGGTCTTGCGGGCGACGCGGACGAAGTCGTCGCGGTGCTCCGGCCGGACGGTGAACGAGACGACGAACTGGTACATGCGGACCTCCCGAGTGGACAGTTCATTCACTGAACTAGCCGAACCGTAGCACGCGTCAGTTCAGTGAATGAACTACGATGAGATCCATGGCACTGCCCAGCACCTACGCCGACCGCAACTGCTCGCTCGCCCGGGCACTCGAGGTCGTGGGCGAGCGGTGGACGTTGCTGATCGTGCGCGACGCCTTCTTCGGGGTCCGCAAGTTCGGCGACTTCGCCACCCAGCTCGGCCTCCCGCGCGCCGTCCTGACCAACCGCCTCAAGCTCCTCGTACGCGAAGAAGTGTTGGAGCACAACGACAACGGCGACTACCAGCTCACCGCCAAGGGCCTCGAGCTGTGGCCGATCCTGCGCGCGATGATGGCGTGGGGCGACACGCACTACTCCCCTGCCGGCGACAAGCGGACGTTCCGCCACGACGCCGACGGCGGCCTGCTCGACCGCGACAACCGGTGCGGCGAGTGCGGCGGCGTCGTTCCCGTGGCGGACATCCGGATCGAGCCGGGGCCGGGGTACGTCGCCGGCGACACCACGCCCGATCCGGTGTCCGCTCGGCTCAACCAGCCGCGCCGACTGCTGGCACCGCTGTGGTGAGCCTCGACAACGCGGTCCACGCGGCGTTGACCGGGCCGCACGCGCACCTCGCCGAACGCCAGGGCAACGCCCTGCGCTACCAGCCGGACGTCTCGCCGTTCACGGCACTGCCGGACGACCCGTCCGAAGCGGACTGGAAGGACCTCGCCGCGCTGAGTCCGAGGACCGCGCTCAACCGTCCCGGGATCGAGCCGCCGGACGGCTGGCTGGTCGAGACGCGCATGCAGGTGCGGCAGTACGTGGGTGACGGGATCGCCGCCGCACCCGACGCCGAGGCGGTCCGGCTGACCGCCGAGGACGTGCCGGAGATGCTGGAGCTGACCGACCTCACCAAGCCGGGCCCGTTCCTGCCTCGCACCATCGAGATGGGCACCTACCTGGGTGTCCGCCAGGGCGGGCGGCTGGTCGCGATGGCCGGGGAACGGCTGCGCCTGCCCGGCTGGACCGAGATCAGCGCGGTCTGCACCCACCCGGACGCGCAGGGCCAGGGGCTGGGCACGCGGCTGCTGCTGGCCGTCGCGCACGGCATCCAGCAGCGCGGCGAGTCGCCGTTCCTGCACGTGCTCGCGTCCAACACCAACGCCGTCCGGCTCTACGAGAACCTCGGGTTCCGGCTGCGACGCGACACGGAGGTGCTCGTGCTGTCGGCATACTGATCTCATGCCACAGATCACCGTCGAGTACTCCGCCGAGCTGAGCGAGGCGTTCGACCGCCGCGCGTTCGCCCTCGCGCTGCACCAGACGCTCTCGCCGCTGGTCAGCTCGGACGTGGCCGCGTTCAAGACGCGGTTCAAGCAGATCGAGGAGTCCGTGATCGGCGACGGCTCGCCCGCCGCGATGATCCACGTGCGGGTCGGGCTGCTGTCCGGACGGCCGGTCGAGCTGAAGCAGGAGGTGGGCCGGGTGAGCATCGGGCTCGTGCGGGAGCACCTCAAGCCGGTCGAGGGGCTGCCGACGCAGCTCACGCTCGAGGTGCACGACATGGACCGCGAGCAGTACCAGAAGATCGTGGTCTAGAAGAACTCGCTCAGCGCGGCCGCTACCTCGTCCGGACGTTCCTCGGGCAGGTAGTGGTCGCAGTCGAACGCCTGACCGCGCACGTCCTTCGCGTAGCCCCGCCAGACGTCGAGCACGTCGTAGTGGCGGCCGACGAAGCTGTGTTCTCCCCACAGCGCGAGGACCGGCGCTTCGATCTGTGCAGGCACGCTGTCGTGCTCCAGGTCGATGCTCGCCGCGGCGCGGTAGTCCGAGCAGGACGCGGCGATCGACGCCTCGTCGAAGCAGCGGACGTACTCCTCGACGGCGGCCGGGTCGAACGCCGTGCCGCCGTGGTGGCGGGCCCGCATGCGGGACGTGATCCAGAACCGCGGGTCGGCGCCGATCAGGTGTTCCGGGATGCCGTTGCCCGCGGCGAGGAAGAACCAGTGGTAGTAGCCGAGCCCGAAGTCCTTGTCGGCGTGGTCGAACGTGTGCTTGGTCGGCACGATGTCCAGCACTGCCAACGCACTCACGGCTTCGGGTGCGTCGAGCGCCAGCCGGTGACCCACCCTGCCGCCGCGGTCGTGGCCCGCCACCGCGAACCGGTCGAAGCCGAGTTCGTTCATCACGAGCAGCTGGTCGCGGGCCATCGCCCGCTTCGAGTACTCGTGATCACCTGCCGTGGGGCGGGGTTTGGCGCTGTCGCCGTAGCCGCGCAGGTCGGTGACGACGACGGTGTGGTTCTCGGCGAGCTTCGGGGCGACGTGGTGCCAGATCACGTGGGTCTGCGGGTAGCCGTGCAGGAGCAGGACCGGTGGCCCGTCGCCGGCCGTCGCGCAGTTGATGTCGATGCCGTCCGCGTCGATCGTGCGGTAGGTGAAAGGCAGCGGCCCGCGTCGGTCAGACATGGTCGAGCACTGCCTGCGCGAACGTGTCCGTCGTGGCCGTGCCGCCGAGGTCCGGCGTGCGGATCGGGGTCTTCGCCAGCACGTCCGCGATCGCACGTTCGACCTCGGCGGCGGCCTCCGCGTGGCCGAGATGGTCGAGCATCAGCGCGGCGGTCCAGATGGCGCCGAGCGGGTTCGCGATGCCCTGGCCCGCGATGTCCGGTGCGGAGCCGTGCACGGGTTCGAACATCGACGGGAAGTCGTGTTCCGGGTTGATGTTCGCCGACGGGGCGATGCCGATGCTGCCCGCGACGGCGGCGGTGAGGTCGCTGAGGATGTCGCCGAAGAGGTTGGAGCCGACGATGACGTCGAACCGCGCCGGGTCGAGGACCACCTTGGCGCACAAGGCGTCGATGTGCTCGGCGCGCCACTCGACGTCCGGAAAGGACAGTGCGGTTTCGGTGACGACCTCGTCCCAGAACGGCATGGTGTGCACGATGCCGTTGGACTTCGTGGCCGAGGTGACGTGCCCGCGCCGCTGTCCCGCGAGGCGGAAGGCGTACTCGGCGATGCGGGACACCCCGGCACGGGTGAAGACCGATTCCTGCACGGCCATCTCTTCCGGGAAGCCGCGTCCGAACCTGCCGCCGACCTCGCTGTACTCGCCCTCGACGTTCTCCCGCACCACCACGAGGTCCATCGTCCCGGCGCCGCGGACCGGGCTCTCGACGCCCTCGAACACCTTGACCGGGCGCAGGTTCACGTACTGGCGGAAGCTCCGCCGGATCGGGATCAGCAGGCCCCACAACGAGACGTGGTCCGGCACGGAGGGATTGCCGACCGCGCCGAGCAGGATCGCGTCGTGGTTCCGGATCTGGTCGAGGCCGTCGGCCGGCATCATCGCGCCCTGCTCGGTGTAGCGGGCGCAGGACCAGTCGAACTCGTCGTAGGCGAAGGTGATGCCGTGACGCGTGCCGACGGTGTCGAGCACGCGGCAGGCGGCGGGCGTGACCTCCTGGCCGATGCCGTCTCCCGGGATGAGCGCGATGCGGTGAGTGACCATGGTTCCGATGACACCACCGCGACCGGGCCAGCGTCCAAGACAGGTGTTCACGCAGGGTTAGAGGCTGAGGCTATATGGAACCTACGGAGCGAGGCCGGCGGCGACGTCCAAGAACGCGGTGGCCGCCGGAGTCTGCTCCCCCAACCCTGCTACCAGCGCCAGGTGCAGATACCTGGCCGGTTCGAGGTCCAGCACGAGCGCACCCGCCTGCCTGGCGAGCGGCGCCCACGACTCGGCGAGCACCGCCACGCCGACACCGCCCAGCACGAGCGGCAGGATCGCCTCGCGGTGCTCGGTCTCGACGACCTCGGTCAGGTCGACGCCGCCCGCGCGGATCTCGTCGACCACGCGCCGCATGCCGGTGCCGTGCTGGCCGACGATCATCCGCTGCCCGTTCAGGTCCTCGTGGTGCACCGTCGTATTGGGCGCGAACGGTCCGTCGGCTGGGGAGACCAGCACGAACCGTTGTTTCCCCATCGGGCGCACCATCACACGCGAGTCGGCGAGTGGCTCGCTGGCGCCCAGCAGGCCGAGCTCTGTTCGTCCACTTCGGACTTCCTCGACGACGTCCTCCGCGGTGAACGCCGAACGGACCGAGATCGACAGACCCGGATGCTTCTCGGTGACCGCCTTGATCATGCGCGCGAGCGGCTCGACGGACTGCGAGGGCATGGCCGCGATCTCGACCCGACCTTTCTGCAGGCCCGCTACCTCGTCGACGCTCGCCCGCGCGGTGGCGAGGACGCGCACGACCTGCCTCGCCGGGGCGATCAACGCCTCCCCCGCGTCGGTGAGCACGAGTTTGCGGCCCACGCGGCGGAACAGGTCGAGGCCGAGGTCGCGTTCGAGCGCGCGAATCGCCTGGGACAACGACGGTTGCGCCACGTACAGGGCTGCGGCGGCCTTGTTCACGCTGCCGTGGTCCACGACGGCGAGGAAGTAGCGCAGCTGCCGGATGTCCATTCCGGCAAGTTAATCGGCAAACGCGTCCGCCTGCGACCGGTAGAGCCGCGCGTACCGGCCGTTCTGGGCGAGGAGTGCCTCGTGTGAACCGTGTTCCGCTACTCCCCCGTCGGCGAGCACGACGATGAGGTCAGCTGACCTGACCGTGGAGAACCGGTGCGTGACGAGGATCGTGATCACAGCGTCCGACGCGTTGGCCATGGCGCGGAACAAGCCGTCCTCGGTGAACGCGTCCAGGCTCGCGGTCGGTTCGTCGAAGAACCGCACCAGCGGGGTTCTGGCCAGGCCGCGGGCGAGCGCGAGTCGTTGCCATTGGCCGGTGGAGAGGTCTGTGCCGCCCCACGACGTGCCGAGCTGGGCGTCCTGCGGGAGGACGTCGGCATTGGCCCTGGTGATGGCGTTGCGGACATGGGCGGTGTCGTCGAGGTTGGGCAGATCGCCGACGCCGACCGCGTGCTGGACGGTGAGCTCGAAGCGGGCGAAGTCCTGGAAGGCTGCCGCGAGTCGGTTGCGCCACTGGTCGAGGTCGAGCTCAGCGAGGTCGACGCCGTCCACCGTGATCCGGCCTTCGGTGGGCTCGTACATCCTGGTCAGAAGCTTGACGAGGGTGGTCTTGCCAGCGCCGTTCTCCCCCACGACAGCCAAGGTTCTTCCAGCCGGGATGGTCAGGTTCACGTTGCGCAGCACCCACCTCTCGGTGCCTGGGTAGCGGAACGAGAGGTTCTCCAGCCGGATGCCGTCCTTGATCTCCTCTGGTGCTTCGAGTCGGCCGGTCGGGGTCGCTGTGGCTGCGCGGTCGACGAGCCACAGGTAGCGGCTGACCGTCTGGAGGGTGCGGCCGAAGCCCGTGACGGCCTGGATCGGCCACAGGACAGCGGTCTGGACCTGCTGGCTGAGGTAGAGCGCGAGCACGACGTCGCCTGGTGCTGCCTTGTCCTCGATTGCTTGGTACAGCACGAAACCGACGGCGGTGATCACGCCCGTCACGTACAGGAGCTGCTGGGCGAGGGACGTGAGCGCGACCTTGCGTTCGGCGTCCTCGATCGGTTGGCGCTGTTGCCGCCACAGGGTGTCGATGCGGCGTTCGAGGTTGGTGGCCAGCCCGAACAGGCGGATTTCCACTGCCGCGTCCCGGTCCTGGGCGACCGCGCGGAGGTGGCGGGCGGTACGGCCGGGTAGCGCGGACTCGTCCTCCGCCTGTTTGCGCCAGCGCTGCTGGGTCTTGGTGATCAGCAGCGCGGGCAGGGCGAGCAGCACCAGCCCGAGCATCGCCGGGTGCGCCACCGCCAGCAGGATCAGCACGGTGAGGCCGGCGCAGATCGCCTTCACCGTGACGGCGAGGGCGCTCATCGAGTTGCCGAGCTGGCCCTGCCGTTGCCGCAGCAGCTCCAGCTGGTCCTGGTGCTCGGCGCGTTCGAAGTGGTCGAGGGTGGGAAGTTCGGCGTTGAGCCTGGCGATCTCGGTGTCGAAGGCGTGCGCGACCTTCTCCCCCAGCACCATGCGCCACTGGCTGGCCGAGAGGTCGAGCTGCCAGCCGAGTCCGGCGCCCAGCACCAACGCACCGATGCCGATGATCACCTGGCGCGGGTCGTTCTGGATCACGCCGTTGGTGAGCATGGCCAGCCACAGACCGGACATGAGCACGAGGGTGTTGCCGAGAGGTTCGGCGATCATGGCCGCGGTCAGGCGGCGGTCTGTTCTCCAAGCGGTCGCGACGAGGACGCGGATCTCACGCATGGCTCGCGAACCTTTCTGCCTGCAACGAGTACATCGCGGCGTAGCGACCGTTTTCCGCCATCAGCTCGACGTGCGTGCCGTCCTCGGCGATCCTGCCGCCGGCGATGACCACGATTCGGTCGGCGTGGCGGACGGACGCGAGCCGGTGCGACACGAGGATCGTCGTCATGTCCGCCGTCAGTTCGCTGAACTTGGCGAACAGTTCTTCCTCCGCGAGCACGTCGAGGTTGGCGCTGGGTTCGTCCATGATCAGCACCTCGGCGCCTTTCTCCACCGCGAGCAGCGCCCTGGCCAGCGCGACCTTCTGCCACTGACCGCCGGAGAGGTCGCGGCCGTTCGGATGGGCCGACGACAGCACCGTGTCCCAGCCGTGCGGGAGGTCGTCGAGCAGCCCTGAGCCGCCTGCTTTGTCGAGCGCCTTCGCGGTGTCGCCTTCTCCGAAACCGATGTTGTCCCGCAGCGAGAGCTCGAACCTGGTGAAGCGCTGGACGATCGCGCTGACCTCGCCCGGCATCGCGATCTCGCCCTGCTGGGGCTGGTAGATGCCGCAGAGGAGGTTGACCAGTGTGCTCTTGCCGGCGCCGTTCTCGCCGACGATCGCGAGCGACTGTCCTTTGGGGACGGTCAGGGTGAGGCCGTCGAGAACCTTCTTGCCGGGGTAGCTGAAATGGACGTTCTTCAGTTCGATGGCCTGGGCTCGGTTGAGGATCTTCGGGGTCGTGGCCAGGCGGTCTGCGAGGTTCCGGGCCAGGTCGGCGACCTTGCGGGCGCGGGCCAGCGGGATCTCCGCGCCGAAGACGTAGCCGAGCGCGCTGGTGGACAGCACGGCTTGGGCGTACACGACGATTTCCGCTGGTGTGGTCGTGGTTTGGGCGATCGTGGTGAGGACGATGAGGTGAGCTGTGAGCACCCCGGCCGTAGCGGCGAGGACCGTGCGCATTCCGAGCTTCCTGCCTGCCCAGACGACTTCCAGCGCTGCCCGGTAGGCGTCGCGGTAGAGCGGGACGAGCCAGCCAGCCAGCCCGAACACGCGGATCTCCTTGGCCGCCGGGCTGTCGACCGCCAGTCCGCGCAGGTAACGGGCGCGACGCATGGCCTGTTCGCCTTGCTGGGCGCCGAGGTTCATGCCGTGGTCGAGCCACTTGCGGACGCCCGCGCTGAGGCCGCGCCAGCCGAGGAACATGACCAACGGCGCCCACCACGCGAACGTCGCGAGCACCACCGCCGCGCCGATGCCCGTCGCGCGTTGGCGAAGAAGCTCTCGCAACGCTGTCGCGGTGCCCACAAATCCGTCGACTCGCTCGAACTCGGCCAGTGCGCCCAGTTCGCCGGTAGTTTTCGGTTCTACCAGGCGTTCTACGTCCGTGCGCAGAGTCGCTCTGGCCACGGTTTCGTGGATGGCCTTGGCGAACCTGCCGTCGAGAACGGCGGATTCGTGGTCCAGGACGGCAGAGAGCACGGTGCCGGTGAGCAGTGCTGCGCCGAACAGGGCGAGTCCTTGGAGAGCTTGGCTCGGGTTGCCCGGCAAGCCGGAGACCAGGACGCCGGACGCGGCGATCGCAGCGGCGGGTGCGAGACCTTGGAGTGCCGCAAGGACGCAGAACAGTGCGAACCGCCAGCGGGACGATCGCCAGAGGAGTGTGATCACGCCAGCACCTCTCTGAAGTGTTCCACCACGGCCGAACTCCACGTGTCCATGTCGGCGGGCTCGTGTCCGTTGCCAGGCTGTTCCAGGTACCGGTCGGCCCCTTGCCGTTCCACGAACCGCCGTGACTGCTCGACCGGCACCCGCTCGTCGCCCTTGCTGTGCCCGATCAGCAGGTGATGCGCGGTGAACGGCCGGTTGATCGGGCTGCGGGCCTCGAGTTCGCGCTGGTCGCCGGCGAGCCCGGCGAGTTCGGTGCGCAGCCATTGCCGGTGCAGTCCCGTGGCCGACTCCAGCAACTGCGGCAGGTCCGTGACCGGGGCCCACACCGCGACGGCGTCGACCAGTTCCGCTGCGGCGGCGAGGAGTGCCAGGTAGGCGCCGTAGCTCTGTCCGTACAGACAGACCGGGTGGTCGCGCCGCAGTTCGTGCAGGCGTTCGGTCACCGCGGCCACGTCGGCACCGCCCCAGTCGCCGACCACGACGTCCCGGAACTCGTCGCCGTAGCCGGAGCTGCCGGGGTAGTTCATGCCGATGACGGTCCAGCCGGCCTCGACCAGCGCGGCGATCATCGGTTCGTGGATCTGCCGGAGCTGGCTGCGCGGGCCGCCGTGCAGGTGCAGGACGGTACCGCCGTGGCCGCCGGTTTCCGGTTCGTAGAGCCATTCCGGGGAATGCGGTGAGTGCTGCCAGCGGACGGCGACCTGCTTGCGTCGCTGGCCGGGCAGTTCCTGCATCTGTCCACTGTGGATGTCCCAGCGGGCCAGCACGGGCGAGGCCGCCGGGGACTGGTGGCGGCCGAGGAGGTGGCGTTCGTCGGCGGTGAACGTCAGCTCGGTGGCGATGCCGTGGTCGGGGACGGGGGTGCCGACGACTTCGCCGTCGCGGTTGAGCACCTGGTAGCGGTAGCGGTGGTCGGTCCAGGACATCGTGAGGAGCAGGCCGGACGGGGAAACCGCGACGCCGGAGCTGCCTGGCGCGAACCAGCGCACGTCGTTGCTGTTCAGATCCAGAACGCCAGGTACTTCGCCTTCGGCCGTCAATGCAACCAGCGTCCCGTCACCGGTCGCCGACACGGCCTCGATCGCGGTGACCTGCTCGCTCGCGGTGTCGTCGTACCGCACCAGCACGACCTTGCGGTCCTTGGTGAGGACGATCGTGTTGTCGTTCCAGGCGGCTGCCGACGTCACGCCTTCGGTGGCGTCGAGAACCTGATAGGTGCCGGTCGACGGCCTGTGCACGCACAGCACCGGGCGGCCGTTGCGCACGACGGCGACGAGGGCTTCCTCTCCGTTGAAGCGGAGGGTGCGGCCGACCACCGGATGCGTCGAGGCCAGCATCCGGCGGCCGGTGTCCAGGAGGCCGAGCTCGCCCCTGCGGCGCAACGCGACCAGGTCCGGCGTCGCCCAGCCGACGAGGTGCCAGTCGCCGACCGGCAGCCAGTCGATCTCGGTCAGGGTGCCGACGCCGACCTCGCCTGGGCGCGTGACGGCCAGGCGGTCACCCTTGAGGGAGAACTCCGCGATCATGCGGCACCGGCCAGCAGGCCCTTCAACGCGCGCAGGTCGGCTTGGATCACCGCGTGTGCGTCGCGTTGCTCGACCAGTGCGGGTGGCTGTTCGCCGAGGTTGCCCAGGATGGTGTCGACGAGCTCCGGTGCGCCGCGGCGCATCCGGCTCACCGCCGCGAGGTACCAGCGGGCGGCTTCCGCCGTGACGCCGGCCGCGAGTCGCTTGTCCGCCAACCGGAAGCACACCGCGGACACGGCCTTCTCGCTCGCCTGGCCGGTGTCCGCGGCCTGGTCGAACAGGTCCAGCAGGCGGGTCGCGACGGCTTCCGCCTCGGCGTCCTCGTCGGCGTCGAGCAGCGCGCGGACGAGGTCGGATGCGACGTAGGTGGCGGTGGTGAGGTCTGCCGCGGCCGCCCACGCCTTGCGGTACAGATCGGTGGCCTCGGGGGTGCCGCGGCGGAGCTTGGCGAGGTTGGTGAGGAGCTGAACCTGTTGGTCGGCCGGGGTTTCTTGCAGGAGTTCCAGTGCGGTCCGCATGCTCGTCACCGCGCCGTCGAGGTCCCGATCCCGGTACAACGCGAGAGCGGCACCGTTGAACGACGCGGCTACCTGGGCTGTCGGCACGTCGAGATCGCGGGCGTGTTCGAAGCACCTAGCGGCCGAGGCGCGCACTGCCGGGTCCTGGTCCTTGGCGAGGAGCTGGCCGAGGCTGTAGGCGAGCAGGGCCCTGTTGCTCGGCTCGACGTCCCACTTCCCGGCTTGGGCGAGGACGAGATCGGCGAGCGTGCCGGAAACCCTGCGGCGGTCGGCGACCAGTGCGGCCAGGTAAGCGCTGGCGGTCTCCCTGTTCGGTGAGAGCCGGAACAGGTTGCCCGCGTACCTGGACAGCACGCGTCCCTGACCAGCGGCTTCCGCTGCGGCACCGGCGGTGAAGGCGTTCAGTGCTCGGACCGGGTCGGTTAGCAGGGCGGCCGTCGACAGCGGTGGCGCCTCGATCTCCGCCGCCAGTTCGGGCGAGAACGGCAGCGGGCGTCGGACCGGGGTGGCGTACGTGCGTCGACCGTCCCTTGTGGACGTAACGGTGCGGACGAGCTCGTCGTCCCAGCCGTGGTCTGCTTGCCAGCGGCGGAGTTCCGCTTCCAGCACCGATCCGCCGGCGAGTTTCAGCATCGCCAGGATCTCGTCGCCCTCGGTGGGGAGAGTGGCGCGGATGTGGCGCAGCACCGTGATCGACTGTGCTTCGCCGCGCACCAGTCGCATGCGGCACTCTTGGAGGAAGCGCACGTCGTCGTGGGTCGGGGCGTCGAACAGTTCGACGACCACAGCCCGTTTTCCGCCCTCCGCCAACCACTCGCGCACGGCCCGGACCTCGGCCCGGAACCGTGCCTCGCGTTCGTCGTGGCAGCGCAGGATCGCGGTGGTGAGATCTTGGGGTGTCTCAGGTCCGTGCAACCAGACGGGACGTCCGGCCGACAGGTAGTACCGGACGTGGCCGTACCGCGCGCGCAGGTCCGCGAGCACGCCGGGAATCCACGCGGACTCGACCGACAGCACCGTCACGCTCATGACGTCACCCGGCTCGCCTTGAGCGTCGCGCGGTCCTGCACGAAGCCGATCGACCGGTACAGCCTGCGGGCGGCGAAGTTGCCGGCCATGACGTTGAGGCGGCAGTCGACGTACCCGGCGTCCGCGAGCCCGAGCAGGCCGCGCACCAGCAACGTCCTGCCGAGCCCTGCTCCTCTTTTCGCTTCTTCGACCACGAGGTGCCCGATGAGCGGCACACCCCGGTCCTCGGTGACCGCGATCGCGCCTCTGGTTCGGCCGTCCGCGACGATCCGCAGGCTCGCTTCGGGGATCAGCGGCCCGTACTGGCCTCGGCCGATCTCCTCGAACACGCTCCGGTCCTGCGGCACGTCGTCGCTGTAGGGCTCCACCTGGTACCCGATGGGCAGCACGCGTTCGAACGAGGCGATCATCTCGGGGTCGAGCCGCAACCACATGGGCACGATCCGGCCGCAGTCGGTTCCTGCGACGTCCCACGTCTCGGGGTGGACGACGATGACGTCCGTGATCCCCTGTTGCCCCAGGTAGTTGAGCGCCCTGGCGAGATGTTCCGCGCTGTTCTGGCGTTGTGGCAGGCACTCCGTCACGTAGTGGATTCCCTGCGCCGGTCGCACCACGCACTCGAACACGGTCTCGCCTCGCCGGGTCGTCACGAGCCGACGGTTCAGGCCCCAGTCCACGACCATCTCGTGGACCAGGAGGTCGGTGAGGGTCACTTCTCCTCCAGTCGCAAGGTCAGCGGCGAACGGGCGACGTACCCCGCGAGCCTGAGCCGGAACGCGTGCACGCCCGTGTACCCGCGCATGTAGTCGGGCCGCGGCGCCCCGAGCCCTTCCGGCGCCCACTTGACGGCGAACCCCTGCCGGAACCGCAACGCGTCCAGCTTCCGTCCGATGTGGACAGCGCCGTCGTGGAACTCGGGCTCGTCGAGGTCGAGCAGGAAGTCGCCATCACCGGCCAGTCCGTGGCACCGGCACGTACTCCCGAACGGCCTCGCGGTCGTGATCGCCCTGCCGGCTTGCCGCGCGCCTTGCTTCAGTTCCTCGTCTCCGGTGTGGGTGGCGAGGGCGTTGAGCAGGATGCCGACGCCGGCCGCGCCGTTGCACCAGTGGGACCACACCGTGTCCTGGCCCGGCTTGTGCTGCCACGACAGGCCTTCGCCGGCGGGGATCGCTTGGCTGAGCAGGGCTTTGCCGGTGGCGATGGCCAGGTCGATGGCCACGGGGTCGTCGACCGCTCTGCCCGCGTGCAGCAGGAAGTACGCGATGCCCGCGCTGCCGTGGGCGAAGCCGTGGAAGTTGTTCGGCCAGGCGGGCAGGCCGTCCTGCGTCTGCACTCCGCTGAGGATCTTGGCGATGATCGCCCTGATCTCTTCGTCGCCTTCATTGGTGGCTTGGTGCAGTGCGATCTTGGTGAGACCGATGCCCGCCCAGCCGTGGGTGATGTCGTGGCCGTGGACCTCGATGGTGTTCATCTCGTCGCTTCGCCTGCGGGCCTCTTTGAGCCACAGCTCGGGTTCGTGGCCGGCTTGCGCGAGGTCGGTCATCAGCCACGGGAGCGCGCCGAGGCCGAAGTACAGACCTGGCGGGGTCTGGCCGGGAACGACCGGGTTGTTCTCGACGGTCCAGGTCAGGAGTTCGTCGGTGTGGTGCAGCCAGGCGCGGTCGCCGGTGGCTTCCCAGAGGTCGAGGTAGTAGCGGGCGATGCCGGTCGTGCCCGCCATGAAGCTCGCGGGGTGCATGGAGCCCGGTGCCCAGCGTTGGGGCCATGGCCAGGGGTGGCGGTCCCACTCGGTGAGCTTGACCAGTTCCTCGCCTGCTTCGACGGCCTCCTCGACGACGCGGTCGGCGCCAGATGGCATTGATGGTGTCGCAGTGCCCAGATTCCGCCAGATGTCATCGAGCACGGTCGGCTCGAGATCGATGGGCGCGAAAGCGCGCAACACCGCGGGCAGGTGGTCGGCGTACCGGACGTCCCTGCCCAGGAACGGGTCGATGCCCGTCAGCACGTAGTGGTCGATAGCCGCCAGCGCGTACTCCGTGGAAGCAGCCCAAGGCGCCGACGGCGGCACATAGCCGGGCGTGTGCGCGACGAAAGGCGGCTCGGGCGAGTCGACCAGCCCTGCGTGCTCCAGGTCGATCACGGCGAGCCGCGACCCGTCGACCATGATGTTGTTCGGCGTCAGGTCGAGCAACCGAACCCCGTACGACTCCACCGAGCCGACCAGCTGGTGAACACGGAACAGCAACTCCACCAGCCGAGTCGGGGACACGACTGACCGGTAGTTCAGGCGCTCCACCTCGGCACGCAGCGTCCGGCCGGGCAGGAACTCCTGCACCAGGTACGCGTTGTCCTCCTGGTGGAAGAACGCCAACGGCTCAGGCGCCAGACCGGTTCCGCTCAACGAACGCAACAGATCCCACTCGTTGCGCAGAGCGGTCCGCGAGTCGCGCCCGAGACGATCTGGCGTGGTCCCGATCCGGGCTTCCTTCAAAACAGCCGGCGCGCCCCGGTACCGAACCCGGAACACCCCGCCCTTCACCGACTGGCGCAACACACCGTCGACGACGATCTCGCGTCCGAACAGGCCGGTCCCGGGTCGTTCGAGGAACGGCCGCGGCGCGACCGGCACCAGGTCGTCCACCCAGTCGGGCGCGGCGACACCGGGAGCGCGCTTGTCCTCGACGCGACGGCCGGCCGGTGAGACCAGCACGTGCCGAAGGCTTTGCTCGACCGGATCGAAGACACTCGAGGCCGAGAAGGCGCCGTAGCGCAGGTAGACGTTGCTGTGAGGGCCGAACCGCCGGTCGGACGGCACGACGGGCGCGGAGAACTCGCGGGTCGCCGTGTCCAAAGAGGACGCGAGCTCCAGGACGGAGGAGTCCGGGTAGATGGTGATGAACTTGCCGGACTGCGTCAGCGGCGACGGCGGCGAGCTCAGGTCCATCAGCTTTTCCAGCGAGCGCGCGACCTTCCAGCGCAGGCCCAGGGGCAGGACGATCGCGGCGACGCGGCGCAGGACCTCGGGAGCATCCGAGACGGAGGCGCTCACGTGGATCTTCCAGCCCTGCCGGAGCAGAGGCAGAGAGGACACCGGGTCGAAGTGCCACCAGTAGGGCTCGCCGCGCACGGTGTAGGTGTCGGCGCTGGAGCTCGCCAGGTCTCCCACCCCGCGCCGGATCGGGTCGGCGGCCACGCGTCGTCGCATGAGAATCACCTGCCTGAGAAGGGACTTGCGGTGGGCCGCGCGACGGCGGCCCACCGCATCACCGGGGATCCGGTCAGTTCTGGCTCTGGGTCCAGGAGCACAGCGTGCAGAGGGAGTTGTCCTCCATCAGCAGCGCGTCGTCCTCGAAGCCCATGGTCAGCAGGTCGTTCGCGTCCACGATCTTCTCCATGTGAATGCACCTCCGTGTTGTTGGTGTTTCGGACCTCGTTGCGGCCCGAGAGAAATCTCCCGTCTGGGGCCGCGAATCTCATCCGTGGCGGCCACCACCATTCGGAAGCCGCAGATCAAACCCGGTACAACCCGCAACAAGAACGGCAAAGACTCAACCGAGGCGCGAGCGGCACACGACCCGATGCGTAGGGACCACTACGTACGCCGACGCCAATGGTGGTGTTCTCCACCCATGACCCGGCGGTGATCCACTGGCACGCTTCGTGTCATGGAGATCGCCTGCCGCGTCACACCCGCTCCCACGGACGTGTTCGCGCACGTCGTGGCCCCGTGGGTGGATGCGGCGAGCGCCCGTCTGCACCGCAACCTGGCCGCGCTGCCCCGGGAAGCCGTTGATCCGAAAGCATTAGTGGCCGAGACCGCGCGACACCTCACGACGCGGCTCGTCCGGCTCGCGACGCCCGTGCTCGCCACACACCAGCCGATCACCGACTACCCCGTGCTGATCCGGGAACTGGACAGGGAACGCGACACCGCGGTCGACACCATCACGGAGATCGCCACGCGATACGCGGCCGACCAGGACCGCCTCACCGTCACGTTGCTCAAGACCAAGGCGAGGGTTCAGGCCATCCGACCGGCAGGTGACCGCCATCAGGGCGGACGGGCCACCGCGATCCTGGAACTGGCCGACGGGCAACGCGTGGTCTACAAGCCACGTGGCGTCCAGGCGCACCTGGCGCTGTCGCGGGTGATCGAGCTGGTCAACGACCTCGTCGACCTCGGCCTCGCCACCGTCAAGTGCGAAGACTCCGGCGGCCACGGCTGGACCGAGCACGTCGAACCGGCACCGCTGCCCAGCCCCGATGCCACCACGTACTACCACCGGCTCGGCGGGCTGCTCGCCGTGCTGCACCTGGTCCGCGCGACCGACATGCACCACCAGAACATGATCACCCGCGCCGACCAGCCGCTGCTGATCGACGTGGAAACCCTGTTCCAGTCCCAGCTTCCCGGCGAACGGCCGGATCCGGCGACCGTCGCGCTGGGCCGTTCGGTCGCCCGCACCGGCATCCTTCCGGCGATCGCGGGACGGCACGGCCTCACCGACATCTCCGCGGCCGGCGGCGACGCGGGACAGGAAACCGCGAGCGACGAGATCACCGAAGGCGCCGCCAACCGGCCGACGTGGCAGGGCCGACCGGTCGAACCAGCCGACCACGCCGACGCGTTCCTCGCCGGGTTCCGCACCACCTACGACGCGATCTCCCTCCACCGCAAGGAGTTCACCGCAGTCCTCACGAGATACGCGTCCATTGAGGTGCGTGTGGTCCCGCGACCCACCCGCCAGTACGCCGACCTCATCACGGCCGTCCGAGCGCCGGAGTTCCTGCAGAACGCCGAAACCAGGCTCAACGCGCTCAAAACCGCCTGTGCCACCGACTTCCTGCCCGGTCTGGCCGAGCTCGAAGCCGGCGAGCTGGACACCGGCGACATCCCGCTCTTCACCGCACGGGCGGACGGCCACGATCTCCAGTCAGCGCAGGGAAAACTCGGCAACGCGGTGACGAACTCGGGGCTGGAGGACGCACTCGCCTGCCTCGACCGGTTCGACGAGTTCGACCGCGAAGACCAGGAATGGGTGATCGCCGCGTCACTGGCCAGCCGCCGCGTCGCTGTGACGGGCGCGGGTCACGGACGGGTGCACCAGCACCTCGTCGGCACGGACGAGGTGCTGTCCGCCGCGTGTTCCGTGGCCGACCGCATCGTCACGACCAGCTTCGGCACGGACCGGATCAACTGGATCGGCCTCGAACCCGTCGGCGACACCCGCTGGCTCGTGCTGCCGATGGGCGCCGGACTCGCCCACGGCTACACCGGCGTCGCGCTGTTCCTCGCTCAACTGGGCCGGATCAGCGACGTCTGCCGCTACACCGACGTCGCCCGCAAGGCGTTGAATGCCGTTCCAGATCTGCTCAACGGACTCAAAGGCAACGACGACCTCATCGCCGCGGTCGGCTCGGGCGGGCTCACGGGGTTCGCCGGCATCGGGTATGCGCTCGCCCGCATCGCCAAGCTCCTCAACGACGACGAGGTCGCCCGCTGGGCCCGTGCCACCGTGCCGCTCACCGAAGCGGCAGCGGAGTTCGAACCGGAACACGGCCTCGTGGCGGCCATGCGCGCGCTCGACCAGGAGATCGGCTGCTCCGACGCACGAGACCTGGCCGACCGCTACCAGGACGAACCGGCGAGCCCGGTCCAGTGGTGCCAGCACGACGCTTCCGAATGGACGGACGACGACTTGTCCTTGTGCCACGGGGAACTCGGCCATGCGGACGTGTCGGTGCACGGCTGGTCCGCCGCCACGAGGCACCGCCGGACGGGCGAAGTGCTGGCGGCACTGCGCCGCGACGGGCCGCGCTGCGTCACGCCGGACCGCGTACCGACACCGGGTCTGCTGACCGGACTCGCCGGAATCGGGATCGGCCTGCTGCGCCTCGGATTTCCCGAACAAACGCCGTCCGTGCTGCGGCACGAACCGGCCCCTTGATCTTCCGGCAATTGCCGGAACACCGATGAAACCGTTACCGATCAACAGGAGAAGCAATGAGATTGCCGGAGACCAACGACCAGTCCGCCTCGGTTCGCGCCACCACCAAGAAGATCGGGCTGCGGATCGCCGCGCTGACCGGTGTCGTCCTCTCCGCGAGCGCCATCGCCGCAGCTCCAGCGGTTAGCACTGCCGCGAACGCCGACGTCGTGCTCGACAGCGTCGTGTCCGTGAACGGCGGTGGGAGCGGTTCCACGTGCTGTCGGCCGGAAAACTGACGCGCCCGTTATCGGATCGTTTATCACCTTTAGGTGGCGTGTCGTGATCTCATGTGCGGGTGGCATTGCGTGCACCAGTCGTCGTCGGTCGTGAGCATGAGCTGGAACTGATCAGAACGACGTTGGCGAAAGTCGCTACGGGGCGGGGTCAGGTGGTGTTCCTGACCGGCGAGGCCGGGATCGGCAAGTCCCGGCTCGCCTCCGCCGCGACGGATCTCGCCTACCAGAGCGGGATGAGCGTCATGCGCGGCCGTGGCAGCGCGATGAGCCGCACGATCCCGTTCCGGTGCCTGAGCGAGGCGTTGCTGTCGTTGCAACGCCTGGGCACCACGGTGGACATCGACGAGCTGGGCCCGTACCGGCCGGCGCTCGCACGCCTCAACCCGGACTGGGGCACCACGACGGACGACGCGTCGAGCAGCTCGCTGATCGTGCTCGCCGAGGGTGTGCTCCGGTTGACGGAACTCGTTGGGCGCAAAGGCGGATGCGCCGTCGTGATCGACGACCTGCAGTACGCGGACCCGGACACGCTGGCGGTGCTCGAGTACGTCATCGACAACATCGCGCACCAGCCGACCCTGCTCATCGCGACGATGCGCGACGAGGACAGCGCGGCGCTGGAGTTCGCCCGCGCCACCAGCAAACGCGACTCCGCCAGCCTCATCGAACTCAGACGCTTGAAGCAGCAACAGGTTTCCGCGCTCGCCGGCGCGTGTCTGGAAGGCGCTCTCCCGGCACCGGCGCTGGATCTCCTGTGGGCGGGCAGTGGTGGACTCCCCCTGTTCGTCGAGGAGCTGCTCGACGAGATCGTCTCGGACGGCCGGCTCGTCCGCACCGACGACGTGTGGCGAATGGCGGACGCCGGGGTGCCGCCGTCGGCCTTGGTGCACAGCGTCGCCGGGCGGTTCGGCAGGCTGAACGACCAGGCCCGCGAGTTCGTCTCGGTGGCTGCGGTGATCGGCCTCAGGTTCCCGCTGACGGTCGTGCGCGAGGTGACCGGGCTCGACTACCGGACCCTGCTGCGGTACCTGCAGAGCGAGCCGGTGGCGCACCTGATCGGGCCGGACGACCACACGCCCGACTGGTACCTGTTCACGCACGCGCTGGTGGCGGACGCGGTGCTCACGCTGATCCCAGAAGAGGTTCAAGCGGATCTCGCGCGACGGGCGGCGGACGCGGTGGAGAAGCGCTATCCCGGCGTGCCCGGCGACTGGTGTCACCTGTGCGCGACACTGCGCGAAGCGGCCGGGCAGACCGCGGAAGCCGGTTCCCAGTACGCGGAAGCCGGTCGGCGGGCGCTGGCGCAGGGTGCCGCGCAGTCGGCCGTGACGTTGCTGGACCGGTCGTTGGAGCTCGTCCACGACCCAGTGCAACGGTTCGAGGCGCTCGAAGCCCAGCTGCTGGCACTGACTGAGGCGGGGCAGGTGGACCGGGCGCTCGCCATGAGCTTCGACAGCTCGGGGCTCGACCGCCCGCACCGCGCCCGCCTGCACACCCAGCTGGCGTGGGCGGCGAACTTGGCCGGCCGTACGTCAGACGGCCTGGCACAGGTGGAGATCGCGCGCGCTTTGCTCGGAGACGACGCCTGCGCCGAGGTTTCGGCACCGATCGACGTCGTGGCCGCGCACCTGGAACTGGACCGCGCCGAGCCGGGCAGCCTGGAGCGTGCGGAGTCGGTCGCGTTGAGAGCGGCGAACGTGGCCGAACGGGTGCCGCTGCCCGTCGTCGCGTGCCAGGCGTGGCAGCTGCTCGGAGCGTTGACGCGCAGGCGTGATCCGGCGCAGGCGACCGCGTACCTGGAACGCAGCAGGGCTTTCGCCATCGCGCACGACCTGCCCATCTGGGAGATCCACGCGTTGGTGCGTCTCGGTTTGAACGACGCGCTGCGCGACGGCGAGATCGCCAGGCTGGAGCAGGCCCGCGATCTCGCCTCGCGGATCGGCGCGGTGATCGCGCGCTACCAGTCCGAGGTCAACATCGGCCTGCAACTGGTGCTGCGCGGCGACTTCGCGGCGGCCTCCGCACTGGTCGAAGAGGTGTCATCGGCCGCGAAACGACTGGGACTGCAGGAGATCGGCCAGTTCATGGCCGTGCTGCGCGCAGTGCTGGCCGGGCATCGCGGCGACCGGACAACGTTGACGGAAGCCTGGTCCGTGTTGGGTGAACCGGGCGGCGAGCAGCACACGGCTCGTCTGCACGGGCTCGCGGCGACGTTCTGCTCGTTGCTGGAGGAGGACAGACCGCGGGCGCGCGCGGACCTGGACCTCGCCCTGGCCGCCGAACGCGCCACCCCGACGACGTATCACCTGACCGGCAGGCTCGGCCTGGATCTGTTGCTGCGCGCGGTGGACGGCTCGCTCACCCAGGCCGAGTACGACGAGATCGTCGCGAGCCCGGCAGCCGGACTGCGCTGGGACCACCACTTCGCGCTGCTGGCGTCCGCGGTTCTGTCCAGGAACGCCGACGAAGTCACCGAAAGCGCTGACGTCGGTCTGCTCTACCCGATGGCACGCCATCTGGGGCTGCGACTGGTCGGCGAGGCTGCCGCACGAGATGGCTGGGGCGACCCGGAAACCTGGCTGCGCACGGCCGAGGCCTACTTCCACGACAACGGAGTCGCCGCGGTGGCGGGTGCGTGCCGCGCTCAGCTGCGGCAGATGGGTGTGCGGGTCACGCAGCGCCGCACCGGTGCGGGCGAGGTACCGGATGAGCTGCGGCTGTCCGGCGTGACCGTGCGCGAGTACGAGGTGCTGCGGCTGCTCGGCGCGCGGCTGGCGAACAACGAGATCGCCGCGCAGCTGCACGTTTCCCCGCGCACGGTGGAGAAGCACGTGTCGAGCCTGTTGACCAAGACCGGGCTCACGAACCGGCTCGCGCTGGGCAAGCTCGCGACCACGGCGGACTGATCAGCGCTTCGCGTTGAGGTGGGCGAGCACGGCGAGCACGCGGCGATGACCGTCCTCATCGGACGGCAGGTCGAGCTTGACCAGCAGGTGCCGGACGTGCGCCTCGACCGTGCGTTCGCTGAGCTGCAACCGTTTCGCGACACCGGTGTTCGTGAGGCCCTGCGCCATCAGTTCGAGCACGGTCCGTTCGCGTTCGGACAGCATCGCGAGCGAGCCGCGGCCGAGCAGTCCGGCGACCACGTGCGGATCCAGCGCCGACCCGCCACGCGCGACGCGGTCCGCGGCGGCGAGGAAGTCCGCCACGTCCAGCACGCGATCCTTGAGCAGGTAACCGAAGCCGGGCTCGGTGATCAGCTCGGCCACGTGTGTTCCCTCGACGTGCTGCGACAGCACGAGCACGCCGAGACCGGGGTGGGACTGCTTCAGGGATCGGGCCGCGCGGGCTCCTTCGTCGGTGAACGTCGGTGGCATCCTGATGTCCACGACCACGAGGTCCGGGGCGAGCGCAGAGACCGCCGACGCTAGCCCCGTCGCATCGGCGAAGGTGGCGACGACCTCGTGGCCGCTGTCCGCGAACAGACGGGCGAGGCCGTCGCGCAGCAACGCCTGGTCTTCGGCGATCACGACTCGCACGGCACCTCCCGGACAACCGCCACACCACCATCAGGCACACCCGCCGCCCAGCCACACCGCTGGTCCTCGGCGATCACGACTCGCACGGCACCTCCGCGGTGACTGTGGTTCCGGCACCTGGTTCGCTGTCGACGCGCAGAGTTCCGCCCAGTGCGGCGACCCGGTCGGCCAGACCCGTCAGCCCACTGCCCGCCGACGGCGCCGCTCCCCCGATTCCGTCGTCGGTCACGGTCACCACGAGGTTTCTCCCCCGATGCGTCACCGTCAGCGCGACTGTGGTGGCGCGCGAGTGCTTGACCGCGTTGGTCAGAGCCTCGCAGCCCACGAAGTAGGCGGCGGCTTCGACGTTCTCGGCGAACCGCTGCTCGGGCGCGTGCACCTCGACGTGCAGCGGCGTGCGGCGGGCCAGTGAGTCGAACGCGGGCCGGAGTCCGCCGTCGAGCTGCAGGCCGTGGGCGAGGTCGCGCAGTTCCTGGATGGCGACGGCGACTTCCGCGACGGCGTCGTCGATCGTGTGCCCGGCCTGCTCGGGAGTGCTGGTGGTGAGCTGGTGCTGGGCGTGCCGCAACGCCAGCCCGATCGCGACGAGCCGTTGCTGGGCACCGTCGTGCAGATCCCGTTGCACGCGACGGCGTTCGGCGTCACCGGCCGCCACGATCCGGGCCCTCGACGCCCGCACCTCGGCCAGCTGCCGACGCAGTTCCACGCGCAACCGGGCGATCTCGACGGCCAGCCCGCCGGTTTCCACGACCTCGCGGACGAGAGCGGCGTGCGGTGTCGAGTGGACGACCACGCCGACGGGCCTGCCATCCCGCTCCACCACCACTTTCGAGCTTGTGACCTCGCGCGCCACGCCGTCGAGGTCGACGTGCTCACGGCTCTCGGGCAGGTAGACGAACAGGTCGAGCTCCGGATCACCCAGCACTGAGCGCAACGTGGGCACCACGTCCTCCGGCTCGGCTCTCCCCGCGCGCAACGCTTCGAGGAAGTCCGTCATACGTCGGCGAGCGTCGTAGCGGGCGCGGTTGAACCGCCGGTCGACAAGATCTTGTGTGCGATCTCGCAACGGCCGGAACGCCAGCGCCGCCACGAGAGTGGCGGCCGCGGTGGCCCACTGCGAGCCTCTCCCCACAGCAGTACCCACCACGACGACCGTGACCGCGTAAACCCCGGCCAGAAACACGGTCAGCAGGCCATAGCTGATCGTTCTGCTGATCACGACGTCGACGTCGAACAGCCGGTACCGCAGAATCGCCACCGCCGCACCGAGCACGAGCCCAGTCAGCACCACCGCGGCCAGCATCCCGGCGAGGGGTGTCACGTACCAGAGCACGAACACCATCGGCAGCACGATCCCGGCGAGCGCGGCCGCGAACACGAACCACTTCATCTGCAGGCGCAGCAAGCCCTCGGACTGCCTGAACCGCATCACCAGCGACAGCACCGAGGCGCACAACGCGCCCAGGAAGAGCGGTATCCCGATCCACATCAGCACGTCCGGCAGCGGACCCTCGACGGCCAGCGGGTTGCGGCCGTCGGAGAAGTCGCGGCTCAGACCAGGGCTGAGGCCCCAGCCCGCCATGCCGAGCACCGTTCCCGCGGCGCCCGCCCACAGCACCGGACGCCACCGGCCCGCGCGGCCGTCCGGGAACAACACGAAGACGAGGATCCAGCCGAAGCCGCTGGGCAGCCAGCTGATCCAGCTGACCCACTCCAGGTACGGCCCGCCCGGCAGGTCGCGCAGTGCCCACGCCTGGAACAGGTCGGCCGTCACGGCGTTGAGCAACGCGAACCACAGGAACAGCCGGCCGATGACGCTCCGCCGCGCGATCAACGCGCCCGCGCCGGCCATCACGACCGCGTAGAGCGCGTACATGACCGTGTCCCAGTGGGGTTCGAGACCCCATCCGAGGGTGACCGCGGCGAGTTCCGCGATCACGGTCAGCGCGAGCAACAGCAGCGTCACCGGAACATCGTCGCAGCTCGAGAAGGGGTCGACCACAGTGCTAGCACTGCATCGGGTTCGGTGTCCGCGCCGATGCCCGCACCCCTCGTCGGCCCGCACGCTTCCTGGCAACCGATTCCAGGAGGTCACCATGTACGCGTTGAGTGCCATCGTCGGAGGCGCCGCGACCGCTCTGTCCGGCGCGCTGGTCCAGTTCGTCGTCACGCCGTCGGTGCCGGACACGATGTGGAGCTATCCGTGGGCCGGCGACACCTTCGTGCTCGTCTGCCTGGTGTACGCGGTGTTCCACGCCCTGGTGCTCGTCGGCGTGCTCGGGTTCGCCCGCAGCGACGTCCCCGGCACCAGCCGAGCCGCTCGCAGTGGTGGGGCGCTGGCCGTGGCGGGCACGGCAGCGCTCCTCGTCGCCGAGCTGGCGTCGATCCCGTTCCGCTCGGAAACGTTGGACGCAGGCGGACCTGCGGTGGTGGGAGCGCTGTTCGGGCTCGGCACGCTCCTCACCGGAGTCGGGTTCCTGATGACCGGCGTGACCACGCTCAAGGCCGGCGTGTGGCAGGGGTGGCGCCGGTACGTGCCGCTGGCGACCGGCGTGTGGACGACGCTGCTGGTCGGGCTGGCGGCCACCACGTCGCTCGCGGTCGGCGTCGGCGTCTACGGGCTGTGCCTGCTGCTGCTCGGTGTCGCGATGCGCAGCCCGGCCGTGACGACCACGGCGAGGATCGCGGCGTAAGGCCCTACGCCGGTGCCAGGTCCATCCGCAGGAACTCGCTGATCCTGATCCACTTCGGTGGCCGCTTCACGTCGTCGGCGAGCGCCGAGAACGCCTCGGCCTCGTCGACGACGCGGGGCGCGGCCAGCTCGATCTCCTCGCCGTTGACGTGCAGCGTTGCTTTGCCGGCTGCCAGCACGTTGCGGACCCAGTCCGAACCCGACCCGTAGACCAGCACGAACAGGTAGCCGCCGTCGACCGGATGAGCGTCCATCGGGGTCCGGTAGGTCGTGCCGGACGACCGGCCGACGTGCGTGAGCACCGGGTATTTCGAGCCTTTGAGCGCGATCGGGTTGAACACCCGCTTGTTGATGTGTCCCCACCATCTGGGCATGGGCATCTCGATCTCCTCCCTTACACCCGTAAGGCTGCCTTACGAGTGTAAGGTTCGTCAACATGGCTCGGCAGGCACTCACCAGGGACCGCGTGCTCGCGGCCGCGATCCGGGTCGCGGACCAGGGCGGCGTCTCGGCGATCTCCATGCGCAAGGTGGCGCAGGAGCTGGACGTCGAGGCGATGTCGCTCTACCACCACGTGCCGAACAAGGAAGCGCTCCTCGACGGCGTGGTCGACGCGGTGTTCACGTTGATCGACCTGCCACCGGACGCCCCGGACTGGCGTGACGCGCTCCGGGCGCGGTCTTCGTCGGCGAGGGACGTGCTGTCGCAACACAGCTGGGCTCTCGGGCTCCTCGACTCCCGGCGCAACCCCGGATCGCCGACGCTGACGCACCACAACGCGGTCCTCGGCGTGCTGAGGCAGGCCGGGTTCTCCGTCGCGTTGGCGGTGCACGCGGTCTCGCTGCTCGACAGCTACGTCTACGGGTTCGTGATCCAGGAGGCGAGCCTGCCGTCCGACGACGTGGAGCAGGTCGCCGGCGAGATCGTGGAGCAGGCGGACGAGTTGCCGCACCTGAAGGAGGTCGCCGCGCACACCGCGCGGTCCGGCTACTCCCCCGCGGACGACTTCGCTTTCGGGCTCGGCCTGATCCTCGACGCGCTGGAGGCCCGGCGGTCTGTAGCGTGCGCGCGTGGAGATCACTGACAGAACCTTCCCCGCCGCGCTGGTCGCGTTGAGCGGCATCGAGTTCCCCTGGGACTACAACGAGAAGACCGAGGAACCGGCGCCGAGCAACATCGACTACGAGCCGTACGACGAGTTCGACTCCGCCGAGGAGACCACCGACTGGATCAGGTCGTGGACCGGCAACAAGGAGCTCGACGGCGACGCGTTCCGGATGTTCGGGCAGGACGGCACGGGCGGGATCGCGACCCTTTGGCTCGTGCGGCCCGGGCAGCCGCTCGTCGAGCAGCCGGTGGCGTTCTTCGGTTCCGAGGGCGAGATCGGGATCGTGGCGCGCAGCCTGGGCGAGTTCCTGTGGCTGCTCGCGGGCGGAGTGGGGCCGCAGGAGGCCGTCGAGTTCGGGTCCGACAGCGGGGTGCCGCACGACGAACTGCTTGCCGTGGCACGGAAGTACAGCGGTATAGAGCCCCGCACGCCCGCCGAGGTGCTGGCCGCCGCACGCGAGGAGTTCCCGTCGTTCAACCGAACCGTCGAATCCTGGTGCCGCTGAACGCCGACCGCGGGGAACCGGTCGCAGTTCCGGTTCCCTGATGGTCTATACCACCTTGTCAACGCCAGGTTACGCTCCGGCCACCCTGTTGTGCCGCAAGGTAAACAGGACCTCGTCCCCCTGAGGTCTGCCCCCATGAGAAAGATCCTCGCGGCCGTGCTGCTGCTGACGGCCGCCGCGGTCCCCACCGGTACGGCCGCCGCGGCTGACCCGATCTACCTGGACCCGACCCAGCCGATCCCGGCGCGCGTCGCCGACCTGCTCGGCCGGATGTCACTCGACGAGAAGGTCGGGCAGATGACGCAGGCGGAACGCAACGCCGTGTCGAACGCCGACCTGACGAACTTCCGGATCGGCTCGCTGCTGTCCGGTGGCGGTTCCGCGCCGTCGCCCAACAACGCCACGTCGTGGGCGAACATGTACGACAGCTTCCAGAACGCGGCCAGGGCCACGCCGTTGAAGATCCCGCTGATCTACGGCGTGGACGCGGTGCACGGCCACAACAACGTCGTGGGCGCCACGATCTTCCCGCACAACATCGGCCTCGGCGCGACCCGCGACCCCGGCCTGGTGCAGCGGATCGGCCGCGCGACCGCCGAGGAGGTGTCGGGCACCGGCATCGACTGGGACTTCGCGCCGTGCCTGTGCGTCGCGCGCAACGACCGCTGGGGCCGCACCTACGAGTCGTTCGGCGAGACGCCCGAGAACGCCACGTCGATGACCACGATGATCACCGGTCTGCAGGGCACTCGGTTGTCCGACTCGGGCTCGGTTCTCGCCACTGCCAAGCACTACATCGGTGACGGCGGCACGACCGACGGCGACGACCAGGGCAACACGCAGATCAGCGAGGCCGAGCTGCGTTCTGTTCACCTGCCGCCGTTCCGCGAGGCGATCGCGCGCGGCGTCGGTTCGGTGATGATCACGTACAGCAGCTGGAACGGCGTGAAGACGCACGGCCACAAGTACCTGATCACCGACCTGCTGAAGGGCGAGCTCGGCTTCAGCGGCCTCGTCGTGTCGGACTGGAACGCCATCGACCAGATCGACGGCCAGCCCGGCTTCACCGCGGCCGAGGTCCGCACGTCGATCAACGCCGGCCTCGACATGATCATGGTGCCGACCGAGTGGCGCTCGTTCATCACGCTGCTCAAGGCCGAGGTGCAGGCGGGTCGCGTGCCGATGTCGCGCATCGACGACGCCAACCGCCGGATTCTCACCAAGAAGTTCGAGCTGGGCCTGTTCGAGAAGCCGCTGACCGACCGCTCGTACACGCCGACCGTCGGCAACGCGGCACACCGCGCGCTGGCCCGCGAGGCCGTGCGCAAGTCGCAGGTGCTGCTGAAGAACCAGAACGGCGTGCTGCCGCTCTCGAAGACCTCGTCGAAGATCTTCGTCGCGGGCAAGAGCGCGGACAACATCGGCTACCAGAGCGGTGGCTGGACGATCTCCTGGCAGGGCGGCAGCGGTCCGGTGACGCCGGGAACCACTGTGCTGCAAGGCATTCGCTCGGCGGTGTCGTCTGGCACCACTGTGACCTACAACCGCAACGGCACCGGCATCGACGGCACGTACCAGGCCGCGATCGCCGTGGTCGGTGAGACGCCGTACACCGAGGGCGCGGGCGACAAGCCGGGCGCGATGGGCCTGGACTCCGAGGACCTGGCAACGCTGAACACGTTGCGCGCCACCGGTGTTCCGGTCGTCGTGGTGCTCGTGTCGGGCCGCCCGCTGGACATCGCGGCGCAGCTGCCGCAGTGGACCGCCCTGGTCGCGGCCTGGCTGCCGGGCACCGAGGGCAACGGCGTGGCGGACGTCCTGTTCGGCGACTACAAGCCGACCGGCACGCTGCCGTTCACGTGGATGCAGAGCGCCTCGCAGCAGCCGATCAACGTCGGTGACGGCAAAGCACCCCTGTTCCCCTACGGGTTCGGCGCGCAGTTCCCGGCCACGCAGAACGCCTACGCGCTGATCGGTGCCTCATACTACGACGAGCAGCGCGGCACCCAGGTCGAGCGGTGCACCGACTCGGGCTGCGGCCAGAACGTCGGCTACCTGACGCCGGGCGACTACGTCGCCTACGCGGACGTCGACTTCGGTGCCACGCCGCCGACGTCGGTGACCACGCGGATCGCGTCCGGTTCGACCGCCAACGGCACGCTGCAGTACCGGCTGGACAGCCCGACCGGCCCGCTCGTGGCCACGGTGTCCGCGGCGAGCACGGGTGGCTGGCAGACGTGGACCAGTCGTACCGCGGCTGCTTCCGGGGCGACCGGGGTGCACCGGCTCTACCTGGTGGCGACCGGTGGCACGGGTGGTGACCTGGCGAACGTGAACTGGTTCCAGTTCGCCCGCTGATGACAGGTTTCGTGTGCGTGGGCTGTCTTCTAGGCGCCCACGCACACGAAGCCGTTCGGACGATCCAGCTCTTCCTGTGCCGCGGCGAGCGCCTCCGCGGGTGTGCGTCCGTCCCGCAACCGCCGGTGCACCGCGATCATCAGGTCCTTGGTCTCCGCGTCCGGCACCGGCACGACCGAGGCGATCAGCTGCGAGGTACCGCGTTCCAGGAACGTCGCCGCGAGCCCGAGCAGTTCGTTGCCGGACACCACCACGGACCGGCCGACGTCGCAGGCGGCCATGATCACGGTTTCCGGGACCTGGTCGAGGCGCTGCACGTCGTAGACCACGAGCGGGCCGTCGTGCAGGGACAGGGCCGAGAACAGCGGGTTGTCCGGGTTGAGCCGGCCATGCGCCGCGAGGTGCACGGTGCCGGCCGTGTTCAAGGCTTTCAGGACGTCGTCGACCGTGGCGTGCCCTGCAGCGGCGACCTGGTGGATCTCGGCGACGGCGGTGGCTTCCTCTCCCGCACCCGGCAGGCCCGGACCGCTTGCCACGGCGAACGTTCGAGCACGCGCGGGCCTGGTCGCCGCGGTGTGCCACAGGGTCGCGGACGGTGAGACCACGACCGGTTTCCCTTGGCACGAAGGCAGACACGACCACGGGACGTCGTGCAGCACCCCGGTCGGGACGACGACCAGCGGCCGATCGCAGGTGGGCAACAACAACGCGTCGAGTTTCGCGGTGGTCGTCCGGAGCAGCTTGGCGATCTCGGGACGCGGCCGATGTGCCAGGTGCCGCAACGCGAACGGCACGCGTTCGAGCAGAGCACAGACCTCAGCCACGGAACCCACGGTCCGCAGGTCCAGCCGTCCGTTCGCGAGACGCAACGCCAGCAGAGTGCCGGAGATCTCGATGAACTGGATCAGCACGCGGTCACCGAGGTCCAATGAGGACGGTCGAACCGGGTCGGCGGGCCCACCGGCATCGGCGCGGAGCAGGCGGCTGCGGTTCTTGATCTGCCGTTCCAGCTCGACCTGGCGGTGCCGCAGCCGTGGAGTGGGATTGCCTTCCAGTTCCAGGGCCGTGGCGCGCAACAGGGGCAGCAGAGACGCGAGCTCAGGGTCGTCAGGCGGACGAACGGAGCGTTGCAGGAAGCGGGAAGCACGGCCGCGCTCTGCCCACTCGAAGATGTCCGCGGGTGTGCCGGAGGTCAACGCCACTCGCAACCCCAGCGCGGCCAGGTCGGCGCGGTGCATGGCCGAGTGGGCCCGCAGATCGCTCGCGCCCAGGGCGGCGTGGTTCTCGTCGAGCACGCGAAGTCCTCGTCGTGCCGCAGCCATCGCGGAACGAGGAGTGGTGCGCAGCAAGGCTTCCGCGTACCAGCCGCGAGCCCGCAACGCCGCAGGGCCGCGAACCCGTGCGGCGCGGGCGACCATCAGGTGCTCGGCCGCACGCCCCGGCTGTCTTCGTCGTTCACACAGACGAGCAACGTCGATGTGCGCCTCCACCACGGCAGCCGGATTGCCGTCCAACGCCGTGATCATGGCGTCGAGGTCGGTGACCCGGCTCGGCTTTCCCGCGCTCAACGCGGCCCGCAGCACGGTCGATCGGGCCAGCGCGGCGTGGTGAGAACGGCCCTGGCGAGTGAACTGCGCCAGTGCGGCACGGGCGTGCTGAGCCGCGGCCTCCCAGTCCGACGCCAGCAGCGCGGCGTCGGCGAGCAGCAGCCCCATCTCCGGCACCTTGAGCTGACGACCGTCCGCACGGAAAGCGGAAAGCGCCTGCGAGGCGTGGTCGCGGGCCTCGCTGAACAATCCGACGGACAGCAACAGTTCAGCCCTGTCCTGCAGCACGGGCGCGAGCTGACCGCCGTGCCGCGCGATGATCTCCTCGGCCCGGTCCAGGTGCGCCAGAGCGGCCGGCACGTCCCCTCGACGGCTCTCCACCCACCCGAGGTTCTCCGCGATGATCCCGACCACGAGCGGCCGGTCGAGCTCGCGAGCCAGGCGGTCGGCTTCGAGCAGGTCCTTCACCGCGGCCGCGAAGTTCTGCCGTTCGGCCTGCAGAATCCCCGTGTTGACGAGGTGCCGCTGCAGTCCCAGCTTGTCCCCGCCGCGCCGGAACGCGCGCCCCGCCACCTGATAGTCCGCGAACGCCTCGTCGAGCCTGCCCAGGTGGTAGAGGATCACCGCGCGCTGCCCGCGAGCACGCGCGCCGAGCAACGGCACCGCCAGATCCACCTCGCGCAAGGCGGACGCGGCACGACCCTGGTGCACGAGAGCGAACGCGAGCTTCATCCGGCTCTCCGCGGCCGCCTTGCCCACCCCGAGTCGCACCGCGCGGCGCAAATGGGTGACAGCGAGATCGACCTGCCCGGTCTGCGACAGCGCGTGGCCCCACGCCTGCTCGGCCAACGCGCGCGCCGCCACATCGCCCTGAGCACGCGCGACGACGTCCGCCGCCACCGGGATCGCCTTGACCGGATCGGCGTCGGCGAGCCGCATCGCCTCGCGCGCCGCGTGTAACGCCGATCCCGGCACCATGATGACCAAGGTATCAACGCGAGGCACGGCGGCATCGGTTCTGCGAGAACTCACTCCGGAGGCTGACATGACCACCACTGACGAGGGCGCCGGGCAGCTCGTCGTCGACAGCAGGTACCTCGACGCCGTGCGGCAGGTGCTCGACGAGCTCGGCATCGAAGGCAAGCAGCACGCCGACGCTCCTGCGTTCGACCTGACCCTCCTCGACCTCGTCCACGTCGAGCCGCGGCCCGACCCGGTCACCAAGGAGCTCGTGCGCCCGAAGGTCGCCGACCTCGATCCCGTGCTCACCGAACTGCGGCTGAGGCTCGCACGACGCTGTGGCGGCTGGGTGCCGCCCCTCGGCAAGAACAGGCAGATGACCAGCCAGTTCGGGGCGTACCCGCAGACCAAGAGTCACGCGCTGTGGGACCCGATCCCCGTCCTGGACGTGCCCGAAGGATGGCTTGAGGGCGACGAGGGCAACGGCATCCGCGTCGGCTTGCTCGACACCGCCATCCCCCACCACGACAACGTCCCCGACGACTCCATCGAGGCGGTCGGCTTCACCAAGGCGACGAGCGACGCGGCCGTCTACTTCGAAGAGGGGCACGGCCTGTTCATGGCGGGTCTCGTCCTCCAGGAGGCGCCCAAGGCCAAGCTCATCGCGCGCGCCGCACTCGACGACAAGGGCAAGGCCTCGGCGTGGGACGTGGTCAAGAAACTCGAGGAGTTCTTCACCGACGAGCCGGACAGGCGGGTGCACGTGCTCGTGCTCGCCAGCGGCTGCCGCACCCACGACGGCAAGGCGCCGCTGATCCTGGAGCGTGCGATCGAACGGCTCAACCGCCGCATGACGGTCGTGGCCGCGGCGGGCAACCACGGCGCGGTGGCCGGGATGACGCCGGACCTCCAGATCACTCGCGACTCCCCCACGTGGCCGGCCGCGCTGCCCGGCGTCGTCGCGGCCGGCGTGCCCACCCCGTTCCCCGAGGCGAACCTCAGCGACGAGCGGAACCTCGACTACAGCCCCGACCTCCCGTGGGTGACGTGCACCGTGAACCCTGGAGCGACCGGGGAGTTCGTCAGCTCCTACCCCGCCTCGGCCGAGGTGGAGATGCTCAGCGGCTCCAAGGTGGACCTCAGCTCGGGCTTCGCGTCGTGGCGCGGAACGTCCTGCGCCGCCGCCCAGCTCGGTGGTGCCCTCGCCGCGCGGATGGCGACCGGACTCGACGCGACAGCCGCGTTGGAGGCTCTCGAACAGCGGCCGGACATCGAGAAGTACAGCTGGACGTACAAGAAGTGACCGTCCAAACACGACCTGCCACCGTTGGGCCGATCGTGTAGGGCCTAAAGGCTCGTCAAAGTAACGCCTGGTCGGCGTAGCGTCGGCGGGTCTTGCGTTGACCACGCACGCCCCGGAGGAACGCATGAAGCGGTCCACGTCTCTCCTGTCCGCACTGGCACTCGTCGTCGGCGGCATCGCGGCGTCACCCGCCCAAGCCGCCCCACAGCCCAGCGAACCCCTCGACGTCTACGTCGCCGAGGTGACTCCCGAACAAGCCGGAGATCTGTCCAGACAAGGGCTGGACATCGCCGGCGCCAGAACCGCTGGCGACAAGGTCGAGGTCGAGCTCGTCCTCGACGCCGACCAGCAGAAGGACCTCGCGAAGCGCGGCGTCGACGCGAAGGTCAAGAAGAACAAGGACGGCAAGACCACCCGCCAGCTCGCCGTCGAACAGGCAGCGGCCGGGTTCACCGTCTGGCGTTCCTACGACGAGAAGGGCGGCATCCGCGACCAGCTGTACGCGTTGGCGCGCAACAACCCCAACCTCGTCAAGCTCGAGGTGCTCGGAAAGACCGGGCAGGGTCGCGAGATCATCGCGCTCAAGGTCACGCAGGGCGCCAACGGCTCGCGCGACGGCAGCAGGCCGGCGGTGCTGTACTCGTCGACGCAGCACGCGCGGGAGTGGATCAGCACCGAGGTCAACCGCAGGCTGCTCAACCACTACGTCACCAAGTTCAAGGCGGGCGACCAGGAGATCAAGAACCTCCTGAAGCAGACCGAGCTGTGGTTCGTGCTCGTCGCGAACCCGGACGGCTACCAGTACACGTTCGACGCCGAACGCCTGTGGCGCAAGAACCTGCGCGACAACGACGGCAACGGCGTGATCACCGTCGGCGACGGCGTGGACCCGAACCGCAACTTCGACGAGCACTGGAACTACGACAACGAGGGCTCGTCGACGGCGACCGCGAGCGACACCTTCCGGGGTTTGAGCGCGGCGTCGGAGCCGGAGACGAAGGCGATGCAGCGCCTGCTGACCCGGATCAGGCCGAAGTTCCAGACCAACTGGCACTCCGCCGCAAACCAGATCCTGTACCCGCAGGGCTGGCAGACCGGATCGCCCGAGGCCGACAACCCGATCTACGTCGCGATGGCCGGTACCGACGCCAAGCCCGCGATTCCCGGCTTCGACCCGGGAATCAGCTCCGACGAGCTCTACGTCACGAACGGCGAAACCACCGATTACGCCGACTCTCACGCCGGGACCGTGGCCTTCACGCCCGAGCTGGGTGAAGGCTGCGAGGGGTGTGGTTTCGTCTTCCCCGACGACGAGGCGCTCGTGGAGGCCGAGTTCCAGAAGACGCTGCCGTTCGCGCTGTCGCAGGCGATGTCAGCACAGGACCCGTCGAACCCGAAGTCGTCGGTCGGCATCACGGTCGAGCCGTTCTACCTCGACCAGGCCGACATCGACCCGGAGAACGCGCCGCTGTCCATGTTGGACTTCACGTTCGACGTCTCGTACGGCGACCCGCAGGAAGTCCGGGTGCTGGCCAAGAAGTCGCTCGGCCGCGTCACCGCGAAGTGGCAGATCGGCAACGGGCCGGTGCGCAGCGCGCCGACGTCGGAGTGGGAGGGCGGCGAGAAGTACGGCATCGGCAACGCCAACTACTTCCACGTCATGCGCGGTACGGTCACCGGCACCAGGCCCGGTGACGAGGTCAAGGTCTGGTTCGAGGGCGGCGGCAAGAAGAGCAAGTCGTTCACGTACCGCGCCGTGTCCGAGACGCACGACAAGGTCCTCGTCATGGCCGCGGAGGACTACACGGGCGCATCACCGGTTCAGGGCGTTACCGCGCCGAAGTACCTGAGCTACTACACGGACGCGTTGACCGCCAACGGCATCAGCTACGACGTGTACGACGTGGATGCCAACGGCCGCAAGGCACCGGACGCGCTCGGTGTGCTGAGCCACTACAAGGCCGTCATCTGGTACACGGGTGACGACGTCGTGACGCGCGAGGCGGGGTGGGCCCCTGGCAACGCCTCGAGTCTCGCGCAGACCGAGCTGTTCGAGATCCGCGACTACCTCAACGAGGGTGGCAAGGTGCTCTACACCGGCAAGTACGCCGGGCACCAGTACGCCACGGGTCACGGCACGCAGCTCTACGACCCGTTCGAGAACAAGCAGTGCAGCACGCTACCCGACGCGGCGACGCGGTGCCGTCCGCTGTCCGGTTCCGGCGACAACGTGAACGACGTCCTCGAGTACTGGTTCGGCGCGGCGATCGTCAACGAGGGCACGGGCCAGGACGACAACGGCGACGCGTTCGGCGTCAAGGGCGTCGCGAGCCCGTTCACCGGTGTCTCGCTCACCCTCAACGGGCTCGGCAGCGCGGCGAACCAGGACCACACGGCGTCGTTCCTGACGACGAGCGGTCTGCTGCCGGTGAACCAGTACCCGCAGTTCCGCAGCGAGGTCGCGGCGGCCTGGGACCGCCCAGGCGGCCCGTTCTCGCCGCACACCGGTGAGTACTACATGTACTCGCAGATCAGTGACGTGTCGTACAAGCGGCTCACGCGCACGATCACGGTTCCGGCGGGTGGCGCGCAGATGTCGTTCTGGACCTCGCACGACACGGAACCCGCGTGGGACCACGTGTTCGTCGAAGCCCGGACCGCGGGCGGCACGAACTGGACGACGCTGCCGGATCTCAACGGCCACACGACGACCGAGACCGGCGACAGCTGCGCGGCCGGCTGGCGGGATCTGCACCCGCAGCTCGACCACTACCAGACGCTCAACCCCGACGGCACCTGTACGCCCACCGGCACAACGGGTTCGTGGAACGCGGCGTCCGGCGGGTCGGGTGGCTGGCAGCAGTGGAACGTCGACCTGACCGCCTACGCGGGCAGCCAGGTCGAGGTGTCCATCGCCTACGCGAGCGACTGGGCCACGCAGGGTCTCGGCGTGTTCCTGGACGACATCGTCGTGACGACCGGTGAGGGTTCGACGTCGTTCGAGTCCGCTTTGGACGGTTGGGCCGTCACCGGTCCGCCGGAGGGCAGTGCGCCGAACAGCAACAACTTCACCCGCACGACCGCCGCCGGGTTCCCGGAGGGCGCCATCGTGAAGACGCCGGACACGCTGTACTTCGGGTTCGGCTTCGAGGGCATCACCGACCCTGCCATCCGCAACAGCGTGATGGCGAGGTCGATGAAGTACTTGCTCAAGTACTAACGCTGCTGCCATTTCGGTACGGGCGGCGCGGTGTCAGGACCGCGCCGCGCCGCCCACACCGCCAGCACCACGCCGTACAACACGTGTGCGGCGATCAACGTCGGCCAGCCGACCAGCCCGCTCAGACTGAACGCGACGAGATCCGCGTTGAGGAACTTGCTGAGCACGAACAGCACGCCGAGGTAGAACAACGCCATCATCAGGATCCCGTGCATCGGCCCGATGATCGCCAATGCACGCCAGTTCCGCACCTGATGCCTCGTGACACCGACCGTGAACACCACCCCGGAGACCGCGCCCAGCATCAGGCACGTCGCCAGTCCCGCGACGAACGCCTGGTGCTGGAACGGCGCCGCGGCACCACGTCCCACGGCTTCCAGAGCCGCGAACATCGGCGTCGGGTCCAGCACGCTGATCACGCTGTACATCGGTGTAGCGAACCCGATGCCGCGGTACGTGCCGCCGGCGATCATCAGCAACGCCACCGTGGGCAGCGCGGCCGCGATCCCGACGGTCGCGCCACGGGTGACCGCGTGCTCCAGAGTGCCGGTGGCCCAACGACTACGTGTGCGCAACATCGCGTTCAGCCTCCTCCTCGTTCAAAGCCTCGGGCGCGAGGCTCCGAACGTCACGTGTGCGCGACATCGCGAGCCCTCTCCTCCTCCGCAGCGTCAAACACAGCCTCGACATCCGCGACCAGGAGCAGGTGGCTCCAGTCGTACTCGCCGTCGAACATCTGCCTGCCGGGGCTCGGCGTCTCGTCGCGGACGCCCTCGTGCAGGTCGTACTCGCGGCGCCTGTCCCCGGCCAGCAGCAGCACCAAGCCGGACAGCATGAGCAGCCCCAGCACGACCGGAGCGATCCCGACCAGCGTCTCCACCGGGCCACCGGCGCCGTGCGCAAGAACGATCACCGTCACGGTGCGAAGTCCTCTCTGTGGGAAACCGGGGCGGTGCCAGTACAACGGCACCGCCCCGGCTGGTCATGTGCTGATCTTCTCCGGCGTGACGAACGACTGGACCGTCAGCTCGTTCTCGTCACCACCGGCTTCCTTGAGCCGCAGCACCCCGGTGATCTCCAGACGGGACTGGTTGACCGGCATCAGCCTTTCCTGGCTCCACACCGGATCCCGCATGTCGATCGTCAGCACCTTGGTCTCGCCGGGTGCCACGACGGGGTTGTCGACCTCGGCGATCCGGCCGTTGACCGGTGAGGCGACGCCCTTCGTCGGGAACGTCAGCGTGGACGTCGTGAACGCCTGCACGGTGGCCGGCGTCGAACCGGTGTTGTGCACGCTCACCTTCATCCGCACGGTGTCCGTCGACTGGTCGTAGACCGCGGAGTTCGCCTTGGCCGTCACGAACGCGGGAACGGCCTCCGGCTGGCCGGGGTCGAAGCGCAGCACCTGCTGCGGCATCTTGTCCGGGTACGCCACGGTCTGGTAGATCCACCCGCCGGCGAGCAGCAGGACCGTCACGGCCATCACCAGGTTCATCGCCCGGTGGTCCTTCTTCGTGATCAGGCCGTGCGCGCCGCCGTCGGTGTTGAGCGGGATCTGCGACGTGACCGCGAGCCGCGTGACCGTCGGCTTCGGCACGATCCAGTAGAGCAGCCAGGCGAGCCCGACGATGCCCCACACGATCGCCCAGAACGTCAGTCCGCCCAACCCGACCGACTCCATGTCGATCGTCTCGCCGTTCGACAGCTGCGCGGTGTTCACGTAGCCGCCGGGCGATTCGGTGACGTTGACGTACGAGCCAGGTCCGAGCAGCGACCCCGCGCCGTGCACACCGAAGATCGGGTGGATGTGCCACTTGCCGACGCGACGGCCCACCAGCGTCATGGAGAAGTCGTAGACGCCGCCCTTGTGCACCTCGATGGCGTCCGGCGCGGGCTTCCCGTTGATCGTGCGCTCCTGGATGGTCACGACCGGGCCGGGCGCGACGATGCTGATGAACCCGAGCTCCGGCGTGGCGAGCTGCTGTGGCCAGGTCTCCAGGATCTTGGCCGTGCCGGTGAGCTTCAACGCCTCGTTCTGCCCGAGGTCGCCGCCGTCGGGGACGCTGAACTTCACGTCCCAGAACGCGATGGTTCCCATGCGCAGGAACGACTCCTGCGCGTCCTCGCCGTGAGCGAAGGCCATCGGCGCCGGGGCGAGGCAGAAGATGGCCAGCACGAGGCCGACTAGTTTCTTGATCATCTCACACCTTCGTCAGGAAGCGGCCGATCGGCCAGATGGCGAGCTTGCGGGCGATGAACTGACCGAGCCAGTACCCGGCGACGGCGAGTGTCGCGCCGAAGACCAGTGCCACGTACTGGGTTTCACCGAGGAACGTGCGCAGCGACCCGGACTCGATCATGCGCAGGTACTCGGGTGTCTGCGACCGCACGTACTCGATGCCCTGCGCGTCCGCCACCGTGATCGGCAGGCCCATCCACTTGAGCGGCTGCAGGAACGGCGCGAGCGTCGTGTAGTTCGCTATCCAGATGATCAGCGAGAAGCCGAGCCCTCCCACGAGCGAGGTCATCACGAAGCTCTTGGTCTTCAACAGAACCCAGTCGAGCCAGATCGCGCCCGCGATGATCGAGATCGGCCAGACGAAGTTCGTCGGGAACCCTCCGAACCAGTTCCAGTTGAAGATCCGGCCGACCCACGACGCCGCCGCGAGGCAGAGCGCCGTGTAGGTGGCGCCGGTCGGCATCCTCCACGCGAGCCACTGGATGTACTGCAGGGCCGACGGGATGATCACCACCGCGAACGGCGTGACGATCGGCCACCACTGGCGGTCCTTCCAGTCCGTCCAGAAGTCCCAGTCGCCGGCGAAGAGCAGCTTCGTGATGTCAGCGGCCGCGGCCACCACGAACACAGCGGTCACCCAGAAAACGATGTCCCACTTGCGGTCGATGTACTTGTACTTCCGGTTCAGCAGCGGTTCCAGTGACCGCTCGGGAGCAGCAGTGGTCATGACGCCGTCCTCGCAGGTGCCTCAGCGACGGTCTCCGTGCGCGTTTCGGGTGGCAGCTCGTCCTCGATCTGCAACAAGCGGCCCAACGTCTCGGCCCAGCAGGCGAAGATGCCCGACGCGAGCCAGCCGTAGGTGACGAACGGCCAGTGGAACGGTGCCGCGAAGATCTCCTCGGTGATCCACAGGCTGTGGCCCCACTCGTTCATCGCGACCTGCATCATCTCGGTCACCGACGCGGCGATGAGCAGGAAGAACGACCAGGGGAAGCCCTTCTGCGCGCCGTAGACCTTCGGCAGCCAGAACCGGCCGTACAGGTACGTGCCCACGGTCATGGTGATGCCGAGCGGGAACGCCCAGAAGAACATGACGATGTGGCTCGGGGTGAGCGCCGTGTCGCGAACCGCGGTCTGGTGCCAGACGCCGTCCTGGTTCGGGAAGAAGCTCGCCATGAAGTACAGGACCACGCAGGTGGCGCCGACCAGGCCCCAGAACACCGCGATCCTGCGTACTTCTTCCCGGTGCGTGATGGGTTTGTCGACGAGCTGCTTGCCCTTCTTGGCGAGCCAGCCCCACCAGCTCAGCGTGATCGCGCCGGCGAGGAGCACCTCGATGATGAACAGGCTGAACCAGTACTTGGTGAACGCCGGGCTCTTCGAGTTGAGGCCCGCCTCGTTCCACCAGGCGAAGTAGCCCTGGTAGATCCGCAGGCCGATGAACGACGCCGCCAGCAGCGCGGAGGCGATGAAGAGGGTCTTCCAGCCGCCGAGCCAGTCGATCGGGCCCCTGCCTGGACGTTCGTGGATTTCGGGCGGCTCGGACTCGGTTTTCGACGGTGGGGAGATGGTGTGGGTCATCGAAAATCCCTCCTTACGGGACGAGGACCGCTCGGCCCTGAACACGACCGGCGGCGAGGTCCGCCAACGCGTCGTTGACCTGGTCCAGGCCGTAGACCTGGCTGTGCAGCTGGACTTTCCCGACGGCGGCGAGCGCCATCAGCTCGGAGAGCTCGGTGTAGTTGCCGACGAGGTTGCCCACGACGTTGATCTCGCTGAAGATGATCTTCAACGCCGGGAGGTCCACGCGGCCGCCGTAGCCGACGACGTAGTAGGAACCGCCCTGCGCCAACATCGCCGGGCCTTGTTCGGTGGTGCCGTGCTCGCCCACGAAGTCGATGACCGCCTCGATGCCGGTGCCGCCGCTCAGATCCAGCACCTGTTCGACCGGATCGTCGTTGGCGTTCACCACGTGTTCGGCGCCCAGTTCCTTCGCGAGACCGAGTGCCGACTCGGACGTGTCGACCACGATCACCTCGGTGGGAGACAGGGCTTTCAGCGCCTGGATAGCGATGTGTCCGAGCCCGCCCGCGCCGACGATCGCCGTGCGAGTGCCCGCGGGCAGCGAACCAGCGGCCTTCTTCACCGCCCGGTACGCCGTGATGCCGGCGTCGGCGAACGGCGCCACGTCCGCCGGCGCCAGCCCCTCGGCGAGCCTGACCACTGACCTTTCCGAGGTCTTGAGGTACTCCGCGAACCCTCCGTCGGCGTTCAGGCCGGGGAACTGCGAGTTCGTGCAGTACATGTCCTCACCGCGACGGCAGCCCGCGCACACCCCGCAGGTGATCAGCGGGTGGACGATCACCGCGTCGCCGGGACGGACCGACGACACAGCGGAGCCGACTTCTTCCACCCAACCCGCGTTCTCGTGGCCGAGCGTGTACGGCAGGACGGGGTTGAGCGTGTCGCGCCACACCGTCTCGATGACGTGCAGGTCGGTGCGGCACACCCCGGCGCCGCCGATGCGCACGATGACGTCGTGCGGTCCGGTGATCTCCGGTGTGGGTACGTCGTCCAGCCGGAGCACGCCGTCGGCGTAGTCGTGCAGTCTCGCGGCCTTCATCAGGCGGCTCCTTCGGTTGTGGGGTAACGGGCTTCGAGCAGGGCGGTGCACATCGCGCCGTTCGTTTCGTAGGACAGGGCCATCACGCGAGCGGCTTTCCGGTGCCGGTCAACGGCTTCGGGCAGAACCGGTCTGCCGTCGGCGGCGAGCAGGAACGGTGCCGAGTAGGCGCAGCTGAAGCCGAGCTCGTCCCGGATGCGCAGGTAGTCGCGGTTGGCCTCGGAGCGAGGGAGATCGCCGACGACAAGACTCGGCAACCGGTCGTCGGCGACCTCCAGCTCCCGGCAGAGAAGTTCCTGCCGGATCAGAAAGGTCTTGCGGCGGAAGCGATCCCGCATCGCGTCGAGCTCACCGTCGGCCTGTGCACCGAACGTGGCCGCGAACCCGGTGCCGACGCCGTTGCCTAGGCGCCGGGACTCGAAGTGGTCGGCCAGCTCGACGTGGACGGCACCGGCAACCCTGGAAGCCGCCGCGCGGGCGTCGTCCATCATCAGATAGGTGAAGTTGGGCGCGCAGAAGTAAGTGGGCAGCCGCATCTGGATGTGCACGCCGTCGTCGTGTTCGGTGACGGAGGCGACGAATCCCAACTCCGTGATCGGCCGATCGACCTCGGGGTCGCGGACTGTCGCCAGCGCCGCCCAGACGTCTTCCAGCCGGGTCACGACACGACCGCCAGCTCAGGCGCTCCAATGACTCCGGAGGGAACCTTGAGGTCGTAGAGCCGTGCCGCGTTGAGACCGAGCACCTTGGCGCGGGCCACGTCGCTTATCTCGCCGTACTCCGACTGCATGTCCTGCGGGATCTGGAAGTCGACGAACGCGTCGATCAGCCACTTCGGTTCCCAGATCGCGTAGTCGCTGCCGAAGAGGATCTTGTCCTCGCCGACCCAGTACAGCAACTCGCCCATGATCTGCGCGAAGTAGCGGGGCCTGGTGTGGATGAACGGCATCGCGACCGCCATGCCCGCGTACACGTTCGACTCCTGCGTGGCGATCCAGCAGAAGTCCTCCAGCCGCGGCAGGCCGATGTGCTCGACGACGAAGTTCAGCTGCGGGAACGCGGTGGCGACGTCGTCCACGTCGTGCACGTCGAACGCGTCGCGGTTGAGCGGCCAGACCGTCGGGCCCTTGTGGATGTGGATGTTCTTGATGCCGAGCTCGGCGGACTTCTCCAGGTACCGGTAAGCCATTGGATCCGTGAGCGAGTAGCCCTTGGAGTCACCGCGCCACTCGGCGGTGTAGAGCTTCACGCCCTGGTACTGGAACTTCGTGGCCTCGTCCTCGAACGCCTCCAGACCGGCCTCACCGTCGCGCGGGTCCCAGACGCCGTTGACGATCAGCTTGTCCGGGTGCTCTGCGGCGAGTTCCGCGGTTTCGCGGCGGCGGTAGAAGCCGTCGAGGTAGAACTCCGACAGGATGGTGGGCTGGAAGATCGCGACGTCGACGCCTGCCTTCTCGAAGATGTCGTGCATCAGGTCTTCGGACGTGTACCGGTCGAACTTCTCCTTGGCCCACAGCCATTCCTTGGGGCTCAACGCGGAGTGGTAGTCGTAGAAGCACTGGATCCACCCGGCGCCGTACTGGTTGCGCTGGTTGGCGGGCGAACCGTCCCAGAGGTGGATGTGGCCGTCGACGACGTAGAACCGCCGTCCGTCCTTCTCGTACATGCAAGCTCCTCGGTCGCCGATGTGGTGGTGGCGACAAGTGACCCGCTGCTCGCCTGATTGGCCAAGACCGTCGGCGCCGAATCGGGCGGATCTTCCAGCCCAGCGCAGAAGCCACCCGCTTATCGCAGGTCCTCGCTTCGCGTACCGGCCGGTCACGCCCACAGTCGCCCCACGACATCAGGAGGTGAGTCCCGTGTCCGAAGCCGGGGTGACCGTGATCATGTTCGTCGTGGCGGTCGTGGCGTTCGTCGTGCTGCGCCTCGCCGTCCACCTCATGGCGGAACCACGCTCCAAAAAGCCGGTGGAGATCCCTCAGCCGCGCACTGAATCGGTGCCGCAGCCCGTGGAAGACCGCGTCTCAAGGTGAGACACCCACCACTGCGCGTAGCTGCTCCCCTGGTTCACGACACAGCGCCGTGGCACCAGGAGGCCGGAATGCACAGTGATCCACTACTTCAGCGCCCCTCCACCGGCACCGCGACGCAGGTCATGCGAGTACTGGAAGCCCTCGCCGCGGAACCGCGGGGAGTACCCGCCAAGGCGATCGCCCGCCACCTCGGGCAGAGTCTCTCCTCCGCCTACCATTTGTTGCAGTCTTTGTCCCACTTGGGATTCGTCGAACAGTCCCCTGTGTCACGCGGTCTGTTCACGCTCGGGCCGAAGATCGCCGAGCTGTTCCGGGGTTATGTGGCCTCCTGGACGTTGCCGCAACGACTGGAACCCGCGTTGCTGGAGCTCCGCGATCGTGCGGCGGCTCGTGCCTATGCCGGCATGTGGGCGGCGGACGACCTGGAGATCACCTGGGTGCGTGGCCGACGCGGGGCGAGCGAGCTGCAGGACGTGTCGCCGGGGTTCCGCGGTGCCGCCCACGCACTGGCGATCGGCAAGGTGCTGCTCGCGACTCGTCCGCCTTTGCGGTGGCCCTCCTACCTGAGGCAGCCGCGCTTTCCCGAGTACACGCCGACGACGATCACCAGTCCCGGACGGCTCTACGAGGAGCTGGCCGACGTGCGGGCCAAGGGTTACGCGGTCGACGTCGAGGAGTTCGCGCCGGACGTGTGCTGTGTCGCCGCGCCGGTGCTCGACGGTTCGGGGCGGCCGCTCGCCGCGATCGCCGTGTCCGTGGGCGAGAAGCGCTACCGCCGGGACGTCGCCTCCCTGATCCGTTACGTGCGGGAGACCGCTCGCACGACCTCCGCGCTGTTCACCGACCTCGATCCGTTGCGGGACGTGGTCACCGCGATCGCCGCCGGGCAGAACCCCTAGAAGGAGCTCCGATGCACCGTCGCATCCTCGCCGTTGCCGCCTGTTTCGCCCTCGCCGCTTGCGGTTCCGGCGAAACAGCAACGACGACCATGCACCAGCAGCACGCACCGGTTGCCGCCGAGACCACGTCGTCCGCTCCAGCGACCACCGCTTTCGACGTGACGGTGCAGGGCGGGTCGGTCGTACCCGCGTCCAGTGTCAGGCCTGTCCAGCTCGGCAAACCCGTCCGCATCACGATCGTCAGCGACGAGGACGACGAGGTGCACGTCCACGGCTACGACAAGAAGGCCACGTTGAAGGCAGGGCAGCAGGCGACGCTGGAGTTCACCGCCGACCAGCCCGGTGTGTTCGAGGTCGAGCTGCACCACCAGGACCTGCTTCTGCTGCAGCTGCAGGTGAGCTGATGCTCGTGCTGGCGCACGGGGTGGGCGGTCGTCGTGACCTGCCCATCCCGTTCTCCTTGACCCTCGTCGCCGGGGTGCTCGTCGTCGCCGTGTCGTTCGTGGCGCTGGGCGTGCTGTGGCGGCAACCTCGGTTCGACCGGTTCGGAGGCCGTCCGCTTCCTCTTGTGCTGCAACGGTTTCTCGACGCACGCGGCTTCCGGTACGCGCTGCAGCTGATCGGGCTGGTGCTCACGGCGTCGGTGGCGATCATCGCGATCTTCGGGCCGGACGACACCTCGAACCCCGCGCCCGGCTTCGTGTACGTGTTGTTCTGGGTCGGGATCGTGCCCGCGTCGTTGGTGTTCGGGCCGGTGTGGCGGCAGCTCAACCCGTTGCGCACCATGGTTCGCGGCTGGCGCGGGTTCGCGACCTTGCCCGCGTGGGTCGGCTATTGGCCCGCGGTGGCCGGGCTGCTGGCGTTCACGTGGCTGGAGCTGGTGTCGCCGACCAGGGCCAGCACCCACACGATCGTGGTGTTCTTCGCCTGCTACGGGGCCGCGCAGCTGATCGGTGCGCTGGTGTTCGGCGTGCGGTGGTTCGATCGTTGCGATGGCTTCGAAGCCTATTCGACCGTGGTCGGCTCGCTCGCTCCCGTCGGCCGCCGGCCTGATGGGCGGCTGGTGGTGCGAAACCCGTTCAACGGTCTGGCGGGGCTGGAGTCCGCGCCGGGGCTGGTCGCGTTGGTGAGCACGATGTTCGGAGCCACGGTCTACGACTCGTTCTCGCACGCCCAGTTCTGGGTCAGCGCCCAGAAAGCCACTGGGCTGTCAGGGATCGTGACGGGCACTGGCGGGTTGGTCGGCACGATCGCGGCGGTCGGGCTGAGCTACACGGTGGCCACGCGACTGTGCGGAATGCTCGGCGATGTTCCCGCTTTGCCGCAACGGTTCGCGCACTCGATCGTGCCCATCGCGGTGGGATACGTTGGGGCGCACTACTTCTCGCTGTTCGTCTTCGAGGGCGGACACACGATCGCGCTGGCCGCGAACTCCGGCGGCTCGGTCGACTACACGCTCCTCGCGCCGGCGTTGATCGCGATCGTGCAGGTCACCGGAGTGGTGATCGGGCACGTGCTGGGTGTGGTCGCCGCCCACGACCGCGCGATCGGACTGTTCGGGCACGCGGCCGCCGTCATCGGGCAGCTGCCGTTGACCTTGCTCATGGTCGGCTACACGTTCACCGGCCTCTACCTCCTGTTCTCGGGGTGACTCCATGCGCTGGCTCATCGCGGTCGTCGTCGCTTTGTTCCTCGTGGACAGCGGGGTGGCGTTCGCCCACACCACGATGCAGTTCACGATCGCCGGAGACGGCGGGACCGGCATCCTGGCCTACGCGTCCTGGACCGACGACAACCTGCCAGTCGACGAAACCGTGCAGGGCGCCGTCGAGGCGTACTCCGCGGACCGGCGGCACGTGGGCCCGATTCCGCTGCGGCCGTCGTCGATCGGCCGATCGTTCTACACCGCCGAGCTTCCACCAGGACTCACCGGGACATGGCGAGTGCTCGTGCAGGCGAGCTGGCCTGGTCCTGGTGCGTCGGAGCAGGAACTCGTCCTGGGGCCGACGCCGAGTGGCTTCCCCGTGCTGCAGACGCCGGTGCCCAGACCCGGCGGCGCGCCAGGCGACTTCGACCTGCTGACCACCGCCCTCGGAATCGGCATCGGTGCTGTCGTGCTGGTTGCCGTTGTGTTCGTGGTGGGGCGCCGCCGACTGGCGTCTCATTCTGAGACTCCATAGGAGCCCAATGCCCCTACTCTGAACGGAAGCCCACCCCAGGGAGGCTCGCGATGGAGACCGATGTCAGTCGTGCGCGCGACCGGTTCCTCAGCGGCGCCGACGAGCCCGGCACCGACGTCCGCCAGACGATTCTCGCCTCGTGGGAACGATCCAGAGAGTCCGGTGTCGACGCGGACCGCATCCTGGCGCCGTTCATCCGCGACCCCGACCTGGAAACGCCTCTCGTCCGCAGCGCCGCGCCCGTTTTGGACGGTTTGCACGAACAGCTCCGGGGTGAGGCGGTCAGCATCATCCTCACCGACCACACCGGTCTCGTGCTCGACCGCCGCGGTTCCACGAACCAGATGACCCAGGCGCTCGACGACGTGCAGCTGATGCCGGGCTTCAGCTACGCCGAGCGGTTCGTCGGCACCAACGGCATCGGCACGGCGATCTCCAGCGGCCTCCCCGCGTTCGTGGACGGCCGCGAGCACTACACGGGCGAACTGGGCAAGTTCGCCTGCGCGGGCACTCCGATCCGGCATCCCGTCCGCGGCACGGTGATGGGTGTCCTCGACATCACGACGTGGTCGCAGACGCCGGGCCCGATGGTGACGGCGCTGGCGTCGTCGACCGCGCGCCAGATCGAGGCCGAGCTGCGCAACCAGACCGGCCAGCGCGAGTTGGCGCTGGTGCACGAGTACATGCGGATCTGCCAACGCACGTCCGGCCCGGTGCTGGCTCTCAACAACGACGTCGTGATGATGAACGACGCTTTGCGGCACCAGGTCGACCCGGCCGAGCAGCAGATCCTCATCGGCTACTCGATCGACATGATGCGCGTCGACACCCGGCAGATGCAGCGCACCGTCGAGCTGCCCAGCGGCCGCACCGCCCACCTGCGCTACTCCCCGGCCTCGATGGGTTCGGCGCTGGCCGGCGGCGTGTTCCGGATCCGGATCGAACGTTCCGCACCAACGCCACTTCGATTGCTGCTCCCCCAACGCTCCACGTTGCTGCTGCCGGGCTTGGCAGGCTCGGGTCCCGCGTGGTCGAAGGCCGTCGAGCAGTGCATGACGTACTTCGTGAGCCGTGACTGGTTCATCGTGGAAGGCGAGCCCGGCACAGGCAAGCTGAGCCTGCTACGGGCCGTGCACCAGCACCGCTCCCCTGGCCGCCACTTCCGAGTGGTGGAGCCGCCTGCGGGCGACGAGGCGGCGTGGCGTGCCGAGCTGGCGGCTTGCTTGGCCGTGCCCGAAGGGACCGTCGTGCTGACTCGTGCGCACGAACTCCCTTCGGACCTGGCTTTGGTGGGCGCGGCGTCCCGGGTCGTCGTGACCGGAACGCCTGCGCCGATGCTGCGATCCTTGTTCCCGCGCGCGGTCGAGGTTCCCGCGCTGCGCCACCACATCGACGACCTGCCCGATCTCGTCTCGCATCTGCTGCGCCAGCTGACCAAGGGTGACGAGGTCACCTGCTCACCGTCCACTTTGGCTCATCTCGCCCGGCTCGACTGGCCCGGCAACATCTCACAGCTCCGCCGGGTGCTGGCCACGACGATCCGCCGCCGTCCGCGCGGAGTGATCGAGGTCGACGACCTGCCGCCGGAGTGCCGATCCGTCACCCACCGCCGGTTGACGCCGCTGGAGGCACTGGAACGAGACGCGATCATCACGGCGTTGGCGGACAACGACGAGAACCCGACCAAGGCGGCGCAGGCGATCGGGATGTCACGGGCCACGATCTACCGGAAGATCCGCCAGTACGGTATCCAGTGAAACCCCGTGAGCAGGCATAACATGGACCCATGGGTGCCACACTGGAACTCACCGACGAGGAGCTCGTGCTCCTCCGGCACGCGCTGCGCCACTACCTCTCGGACTTCGGCCACGAGGAGGCCGACATCCTGAGGAAGGCACGCGCGTTGCTCGGCAAGCTGCCCGCACCGGCCACCAAGTAGCCGGAAGCGGTGCTCACCTCGCCGGGGTCCGGCGAGCGATGACGCCTGGCCGCAACCGCGCACCAGCCGAGGAACGCGAGCGCCAGCCACACGTAGCTGTTGCCGACGAGGTGCTGCCACCACGTCCACGCGAGCTCCTTGTCGCCCGTGGTCGGCAGCAGCCAGTGCGGGCCGACGGCGAACACGGCCACGACCGCGATCCGCACCCAGCCCGTCGTCAGGAGCAGGGCGGGCGCGACCCACACCCAGTGGTGCGACCACGAGACCGGTGAGATCAGCAGACCCGTCGCGGCCACGGCCAGGAGCGCGGTGAGGTCGTCGAGTCGCTTGAGCAGGACCACGGTCAACGCCAGCACCGCCAGGCTGACCACGATCCACACCGTGTCGGGCGCGCCGAGCCGGATCAGCAGGCCGTGCAACGACTGGTGCGCGCTGTACGGGAGGCCGCCGACGCGTGACGGGTCGAGCATCGCGTGGAACCAGAACGCCTTCGAGTCCGACGGCGCTCCGACCCAGCCGATCAGCCCGGCACCGGAGAAGGTCGCGACGGCCGTCAACGCGGGCCGAAACTGCTTGCGGGACAGGAAGTACAGCACGAAGATCGCCGGGGTCAGCTTGATCGCGGCAGCCAGCCCGACGAGCATCCCCCTGGGCCACGGCGTGCGCGGCAGCAGGCAGTCGGCGGCGACCAGGCCGATCAGGATCATGTTGATCTGGCCGAGGTCGAGGCCGCTGCGGAACGGTTCGAGCAGCAACGCGCCCGCGGCCAGCCCGAAACCCGCCCACGGCACGGTCTTCCTCTGCCGCGCGGCGAGATGGCAGGCGGCCGTGAAGAGTCCGATCCCGGCCGCGGTGAAGAACACCGCGACCACCGGCAGCGGCAACGGGCTGATGCCGCTGAACAGCATCGCCGCGAACGGCGGGTAGGTGAACGGGAGGCCGGACGGCGCGTGGAAGTCCGCGCCGTAGAGGTCGATCCCGGATCGCCACGCGTCGCCGCCGGCCAGGTAGACGCCCAGGTCGATGAGGCCGTTCTGGAAGCCGCGCAGGCAGACCCAGACCAGGACGCCGACCGCGACCACGGCCCAGACCTTGCGCAGATCGACGCGCGTGAGCACGGCGCTCAGCGGTGTCCGCAAAACCTTTTCCAGCACGGGAAAACCCTTCGTCCACACGGAAGTCCGATGTGGACGAGCCTGCTGCCGGGGAGGGTGCCGGCGAATCGGCCCGAGGGCCGGAAGATCATGGCCAGGCAGCTACCGGGCGCTGCCGAGGTCGGCCGTTCGGCTGGGGTCAGCCGGCCATCACGCCCGCACCTCCAGCGGCAGCTCGGCCGTCACCAGCCAGCCGTCCCCGGTGGCACCCGCGAAGAACCGGCCGCCCAGCTCGTGCACCCGTTCCTGCATGCCGACCAGCCCGAACCCACCGGAATGCGCAGGCCGCGCAGTCCCGTTGTCCACAACGGACAGCAGCACCGCCGAAGCCGTCAGCCGCACCTCGACCTCGACGCTCGTGGCGTTCGCGGCGTGCTTGCGCGTGTTCGTCAGCGCTTCCTGCACCAGCCGCAGCACCGACCGCCCCAGCTCCGGCCGCACGTCGGTCGTCAGCTCGATGCTCGACCGCACCGGCAACCCCGACCTCTCCACCAGCTGTTGCAGATCAGCGGTCAGGTCACTGGTCGCGGTCGAAGTCCCGTTGTCGCGCAACGTCCTGACCATCGCCCGCATGGCACCCAACGCGTCGGTGCCGCCGTCGACGATGCCCGGCAACATCTCGTACGCCCGCGCCCGGTCCTGCTCCCCCACCACGAGCGCGGCCTGAGCCTGCACGAGCATGCCCGTGACGTGGTGGGCGACGACGTCGTGCAGCTCGCGGGCCATGTCGAGCCGCTCATCCCGCCGAGCCCGGTCCTCAGCCGCGGCCGCCAACGCCGCCTTCGAGGCGTCCCGCATCCGCAGCACCACCCCGATGCCGACCGCGATGACGGCGAGCAGCGACACGAACAGAACCGCGTCCCGGCGTTCGAGGTAGAAGCCCGGCCGCAGGATCGCCGCGTGCACGCTGACCAGCGTCAACGCCGTGACAGCCGCCGCCGCACGCAGCCGTGGAATCTTCCTCGTGACCAGGACGGCCAGCAGCATCAGCGCCAAGCCCTCGATGACCCGCACCAGGTGGGTCTGGAGCAGCGCGGGTGGGGTCACGCCGATGCCGCCGCCCAGCCGGAAGGCCCGGTCGAACCCGTTGACCAGGCCGGTGAAGACGAAGACCTCCACGCACGCCACCGCCGAGGCGACGAGCAGCAGATCGACCTGTGTCCACGCGCGACGTTGCCCCACGGCGGTGATCGTAGGAGGTGGGGTGGCTGACCGGCCTCCACCTTCCGACCGAGCCGGGTGGCCGACTGGTCAGGCCGCGCCGAGGCCGTCAGCCGGCAGCCCCGATCGCCTCACCGAGAATGCCCAGCCCAACACCGACTCCGCCGCCGAAGCCGTCAGCCAGCAGCCCCAATCGCTTCATCGAGAATGCCCAGCCCCAGCGCCAACTCCTCCTCCGAAGCGGTGAGCGGCGGCGCGATCCGAAACACCCCACCCATCCCGGGGATCTGCACGATGTTCATGTGCAGCCCCAGCTCCAGGCACTTCTGCGTGATCGGCGCGCTCAGCGACTCGTCCGCGATCTCCAGCCCGACCAGCAACCCACGCCCGCGCACGTCTGACACCAGCGAGTGCCGCGCGGCGATGTCGTCGAGCCCGCTGCGCAGGAACGCCCCGAGCTTCGCCGCCCGCTCGTCCAGCCGTTCCTCGACGAGCACGTCCAGCACCGTGTTGCCGACCGCGGCCACGAGCGGATCCGACACGTGCGTAGTGAAGAACAGGTAGTTCCGCGCAAACGCCTCTTCCTCGATCTCGGCCGAGGTGATCACCGCGGCCAACGGCAACCCGGCCCCCAGGGTCTTGGACAACGTCAGGATGTCCGGCACCACACCGTCGCGCTCGAACGCGTACCAGGTCCCGGTGCGGCACAAGCCGGTCTGCGCCTCGTCGAAGATCAGCAGCATCCCGCGCTCACGACACTTCTGCTGCAGCGCGGCGAAGTAGCCCAGTGGCGGCTCGAGAATCCCGCCGGAGCTGAGGATCGGCTCGACGATGCACGCGGCCAGCGAGCCCACCGACTGCGCGTCGACCATCTCGAATGCCAGGTCGAGCTGCGCCTGCCAGTCACCGGACGGCGCGGGAATCGCGAAGTTGCCCGGCGTCGCGGGCCCGTACCCCTTGCGGCCGGCGGAGTAGGTCGCGGATGCCGCCGCGGCGGTCATGCCGTGCCACGAGCGAGCGAAGGCGACCACCTCGTGCTTGCCGGTCACGAGCTTCGCCATCCGCAACGCCGCTTCGTTCGACTCGGCACCGGTCGTCAGCAGCTGCACCTTCGACAGCGACGGAGGCAACGTCTCGGCCAGACGACGCGCCAGGTCGACGACGGGCCGCGAGAGCATGCCGCTGAACAGGTGGTCGAGGTTCGCGATCTGCCGCTGCACGGTCTCGACGATGCGCGGGTGCGAGTGGCCGAGGATCGCGCTCATCTGGCCGGACGTGAAGTCCAGGACGCGGCGGCCGTCCTCGGTGAACAGGAAGCTCCCCGCCGCGCTGTCGATGATCTCGCGCGTGAACGTGCCGCCGTAGCGGACGAGGTGGCGGTCGACGTCGTCCCAGAAGGTGTCCATGCACCCGAAACTAAGTGCCGCCGAGCATCAGGTCCATCTCACGATTCCACGCCCGCTGTTCGGTAATACTTAACAGCATGACGCTCAACCCGTGGCGGCTCAAACTGCTCAGCCAGCTGGACGCACTGGGCACGGTTCGCGCGGTCGCGCAGGCCGCGAACCTGAGCGCGTCGAGCGTGTCGCAGCAGCTCGCGGTGCTCGAACACGAGACGCACACCCAACTCCTCGAACGCACCGGGCGACGGGTCAGGCTGACGTCGGCCGGGCTGATCCTGGCCAGGAGAGCCCGCTCGATCCTCGACCAGATGGACGCCGTCGAGGCGGAACTCCGCGGCCTCAACGAAGAGCCGTCCGGACGAGTCCGGCTCGGCGGATTCCAGAGCTCGATCCACACCCTGGCCGTGCCCGCGATCCAACGCTTGAACCATCCGAACCTCGAGGTCGAGCTGGTCGAGCTCGAACCCCACGCCAGCATGCCCGCGCTGCTCTCCGGCGAGGTCGACGTGATCATCACGACGACCGACTTCGTGGAGCTGCCGGTGCCCGCGGACATCGACGTCGTGCCCCTCGCGGAGGAACCGGTCATGCTGCTCTCCCCGCCCGGCCAGCCGAAGTCCGACATCAAGGCCTGCAAGGACGAACCATGGGCGTTCGACGTCCCCGGCTCGTACATGGCCGCCCTGGCGACCCGCCTGTGCCGCCAGGCCGGGTTCGAGCCGAAGGTCGCCGGCCGGTTCAGCAACTACATGCTCACGCTCAAGCACGTCGAGGCAGGTCTGGGAGTCGCGGTGCTGCCCGCGCTGGCCGTCGACCCGAGGTTCGACGTGGTCACCAAGGAGCTGCCGGTGACCAGGAAGATCACGGCGGCGGTGCGGCGGGACTCGCGCGCCGCGATCACCACGGTGCTCGAAGCGCTGCATACTTCGTCGTGATGGCACACAGGATCACGATCAACGACGTCGCGAGCGCGGCCGGTGTATCGCGGCAGACGGTGTCGCGCGCGCTCAACGACAAGGGCGAGATCGACGGCGACACCAAGCAGCGCGTGCTCGACGCCGCGCGCGAGCTGGGCTATCGGCCGAGCCGGTTCGCGAGAGGCCTGGTGCGTCCGGACACCACCTCGATCGGCCTGGTCGTCCCCGATCTGCTGAACCCGTTCTTCACCGAGGTCGCCGCCGCCGCGCTGGAGGCCGCGCGCGCGAAGGGCTGGCACGTCGTCATCTACGACACGGCCGACAGCGTCGACGAGGAGCTCAGCACGCTGCGGGTCATCGGCTCGCAGGTCGACGCGGTGGTCGGCTACTTCAACCTCTCGGAGACGCAGCTCGACCAGCACACCCAGGGCATTCCGGTGGTGCTGATCGGCCGCGAGCACCACGCCCCGAGGTTCAGCTCGATCCGCATCGAGGGCGCGCAGGGCATCCGCGCGGCCGTCGACCACCTCGTCGCCGCGGGTCACCGGCGCATCGGCATGATCGACCACGCGCACGCCGAGCCCAGCGACAAGCACCGGTGGTTCCGCGACGCGATGGCCGCCCACGGACTCCCGACCAACGCGGTCGCGGGCGCCGTCCAGTCGGTCGACGGAGGTGCCGGGGCACTCACCGAGCTGCTCACGAACCATCCGGACCTGACCGCGATCTTCACGTTCAACGACATCATCGCGATCGGTGCCCTGCGTGCGACGCGCAGACAGGGCCGGGACCTGGCCGTGATCGGGTTCGACGGGCTCCAGCTCGGCACGGTGGTCGATCCCGCTCTCACGACCGTCGCGCTCGACACCCGCAGGATCGGCGCACTCGCCGTCGAGCAGGCGGCGAGGCTGATGGCCGGCGATGAGCCACTGTCGGGTGACGAGATGGTCGTGCAGGCGGTTCTGCTCGTGCGCGAATCCGCCTGACCTGCTAATTCAGTAACCGGGGGTTGACACCTCTCACTCGTTCGGCTCATGCTTCGCGCCACGCCGTGAACGTTCACGGGAGCGTTCACGGGCTCCTCGGAGGGTCCCCGATGACGTTGACTCGACGCAGGTTCCTGACCGGGACCGCGGCACTCGCCGCGACCGCGCTCGGTGCAGGAGCATGTAGCAGCCCCACCACGGCCAACCCCGGCCGCCTCACGCTCTGGTACAGCACGAACTCGGTGTCGGAGAAGCTGCTGGCGGACGCCGTGCGGCGCTTCCCGGCGCAGAAGCTCACGCCGTCCAAGGTCAGCGGCGAGCTGAACCAGCGGTTGCTCGCCGCGCTGTCCGGCGAGGCCTACCTCCCGGACATCACCCTGCTCGGCGACGGCATCTCTACCTACTTCTCGGCCGCCGACCGGTTCGCCGACCTCAACGCCCTCGGTGCGCGCGAGGACGAGCCGCGCTACCTGCCGTGGAAGTGGCAGGCGGGCCGCAGCCCGGACGGGGTGCAGATCGGTTTCCCGATCGACATCGGCCCGGCCGCGCTCTACTACCGGCACGACCTCTTCGGCGAGGCCGGGCTGCCGACCGAACCCGAGGCGGTGGCCGCCGCACTGTCCAGTTGGGACGACTACTTCGAGTTCGCCAAGCGGGTCAAGGACAAGCTCCCCGGCCGCTATCTCGTCACCGACACCAAGATGGTGTTCACGTACTCGCTGGCGCAGGAGAAGCAGAAGTACCTCGACCGGCAGAACCGCTACCTCGCCGACCAGTCACAGGTCAGACGCGCGTGGGACCGGGCGGTCCAGGCGTTCCGGATGGGCCTCACCGCCGGCTACGCGGGCTCGGCCACCGGTGAGGGCGTCGACCGGCTCGCTGCCTGGAACAACGGCAAGGAGGTCAGCTTCGTCAACGCCTCCTGGATCACCGGCAACCTCAAGCTCTCCGCGCCGGGCACGTCCGGGAAGTGGCGGGTGTGCAGCCCGCCGGGCGGCCCCGGCAACCAGGGCGGGTCGTTCCTCGCCATCACCAAGTACTGCCCGGATCCGCACGGCGCGTACGAGATCGTGAAGTGGTTGCTGTCGCCGGAGAATCAGGCGGCCGCCTATCAGGAGCTCGGACTGTTCCCGTCGAGCCCGGCCGCGTTCGACGACCCGCAGGCGCTCGCGCCGGAGGAGTTCTTCGGCGGGCAGGTGACGATGGAGGTGTTCGGCAAGATCGCCGAGAAGGTGCAGCCCGTCTACTTCTCGCCCTACGACATCTCGATCAGCGACATCTACACCGACGAGCTGACCAACGTCGAGAGCGCGGGCAAGGATCCCGATCAGGCCTGGGAAGACGCTGAGACGGCTGTCGAGCGGCTGCTGCGCCGGCAGGGGGTGCTCGCGTGAGGCGCCACTGGCCCCAATACCTGGCGATCGCGCCGTTCTTCGTGCTGTTCGCGATCTTCGGCGTCTACCCGGTGCTGTACTCGCTGTGGTTGTCGTTGCAGCGGTGGAACGGCGTCAGCGAGATGAAGTTCGTGGGACTGGAGAACTTCCGGTTCCTGCTCACCGACACGGCGTTCTGGGACGCGATCGGCAACACGTTCCTCATCTGGGTGATGTCGACGGTGCCGATGCTGATCCTGTCGATGCTCGTCGCACTCGGCCTGAACTCCGCGGTGCGCTACAAGGGCGCGCTGCGGATCGCGTACTTCCTGCCGAACGTCACGTCGATCGTGGCGATGTCGCTGGTGTTCGGATCGTTCTTCTCCAACGAGTTCGGTGTCCTGAACTGGTTCCTGGGTCTCGTCGGCGTGGATCCGGTGCAGTGGCTGAGCGATCCGTGGGCGATCCGCACCGCGATCTCGTTGATGATCATCTGGCGCTGGACGGGCTACAACGCGATCATCCTGCTGGCCGGCCTGCAGTCCTTGCCGAACGACGTGTTCGAGGCCGCCAAGCTCGACGGCGCCGGGCCCGTGCAGACGTTCTTCCGCGTCACGCTTCCGTTGCTGCGCCCGGTGTTGCTGTTCTCGGTCGTGATGTCGGCGATCGGGGGCCTGCAGATCTTCACCGAGTCGCAGATCCTGCTCGGCAACCGCGGCGGCCCCGAGGGCGCGGGCATGACGATGGTCCTCTACTTCTACAACACCGCGTTCGCGGACAACGACTTCGGCTACGGCGCCGCCATCGCGTGGGGCATCTTCGTGGTCGTCGTCCTCTTCTCGATCCTCAACTGGCGGCTCGTGCAGCGCCCGCCCCGCTTGAAGGGAGCGAGTGAGTGAACCGCGTCCTCACCTCGCTGGCGCTGGCGATCGGCGCGCTGATCACGATCTTCCCCTACTACCAGCTCGCCGTGATGGCCTCGAACACCACCGCGGACATCTACTCGTCGCCGCCGACGTTCTGGTTCGGCGGGCACCTGTTCGAGAACATCGGCGAGGTGTTCGCGAAGGTCGACTTCTTCGGCTCCGTGCTGAACACGTTGATCGTGGCCGTCGCGACGACGCTGCTGGTGCTGTTCTTCGACTCGCTCGCCGCTTTCACGTTCGCCAAGTACGACTTCCCCGGCAGCAACGTCCTCTTCGGACTGCTGCTGGCGACGTTCGTGGTGCCGACGCAGCTCGCGGCGATCCCGCAGTTCAACCTGATGGCCGCGCTCGGCTGGGTCGGCGACCTGAAGGCGCTGATCATCCCGGCGGCGGCCAACGCGTTCGGCATCTTCTGGATGCGCCAGTACGCCCGTGGCGCGATCCCAGACGAGCTCTTGGAGGCCGCACGGGCTGATGGCGCGGGCTTCTTCCGCACCTACTGGTCCATCGGCCTGCCGGTGTTGCGGCCGGCCTTGGCGTTCCTCGGCATCTTCACGTTCATCAACGCGTGGAACGACTACCTGTGGCCGCTCGTCGTGCTGATCGACTCGAACAACGTGACGCTGCAGGTGGCGTTGTCCCAGCTCAACGGGTTGTACCTGAAGAACTACGCGGTCGTGATGGCGGGAACGCTCGTCGCGATCGTGCCTCTCGTCATCGTGTTCCTGTTCGGTGCACGCCATTTCATCCGCAACATCGCCGCCGGCGCTTTGAAGGGCTGACAGTTGTACATCGAAGACATGGGTCCCGGTACCGGGACGTTGCCGCCACGTGCCTTCTTCACCTCGGACGCGGCGTCGCTGTCGCTGGACGGGACCTGGGAGTTCCGGCTGTCGCCGTCCGCCGCGGCCGCCGACAACCTGGAGGGCGACTGGGGCACGATCACCGTGCCGGGGCACTGGCAGCTGCAGGGTCACGGCAAACCCGCCTACACCAACGTGGTCTACCCGTTCCCGGTCGAGCCGCCGTTCGTGCCGTCGGAGAACCCGACCGGTGACTACCGGCTGTCGTTCGACCTGCCCGCCGAGTGGCCCTCGGACGAACCGGCCGTGCTGCGGTTCGACGGCATCGACTCGTGCGGACGGGTCTGGCTCAACGGCGCCGAGCTCGGCGTGACTCGCGGCAGCAGGTTGCCGTCGGAGTTCGAGGTCGGCCACCTGGTGCGACCGACGGGGAACGTGCTTTCGGTGCGCGTGCACCAATGGTCGGCCGGCAGCTACCTCGAAGACCAGGACATGTGGTGGATGTCCGGGATCTTCCGCTCGGTGAGGCTGTTGTCTCGGCCGCGCGGCGGTGTCGCGGACTACCAGGTGCACGCCTCCTACGACCACGTGACCGGCCTCGGCACGCTGTCGGTCGACGGCGCGATGGTCACGGTGCCGGACCTGGGCATCACGGATCTCCCACCCGGTCAGGAGATCTCCGTTCCGGTCGAACCGTGGAGTGCGGAAAGTCCAAGGCTCTACGACGGTTTCGTGCACACCGCCGTCGAGTGGGTGCCCGTGCGGATCGGGTTCCGGACGGTCGCGATCACCGACGGGGTGCTCACGATCAACGGCTCGCGCGTGGTGTTCCGCGGTGTGAACCGGCACGAGCACCACCCGGAGTTCGGTCGCGCGGTGCCACGCGAGTTCGCTCTCGCCGACGTGCTCCTGATGAAGCAGCACAACGTGAACGCCGTCCGCACCAGCCACTACCCGCCCGATCCGCACTTCCTCAAGTTGTGCGACGAGTACGGCCTGTGGGTGATCGACGAGTGCGACCTGGAGACCCACGGCTTCGGCGAGCTGGACTGGGTGAACAACCCGAGTGACGACCCGCGCTGGGAATCGTCCTATTTGGACCGGATGCGAAGGATGGTCGAACGGGACAAGAACCACCCGTCGATCGTGATGTGGTCGCTCGGCAACGAGTCCCACACCGGCCGCAACCTCGCCGCGATGGCCGCGTGGACCCGCGACCGCGACCCGTCGCGCCCGGTGCACTACGAGGGCGACTTCGACTGCGAGTACGTCGACGTCTACAGCCGCATGTACGCCTCGCACGCCGAGGTCGAGGACATCGGCCGCGAACGCAGGCACGGGATCCCGTTCGTGCTGTGCGAGTTCGCGCACGCGATGGGCAACGGGCCGGGTGGGATGCTGGAGTACCGCGAGCTGTTCGAGCGGTACCGGACCGTGCAGGGCGGGTTCATCTGGGAGTGGATCGACCACGGGCTGGAGGTCGGCGATCACTACGCCTACGGCGGTGACTTCGGCGAGACGATCCACGACGGCAACTTCGTGATCGACGGCCTGGTGTTCCCGGACCGCACGCCGTCGCCCGGCCTGCTGGAGTTCGCCAAGGTCTTCGAACCGGTGCGGATCACGGGAACCGCCGACGGAATCCGGATCTCGAACTTCTACGACCACGTGTCGCTGGAGCACCTGCGGTTCGACTGGGTCTACGAGATCGACGGGATCGAGGTGGCGACGGGTTCGCTGGAGGTGCCCGCGGTGTCCGCCGGAGGGCACGCCGACCTCCCGATCCCCACCCTGCCCGCGACCAACCCCGATCCCCTTCTGCCCGTTGCCGAGCCGGCTCGACAGTCCGGTGAAGGCTGGCTGACCGTCCGCGCTTCTCTCGCCGACGAGACCTCCTGGGCCGCCGCCGGCCACGTGATCGGCTGGGGCCAGCTCGCTGTCACCTCACCCGCGCCCGTCTCCCCCATCAGCGGCGTCGAGCTCGTCGGCGTGGGCGACGTCCTGTGGCTCGGTCCCGGCGAGTTCGACCCGGCCACCGGCCGTCTGATCCGGCTCGGCGACCACCCGGTCGAAGGTCCTCGCCTGGACCTCTGGCGCGCTCCCACCGACAACGACCGCGGCTCGGACAACCCCGAGGAACGAGCGTGGCGCTCCGCGGGCCTGCATCGCCTGCAACACCGCGTCATCGAGGTCGACGTCCAGGAGACGGCGTTGGTCGTCCGCACCCGTGTGGCGCCTCCGAGCTGGAGCTTCGGCATGTTCGCCGACTACACGTGGACCTCCGACGACACCCTGCTCAGGCTCCAGGTCGACCTCACCCCGGACGGCGACTGGCCGTGCACGCTCCCCCGCCTGGGCCTGCGCCTGGCACTGCCGGGAAGCCTGGACACCGTCGAATGGTTCGGCGCGGGCCCTGGTGAGGTGTACGCGGACAGCCGCCAGGCGGCGCGCATCGGCAGGTTCAAGTCCACTGTGGACGCACTCCAGACGCCGTACGTCTTCCCGCAGGAGAACGGCAACAGGGCCGACGCGCGCTGGCTGCGGCTGGGCGACGTCCAGATCAGCGGCGAGCCGGTGTTCGACTTCACCGCGCGCCGCTGGACCACGGAGGACCTGGACGCCGCTCGGCACACCACCGATCTCCAGCCTCGCGACCAGGTCTACCTGAACCTCGACCTGGCCCAGAACGGCCTGGGCACGGCGTCGTGCGGGCCGGGCGTGCTGCCGCAGTACCGCCTGCACGCCCAGAAGGCGAGCTTCGCGGTCACGTTCCAGACGCTCTGATTCCAGCATGTGGACCTAGTTGAGACGTCACCTAAACTCGGAAGGAGACTTGATCGAGGAGGGCGTCCCGTGCCGCGGAAGTCAGAGCCGTTGCGGAAGCTGGGTTTTCTCACCATCGGGCTGTTCGACGAGCACAACCCCGGCGCCGGTCACAACAGCACGCTGGAGATCATCGAGCTGGGCGAACAGCTCGGGTTCGACAGCGCGTGGGTGCGGCACCGGCACCTGCAGTTCGGCATCTCGTCGCCGGTCGCGATCCTCGCCGCGGCCTCCCAGCGCACCAGCAGGATCAGCCTCGGCACCGCCGTGATCCCGCTGGGCTGGGAGAACCCGCTGCGACTCGCCGAGGACCTCGCGACCGTCGACGTGCTGTCGGGCGGCCGGCTCAATCCCGGGGTGAGCGTCGGGCCGCCGATGTACTACGAGGACGTCAAGCACGCGCTGTACCCGGAGACCGCCGACGTCGAGAACTTCAGCTACGACCGGGTGCAGCGGCTGCTCGACTTCATCGCCGGTGAGAAGGTCACGGAGTTCAGCGGCACCAGGGGCATCGAGCAGTTCTCGGACCGCGTGCAACCGCATGCGGCCGGGTTGCGCTCACGGATGTGGTACGGCGGCGGCAGTCTGCGGTCGGCGAAGTGGGCAGGCACGAACGGCCTGAACCTGTTGTGCAGCAACGTGGTGCAGGCCGAGGAGTCTGAGGACTTCGCCGAGATCCAGCTGTCGCACATCAAGACCTTCCGCGAGAACGGCGGCGGCCGCGTCTCGCAGGGTCTCGTGGTGATCCCGACCGACTCGGCGACGCCCGAGCAGCGCGCCAAGTACCAGGACTACGTGGACCAGCGCACGGAACGCACCCGCACCCCGTTCGGGCCGCGCCGGTTCATGTTCGCGCCCGACCTGATCGGCACGTCCGCCCAGATCGCCGAGCAGCTGTACGCGCACCTCGCGTTTCAGGAGGTCGACGAGGTGGCGTTCGCGCTGCCGTTCAGCTTCGAGCACGAGGACTACGTGCAGATTCTCACCGACATCGCGACGAAGCTCGGCCCAGAACTGGGTTGGCAAGCTTCTTAGAGCGCCCACCAGGTGTCCATGCGCGGCACGGCGGTCGTGTCGCCCTGAGCGACGCGGCCTGCGTGGAACAGGAACCCCGCGATGCCCGCCGCGCCCTGCATCCAGCCGAGGCCGGCGGGCAGCAGCGGCTCGGCGTTCCTGTGCTCGACGAACCGCCAGCACACCCCCGCTCCGTCCGGAATCGCGCGGTCGACGACGACATCGGCGAGGTGCAGCGCGAAGTCGGTGTGCTCACCGGCGTCGAGCAACCGGTCACCGACGCCCGCCGTGCCGCAGCAACGGCCGTCGTTGTCCCAGAAGCCCGGATACCGGCGTTCGGGCAGACCGGAGACGCGGATGCTGTGCAGGCTCCGGCGGTGCCACTCGGCCACCGGCGATCCGGCCACCTCGGCGACGCCGGCGTGCTCCAGCGCCCGCCACAGCAACGAGGTTCCGGTCGGCCCGTGACACCAGCCGTAGCTGAACGGTTCCATGTCCTCCAGCAACGGGATGCGCAGCGGCGCCCGGAAGCCGCCGTCGCTCACGTCACCGAGCGCCACGAGGTGTTCAGCACCCGAGGCCGCCGCTTTGACGAGGTCAGGACGTCCGAACTCGGCGCCGGCGAGGGCCAGCGGGGCGGCGATGCCCGAGAGGCCGTGCGAGAAGTTGGGCATCTGCCGTTGCGTCACGCACCAACGCTCCGGCACCTGGATCCAGTTGAGCCCGGCCGGCGTCTCTTCGCGCTCGGCCAGCAGGATCCCGGCCGCCACCTCGGCGAGCTCGTCCGCACCAGCGACCCCTCGACGGTGCGCCCACACCGCCGCCAGCAGCACTCCCGCCGTTCCCGACGTGAGGTCGTGGCTGCGAGCACCGTCGAGAAAGCGCGGTGGGCTGTAGTAGTCGTCCGGCCATCCGTCCGGTGTGGACAGTTCGAGCAGCCGGGCGACCGCGGCCTCGGCACCGGGGGCGTCCAGCGCGCTCAGCACACCGATCGTGCAGGCGAGGCCGCTGAAGAACGAGTAGTCGACGGTCGTCTCGATGCCCGCGCGAACCTGCGCGGCGATGATCTCCGCGAGATTCTGCTCCTCGGGCGTCCAGTCCCGGACGCACCGGATCTCGGCCAGCACGTGCGCCAGCCCGCCGATGCCGTCGTACATGCTGTCGCGGTACTCGGGCTCCAGTTCGCTGCCGACGGCCGACGGTATCCACAGCGCGTCGTCGTAACAGACCTGGTCGAGCACCCACCGCCAGGCCTTCTCGGCGGTCCCCCAGTACGTTTCCATCGGACGATCATTACATTGCCGGTGTGACGGTGGAGCTGATTCTGGCCGAGGCCGACCTGACCGAGTTCACCGTGCGCCCGCTGGGCGGCGGCACGTACAACGCGGTGTACCGGGTGACATCACCCGAGGGCGACTTCGTGCTCAAGGTCTCGCCGTCCGACCAGCCGGGTCTCACCTACGAACGCAATCTGATGCGCACCGAGGCGCTGTTCTGCCGCCTGGGCCACGAGGTCGCGCCGGTGCCGGAGGTCGTGCACACGGACTTCTCCCGCACGCTGGTCCCCGGTGACGCCCTCCTGACCACGTGCCTGCCCGGTCAACCGCTCTTCGGACGCACCGACGTCGACAGGGCGTCGGTCCGCAGGCAGCTGGGCAAGGCGGTGGCGGGGTTGCACGAGGTCACCGGGCCGGGGTTCGGCTACCCGCAGCTCGGCCTGCACACGTCGTGGACCTCGGCGTTCTTCGCGATGGTCGACGCGGTGAGGGCGGACGCCGTGCGGTTCGGGGTGGACCTACCGGACATTTCGCTGGATCCGCGGGTGTTCGACGAGGTGAAGCGTCCTTCGCTGGTGCACTTCGACCTCTGGGACGGCAACGTCCTCACCGACACGGGCCTGACCGGTCTCGTGGACGGGGAGCGCGCGTTCTGGGGCGACCCGGTGGCCGAGTTCGTGTCGCTGGCGCTGTTCGGCTCCATCGAGGACGACGGCGATTTCCTGGGGAGCTACGGCTTCGAGTTCACGGATTCCGCGCGCATCAGGCTCGCCTCCTACCAGGCCTACCTGTACTCGATCATGCTGGTCGAACGGGTTCCCCGCGGCAGCTCCGATCCCGCGATGGAGCGCCTCGTCACCGACGCGTTGAGGCGTGCACTCGACGTTCTCCCCTGATCGCCGCTCGTGATCTGGAAAGCTGGACGTGTGCGCGTGGCATTGCTGGGTCCGACAACGGTCGAGACCGACGACGGCACACCGGTCGACATCGGTGGTGCCCGTGTCCGCATGCTCCTGGCGCGCCTCGCGCTCGACCCCGGCCGTCCCGTCGCGACCACGACGCTGATCGACGACCTGTGGGGCGAGCAGCCGCCCGCCGACGCGTCGAACGCCCTGCAGTCGCTGGTGTCGCGGCTGCGCAAGGTCTGTCCGGACGTGACGCTGGAGCCGGGCGGGTATCGGCTGGCGATCGCTCAGGACGACGTCGACGTCTTCCGGTTCGAACGACTGCGTGCGGCCGGACGGTTCGACGAAGCGCTCGCTCTGTGGCGTGGCGACGCGCTGGTCGACGTGCGGGAAGCGCCGTTCGCCTCACCGGCGGCGGCGCGTCTGGACGAAGCACGGCTGGCGGCCGAGGAAGAGCGCTTCCAGACCGGCGATCTCGACGTCGCCGCGCTGACCGCGATGCACGAGAAGCACCCGTTGCGGGAACGGCTCGCGGGCCTGCTGATGCGGGCGTTGTGCGCGCAGGGAAGGCAGTCCGACGCGCTGCGGGTCTACGAGGACGTGCGGGCCAGGCTGGCCGACGACTTGGGCGTCGATCCGTCGCAGGAGCTGCAGGACGTGCACCTCGCGGCGTTGCGCGGGGAGCTCAAGCCAAAGATGGCCGTCGACCGGTTGCCGGTGCGGCTCACCAGTTTCGTCGGCAGGGACGAGGAGCTCGCGCAGATCACCGACCAGCTCGACGGCGCTCGGCTGGTGACGCTGGTCGGGCCGGGTGGCGCGGGCAAGACTCGGCTCGCGACCGAGACGGCGGCACGGCATCCGTTGCACGCCAAGGGACGCGTGTGGTTCGCGGCGCTGGCAGGCGTGCGGGCGGCTGAGGACCTGGCGGGTGCGGTGCTCGGCGCGTTCGACCTGACGTTCGGCGGGGATCCGTTGCGGCGGCGGTCGGAGGGCATGGAGCGGATCGTCGAGGTGCTCGGCGCGGGCGAGTCGTTGCTGGTGCTGGACAACTGCGAGCACCTGATCAGCGCGGCCGCCGAGTTCGCCGGCGATCTGCTGCGACGCGTGCCGAACCTGCGCGTGCTCGCGACCAGCCGGGAGCCGCTCGCGATCGACGGCGAGTCGTTGTGCCCGGTCGGCCCGCTCGCCGGATCCGGCGCGGTGAGGCTGTTCCTCGACCGGGCCAACGCCGTGAAGCCCGGGTTCCGGCTCGACGAGTCCACCGCGGACGACGTGCACCAGATCTGCCGCAGGCTCGACGGCATGCCGCTCGCGCTGGAGCTGGCAGCGGCGCGGTTGCGGTCGATGACGGTCCGGCAGATCACGCAACGGCTCGACGACAGGTTCCGGTTGCTGACCTCCGGCAGTCGCACGGCACTCCCTCGCCAGCGCACTCTGCGCGCGGTCGTGGAGTGGAGCTGGGACCTGCTGACCCCGGAAGAGCTTCAGTTGGCACGGCGGCTGTCGGTGTTCCCGTCGGGTGCGGATCTCGCGGCGATCGAGAGGGTGTGCCACGAGGACGCGCTGTACGTGCTCACGTCGTTGGTCGAGAAGTCCATTGTGGACGTGTTCGAACTGGAGGGTGAGCCGCGGTACCGGATGCTGGAGACGATCCGGGTGTACGCGGACGAACAGCTCGACGCGTCCGGGGAGAAGCGCGAGATCCTCGACCGGTTCCGCCGGTACTACCGGGATCTGACGGAGACGTGGGAACCGCTGACGCGCACGGCGCGCCAGATCGAGGCGATCTCCATGTACGAGGTGGAGCAGGACAACATCGTGGCGGCGTTGCGCGGCGCGATCGACGACCGCGAGATCGGGCTGGCGGCGGACCTGCTCGGCGGCACCTTCTGGTACTGGCTGGTCAAGGGCGACAACGAACGCGCGGAGCTGTCGGTGCGCGACGTGCTGGCGCTCGGGGACGCGTTGCCGGAGGACCTGTTCGCGACGTTCAGGGCGATGCAGCTGATCATGGCCGCGATCCCCGGTCTGCCGGACAGCGCCGAGGCCGCGCGGGTGATCCAGGACTGCGTGCGCACCGGTGCCACGCAGAAGTACCCGTCGCTCGCCATCGCGTTGCCGATGCTCGCGTTCCTCAGCCAGAACCCGGATCTCGCACGCCAGGAGGTCGCGCGGGCGGCGGCGAGCGAGGACGCGTGGTCGCGGGCGGCGGCGGACTGGGCGTTGAGCTTCCTGCTGGTCGACGAGGGTGATCTCGATGCCGCCGAGGTGGCTCGTGATCGCGCGTACGAGCAGTTCATGGCGGTGGGCGACCGGTGGGGTTCGGCGATGACGCTCGGCATGAAGGCCGCGTTCGTCTCGCACACCGGCGACAACGAGGCCGCGATCGCGCTGTATCAAAGGGGTCTTGAGGTCGCGCTGGAGCTGCGGTCGCAGGACGACGCGGTGCAGCAGCGGTGGCGGCTCGCGGTCGAGTACGCGCGGATGGGCGACCACGAGTCGGCCGCGCGCGAGGTCGCCGAGGCCGAGAAGTTCGTGCAGAGCATCGGGAACGACCAGATGGCCATCATGGTCGGTTACGCGCGGGCGGAGGTCGTGCTGCGGTCCGGGCAGGCCGCCGAGGCACGTGCGTTCAGCGCTCGCTTCAAGGAGCTGGCCACGGAGTCGACCATGCTGAGCGCCTTCGTCACCGAATGGGGCGCGATGCTCGACGGGCGCATCGCGATCGTCGAGGGCAGGCCGTCGGACGCCGAGCCGCACATCGCGGTGGCGATCAAGACGACCGCTGAGCGCGGTGACATGCCGGATGTGGCGGCGGTGACGGAGTTGCTCGCGCTCGTCCGGCACGCACAGGGCCGGGACGACGCGGCTTTCCGATTGCTGGGGCTCGCCCAGTTGATTCGCGGACGGCTCGACCTGGGTGACCCGGATGTACGACGGCTGGTAGCTGCCATCGGTACGCCGGAACGCCTCGAGCTCACGAAAGCCGAGGCGTTGCAGGCGATCCACGCGGAAGCGGGCGTCAGTCTCTCCTGACGCCCGCCTCGTGTCAGACCCGCTTGCGGTAGGCCCAGGTGGCCAGCGGGAAGAACACCACGACCGCGCCGACCATCCACACCAGCGAACCGGCCAGCGGTCCCGCGATCGGGCCGCCGTTGAGCAGTCCGCGCAACGCGTCCGCCATCAGGCTGACCGGGCTGATGTCCGCCCACGCCTTCAGCCAGCCCGGCATCGTCGAGGTGCCGACGAACACGTTGCTGCCGAACGTCAACGGCATGATCAGCACGAACATCATGCCCTGCACCGCACCCGGCGTCTTGAGCAGCATGCCCACGAAGACCGACGCCCAGCAGAAGCACAACCCGAACAGCAACGCCAGGCCGACCGCGATCAGCAGCTCGACCGGTCCGGTTTGGACTCGGAAGCCCATGACCGTCGCGACGACCAGCAGCACCGCGATGCACACCACGTACCGCACGATGTCCGCCAGCACAGCGCCGATCAGTGGTGCCGACCTCGCGATCGGCATGGCGCGGAACCTGTCGAACACGCCCTTGGAGACGTCCGTGTTCAGCTGCACGCCCGCGGTCATGCTGGCCTGCAGGATGTTCATCACCAGCACGCCCGGTACCAGCATCTGCAGGTACGCGTCCGTGTTGCCGGCCAGTGCGCCGCCGAACAGGTAGGTGAACATCACCAGGAAGACGATCGGTGCGATCGTCACGTCGGCCAGTTGTTCGGGGTTCTTGCGGATCTTCAGGATGCCGCGCCACGCCAGCGAAAGGCCGTGGCTCACGCCCCTGTCCAACGAGATCGCGCTCATGCCAGGCTCCTTTCAGGCTCGCGCTTTCCGGTCAGCGCCAAGAACACCTCGTCGAGCGAGGGCAGTCGCAGCGCCAGTTCGTCCGCGGTGATCCCGGCTTCGTCGAGCTTGCGGACGAGCGTCGAGAGCAGCACCGGGTCGTTGACCGGCGCCGTGAGCAGGTTGGTGTCGTCGTCCCTCGTCGGCCTCGTTCCGGTGAGGTCACCGAGAATCCGTTGCACCACGTCGAGATCACGTGCAGATGTGGGTCGCACCTGCAACGTCTGCCCGCCGACGCGCCGCTTCAGCTCGTCGGCCCTGCCCTCGGCCACGACCCGGCCGTGGTCGAACACCGTGATCGTGTCCGCGAGTTGGTCGGCCTCCTCCAGGTACTGCGTGGTGAGCAGCACGGTGACGCCGTTCGCGACGAGCTTGCGGACCACGGCCCAGACTTCGTTGCGCGCGTGCGGGTCCAAGCCGGTGGTGGGCTCGTCCAGGTAGAGCACGGACGGGTTGCCCACCAGGCTCGCCGCGAGGTCGAGCCGTCGCCGCATACCTCCCGAGTAAGTCTTCGCGGCTCGCCCCGCTGCGTCGGTCAGCTCGAACTGCTCCAGGAGTTCGGCCGCCCTGGCCCGCGCCCCCGCACGGCTGAAGTCGAGCAACCGGGCGAGTAGGACGAGGTTCTCCGTGCCGGAGAGGTCCTCGTCCACGCTCGCGTACTGGCCGGTCAGGCCGATCAGCTTCCGGACTGCTCGCGGGTCCTTCACCACGTCATGTCCCCCGACCGTGGCATGTCCCGCGTCCGGGCGCAGCAACGTCGCCAGCACCCGCACCGCAGTGGTCTTGCCTGCCCCGTTCGGGCCCAGCACGCCCACTACCTTCCCCTCCGGCACCTCCAGGTCGACCCCGTCCAGCGCTTTGGTCGTCCCGTAGTGCTTGACCAGGCCCTCTGCCCTGATCGCCAGCGACATCGTTCTTTCCTCCCTGTGTTTCTGTCGGCTGACTGTGCTCTGGGGCGCTGTCAGGGTGCGCACAGACCGCTGTCAGCGGCTGGCAGCGCTCTTTTGGGGTCTGTGGTTGCGTTTTGGCGGGCGGGTTCCTGTTTTAAGGCGCGCCTTCGGCGAGCCAGCACATGCCCTCCTTCGTCGGGCGTGTGCTGGACCGGATTTCTGTGGTCCGGTTGCGTAGGTGGTTGCGGGGCGTGGTCTATTTGCGGGCGATTTCTGCCGGTTGCGTAGGTGGTTGCTAGTGGTTGCGTTGCGTCTAGAGAGAAAGACGCGCACGGTGCATATGGTTTTGGGTTTGACCTGCTGGTTCACTTGATCGGGTGACACCTTTTGGTCATTTGCGGAAATGATCTCGAATAGAATTGTGGACATGGAAGCAGTCGAGACCATCGATGCTCTCACTTACCACCAGAAGCAGATTGCCTATCATCAGGCGCAGTTTCTGCACGTTCTCGCCGACCACGCGATTGCGTGTGAGGGTGATGAGTTCTTCGAGGCTGAGATCGCGGCCGCGATGCAGTGGACTTCGCGGTGGGCCAGCGATCAGATCATCATGGCGTTGGAGATGGTCACCAAGTTGCCGCAGACGGTGGACGCGCTGGAGAAGGGTGAGATCGACTTCTACAAGGCGCGGGTGCTGCACGACAAGACCATGCCCCTGTCGGCGGATCACGCGGCTGAGGTGGAGGCTCGGGTGTTGGTGAAGGCGCCGAACCAGACCGGCGCGCAGATGCGGCAGCTCACCAACCGTGTCGTGATGCGTGTGGATCCGGAAGGCCACAGGGACCGGGCGGAGCGGCGCAAGGCTGAGCGTTGTACGGGGATCGACAAGCAGGAAGACGACATGGCCCGGCTGTTCGCCTACCTTCCGGCGGATGTGGCGCACAAGTGCTTCGAGCGTGTCGACACGATCGCCCGCGCCGTCCGCAACCCCAAGGACCCGCGCACGCTCGACCAGATCCGCGCGGACGTGGTGGTCGACCTGATCCTGGCGACCCGTGACGGTGCCAGCGCGGTCAAGACCGAGGTCTACGTGACCATCTCCGCCGCCACGCTGATGGGTCTGTCCGAACAGCCCGGCGAACTGGCTGGCTACGGGCCGATTTCCGCCGAGATGGCCCGAGAGCTTGCTGCCGACGCGACCTGGCGGCGGCTCCTGACCGAGCCGACGTCAGGTGAGCCCTTGGAGTTCGGCACCAGCACCTACCGGCCACCGGCGGCGTTGCGCAGGTTCATCTGGACGCGCGACCGGACCTGCCGCTTCCCAGGCTGCATGCGGCCGTCGCACGAGTCGGATCTGGACCACACTGTCCCGTTCCCCAAGGGCCCGACCTCGGAAGCGAATCTCGGTGCGTTCTGCCGCTACCACCACCGCGTGAAACACCGCTCCACCTGGGAAGTAGCCCAACGCAAGCCCGGAAGGTTCACCTTCCGCAGCCCGGCAGGGAAGACCTACACCCGCGAACCGGAACCGGTCTTGGGCGACCTGCCGCCCTTCTGAGTCGAGGAATCCCCGGAACGAGCGGACACGTTGTGCGCGGTGATCTCCTCACCGCAACACCGGCACGCCACGTACGCATCGCCGACCTGCCCACAAACGCTGTGCTCCAACACGACCGGCGGGCCATCGGGATCAGGAACGTACCGATCGCCCCACTTCATCAGGACCACGATCGCCGGGAACAACTCCAGTCCGGCAGGAGTGAGCCGATACTCCTCCCGATCCTCCGCATAGGGCACCCGCTGCAACAGTCCGAACTCGACCAGCGACTTCAACCGAGCGGACAACGTGGGCCGCGGAATCGACAGGTTCCGCACGAACTGCCCGTACCGCTTCACCCCGAAGAAGGCCTCGCGCAAGATCAGCAGCGTCCACCGCTCCCCCACCACGTCGAGCGCTCGCCCAACGGACTCGCCACGAAACCGGCGGTCCAGAGAGTCGGTCATCGGTGCCCCTTCGTCAGCAGTGGGGAGAGCGTAGTCAGCAGCCGCTCGCCGCCTGGGTCCTCGGCCGTCGCGGGCACCAAGCCGACGTGTGCGGCACCGGCCGCGAAGTAGGCGTCGACACGAGCCGTGATCGAAGAAGCCGACCCGATCGCGCCGACAGACTCCAGCAACGACAGCGGGATGTCCGGCGCCAGCGACGCACGAGGCTCACCGGCGCGAGCCCGCGACACGAGCGCATCGTGTCCAAGTTCGATGAACATCTCGCCATACCCCGGCGCCCCGAGGTAGACCGCGAGCTGCGAGCGCAGCTGAGTCAGAGTCGCAGGCCCCGGATCGAGAGCAGCGGGAACCCACACCGCGATCGGTGGCGCCATGGGTGTCAACGAGGGGAGCGTCTGGGCAACGGAAGCGACGTGTGCGGCGCTGACCAGGTTGAGCACCACCTCATCGCCTTCGGAAGCAGCCACGCGCATCAGTGCCGGACCGAACGCCGCCACCGAGATCGAAGTACCCGGAACCGGTTGCTGCAGCCGGAAACCATCGATCCGGTTCCCGTTGAGCAACGCCCGCGTGTCACGCACAGCAGCACGCACCGAAGCCACCGGAGTGAAGGGCCGTCCGTGCCACGACGACACGATCCGCGGACTCGAAGCACCCAACGCCAAGCGAGCCCGGCGGCCGGTGGTCGCGACCACTGTGGACAGTCCCAGCGCCAGAGCGACAGGACTCCGCACACCGGCGGCCAGCGGACCGATCGCCAGCGAGATGCTCGACGTCCGCAGCCCGACCGCGGTGGCCAGCGCGAACGCGTCGAACGTCGCCATCTCACCGATCCAGAGCATGCCGAACCCGGCCTCGTCAGCCGCCGAGGCGACCGACAGGGCTTCGAGCGGCGGCCGGTCGAGCCAGAACGGGGTGACTACACCGACAGAGTTCACAACTGCCCCGTCTGCGCGGGCAAGCCCAGCAGCACCTTGCCCGGCAACTCGTAGGACGCGAGGTTCACCTGGAAATGCGCGGTCGCGGTGTGCGCGTCACGGAACCGCCGCTGCACCGCCGCACCGTCGTAGATCGCGCCACCCCCCGAGAGGTCGTAAAGGCTCGACACGACGGATCGCGCGGTTCGGGTCGCATGCGTTGCGGCCAAACGCAATGCTGTTCGAGCCGGCACGGAGACCGAACCTGCCTGCGCCGCCTCCCAGGCCTCGTCCACCGCCGAGTAGAAGAACGCCCGAGCAGCCCGCAAAGAAGCCGACGCCTCGGCCACCGCGGCCTGAGTCGACGGGCGTTCGGCCAGAGTGCGACTGGATCCCATCGGCGACCGATCGACCGCGAGCGCCACGAAGTCGTCCAGCGCACCGAAAGCGTTGCCCAAAGCCGCCGCCGCGACCGACAGCGCGAAGAACCCGAAGATCGGGAACCGGTAGAGCGCGGGAGCGTCGGCGCCCGGACCGTCCAAAACGGACAGAACGCGGGAAGAAGGCACGAACACCTCGCGTGCCACCGCGTCGTGACTGCCGGTTCCGCGCAAGCCGGTCGTGTGCCAGGTGTCCAGGACCTCCAAGGACGACTTCGGCAGCGCCGCCACCTTCATCGCACCGGAAGAGTCGATGAAACCGGCGAACAACCAGGACGCGTGCCCGATTCCCGAGCAGAACGACCACTGGCCGGAGACGACCACGCCACCATCGGCGTCGACACCACGGCCGCGCGGCGCCCACACGCCGGCAGCAACCGTTCGGGGATCCCCGAACACCTCAGCAGCACCGTCGGCAGGCAGATAGGCGCCGAGCAAACCGCTCGTCGCCGCGATCGACACGCACCACCCGGCAGAAGCGTCACCTCGGGCGATCGTCTCGGCAACGGCCAGCGTCTCGCCCGGCGGACGCTCGATCCCACCGAGTGACCGCGGCACACCGAGTCCGAAGATCCGCTCCGAGTGCAGCAGATCCAGCAGCTCAGGAGCCAGCGCCCGGCCGGCCTCCGTCTTCGGTGCGACCGAACGGGCCAGATCGGCCACGGTCTGCGCGGCAGCCAGCACGGGCGCCTCCTGGTTCAGATTTCTTACCGGTTCAATTTCCTTACCGTAGTCACGGGCGGGCGACCAAAGCAAGAGGGACCCCGACCTGAACCAGGCGGAGTCCCTCTCGAGCAGACCGAACAGCTACGCGAACGGGCCCTTGTCGATGCCACAGGTCTTCTGCGCGGGCAAAACCCCGGTGAACAGGTATTCCCGCTTGACCTTCTCCGCACACGCACTGCGCACGTACATCGACGTGTGCCCGTAGCCCTCGACCGTCAGGAACCCGGTGCGAGACATCTCGGCAGCACCGTCACGAGCACCGTGCAGCGGCGTCGACGGGTCGAACCTGCTGTTGATGAACAGGATCGGCGCCGAAGTCCAGCGGTTCCACGGACCGGTGAAGCGGTCGTCGTCGCGACCCTGCCAGAACGCGCAGGCCATCATGTCGTAGACGACCGCACGGCCCCAGTACGGCACGCGCTGGTCCTCGCTGCTGCCGTACGCCGTGTACGCGGCGGTGTCACGCGGGAAGTCGCTGTCGGAGCACTGAACCGCGTTGAACCCCTCGAACCGGTTGGTGATGTACGGCTCGCCGGCCGCTCGGAGCGTTGCCGGAGCGTCCCAGATGCCCTGCAGGATCCTGGCAGTGTCCTGCCAGGTCTCGGGCTGCGCCAACGCGTCCCAGACGGTGCTGATCAACGTGACGCGGTCGAACCGGCCGTCCGGAGTGGAGACCGGGGAAGCCGTCACCTTGGCCACCAGAGAAGCCCACTTCTGCTTCAGGTCGCCACCCGCGAACGCGCACTTCGCACCAGGCGCCGCACACAACGACAAGAACTGGTCGAACGTCTCGGCGACCCCGCGCGGCACGTCCTGACGCGTGTCCAGCGGCACCGTGGTGCCCTGGTTGCCGTGCCCGGTCGCGTTGCCGATGAAGTCGAGCGAGCCGTCGAACGCGAACGCGCGAACCTTGTCCGGGAACATGTTCGCGTAGATCGCGCCGAGATGCGTACCGTAGGAAATGCCGTGGTACGTCAGCTTCTTGTCGCCGACCGCCTTGCGCAGCAGATCCAGGTCGCGCGCCGTGTTGGCGGACGAGACGTGGTCCAGCAGATCACCGGACTTCGCCTCGCAGCGCCGCACGAACTCCCGATAGCCCTCGTAGAACGCCGGCTCCTGAGCCGCGGTGTCCGGGTAGACCGGAATGGAGTTGAGGAAGCTCTGCTGCTCCTCGACGCTGTCGAAGCACCGCACCGTCGCGGAACGCCCGATGCCGCGCGGATCCCACGACACCACGTCGAACCGCGCCCGCAGCTCCGGCGAGAACAGCCACTCCCACTTGCCGCGCCCCCGCAGCCGGTCCACGCCGGACGCGCCCGGACCGCCGAAGTTCACGAACAACGAGCCGATGCGCTTCGAAGGATCCGTCGCGGGCAGGCGGATGACCGCGAGGTCGATCTTGGTGCCGAACGGCTGGTCGTAGTCCAGCGGCACCTTCGCGGTCGCGCACTGGAACCCGTCCTGACAGTCCTGCCAGGACAGCACCGGTGTCGCCGCTTCCTCCGCCGCGACGGCAGCCGGTGCCAAACCGATCAGCAGCGCAGCCGTGACCAGTATCGATTTCAAATGTTGCTCCCCAGTTCGAACCTCTCGATCACTCAGACGCCGAGAGGATCTCCGAGGTTGCACTCAGCTCACCGACAGGGCGGGCTGAAATCGAGACCGGGGAAGTACTTCTGCCACTCCTGAGGTGTGATCGTCGGATGAGGCTTCGCACAGATCCGTTCGGCCACCCGCTCAGGGTCCACCTCCCACAGCCGTGCGGTGTCGTCCTCGCTGCCGGTGCTGAGCACCCGGCCGTCCGGACTGAACGCGACGGAGTACACGCGGTCCTCGTGTCCGCTCAGCACAGCCGAAAGCGTCGGTGAACCAACTGAGGAGACGTCCCACAACCGTGCTGTGCGGTCGAAACTTGCGGTCGCCAGGGTGCGGCCGTCTGGGCTGAACGTCACCGACCAGATCGCGTCGAGGTGACCGGAGGCGGTGGAGAGGTGGCGTGGTGAGCCGGGATCGCTGATGTCCCACAACTGCGCGGTGCGGTCGATTCCCGCGGTGGCGAGCGTCCGGCCGTCCGGAGCGAACGACATCGAGTAGACGCGGTCGGTGTGGCCGCGTGCCTCGCCGAGCCTGCGCGGATGCGCCGGATCCGTGACGTCGTAGAGCCGCACCAGATCGGTCATCGCCACCGCGAGCACCCGGCCGCCGGGGCTGAACCTGATCATCGGGATCGCGTCGGTGAAGTCGTCGATCACCGAGACCGGTTCGCCCGACGACACGTCCCACAACCGCACCGCGTGTTCGGTACCCGCGCCCGCCACGATCTTCCCATCGGGAGTCAGCGCCACCGCGCGCAACGGATCCGGGTGGGTGAACACAGCGCCGTTCGACAGCCGGATGGTCCCGTCGATGCTGGCAGTGGCGAGCGTCGAACCGTTGAACGCCGCCATCTTCACCTCGTGCTGGTGTCCCGACAGGGTTTCGCGCAACACCGGGTGGAACGGATCGCTGACGTCCCAGCGACGTGCGGTGCGATCCTCGCTGCCGGTCGCGACCGTCTTGCCGTCCGGGCTGAACGGGGCCGTCCACACCCCGCCGGCGTGCCCGGCCAGCACCGGTCCCGGCAGGTCCGAGACGAGCACCGTGCGGTCGGCGCTCGCGGTGGCCAGGCTGCGGCTGTCCGGGCTGAAAGCCACGCCCCACACCACGTTCGTGTGCCCGGTGACCTGGCTGACCTTGACGACCTTGCGCGGATCCGTGATGTCCCAGACCACGCCGAGGTGGTCCCAGCCGACCGACGCGAGCATCCGGCCGTCCGGGCTGAACGCGATGCCCTGCACGGGTTCGCCGTGCCCCTGCAACGTCGACAGCGGCGTCAAACCGTTGAGGTCCCACAACCTCGCGCTGTGGTCGAAACCGGCGGTGGCCAGCATCTTGCCGTCAGGGCTGAACGCCACGGACTCGACCGAGTCGGTGTGTGCGGTGATCATGCCGACCTGGCGCGGGTTGTGCCGGTCGGAGATGTCCCACACGCGTGCCGTGTCGTCGTCTCCGCCCGTCGCGATCATGCGGCCGTCCGGACTCATCGCCAACGCCCCGATCGGCCCGGAGTGACCACGCGCCTCGGACAGTTGCGACGGAGACGTTGGTTCGGCCAAGTCCCACAACCGAGCCAGGCCGTCCGCGCCGACGGAGACGAGCGTGCGCACGTCCGGGCTGAACACGACCTTGTAGACGCCGTCCGCGTGCGCCTTCACGGTGGCGAGCGGCTGCGGCGAACGGCGATCTGTCATGTCCCACAAGCGAACCTCACCGGACGACAGCCCGGCCGCCATCCGTTGTCCGTCACTGCTGAACGCGAGACCGCTCACCGCACCGCCGACGTCGTTCAACGTCGTGAGCTCGGTCAGCGTCTTGGTGTCCCACAACCGGATCGACCGGTCCATGCCCGCGGTGGCGAGCAACTGGCCGTCCGGGCTGAACGTCGTGGTCAAAACCCAGCCGCTGTGGCCGGTGAGCGGCACGCGATACGGCGACGAGAAGGCGCTGAGCAGACTGCCGCGCGCTTCCACCGTCGGGCTCAACCGGTACGCGGCCAGGCTCAGCTGGGCGGCGAGCGACGGGTTGACCGACCTCAACGCGGCCGCCTGGGTCGCGACGTCACGGGACAGAGCGGAGTTCCGTTGCTCGGTCGCGTTGCTCTCCGACCGCACGGCGTACACGGAAGCGCCTACCGCCACCAACAACAGCACCGACAGCAGAGCGACAAGCCGGCGCAACGTGCGGGCACGAAGCCGTTCGGCGGTGCGTTCTCGTTCCGCGGCAACAACACCGGCGGCGAGGAAGCGGCGTTCGGTGGCGTTCAGCGCCTGCGGGTTGCGCTCGGCCCAGTCCTTGGCCAACGCCAGCCTGGTCCCCCGGTACACCGAGCCGTCGTCCTCGCCCACCGCTTCCCAGGCCTGCGCGGCCGTGGTGAGCTGCCGGTGCACGCGCAGACCCTCGCGATCCTCGGAGATCCACTCCCGCAGCCGCGGCCAGGTGCGGATCAACGCCTCGTGCGAGATCTCGACACCCGCCTCGTCGACTGTGACCAGACGGGCGGCAGCGAGTCCGTCGAGCACGTCGTTCGTGTCGGAATCCAACTCGTCGCGGGAAACCCGTCGCTTGGTGTCCTCGGTGCCCTCACCTGGTGCGGTCAACCGCAGGAAGACTTGGCGCGCGAGCACCCGCTGCCGGTCGTCGAGCGCCTGGTACGCGTCCTCGGCGGTCTTGGCCACCGCGCCCCGGATCCCGCCCGCGGCCTCGTAGCCGAGCAACGTCAGGGTGTTGCCACGACGTCGGCGCCAGGTCTCCAGCAACGCGTGCGACACCAACGGCAACGCGCTGGCTTGACCTGCCGCATCAACAGCCACCTGGGCCATCAGCGCGGTCTCGATGGCCAGTCCGGCGGACGTGGCGGGACGCGTGACCGCCTGCCGCAGCTCCTCCGCCGTCATCGGGCCGACGGGCACCTGCACCGCGAGCAGCTCCGGATGCGCGAGGCAGTGCTGGTAGAAGTCCGCCCGCAGCCCGAGCACCACGCGACGACGGGTGGTGAGCAGCGCGGAGATGTACTCGGCACGCTCGGCCTCGTCGGGGCACAGCGTGAAGATCTCCTCGAACTGATCGACCACGACCAGACCGTCGCCGTCCGGAACAGCTGTGCCAGGGGTGATCACGACCGCCGGACCGTCGAACCTCGGGATCAGCCCGGCCCGCAGCAACGACGACTTGCCCGCTCCGGACGCGCCGATGACCGTCACCAGGCGATGTTCGGCGACCCGCGCGACCAGTTCGTCGACCAGGCGTTCGCGGCCGAAGAACCGGTCGGCGTCCTCCGCCTGGAACGCCGCCAGCCCCACGTACGGCGCGTCCTCGTCGGGCTCCGGCGGCCGGGCCAGCGCGGCCGACACCTCGTGCCAGCGCTCCGTCCACTCGGCCTCGTCGCCGTCGCACACCCGGACATACGCGACCAGCACCGCGAGGCTCGGCAGCTTGTGGCCCGCGGCGGCCTGCGACAGGCTCGCCGCCGAGTAGTGCGCGAGCCCGGACAGCTCCCGGTAGGTCGGGTTGCCCGCCTTCTCGCGCAGTTTGCGCAGGTCCGCCGCGAACCGCAGCAGGATCTCGTCGCCCGACACCAACGGACGTTCACGCCTTGCCATAAATCCCCCAGATAGTTCCCTATCCAGAGGATCGCGCAGCCGCCCCCCGTGATACCGGTTTCAGCTGAGAGCGTGAGTGGCGGTCGCCCCTCCGTCCACAGCGAACTCGGCGCCGGTGCAGTAGGCGCTGTCATCGCTCGCCAGGAACAGCACCACGTTCGCGACGTCGTCCGGCTGGCCGACCCTGCGCAGCGCGACCTTCTTGCCGATCGGCGAGATGTCGACCGGCCGTCCGAGCGCCTCCCCGACCATCGGGGTGTTGATCGCGCCCGGATGCACCGAGTTGACCCGGATGCCGTGCTGGCCGAGCTCCATCGCGGCCACTTTGGTCATCCCGCGGATCGCGAACTTGCTTGCGGTGTAAGCAACCAGGTACGGCATGCCGCCGAGACCCTCGACACTCGATACGTTCACAATGGATCCACCACCGGCGCGCGTCATCGACTCGACGACCGCGCGCATGCCGAGGAACGTGCCGACCTGGTTGATGCCGATCACGCGTTGGTAGTCCGCGAGCGTCGTGTCCGCGAGCGCCGAGAAGTGCAGAATGCCCGCGTTGTTCACGAGAACCGAGATGTCGCCGAACGTGCTGATCGTGAACGCGATGGCCTCGGCCCACTCGTCCTCGTTCGACACGTCGAGGTGGCAATACGCAGTGTCAGACTCTGAGCCCAGTTCTGCCGCGAGCTCCTTGCCTTGGTCGTCGAGGACGTCGGTGATCATCACCCGCGCGCCTTCTGCCGCGAACCTCCTGGCCGCGGCTGCGCCCTGACCTCGGGCCGCGCCGGTGATCAGCGCGGTTTTGCCTGCGAGCCTCATCTACATCAGCTCGTCGGTCAGCGGCATCATCACGGTCTTGAGCTCGGTGTAGGCCTCGTAGGCGCTCTGCCCGCCCTCGCGGCCCAGCCCGGACTGCTTGTAGCCGCCGAACGGCACGTGCGGTTCGAGCTGGAACCCGTTGATGCCGACCATGCCGACCCGCAGCCGCTTCGAGACGCGGAACGCCCTGCGCACGTCGTTCGTGTAGATACCGGCGCCCAGGCCGTACTCGGTGTCGTTGGCGATACGGATGGCTTCCTCTTCGTCGTCGAACGGCACGACGGTGAGCACCGGACCGAAGATCTCGTCGCGGGCGATCGTCATGTCGTTGCTCGCGTCGGCGAAAATCGTTGGGGCGACGAAGTTTCCGGACGCGTAGTCGCCGTCGAGCCTTGTGCCGCCGGTGACCAGTCGAGCGCCGTCCTCCTGGCCCTTCTCGATGTAGCCGAGAACGCGGTCCAGTTGCTTGGCGTTGATCAGCGGCGCCGCGAGCACAGCGGGGTCGAACGGGTCGCCGAACGTCACCGCGGTCGCGAGCATCTGGGCCATGTTCACGAACTCGTCCTGGACCTCGCGCGCCACGAGTGCGCGGGTGTGCGCGACGCACGCCTGACCGGACAGGCCCATCGTGACCATGCCCATGCAGGTCATCGCGGCGAGGCCTACGTTCGGCGCGTCCGCGAACACGAGTGCGGGCGACTTCCCGCCCAGCTCCAGGGAAACGCGCTTCATCGTGCCTGCCGACGCTTCGACGATCCTGCGGCCGACCGCGCGGCTGCCCGTGAAGCTGATCTTGTCGACGCCGGGGTGGGTGATCAGCGCTTCACCGGTCGGGTTGCCGGGGCCGGTGACGAGGTTCACCACGCCTTCCGGCAGTCCTGCCTCGATCAGCAGCTCCACCATGCGGATCACGCAGAAACTCGCGTACTCCGACGGCTTCACCACGACCGTGCAGCCGGCTGCCAGCGCGGGCGCGAGTTTCTGGGCGAACAGCACGAACGGCGCGTTCCACGGCAGGACCGCCGCGACGACGCCGACCGGTTCGCGGAACGTCATCGCCAGGTGGTCGCCGCCCTGGTACGGCGGCAGCGTCTGGCCACCGACCTTGTCGATCCAGCCGGCGTGGTGGTCGAAGATGTCCGCCGCGATGCCGACCGAGGTCGCGTAGATCTGGCCGAACGACAGCGGGACGCCGTTGTCCAACGCCTGCAGGCCGCGCAGCTCGTCCGCGTGTTCCCGCAGCAGGTCGCCGTACCTGCGGAGGATCTTGATGCGCTCGCCGGCCTTCGACCTCCCCCACGAGCCCTCGTCGAACGCCTTGCGCGCGGCCATCACCGCGGCGTCGACGTCCTTGGCCGACGCGACGGCGAAGCTGCCGATCTCCTCGCCGGTCGCCGGGTGGTGGTGGGTCCAGGTCTCGTCGGCTTCCCTGAACTCGCCGCCGATCAGGAGCCGCCCGTCCTTCAGACCCAGCGTCTCGCGATGCGGTTGGACGGTGAGCGTCACAGCTCCTCCTACAAGGACATCGTTTCAGTACAGGCGAAAGACTTCTGCGGATCGCGGTCGGCGAAGTAGCCGTCGAGATCGGTGAAGGCGTCGAACTTCCGCTCCACCGTGGGCGGCGCCATCAGCGCGACCATGCCACCGTGCACGACGAACACCTGACCAGTGATCTTGTCGCCGGACGGGCCTGCCAAGTGCTTGACGAACTTCGCGACGTGCTCGGGTGCCAACGAGTCGTCGCCCTCTGGCGCGTCCCCGAACACATGCGCGGTCATCTGGGTACGTGCCCTGGGGCAGATCGCGTTGGCTTTGACGCCGTAGCGAGAGCTGCCTCGTGCGGTCGCGACCGTCAGCGCGGCGATGCCCGCTTTGGCCGCGGCGTAGTTGGCCTGGCCTTCGCTGCCCAGCAGGAACGCTTCCGACGACGTGTTGACGATCCGCGCGTAGACAGGTTCGCCCGCCGCCTTGGACTGCTGCTTCCACAACGAGACCGCGTTGCGCGACAACAGGAAGTGGCCGCGCAGGTGGACCTTGACCACCAGGTCCCACTCCTCGTCGGTCATGTTGAAGAGCATGCGGTCGCGCAGCACACCGGCGTTGTTCACGAGCACGTGCAGGCCACCGAAGTGTTCGATCGCGGCGGAGACGAGCGCGTCCGCGGTGCTGCGTTCGCCCACGTCACCCTCGACCACCACGCACTTGGCGCCCAGCTCCTCGATCTCGGCCGCAGCGGCGTCGGCCGAGCCCGGCAGGTCGTTGAGGACGAGCGACGCACCGGCTCTCGCCAGCTCCAGTGCTTCGGCTCGACCGAGTCCGGCGCCCGCGCCCGTGACTACCGCGACCTTCCCCGCAAGGTCCACAAGAGACTCCTCATCGGCACTGAGTACCCGTCGCACACTAGAATCTGTTCCTGTTCATGACAAGGTCCATCAGCGTGAGAGCCGCAGCGCGCCCATCGGGCACGACGCGACCGCGCGTTCGGCCTGCCCCACTTCGCCGTTGGCGAGCTCACCGTCCCGGATCTGCAAAATCTCGTCATCGTCGAGGTCGAACACCTCGGGCAGGATCGCCATGCACTCGCCGTGCGCCTCGCACAGCGCCGGGTCGACTTCGACCTTCATCGCAGCCTCCTGACAGCAAGTAGAACTTGTTCTAGAGTAGCGGTCATGCGCATCGGTTTCACGCCCGAACAGGAGCAGTTGCGCCAGGAGTTGCGGGCGTACTTCGCCGCGCTCATGACGCCGGAACGCCGGGCAGGACTCGCCGGCAGCAGCGACTACGGCGATGCCGAGGTCTACAAGGACACCGTCCGCCAGATGGGGCTCGACGGCTGGCTCACCATCGGCTGGCCCCTCGAGTACGGCGGCCGGGACCGGCCGATGATCGAGCAGCTGATCTTCCTGGACGAGGCCTCCGCCGCCGGCGCGCCCGTGCCGTTCCTGACGCTGAACTCGATCGGGCCGACGATCATGGCGTACGGAACACCGGAGCAGAAGGCGTTCTACCTGCCTCGGATCGCGTCCGGGGAGATCCACTTCGCGATCGGCTACTCGGAGCCCGAAGCCGGCACCGACCTGGCCGGGCTGAAGACGCGCGCGGTCCGGGACGGCGACGACTACGTCATCAACGGCCAGAAGATGTGGACGAGCCTCATCCAGTACGCGGACTACGTGTGGCTCGCCTGCCGCACCGACCAGGAGTCGCAGCGGCACAGGGGTTTGAGCATCATCATCGTGCCGACCACCGATCCCGGCTTCTCGTGGACGCCCGTGCCGACCATGTCCGGGCCCACCACCAGCGCCACCTTCTACGACAACGTGCGCGTGCCCGCGTCGAACCTGATCGGCGAGGAGCACAAGGGCTGGAAGCTCATCACCAACCAGCTCAACCACGAACGCGTCGCCCTCTGCTCGGCCGCTCCCCTGCAGACCGCGCTGCGGGAAGTTCGTCAATGGGCGGACGAAACCGGTGCGGTGAAACAGGAATGGGTCCGGCTGCACCTCGCTCGCGTGCACGCCAAGACCGAGTTCCTGAAGCTCATCAACTGGCGGATCGCCTCCGGTGGTGACGAAGCGCCGTCGCCCGCGGAAGCGTCGGCGACCAAGGTGTTCGGCACCGAGTTCGCGACCGAGGGCTACCGGCTGCTGATGGAAGTGCTGGGCGCCAACGGAATCGTGCGCGGCGGCTCCCCCGGCGCTCTGCTGCAGGGCCGGGTCGAGCGCATGCACCGGTCGTCGCTGATCCTGACGTTCGGCGGCGGCACCAACGAGATCCAGCGGGACATCATCGCGCGGGCCGGTCTCGGTCTGCCCGCCGTGCCTCGATAACGGGAGACTGCCATGGACTTCACGCTGACCGAGGCGCAACGGGAACTGGCCGCGCTGACCCGCAAGATCCTCGACACGTCGGACACCCCCTGGCTCGACCTGGTCAAGTCGGGCGTGGTGCCGGAAGACCCGACCGAGTTCGGCGTCCTGGAGCAGTGCGCGGTCCTGGTCGAGCTCGGCCGTGCCGTCGCTGATGTCCCCTACCTGCCGACTGTCCTGGCACAACAGGCGCTCGCGCAGTACGACACCCCACATCCTGGCGCCGTGCTGTCGATGGCGCTCGCTGAGGACGAGAACGGCGCGAAGACGACGGTCCCGTTCGCCACCACCGCCTCGGCCTTCCTCGTCGCCCATGACGGCCAGGTCTTTCTCGTCGAAGCCGATGACCTCGACATCAGCGTCCAAGAGCTGGTCGACGGAACCGAGGCGGGCACGTTCGAGTTCACCGGCGGCCGGTTGATCGAGGGGCTCACCCCGGAGTGGCTGATCACGCGGTACACGGTGGGGCTGTGCGCGTTCCAGCTCGGCGTCACCGAACGCGCGTTGGAGCTCACCGCCGAGTACGCGCGCACCCGTGTGCAGTTCGACCGCCCGATCGGCAGCTTCCAGGCAGTGGCGCAACGCCTCGCTGATGCGTACATCGACGTCGCAGCGATCCGTTTGACGCTCTGGCAGGCGGCTTGGCGGCTCTCCGAGGGCCTGGACGCGGAAGCCGAGGTGGCGACGGCGAAGTTCTGGGCCGCCGACGCCGGACATCGGGTGGCGCACACGGCCGTCCACGTCCACGGCGGCACGGGCATCGACATGAGCCACGAGGTGCACAAGTACTTCACCGCGGCGAAGCGGGCCGAGTTCGAGCTGGGCGGTGCGACCGCCCAGCTCCTGAAGCTCAGCGCAGCTTGGTGAGTCGCTCGAGGGTTTCGTCGAACTCCTGAAGCAGTCCGGCCATCACCTCGGCGACCGGCCGGACCTCGTTCATCCGCCCGACGACCTGTCCGACCGGCATCGACACCACGGACGGGTCGTCGGACCGGGCGATGCGCAGGTGCGCCTCGCTGACCAGCAGGTTCTGCAACGGCATGGGCAACGGCTCCGGAGCGTCGGTGCTGCCCCACGCCTCCGTCCACCGCGTCTTCAGCAACCGCGCGGGTTTGCCGGTGTAGATGCGGGTGCGCACGGTGTCGCTGGAACTGGCAGCGAGCAACGCCTCCTGCGTGCTGGAGTTGCCCAGCTGGTACTCCGCGGTCGTCAGCCAGTACGAGCCCATCCACACACCGGACGCGCCCAACGCCATCGCGGCCGCGGCCTGGCGTCCCGACCCGATCCCGCCCGCCGCGAGCACCGGGACGTCCACGGCGTCGACGATCTCCGGCACGAGCACCATCGTCGCGATCTCACCCGTGTGGCCACCGGCCTCGTAGCCCTGTGCCACCACGATGTCGACGCCGTTCTCGACGTGCCGGCGGGCGTGCTCGGCTTTGCCCGCGAGGGCAGCCACCGGCACCCCGGCCGCGTGCACGCGCTCGATGACGTCGACCGGTGGTGAGCCCAGCGCGTTGGCGATCAGCCGGATCGGGTGCTCCAACGCCACGTCGACGTGGGAGCGCGCGACCGAGTGCAGCCAGCCGAGGACGCCCTCGCTGTCCTCGCCCTCGGGCAGTGGTGGCACGCCGAGCTTCAGCAACGTCTGCTGCACGAAGTCGCGGTGCCCCTGCGGGATGAGCTGCGACAGGTCGACCTGGGTGCCCTCGGTCGGCACCTTGGCGGGCATCACGATGTCGACGCCGTACGGTTTTCCGTCGGTGTTGGCGTCCATCCACGTCAACGCGCGGTCGAGGTCTTCCGCGTCGTTGAACCGCACGCACCCGAGCACCCCGAGGCCGCCCGCCCGGCTGATCGCCGCCGCCACATGCTCGGACGGCGTGAAGCCGAAGATCGGGTGCTCGATGCCGAGCCGGTCACACAGGCTGGTGCGCATGGTCCTCCGCTGTGTTTGATTGCTGCTCCGCAGTGTTCGACGCCGAGCCGGTCACACACGCTCGCGGGCTTGGCCCTCCTGTGCGTGCTCTTCCACGTGCTGCTTCGCCCAGGTGTAGTCCGGCTTCCCGCTGGGCGTCCTGCCGATCTCGTCGACCAGCCAGAGTGACCGCGGCACCTTGTAGCCCGCGAGCGTCTCCCGCACGTGAGCGTCCAGTTCGGACAGTGTCGGCGACGCACCCTCACGCGGGTGCACGATCGCGCCGATGCGTTCGCCGAGCAGCTCGTCGGGAATGCCGATCACTAGCGCGTCGAACACGTCCGGGTGCGACTTCAGGACACCCTCGACCTCTTCGGGGAACACCTTCTCGCCACCGGTGTTCACGCAGGTGTTCCCGCGGCCGAGCAGCGTGATGTCGCCGTCCTCCTCGAACCGCGCGTAGTCGCCGGGCACCGTGAACCGCTTGCCGTCGACCTCCACGAACATCCGCGCGGTCTTCTCGGGATCCTTGTAGTAGCCCAGCGGGATGTGCCCGCCGCGCGCGAGCTTGCCGATGACGCCCGGCACCGGTTCCAGCTTCTTGCCGTCGTCGTCGATGACGATGGTGTCCTCGTTGAGCTTCACCTTGGTGCCGTCGGTCTTCACGATCTCCTTGGGCACCGCGCCGATGCCGGTCGACCCGGTCTCGCTCGACCCGATCGACTCCAGCAACGTCGTGTGCGGCAGGAGCTCCTGGTACAGCTTCTTCACCGGGTAGGAGAACAGCGCCGCGCTGCTGTTGAGGATGAACAACGACGAACCGTCGTACGAGCCGCGCTGGAACTCCTCGATCAGCGGACGGCCCATCGCGTCGCCGGTCATCGCCGCGACCTGGACCTTCTCCCGCTCGATCACCCGCCAGATCTCCGCGGGGTCGAACTTCGGCACCAGCACCACGGTGCTGCCGCAGAACAGGGCGCCCAGCACGGCCCACTGCGCGGCACCGTGGATCAGCGGCGGGAGACACAGCCGGACGAGGCCGTAGTCCTTGCCCGACTTGGCCTGGTGCCACTCGTCGGTGAGCCGTTCGCCGGTCACGAAGTCGATGCCGCCGCCGAGCGTGCGCCACACGTCCTCGTGCCGCCACATCACGCCCTTGGGCATGCCGGTCGTGCCGCCGGTGAACAGGATGTAGAGGTCGTCGGGGCTGCGCGGCGCGAAGTCGCGATCGCCCGTCTCGTCTGCCAGCGCGGTCTCGTAGTCGGCGCCGGCGAAGTCCTCGTCGGTCTCGTCGTCGATCACCACGGTGTGGCCGGGAGCGCCGACCTCCGCGACCAACGGCGCGTACCGCCGTTCGTGCACGAGCGCGACCAGGTCCGCTTCCCCGAACAAGTACTGCAACTCGTTCTTGGTGTAGCGGTAGTTCACGTTGATGGCTACGGCGCGCAACTTGTAGACGGCGAGCATCGCCTCGACGAGCTCGATCGAGTTGCGTGCGTAGAGCCCTACGTGCGATCCCTGTTCCACGCCGTTCTTTGCCAGGTGGTGAGCCAGCTTGTTGGCTCGTGTCTCGAGTTCGGCATAGGTGACCCGCTTGGACCCGCACACGAGCGCGGTCCGGTCGGGCACGGTGTCAGCGGCGTGTTCAACGAGGTCTGCGACGTTGAGGGCCATGCTGTGCAAAGTAGAACGTGTTACTGTTCTGGACAATCCCCCGTGCGGTCAGACTCGATCCAGGAGGCGCCCGAATGACGACTACGACCCAACCCCACGCGTTGGTGGACTTGGTCGGCAACGTTCTGGTCGTCACGATGAACCGGCCCGAGGTCCGCAACGCCCTGTCGGGTCCGATGATGGCGATCATGCGCGAGGCCTGGGACCGCGTGGACAACGACCCCGACGTGCGCGTCTGCATCCTCACGGGCGCCGGCGGCTCGTTCTGCGCGGGCGCGGATCTGAAAGCGATGACCACCAACCACCCCAGCGAGTCCGACGGGAAGTTCGACTTCTCGGTCATCGAACCGCTGCTCAAAGGTCGTCGATTGACGAAACCGCTCATCGCCGCGGTGGAGGGCCCGGCGGTCGCGGGCGGCACGGAAATCCTTCAGGCGACCGACATCCGCGTGGCCGGCGAGAGCGCGCGGTTCGGCGTCTCGGAGGCGCGCTGGGGCCTGTTCCCGCTCGGCGGATCGGCGGTGCGGCTACCGCGCCAGATCCCGTACACCGTGGCGGCGGACCTGCTGCTGACCGGGCGGCACATCAAAGCCCCCGAAGCCAAGGAGATCGGCCTGATCGGTCACGTCGTGCCGGACGGTGAGGCTTTGAACAAGGCCATGGAACTCGCCGAGCTGATCACCGCGAACGGACCGCTGGCGGTGCGGGCGATCCTGAAGACCATGCGGGAAACCGAGGCCATGCACGAGAACGAGGCGTTCAAAGTGGACGCCCGGCTCGGCATGGAGGTGTTCCGCAGCGAGGACGCGAAGGAGGGCCCTCGCGCCTTCGCCGCGAAACGCAAGCCGGAGTTCAACGGTCGTTAGCAGCCCGGGACGGTGAAATCGCCCGGCGGCACCCACGCCGTGCCGGGGTGGAAGATCCGTCCTTCCGGCCGGATCTGGCGGCTGAACGCGTACTCGTGCGAGAGCCGCTGCACCTCGGGGTCGTGCGGCCAGTACTGGTCCCAGATCTCGATCTTGCGGTCCCGCCAGTAGCCGAACACGTTCTCCGGGAAGTTCCTGCTGTTGTAGCCGGTGTACTCGTCGCGGCGGATCCACGTCCGGCGCGCACCGTCCACGTCCGCCTCGGCGGTCAGGAGCGCCCCGGAGATGTGGTCGACGTGGTCGCCGTTGGGCCGGTCGCGGTGGCCGATCGTGCTGCCGGACCGGATGTAGTTCGGCTTCGCGTGCTCCAGGATCGCGTGCAGCATGCCGATGAACGTAGGCCCCGAGTACGCGGGCCTGCCGTCGATCGGGCGGGCGACGTACGGGCTGAAGTGCAGCATCTTGTACAGGTCGCCCTGCGGGTCACCACCGCCGTCGCACCCACCGGACGCCGCGTGGATGTAGGTGAAGACCAGCCGCACGTTCGTCCCGTTGAGACGGTTGGTCGCGACCGGATGGCCGTTGAACCACATCTCCTCGAACGTCCAGTTGTTCGCCACGCGCGCGGCCTTGGCGTACGCGGCGCGCTCGCCTTCGACGCGCTGGTTCGCGTACGGCATGGCGGGCCTGGTGTGCACCTCGCCCGCTGTCAGGTAGACGACCCAGACGTTGAAGCCGGCCTCGATGTCCGATGCGATGTCCGGGTTCATGAACAGCAGATCGTCGTCCTGATGCGCGACGAACGAGACGGTCGTCGTGGTCGCCGCCTGCGCGGCGGTCAGCGTGGCGGCGACCAGGACGAGTGATGTGAAGAAGGACAGCACGATTCGACGCATGAACTCTCTTCCCCCAGGAAATGTGCTCGCGGGGGACCCTACCTCGGTGCCGGACAGCTGTTCGCCGGAACCGTGAGGTCGAGGAGATAGGCGTCGACGCCACCGCGGGTGCAGGCGGTGCGCGGGTAGGCGACGTGGCCCCAACCCTCGTAGGTCAGCAACGCGGTGTTGCGCGCCTGGCGGTGGACGTTGACCGCCCAGTCGTACGGGGTCGTGGGGTCGTGCCGCGCGCTGAGCACGAGGATCTTGGGCGCGTTGCGGATGTCCAGGCGGTGAGGCGAGTTGGTGGGCCGACCAGATACGCCGATGCACGCGGTGGCTTCGTCGTGGCCGAGGAAACTGCCGCGCATGACCGGCGAACGGCGCAGCTCTTCTGCGCGCAGCCGCTGGTACTCGCCGAAGTTCCTGATGCGCAGGGTGAAGTCCTGGCAGACCGTGGCCAGCCGCACGGACTCGTAGTTGGGCTCGAACGCCAGCCTCTGCCCGCCGGTGATCAGCTCCGCGGCCCACTGCCAGTCCGGATCCCTGAGCGCGAAGTACATCGAGTCGAGCAGCCGCTGCCGGTCATCGCCCGCGCGGACGAGGGCGGCTTCCCACGCTTGGTAGACGTCCTGTCCGTGCAGGGCGCAGGACTCCGTGCGGTCACACCACTTCGCGAACTCGGCGAACGAGTCGTCGGCAGCCGCGGCCCGGTCGCCCACGAACCGCTTCGCGTCCGCACTGTGGTCGACGACGCTGTCCAAGACCATCGCGCGGACCCTGTTGCCGAACTTCTCCGCGTACAGCTGGCCGAACACCGTGCCGTAGGACAGGCCGAAGTAGCTGATCTTCTGTTCGCCCAGGGCTCGCCGGGCCGCGTCCATGTCCTGGGCGACCAGGGCGCTGTCGGCGTGGTCGAAGATCGGGCTGCGCTCGCGGCACTTCTCGAGCACGCCCTGGTTGAAGCGCAACAACGTCGTGAACGCCGCCTCGTCGGCCGGGTAGATCGACGGGCGGTCGGTCATCAGGTCGGCGCAGCGGATGGCCAGGCTGTCGCCGGTGCCGCGCGAGTCGATGCCGACGATGTCGAACCGCGCGCGGAGCTCTGGGCTGAACAGGCCGGAGAGCGCGAACGCCGCCGCTGAGCCACCCGGACCGCCGGGGTCGACCATGAGCACGCCGATGCGCCGGGCCGGGTCTGTTGCCTTGTGGCGCGCGATCGCGAGGTCGATGCGCGGGCCGCGTGGCTTGGCCCAGTCGAGGGGCACGCTCAGGGTGCCGCACTCGCCGGCGGGGTTGTCCGGGCACGGTACCCAGGTGACAGGCGGGGTGGATTCGGGGCCGACCAGTTCCGCCGAGCTCGCGAGGCCAGCAGCAGCGCCTTCCCTGCCCATCAGCATCGAGGGTGCTGCCTGCGCCGACCCCGCCCACCCCACCAACATCACCACAGCGGCGAGCGTGGCCGGTGCTCGTCTCGTCAACCGCACAGTGCCTCCAGTTTCGGGTCTATGGGAGCGCTCCCCTAAGACCCTACTGGCGGCTAGATGTCGTTGGCCGCGATGTATCCGAACGTCATCGCCGGTCCGATAGTCGAGCCCGCACCGGCATAGCTCCGCCCCATCACGGCCGAGCTCACGTTGCCCGCCGCATACAGCCCGGGGATTACCGAGCCATCTGGGCGCAGCACGCGCGCACGGGCATCCGTGACCATGCCACCCTTGGTGCCGAGATCGCCGGGCACGATCTTGAACGCGTAGTACGGCGGCGCCCACAGCGGCGCGAGGCACGAGTTCGGGAACACGGCCGGATCGGTGTAGTAGTGGTCGTAGGCGCTGTCGCCGCGCTTGAAGTCGGTGTCGCGGCCGGTGAAAGCCTGGTTGTTGAACCGGCTGACGGTCGCCTTCAACGCACTGCCGGGCACACCGATCGCCGAAGCCAGCCCGTCCAGAGACCAGTTCTTCACGACCGCACCGCCCTGGTACCAGGCATCCGGCAGCGGCAGGGTGGGCGCGACGTCGGCGAACAGGTACCTGTTGCGATAGTTCTGGTCCACGACGAGCCACGCCGGGATGCACGGATCGGTGGGGTTCTTGTCGTACATGGTGTGCACGACGTCGCTGTACGGCGCTGCCTCGTTGACGAACCGCCGGCCGGCCGCGTTGATGATCAGGCCGCCGGGCAGGGTGCGTTCGGCGAGGCAGAAGTAGGGCGAGCCGGGCGTCGGGATCACCGGGCCCCACCAGGAGTCGTCCATCAGGTCGAGCGCGGCACCGGCGCGCAGGCCCGCGCGGTGACCGTCGCCGGTGTTCTCCTTGGCGCCGACCGTCCACTGAGTACCGATCGGTTGCCGTTGGTACTGCGCGCGCATCGACGCGTTGTGCTCGAAGCCGCCGGATCCCATGATCACGCCACGACGTGCGCGAACCAGCCCGCGCGAGGTCAGCACGCCACGGACCGCGCCGTTCTCCACGACGAGATCTTCGAGGCCCGTGTTCAGCCAGACCGGGACGTTCGCCTGCATCAGGCCGGCACGCAGACCGCCCGCCAACGCCTGCCCCATCGTCAACGGCTTCTGACCGGCCAACGCGGCTGCCGTTCCGCGTGCCAGAGCAGCGGCGGCGGTTGCGGCTCCCTTGGCGTTGACCAAAGCCAGAGCGAGCCACTTGTAGTCGGCACCGTAGATCACCATGCCGGCCGGAGTGGCGAGGTAGGGCGCGTTGAGGTTCGCAAGCTCGGCGCCGAGGATGCGGCCGTCGATCATCTCCGGCTCGATCGACCGGCCCTTCGCGATGCCGCCGGGGTACTCGGGGTAGTAGTCGCTGTAGCCGTCCATGTGCCGGAACCGCAGCGGGCTGTTGCGCATGACGAACGAGATCATCTGCGGCCCATGAGCCAGATAGGCCTGTTGCCGGACCGCAGGGATGTCGCCGACGACGGCCGCCATGTACTGGCGCGCTTTCTCCGGCGTGTCCGGGATGCCGGCCGCGAGGATGATCTCGTTGTTGGGGATCCAGATACCGGCACCCGACCTGGCGGCGGAACCACCGAAGGTCGGCGCCTTCTCCACCACCACACAACTCAGGCCTCGTTTGGCCGCGGTGAGCGCGGCGGTCATGCCGGCCGCACCGGCGCCGACCACCACCACGTCGAACTCACCCAGGTCGGCCGAGGCCGGCGAGGTTCTGACCAGTCCGGAGGCCAGCGCGAGACCGGCTCCGGCGAGCACCTGACGGCGGTTCAGGGTCATGGGGTCACTCCAGACATCAGCTTCCGGTGGTCCCAGCTGGCCGTCCTGGTGGGACGGAAGACGACGGCGACGCGCCTCGACATGGCCTTGCGCAGGGCTTCCCGCTCCTGCTCGCCGTCGCCGACCTCGCCGAAGTTGCGCGCCACCACGGCGTCCACGACTCGGCCGAGGTCCGGGAGGAACTCGGTGACACCTTCCATGTGCACGCCGCGCAGCTGGTCGTAGGTCTCCCCCGCCTCGGCGAGCACGCTGCAGCGCGGATCTCGTTGCAGGTTCACGATCTTCTGCGACTTGCGGTCCGTGCAGAACACGATCTCGCCGTCCAGCACCGCGAACCACATCGGCGCGAGGTGCGGCAGCCCGTTGCGGCCGATGGTGGCAACGATCAACGTCTTCTGGCCGTCCAGGAACGCCGAGATCTCGGCGTCCGTCATCTTGATGAGGTCACGCACGGTCGCGGAGCTTTCGCTTGTACAGCTTGCCGTTCGGGTCGCGGGGCAGTTCCGCCAGGTACGAGATCGTGCGCGGCAGCTTGAACTTCGCGAGCCTCGTGCGCGCGAACTCCAGGATCTCCTCGGTCAGCTCATCGTTCGCGACGACACCGTCCGCGGGCTGGACGACCGCCTTGATCTCCTCGCCCCAGTCCGGGTGCGGCACGCCGAACACCGCCACGTCGGCGACCTTGGGATGGCACACGAGCTCGCCCTCGATCTCCGCCGGGTAGATGTTCACACCACCAGAGATGATCATGTCGTTCTTGCGGTCGCACAAGAACAGGTAGCCGTCTTCATCCAAATAGCCGATGTCCTGCAACGTGAACAGCTTGCCGACCCGAGCAGCCCTCGTCTTCTCCGCGTCCTTGTGGTACTCGAACGTCGCGTCGCCCATCCGCATGTAGACCAGGCCGCGTTCCCCCACCGGCAGGTCGTTGCCGCTCTCGTCGAGGATCTTGATCTCCGACGTGGGCCACGGCAGACCGACGGATCCCGGTTTGCGCAGCCATTCCTGAGCGGAGATCGCGGTGCCGCCGCCCTCGGTCGCGGCGTAGTACTCGATCACGACCGGTCCCCACCAGTCGAGCATGCGACGCTTGACCTCGAGCGGGCACGGCGCGGCGCCGTGGATCATCGAGCGCAGTGAGCCGAGGTCGTACTTGGCCTTGATGTCGTCCGGCAGCGCCAGCAGGCGGTGGAACTGGGTCGGCACCATGTGGCTGTGGGTGACCTTGTGCCGCTCGATCAGGCGCAGCATGTCCTCGGGCGCCCAGTGGTCCATCAGCACCGCGGTGTGGCCGAGCTGGATCGAGATGACGACGAAGTTGAGCACCGCCGTGTGGTACAGCGGTGATCCGCACAGGTGCACGTGCCCGTCGTGCGGCTTGATGCCGAAGATGCCGAAGAACCACGGCGCGCTCGGCGGAATCACGTCAGGATCCGCGCCGGTCAACGGCCTGCGCACGCCCTTGGGCCTACCGGTCGTGCCCGAGGTGTAGAGCATCGGCGAGCCGGCCGTGCGGACGTCCGGACGGCCCGACTCCTGTTCGCCGAGCTTGGCGAGCGGTGTGAAGCCGTCGATGTCGCCGACGGAGTACTTCGCGTCGGCAGGGAGACTCTCCGACGCTTCCGTTGCCGCCGCGGCGAACCGTTCGTGGACCACGAACGCCTTGGCGCCGCTGTCCTGCACGAGGTACGCGACCTCGGCCCCGGTCAGGTGCCAGTTGGCCATCACGACGTAGAGGCCGGTCTGGTAGGCGGCGAAGTACACCGCCACCAGCTCGGCGCTGTTCGGCAGCATCAGCACGATGCTGTCGCCGGGTTCCAGCCCCAGGGCCTGGAACCCGCGCCCGTAGCGGTCGGCCTCCGCCGCCAGCTCCCGGTAGGTGATCTCGCGACCGCTCGGATCGACCAGCGCGGTCAGGTCCGGCTGGTCGGCAGCGATGTTCCAGAGTCCAGTGACCACACCCTCAAAGTAGAACGCGTTTCACCTACTGACAAGCCTCAGCGACGGCCTTGATCGAGGCAACGTCACGACACCCGACGATGAGCATCGTGACGCCGGCCTTCTCCCACCGCCCGATCTCGTCGCGGACGTGCTCGGCCGTGCCGACGATGCTGATCTCGGCGACCAGTTCGTCCGGAACCACCTGTGCCGCCTCGTCTTTGCGCCCGGAGAGGAACAGCTTGCCGATGTCCTGCACCGCCTCGCCGTATCCCATGCGGGTGAAGACCTCGGCGTGGAAGTTCATGCCGGGCGCGCCCATTCCGCCGATGTACAAAGCGACGAACGGCTTGAGCATGGCCCTGACCGACACCGGATCGTCCGTCACGACGACCTGACAGGTGGCCGCGACCTCGAAGTTCTCCCTGCTACGACCCGATTTCGCGAACCCCTCGTCCAGCCATTCGTTGTACATCCCGGAGAGCCGGGGCGCGTAGTAGATCGCGAGCCAGCCGTCGGCGATCTCGGACGTCAGCGCGACGTTCTTCGGACCCTCCGCGCCGAGCCAGATGGGCAGGTCAGCGCGCAGCGGGTGGGTGATGGGCTTGAGCGGCTTGCCCAGCCCGATCGCACCCGGCCCCTGATACGGCAACGGGTAGTGCGGACCGGCGTTGGTGACCGGCGCCTCGCGGGCCATGACCTGGCGCAGGATGTCGACGTATTCCCTGGTCCTGGCAAGGGGTTTGGCGAACGGGCGGCCGTACCAGCCCTCCACGACCTGAGGTCCGGACACGCCCAGCCCGAGCACGAACCTGCCACCTGACAGATGGTCGAGGGTCAGTGCGTGCATGGCACAAGCGGCCGGCGTTCGTGCGGACATCTGCACGACCGACGTGCCGAGCCGGACCCGTTGCGTGTCGGATCCCCACCACGCCAACGGGGTGAAGGCGTCCGAGCCCCACGCCTCGGCCGCGAACACCGCGTCGAAGCCGAACTCTTCCGCCGCCGCCACCAGTTCGGGGGCGTTCGAGGGTGGCGCCGCACCCCAGTAGCCGAGCTGCAGACCGAGCTTCATGGCACCCATCTTGCCACCATTTCGAGAACCTGTTTCACTTTGATCTGTGACTCGGCCACTGAGTGCTCCGCTCGACGTGGGCTTCGACTACACGCGCTCCACCGGCCCCACGCTGGGCCGGTTCCTCTCGGATCTGCGCCGCCGGAAGGTGACGGGGATCCGCGGTTCCGACGGCCGCGTCCACGTGCCGCCGCTCGAGTACGACCCGGTGACCGCGACCCGGCTGACGGACTTCGTCGACGTGGCGTCGACCGGTGTCGTGCGCGGGTGGTCGTGGATTCCCGAGCCGCTCGAAGGCCAGCCTCTCGACCGACCCTTCGCGTGGGCGCTGATCCAGCTCGACGGCGCGGACACAACGATGTTGCACGCAGTCGACGCCGGAACTGCTGACGCGATGTCGACCGGTGCGCGCGTACGGGTGCGATGGCGCGACGAACGCGTTGGCGCGATCACCGACATCGAGTGTTTCGAACTCTCGGATGCTCCTGGGGATGACCCGGTCGAGGCCGAGGAAGTCTCGATGGTGATCACGCCCGTGAACCTCCATTACACGCATTCCGCGTCGCCGACCGAGGACCCGTTCCTGCGCGGCCTCATGGAAGGCCGGCTGATCGCCCAGCGCTGCCCTGCGTGCTCGAAGGTCTACTTCCCGCCGCGCCCCGCGTGCCCGACCGACGGCGTACCGACGACGGACCAGGTCGAGCTGTCCGACCGCGGCACGATCACGACGTTCTGCGTGGTCAACGTGCCGTTCCTGGGCCAGCGCATCCCACCCCCGTACGTCTCGGCCTACGTGCTGCTCGACGGCGCGGACATCCCGTTCCTGCACCTGCTGCTCGGCATCGCGCCCGAGGACGTGCGGATGGGCATGCGTGTGGAGGCGGTGTGGAAGCCGCGCGACGAGTGGGGCCCGACGATGCAGAACATCGACCACTTCAAGCCTTCCGGCGAGCCCGACGCGCCGTTCGACTCCTACTCCCAGCACCTGTGAGGCCCTGATGCGCGATATCGCAGTGGTCGGGTTCGCACAGACGCCGTGCGTGCGCGAGACCGACGGCACCACCAACGGCGTCGAGATGCTGGTGCCGATCTTCCACGAGGTGCTGGGCTCGCTCGGCCTGACCAAGTCCGACATCGGCTTCTGGTGCTCGGGCTCCTCCGACTACCTGGCCGGGCGAGCGTTCTCGTTCGTGTCCGCGGTGGACGCGATCGGCGCCTTCCCGCCGATCATGGAGTCGCACGTCGAGATGGACGCGGCCTGGGCGCTCTACGAGGCCTGGGTGAAGCTGCTGTGCGGCGAGATCGACACGGCTCTCGTCTACGGCTTCGGCAAGTCGTCCGCTGGTCAGCTCCGACGAGTCATGGCGATGCAGCTGGATCCCTACGTGGTGACTCCGTTGTGGCCTGACTCTGTTGGCCTGGCCGGGATTCAGGCTCGGATGGGCATCGAGGCCGGACTGTGGGACGAGCGCGCGATGGCTTCCGTCGCCGCGCAAAGCCGTGCCAACGCGCTTTCCAACCCACTCGCGCAACTGTCCGGGAACGTCGACGTCGACGAGCTGCTGGCGTCCGAGTACCTTGCGGATCCGTTGCGACGGCACGACTGTGCGCCGATCACCGATGGCGCGGCGACGATCGTGCTGGCGGCGGGTGATCGCGCGCGGGAGTTGTGCGAACGTCCGGCGTGGATCACGGGCTTCGAGCATCGGGTGGACTCGCCGTCCTTCGGCGCACGTGACCTGTTGACTTCGCCTTCGACGGTGGCCGCGGGCAAGGCGGCCGGGGCTGAGGGTGTCGAGGTGGCTGAGCTGCACGCGCCGTTCACCCACCAGGAGATCCTGCTGCGCCAGGCACTTGGGCTCGGGGATGACGTGGTGGTCAATCCGTCGGGTGGAGTGCTGGCGGGCAACCCGATGTTCGCGGCCGGGCTGGCGCGGATCGGTGAGGCGGCCAGGCGGGTGCACGACGGCTCCGCCGCGAAGGTGTTGGGCCACGCGACGAGCGGGCCCCTGCTCCAGCAGAACCTGGTCTGCGTCATGGAAGGGCGGGAGTAGATGCGGAGCCTCAGCCGCGTGGAGGAAGGGCGGGGAGCGGAGATGCGGCCCGCCCTCCAACCGAACCTCGTCCCCATCGTGGAAAGGCGAGCCTGATGCGCCCCGCAGCCGTAGTCGGCACCGGCCAAACCCACCACGCGGCAAAGCGCCTCGACGTCTCCATGGCCGGTCTCTGCCGCGAAGCGATCGACCGCGCGATGGCCGACGCGGGCGTCGACTGGTCCGACATCGACGCCGTCGTCCTCGGCAAGGCCCCGGACCTGTTCGAGGGCGTCATGATGCCCGAACTCTTCCTCGCGGACGCCTTGGGCGCGGTCGGCAAACCACTCCTACGCGTCCACACCGCGGGTTCGGTCGGCGGCAGCACCGGCAACGTCGCCGCCTCACTCGTCCAGTCCGGCGTGCACAACCGAGTGCTGGCCGTGGCGTTCGAAAAGCAGTCCGAGTCGAACGCGATGTGGGCGCTGTCAGTGCCGACCCCCTTCACCATGCCGGTCCACGCGGGCGCCGGCGGCTACTTCGCCCCGCACGTCCGCGCCTACATCCGCCGCGCGGGCGCACCCGAACACGTCGGCGCGATGGTGGCCGCCAAGGACCGGCGCAACGGCGCCAAGAACCCGTACGCGCACCTCAAACAGCCGGACATCACCGTCGAGTCGGTACAGGCGTCCACGATGCTCTGGGACCCGATTCGCTACGACGAAACCTGCCCGTCCTCGGACGGCGCGTGCGCGGTCGTGATCTCCGCCGAGCCGACCTCAGGAAGGGCCGCGTGGATCCGGGCGACCGCCCTGCGCACCGAGCCCACCACGTTCGCCGGACGCGACCAGGTCAACCCGCAGGCAGGCCGCGACGCCGCACGTGCGTTGTGGAAACAGGCCGGGATCACCGATCCGCTGTCCGAAGTGGACGCCGCCGAGATCTACGTCCCGTTCTCCTGGTTCGAACCGATGTGGCTCGAGAACCTCGGCTTCACCGACCTCGGCCAGGGCTGGAAGCTCACCGAGGCGGGCGAGACCGAGATCGGCGGCCGGCTCCCGGTCAACCCGAGCGGGGGCGTCCTGTCGTCCAACCCGATCGGCGCGTCCGGGTTGCTGCGGTTCGCCGAGGCGGCCATGCAGGTCATGGGCACCGCCGGCGACCACCAGGTGGACGGCGCCCGAATCGCACTGGGCCACGCGTACGGCGGCGGCTCGCAGTTCTTCGCCATGTGGGTCGTCGGATCGGAGAAGCCATGAAGTTCACCGTCGGCATCGCCATGAGCCCACTCGACCAGCTCACCGAGCTCGCCCAGTGCGCCGAGGAATGCGGCTACTCCTCCATCGCCCTGCCAGACTCGCTCTTCTTCTCGGAGAAGGTCTCCGCCGACTACCCGTACACGCCCGACGGCTCCCGCATGTGGAACGCCGACACCCCGTGGGTGGACCCGTTCGTCGCCGCCGCCGCGATGGGCGCGGTGACCTCGCGCATCCACTTCTACACGCAGGTGCTGAAACTGGGTTCTCGCAACCCGTTGCTGCTCGCGCGTCAGGTCGGCTCGGTCGCGCACCTGACCGGCAACCGCTTCGGGCTCGGCGTCGGGCTCGGCTGGTCGCCCGAGGAGTTCGAGTGGTGCGGCGCCCCGTTCAAGAACCGCGGGCCGCGGGTCGACGAGATGATCGACATCCTGAAGCTCGTGCTCGGCGGTGGCATGGTCGAGTACCACGGCGACTACTTCGACTTCGACCGCCTGCAGATGTCGCCCGCGCCGACCTCGCCCGTGCCGTTCTACGTGGGCGGCCACACCGAGGCTGCTCTCAAGCGCGCCGCTCGCGTCGGTGACGGCTGGACGTCGGCGATGATCAAGTTCGAGGACCTCAGGTCGGTGATCGCCCAGCTGACCGATCTCGGGGCGTTCGAGCGGCCGTTCGAGATCCAGGCCGTATGCATCGACAGGTACGGCCTCGACGGGTACCGGCAGCTCGGCGAGATCGGGGTCACCGACATCATCGTGGTGCCGTGGCTGTTCTACGGCGTCGGTTTCGACGGCACGCTGCAGGCCAAGAAGGACGGACTTCGGCGCTTCGCCGACGAAGTGATCGGAGAGTTCGCGTGACCGCCATCAACTGGACGGCCTCGAAGACCGAGACCCCGGCCCGCGTCGCCTCCTGGCGTTCGATGGAGGCCGTGACGACCGGTGCCAAGGACGCCTGGCTGGCGTTGTTCGCCGAGGACGCGGTGGTCGAGGACCCGGTCGGCCCTTCGATGTTCGACGCCGAAGGCAAGGGCCACCACGGCAAGGAGGCTATCTCCGCGTTCTGGGACATGACGATCGCCAACGTCGAACGCTTCGAGTTCGCGATGCACGACTCGTTCGCGGCCGGGTCCGAGTGCGCCAACGTCGGCACGATCACGGCGCATCTGCCTGGTGGGGCGCGGATCGACACCGAGGGCGTGTTCGTCTACAACGTCGGCGAGGACGGGCTGATCAAGTCGCTGCGCGCGTTCTGGGAGACAGAACGCGCGCTCGCGACCCTCAAAACTCCTTGATCTAGCAGCCGATCGTGAAGGTGGACGTCGAGTTCCTGACGTCCACCTCGTTGTTCTTCAGGCGCAGTCCTTCGAACGTCACCGCGCCGATCGCGGGCCCCTGACCGGGTTCGGGCAGCTCGTTGGCCCACAGACCGAAGCCGGACTTGGCTTCGAACTGGTCACCGCTGCGCCGGGCGCCGGTGATGGACACGTTGGTGAACTTCGTGTCGGTGATGGTGTTGGCCGGCTGGCCGTTCACGTAGTTGGTCTGGAACATGATCCCGCTGTAGGTCGGGTCGACGATGTCCAGATCGCTGACCCGGATCGCCTGGAACCTGTTCGTCGCCGAGAACAGCCACAGCGCCGGGAACGTCTGCGCGCCCCAGAAGTGGCCGCCGGACCGGTCGATCGTGATGCCCTTCAGGGTGGTCGGCGCAGGCCCGAAGTCCTTCATCGGCACGCCGAAGCTCAGCGAGCTGATGGTCGCGCCGGAGCCTGCCAGCACGTCGGCGATGTGGATGTCGCGGAACGTGTTGTTCTGGCCGCCGTACACCGCGATGCCCGCCGCACGCCACGGCGTCAGCGCCGAGAGGTGCTCGAAGACGTTGTCCCGCTGGTCTCCGTTGTGGATGTCGGTGGCCGCCCACAGCGCGAAGCTGTCGTCACCCGTGGAGCGTGCCTCGTTGTTGACGACGTGGTTGTTCGTGCTGCCGTTGGTGAAGTTCACCGCGTCGGCGAACAGGTTGCGGAACCGGGAGTCGCGCACAACGAGGTTGTGCACGTTCGTGCCCCAGATGGCAACCACGGTGTGCTCGACCCAGAGGTCGTCGAACGTCAGATCCGACACGTTCTCGACGTTGAACACCTTGCCGGGGCCGTCGATCCGCGTCGTGTAGTCGCCGAAGTAGCCGAAGCCGCGGAACGTCGAGCCGCTCGCGGAGCTGTCGACCGTGAAGCCCGCGTCGGTGTTACCCGCCCCGACCGCGTGGAACCTGGTGAACCACGGCCCTGCGCCGACGACGTTGATCGCGGTGCCGGCGACCGTGAACTTGCCCGTGTTCTCGTAGTCACCAGGTGGCAGGTAGACGCCGATCAGCTTGCCGGTGACGTCCTTGCGCACCTTGTCCAGCGCGGCCTGCACGGCGGCGTGGCTACGGCCGTCGGGGATCACGTAGCGGGCCGGGTCGGGGTTCGCTCGCGGGCTCACCTGCTCGAAACTGACGAAGTCGATGGCGTACGTCGACGTGTTCCTGGCGGTCTTCTGCAGCTTGATCTTGCTGCCGGCGGGCACGGTCGTGCCGAGCAGGACGTTGGCCTCGTCGTAGATGTGCCTTGCCGGACCTGCTGCGGGGTCGTTGATCGGACCCCACTCCGGGCCGTAGAGCCACGCGTACTTCGACGTGAGGTCGATCGCCTTGAGGTAGCGGCCGTTGACGAAGATGTCCAAAGTGGACTCGACGCCGTCGGGCATCGAGAACCGGGTGACGAGCGAGTTCGCCGGCCGGTCGGTCGTGAACTCGACGGAGCTGCCGGTGGTGTTCAGCGTGACCGCCTTGCGACCGGACGCCTCACCCGCGAGGTCACCGATCGTGCGGTTCGGGCCGACGACCGCGGCACCGCCGGCGAGCTTGCCGTCCTCGGCCTCGATCGTCTGGTACGGCAGGCGCGCGCCGCGGCCGACGTACAGGTCGGACGAGCTCGTGTTGTTGTCCCGGTTGGACTTCGCCTCGGCCGGATCCGGTGTGATCACCGTGCGGACGACGTACTTGCCGTCTCGAGCGGGCCAGGAGCCGAGGTCGACCGGCTTGGCCGTGCCACCGGCGGGGATCCGGCCGGTCTGCACGCCGTAGAACCTGGCGAGCACCGCTCCGGTGTGCGCGTCCGACACGGTCGACTCGATGAGGTGCACGTACCCCGTCGTCGCCCGCGAGCCCTCGTTCCTGACGGCGACGGAGAACCGCACCCGGTCCCCCGCGGCCGGGCTGCTCGGCGTCCAGGACACCGGTGCCGCGACGAGATCCGCACCAGCTGCGGGGCCGACGGTGATCTGGCTCGTCAGCGCGTTGTTCTGCTCGTTCGTCTCGAAGATCGCCCCTGCTTCGTCGACCTTCGCGACTACCCGGTGCGTCCCCGCGGCGAGCTTGCCGATCTTCGCCGACACCTGCCGGGACGCGGCCGCGCCGAGCGGGCCGACCTGGGCGGTGGCGACCTTCCGGCCGTCGGCGTAGAAGCTGACGTTCGTGGTGGCCGCCGTCGCCAGCGTGCCCTTGTTCACGATCGTCGCGTTCGCGGTGATCTCGTTGCCCGCCACCGGGTTCGAGGTCGAGATCGTGCTCACGACGAGGTCCGGGTTGGGGGCGGGCACGCCGATGATCTGGAAGTCGGAGATCTGGCCGCCGCCGGATCCGGTGTTCGCGGTGATCCGCAGTCGCACGTCCGCGACCTTGGCGGTGAGCGGGATCGTCACCTTGTTGCCGGTGGCCGGGTCGAACCCGTACGGCGTCGCGGCGACGAGGCTGGTGAACTCGGTCGAGGACTGCTCCCGTCCGAGCACCTCCACGGTCTGCGTGCGCGGCCCCCACTCCGGCGCGGGGTTCACCCGCAGCACGATCGAGCTGATGTCGGCGTTGGCACCGAGAGCGACGGTGAGGAGGTTCGGGAACGTGTCACCCGCGGCCTCCCAGTAGGAGGCGGGGTCGTCGTCGATCGCCTTGCCCGCGGTGAAGTTCCCGATCGTCGAGGACGCGGTGATCTGCTTGCCGGTGGCCAGGTTCTCCTCGCCAGGCGCGGCGAGGGCGGTGCCGGGCCCACCTGCCGTCAGCAGTGGCGTCCCGAGCAGGGCCGCCGCCAGCGACACTGCCACGAGTCTCGAACGGGGCCGGTTCCGGGCCATGGGGACCACCTCACGTGGGAATCTGTCCCGAATTACCGGGACGTAGTTCGGTTTTTGCAATGTCACGTCCACTTCTTGCGGACCAGAACCTACCCCCAGATCGCCGGGAATCCGAGAGGACGTCTTGCCACGCGATCACTCACAACGGAATCCACAGCATCGGCGGCGGGCCGTTGCGAAAGCAGGCCGACGCACTCTACGTTTCACTAGAACAGGTTTCAGTTTTCGGTGCCGGGCCGACCGAGGAGTGGACATGGCGAAGAGGGCGTCGCGGGGCGACGAAGCCGACTACGTGGTCGTCGGGTCGGGCAGTTCGGGGGCGGCGATCGCGGGCAGGCTGGCGGAGTCGGGCGCGAGCGTGATCGTTCTCGAGGCCGGGAAGACCGACGAGAAGCTGATGGTCCGCAAGCCGGGTCTCGTCGGCCCGATGCACGCGGTTCCCCAGCTCAAGAAGCCTTTCGACTGGGGCTACTACACAGTGCCGCAGAAGCACGCCCTCGACCGCGAGATGCCGGTGCCGCGCGGCAAGGTGGTCGGCGGGTCCAGTTCGATCAACGGCATGGTCTACGTCCGCGGCAACCGCGCCAACTTCGACTCCTGGGCCGCGGAGGGCAACGAGGGCTGGGACGCCGACAGCGTCAACGCCGCGTACAAGCGGATGGAGGACTTCGAGGACGGCGAGAACACGTTCCGAGGCAAGGGTGGTCCGATCAAGGTCACCCGGATCAGGAACCCCGAGGAGGGCTCCCTCCAGTTCCTCCAGGCGACCGCCGACGCGGTGGGCTGCAAGATCCTCGACGACTACAACGCCGAGTCGCAGGAGGGCGTCAGCCGGATGCAGCAGAACGCCGCGCACGGCCTCCGCTACAGCGCCTCACGCGGCTACCTCCACCACCTCGCGCCCCGGACACTGGAGCTGCAGTCCGGCGTGCTCGTCCGGAAGGTGCTGATCGAGAACGGCCGTGCCGTGGGCGTCTCGGTGACCGACCCCGACGGCACGCAGCGCACTGTCCGCGCAGGCAAAGAAGTCATCCTGTCGGCCGGGTTCGTCGGATCCGCGCAGCTGCTCATGCTGTCCGGGGTCGGGCACGCCGAGCACCTTCGCGAGCACGGCATCGACGTCGTCGCGGACCTACCCGTCGGCGACAACCTGCACGACCACATGTTCCACGCGCTGACGTTCCACGTGTCGTCGAGCCGGCACAAGGGTTCGCCGTTGTACTTCGCCCGCGGGCTGACCGCGGAGCTGCTCCGGCCGGGCACCTCGTTCCTCGCGAACTCGGTGTTCGAGGCCGTCGCGTTCCTGAAGACCTCCCAGGCCGGGCAGATCCCGGACCTCCAGCTGCACCTGCTGCCGTGGGCCTACGTGTCTCCCAACCAGGACGCGCCGATCCGGCACGACGTCGACCAGCGGCCGGCGCTCACCGTGCTGACGACGTTGATCTACCCGAAGAGCCGCGGCACGCTCCGGCTCGCTTCGGCGGACCCGGCGGCGGCACCGCTCATCGACCCCCAGTACCTCTCCGACCCGGCCGACCTCGAGGTGCTCGCCGAGGGTTCGGAGATGGTCCGCGAGATCTTCGCGTCGAAGGCCTTCAACGGCTCGGTCAAATCCGAGATCCACCCCGGCGCTCAGGTGCGGGGCCAGGACCTGCGGGACGCGATTCCCAACCGCGCGACGTCGGTCTACCACGGCGTCGGCACGTGCCGGATGGGTGTCGACGAGCTCGCGGTCGTCGATCCCGATCTCAAGGTCCGCGGTGTCGAGGGGTTGCGCGTGTGCGACGCCTCGATCATGCCGTCGATCACCGGTGGCAACACGAACGCGCCCGCCATCATGATCGGTGAGATGGGGGCGCGTCGCGTGCTTGGCCGCTAGGAATACTGGACTCGGAACTCCTTGATGCCGTTGAGCCAGCCGGACCGCAACCGCCGCGGTTCGGCTGTCTGCTTGATGTTCGGCATGGCGTCGGCGATCGCGTTGAAGATCAGGTCGATCTCCAGCCGGGCCAGGTTCGCACCGATGCAGAAGTGCGCACCACTGCCGCCGAACCCGAGGTGCGGGTTCGGGTCGCGCAGGATGTCGAACTTCGTCGGCTCCTCGAACACCTCCTCGTCGAAGTTCGCCGACGAGTAGAACATCCCGACCCGTTGCCCCTGCTTGATCTCCACGCCGCCGAGCACGGTGTCGGACATCGCGGTGCGCTGGAACGACACCACCGGCGTCGCCCACCGGACGATCTCGTCGCCGGACGTCTTCGGCCGCTCCGCCTTGAACAGCTCCCACTGCTCGGGGTGGTCGAAGAACGCCTTCATGCCGTGCGTGATCGCGTTGCGCGTGGTCTCGTTGCCCGCCACCGCGAGCAACAGCACGAAGAACCCGAACTCCTCCGACGCGAGGAACGCACCGTCCGCATCAGCCTGCACGAGCTTCGTCACGATGTCCGAACGCGGGCACTTGCGGCGATCTTCCGCCATCGTCCACGAGTAGCCGAGGAGCTCGGCGGCGGCGGCGAGCGGTTCGATCTCGAACTCGGGGTCGTCGTAGGAGATCATCTGGTTCGACCAGTCGAAGATCTTGCGGCGGTCCTCCTGCGGGATGCCGATCAGCTCGGCGATCGCCTGCAGGGGCAACTCGCACGCCACGTCCGTCACGAAGTCGCCGCTGCCCTTCGCCACGGCCTCCGCCACGATCCGCTCGGCGCGTTCGGTGAGCGCGTCACGCAGAGCGTTGACGGCCTTCGGTGTGAAGCCGCGCGAGACGATGCCGCGTTGCTTGGTGTGCGTCGGCGGGTCCATGTTCAGCAGGAGCAGCCGCTGCATCTCGATGTTGTCGCGCGGCATGTCGTCCTTGAACCGGATGATCGCGGTGTTCTCCCGACTGGAGAAGACCTCGCTGTTGCGCGAGACCTCCTTGACGTCGTGGTGCCGCGTCACCACCCAGTAGCCGTCGTCGGGAAACCCGCCCTGCCCCTCGGGTTTGGAGTTCCACCAGATCGGCGCGGTGCGGCGCAGTTCGGCGAGCTCGTCGACGGGCAGGCGACTCGCGTACATGTCGGGGTCGGTGAAGTCGAAGCCTTCCGGGATGCGCGGCTTGCCCACAGGAACCTCCTAGGTGGAACGCGTTCTATCCGATTCAAACACGCTTGCGCCTTGTGTTGAAGCCCTCAGGCGGCCAATCTGGAGCATGATAAGAACGTGTTCTAATTCCTAGGAGGCTCGCGTGGGCAGTCCGGTGATCGTGGGAGCGGTGCGCACGCCCATCGGCAGGCGCAACGGCTGGTTGTCCGGTCTGCACGCGGCCGAGCTCCTCGGTGCGGCACAACGAGGTCTTCTTGACAGGACCGGTGTCGATCCGTCCACTGTCGAACAAGTCATCGGCGGCACCGTCACCCAGGCAGGCGAGCAGTCCAACAACATCGCCCGCACCGCCTGGCTGCACACGGGCCTGCCCCACACCACCGGCGCCACCACGGTCGACGCCCAGTGCGGCTCAGCCCAGCAGTCCACGCACCTCATCGCAGGCCTGATCCACGCGGGCGCCATCTCGTGCGGCATCGCGTGTGGCGTCGAGGCGATGAGCCGCGTCCCCTTGCGCAGCAACATCGGCGACGCAGGCTCACCCCGTCCCGACTCGTGGTCCATCGACGCGCCGAACCAGTTCGTCGGGGCGGAACGAATCGCGGAACGGCGCGGCATCGGGCGCGAGGAGGTTGACCGGTTCGGCGTCCAGTCGCAGACGCGGGCTCAGCGCGCCTGGGCCGAGGGACGGTTCACCGCCGAGGTCATCCCGGTGAAGGTGGGCGAGGAGCTCGTGGAAACCGATCAGGGCCTGCGGGAGACCAGTCTGGAAGCCCTGGCCGCGTTGAAGCCGGTGCTGCCCGACGGCGTCCACACCGCGGGCACGTCGTCGCAGATCTCGGACGGCGCGTCGGCCGTCATGGTCGTCGACGAGGACTTCGCACGGGCCCACGGACTGACGCCGCGCGCGCGGATCGTCACGCAGTGCCTGGTCGGTTCCGACCCGTACTACCTGCTCGACGGCCCGGTCGACGCGACCACGCGGCTGCTCGAACGCAGTGGGATGAAGATGGCGGACATCGACCTGTTCGAGGTCAACGAGGCGTTCGCGTCCGTCGTGCTCTCGTGGGCTTCGGTGCACCGGCCGAACCTGGACCGGGTCAACGTGAACGGTGGCGCGATCGCGATCGGTCACCCGGTGGGCAGCACGGGCACGCGGCTCATCACGACGGCGTTGCACGAGTTGGAGCGGCGGGACGCTTCGACGGCGTTGATCACGATGTGCGCGGGTGGGGCGATGGCCACCGGCACGATCATCGAACGGATCTAAGTGGTGCTCATGTTGGTTTGTTCGGGATAGCCGTGCCTGCCCCTCTATAACACGGCATCCGGAATACCGCGCTGAACTGGACGTTGTCCATTCGCTGGCCGCTCCAGCAATCCTTCAGGACCGTCTTGACGTGAGCCGAACGAGTGAATTCGTTGTCCACTGGTAATGGGCTCGCATGCCGGCACGAAGTGAGACATCAAGAGAGCAGGTAGTCACTCGAGAGCAGTGAGCGTCTGATGACCGAGGACCGCGGCAAGAATGACGCCCACAGGGCGGCGATCATTGCAGCGGTGGGAGCGGTCGTTGCCGCCGTGCTCGCAGCGGTCAGCGCGATCGTGGTCGCCTACATCAACAAGCCGGCTACGTCTGCGTCCACACCGGTTTCGTCACCCACGTCTCCATCAGTGTCAGCCACGCCGGCCTCAACATTCGCGATCCCCGCCGAGTGCGATGGCAAGTTCGGCATCACCAGGCCCGCGGACATGACGAAGATCTCCGCCAGCGGCGGAGCCGAGTTCGCCGGAACAGCCTGCGACGGTGAGCAGATCTGGCTGCTGGACCATGATCCGACTGATGGGTACTACTACCAGGTCAACGCAGAACCACTTGTCATCGCGGCAGGCGCCTGGCGTTTCGTGAACGCACCCATTGGCAACCCAGGCGACCGCAGGGGGACGGTTTACCCGGTGGTCGTTCTCCGGGCCACCACATCCTGTAGCGAAGCGTTGAAGAACATGAAGGCTGACGGCGAAGGCACCGTGAAGTTCACACCACTGCCGACCACCTGTCCTGCACCTGGCGACAAGGCTCACCGCACAGAAGTGCGGCTGGTCAACGACGGACCTTGAATGTCGGCGTGAGGCAATGTTGCGTGACTTCTGGAAACGTCGTCAGGTCGCACTCACCGCAGTCGCGGTCTGCGCAGCGATGGCACTGGCTCTGCTCTTGACGCTCCCTCTGTCCAAGGGTCCGGTTGAGCAAGTTCTACCAACACAGGGTGTATCAACCACTACGCCTTCCACCACGACACCCACAACAAACGCGACAACTACGGCGGCGGCCAAGTCGGCTTCGTCAACAACTGTGACAGTCACACCAGCGCACACTGCCTCACGGCCCGTGCCATCGCCGACAGCGTCCACGCTCACGCCACAGCAAAAAGCTCCGACGATGGTCACCACCGGCTGCGACACGATTTTTGCCGTGTCGCAACCAGCCGAGATGACCAGGATCTCAGCGACCGAAGGGGCGCTGTTCGCCGGATCGGCATGTCGTGAGGACCGGATCTGGATACTGGATTTCGATCCCACCGACGGGTTCTTCTACCAGACCAACGAGAACCAGCTGGCGATATCAACAAGCGGGAAGTGGTCGTTCCACAACGCCCCTATCGGTAACGATGGGGACGAACAGGGCACCGTCTACCCTGTTGTCGTCCTTCGTGCATCGCAACAGTGCGGTGAGGCATTGGCCAACATGAAGCCCGACGACGGGGGCACCGTGAAGTTCAAGCCGCTGCCTGCCAGTTGCCCCGCCAGTTCCGATGCTTCCAACTACAAGACGGTCAACGTCGTGAACGACCGACCATGACCACCCGACGTCGAGTTGCGGTCGAGGTAGACGCCGCGCTCAAGCTCCGTAAACGGGAACGGGGTGATCGTCCGCGACCAGTTTGCGGACCACCCCGCCCAGCTCCTCCGGCTCCCACCGATCGCCCTTGTCCACCTCGGGACCGCGCTGCCACCCGTGCGCCACGCAGATCCGCCCGCCGTCGACCTCGAACATCCGCCCGGTGACGTCCCCGGCCTCCTCGGACCCGAGCCAGACCACCAGCGGCGAGACGTTCTCGGGCGCCATCGCGTCGAACCCGTCCTCCGGCGCCGCCATCGTCTCCGCGAACGTCGCCTCGGTCATCCGGGTCCGGGCAGCGGGCGCGATCGCGTTCACCGTCACCCCGTAGCGAGCCAGTTCAGCGGCCGCCACCAGCGTCAGAGCCGAGATCCCCGCCTTGGCCGCCGAGTAGTTCGCCTGCCCGACGCTCCCGAACAGGCCCGCGCCGGACGACGTGTTGATCACGCGCCCCGACACCGAGCCGCCCGCCTTGTGCACCGCTCGCCAGTGGGCGCCGGCGTGCCGCAGCAACGCGAAGTGGCCCTTCAAATGCACCCGCACGACCTCGTCGAACTCGTCCTCGCCACAGCTCACGATCATGCGGTCGCGCACGATTCCGGCGTTGTTCACGAGCACGTCGAGTCCGCCGAACGTCGACACCGCCGCGTCGACCACCCGTGCGGCGCCGGCCCAGGTGCCGATGTCGTCGGTGTTCACCACCGCACGAGGCCCGATCAGCGATGCCACCTCGGCAGCAGGTCCCACCGACAGGTCGTTCACCACGACTCGTGCGCCCGCAGCGGCGAACGCCAGGGCGTGCGCACGTCCGATGCCTCGGCCCGCTCCCGTGACGATGACGACCCGGTCCTCGCACAAGCTCATGACGAACCCCCATCAGTGTCGGCGGCACCCAGGAACGCGGGTACCTCTCCCCCGCCATGCACAACCAAAGTCGCACCGGTCACGTAAGAAGCCAGCGGCGAGGCCAGGAACACCGCGCACGCGCCAACCTCGTCCGGCGTGGCCAGCCGCCCCAACGGCACAGTGCGAGACACCGCCTCGATCCCGGCTTCAGACCCGTAGTGCAGGTGCGACTGCTCGGTCCGCACCATCCCGACGGCCAGGGAGTTCACCCGCACCCGAGGCGCCCACTCGACAGCCAAAGAGGCAGTCAGGTTGTCCAGCCCGGCCTTCGCGGCGCCGTAAGCAGCGGTCCCCGGCGACGGACGGCGGCCGGACACGCTGCTCACCATCACGATCGACCCGCCGGACTCGCGCATCACGGAGTAAGCGGCCTGCGACACGAGCAGAGGTGCCAGCAGGTTCAGCTCCACGATCTTCTGGTGGAACCGCGGCGAAGCCTTGTCCGCCAACGCGAACGGCGCGCCACCGGCGTTGTTGACCACGACGTCGAGCCGCCCGAACCGGGAAACCACCGAAGACATCAGCGACGAGACCTGCTCGGCGTCCCGGACATCACACGGGAAGAAGGTGGCGCCAGGCACGTCAGCGGGACGACGGGCGCAAACAACAACAGTCGAACCGGCCGAGAGGAACGCGCGGGTGATCCCGAGACCGACACCCCGCACGCCGCCCGTCACCAGGACAACGCTTCCGTCGAGGGACAGTTCCACGATGCACCTACCCCGGTCGCTCCGGCGCTGCTAAATTACCAAGCAATCGCTTGGTTCGGAAGGCGGCGCGATGGGAATCTCCAGCAGCCACACCGAAAACGGCATCATCGAGGTCACGGTCGACTATCCCCCGGTCAACGCCATCCCGTCCCAGGGCTGGTTCGAGCTGGCCAAGGCGATCACGCAGGCCGGCGAGGACCCGGAAGCACGGGTCGTGATCCTCAGAGCCGAGAACCGCGGCTTCTGCGCGGGCGTCGACCTCAAGGAGATGCAGCGCACGCCCGGTCACGCGGCACTGATCGCGGCGAACCGCGGTTGTGCCAAGGCTTTCGCGGCCGTGTACGACTGCGAGGTGCCGGTCATCGCCGCGGTCAACGGGTTCTGCCTCGGCGGCGGCGTCGGGCTCGTCGGCAACGCGGACATCATCGTCGCGTCCGACGACGCCACGTTCGGCCTCCCCGAGGTCGACCGGGGTGCGCTCGGCGCGGCGACGCACCTGGCCAGGCTCGTCCCGCAGCACCTGATGCGGACCCTGTACTACACGGCCCGCAACGTCAGCGCGCAAACCCTGCACCACCACGGCAGCGTCATCGAGATCACCACGCGCGACGAGCTCGACGACGCGGCGCGCGAGATCGCCAGGGAGATCGCCAAGAAGGACCCGACGGTGATCCGCGCGGCCAAGGAGGCGATCAACGGCATCGACCCGCAGCGCGTGCACCAGAGCTACCGCTTCGAGCAGGGCTTCACCTTCGAGCTCAACCTCACCGGCGTGTCGGACCAGGCCCGGCAGGCCTTCGTGGACGGAAACCATGCGCGACAAGCGAATGACAGCTGACGAGGTCGTCGGCACGATCAAGGACGGCATGACCGTCGGCATCGGCGGCTGGGGCTCGCGGCGCAAGCCGATGGCACTGGTCGAAGCCATCCTCAGGACCGATCTCAAGGACCTCACCGTGGTCAGCTACGGCGGCCCGGACGTCGGGATGCTGTGCGCGGCGGGGAAGGTTCGCAAGCTGGTCTACGGCTTCGTCTCGCTCGACACCATCCCGTACGACCCGCACTTCAAACGGGCCAGGGAAACCGGTGCGATCGAGGTGCTGGAGCTCGACGAGGGCATGTTCCAGACCGGGCTGCGGGCAGCGGGACATCGGCTTCCGTTCCTGCCGATCAGGGCCGGACTGGGTTCGGACGTGCTCAAGTACGCCCCGGAGCTCAAGACCATCCGCTCCCCTTACGACGACGGCGAAGAGCTGGTCGCGATGCCCGCGCTGAAGCTCGACGTCGCGCTGGTGCACCTCAACCGCGCGGACAAGCACGGCAACGCCCAGTACCTCGGCCCGGACCCGTACTTCGACGACCTGTTCTGTCTGGCCGCGGACCGGCGTTACGTCTCGTGCGAGCAGATCGTGGAGCAGTTCGACGGGCCGCCACAAACGTTGCTGCTCAACCGGATGATGGTCGACGGCGTCGTGGAAGCACCAGGTGGGGCCGGGTTCACGAGCTGCGTCCCCGACTACCCGCGCGACGAGGCCCGGCAGCGCGAGTACGCCGCGGCCGCCGCGGAAGGAAGGCTCCTCGCATGAGCGACATCACCAGGGCCGAGATCTGCGTGGCGGCGTGCGCGGACCTGTTCGCGGGCGCCGGCGAGACGCTCGCCAGCCCGATGGGCCTCATCCCGTCGCTGGGCGCCAAGCTGGCCCGCCTCACCACCGAGCCCGATCTGCTGCTCAGCGACGGCGAGGCGTTCCTGCTCACACCGGAGTCCACTGTGGAGGGTTGGCTGCCGTACCGGAAGGTGTTCGACGTCGTCGCGCACGGCCGCCGGCACGTTGTCATGGGCGCGAACCAGGTGGACAGGTTCGGCAACCAGAACATCTCCGCGATCGGCGACCACGCGCGGCCGACCCGCCAACTGCTCGGGTTCCGCGGCGCTCCCGGCAACACGATCAACCACCGCACCAGCTACTGGGTCCCGCGGCACAGCCCTCGCGTGCTGGTCGACGCGGTCGACGTGGTCTCCGGTGTCGGCTACGACCGTGCTGTCGGCCCGTTCCACGACATCCACCGGGTCGTCACGAACCTCGCGGTGCTTGATTTCACCACTCCGGACCACTCGATGCGGCTGGTCTCCACGCATCCCGGTGTGTCCGTGGACGAAGTCCAGAAGCAGACAGCGTTCGAACTGGTTGCCGACGACGTCACCGAAACGCGGCTCCCGACCGACGAGGAGATCAAGCTCATCCGCACGGTGCTCGATCCGGATGCCAAGCGGGACAAGGAAGTTCCGTCATGAGAACCGCACTGACCGAGCTCGTCGGCGTCCGGCACCCGATCGTGCAGACCGGCATGGGCTGGGTCGCGGGGCCACGACTGGTCTCCGCGACCGCCGAGGCTGGCGGGCTGGGCATTCTCGCCTCGGCCACCATGACCTACGCCGAGCTCGAAGCCGCCATCAAGGAAACCCGCTCCCGCACGTCCAACCCGTTCGGCGTGAACCTCCGAGCCGATGCCGCGGACGCACCGGACCGCGTCGACCTGATCATCCGCGAGCAGGTCAAGGTCGCATCGTTCGCGCTCGCCCCGAAACCGGACATGATCGCCAAGCTCAACGACGCCGGAGTCGTGGTCATCCCGTCGATCGGGGCAGCGAGGCACGCCGAGAAGGTCGCCAAGTGGGGCGCCCACGCGGTGATCGTGCAGGGCGGCGAAGGCGGCGGCCACACCGGCGGGGTCGCCACGACCCTGCTGCTCCCGAGCGTGCTGGATGCCGTCGACATCCCGGTGATCGCGGCCGGCGGCTTCTTCGACGGCCGAGGTCTCGCCGCGGCACTCGCGTACGGTGCGGCCGGCATCGCGATGGGCACGAGGTTCCTGCTCACCCAGGAAAGCACTGTGCCATCAGCGGTCAAAGAGGCCTACCTGCAACGGGATCTCAACGGCACGGTCGTCACCACCCGCGTCGACGGCCTGCCGCACCGAGTTCTACGCACCGACCTCGTCAACCACCTCGAACAGTCTGGCAAACTCAGCAGCCTCACCAGAGCAGTGACAAACGCGGCCAAGTTCCGCAAGCACACCGGTCTGTCGTGGCGGAACATGATCAAAGAAGGCCTGGCCATGAAACACGGCAAGGACCTCACCTGGTCCCAGGTGATCATGGCCGCGAACACGCCGATGCTGCTGCGCGCCGGCCTGGTGGAAGGCAGGACCGACGCGGGCGTGCTCGCGTCGGGTCAGGTCGCCGGGATGCTCAGCGACCTGCCCACGTGCGCCGAACTGATCAACACCATCGTCGAGGACGCCGAGCGGATCATCGACAAGCTCAGAGACGTTCGATGATCGTCACGTTCGCCTGGCCGCCGCCCTCGCACATCGTCTGCAACCCGTACCGGCCGCCGGACCGCTCCAGCTCGTGCAGCAACGTCGTGAACAACTTCGTCCCGGTGGCGCCGATCGGGTGCCCGAGAGCCAGCGCTCCCCCGTTGACGTTGACGCGCGCGAGATCGACCTTGAGCTCCTTCGCCCACGCCATCGGCACAGACGCGAACGCCTCGTTGATCTCGAACAGGTCGATGTCCGAAATGGACATCCCGGCCCGGTCCAACGCGTACCGGGTCGCCCGGATCGGCGCCGTCAGCATGTAGATCGGGTCGGATCCACGCGCCGAGATGTGGTGCACCCGAGCCCTGGGCGTCAACTTGTGTTCGCGCACAGCCTGTTCCGACACCACCAGCACCGCCGAAGCACCATCCGAGATCTGCGACGACAACGCGGCCGTCGTCCGCCCACCCGGACGCAACGGGTGCAGCGCCGCCATCTTCTCGGCGCTGGTGTCCGGCCGCGGGCACTCGTCGTGCACGACCCCGTCGACCGGCGCGATCTCCCGGTCGAACCGGCCCTCCTTGATCGCGGTGATCGCCCGGAGATGGCTCTGCAGCGCGTACTCCTCCATCTCGCGCCGAGACAGGTCCCACCGCACCGCGATCAGGTCAGCGGCACGGAACTGGTTGACCTCCTCGTCGCCGTACCGGTGCTGCCAGCCCTCGCAGCCCTCGAACGGGCTCACCGTCATCGCGGAGGAGATCGGCACCTGCGACATGTTCTGCACGCCACCGGCGACGATCACGTCCGCCGTGCCGCTCATCACCGCCTGCGCCGCGAAGTGCAGCGCCTGCTGGCTCGACCCGCACTGCCGGTCGACCGTCACCCCCGGCACCTGCTCCGGGAACCCCGCCGCCAGCCAGGACGTCCGTGCGATGTCGCCCGCCTGCGGCCCGACCGTGTCCACGCACCCGAAGATCACGTCGTCCACGTCGGTCGGGTCGACGTCCACCCGGTTGAGCAGCGCGGTGATCACGTGCGCACCGAGATCGGCCGGATGCACGTGGCTCAGCTCGCCGCCACGCCGTCCAGCCGGGGTCCGCACAGCCTCGATGATGTACGCCTCGGCCACGAGGGCCCTCCCTTAGTTCTTGTTCCTCCGACGGCCAGTGGCGATGCCGTCGAGCAAAATCGCGAGGTACTGGTCGGCGACCGTCTCCGCTGACAGTCCGCCCGAAGGCCGGTACCACCTGACCGCGACCCACACCGTGTCGCGGATGAACCGGTAGGCCAGATCGACGTCGAGATCGGCGCGGAACACGCCCGCGCGCATGCCGTCCTCCAGCAGCACCGTCCACAGCTTGCGGAACTCCACGTTGCGGTCCTCGAGGTAGGAGAACCGTTCCAGCGGCATGAGGTGCTTGGACTCGTTCTGGTAGATCGCGACCTCGGCGTGCCGGGTGTCGATCGCCTCGAACGACGCCACGACCATGGCCTTCAACGTCTGCTTCGGCTCGAGGCCGGCGTCGACGATCTCCCGGTACGACGCGAACAGCTCGTCCAGGAACGTCCGCAGGATCTCGTCCACCATCGACTCCTTCGAGTCGAAGTGGTGGTAGAGGCTGCCGGACAGGATGCCCGCCGCGTCCGCGATGTCCCTGACCGTGGTCTGCCCGTAGCCACGTTCCGCGAACATCCTGGCCGCGAGCTCCAGCAGCTCGGCCCTTCTCCCGCTCACCGGTCGGTCCTTCCTCATGGGTGCTGACTGCTCACCGAGACGACCTCGCCAGTGAGGTAGGACGAGTAGTCGCTGGCGAGGAACACGATCACATTCGCGACCTCCCAGGGCTCGGCGGCGCGCCCGAAAGCCTCCCGGGACGCCAGTTCGGTCAGCAGCTCCTCACTGGTGACCTTGGCGAGGAACGGGTGCGCCGCCAAGCTCGGCGCGACCGCGTTCACCCGGATGCCGTGCTCGGCGACGTCCATCGCGGCGCACCGCGTCAACGCCATGACTCCCGCTTTCGCTGCCGCGTAATGGGCTTGACCCTTCTGGGCGCGCCAGCCGATCACACTGGAGTTGTTAACGACGACACCGCTTCGTTGGGCGACCATTTGGCGTAGTGCGGCCCTGGTGCAGCGGAAGGTGCCGTTGAGCGTCACGTCCAGCACTCGTGACCACTCGTCGTCGGCCATGTCCAGCACCGACTTCTCACCGCCGAGGCCCGCGTTGTTGACCATGACGTCGATGCGCCCGAACCGTTCTACGGTGCCGTCGATCAGCGCTTGGACCTGCTCCTCGTTGGTCACGTCGCACGGGATGGCGTGCGCTGTGCCGAGTGCCTCGTGGGTTTCCTTGAGGCGGCGCTCGTGCCAGTCGGAGATGATCACGGTCGCGCCTTCTTCGAGGCAGCGCTTCGCGGTCGCCGAGCCGATGCCGGTGCCCGCCGCGGCCGTCACCACCACGACTTTGTCCTTGAGCAGGTTGTTCATCATCGCGGCAACCCCAGGATTCGGTGCGCGATGATCTCGCGCTGGATCTCGTCCGAGCCGCCGTAGATCGTCTCCGCGCGGCTGAACAGGAACATGCTCTGCCACTCGTTGCCGTCGAGCATCGACTCGGGCCCGAGCGACTCCATCGCGAGCTCACCGAGCCGGCGGTGCCAGCTACCCCAGAACAGCTTCAGCACGGACGCCTCCGGGCCGGGGTCGTCGTTCATCGTCCTGAGCGTGTGCGAGCGCATGACGTGCAGTTCCATCCACGCTCTGGTTAGCTTGTCCTGCATGTGGTCCGGTGCCTGCGCCCTGATCGCGTCGAGCTGGCGGCGGAAGCTGACCTGGTGGCCGAGCATCGCGGTGCCGCGTTCGAAGCCGAGCGTGGCCATGGCGATCTTCCAACCCTCGCCCGGCTGGCCCACGATGTTGTCCTTCGCGGTGACAGCGCCGTCGAAGAAGACCTCGTTGAACTCGGACGTGCCGGTGAGCTGGCGGATCGGCCGGACCTCGATGCCCGGCTGATCCATGGGCACGAGCAGGTAGGACAAGCCGTGGTGGCGTTGCGAGCCCGGTTCGGTGCGGCACAGGACGAAGATCCAGTCCGAGTAGTGCGCGTTCGACGTCCAGATCTTCTGGCCGTCGATCACCCACCGGTCGCCGTCGAGGCGCGCTTTGGTCTGCACGTTCGCCAGGTCCGAGCCCGCGTTCGGTTCGGAGTAGCCCTGGCACCACAGCTCGTCGAGGTTCTTGATCTTCGGCAGGAAGCGTTCTTTCTGGGCCTGAGTGCCGAACGCGATGAGCGTCGGGCCGAGCAACCCTTCGCCGACGATGTCGACCTTCGCGGGCGCGTCGGCCTCCGCGTACTCCTCGTGGAAGACGACCTGTTCCTCCACGCTGCGCTCGCCGGGCCAGCCGAGGCACGTCCACCCGTTCGCCGCCAGGTGCCGGTGCCAGCGCAGCCGTCCCTCGAACGCCTCGTGCTCGCGGCCGGGTCCACCCAGGCCGCGCAGCTCAGCGAACTCACCGACGAGGTTGGCGGACAACCATTCCCGCACCTCGCGCCGGAAGGACTCCATGGGCCATACTCTAACCTACCAAGCACTTGCTTTGGAGGACGTCACTGTGAGCGATCCAAGCAGGCAAACGGTTTCAGCTGTGCTCGACCGGGCCGCTGCTTCGTACATCGACGCGGAAGCGTTGGTGGACGGGGAAGTCAGGCTCACCTACCCCGCGCTGCGCGCGTCCGTGCACTCGTCGGCGCGTGCTCTCATCGGGATGGGCGTGCGGCCGGGTGATCGGGTGGCTTTGTGCGCGCCCAACTCCGCGCAATGGGTGATCGCGGCGCTCGGGGCGTTGTGCGCCGGGGCCGCGCTCGTGCCGATCAACACCCGCTACACGGCCACGGAGACGGTGGACATCCTGCGGCGCAGTGCCGCGCGGGCCTTGATCGTGGAAGGTGAGTTCCTGGGGCGGGATCGGCTGGCGGAGTTGCGGGCGTTGTCCTCGGATCTGCCCGAGGTGCTGGTGCGGTTGCCGATCGCGTGGTCCGGTCCAGATGTGGATCTTCCGCTGGTGTCCGAAGATCAGCTCTGCGACGTCATGTACACCTCTGGGACGACCGGGCGCAGCAAGGGCGCGATGAGCGCGCACCGGCAGTCGCTCGGGGTGGCGCAGGCGTGGGCGGACTGTGGCGAGTTGTCTTCTTCGGACCGGTATTTGATCGTCAACCCGTTCTTCCACACCTTCGGTTACAAGGCCGGGATTCTGGCCTGTCTGCTCACCGGCGCGACGATGGTGCCGCAGCCGGTGTTCGACGTGGTCGAGACGATGCGGCTGATCGAACGGGAACGGATCACCGTGCTGCCTGGGCCGCCGACGATCTTCCAGTCGCTGCTGGACCACCCTGAGCGCGACTCGTTCGACCTCTCGAGTCTGCGGCTGGCGGTCACCGGTGCCGCTGTCGTGCCCGTGGTGCTGATCGAACGGCTGCGGGCCGAGCTGTCGCTGACCGTGCTCACCGCGTACGGGCTGACTGAGGCCGTCGTCGCCACCATGTGCCGTCCCGGCGACTCACCTGAGACCGTCGCGCACACGTGCGGGCGGCCGATGGCGGGGTTCGAGTTGCGGCTGGGCGAGCAGGACGAGGTGTTGCTGCGCGGCCCCAACGTGATGCTCGGCTATCTCGACGATCCCGAAGCGACGGCTTTGGCTGTGGATGCTGACGGGTGGCTGCACACCGGGGATGTCGGTCGCGTCGACTCGCGGGGCTACCTGTCGATCACGGACCGGCTCAAGGACATGTACATCTGCGGTGGGTTCAACGTGTACCCGGCCGAGATCGAACAGGCCCTGGCCCGGCTGCCCGGCGTGGCCGAGTCCGCCGTGGTCGGGATGGCCGACGCGCGGCTCGGCGAGGTGGGCGTCGCGCACGTCGTGGTGTCCGCCGGTTCGTCGCTGACCGCGGACGAGGTGATCGCGTTCTGCCGGGAACGCCTCGCGAACTACAAGGTGCCGCGGGTGGTCGAGTTCGTGCCGGCACTCCCCCGCAACGCCATGGGCAAGGTCCTCAAGACCCAACTGCGCAAGGAGAACGCGTGACAGTCTCGTATGAGCGGCGGGACGCGGTCGCCGTCGTGACCATGAACCGCCCCGAGTACCGCAACGCGCAGAACTCGGCGATGACCTACGCGTTGGACGAGGCTTTCACCCGCGCGGTCAACGACGCCGAGGTCAAGGTGATCGTGCTGGCCGGTGCCGGCGACCATTTCTCGGCAGGCCACGACATCGGCTCGCCAGGCCGTGACGTCGACCAGTCGTTCGAGCGCAAAGCCGTGCTGTGGTGGGACCACGTCGGGCGTGAGGGCGGTGATCTCCGGTTCGCCCGCGAGATGGAGGTCTACCTCGGGATGTGCCGGCGGTGGCGCGAGATCCCGAAGCCGATGATCGCGATGGTGCAGGGCGCGTGCGTGGCGGGCGGCCTGATGCTCGCCTGGGTGTGCGACCTGATCGTGGCGGCCGAGGACGCGTTCTTCGCGGATCCCGTGGTGCGCATGGGAATCCCGGGCGTCGAGTACTTCGCCCACCCGTGGGTGCTCGGTCCGCGCGCCGCGAAGGAGGTGCTCTTCACCGGCGACCGCTTCTCCGCCCAGCGCGCCTACGAGTGGGGCATGGTCTCGCGCGTCGTGCCTCGCTCCTCGTTGGAGACTGCGGCTTTCGAGCTGGCCGGGCGGATCTCCGCGATGCCGCAGTTCGGGCTGGCGCTGGCGAAGAAGGCAGTCAACCAGTCCGAGGACCTGATGGGCATGCGGTCCGGCATGGACTCGGTGTTCGGGCTGCACCACCTCGCGCACGCGCACAACGCCGAGGTGAGCCCCGACGCGTTGGCGGGCATGGACGCCCGTTCGATGAAGAAGGCCTCCAGCTGATGGACCTGTCTCTCGACGCCGCTTCGCTGGAGTTCCGGGCCGAGGTGCGGTCGTGGCTGGCCGCGCACGTCCGGCCACTGTCCTCGATGGACACCGCTGCGGGCTTCGAGGAGCACCGTTCGTGGGAACGGCTGCTGGCTTCTTCGCGGCTGTCGGTCGTGTCGTGGCCTGAGGAGTTCGGCGGGCGGTCACTCGGGCTCCTGCAGTGGCTGATCTTCGAGGAGGAGTACCACGCTGCCGGCGCTCCCGGCCGGGTGTCGCAGAACGGCATCTTCCTGCTGGCGCCGACTTTGTTCTCCCACGGCACTCCTGAGCAGCAGTCTCGGATCCTGCCGCCGATGGCCCGCGGCGACGAGGTGTGGGCGCAGGCGTGGTCCGAGCCCGAGGCCGGGTCCGACCTGGCTTCGTTGCGCAGCACGGCGGTTCGGGCCGACGGCGGCTGGCTGTTGCGCGGGCAGAAGACGTGGAGCTCGCGGGCGGCTTTCGCGGACCGTGCGTTCGGGCTGTTCCGGACGTCCGCTGAAGGACGTCACCGCGGCCTGACCTACCTGATGTTCGACCTGCGGGCTCCCGGTGTCACGGTCCGGCCGATCGCCCAGCTCGACGGCGAGCCCGGCTTCGCGGAGATCTTCCTGGACGACGTGTTCGTGCCGGACCGCGACGTGATCGGTGCCGTCGGCGACGGCTGGCGGGTGGCGATGAGCACCGCGGGCAACGAACGCGGCCTCTCCCTGCGCAGCCCAGGCCGGTTCGTCGCCGCCGCCGGACGGCTGGTGGAGCTGTACCGCAAGAACCCCGACCCGGCCTTGCGCGATCGGGTCGTGGACGCGTGGATCGGGGCGCAGGCGTACCGGCTGCACACGTTCGGAGCGTTGGGGAACCCGCCCACCGGTCCGGCGGCCAGCGTGACGAAGGTGTTCTGGTCCGAGCTGGACGTGTCGGTGCACGAGACCGCACTCGATCTGCTGGGCGAGGTCGCGCCGGGGTGGCGGGACGGGTGGCTGTTCTCGCTGGCCGGGCCGATCTACGCGGGTACGAACGAGATCCAGCGCAACGTGATCGCCGAACGGATCCTGGGGCTGCCGCGATGATGTTCACGTTGTCTCCGGAGCAGACGGACTTCGCCGCGGTGCTGCACGGGTTTCTCGGCGCGGGGAAGCGGGACCTGGCGTCGCTCGGGGTGGACGAGGTCACCGACCCGGTGGATTTGGTCGTGGTGTTCGAGGAGTTGGGGCATCACGCGGTGGAAGGGCCGCTGGTGGAATCGCTGGCGGTGGTCCCGGCGCTGGCTGGACACTCGGCTCGGGGCGGGGCCGGGGCTGGGAGCAGAGGCGGAGGCGGACTTGGCGCTGGGACCTGGTCCGTTGCCTTTCCACCACTTCTCCCCCATGCCGTCATAGCCGACCACTACCTCCTGGTCCAGGCCGACGCCCTCCACCACGCCACCCCTGGCACCGAGCTGTCCTCCGTGGACCCGGCCCGCACTCTCGTCGAGCTCACCGCCGGCCCGGTCATCGCCACCGACGTCCCCGCAGCCCGAGCCTTCAACCTCGGCGTCCTCACCTGCTCAGCCCAGCTCCTCGGCCTCGGCCGCGCCATGCTGGAAATGACCACGGCACATGTGCTGACTCGGACCCAGTTCGGCAAGCCCATCGGCCAGTTCCAGGCGGTGAAGCACCACCTCGCGAACGTCCTCATCGGACTGGAGCTCGCCCGGCCCCTGGTGTTCGGCGCGGCCGTCACCATGACAGAACGCGACGTCTCGGCGGCCAAGGTCGCCACCTCCGAGGCCGCCTGGCAAGCCGCCCGCACCGCCCTGCAGGTCCACGGCGCGATCGGCTACACCGCCGAGCACGAGCTGAGCCGGTTCCTGTTGCAGACCCGAGCCCTGCGCACCGCGTGGGGCAGCCCGTCGATGCACCGAGCGCGCGTGCTGGAGGCGTTGTGACACCGGAACAAGAGGCACTCCGCGACGCCGTCCGCAGCCTGCTCGACAAGCACTCGGACGTCCGCGCCGCCATCGAGACCCCGCACGGCTACGACAAGGCGTTGTGGGCCAGGCTCTGCGACATCGGCGTGCTCCCGATCCCGGAGGAGCACGGCGGATCCGGCGCGACCCGAGCCGAAACCCACATCGCGCTGGAAGAGCTCGGGCGCACGCTCACGCCGTCGCCACTGCTCGCCTGCACCATCGCCGTCCAGGCGCTCGCCGGCAACGGCCCGTTGCTGCGCCGGATCGCCGACGGAGCGATCGCCACGATCGCGTGGGACCACACCGAGATCAGCACAACCGAGGCGTTCGACTACCCGGAGGTCAACGGCGCCAGCGACTACCTCGACGGCACCGCCCGCTACGTCCTCGACGGCGACCTAGCCGAGATTCTCCTGGTCAGCGACGGCACCCACCTCTACGAGGTCGACCCGCGCACAGTGACCGTGGAACACACCCCGACCGTCGACCAGACCCGCCGCCTCGCCACGATCCACTTCGCCGACGCCCCCGCCACCCGCCTGGGACGCTGGAAGCCCGAGATCGAGGACGCGGCACTGGCGGCGCTCGCGGCCGAGCAGGTCGGCGCCGCGCAGAGGGCACTGGAGCTCACCGTCGAGTACACCAAGACGCGCGTCCAGTTCGGACGGCCGCTCGCGTCGTTCCAGGCGTTGAAGCACCGCATGTCCGACATGCACGTGCTGGTCGAGACCGCCAGGTCAGCCGCACGAGCCGCAACGGACGAGGTGTCCGCGGCGGTCGCCAAGGTCTACTGCTCGGAAGCCCTCACCAAGGTCGCGGCCGAGATGGTCCAGCTGCACGGCGGCATCGCGATCACCTGGGAGCACGACGCCCACCTGTACTTCAAACGCGCGCACGGCAGCGCCCAGCTGTTCGGCAGCCCCGCCCACCACCTCGAGCGCCTCCGAAAGTGGAACAGTTCGCGGTGATGCACCCGTCCACGGCAGGTGATCTTCCTAAAGTCGTCTGCTGTGGACATCCTCGACCCGGCAGCCGCGCACGAACACCTCGCCGCGTGGAAGGACCGGATAGACCAGGTCGCCGCCACCACCGCGGCCATGAGCGCACGCCTGCAGGAGCTGCGGATCACCGCCCGCGACCGCATGGCCGAGGTGACGGTCGACTCCGCGGGCAAGCTCGTCGAGCTGCGCCTCACCGAGGAGATCCACCGCGCCGCGCCCGACGTCGTGGCGCGCACGATCATGGCCACCCTCCGCACCGCGCAGGGCCAGCTGGCGTCCCGGACCAGCGAGATCATCAACGGCACGGTTGGCCCGAACTCGGCGACCGGTCAGGCGATCGAAGCGACCTACAGCGCCGCCGCAGGCCAGGGTGGGCCGACGAGCCATGGTTCCGCGACCGACCAGAGCCACCCCTCCGCGCCGGGGCGACCACCCGCCGTCCAACCGAGGCGCCCAAGGCCACCGGACGATGACGACGACTACTCGGTCTCCGTCACCGAGGAGGGCTGACGCGTGTCCCAGGCGTTCCACGTCACCCCGGAAGAGCTGCGCAAGCACGCCGCCAACGTCGAAGCCGTCAAGAACCGCTTCGCCGCCGTGAAGTCGGCGAGCGCCCACATCCAGCGCAACGACCAGGCGTTCGGACTGATGTGCGCGTGGATGACCTTCGTCCTCGACGCCCGTCACACCACCACGGACAACCTCATCGCCTACGCGCAGGAGAACCTCGACGTCTCCGCCTACGAACTGCGTGCCACCGCCGACCACTACGAGGGCGTCGACTCCGAGCAGGCGGTCTGCGTCGACAGGTCAGGAGGGTCGTCGCGATGACGGATCTGGTGGCCCCGGTCGTCTCGTCGCAGCACGCCTGGACCGGGTCGAGCATGGCCGACGGCCTCGAAGGGCTCATCAAGGCGATCGACTCGCGCAGCTGGGTCGACGGGGCGCTGGCCGGCTTCGGGCTGGCCATCGAGGCCGGCGCGACCTACCTCGACCCGTTCGGCGCGCTGCTGTCCAACGGCCTCGGCTGGGCGATGGAGTACTTCGAGCCGCTGCGCGGGATTCTCGACGAGCTCACCGGCATGCCCGACGTCGTCAAGGCCCAGGCCGCGACCTGGCAGAACATGGCGCAGGAGCTGTCCCGCATGTGCTCGCAGCTCCAGTCCAACCTGGACGGTGACACGCCGGGCTGGCTCGGCGACGCCAAGAACTCCTACCGCGGCCTGATGGTCAACAACGTCGACGGCCTCGCCGGGTTGTCCGCCATCTGCACGGCGATGGCGCTGGCGACCGAGGGTGCGGGCGGACTGGTCGAGATGACCAGGGAGTTCGTCCGCGACTTCATCGCCGACTGTGTGGGCCGGGTCGTCGTGTGGGCGCTGGAGGCACTGCTCGCCGTCACGATTCCCGTGGTCGCCGCGCAGATCGCCGCCGCGGTCGTCAAATGGGCCGCCCGCATCTACACGTACGTGACGGCGCTGATCACCAGCCTCACGAACCTCTCGAAGCTCCTGAACGGCTGAGGCGATGACACCGAAGCCCAAGGTCAAGACGCATCCACACGGCAGCGGCCCCACCACGCCGCACCCGCACCCGACGACGCCGAACACACCACACGCCAAGATTCCGGCGGCCACGAGCCTGCAGTCGTTCCAGGCCAGCGTGCAGACGGTCCTGACGAAGGGACGGCCCACCGGCACACAGCCGGCACCCCAGGCGAACGCCCAGACCACCACCCCGCAGCAGGTAGCCACACCACACCTACCACCGAAACCGACAGCGCCGCCGCGCGTCGACGACATGCATCACACCCCCAGGTCGGTGAAGCACATCCTCGACGGCGAAGGCAACAGCAAGGGCGGCCACCAAGCCGGTTTCGGCGTCCCCAAGAAGATGGAGTTCCCGTACGGCTGGGGCCGGATCAAGATCCTCGACGCGACACATCAGGTCACGCAGAACACCCAGCCCGTCAACGGACCGAAACTCGTCAAGGACCCGGCCACCAACACCGAAAGGTATGCCTACGACTACGTGGGCACGGTCGATGGCGTCCAGATCAAGGTGCACGTCTACGCGGACGGCGAGATCTACTCCGCGTATCCCCAGGGCGGCACCGGCGTGGTCAAGAACGACGCTTCCCCGACGGTGTCCAACCTGCCACCGAGCACCAGCCCCCGTTTCGGCCGCGCTGACGTCGGTGGCGACAACACCTGGGTCTGGGAAGGAAGGCGGGGCGACCAGCTCGTCCGGGTCACGACCGACCCGAACGGCGTGCGCGTGCATCAGGACGAGATTCTGGGCACCTGGCAGGGCAACAAGTTCATCCCCACTCCGAAACAGTGACTCTCATGGACGTCAAGACCTACGCGGCGATCACCGACCTGTGCGCGCGGCTCGCGGGCCGCCTGACCGACGACACGCTCCGGGCGATCCGCGAGGACTACTCGGCGGGCGAGTCCTACCAGGCCGAAGCGACCCTGTTGCTCACCACGGGATACGAGAAGATCGGCATGACCAGGGAGGAACACGACCTCGTGGAGTCCACTGTGGACGAGCGCAACCACGCGGACCTCGCAGCGGTGCCGATCGTCGACGACGTGCCGTTGCGCTACCGCTTCAGCGGCCGAGGTCCCGCGAACGCGCCCGAGCCGCACGAGGTGGACGCGGTGCTGGCAGCGCATGCCGCGGTGGTCGGCGGGCGGAGACTGCGCCGCGCCTGGCGGGAGCCGTTGCCCGGTGCTCCTGACGGGGCGAAGTGGGTGTACGTGCTGCAGGTGTCCGAGGGCACCGACCTGCTCAGCGCGTTCGCGGCCCTCTCCGGCCGGTTGTGGGTGACCATCCAGGACAAGTCACCGATCGAGGTCGTGGTCGAGGGCAAGCCGCTACCGCCCTACCAGGCCGCGCTCGTCACCATCGCGCCGCAGATCTGGAGCGTTTAGAACTCGCCGGAACGACGGACACTCCAGGTGGGACGGTGCCGGGCAGGCCGCCGCGTGCCTCAGGTCGTCCCGCATGGACGCGAGCCGGCGGATCGTCGCGTCCAGCTCGTCCGCCTTCGCCGCCAGCATCGCGCGGTTCGGACTGGGACGACCGTCCGGGGCGAACATCAGCAGAATCTCGTCCAGCGAGAACCCCGCCGAGCGACACACGGCGATCAACGCCAGCTGCTCCAGCACGGAGATCTCGAAGACACGCGCGAGCCCGCGGCGGCGAACGCAGCTGATCAGGCCGCGTTCCTCGTAGTAGCGCAGGGTCGAGGCCGGCACGCCCGAGCGGCGCACCACCTCTCCGATGCCGATTTCGACGGCGTCCACGACACTTGACCTCAAGCCGACTTGAAGTAGGACGGTAGGAGCATGACATCTGAGGTCAACAGCGAACAGGCCAAGTGGTGGAACGCCGCGGGCGAGGGCTGGGCGAACGCGCAGGACATCGTGGATCTGGTGCTCCGGCCGTTGGAGGAGCTGCTCGCACAGAAAGCGTTGGAACGGCCACGCCACCGCGTCCTCGACGTCGGATGCGGCACGGGCGCGGTGACCAGGGCGATCGCGAAGGCCCTCGGGGACGCCCCGGAATGCGTCGGGCTCGACATCTCGCAGACGATGATCGCCGGGGCGGCACGCGAGGGCAACGTGCGGTTCGTGGTCGCCGACGCGCAGACACACACCTTCGACGAGACGTTCGACCTGGTCGTGTCGCGGTTCGGGGTGATGTTCTTCGAGGACCCCACGGCGGCTTTCCGGAATCTGCTGCGAGCCACCACGCCCGGCGGTGAGCTGTGCTTCATCACGTGGCGGACGCCCGAAGAGAACTCCTTCATGACCACCGCGCAGAAGGCCGCCGCGCCGCTGCTGCCCGATGCGCCACCGCTCGACCCCAACGGACCGGGGCCGTTCTCGCTCGCCGACGCCGACAACACCAAGAAGCTCTTCGAACAAGGCGGCTGGGACGGAGTCGTCATCCAGCCGGTGGACCGCGTCTGCACGATGCCCGAGAAGCTCCTGGTGCCGTACCTCAGCAACCTCGGACCGATCGCCCGCGCGATCAAGGCGGCGGACGTCGACGAACGGCCGCGGATCATCGACGACGTCCGGGGCGCGTTCGACGAGTTCGTGCACGGCGACGAGGTGCGGGTTCCCGCGGCCTGCTGGCAGATCACCGCCTCAGCTCCACTCTGACTGGCGCTGCCAGGTGAGAAGGTTGTCCAGCACCTCGCCGGACCAGCCGCGCGTGTCGAGCTCGGCATGCGCGGCATAGCGGCCGCGGTAGAACAGCAGCGGCTGGGCGTCGCGCACAGGACCGAGCTCGACCACCGAGCCGATGACCATGTGGTGGTCACCGGCGTCGTGCACCACGGACACCTGGCAGTCGACCCACGTCAGAGCGCCGTCGAGCACCGGAGCACCGGTGGCGGACGGCGTCCACGAGATGCCGGCGAACTTGTCCGCGCCCGCCTTGCCGAACACCGTCGACACGTCTCTTTGGTCCTCCGCCAGGACGTTCACGCAGAACGAACCGGCGGAGGACATCGCGGCCCAGCTGCGCGAAGTCCGTTGTGGACAGAAGAGCACCAGCGGCGGGTCGAGCGACAACGCCGCAAAAGCCTGGCAGGCGAACCCCACCGGGCCTTCCGCGGACATGCCGGTCACCACGGTCACCCCGGTGCAGAAGTGACCGAGAACGGAACGGTAGCGGGCCGTTACTTCTGGTAGCCCACGCTGAAGTCGTGTCCCCACAGGCTCACCGCCGTGCTCTCGCGTGCGATCCAGTCCTCATCGGACACCTGCCGTCCCTCGCAGCCGAACTCGACGTCGAACCCGCCGGGTGTCTTCATGTAGAACGACAGCATCAGGTCGTTGACGTGCCGGCCCAAAGTCGCGGACATCGGCACCTTCTTGCGCATCGCCCGGTCCAGCGTCAGACCCACGTCGTCGGTGTTCTCGACCTCGACCATCAGGTGCACGATCCCGCTCGGCGTCGGCATCGGCAGGAACGCGAGGCTGTGGTGGCGCGGGTTGCAGCCGAAGAACCACAGCCACGCCGGTGGCCCGTCCGCCGGGCGGCCGACGAACTGCGGGGGCAGCCGCATCGAGTCGCGCAGCCGGAAGCCCAGCACGTCCCGGTAGAAGTGCAGTGCGGCTTCATCGTCCGAAGTGGACAGCACCACGTGACCGAGGCCCTGCTCCTCGGTCACGAAGCGGTGGCCATATGGAGAGACCACCCGCCGGTGTTCCAACGCTGCCCCGTGGAACACCTCGAGCGTGTTGCCGGACGGGTCGGAGAACCTGATCAGCCCGTTCACCCGCCGCTCGGCCAGGTCCTCAGCGGTGCCCTCGACGTAGGACACGCCCGCTGAAGCCAGCCGTTTCGCCACTTCCTCCAGCTCCGCCTCGGTCGCGGCCTCCCAACCCGAGGTCTGCAGCTGGTCCTTCTCCCCCGGCACGATCACCAGACGGGCCGGGAAGTCGTCCATCCGCAGGTACAACGCGCCCGGCGTCGAGCCCTTGCCCTCGACCATGCCGAGGACCTTCAACCCGAACTCGCGCCACCGGTCCATGTCGGTGGCCTCGATCCGGAGATACCCAAGAGAACGGATACCCATCACGCCTCCGAAAGAAAGTCGAGAGCGAGCCGGTTGAACTCGTCGAACTTCTCCAGCTGCGCCCAGTGCCCGCACCCGCCGAACACGTGCAGCTGCGCGCGCGGGATCAGCTTCGTCGCGAGCAACGCGCCGTCCAACGGGTTGACCCGGTCCTCGCGGCCCCACACGAGCAGAACCCGTTGGCGCAGCTTGTAAGCCTCACGCCAGAGCATGCCCTGCTCGAAGTCCGGCCCGGAGAACGACTTGCCCAGCGCCGCCATCGCCCGCAACGACTCCGGTTGCCGAGCCGCCTCGAACCGTTCGTCGATCAGCTCCTCGGTGATCAACGACTGGTCGAACACCATGATCCGCAGGAACTCCTCGATCTTCTCGCGCGTGGGCGTCCTGGCGAACGCACTGAGCTTGCGCACGCCCTCCGTCGGATCCGGCGAGAACACGTTGAGGGACAACCCGCCCGGCCCCATCAGCACGAGCCTGCCCGCTCGTTTGCCGTGGTCCAGCGCGAACCGGACCGCGGTGCCGCCTCCGAGCGAGTTGCCCAGGATGTGCGCCTGCTCCACGCCCAGGTCGTCGAGCAGATCCTTCAAAGCCCTGGAAGCGAAGGAGAAGTACTGGTCGTGCTCAGCAGGCTTCTCCGACTGGCCGTAACCGGGCATGTCGACGGCCAGCACGCGGAACGACTTCGCGAACACCGGGATGTTCGCGCGGAAGTTGCTCAACGAAGACGCTCCTGGTCCACCGCCGTGCAGCATGACCAGCGTTTCAGCGTTGTCCGTTCCCGCTTCGTGGTAGTGCAACCGCGTCATCACAGCCCCCTCAGAACAGCCCGTCGCGGACCTGGATGCCGAGCTCGTTCTTGCCGTACAGCACAAGGACGCGCTCCGGGTCGTTGGCCGCGTGCACCCGTGCGGCGTGCGCGTCCCGCCAGAACCGAGGCAACGGCAAGCCCTGGTTGATCGCCTTGCCGCCCGCGCTCTCGAAGAGCCGGTCGATCGCGGAGATCGCCCGCGCACTGCCCAGCACCTGGTCCCGGCGCGCCCGCAGCCGCAGGTCGATCGGGATCTTGGTCGACGCGACGGCGTGTTCCCACTCGTCGTTGATGTCCTTCTCCAGCTGCCACCACGCGGTGTCGATGTCGTTGGCCGCCGTCGCGATCCGGACCTGCGCGAACGGGTCCTCGACCGACTTCTCGCCCAGGTAGGCGGCTCGGACGCGTTCGCGGGTCGCGCCGACGTGAATGTCGTAGGCGCCGGCCGCCATGCCGATCATCGGCGCGGTGATCGCGTACGGGTGGATCGTCCCGTACGGCATGCGGAACAACGGCCCGGGGTTCACGTCCTGGCCAGGGCAGATGCAGCGCGCGGTGTGCATCATGCTCAACGCACGGTGCTCCGGCACGAACACGTCCTCGACCACGATGTCGTTGCTGCCCGTGCCGCGCAGCCCGACCGTGTCCCAGACGTCGTTGATCGTGTAGTCGGCGATCGGCAGCAGGAACGTGCGGAAGTCGATCGGCTTGCCCTCGTCGTTCATGACGAGACCGCCGAGCAGCACCCACGTCGCGTGGTCGCAGCCGGACGAGAAGCTCCACTTGCCGCTGAACCGGAACCCGCCCTCGACCGGCGTCGCACGGCCCGTCGGCGCGTAGGACGACGAGATCCGGGTGTCCTGGTCCTCGCCGAACACCTCCTGCTGCGCCTGGTCGTCGAACAGCCCGACGTGCCACGGGTGCACGCCCAGCACGGACGCGACCCAGCCGGTCGAACCACAGGCGCTCGCGATCAGCTTGACCGCGGTGTAGAAGTCGAGCGGATGCGACTCGAAGCCGCCGTACCGCACGGGCTGCAGCATCCGGAAGAAACCGGTCTCCTGCAACGCTTTGATCGACTCCGGCGGGACCTTCCGCAGCTCCTCCGCTTCTGCCGCGCGTTCGCGTAGGGCCGGCAGCAGCTCCCGCACCTTGCCGAGGATTTCCTCGCTCATCGGACTTTCTCCCTGCTCAGCTCCAGTGCGATGTCGATCAGCTGGTCCTCTTGCCCGCCCACGAGCTTGCGTTCGCCCGCGCGGACGAGGATCTGCGCGCCGGACACGCCATAGCGTTGTGCCTGCGTGTACGCGTGTTTGAGGAAGCTGGAGTAGACACCCGCGTACCCCATCATCAGCGCCATCCGGTCGAGCAGGCACTCCTCGGGCATCACGGGCCGGACGACGTCCTCGGCCGCGTCCACGATCTTGAAGAAGTCGACGCCGGTCTCGAACCCGAGCTTGTCGCACACGCCGACAAAGGCTTCGAGTGGCGTATTTCCCGCTCCAGCACCGAACCCGCGCACGCTGCCGTCGATCTGCTTCGCACCGGCTCGTGCCGCGGCAACGGAGTTCGCGACGCTGAGTCCGAGGTTCTCGTGCCCGTGGAACCCGACCTGCGCGTCGTCACCGAGTTCCGCGACCAACGCCGAGACCCGGTCCGAAACCTGTTCCAGCACCAGGGCTCCAGCAGAGTCGACCACGTACACGCACTGGCAGCCCGCGTCGGCCATGATCCGCGCCTGCTTGGCGAGTGCCTCCGGTGGCTGGGAATGCGCCATCATCAGGAACCCGACCGTCTCCAGGCCTCGCTCACGGGCGAGCTGGAAGTGCTGCACGGACACGTCGGCTTCGGTGCAGTGCGTGGCGATCCGGACGATCGACGCGCCGTTGTCCTGGGAAACGAGAATGTCGTCCTTCACGCCCACGCCCGGCAGCATCAGGACCGCGATCTTGGCCTGCTGAGCCGTCTCGACCGCGACCTTGATCAGCTCCTGCTCGGGCGTGTGGCTGAAGCCGTAGTTGAACGACGACCCGCCCAGCCCGTCTCCATGCGTCACCTCGATCACCGGAACTCCGGCGCCGTCGAGCGCGGCGACGATCGAGCGCACGTCCTCGGCCGTGAACTGGTGTCGCTTGTGATGCGAGCCGTCACGCAGTGACGTGTCGGTGAGCCTGAGCTGCACGGGCGATCTCCTCCCCCACCTTGGTCGCGGCGGCCGTCATGATGTCGAGGTTCCCCGCGTACTCGGGGAGGAAGTCGCCGGCTCCGGCGACCTCGACGAAGATCGCCACCCGGCCGGGGTCGTACTGCGGCTCGCGCAGCAACCGGAATCCCGGCACGTACGAACGGATGTCGGTCTCCATCCGCGCGATCGAGTCGGTGATCGGATCCGGATCGGCGTCCTCTGGAACCGCGCAGAAGATCGTGTCCCGCATGATCATCGGCGGATCCGCGGGGTTCAGCACGATGATCGCCTTGCCCCGCGCGGCTCCCCCGATCGCCTCGATGCCGTGCTTGGTCGTGCGGGTGAACTCGTCGATGTTGGCCCGTGTGCCAGGTCCGGCCGACACCGACGCCACGCTCGCGACGATCTCCGCGTACTCCACCGGCACCACCCGGGACACCGCGTGCACCATGGGAATCGTGGCCTGGCCGCCGCACGTGATCAGGTTGATGTTCGGCGCGTCCTGGTGCTCACCGAGGTTCACCGGCGGCACCACGTACGGCCCGACCGCGGCCGGTGTCAGGTCGATCGCCCGGATTCCCGCCTCCGCGTACTTCGGCGCGTTCGCCCGGTGCACCGCCGCGGACGTCGCCTCGAACACGACGTCCGGCAGCTCGTCCTGACGCAGCAACCACTCCGCGCCGTCGACCGACACCTCCAGGCCCAGCGACGCCGCGCGCTTCAGCCCCTCGCTGGCCGGGTCGATGCCCACCATCCAGCGCGGTTCCAGCACGTCGGAACGCAGGAGCTTGTAGAGCAGGTCGGTGCCGATGTTGCCGGACCCGACGATGGCCGCCTTCACCAAGACCTCCAATGGATGCACGTGACTTCAGACTGGGGTGAAGGCCGGACCTCGTCAGGATTTTCCCGGTGAAGTCGAGGCAGTCCAGCCATGTGTTGTGCGGGAGAACAGTCCCGCGTCTCGCGCGTCATGGTGTTCCCGATAGGTTGCGTGTCGTGCGAACGGCGTACAAGTGTCGGGCATACCCGACCCCGGATCAGGCTGCGGTGCTGAACCGCACGTTCGGGTGTGTGCGTCTGGTGTGGAACAAGACATTGAGCGAACGGATGAGTCGCTATCGCGTCGAGGGTGCGCGGACCTCGTACCGGGAGACCGATGCCGCGTTGACCGCGTGGAAACGCACCGACGAACTTGCGTTCCTGTCGGAGGTGTCCTCTGTGCCGTTGCAGCAGACGCTGCGCCACCAGCACGCCGCGTTTGCGAACTTCTTCGCCTTGCGCGCCCGCCACCCCAGGTTCAAGTCCCGCACAGGGCGCCAGAGCGCGCATTTCACCCGCTCGGCGTTCCGGATGCGCGACGGTGTGCTGACGCTGGCCAAGACCGGCGCGCCGCTGCAGTTCACCTGGTCCTTCGGTGACGTGGACTTGGCGGCACTCGAACCGACCATGGTCGTGCTCTCTCGCGAGCCGGACGGCCGCTGGCACGTGACGTTCGCCGTCGACGCAGAACCCTCCGTCTCGGCTGAGCCCACCGGGCACGCGATCGGAGTCGACCTCGGCCTGACCGATTTCTTGGTGACAAGCGATGGTGATCGGGTCGCCAACCCGCGGTGCCACGTCCGGAAGGCTCGCAACCTCGCCCGCTACCAGCGCAGGCTGGCTCGCTGCAAGCGGGGGAGCAGCAACCACCGCAAAGCGAAGACGAAGGTCGCTCGCACGCATCGCAAGATCCGCAACGCTCGGCAGGACTTCCTCCACCGCACCACAACCCGGCTGGTGCGTTCGGCCGACGTGATCGCCATCGAGGACCTCAACGTTGCGGCCATGGTCCGCAACCGTCACCTTGCCCGCGCCATCTCCGATGCGGGCTGGGGCGAGTTCCGGCGACAGCTGGAGTACAAGTGCGCCCGCGCGAGTCGGGTGCTGGTCGTGATCAACCGCTGGTTCCCGTCCAGCAAGACCTGTTCGGTCTGCGGGCACCTGCTCGCCGAGCTGAAGCTTTCCACCCGGCACTGGACGTGTCCGGGCTGCCGCACCCGGCACGACCGGGACCTCAACGCGGCGAAGAACATCCTTGCGGCTGGTCGAGCCGTAGCCCGAGGCGACTCGGGCGATGCCTGCGGAGCTGATGTCAGTCGGCAAGGGACCACCCTTCCGCGATCGGCTGTGAAACAGGAACCCCGCGCCGTGAGACGCAGTTCGTGAGAGCTACCTGCCGCAAGGCGGGTGGGAGTCGCCGTCCTTCAGGTCGGTGAGAAGTCAACCAGTCACCTCATTCGAACTTCAGGTCTACAGAACCAAGTCCGGCGAACTCGGCGTGGAACTCGTCGCCCGGCCGCGCGTCGATCGCCCGCGTGCACGATCCGGGCAGCACGATGTCACCGGCCAGCAACCGCACACCGAACGAAGCCACCTTCTCCGCGAGCCACGCCACCGCGATCGCCGGATCACCCAGCACCGCGTCACCACGTCCTTCAGCGACGACTTCTCCGTTGCGCCGCAACGTCGCCGCCACAGCGCCGATGTCCAGTGAGGACGGATGGACACGCTCGGAGCCCAGCATGAAACCCGCTGACGACGCGTTGTCCGCGATCGTGTCCTGCAGGCCGATCTTCCAGTCGATGATCCGGCTGTCGATCAGCTCGATGGCCGGCGCCACGAACTCCGTGGCAGCGAGGACGTCCTCCACCGTGCAGCCCTCACCCGGTAGATCCGCCGCGAGCACGAACGCGATCTCGACTTCGACCCGCGGATACAGGTACGCCGAGGCGTCCGCGGTTCCGGCCAGCTGCATGTCGTCGAGCAGGTGGCCGTAGTCCGGTTCGTCGACACCCATCATCTGCTGCATCGCCAACGACGACAGCCCGACCTTGTGGCCGATGACGTCGCGGTTGCGGTGCCGGACGTTGAGCAGCTGGATCTCGTACGCGTCGACCACGTCGATCTCCGGGTACAGCTCGACCAGCGGCTTGATCGGCACGCGATCCCGTTCCGCCACGCGCAACAGCTCGGCGGCCGCCTCCCGTTTCTGGATCGTCAGCACTGGGCCTCCTTCACCACGTGTTGTCCAGCGCGGCGGCCCGAGAAGACGCAGTCGGCGAGCGCGAGCCCGCTGACGTACGACTCCGAGCACACCCCGACCGCTGATCGGCCCGCGGCGTACAGGCCGGGAACGCCTTGCACCTGACCGGTTTCCTCGTCCACCACGAGTCCGCCCAGCGTCAACATCGGGCACGGGTAACCGAACCCGGCCCGCACACTCACGTTGATCAACGAATAGGGCGCGGTGCCGAACGGTTCGGGCGTGCCGATCCCCGCCTTCGCCGCCACTTCGTCGATCGTGGGCGCGGTGACCAGGCCGCGGTTGAGGAAGTACCGGACCTGCCACTTCTGGAACGGCGCGGTCTGTGTCTTCACCTGGGCCCGTGCCACGCGCAGGATGTCGTCGTCGATCAGCAGCCACGCCTTGCCGCCGCGCTCGACGATCTCGCTGCCGATCGCCGCGCCGTACCGGGTCGGGTCACCGAACCGCTGCCCGTTGGCGTCCACCAGCACCCCGCGTTGCAAGGCGCTGGGCGGCGTCACGAACCGCCACACCGAGACCTTGTCGAGTCGCGCGGCCTTCCCACCAGCGGCGATGCCGAGCCGGATACCCGTGCCGTCGTCGCCGGGCGTGCCCAGCGCAAGACCTCCGCGATGAGCCGGAGCGTTCTCGTGCACCATCGACCGGTCGGCGATGAACCCGCCCGCCGAGATCACGACGCCCTGGCGAGCGGTGACCACCAGCGGACGGCCGAAGCGGCGCTCCAGCCACCCCGCCAGCCCGAACAGCCTCCTGCCGAGCGGCGGGTAGTAGAGCCACGGCTTCGCACCCGCCCTGGTCAACGCGCTGTGCATCGATCGCGGCAACCCGGTGAGAGTCCGGCACCGCACGCCCTTCACCCGGCCGTCGTCGGTGATCAGATCGACTGCACGGGTCTGCGGCAGGATCCGCGCGCCCGCCCGTCGGGTCGCCTCGGCCAACCGGGCGAAGAAAGCCTTGCCGGACGTCCCTTTCGCCCTGGTCCGGTGGCCGCGCGGGGCCGGATCGGGCCACGCGTCCTCGCTACCGGACTGGTAGAGGTAGTAGTCGTCCGTCGGGTACGAGGTCTTGAACGGGCAGAGGGCGGAGGAGAACGGCACACCCTGGTCTTCGAGCCAGGCCAGCATCTTGGCGCTGTCCTCGCAGAACCGCCGCAGCGTCGCCTCGGACACCGCGTCCCGGACCTCGTGCTTCAGGTACTCGTACATCGCCTCGGGTGAGTCGGCGACCTGAGCCTCGACCTGCTGCCGCGTCCCGCCACCCGCGTAGACGACACCGCCGGACAACGCCGTCGCGCCACCGCCCGCGAACCGGTCCAGGACCACCACGGACGCACCGGCCGCCGCGGCCTCGATGGCGGCGCACGCGCCGGCCGCACCGAAGCCGATGACGACCACGTCAGCGGTGACTTCCACGCAACCCTCCAGAAACAAGTTCCCAGAACGTGTTCTCAGCGAGTCGACCTGCCTGGAACTCCTACACCATAGCGCCAAACCGCCCCAGAACTATAACCTGTTCTAGTCTGAGTCACCGGGGAGGTGCGATGTACGACGTGATCGTCGTCGGCAGCGGCGCGGCAGGCATGACAGCCGCCCTCTGCACCGCTCAGCACGGCCTGCGCACCCTCGTCGTCGAGAAGGCCGCCCACTTCGGCGGCTCGACCGCGCGGTCGGGCGGCGGCATCTGGGTGCCGAACAACCACGTCGTCGCCGCGGCCGGACGACCCGACTCGCCCGAGCAGGCCGCCACCTACCTGGAGCACATCGCCGGGGACGTGCCCGCCGACCTGCGGGAGGCGTTCCTGGACGCCGGACCCGCCATGATCGCGTTCGTCGTCGCGCACACCCCGCTGAAGTTCCGCTGGGTCCGCGACTACGCCGACTACTACCCCGAAGCGCCCGGCGGACAGCCGCGCGGGCGTTCGGTCGAGCCGCTGCCGTTCAACACGAAGCTGCTCGGCGAGGAGATCAAGGACCTCGAACCGCCGTACGTGCCGACTCCGGCCGGCATTGTGATCACCCAGTCCGACTACAAGTGGCTGACGCTGATCGGCAGGCATCCGCGCGGGCTGCTCACCGCAGTGAAGGTCTTCGCCCGCCGCTTCCTGCCGGGCCGGCGACTCACGATGGGCCAGGCGCTGGCAGCAGGCCTGCGGGCGGGTTTGAAGTCGCTGAACGTCGAGGTCCGGCTCGACACCGCGATGACCGACCTGCACTACGAGAACGGCCGGATCGCCGGAATCCTCGTCGGCGAGAAGCTGATCCTGGCGAAGCACGTCGTGCTCGCGGCCGGCGGGTTCGAGCACAACGAACAGCTGCGCAAACAGCACCAGGACATCGGTACGGAGTGGACGGTCGGCGCGAAGGCCAACACCGGCGACGGCATCGAAGCCGGAGTCCGTGCCGGCGCGGCCGTCGGCCTGATGGACGAAGCCTGGTGGGGCCCTTCGGTTCCGTTGCCGCGCGGCCCGTTCTTCCTGCTCGCCGAACGCTCGCTGCCCGGATGTGTGCTGGTCAACAGCACCGGGCAGCGGTTCGTCAACGAGGCAGCGCCCTACATCGACGTGGTCAAGGCGATGAACGGCAAGACGTGGCTGGTGTTCGACCACGCCTACCGCAGCCGGTACCCGTTCTGCGGAATCCCGCCGCGCAGGCCGTTGCCCCGGCGCTGGAAAGACTCTGTGCTCACGGCCGGTTCTCTGGAGGAACTCGCCCAGCAAGCAGACCTGCCCGCCCTCGTCGACACGGTCCGCCGGTTCAACACCCTGGCCGTCGAGGGCAAAGACACCGACTTCCACCGCGGTGACAGCGCGTACGACCGCTACTACGGCGATCCGCGCAACCACCCCAACCCCAACCTCGCACCGCTGACCACCGGCCCGTTCTACGCGGTCAAGATCGTGCCCGGCGACCTCGGCACCAAGGGCGGCCTCAAAACCGACACCCGCGCTCGCGTGCTGCGCGAGGACGGTTCCGTGATCGACGGCCTGTACGCGGCGGGCAACACCATGGCATCCGTGATGGGACACACCTACGCGGGCGCGGGCGCCACTCTCGGACCGGCGATGACGTTCGGTTATCTCGCCGCTCTCGACATCACTGGAGGAATGCGATGACGCAGGACGCTGTGCGGACGATCGACACCGGCGCGCCTCCCGCTCGGTTCGCGCGCGGCTGGCACTGCCTCGGCCTCGCCTCCGACTTCCGGGACGGCAAACCCCACGCCGTGGAGGCGTTCGGCACCAAGCTCGTGGTGTTCGCGACGGAGGACGGCAAGCTCAACGTGCTCGACGGGTACTGCCGGCACATGGGCGGCGACCTCACCCAGGGCACGGTCAAGGGCAACGCCATCGCCTGCCCGTTCCACGACTGGCGCTGGGGCGGGAACGGCAAGTGCGTCGAGATCCCTTACGCCAAGCGGGTTCCGTTGCGAGCACGCACCCGGTCGTGGATCACGCTGGAGGAGAACAAGCAGCTCTTCGTGTGGAACGACCCGCAGGGCAACCCGCCGCCCGAGCACGTCACGATCCCGCGCATCGACGCCGCGTTCTCCGACGAGTGGAGCAACTGGACGTGGGACTCGGTCGTGATCGACAACGCGAACTGCCGCGAGATCATCGACAACGTCGTCGACATGGCCCACTTCTTCTACATCCACTTCGCGTTCCCGACCTACTTCAAGAACGTGATGGAGGGCCACGTCGCCTCGCAGTACCTGACCACGCGCGGACGGCCGGACGTCGCGATGGGCTCGAACTACACCGGTGACGTGGAAGTTCGTTCCGAAGCCTCGTACTACGGGCCGTCGTACATGATCGACTACCTGTGGAACGACTACAAGGGCATCGAGATCGAGACCGTGCTGATCAACTGCCACTACCCGATCTCGCCGACGTCGTTCCGGTTGCAGTGGGGCGCGATCGTGAAGAAGCTGCCGGGTGTGTCCGACGAGCACGCCGACAAGATCGCGCACAAGTTCGCGCGCGGCATCGGCGTCGGGTTCCTGCAGGACGTGGAGATCTGGCAGAACAAGACGCGGATCGACAACCCGTTGCTGTGCGAGGAGGACGGGCCGGTCTACCAGCTGCGGCGGTGGTACGAGCAGTTCTACGTCGACGTGGAGGACGTCACCGACGACATGGTGCGGCGCTTCGAGTTCGAGGTCGACACCAGCCGCGCGGTCGAGGTGTGGGAGAAGGAAGTCGCCGAGAACCTGGCTCGTCAGCAGTCATGAGCGAGCGCGATGAGTTCCTCGTCGGTGGCATGGTTCCCGTGGGTTGCGACTGCGGGAACCGGGTGCTGGTGAAGAAGAACAGCCCACAGCACACGTCCGTGCAGTGGTTGTCGGACACCAGCACCTGTCCCGAGCTGTGCGGGCCGCGGTCGGCGTTCATGAGGACGTGCCTGCGGTTGCGGGACAGCATCGAGAAGGCCGTGCGGGACGGGACGCTGGAGGTCGCGGATGGCTGAGGTGCACCGGCTGCGAGTCGACGCGGTGATCGAGGAAACAGCGGACTCGCGTTCGTTCGTGCTGTCCGGGGTCTCGTTCTCGGTGAAGCCAGGCCAGTTCCTGACCGTGCGAGCGGGTGACGTGGCGCGCTGCTACTCCCTGTCCAGCGCGCCGGGTGAGCCGTTGAAGATCACGGTCAAGCGCACGCCGGACGGGTACGGCTCGGTCTGGATGTGCTCGCAGCTCAGCGTCGGGTGCGAGCTCGACGTGCTGGCACCGGCTGGAGTGTTCACGCCCAAGTCGCTGGACGGCTCGCTGCTGGCGTTCGCGGCGGGCAGCGGGATCACGCCGGTCATGTCGATCATCAGGTCCGTGTTGACCCAAGGGTCCGGCCGGGTGTTCCTCTTCTACGCCAACCGGGACGAGGGCTCGGTGATCTTCGCCCGCGAGCTGGACGCGTTGTCGCGGGCACATCCCGATCGGCTGACTGTCGTCCACTGGTTGGAGTCGGTGCAGGGGTTGCCGCACTTGGGGGCCTTGCGGGCGTTCGTGCGGGAGTGCGACGAGGCCTTCGTGTGCGGGCCGGGGCCCTTCATGGAAGCCGCCCGGAAGGCGCTCAGCGATACTTCCGTCGTGCACATCGAGAAGTTCGTGTCCTTGTCCAGCGATCCGTTTTCCTCCGTTGAGCCCATCGCCGACGACCGTCCCGACGCCGTGGTCGAGGTCTCTTTGGACGGTGTCGACCACAGGTTTCCGTGGCCCGCGCGGCAGAAGCTGCTCGACCTGTTGCTGGAGAAGGGACTCGACGCGCCCTACTCGTGCCGCGAGGGTGCGTGCAGCGCGTGCGCGTGCCGGCTGGTCGAGGGCGAGGTCAAGATGCTCAACAACGACGTGCTCGACTCCGAGGACATCGCCGACGGCATCGTGCTGGCGTGCCAGTCGGTTCCGGTCACCGACACGGTGAAGATCACCTACGAGTGAGGGGCTTTCATGCCGATCGATCCGGCTGTGGCGGTGGGGGCGGAGCTGCCCGAGATCAAGTTCTCGTGGACGCACTCGGACGTGCTGCTCTACCACCTGGCGCTGGGGGCCACCGAACTCCGATACGTCTACGAACAGGGCCTTGAGGTGCTGCCGACGTTCGGTGTCGTCGCGCCCCGGTTCCACGAGACCGCGCCGCCCGCCGTGTCGTTCCCCGGCGTCGACATCGACCTGGCCCGCGTTCTGCACGGCACGCAGGAGATCACCGTCCACACCGCACTGCCGGCGTCCGGTGAGGCCGTGCTGCGCACCCGGATCGCCGACGTGTGGGACAAGGGCAAGGCCGCGGTGATCGTGCAGGAGTCGACGGCGGTGGCTCCGGACGGAACGGCTTTGTACACGACCAGGTCCAGCATCTTCGCTCGTGGCGAGGGCGGGTTCGGCGGGGAGCGCGGGCCGTCGGGCAAGGTCGAGGTGCCTGAACGCGAACCGGACTTCGTGATCGAGACCCCGACTCTGCCGCAGCAGGCCTACCTGTACCGGCTTTGTGGCGACCGGAACCCGTTGCACGCCGACCCGGAGTTCGCGCGGCTGGCCGGGTTCGACCAGCCGATCCTGCACGGGCTGTGCACGTACGGCGTGGTGTGCAAGGCGGTGATCGACGCGGTGCTGGACGGGCCGTCGCAGGTGCGGTCGTTCGGCGCCAAGTTCGCCGGGGTGGTGTTCCCCGGCGAGACGTTGACGACGCGGGTCTGGCGGGACGGGTCGCGGCTGGTGCTGACGACGTTCGCCGGGGACCGTCCTGTCCTCGCCGACGCCGAGCTCACGACGTGCTGAGCTCGCGCCACTGTTGCCAGGTCGCGAGCCGCTCCTGGTAGACCCGCTCGGCGACCGGGTACGGGTAGCCGCCGAGGAACAGCCGCAACGGCGGTTCCGGCAGGTCGACCAGGCTCAGGACGATGTCCGCGGTGGCTCGAGGATCTTGCGCTGCACGGGCAGTGGCGCCGGCGCGGCGGGCTTCCCGGATCGGTTCGTAGGCCGTGATCGGGGTGGTGCGCGCCGCCGACTCCCCTGCCCAGTCGGTGCCGTACGGGCCCGGCTCGACGATCGTGACCTTGATGCCGAGCGGGCCGACCTCCTGCGCCAGGGCTTCGCTCATCCCTTCGAGCGCCCACTTGGAGGCGTTGTAGAGGCCGAGCGTCGGGAAGGCCGCGATGCCGCCGATGCTGGAAACCTGGAGGAGGTGCCCGCTGCCCTGGTCACGCATGATCGGCAGCGCTGCCTGCGTTACCCAGAGCGCGCCGAACAGGTTGGTCTCGATCTGCGCCCTGGCCTGTTCCTCGGTCGTCTCCTCGATCATGCCGAAGAGGCCGTAACCGGCGTTGTTGACGACGACGTCCAGGCCGCCGAACGCTTCTGCTGCTTTCTCGACCGCGGTGAAGACCTGAGCACGGTTGGTCACGTCGAGTGCGATCGGGAGGATCCGGTCGCCATAGGTGTCGGCCAGGTCTTCGAGGGCTTCGGGCTTGCGTGCGGTGGCGGCGACCCGGTCACCGCGTGCGAGTGCCGCTGTCGTCCAGGTGCGTCCGAAGCCGCGTGATGCTCCGGTGATGAACCATGTCTTCATGGGACTGACCCTGCCGTCGCGCTGATGCGGCAGCCAGCACCCCGTCAGGGATACCCTCGCGGTCGATGACACGTGACAACGTTCTCGGCGAGTTCCTCCAGGCGCGGCGGGCCCGCGTGCGGCCTGATGAGGTGGGGCTTCCGGCGTTCGGGCGGCGCCGGGTGCCCGGACTGCGCCGGGATGAGCTCGCTCTGTTGGCTGGCGTCTCGGTCCAGTACCTGACGCGGCTGGAGCAGGGGGTCGACCGGAACCCGTCGGCTCAGGTCGTGGACGCGCTGGCGACGGCTTTGCGCCTCGACGCTGACGCGACGGCTCACTTGCACGCCCTCGCCGCATCGCCGTCCTCGCCTGCCACTGATGCCGCGCCGCCGCCACCCCGCGAGGCGACCACGGCGGTGCAGCACCTGCTCGACTCGTGGGGCAGCACTCCTGCCTACGTCCGCGACGGCCGTTTCGACGTGCTGATGGCCAACAAAGCGGCCATGGTGCTCGCCCCGCTGTACCACCCCGGTCGCAACCTGGTGCGGGACGTGTTCCTCGACCCCGCCGCCCGCACGCTGTTCCCGGACTGGCCGGACATCGCCGCGCAGACCGTCGCGGCCCTGCGGGCGACCGCCGATCCGCGCGACCCGCTCGTGACCGAACTGCTGCCGCACGACGAGTTCCGGTCGTTGTGGGCCAGGCACGACGTCCGCCCGACCCGGGACGAGACCAAGCGGTTCAACCATCCCGACGCGGGCCTGCTGACCCTGCGTCGCCAGTCCCTCACCATCGCCGGAGCCGAGGACCAGGTGATCATCGTCTACCAGGCTGAACCCGGCAGCTCCTCGGCCGACGCCCTCATGAAGCTGCTGTAGCGCCCAGCACCAAGCCACTCGTCGGCACCCCTGTTCCCGCGGTGACCAGCACGTGCTCCACACCGTCAACCTGGTTCGCCGCCGTACCCCTCACCTGCCGCACCCCTTCGGCGATGCCGTTCATGCCGTGCAGGTAGGCCTCGCCGAGCTGGCCGCCGTGCGGGTTGAGCGGCAGCGCGCCGTCCATTTCGAGTGCGCCCGTCTTGATGAAGTCCTTGGCCTCGCCTCTCTTGCAGAAGCCGAGCTCTTCCAGCTGGACCAGCACGAACGGCGTGAAGTGGTCGTAGAGCACCGCGACGTCCACATCGGACGGACCGATGCCCGACTTCTCCCACAGACCTCGCGCCACCACACCCATCTCGGGCAACCGGGTCAGGTCGTCGCGGTAGTAGCTGGTCATCGTGAACTGGTCGACGCTGCTGCCCTGCGTCGCCGCCTTGATATGCGCGGGCTTGTTCGGCAGGTCGCGCGCCCGCTCCGCTGACGTGACGACCAGCGCGACTCCGCCGTCGGTTTCCTGGCAGCAGTCGAGGAGGTGCAGGGGTTCGGCGATCCAGCGGGAGTTCTGGTGGTCTTCGAGGGTGATCGGCCGGTTGTGGAACCACGCGTGCGGGTTCGTGGCGGCGTGCTTGCGGTCGATCACAGCGATCCGGCCGAAGTCCTCGGACGTCGCGCCGTACTCGTGCATGTAGCGGCGGGCGAACATCGCGACCATCGCCGCCGGTGTACCCAGCCCCATCGGGTACGACCAGCTGTTGTCGATGTTCACGGCGGCCGCGGTCTGCACCTGACCGAACCGGTGGCCGGAACGTTCGTTGAACGCCCGGTAGCAGACGACGACCTTCGCCGCGCCGGTCTCGACGGCCATCGCGGCCTGCTGGACCGTCGCACACGCCGCCCCGCCGCCGTAGTGGACGCGGCTGAAGAACGTCAGCTCCGGGATCCCGAGTTCGCGCGCGACCGCGATCTCGGCGTTGGTGTCCATGGTGAAACTGACCAGTCCGTCCACATCGGATGGTTGCAGGCCGGCGTCCTCGATCGCCGCTTTCACCGCCTCCGCGGCCAGCTGCAGTTCGCTGCGGCCCGAGTCCTTGGAGAAGTCGGTCGCGCCGATGCCCACGATCGCGGCGCTCATGCCGGTACCTCGATCTTCACGATGCCGGTGACGTGGTCGCCGTGATCCGTCCTGCCGACGACCTCGATGGTCAGGCCCTGGTCTTCTTTCTCGATGACCTGGCCGAAGAACTTCAACGTGTCGTAGGCGTAGCAGGGCGCGCCGAGCCGGATGTTCACCTGACGCACCAACGCTTCCGGGCCCGCCCAGTCCGTCACGTACCGCTGCACCAGCCCGGTCGTCGTGAGGATGTTGATGAAGATGTCCTTCGAGCCGCGCTGGATCGCCAGGTCGCGGTCGTGGTGCACGTCCTGGAAGTCACGGGTGGCCAGCGCGGTGCTGATCACGAACGTCGGCGTGGCCTCGACGTGCCACTCTGGCAGCGAATCACCGGTCCGCACGGGGCCTCCAGCTCGGCATCGTCAGTTCGTCGTCGACCTTCGTGAACACGACCTCGACCGGCAGCCCGATGCTCGGCTCGCCGTGCAGCTCACCCAGCATGCGCACGCCCTCGTCCAGCTCGATCAGGGCGATGACGAACGGTGTCTGCTTGCCCGGCACCTGCGGGTGGTGGTGCACGACGTAGCTGTAGACCACGCCGCGGCCGTCCGAAAGGAGGTACTTCGGTTTGGTGGCACCGCATTCCGGGCACATCGGGCCGGGCGGGTGCCGGAGCAGGCCGCACTGACCGCACCGCTGGATGCGCAGCTCGCCCTCACGGCAGCCGTCCCAGAAGTATTGAGTGTCGCGGTTGACGGCGGGACGAATCGCTTGTGGTTGAGGAAGTTGCGGCTGGGTGGCGGGTTGGGTCGCAGGGGCAGAGGCTTCTGGTGTGGTGTCGGGTTTTGCGGCGGGCCTGAACTTCAACACCCGGAAGCGCATCTCCGCGACCGCCTCGTCGCCCACCCACCACGTACTCCTGGTGGTGACGAACCAGCCCTCCCCCAGCCCGGTCTTCTTGGGCCCGGTCACGTCCTCCAGCGACGTCGTCACCGACAGGTGCTCACCCACGCGCAAATACCGGTGATAGGTCTGGTCGCTGTTGGTCGCGACGACCGACGTGTACCCGGCCTCGTCGAGGATCTTCATCATCGCGCCGAGCGGGTCGTCGAGCGTGCGCTGGCCGTGCAGCCCGGCCATCGTCCACACCTGGACCATCGCGGGCGGCGCGACCTCGGTGTAGCCGGGGTGCTCGTCGCCGATGGCCTCCAGCCAGTTGTTGATCATCGGCAGGTTGACCGGGTCACGCGCGAGCCGTGGTGCGCACTCGCCCTTCTCCGCGATGCGGGCGGCTTCCTTCTCGATGTCGATCATCGCACCACCCGTGGTAGTCCGAGGCCGATGCTCGTGATCAGCTCGCGTTGGATCTCCTGCACTCCGCCTCCGAAGGTCAGCACGAGGTTGCGCCGTGCCTGCACGTCCAGCCACCGGACGAGTTCCGCGGGAGCGCCGTGCCGTCCGACGAGCTCCTCCATCAGCCGGCCGACGCGCTGCGTGCGGTCCGCGGCGAACACCTTGGTGGCGCTGGCATCCGCGACCTCGACCTCGCCGGAAGCGACCTGCCAGTTCAGCAGCTCGTTGACCCGGTGCACCGCACGCGCCTCGGCGAACGCCCGCCGCACGTCCGGCTCCCCCAACAGCTCGCGTTCAGCGGCCCAGTCGTGCACCCGTGAGATCAACGCGCCGAGCCTGCCGGACGGGCCGAGCATCACGCGTTCGTGGTTGAGCTGGGTGGTGATCAGGCGCCAGCCCTTGTTCTCCTCGCCGACCCGCATGCTGACCGGCACGCGCACGTCGTTGTAGTAGGTGGCGTTGACGTGGTGCGCACCGTCGCACGTGATGATCGGCGTCCACGAGTAGCCGGGGTCGCGAGTGTCGACGATGAGGATCGTGATGCCCTTGTGCCGCGAGTCCGTCGCCCCGGTGCGACACGCCAGCCACACGTAGTCCGCGTCGTGGCCGCCGGTCGTGAACGTCTTCTGCCCGTTGACGACGTACTCATCACCATCGCGAACAGCCTTGGTGCGCAACGCGGCCAGGTCCGTGCCCGCGTCCGGCTCGGTGTAGCCGATGGCGAAGTGCAGGTCGCCGCTCAGGATCCGCGGCAGGAAGAAGTCCTTCTGCTCCTGCGTCCCGAACGCCTGGAGCGTCGGCCCGACGGTCTGCAGCGTCACGTACGGCAGCGGCACGTCCGCCCGCGCCGCCTCGTTGACGAAGATCTGCTGCTCGACCGGCCCGAAGCCGAGACCACCGAACTCGACGGGCCAGCCGACGCCCAGCCTGCCGTCCCGCCCGAGCCTGCGCACGAGCTCGCGGTAGGTCGCGCCGTGCCGTTCGGTGAGCATCGCCTCCCGCTCCTGGTCGGACATGAGGTTCGCGAAGTACTCGCGCAGCTCGTCCCGCAGCCTGAGCTGGTCGGCGGTGAGATCAATGAACATCGATGGCCCCCAAGCGGTGCTCCACTCCGCCGACGAACCGCGTCAGCTCCTTGGCCATGCCGTAGTAGCGGTGCATCGGATACGTGATGTCGAGCCCGAGCCCGCCGTGCAGGTGGTGGCAGGTGTGGACGGCCGGCAACGCCTCAGCCGCCAGCCAGTACGCCGCCGTGTCGAGGTCGGTGTCGTCGAGGTTCCAGCAGGCGGTGAGGGTCGCCAGATGGAGCGTGCGGGACGCGATGTAGACGTCCGCGACCTGGCACGCGGCGGCTTGGAACGTGGAGAGCGGCTTGCCGAACTGGTGGCGGGTGCCCACGTGCTTCACGGTGAGGTCCAAAGCTCCGGCCAGGACTCCATCGGCGACGGCGCAGGCACCGGCCAGGGCGAATCGGCGGATGCCCAGTGCCGCGTCGCGGGCGGGCAGTTCTCCCGAGGCCGTGTCACCGGCGTGCGGCTCGCCCAGCACCTCCCCCGCGGCGCAGTCGAACTCCACCCGGTGGTCCGATGTGGACACACCCTCTCCCGCCGGGTCGACCACCACCACGACCGGCACGCCCTCCAGCGTCGCCGACACCAGGATCCGTTGCGCCGCTGCGGCATGCGGCACGTTGATCTTCACCCCCGACACCACCACCCCGGCACCCTCCCGGCGCGCGGTGGTTCCCGGTTCCGCGGGCAGCGGCGACGACGGCTCGCTCAGCGCCGCCGTGAACACCGCGTGCTGTTCCGTCACCAGCGGCAAGAGCTCTTCCTGCTGCTGAGGAGTCCCGTACCGCGCGATCGGCAGCACTCCCAACGCAAGAGTCGCCAGCGCCGGTACGTCCACCGCCCGCCGCCCGACCTCGGTCAGCACCGCGGCCGTCTCCAGGACGCCGAGACCATCGCCACCGAGCCGTTCCGGAACGGCGAGGGACAGCAACCCCGCCTCTCCCAAGGCTTTCCAGGGCGTGTCGCTCTCCTTGCCCAGCACGTCGGCCGCCAGCCGGGCGATCTCCTGCTGGGTCTCGTCGAGACTGAAGTCCATCAAGGCTCCCTCGGTAGACCGAGAATCCGTTCGCCTGCCAGGTTCATCAGCACCTGCGTCGTCCCGCCCGCGATGCTCAGACACCGCGTGAGCAGGAACTCGTAGATCTCCGGCCCGTGCACCGCGCCGTCAGGACCGAGCAGATCGACCGCGAACTCCGCGACGTCCTGCCGCTGCCGCACCCCGACCAGCTTGCGCACACTGGACTCCGCGCCCGGTTCCTGCCCGCTCAACACCCGCAGACTCGCGCGGTGGTCCAGCACCGACACCGCGATTCCCTGCGCCACCAGCTCGCCGAGTCGCTCAGCATGGTCAGCCGCTGATGGTTGCTGCAGAACACGTTCTAGCGTCTCGCCGAGCGACGACCCCATCGCGACCCGCTCGTTGGCGAGCGTGGTGCGGGCAAGGCGCCAGCCGTCGTTGACCTCGCCGACCACGCAGTCATCAGGTACGAACACGTCGTCGAGGAACACCTCGTTGAACCGCGCGTCGCCGGTGATCTCCCGCAACGCCCGCACGTCGACACCGGGCGACCGCATGTCGACCAGGAAGTACGTGATGCCCTTGTGCTTCGGCACCGAGGTGTCCGTGCGGGCCAGGCAGATCGCCCAGTCGGCCTCGTGCGCGAGCGACGTCCACACCTTCTGCCCGGTCAGCCGCCACCCGCCGTCGGCCCGGACTGCCTTGGTGCGCAACGACGCCAGGTCCGACCCGGCCTCGGGCTCACTGAAGAGCTGGCACCACGTCAGCGAACCCCGCAGAGTCGGCCACACGAACCGTTCCTGCTGCTCAGGCGTTCCGTGGCGGAGGATCGTCGGCCCGGCCCAGCCGCCGATGATCAGATCCGGCCTGCGCACGCCGGCCCGCGCGAACTCGTCGTCGATCACGAGCTGCTGAACAGGCGACGCGTCCAACCCGTACGGTCGAGGCCAGTGCGGCACGAGATATCCGCTGTCCGCCAGGCGTTCCCGCTGGCCAACGGCATCCAATGAGGCGAGCTCCGCAGCGAACGCCCGAACCTCGGGATCACTGGAGATCTCCACGGAATGCGACCGGCGCATGCCCTGCGACGCCAGTTCGGCAACCCGCCGACGCCACCGACCGACCCCGCCCGCGAGCTGCTGCAACGCCAAAGCCCTGCGCAGATAGCGGTGAGCGTCGTGCTCCCAGGTGAACCCGATCCCGCCGAGCACCTGGATGCAGTCCTTGGCGTTCCGCACGGCAGCGTCCAAAGCGACAGCGCCCGCCACCGCGGCCGCCAGCGGATGTTCGTCCTCTCCGAACGAGACAGCGGCGTCCCACGCCACCGAAGAAGCCTGCTCAGACCGGCACAGCATCTCCACGCACAGGTGCTTCACGGCCTGGAACGACCCGATCGCGCGCCCGAACTGCTGCCGTTGCCGCGCATACGAGACCGCCGTGTTCAGGCACCACGCCGCCACCCCGCTCGCCTCGGCGGCCATCAGCGTCACGGCCAGATCAGTCGGATCGGCCACTTCGACGCCAGGCTCGTCAACCTGCACCGACCCCAGCGACCGCGACAGGTCCACCGAGTCCAGCGCGGTCACCCGCGAGGCGGGCACGAGCCGCCAGGAGTCCGTTCGCACCAGCAGATGCGTCGCCTCGGCAGCACCGACCACGTGCTGAGACGAAAATCCGAACCCGGCAATCCCGTCGAACTCGGGCACCAGCACGGACACCAGCGCCGTGGGCAGCAGCGGCCCCGGCACCAGGTTCTCCGCAGCCCGTTCCAGCATCACCGCGAGATCGGCGACGGTGCCGCCCTCCCGCGTCACCTCGAAGAACCCGACCCGGACGAGGTCAGCCCACTCGCCCTTGGCCGCGTCCACGCTGTCGCGCAACGCTCGTTGTTCCCCGGTCGTGGCGATCGGCATGCGGCCTCCTCCATACGTGAAGGAGTTTATAGAACGTGTTCTAATTCGGGCAACAGATCATGGGCCGGAATACGATCGAGTACGATGAAGGGGCTGCTGCAACACGTTTCAGGAGGATCATCTCCGTGTCACCTTCGAAGGCGCGCACCGACGCACTCATGGCGGGCGAGGAGCTCAGCTCCGCGGCCCAGCGCGAGCGGCGCAAGCGGATCGTCGACGCGACCATCGCGCTGGCGTCCAAGGGCGGGTTCGACGCCGTCCAGATGCGCGCGGTGGCGGACAGGGCGGACGTCGCGCTGGGCACGTTGTACCGCTACTTCCCCTCGAAGGTCCACCTGCTCGTGTCGAGCCTCGCGGTCGAGCTCGAACGCGCGCAGGAGAAGATGGACCGCACCACGGTCCCCGGCGACAGCCCGTACGAGCGCGTGCTCTTCGTCCTCGGCCGCATCACCAGGGGCCTGCAGCGCAACCCGCACCTCACCGAGGCGATGACGCGCGCGTTCACCTTCGCCGACGCCTCCGCGGGCGCCGAGATCGACAGAGTCTCGTGGCTGATGGAGAGCATGTTCACCCGCGCGATGAGCGCCGACGAGCCGACCGACGAGCAGAAGGCCATCGCCCGCGTGATCGGCGACGTGTGGCTGTCCAACCTGGTCGCCTGGGTCACCCGCCGCGCCACGGCCACGGACGTCGCGAACCGGCTCGAACTGACGGTCCGCCTGCTGCTGAAGTAGGTCAGCCTGCGGGATGACCTCGCGGTCACTCCCCCGAACGATGCAGGGGCACGCCGGGCCCAATACCGTCTGTCCTATGAAGACTCTCGCGGTCGTGCTCGGCGTGCTGGTGGTGCTCGGCGGAGGAACCGTCGCGCTGGTGAACCACTACGGCGGCTGGAACACGCTGGTCGGCAAGGCCTGGGCGATCACCTACGAGGTGACGACGGAACCCGCCGCCGCCACCCCCGTGCAGATCGAGTACACCGAGAACCCCGACCGCTACAAGAAGGCCTCCCCGGTCGTCGTCACCAAGTCGGCGCCCGCCCCGTTCACCTCCGAGGTGGTCATCAACGCCGGCGAGAAGGCCGAGATCACCGCGACCCCGAACGCCGGTCAGGCGCTGAAGTGCCGCATCCTGCTCGACGGGGTGAAGGAGCTGGCGACCGCGACGGCCGCGCCCGGCCAGAAGGTCAGCTGCACGACCGTCACCGGTACCTGAGATCACGCGGTGAGCGCCGGGGCGGACGCGAGACCGAGTGGCCGCTCCGCGAACGCCCGGTCCGCGTCCACGGCGTAGCTGCGGTTCTCGCTCGCGTCGCCGAGCACCGAGTCGACCCAGCCCTGGACCGCGGCGAGGGAGTCCGACTCCCACAGGCAGGTCACCGTGCTCAGGTCCTGAGCCGGGTAGAACTGGAGCACCTTGACGCCGGTGGGAGCGCCGTCACCCGAGATCAGCTGCTGGCCGCGCGCGAAGGCGTTCTCGGGGTTCTTGATGTGGTGGTGGACGATGACGTACATGGCGTGCCTCCTCGTGTCGAACCGATGAACACGACGCTAGGGAGACAGGTCACGGCGTCGCTTCACGAGGACTGACCAACCCGGACGACGACCGGATCACCAGAATTGACCACGAGCCTCAGGCGAGGTGGTGTTCGTGGGCGAACGCGCTCGCGGCCGTCCGCGAGGAGACACCGAGCTTCACGAAGATGTTCTGCAGGTGCCGGGCCACCGTGTGCTCGCTGAGGAACAGCGTCCCCGCGATGTCGCGGTTGCTCTGTCCCGTCGCGACCAGGCGGAGCACCTCGATCTCCCGTCCGCTGAGACCGTGCCGGTCGGGTGGCGTGAGAGCCGCGACGTCCGGTCGTGCCCCCAGCGACGTGAACGTCTCCAGCGCCGCCCGCAGCTCCAGCGCGGACGAGTCGTCGTCGCCCAGCAGGCCGCACGCCCGCGCGATCAGAGCACGGCTGCGGGCGGCTTCGTACGGCGCCTCGATCCGCTGCCAGCCGTGCCAGGCCCGGCGTGCCTCGGTCAGCGCCAGCTGCGGGTCTCCCGACGCCAACGCCAGCGCCGCGAAAGCGTGCGAGGACATCGCGTCGATGGCCTCGTTCTCCTGCTGCCGGGCGATCTCGTCGAGCTCCCGGCACGCACCGGCGGCCGCGTCCAGGTCGGTCGCCAGCATGATCTCGACGTAGGCCGGCAACAGCGCGACCCGCGGCAGCCCTCGGGACGTCTCCGCCACGACCCGGCGGATCATGGCGGCCGCGGCATCCGGTTTCCCTTGCGCCAACCGGAGAAGTGCGTGGCCGGGTTGCGGTTCGCGACCCAGCGCGCTGGCCCGGCGATACGCCTCCTCGGCGAGCGCGAACTCCCCGCGCAGGCGGTGCACCTCACCCGCGCGGTAGGCGGCGTCTCCGCACGCCCGCTCGTTCAGGGCACCGCGGGTCAGTTCCTCGGTCACCCGGCCGAGCTCGGCGAGCGCGTCGTCCCACGCCCCGCCCAGCGTCATGATCTCCGCGCGGTGCACCAGGCAGACGCCCTTGTGCGCCACCATCTCCTGCTGCTGCGCGCACCACCGCGTCAGCGCGGCCGTCCACTCCCTCACCCTGCGCAGCTGGTAGACCTCGCGGCAGAAGGAGATCGTGTTGCAGTACACGATCCCGGCGACGATCGGCGAGAGCTCGCCCGTGGTCACGGCGACCATGGTCTCGTCGATCAACCGCAGGCCGTCCCGCGCGCGCCCCAGCCGGACGAGCGAGTGCCCCTGTTCCATCATCCCCATGGCGACGAGGTCGTCGTCGCCGAAGCGCTCCCCCACCTCGACGATCTCGGCGGCGACCAGGCCGGCCGCTTCGGCCTCGCCGCCGATCAGGTGGTCCAGCATGTCCGCGATCAGCACGTAGCCGCGTTCGGCCACGTCGCCCCGTTCGCGTTCGAGCAACCGCCGCGCACGGGCGAACCAGCCCAAGGCGGGTGCCATCTGCCCGTGGAACAACAAGCTGTGCCCGACCCAGAACGCGCACCGCAGCGCCCGCATCGGCGCGCCAGCACGCAGGTGGGCCTGATGGGCCTGTTCCAGGGCTCTCACGTACTCGTCGTCGCGACCGAGCATGTAGGCGGTGCGCGCGAACAGCTCCAGGTCCGCCGCGTCCAGGTCCCGGCCGCTGAACGCGGTGTAGGCGTCCTGCCAGTTCGCCGGTGTCACGACCACCTCCGACCGCCGCGTCATCCTGGCACAGGTCACCCCTTTCAGCCGGGTGAAAAGACATGGCACCGCGAACCGGACAAAACGCCGTGATACATCGGATCTATCTGTACCGGGAAAGCGGTTACCGATCAGGTTCGGCACGTTGGCGCATTGACCCATCGGATCGATACTGCTTGTGTGGCCCCGAGCACAGGGGGTCACATGACAACCAGCAGACGGCAGTTCTTCGGTCAGGCGGCGGCGGTCTCGGCCGGAGTGGCGATGGCGTCACCCGCCGTGGAGGCGATCGCGGCGGCCGAAGCGACGGAACCAGGCCTCGTCCAGGTCGCTTTCAAGGTCAACGGTGAGCTGAAGAAGGTCAGCATCGACCCCCGCGTCACGTTGCTCGACGCGCTGCGGGAACGGCTGCAGCTCACCGGCACCAAGAAGGGCTGCGACCGCGGCCAGTGCGGTGCGTGCACGGTCCACGTCGACGACCGGCGCGTGCTGTCGTGCCTGACGCTGGCGGCGACCGTGCAGGGCAAGGAAGTCACCACGATCGAGGGCATCGCGGACGGCGACGACCTGCATCCGGTGCAGCGGGCGTTCATCGACCACGACGGCTTCCAGTGCGGGTTCTGCACGTCCGGCCAGATCATGTCGGCGGTCAAAGTGGTCGAAGAAAGAGACCTCAGGACGGACGACCAGATCCGGGAAGCCATGTCCGGCAACATCTGCCGCTGCGGCGCCTACCCGAACATCCTGGACGCGATCAAGCAGGCCAAGGCTGGTGACCGCTGATGCACGCCTTCGACTACGCCTCACCGTCGACCGTCACCGACGCGTTGAAGCTCGCGAAACCCGGCTCCGCGTTCCTGGCCGGTGGCACCACGCTGGTCGACCTGATGAAGCTCGACGTCATGACGCCGGACCGGGTGATCGACGTCAACGGCCTGCCGCTCAAGGGAATCCGGCTTCACGCAGGTGCCTTGAGGATCGGCGCGCTGGAACGGATGAGCGACGTGGCCGCGCACCCGGTCGTGACCGCCACCCACCCCATGATCTCCCGCACGTTGCTGCTCAGCGCCTCCGGCCAACTGCGGAACATGGCGAGCATCGGCGGAAACCTGATGCAGCGCACCCGATGCGACTACTTCCGCGACGTCACGTCGGCGTGCAACAAGCGCCTGCCGGGCAGCGGCTGTTCCGCGTTGACCGGGATCAACCGCGGCCACGCGATTCTCGGCACCAGCGACTCGTGCGTCGCGACCCACGCCAGCGACGTCGCGGTCGCGTTCGTCGCGCTGGAGGCCCAGGTCGTGCTGCGGAGCAAGGACGGCGACCGGACGGTGCCGCTGGAGGACTTCTACCGCCTTCCCGGCAACACACCGGAACGCGAGAACGTGCTCGGGCCGGGCGAGTTGATCGCCGAAGTGGTCGTGCCAACGCTGCCGTGGGCGCGGAACAGCACGTACCTGAAGATCCGCGACCGGCAGTCGTACGAGTTCGCGCTCACGTCCGTCGCGGCGGCGGTCAGCCTCAAACGCGGTGTTGTCCAGGACGTCCGGCTCGCCGCGGGCGGCGTGGGCACGAAACCGTGGCGACTGCGCAACGTCGAAGAGGCGCTGAAGGGCAGCGTGGCGATGGAACGCACGTTCGCCGACGCCGCCGAGTCTGCTGTGGACGGTGCCAGGCCGCTGCCGCACAACGCGTTCAAGCCCAGCCTGCTCAAGCGCACGATCGTCCGCGCCCTGCTCGACGCGGCGGGTGTGCGATGATCGGGCGGGACGTGGACCGGGTCGACGGTCGCATCAAGGTCACCGGCGCGACACCGTACGCGGCCGACACCAAGATCCCCGGCGTCACCTACGGCTACCTCGTGACCAGCACGATCGGCCGCGGGCAGGTCACCTCGATGGACACGAGCGCGGCGCTGGCCTCCCCCGGCGTGCTGGCCGTGTACACGCCGTTCAACCCGCTCAAGCTCTTCGCGTACGTGCAGGAGCAGAACGACGAGCGCTTCCCTCCGTTGCAGGACAAGGAGGTGCGGTTCTTCGGCCAGGCGGTCGGGTTCGTCGTCGCCGAGACGTTCGAACAGGCCCGGGACGCGGCCGGCCTGATCACCGCGACCTACCAGCAGCAACCCCCGGTCACCGAGTTCCCCGGCCTGACGCTGCAGAAGTTCGAGGAAGTCGAAGAGGTCAAGGGCATCCAGACCTTGGGCGACATCACGTTCACCCAGACCTACACGACCCCTTTCCAGCATCACTGCGCGATGGAACCGCACGCGACCGTCGCTACGTGGAACGGCGACCACCTGACGGTCTACTCGGTGTCGCAGGGCGCGCTTCTGGTGCAGCGCAGGCTGTCCGAGACGCTGGGCATCGACGCGGCCAAGATCCACGTGCTCAGCCCGCACGTCGGCGGCGGGTTCGGCGGCAAGTGGGGCAACTGGGCGCAGGTCCCACTCGCGTGCGCCGCGTCGCGAGCGTTGGGCAGGCCCGTCAAGGCGGTGCTGACCCGTGAACAGGTGTTCCTGATGGCCGGACACCGCCCGAAGACCAAGCAGACCCTGCAGATGACGTGCACGCCCGACGGCAAGCTGACGTCGATCGTCAACGACGGCGTGACCAGTCGCGGCCTGGGCGGCAACTGGTCCGAGTCCGTCGCGAACTGGACGCTCACGACGTACGCGAGCCCGAACATCCGCGTCACCAAGACGATCGTGCCGCTCAACCTCGGCGCGGCGACGGTGATGCGCGCGCCCGGCGAGGCCAACGGCTCGTTCGCGTTGGAGAGCGCGATGGACGAGATCGCCGAGCAGCTCGGCATCGACCCGGTCGAGATGCGGCTGCGCAACTACGCGACCTTCGTGCCCAACACCGGCAAACCGTGGTCCGCCAAGCACCTCGACGAGTGCTACCGGATCGGCGCCGAAGCGTTCGGCTGGTCGAAGCGGCCTGCGAAGACCCGCGCGACCGTCGACGGCGACTGGCTCGTCGGCACCGGCATGGCCACCGCGACCTACCAGGCCTCCCGCGGTCAGGCGTCCATCAAGGTCCGGCTCTACCCGGACGGCACCGCGTCCGTCTCCGGCACCGCCGCCGACCTGGGCACCGGCCAGTACACGGTGTTCGCGATCCTGGCGGCGGACGCGCTCGGCATCCCGGTGTCGAAGATCCGCGCGGAACTCGGCGACTCCACCTCCCCCGCTGCCGCCAACGCCGGCGGATCAGGCTCGACGTCCACCAACGGCCCGGCCGTGCAGGTCGCGGCCAAGGCAGTGCAGACCGAACTGATCACGCTCGCGACCACCAACCCGCGTTCTCCCTTCTACGGCAAGGAAGTCACCTACCGCGACGGCAGCGTGTCGTCCGGCGGCCTGACGATGAGCTTCGGCACGCTGCTCACCACGTGCGACGTCGGTGGCGTCGAAGCGGTCGGCACGTCACCGCGGCTCGTCGACCCGGAGCACGGCTTCCGCTGTTTCGGCGCGCACTTCTGCGAGGTGAAGGTCCACCGGCTGACTGGAGAACCACGCGTGACGCGGTGGTTGTCCGTGTGCGACGCGGGCACGATCGTCAACGCCAAGGCCGCCCGCAGCCAGATCCAGGGCGCCGTCGTGATGGGCATCGGCCAGGCGTTGCTGGAGGCCACCGAGGTCGACGCCAGCGCCCGCTTCACCAACGCCAACCTGGCGAGCTACCTCGTGCCGGTGCACGCCGACATCCCGAAGATCGACGTCCGCTTCCTCGACCGCCCGGACACGGTGATCAGCGGGCTCGGTGCGAAGGGCATCGGTGAGCTCGGCATCGTGGGCGTGGCCGGCGCGATCGCGAACGCCGTCCACCACGCGACTGGTGTCCGGGTTCGCGATCTGCCGATCACACTGGAGAAACTGCTCTAAACGTTGTCGACGTGCTCCACCCCGGCGGTGCGGTAGTCCTGCACCGCCGTCTTCACCTGGGCCGGGCTCAGCACCTGGTCCTTGGCGAAGTACACGTAGTCGACCTCCTGCTGGTAGGCCCGCTCGGCGCTGCTGCCCTGCAGTCCGCCCGAGATGAACCACAGGTTGAAGTTGATCGACATCGGCGTCTCCGGGTAGTACTTGTCGCCGTGGTCGGCGACGAGCGCCCCGTCGATGTAGTACTTCACCCGGCCACCGCCGACCTGGAAGACCAGGTCGTGCCAGCCCGAGTAGCTCTGCCGCTGCTCGTTGTGGATGTTGTCGGCGACCCAGGGCTCGTTCTGGTAGGTCTCCCAGGTGGTCTCGTACATGATGTTGGCCGGCTCACCCCAGCCACCGTTGGGCAGGTACTCGAAGTCGATCTCGCCGTAGTTCGGGTCCATCGGCGCGTTCAACGGCGTGATGGTGAAGAACGTCTGCACGACGTGGTCGCCGTCCGGGCCGAAAACGGGTGCGTCGCTGAACTTCACGCGCGCCGCGTAGGTGCCCTCGAAGAACTTCCTCTGGTGGAACAACTCCGTCTGCTTCGCGGCGGATCCGTTGTTCCACGAGTCGAGGCGCAGGACCTTCTGGCCGTCGACGGTCGGGAACGTCACGCGCGACGGATCCCACTCGGCACCGGGGACACCAGGGCCGCCACCGCCGCCGCGCACGGTCCAGCCGCGCTGGCTGATCCGCGAGTCGCTGGAGCTGGTGTAGCTGAAGTCGTCGAACATCTTGGGGCCGTTGGGGTTCGGCGGGGTCGACGTCGTTGTCGTCGTGGTGGGCGGACTGCCACCGGGCGGCGTGCCCCACAGCAGCGTGCTGCCGCGGTAGACGGCGATCTTGTTCCACGCCGAGTAGCTGCTGTCCGCGCGGAACGAGTAATCGTCGGACTGGGTGATCGGGCCCCAGTTCGTCCGGTAGAACCGGAGTTGCAGGTCGCCGGTGTCCTGGCCCGGCGCGAGATTCCCGGCGCCTGAGGTGAAGCCGACCTCCAGGTACCGGTCGGGGTTGCCGGTCAGCGTTCCGAACTGACCCGTGACGTTCGCGCAGCCGCGGACCGCCCACGAGCAGGCGAAGCGGTAGCCGACGTCCGGGGTCTCGCTGCGGAAGTAGTAGCGGATCTTCACGTCCGCCAGCGGCACGGTTGTCGTGCCCGAGTTGACCAGCTTGAACCACGGTTCGACCTGGTCGGTGGTCGCACCGGACGCGCTGGTCCGGTACTGGGCGGTGAGCGCGTCGGCCGCGAAGGCGGCGGGCGCCACGGCCAGCGCGGCGACGGTGAGCGCCGCGCAGGAAACAGCTATGAGTGCTCGCAAGGTTCTCTCCTCACTTCGGCAGGGATGGACAGTTCGGCGAGCCTTGAGGAGTGGAGGCGCATCCTGGTGGTGAAGCCCTCCCACTCCGGGCGCGGGGACCAGAGGGTGTCGGCCAGCGCGGCGAGACGTGGAAACGCCATGTACTCCAGGTGTTCCCTGGTGCGGATGTGCTCGGTCCACAGCTGGCACTGGGCTCCGAGCACACCGCCCGGCAGTGGCACGTGGTAGACGTCTTTGCTCGTCACGACGTATCCCGGCTGGCCGGGCGGTTCGTGCGCGGCGTCCGACTGCGGGTAGTCGAGATAAGTGCTGGTGTGTGGGGTCATCACCACGGGTTGGCCGAGCTCCAACGCTTTCGTGGCTTGGGTTTCGTCCTTCCACGGCATGACGACCGAACGCGGGTCGCCGGTCGGTTCCCAGGCGGCGGGGATGCGGCCGCGGTCGAGCAGGTACTTGGCTGCCTGCGTGAGGAACCGGCCGTGGACGTCCTCGGGCAGCAGGCACTCGTCGCCACCGAGGTGGACGTGCTCGCCGGGGAAGATCTCCAGCACCTCGGCCAGCACCTCGCGGACGAACCCGAGCGCGTGCAGTCCGAACGCCGCGTCGCTGATGCCCCAGCGGGTCCAGACCGGCAGCGGTTCCGGTGCGACGCCGAGGTCCGGGTAGGCGGCGAGCGCGGCACGGGCGTGGCCGGGCATCTCGATCTCCGGCATGATCCGGATCCCTCGGTCGGCCGCGTACGCCACCATGCCTTCCAACTCGCCGCGGGTGTAGGAGCCACCGTGCGGGACGCCGTCGCCGTTGGTCTCGGTTCGCCAGCTGCCGACCGAGGTCAGCAGTGGGTGGCTCGGGATCGGGATGCGCCAGCCCTGGTCGTCCGTGAGGTGCAGGTGCAGGACGTTGAGCTTGTGCAACGCCATCAGGTCGATGAACCGGCGTACGACGTGGACCGGTTGGAAGTGCCTGGCGACGTCGAGCATGAACCCGCGCCACGGCAGCCTGGGCACGTCCCGGATGTCGACACCGGGCAAGACCCAGTCCACATCGGACACTTTCCTGGCCCGGAGTGCTTCGACCGGCAGGAGTTGGCGGATCGTCTGCACGCCGTGCGCGAGGCCTGCCGACGTTCCGGCTCGGAGCAGGACGCCGTGTTCGTTGACCGACAGCGCATAACCCTCCGGGCCGAGTCCGACGAGCTTGGTGTCGAGAGCGATCACGATCTGGCCGTAGTCGGCGATGGGCAACGGCATTCCGGTGGCCGGCCGGAGGACAGCGCGGAGCAATCTGGCTGCCTGCTCGGCGCCCGGCGTGACGCGGATGCTCGTGCCGCAGTCGAACGTGAAGCCCCTGCCGCGGCGGACGATCCTGGTCGGGTGCGGGACGATCATCCCTTCACCGCCCCTCCGACGATCCCGGTGGTCACCCGGCCCTGGAGCACGACGAAGATCAGCAGCACCGGCACCATGAACAGCGTCGAGGCGGCCATCGTGGCGCCCCAGTCGGTGCCGAAGGTGTTGTTGAACGACGAGAGCCAGACCGGCAGCGTGCGGTCGTCCTGATCCTTGATGATCAGCACGTTGGCGAAGGCGAACTCGTTCCACGCGGTGATGAACCCGAACAGCGAGGTCGCCAGCAGACCCGGCGCCAGCAACGGGAACACGACCTTCCGGAACGCCTGGCCGCGCGAGCAGCCGTCGACCTGCGCGGCTTCCTCGAGGTCCACGGGGATGGCGGCGAGGAACCCGCGCAGCGTCACGATCGTGAACGGCAGCGTGATCATGAAGTAGACCAGCGTGAGCATCCAGAGGGTGTCGAGCATGCCGGTGTCCCTGGCGATCACGTAGATCGGGATCAGCAGTGCTTCCCACGGCGTCATCTGCGCGATGAACACCATCAGCACGAACGCTCTGCGGCCTTTCCACTGCAGCCGTGCCACCGCGTAGGCCGCGAGCAGGGCGACCAGCAAAGCGAGCAGGACCGCCCCTCCCGCGACGAGCAGGCTGTTGCGCCAGAACGAGAAGAAGCCCTTGGCCGCGACCGCCGTGCCGAAGTGCTCGAACGTGATGCTCGCCGGGAGGAACGTCGGTGTGGCGCTCTGGATGTCCCGCGTGGGCTTGAACGCCGTGAGGACCATCCAGTAGACCGGGAACACGGAGATCACGAAGACCAGGAGCGCCGACGTGTTCTTGGTGATTCTCATGCCTCCCGCTCCTGCCGGTAGAGCTGGCGGAAGTACGCCAGCAGTGCGAGCACGAGCAGCACGACCATGAGCATCGAGACGGCCGCGCCCAGGTCGTAGCGCTGCAACGACTGCGCTGTCTGGAACGCGTAGACCGGCAACGTCGTCGTCGCTCTGCCCGGTCCGCCCTGGCTGATCACCCAGATCTGCACGAACGCCTTGACCACCCAGATCACTTCGAGGCACGTGATCAGGCCGAACATGGCTCGCAGCATCGGAAACGTGATCGTGCTGAAGGTCCGCCACGCGCTCGCGCCGTCGATGCGCGCGGCCTCGTACAGCTCCTGCGGCACGGTGATCATCGCCGCGTACAGCGACAACGCGGCGAACGGGATGGACTGCCAGACGATCAGCGTCACGAGGATCCCGAACGTGGCCTCGCCGTCCGCGAACCACGTGTAGTCGCGGTACTCCTCGTATCCCAGCGACACGAGTGCCCAGTTCACGACGCCGAGCCTCGACTGGAAGAGCCACTGGAACACGGTCGTTGCGGCGATGATCGGCGTCGCCCACGTCAGCACCAGTCCGCCCATCACGAGCAGCCTGAGCCACCTGTTGAGCCTGACGAGCAGCAGTGCGACCGCTGTGGACAGCACCATGATCAGCACGACGTTGATCGCGGTGAACCACAGCGTTCTCCTGACCACGCCCCAGAACTCAGGATCGGCCAGGACGTGCGCGTAGTTCGCGAGGCCGATGAACTTCGCGTCGCCGCGGACGAGCTGCGGCAGTCCGAACTCCTGCAGCGAGATGATCACGTTGCGCACCAGCGGATACAGCAGCAGGTACGCGGTGGCGATGAGCGTCGGCGCGATCAGCAGGTACGGCAGAACCGGTCGTTTCCTGCGTCTCGGAGGGGCCGGCGCAGGTGTCTGCACCGGCCGTTCCGCGAGGAGCGTCATTTGCCGGAGTTGAGCGCTTGGGTGATCACTTCATCGGCCTTCGCGGCGGCGGTTCTCGGATCCGCGCCGGTCAGGACGGCGGTCTGGAACTCCTTGATCGGGTTGCGCGCCTCGACCGCCGCCCAGTTCGGCGAGTTCGGGGTCGCGTGCCCGTTGGCGGCGCCGGTCGCCATCGCCGCGGTGCCGGGGTCGCCGGTGAGCTGCTTCGCGAGTGCCTTGCGGTTCGGCACGTAGTTCATCGCCTTCGCCAGCTCGACCTGCCACTTCTCCCCGGCGAGCGCCTTCACGACCTCGTACGCACCGTCCTGGCGCTGCGAGCTCAGCGGGACGATCAGGTCGGACCCGCCGGTGAACACCGCTCCCGGTTCGCTCGCGGTCTTGCCGGGGGTCGGGAAGAAACCGATCTTGCCTTCGAGCGCCGGGTTGGCCTTGGTGACGAGCTTCGCCGCGCCGGGGACCGCGATGAACTGCGCGACCTTGCCGCCCGCCACGACGTCGGTCTGCTGCGGCTTGGCCTCGTCGGAGTCCTTCGGCCCGTCGCCCAACGCCTGCAGCTGCTTGTAGAAGTCCATGCCCGCCAACGCTTCCGGCGTGTTGAGCGAGCCCTTCCAGGTGCCGTCCTGCTTGGCCAGGTCGCCACCCTCGTCCCAGATGAAGCCCGAGAGCGTGTACCAGTTCTGGCCGGGCAGGTAGATGCCCTGCTGGTCGCCCTCGTCGAGCTTCTTGGTGGCAGCCAGCCATTCCTCGCGGGTCTTCGGCGGCGTGATCTGCGCGGCCTCGAACAGGTCCTTGCGGTAGATCACGACCCGGTTGGCGGCGTAGAACGGGATGCCGAACTGCTTGCCGTCCACCGCTCCGGGTTCCGCGAGTCCTGGGATCCAGTCGTCACCCTGAAGCTCGGTCTTCTTGGCGGACAGGTCCGTGACGCCCTTGCTGGCCACGTACTGCGCGACCTGGGTGTTGCCGACCTCGATCACGTCGGGCGGATCGGTGCTGGCCAGCGCACTGGTCACCTTCTGCGTGATCCCGTTCCACTCCTGGATCTGGATCTTCAGGTCGAGGCCCGCGTGCTCGCGTTCGAACTCGGCCTCGAACTTCGACACGAAGTCGTCCGTGGCCGTGTCCTTCATGAGCCACACGGTGATCTCCTGCTTCTCACCCCCTTCAGCAGTGGAGCCACAGGCGGACAACGTGAGCGCCAGGACGAGCAGAGCGGCGGAGCGCGACACGACTCACCTCTCACCGGGGGATGTGACCAATTGGTCAGGTCTGCTGAGGTGAGGTAGAAAGTGGCATAGACCACTTCTCGCGTCAATACCCAGCTTGAACGCGTGAGAGCGCTCCCGATCTTGGTTCGACTGGTTACTTACCACTGGTATGCGATACTGGCCGCCGACGAAGCGGAGAGGCATGGCCGAAGCGATCCTGAAGCGGGAGCGGGTCCGCGACTACCTGCTCGAACTCATCGAGACCCACCCGGCGGGCGCCCCGATCCCCGCCGAACGCGTGCTGTGCCAGCAACTCTCGGTCTCGCGCCCCACCGTGCGCTCAGCGGTGGAGGAACTGGTCAACACCGGCCTCCTGATCCGCCAGCACGGCCGCGGCACCTTCGTGGCCCGCGCCAAGATCACGCAGGAGATGGTCTCCGGCACCGGTTCCATGTCGCTGCCCCAGGCGTCCGGCACCTGGGAGTCGCGCGTCCTCGAACACGCCCGCATCCCGGCCGGCGCCCGAGTGGGCCGCCGCCTGCGCCTCTCCCCCGCCGCCGAGATCCACTACATCGCGCGGCTGAGACTGGTCGACGGCGAGCCCATGGCGCTGGAGTACCTGCACGTCCCGGCTCTGGTCGCGCCTTCGTTGACGTTGCACGACATGGAGTCCGGCGACTTCTACGAACGGCTGCGCGAACACGGCGTGCACGTCCGGGACGCGATCCAGTCGATCGAGCCCACCGTGACCAACGAGTCCGAGGCCGCACTGCTGTCGGTGCCCGTGCTGGCGCCCGCGTTGCTGTTCGAGCGCCTCACGACGGACTCCGAGGGGCGGCAGGTCGAGTACGTGCACTCGATCTACCGGGGTGACCGGTATCGGATCGTCTCCCGGCTGACTTTGGGCGACGAACCGCGCAGCACGGTCGACGTGCAGGCCAGGGTGGGCAACTCGGACCCGTTCTAGAGGCTCCGCAGGTCGACCGCCTCCGCCATAGCCTTGTACCCGGCATCGTTGGGATGCAAGTGATCCCCCGAGTCGAACGCGGGCCGCAACTGACCGGCATCGGCCGGGTCGCGCAGAGCGGCGTCGAAGTCCACCACGCCGTCGAAGATCCCGGCCGACCTGATGTACCGGTTGACCTCCAACCGGATCTCCTCGCGCTCCGGCGTGTAGGTCCGCCACCCCTTCCACGGCGCGATCGTCCCCACGACGACCCGCACCCCAGCCGCGTGACCGCGCGAGACCACCTGCTGCAGCCCCATGATCAGCTGCGCAGCCGGCACCGTGCTCTGGATGTCGTTGATCCCTTCCATCAGCACGATCGTCCGCACACCAGCCCTGGTCAACGCGTCGCGATCCAGCCGCGCCAACGCGTTCTGCCCGGCCGTCGCGCTGGTTCCCTGACTCGCCAGCCGATTCGCGCTGATACCCGCGTTCAGCACCCCGAACCGCAACGGCGCCGGGCGCTTCACCAGCCGGTCGAACAGCTGGTCCGGCCAACGAAGGTTCGCGCCCCGCGTCGACCAGGCGCCATCGGTGATCGAGTCGCCGAACGCCACCACGGCCCCACGTGCCTTCGAGGACTGGACCTCGACCCCGCTGACGTAGTGGAACGACGTGCTGCCAACGGCGAACGGCGTGCCGGTCTCGTCCGCGGCATGATCACCCGCAGCGAAGTAGGTCTCGCGATACGCCTGTGGGTGGTAAGTCGCGGGCCCGGACTCGGCAGGCGTGTACACGGTCACGGCGAGATCCGCGTCCGCGGGCACGGTCAGCGAAACGGCATCGCTCACGACCTCGGCGCCCACCGGAATCGTCACCGAGGGCAGCCCACCGAACGTCACCGCCCGCACGGTGCCAGGAACCGTAGAAGCAGTTCCTGTCGACAGCGCGACCGTCACGTGCCCCATCAACACCGGCGCGGTGCCGAACGCGTTCGAGAGCCGAACCCGAGCCGCCTTGCCACCGATCGACGTGTGCACGACGTTGCGGATCGTCTTGTTCGGATGGCCGAGGTCGGTCCCGGCCTGCGCGCTCGCGGGCGCCGCCTGCCACGTCCCGATCCACTCCGGAGCGTGCCCAGAAGCCTCAGGAACCGACGAGCCACCAACGACGAGTGCGAGCACCAGGCTCGCCAGAGCGACTTTCGCCGACATGCCACCACCCCCGGAAGGCCGTGGCGGCGGCGAAGGTCACGCTAGCGGATCAGAGGAACCGCGCCGACTGGTTGTCGATGAAACTTTGGGCTCGTTCCAGGGTGTGCGAGGCGTAGGTGCCGCTCGAACGGGCGTCCAGCAGCGCGTTCTGCTGGGCTTCCGACATCATTCGTTGCAGCTCACGGCGTTGATGCATCGAACTGTCCGGATCTTGCTCGAGGAACATCTTCTCGACGCCCTCGCTCATCGCCAGCGTTCGTTCCCTTGTCTGTTCGAGCAACTCGGAGTCGAACCGCTGCCCGTTCTCCCGACACAGATCCGGGTTGCCGAGGAAGCTGTGCGTCGCCGTCATCAGCTCACCGGCCAGCCGCGCGTACTCACGCCGGGAGTGATCGTCATCATCGCCCCGGATGCCGAGCCAGCCGATCACCAACGGCAGCGAGCCGCCCTGCACGACCAGGGTGAGGATCGCGACCGTGAACGCGATCAGGATCAGCTCCTCGCGGTGCGGCAGGTCGGTGGGCAACGTCTGCGCGGCCGCCAGCGTCACAACACCGCGCATCCCCGACCACGCCAGCACCGCGCCGCCCCGCCAGCTCAGGCCCTCGTTCGCGTAGAACGCCACGTCGGCCTGTTTGCGTTGCAGCGCGCGAACTCCCCGGTCGTAGCGCTTCTCGTCACCAGGGCGCGGCCCGCGAGCGGTGAAACGGTCCAGAAAGGACTCGATCTTGTCGGCGAACGCGTCCGCACGACGTTGCTGACGACGCAGCACCGCGATCAACGGGATCACGAACACGCCGCGCAGCACGATCAGCGCCAAAGTGACCAGCAAGCCGATCACCAGCGTTCGCGCCAGCCCCTCGTCGGCCACGTCGCTCACCACCGAGGTGAGCTCGAAGCCCATCAGCAGGAAGACGCCGTTCTCCAGCAGCAACTGGATCGTGCGCCAGTTCGTGCGTTCGGAGATGCGGTCGTGCGCGGCGAACTTGCGCGCGCTCAGGTGGCCGGTGATCAGGCCCGCGACCACGACGGCGATCACGCCGGACGCGTGCAGCTCCTCGGCCGGGATGAACGCGAGGAACGGCACCACGTACGAGATCGCGGTGGTCAGCACCGGTTGCCCCTGGATCCGCGAGCGCGCCAGCACCGACACGACACCGACCGCGAACCCGACCACCACGCCCACCGCCACGGCGTACGCGAAGTCGCCGAGCGCGTCGCCGAACGTCACGCTGGCCGTGATCGCGAGCGTCGCCGTCCGCAGCAACACGAGCGCCGTCGCGTCGTTGACCAGCCCTTCACCCTCGAGGATGGTCACGAGCCGCGGCGGCAGCCCGAGCTTCTTGCCGATGGACGTGGCGGCGACCGCGTCCGGCGGGCTGATCACCGCGCCCAGTGCGAGCGCGGCGGCGAACCCGATGTCCGGCAGCAGCCACCAGAGCAGCAGCCCCGTCCCGAACGCCGACACCACGACCAGCACCACCGACAGCGAGCCGATGGTCGCGAAGTTGCGCCGGAAGTCCACGACCGGCACGTTCACCGCCGCCGAGTAGAGGATCGGCGGCAGCACGACCGTGAGGATCACCGTCGGCTCGACGAACACGTGCGGCGCGCCGGGCAGCTGGCTGCACCCCATGCCGACGAGCACCAGCAACACCGGCGCCGCCACCCCCAGCTTCGGGGCGAAGTACGACACCGCGACGATGATGAGCACGCCGGCGACGGCGAGCAGCGCCAGTTCCTGCATGAAGCGGATCTTGCCTGATCACCGCAGCACGTGCAGACCCGCCCGGTCGGTGCTCAGGCACAGTGAACAGATCGTGCCCTCCACAGCACTCGCTGTCATGTCCGGCCGCTCGTACGACTCCCCGCACACCACGCACTCGTAGAGCGTCCCGCTGGGATTGCCGTCCTCGTCCAGCAACGGCTCGGCGATGCCGTCGTCCGTGCGCCGCAAGTAGAAGCGGCCCTTGGTGACGATGGCCAGCAACGGCGTCAGCACGATCGGGATGCCCACGGCGACCAGCGGCGAGTACGGCTGGATCGCGGCACCGAAGAGTCCGAAGTAGACGGAGATGGACAGGATCGACGACGCCAGGAACGACCCGACACCGACGGGGTTGACCGCGTAGAGCATGCCGCGCCGGAACTCGGGCTGCTTCGGCGACAGCTTCAGCACGTACTTGTTGATCGCGATGTCCGCGGCCACCGTGACGACCCACGCCATCGCGCAGTTGGAGTAGAAGCTCAGCAGGTTGTTGAGGAAGCTGAACATGTTCGCTTCCATCAGCACCAGCGCGATCGCGAGGTTGACCAGCACGAACACCAGCCGTCCGGGATACCGCTTGGTGACGCGCGTGAACGAGTTCGTCCAGGCCAGCGACCCCGAGTAGGCGTTGGTGACGTTGATCTTCACCTGGCTCAGCACCACGAGCACCAGCGCCAGCGGCACCACCAGCCACGCCGGCATGAACTGCTTGAACACCCCGGTGAACTGCTCGATCGGTTCCACGGCGGCCACCTTCCCGACCGCGTCCAGCACGTACACGGCCATGAACACGCCGATCGCCTGCTTCAACGCCCCGAACACGACCCAGCCGGGTCCGGCCAGGATCGTCGCGGTCCACCAGGCGCGCTTGTTCTCGGCGGTGCGCGGCGGCATGAACCGCAGGTAGTCGATCTGCTCGCCGATCTGCCCCATCAACGACAGGCACACCCCGGCGCCCAGCATCACGGCAGCCGTGCTCACCCCGTTGTCGCCGTACGCGAGGAACTTGCGCACCGAGTCCGGCTGCTGCGCGATCAGGACGACCAGCGGCGCGACCATCAGCAGCAGCCACAGCGGGTTCGTCCAGCTCTGCAGCTTCGCCAGCACCTTCATCCCGTAGATCACCAGCGGAATGATCACCAGCGTCGACGTCAGGTAGCCCAGCCACAACGGCAGCCCCAGCGCGTACCGCAGGCCCTGCGCCATTATCGAGCCTTCGAGCGCGAAGAAGATGAACGTGAAGCTGGCGAAGATGACGCTGGTGATGACCGACCCGTAGTACCCGAACCCGGATCCGCGGGTGATCAGGTCGAGGTCGATGTTGTACCGGGCCGCGTAGTAGGCCAGCGGAAACCCGGTCACGAAGATGACGACGGCCGCGAACAGGATCGCCAGCAACGCGTTCCCGGTCCCGTGCGTGAGCCCGATGCCGGCGCCGATCGAGAAGTCCGCCATGTAGGCGATCCCGCCCAGCGCCGACGCCCCGACCACCGCGGGCGTCCAGCGCCGGTACGTGCGCGGCGCGAACCGCAGCGTGTAGTCCTCCAGCGTCTCCTTGGAGGCTGTCTTGACCTCGGGGAGCGCCCGCACCTCGTCGTCAACTGTCATGAACCGGGACGCTAAGAAGCCCGCGTTTCAGGCGATCATCGTTCCGGTGACGGCGGTGTGACGTAGTGTCACGGTCTAGGGCTTGAGCTTCCAGATCCGGATCGTCTTGTCGCCGCACCCGGCCGCGATCCGCTCGCCCTTGGCGTCGAACGCCACCGCCTCGATCCTCCCGCCGGCACCGATCACGGTCGCCCGGATCCGCTTCGTCTCCACGTCCCACAGCTGGATGAAGTTGCCCTGGCCCCACGCGGCGATCGTCTTGCCGTCCGGGTGGAAGAGCGCGTGCGTCAGGGTGAGGTGCACGTCGTCATCAGCACGGTCGAAGACGGCCTTGCTCTTCACGGAAGCTACGTCCCACAGCTGCATGGAGTTCGTGCCGTCGGCGTCGATCACCGCGAGGGTCTTGCCGTCCGGCGAGAACGACACTCCGCTGCCGGTCGAGTCGTTGATGGTGCTGACGGTCTTGCCGGTCGCCGGGTCGGACAGGCGGATCTCCTGGTACTTGGTGCCGCCGTTGGCGAGGAGCTTGCCGTCCGGGCTGAAGGTCAGGTCGTGGCCGCCGTCCGCGTCGGGCAGGCCGATCTTCACGCCGCGCGTCGCCACGTCCCACACCTTGATGGCGCCGGTGTGGGTCAGCCCGGCGATGGTCTTGCCGTCCGGGTGGAACGCCAGCGACTTCATGATGGACCTGCTCTGGTCCAGCGGGCCGATCTGCGTGCGGTCCGCGAGGTTCCACAGGTATGTGGTCGCGTCGCCGGTGCGGTTGCCGCCCACCGCGAGGATCTTGCCGTCGGGGCTGATCGCCACCGCGTCCGCCGACGCTCCACCGGGGCCGTCCGGGTTCTGGACCGTGCCGACGGCCTTGCCGGTCGCGGTGTCCCAGATCGTGGCCACGGCACCGTCGTCGCCGAGACCGCTGTCGCAGCTGGCGAGCAGCTTGCCGTCCGGGCTCCACGCGATCGACACGACGGCGTCCTTGGACCCGGCCAGCTGGACGTGCTCGGTGAGCTGCTGCACCTCTCCCGGCTTCTCGACCGCGGAGGTCTGCGTCTGCTCGGACCCGCCCTCCTTGTTGGACACCTTCTTGTCGTCGGTGGTCGGGAGCGCGGCCCCGTCGCCCTTGCCGTCCTTCTGGCTCAGCCACCACGCGGTGCCGCCGCCGAGCAGTGCGACCGCACCGACTCCGGCCAGCAGCACCGTGCGTCTGTTCGGCCCGGTTTTCGACGCCGCGACGGGCAGCAACACAGGCGCGCCCGCGAGCAGGGCCTGCGCCTGGTCGACCGACGCGCGCTCGGCCGGGTTCTTGCGCAGCAACCCGCCCAGCAACGACGACAGCTGCCCGGCCCGTACCGGCGGCGGCGGCTCCTGGGTCAGCAGCATCGACAGCGTCGTCATGAAGTCCGTGCCCTGGTACGGCGGCCGGCCCTCCACAGCGGCGTACAGGGTCGCGCCAAGCGACCACATGTCCGTCGCGGGCGTGATCGGCGCGCCGGTGCCCTGCTCGGGCGCCATGTAGGCGGGCGTGCCGACGATCGAGCCGTCGGTCGTGAGCGGCACGTCGCCGGTGAGCCGCGCGATGCCGAAGTCCGTAATCACCACGCGGTCGCCGGACAGCAACACGTTGGCGGGCTTGAGATCGCGGTGCACGATCCCGGCCTGGTGCGCCGCCCGCAACGCGCCGAGCATCGCGTTCGCGATGTAGGAGACCTGGTCGGCGGGCAGCGCGCCACGGGCCTTGATCGCGTCGGCGAGCGAGCCGCCGCGCACGAACTCCATCACGATCATCGGCGTGCCGTTGTACTCGACGACGTCGTGCACCGTGACGATGCCGGGGTGGTTCAGCTGACCGGCGAGCTGCGCCTCACGCATCGCGCGCTGGCACAGCAACGCGCGCTGCTGCTCGTCCAGACCGGCCGGCAGCAGCAGCTCCTTGATGGCCACCTCACGGCCGATGACCTCGTCACGGCCGAGCCACACCCGGCCCATGCCGCCGGTACCGATCACCTGAACGAGCCGGTAGCGCTGCGCCACCAGACTTCCCGAAACATCTGTCACGGCGGGCACTGTAGATGAGGCCGCGCTCCCATTCGCGGATATCCCTCAAGTTCGGGAATTACCGGAACTGTTGGCAGGCAAGCAACATTGTGCGCGTTCAATCGGTCTGGAATAGACCTGTCCCTAGTGGACTCGCGCGACCTCGATGCCGACCTCACCGAACATCCGGAGTGTGCGCAAGCGCGTCGGTTCAACTGTGAACCCGGCCGCGGCGATCCGCTTCGCCACCGCGTCGCCCACGTTGTCGTGGAGCTGTTCCTGCATCTTGCCGCTGGCACCCTTCCGGTGGCCCAGGTGGGAGTGGTCGTGCAGCACCGCGTCCGCGAGCACCAGCACACCGTCCGGCCGCAGCACCCGCCGCACCTGCGCGAGCATCTGGTCTTTCGACTCCGAGTCCAGGTGATGCAGCATCAAGCTCGAGAACACCACGTCGAACGAGTCGTCCGGGAACGCCAGTTCCTGCGCGAACCCGCGATCGAGCTGTGCCTTCAACCCCGCTCGCCGGATCTTGCCCTCGGCCCGCGCCAGCATCTTCAGGTCCGGATCCATGCCTGTCAGCTCGACGTTCCGGTGTCGCTTTCCCGTAGCCCGCAAGAGGTTCCCGGTACCACAACCGACGTCCAGCACGCGCTGACCGTCCCGCAACCCGGCCAGCGTGACCATCTCGTCGTGCACGCGGGCGAGACCCGACACCCGGTGCAGCAGGTCGTAGAACGGCAACAGCCAGTGCTTGCCCATGCCGGGCAGGTAGTCCCGCTCCTGGGACGATATTTCGGTCATGAGCCCATTCTCGCGCGGCCTCCAGCAAGGTTTCTGTGCCAATCCGTGGTTTGAGTGGGATGATTTGACGGTGAGGACCCGACGAACGGCGCCGAACGCCGACGAGCCCGCCACCTACACGTGGCAACCCGTGCCCGGCGAGCTGTCCGTCGCGGCCATGCGCCTCGGGCACGACCCGGTCGCCGACGGCTCCTACGAGGCGCACTCGCACGACTTTCCCGGCCTCGCCTACTTCTGGGCCGACGGAGGCGTCGTGCGGACCGGCAAGCACGTCCGGCACGTCGAGGCGGGCGACCTGTTCGTGATCGCTCCTGGCGACGTGATGGGCCAAGCCCATTGCGACGACCTCGCGGGCGCACAGGGCTGGGGTGTGTTCTTCACGGCCGACGCGCTCGGCCCGGAGACTCCTGGCGCGCACCTGGCCTGGCGGACCCACCCGCTGCTGTTCCCGTTCGTCCACGGCGGTGCCACGAGTGCGTTGCGGCTCAAGGTGCCTGCGGAACAGCGCGACGAGTGGACCGCCCGCATCGAGGCGTTGAGCGACGAGCTGGCGCACCGCCGCGAGGGCTACCGGGAGGCCGTGTCCGCGCATCTCGTCCTGCTGCTGGTCGGCGTGTCACGACTGGCCGCGGACGTCGTGGGCGATCTGCGCGAGAACGCCGAACCGCTGCTCGCCGAGGTGTTCGAGGTGATCGAGCACCGCTACCCCGAACCGTTGTCGTTGCGGGAGGTCGCGGCCGCCGTCAGCATCTCCCCCGGCCACCTCACGTCGACCGTGCGCAGGCGCACGGGCAGGACGGTGCAGGAGTGGATCACCGAACGCCGGATGGTCCAGGCTCGGCGGCTGCTGGCGGTCACGGAGCTGCCGGTGAGTGACATCGGACGGCAGGTGGGGTTCCCGGATGCCGGGTACTTCGCCCGGACGTTCGGCAAGGTGCACAAGATGAGCCCGACGCAGTGGCGCAGGGTGAACGGCTGATCCTACCGGTCGGCCGTTCCGGTGAAGATCGCTCGAACAACACCTGCCCGCTGACTGAACTCCTGTGGACGGGCTGGCGAGCGGTGGGCGATTCGTCGGGTTCTCCCCTCGCCGTCGTGGCACTGTCGTGCCATGACCGGCGGGGAGCACTCCACCTTGAGCGACCACAAAAAAGACTTCGGACAGCGGTTCCACGCGCTGATGGAAGTTGTCGTGAGGTGGCTGCCGTTCGGCCTGTCGCGCGTCGTCGCGCCGAGCTTCCTGGGCTTCGCGATCATCAACGGGTTCACGTTCGGCATCGACCTGCTGCTGCTCATGCTGTTCCGCAGCGGCTTGGGCCTGCCGGTGCCCATCGCGTTCTCGATCGCCTACGTCCTCGCGTTCGGACTGAGCTTCGTGCTCAACCGCGCGCTGAACTTCCGCTCGCACGCTCCCGTCGGCCCCCAGGCGGGCCTGTACGCGGTGGCGATCCTGATCAACTACCTGGCGTTCATCCTGGGCGTGGGCAGCGCGCTCACCGAGATCGGCCTGCAGTACGTGTTGTCGCGCATCGTCGCCGGTGCCTGCGAGGCCGCGTTCATGTACAGCGTGATGCGCTGGATCATCTTCCGGGACACCAAGGGTCAGTAGTTACGTCACCCGGCAGTTACTGAGCAATTGGTACCAAATGAACTCCGTGGCGTGACAGCGCCAGGCCGTATCTTTAGTTTGAGATGCAGTCATTCGCTGTCAAACGCGTAAACCCGACGACGGGGTGCGCGGCCAGGAGGACCGGCTGATGAGGCTGGTTGACCGGGAATTTCAGTTGACTCAGCTTGACCGGATGCTCGGCGACGTGCTGCTGGGCCGTGGCCGGGTCGCGCTGGTCAGCGGTGCGCTCGGGAGCGGCAAGACCGTGTTGCTGCACGAGCTCGCGGACCGCGCAGCCCACGTCGGCGCGAATTTCGTCAGCGCCGCGGGGTCGTGGGCCGAGCGCGGGCTGCGGTTCGGCGTGCTGGGCCAGATCGTGCCGGGCGCGGATCTCCTCGCCGTCTCCTTCGCACTGCGGCAACTGGCAGGACGAACGCCGCTGGTGATCGGTGTCGACGACGTGGACCTCGCCGACCAGCCTTCGTTGACCGGCCTGCTGTCGCTGGTCCGGCGGTTGCAGTCGGCACGGGTGCTGTTCCTGTTCACCGAATGCGCCCAGGTGCGGTCGACGTTCCGGGCGGAGTTGCTCCGGCTGCCGCGATGCGCACCGGTGATCCTGGAGCCGCTCACCGAGCCCGGCGTCGCGGCCCTGCACGGCACGAGCCGGGCCCGTCGGCTGCACGCACTCAGCCGCGGGAATCCCCTGCTGGTCGACGCTCTGGCCGCGGCCGACCTCCCCCGTGCCGTGGTCCGCTGCCTGCACCGCGCGGGACCGACCGCCCGGCACACCGCCCAGGCGATCGCGGTGCTCGGCGAGTTCGCCACCCCGATCGCGATCAGCGCGCTGACCGGCATCGGCAGGCACGCGGTCGTTCAGGCGTTGCGAGTGCTGACGGCGAGCGGACTCCTGGACGGGTGCGCGTTCCGGCTCCCCGGCACGCGGGACACCGTGCTGGACGACGTCCCACCGGTCCTGCACACCCGCGCGGCACGTCTGCTGCACGACCAGGGCGAGTCCGCCGAAGCCATCGCCTGCCGCCTGCTCGACGGTCCACCGCTTCGGCAGCCGTGGGCGGTGGCCGCGCTCAGGACAGCGGCTTCCCGTGCTCAGCGAACCGCTTTCGCGCTGCGGTGCCTGGAGCACGCCCTGAAGTCCACTGTAGATGCTTCCGAGCAGGCGGCGATCTCCTTCGACCTTGCTCAGCTAGAGTTCCGGTCGAACCCGCCGGCGGCCGCGCGGCACCTGACGGCGTTGACCGGTCACCGTGAAGCTCGTCTCTTGCTCGTCAGCCAGCTGCTGTGGCACGGGCGAGTGGCAGAGGCACGCGATCTGCTGCAGGACAACGACTCCGAGGTTCAGTCGTGGCTGGCCTCGGCGCATCCCTCGTTGGCTCGGTGGCGGCCCGCGGACTCGCCACTCACGAGCCTCCTCTACCGCGACGACTCCTCGGCGGCGGACCGTGCCGAGGGGTTTCTGCGGGGCGTCCGGCTCACCGGCGACCTGCCGTGGGCGGCGGTGTTCGCGTTGCTCACCTTGGTCTACAGCGACCGTCTTTCGGCTGCGGCTTCGTGGTGCGACCGCCTGCTGGAACAGGCCGCTGATCACGTGACGTGGCAGGCGATGTTCACGAGTGTGCGGGCCGAGATCGCGCTGCGCCAAGGTGATCTCCGCGCGTGCATCCGGCTGGCGGGTGTCGCGTTCCGGTTGCTGTCGCCGCACGCCTGGGGCACGGCCGTCGTGGGCCCGTTGAGCTGCTTGATCCTCGGGTGCACCAGGGCCGGCCGGCTTGACGAAGCCGCCGAGCACGTCGCGCGGCCGGTGCCGGAGGTGGCGTTCCAGACCCGGTTCGGACCGCATTACCTGTACGCGTGCGGTGAGTACCACCTCGCTGCTTCCCGGCCCGATGCCGCGCTCGCGGACTTCGTGACCTGCGGGGATCTGATGGCGTCCTGGGGCCAGGACCACCCCGGGGTGGTGCCGTGGCGGGTGGGAGCCGCCGAAGCGTTGCTGCGACAGGGACGCACCGGACGTGCGCGCAGGTTGCTGTCGGAGCGTCTGACCACCGGGCGCGCACGCGGCCATGCGTTGCGCGTGCTGGCTTCTGCGAGTGAACCCGGCGCACGCACGCGGATGCTCACCGAGGCCGCCGGGCTTCTGGACGACTGCGGCGACAGGTACGGGCTGGCGCAGGCGTTGACCGACCTGAGCGAGGCCCTCAGTCACCGCGGCCGCGCGCGGATGACCGCCCGGCGCGCTCGGCTCATCGCCGACGAGTGCGGCGCCGAACCGTTGTGCGACAGGCTCGTGCCCGACGACCTGCCGGCTTCCGAGAGCCTGTCCGGGCTGACCGGGGCGGAGCGCAGGGTCGCCGCGCTGGCCGCCGCCGGTCACACCAACCGGGAGATCGCGCGCAAGCTGTTCGTCACGACGAGCACCGTCGAGCAGCACCTCACGCGCGTCTACCGCAAGCTGGCCATCAGCTACCGGGAGGAGATCCCGGCAGGATCTCGTCCACGACCTCGCCGGTGAACATCACGAAACCCGCTCCGGCGAAGTTCGCCATGTCGGCCTGCGCGGCCTGCCCTTCCTGCGTGCTCATCGCGGCCTGCAACGCTTCCGCGGAGTCGGCCGCGATGTCGACCTTGACGTAGAACGGCGGCGGCGTGCCGTCGGGGTTCGGGTCGAGCTTCGTGGCGGTGGCGCTGCGCAGGCCGAGCTCGACGACCTTGCGGGCCAGTGGAGCGTGCACGGTGAAGAAGTGGTCGTCGAAGGCCTTCGGGTCTTCCGGGTGGTGGTACAGGCAGGTGAAGACGTACATGTCGGGTCCTTTCAGCTCTTTCGGGCGTGGCCGCCGTAGCCGCCGGAAATGTCGGTGCGGGACATCGTGATCCGCATCCGCCGGCCCATCTCGCCGTAGCTGAGCCGGCCCTTGGCCCTGGCGCGCAACAGGGACAGCACCTTCAGCGGGCCGCGGCCGGGCACGAAGCCGACGAACTCTTCGTTCTTGAGTCCGTGCCTGGTGAGTGAGCGCTCCAGCTCCTCCGGCGTGACGAACTTGTCCCAGTCGTGCAGATCGCGCGGCGCCCAGCTGAACGCGGACCACTCCTGGAACAGCTTGATCATGACGATCTTCGACTTCGCCGTGCGGTTGATGGTGTCGAACAGGTAGTAGCCGTCCCGTTTCAGCACCCTGGCGGCCTCGCTGACCGACCTGTCCACATCGGACACGTGTTCCAGCACGTCGCAGCAGTAGACGAGGTCGAACTCCTCGTCGCCGAACGGCACCTCTTCCGCGATGCCGTGCCGGTAGTCGATGTCGAGCCCGCTCTGCTTGGCGTGGAGGTGGGCGGCTTCCAGCGACTCCAGCGAAGGGTCGATGCCGGTGACCTGGGCTCCTGCCTTGGCGAACTCCTCCGCGAGCAGCCCGCCGCCGCAGCCGATGTCCAGCACGCGCTTGCCTTCGAGGCTGATTCCGTGCTTCTTGAGTGCTTCCTCGAAGTAGTCGAACCGTGCCACGGTCAGGGCGAGCAGCGTGGCCATCGGCCGGTCGTCGTCCCACCACGTGCCCGGCTCGTTGTACAGCTCGTTGTCGACTGCCATTGCACACCTCTCACGGGTTGATCAGATCGGGCACGGTCCAGCCGTTCAGGTCGTACTCGGCCATGCATTGCTCCGCGAAGCCCTTGAGGGCGTCCGTGGTTCCTGACTGCTGCGAGGCGAAGAGCAGCTCTGCGCGCACACCCTCGTGGTTGCCGGAGTAGTTGCGTTCGTAGAGCTCGTGCCTGCCTCCGAACTCGGTGCCGATCGAGTCCCAGATGAGTTTCATCAGCTTGACCCGCTCGACGACGTCCATCCCGTTGCTGCCGCGCACGTACCTGTCCAGGTACGGCCGCAGTTCCGGCTCGGCGAAGTCCTTGGTGCTCGACGGCAGGTAGATCAGCGAGCTGCCGAGGTCCTGCATGATGATCTCCTTGACCCGCGGGTAGCCGAGGGTCATGAACCACCGGTACGACATCGCGTAGTCCCGTTTCGGCAGCAAGGCGTCGCCGTGCCACGGGTCTGGCGTGGACACCATCGCGTCGGTGAGCGCCCAGAACATGTTGCGCCAGGCCAGAACCTCGCCGACACGGGTCTGGATGCCGCGGAAGTCCTTCGTGCCGGTCGCTTCCACGCCCTTGAGCAGCAGCCCGGCCAGGAAGTCGAGCTTGACCGCGAGCCGCGTGCAGCCGTGGAACGTCATCCTCTGCACCAGCCCGGAGTTCGGGATGAGCGTGTTGACCTTCTCCGGGTCGCCGTAGCTGAAGACGTTCTCCCACGGAATCTTCACCCGGTCCAGCACGAAGATCGTGTCGTTCTCGTCGAACCTGCTCGACAGCGGGTAGTCGAACGGGCTGGTCGCCGCCATCTCGTAGGACTGCCGGCAGATGAGCTTGAGCCCCGGCGCGTCCATCGGCACCGCCGCCACGAGTGCGAACTTCTTGTCCTTCACCGGCAACCCGTAGTGCGCCACCAGGTTGAAGTGCGTGATGGCCGAGCCGGTCGCCACCACCTTCGCACCGCTGACGATCAGACCGTCGTCACGTTCCTGCTCGACGTGCACGAACACGTCCTCGACCTCTTGCCGATCACGGTCGACGGGCGGGTTGACCAGCGCGTGGTTCCAGTACAGGACCTTCTCCTGCGACTCGGCGTACCAGCGCCTCGCGTTGTCCCCGAACGGTTCGTACAGGTCGGCGTTGGCGCCGAGCGTGCCGAAGAACGCCGCCTTGTAGTCGGGGCTGCGGCCCATCCACCCGTACGTCATCCTCGCCCACCCGGCGATGGCGTCCCGGTCCGCTTTCAGGTCTTCCGTGCTGCGCGGTGTCCTGAAGAACGGGTGGGTGAGCCCGATGCCGCCGGTGTCGGTGGCCGCGGTGAGCGTCGCCTGCTGGTCCGGGTCGTGCAGCGAGTCGTACAGCCTCGCGGCCATGCGCGCCGAGTTCCGGAACGCTCTGTGTTCCGTGACGTCCTTGACCTTCTCGCCGTGCAGCCAGACCTCGCGGCCGTCGTTGAGGCTCTCCAGGTACTCGTCGCCCGTCAGCGGCCTGGTGTGCTGGGCCATTCTCATGCTCCAACCTCGCGGAAGGCGCCCCGGTAGAACACCAGCGGCTCGCCTTGGTGGACCTCGATCTCCTTGACCTCGCCCAGGTACAGCACGTGATCACCGCCGTCGTAGCTGCGCCACGGCTCGCAGACGATGTGCGCCAACGCGTTTCGCAGTCTCGTGCCGTCCCACGGAATCGGTCGTTGTGCTGGTGTGCCCGCGAAGTGCAGCGCGATGTCGCTCTGGTCTTCCTTGAGCACGTTGACGACGAACGGTCTGTTGTCGAGGCGCTGGCACGCTTTGCTTCTCCGGTCGAGCGACACCAGCACGAGCGGTGGTGTGAGCGACACCGCCGTGAACGAGTTCACCGTGGCACCGTGCTTCTCGCCGTCGACCTCGCACGTGACCACCGTGACGCCGGTGGCGAAGTGGCCGAGGCAGTCCCTGAGCTCCCGGCTCATTTCGGCACCTCCGGGAAGTAGCCGGTGCGCTGGAAGAACGCGATGTAGGTGTCCAGCAGGTCTTCCGTGATCTCCGGGCAGTGCCCATCGGTCTCATAGGTGATGTGAAGGCGTTCTTCCTTGGTGATCTGCGTGAAGACGTCCAGCAGCGGGTTCGCGGCGTTGTTCTCGTCCTGCCTGACCCTGTCGTTCCACTGCTCTCTGGGGATTTCCTCGATTTCGTACCCGTGTGCCCGCAGCCGCTCGATGATCGTTTTCAGGCTGATCGGGTTGCTGTTGTAGAGGTGGTACGTGCCGTTCTGCCGGTTCTGGGTGATCGCTTTGGTCACGTAGTCGACCGGGGCGATCGTGAACAACGCCTTCGCATCGTCCGGAGCCGCCTTGGCTTGCAGGCATCCCTTGAGGCTCAACCAGATGAAGTCGTTGGTCTGGCACGCGCCGTTTCTCTGACTGCCGCACACGGTGTCCGGCCTGTGGATGCTTACCGGAATTCCTCTGTCTTTCGCTTGGCCGACGAGCTTCTCGGCCACCCACTTGCTCTGCTGATAGCCAGTGGGGAGCTCATGCGGTGGCCCGGTCTCGGCATCTGTCGCGTGCTTTCCCGGCATCGCGAACACGCCGGTCGTCGACACGTGGTGCACGTGCTTGGTGTGATGCTTTGCCGCCAGTCTCAGCACTTCTTCCGTGCCGCTGACGTTGGCTGCCTTGAGCTCCTGGTACGGCTGCAGCCAGTTGACCTGCGATCCCGCGTGGTAGATGACGTCGATGCTGCGGGCCAGCTCGTCGAACTTCTCCTCGGTCAAGCCAAACCGGGGTTTGCTCAGGTCTCCTTCGACGACCTCGATCCGTTCTGGTGCGTCTTCGAGCCCGTACCACTCCAGGTTCCTTTGCAGCCTGGTGGCGTCTCCTCTGACGAGGCAGTGGATTCTCGCTTCGGTGGTCTTGAGGAGGTCGCTCAGCAGGAACGCGCCGAGGAACCCCGTCGCCCCGGTCAGGAAGATGTTCCGGTGCTCTCGGATTCTCGCTTTGGAAGGCTGGATGTCCTGGGGTAGAACGCCTTCTGTCGCGAAGTCGATCGTGGTCGTGGTTCCGTTCTTCAGGAAGTCAACCAGCTTCGCGGGCGTCGGCCGTTCGTACACGATCCCCGCCGGCAGCCGTTTCCCGGTCGCCCTCGCCAGCCGGTTGCGCAGCTCCACCGACAACAGCGAGTCGAACCCCATGTCCTTGAACGGCTTGTCGGCGTCGAACTCCTCATCTTCCAGCCGCAACACGACCTTAGTCATCCGGCAGATCAGCTCTTCGATGTCGGCAACGTCTTCCGGTTCTTGTTCATCGGTAGTCGTGGTGTGCCGGGTGATCGTCGCGTCGAGCCAGTAGCGCTTCCGCTGAAACGGGTACGTAGGCAGCTTGACCTTCCGCGCCCCGTCGAACATGCCAGCCCAGTCGACCTCGACCCCTCTGACGAACGCCTCAGCCAACGCCTCCAGGAAGCGTTCGCGCGTGCCGTCCTGGCGCTTGAGCGTCCCGACGACCGCGCAGGGCTCCCGTTCCTCGAGCGTCTCCTCCACCGCAGTGGTCAGCACCGGATGCGGGCTGACCTCGATGAACTTCCGGTGCCCCGTGGTGGCCAGCTCGGTGATCGCCGACTCGAACAACACGGTCTGCCTCAGGTTCCGGTACCAGTACTCGGCCGTGAGCTCCGTCGTGTCCAACCACTTCTCGTCCACAGTGGAGAAGAACGGGATCTCGGCCTTCTTCGGCTCGATGTCCTGGAGCGCTGTCAGCAGGTCGTTCCTGAGCTCTTCGACCTGCCGCGAATGGGACGCGTAGTCGACCGGAATCCGCTTGCCCTCGGTTTTTTCGAGGGCCTCGGGTACGCCGGACAGCACGATCGAAGTCGGCCCGTTCCTGGCCGCCACTTCGAGCCGCGTGTCTTTGGGCAGGTATTTGACGACGATCATGCCGCCCTTGCCCGCGAGCTTCTTCGCGATCAACTTGCTGCGCAGCGCCACGATCTTCGCGCCGTCTTCCCTCGTGATCGCTCCCGCCACGACCGCGGCCGCGATCTCCCCCTGCGAATGCCCGACAACAGCCTTCGGCTCAACCCCCTTGGCCCGCCACAGCTGCGCCAACGACACCATGACCGCCCACAGCGCCGGCTGCACCACATCGACCCGCTGGAGCGCTGTCTCGCTGCCCAGGATGTCCAGCAGATCCCACTCTGTGTGTGGTTTGAGGGCTTCCGCGCACTTGTGCATCTGCTCGGCGAACACGGGCTCAGCCTTGATCAGGTCCTCCCCCATGCCTGGCCATTGCGCGCCCTGGCCGGGAAAAACGAAACAGACCTCGCCCTCGACGTCCGCGACGCCCTCGGCCTCGCGTTCGCCTACGAGGACGGCCCGGTGCTCCAGCATCGCCCTCGTGGTGACCAGCGAATACGCGATGTCGCGTTCGTGGTCCTCCTGCTCGCCCGCCACCAGCTCGCGAACCTGCTGGATCCGTGCCCGCACCGCTTTCGGACTGCGCGCTGACACCACAAACGGCACCGGCCAGGTCTCGCGCTCCGTGTCGCTCGCGTCCTTGGTCCTTCCCAGACCGCTCCCCGCCTCCAAGATCACGTGCGCATTCGTCCCACTCACCCCGAACGACGACACCGCCGCCCGCCGCGCCCGATCCACCGAAGGCCACGCCCGCGCCGAAGTCAGCAACGACACCGCGCCGGCCGACCAGTCCACGTGCGGCGACGGCGCGTCCACGTGCAAAGTCGCCGGCAACACCCCGTACCGCATCGCCTGCACCATCTTGATCACGCCACCCACACCGGCCGCCGCCTGCGCGTGCCCGATGTTCGACTTCAGCGACCCCAGCCACAACGGCTCGGCACGTTCCTGGCCGTACACCGCCAGCAACGCGGAAGCCTCGATCGGATCACCCAGCACAGTCCCGGTGCCGTGCGCCTCGACAGCGTCCACATCGGACGGACGAAGACCAGCCGCGGACAGAGCCGCCCGAATCACCCGCTGCTGCGAAGGCCCATGAGGCGCGGTCAACCCGTTCGAAGCCCCGTCCGAGTTGACCGCCGACCCCCGCACCACCGCCAGCACCGGATGCCCCAACCGTTCAGCGTCCGAAAGCCGTTCCAGCACCACCATCCCGGCACCCTCGGCCCACCCGGTGCCGTCGGCCGCGGCCGCGAACGCCTTGCACCGCCCATCGGCCGACAACCCGCGCTGCCGGCTGAACTCGACGAACACCGCCGGACTCGCCATCAGCGCGACCCCACCGGCCAACGCCAGCGAACACTCCCCCGCCCGCAACGACTGCAAAGCCAAGTGCAACGCCACCAACGACGACGAACACGCCGTGTCGACCGTGACCGCCGGCCCCTCGAACCCGAACGTGTAAGCGACCCGCCCCGAAGCCACGCTGCCCGCGCTGCCGGTCCCGAGATGCCCCTCCACCGACGCGGGCATCCGGTCGAGCAGCCGCGAGCCGTAGTCGTTGTACATGACGCCCGCGAACACCCCGGTCCTGCTGCGCCGCAACGGCAACGGGTCGATCCCGGCGTCCTCGAACGCCTCCCACGACGTCTCCAGCAACAGCCTCTGCTGCGGGTCGATCGCCAACGCCTCCCGTGGCGAGATCCCGAAGAACCCGGCGTCGAACTCCGCCGCGTCGTACAAGAAGCCGGCCGACCGCGTGTAGCAGGTGCCGCTGACCGACGGATCCGCCGAGTACAACGCCTCCAGATCCCACCCGCGATCCGTGGGAAACGGCCCGACCGCGTCCACGCCGTCGGCCACCAGCCGCCACAGGTCGAGCGGCGACCGAACCCCACCCGGATACCGGCACGCCATCCCGACGATCGCGATCGGCTCGCTCAGCCGCGCCAGCAGTTCGGTGTTCTCGCGCTGCAGCCGCTGGTTCTCCTTCACCGCGACCCGCAACGCCTTGACGACCTGATCCTCAGTCATCCGATCCTCCCGCGCTGGTGCCGAGCACGAGCCGCACCAGGTCGTCGGTGTCCATGTCGTCGATCTCGTCAGGCTCGTCCACGACGTCCGGCAGCAGCTCCGACATCAGGTGATCGGCCAGCGCTCCCGGACTCGGATGGTCGAAGACCAACGTCGGCGGCAACCTCAACCCGATCGCCGCGCTCAGCCGGTTGCGCAGCTCCACGGCCGTGAGCGAGTCGAACCCGAAGTCCTTGAACGTCCGCTCCGACGCCACCCGCCCCGGCAGCCCCAGCACCCCGGCGACCTCTCCGCGGACCAGGTCGAGCAGCACCTGCCGCGGATCCGCCGCCGTCCGCAACGTCTCCCCCAACGGCGCCCGCGACTCCGCCCGCACCCGGACCAGCCCGCGCAGCAACGGATGCAGCCCACCGCCCTGCGCCCGCAACGCCGCCATGTCCAACGGCATCGGCACCACCACGGCTTCACGGCTCCGCAACGCCGCGTCGAACAGCCGCAAGCCCTCCGCCGCACCGATCGGCCGCACACCACTGCGCGCCATCCGTGCCCGATCAGCATCGCCGAGGTGCCCGGTCATCCCGCTGTCGTCGGCCCACAACCCCCACGCCAGCGACACCGCCGGCAGCCCACGCGCCCGCCGATGCGCCGCCAGTGCGTCCAAGAACGCGTTCGCCGCAGCGTAGTTCGCCTGCCCCGGCCCACCGAACGTGCCCGCCGCCGACGAGAAGAACACCATCGGCACGTCCGGCAGCAACTCGTGCAGATGCAGCGCCGCCTCAGCCTTGGGCCGCCACACACCTTCCAGCCGCTCGGGGGTCAGCGACGAGATCACGCCGTCGTCCAACGTGCCCGCGAGGTGCACCACGGCATCCACCGGCGTCTCGGCCAGCAGCCGCTCCAACGCCGCCCGATCACCGACGTCGCATCCGGTACGCCTGCTGGCGAGCACCACCTTCTCCACACCGTGCTCAGCCACCAGATGCTTGGCGACGAGCCCACCCAACGTGCCGGTCCCGCCAGTGATCAACACCGTGCCGCGCAGCGTCAACTCCTGCTCGCCGACCGAGGCCCTCACGAGCCGCGGCGCCAGAACCTCGTTGCCGCGCAACGCGAGCTGCGGCTCGCCCGTCGCCACCGCCGCGCCCAACGCTTCTCGCGTCACCTCACCCTCGACGTCGACCAGGACGATCTTGCCGGGGTTCTCCGACTGCGCGGACCGCACCAGCCCCCACACCGCCGCTCCGGCCAGATCGGGGTCGACGCCAGTCGCGTTGCGCGTGAGGACGACGAGCTGTTCCTGTTCACCCGCAACCCATTCCTGCAACAACTCCAGCGCCCTGTGCAGGTCGTTGACCTCGACGACCTCACCGTGCAGCTCAGCGGCCACAACCGGAATCGGGGTCCACGCCACCGCGTACAACGACTCCGGCGCCACCCCGAGCTGTTCAGCGGTCACCGGCCTGATCACCAGCGAGTCCACGTTGACCACAGCACGCCCAGCCTCGTCGACCGCCGCCAGCGACACCACGTCGGTCCCTCGCGAGGTCAGCCGCACCCGCAACTCCGAGGCACCAGTGCTCGCCAGCGACACCCCGCTCCACGCGAACGGCAACCTCCCGCCGTCGCCACCGAGCCCGCCGAGCACGATCGCGTGCAGCGCCGAGTCGAGCAGCGCCGGATGCAGCCCGAACCCCTTGTCCGTCTCCACCCGAACCTCGGCGAACACTTCCTGCTCCGTGCGCCAGACCCGTTGCAGCCCTTGGAACTTCGGCCCGTAGTCGAACCCGATCCCGCTCAATCGCTCGTACAGGTCACCGACCGGGATCTCCTCTGCCCGTGGCGGCCACTCCCCGAACTCGACCTGCCGCACAACGCCGTGCGCCAACACCCCGCTGGCATGACACACCCACCCACCGGTGGCCCGCGAGTACACCCCGACCGTCCGGCGCCCGCTCGCATCCGGCCCGCCTACCGACACCTGCACCGTGACCGCCGTGTCCTCCGGCAAGACCAGCGGCACCGAGATCGTCAGCTCCTCGACTTGGCCGCAGCCGACTTCTCGTGCCGCCCGCAGCGCGAGCTCGAGGAAAGCCGTCCCCGGCAACAACACCGACCCCAGCACCGCGTGATCCGCCAACCAGGGATGCGTCGCCAACGACAACCTGCTGGTGAACAGGAACCCGTCCGTCCCAGCCAAGCTCGTCGCCGCCCCGAGCAACGGATGCCCCGGCGCACTCAACCCGGCCGCGCTCAAATCTCCTGCACGCGGGCTCACGTCCAGCCAGTAGTGCTCGCGCTGGAACGCATAAGTCGGCAGCTCGACCTTCTTCGTGCCCTCGAAGAGCGAGTCCCACTCAACGCCCGCCCCGCCGACCCAAGCCTCCGCCAGCGACCGCAAGAACCGCTCCCAGCCACCCTCATCCCGCCGCAACGACCCGACCACCACCGCGTTCTCCGCGGTCTCCTGAACCCCGATCGTCAGCACCGGATGCGCACTGGCCTCGACGAACACCCCGAACCCGTCCTCGGCGAGCCTCCGCGTGGCCTGCTCGAACCGCACCGTGTTGCGCAGGTTCTCGTACCAGTACTCGGCCGTGAGCCCGCTGGTGTCGAACCGCTCCCCGGTCAGCGTCGAATAGAACGCGATCTCACTCTGCTTCGGCTCAATCCCTTGCAGCGCTTCCAGAATCTCGTCTCGAATGGCTTCGACATGCGGTGTGTGCGACGCGTAGTCCACCTGAATCCTGCGCGCGTGCACGCCCTCGGCCTCGCAAGCGGCCAACAACTCGTCGAGCTCTCCCGCCCCACCGGCAAGCACCGTTGCCGCGGGCCCGTTGACCGCCGCAACGTGCACGCCTGTCAACTCAGCCAACTCAGCTGCCCGATCCGCTTGTACCGCAACGGACACCATGCCGCCCGTCCCAGCCAGCGCTTTGATCGCCTTGCTGCGCAGACAAACCACGCGCGCACCGTCCTCAACAGACAGTGCGCCTGCCACCACCGCGGCCGCGATCTCACCCTGTGAATGCCCGACCACCGCGTGCGGCTCGACCCCGAACTCCCGCCACAGCGCGGCGAGCGACACTATCACCGCCCACAACGCCGGCTGCACCACGTCAACCTGCTCCAACGCTCCGGCGTCCCGGATGACCTCGAACAGATCCCAGTCCACCCACCTGCTCAGCGCACCCGCACACTCCCTCATGCGCGCGGCGAACACCGGCACGCTCTCGATCAGCTCCACCGCCATGCCCGCCCACTGCGAGCCCTGGCCAGGGAACACGAACGCGACCCGCCCAGCACCCCCCGCTACGCCGGCCGCGATTTCGTTCCCGTTCCGCGACGACAACACCGCCCGGTGGTGGAACTCCGACCGCGCGGCCAGCGTGCCCCCGACATCCGCCGCGTTCAGCCCCTGTGCCGCTGCCGCGAGCCGCTCGACCTGAGCCCTGAGCGCCGCCGCGGACTTCGCCGACACCGGCCACGGCACCACAGCCCTGCCAGCCGCCACCGCGTCCACTGACGGTTCCGGAGCCTCGAGAATCACGTGCGCGTTCGTCCCGCTCATCCCGAACGACGACACCGCCGCCCGCCGCGGCCGCCCGCAATCAGGCCACGGCTGAGCCTCGGTCAGCAGCGAGACGGCGCCCGCCGACCAGTCCACGTGCGGAGTCGGGGCGTCGACGTGCAGAGTCCGCGGCAACACGCCGTGCCGCATCGCCTGCACCATCTTGATCACGCCGCCGACACCCGCCGCCGCCTGCGAATGCCCGATGTTCGACTTCAGCGAACCCAGCCACAGCGGGACAACCCGGTCCTGGCCATAGGTCGCGATGAGCGCCTGCGCCTCGATGGGATCCCCCAAAGAAGTACCGGTGCCGTGCGCCTCGACAGCGTCCACATCAGCAGCGGACAACCCAGCCGCCGCCAACGCCGCGCGGATCACCCGCTGCTGCGAGGGCCCATGAGGCGCGGTCAGGCCGTTGGAGGCACCGTCCTGGTTCACGGCGGACCCGCGCAACACCGCCAAGACGGAGTGGCCGTTGCGTCGTGCGTCGGAGAGGCGCTCCACGAGCAGCACGCCCACGCCTTCTGCCCATGCGGTGCCATCGGCAGACGCGGCGAACGGTTTGCAGCGGCCGTCCGGTGCGAGCGCGCGCTGCTTGCTGAACTCGACGAACGCAATTGGCGTCGGCATCACGGTCGCGCCGCCGACCAGAGCCAGCGAACACTCGCCGTCACGCAGGGCCGAGGCCGCCAGGTGCAGCGCCACCAGGGACGAGGAGCACGCCGTGTCGACCGTGATCGCCGGCCCCTCGAATCCGAACGCGTAAGCGACGCGTCCTGACGCAACACTCGCCGCACCACCTGTACCGAGGTAGCCGGTGACCTCGTCAGACACCCGGTCGTACACCCGAGAGGCGTAGTCGTGGTAGACCACGCCGGTGAACACGCCGGTTTGACTGCCGCGCAACGAGGACGGGTCCAATCCCGCGCGTTCCACGGCCTCCCACGAGACTTCGAGCAACAGGCGCTGCTGCGGGTCCATCGCGAGCGCCTCACGCGGATTGATGCCGAAGAACTCCGCGTCGAACTCGCCCGCGTCGTGCAGGAACCCTCCCTTGTGGACGTACGAGCTCTCGCCCAATTCCCAGCCGCGGCCGCCCGGCAGGTCGCTGATCGCGTCGCCGCCCTCCGACACCAGCCGCCACAGGTCCTCCGGCGACCGCACGCCACCCGGATACCGGCAGGCCATGCCGACGATCGCGATCGGCTCGTCCGACCTCGCCGCGACAACAAACCGTTCCTGTGAGCCTTGCAGGTGTGCCGCCAGTGCCAGCGGCGTCGGGTGATCGAACAGCAACGTCGCGGGCAACGTCCTGCCGATGGCCGCCGACAGCCGGTTGCGCAACTGCACAGCCATCAGCGAGTCGAACCCGCACTCACTGAACGCGCGCGCCGGATCCACAGCATCCGGACTCTCGTGGCCCAGCACCGCCGCCGCGTGCGCACGTATCAGCTCAAGCAGGTCCTCGGGCTCCGGTACGTCCGCAGCAACGACGGGCTCAGCCGTCGAGCTGTCCAGCCAGTACCGCTTGCGCTGGAAGGCGTAGGTCGGCAGATCGACGCAGCGTGCATCCATACCGTCGAAGAACCGTGCCCACTCCACCTTCACGCCTCGCACATGCAGCTCAGCCAACGCCTTCAGCACTGCAACCGGCTCGTGGCCCGAGGAAGCGAACACACATCCGTCCACAGAGGACAGGTTGTCGGCCGCCGCCGCAGTGAGCACACCGCTCGGGCTCAGCTCCAGGAACGCCGACACTCCCTCATCCGCGAGGGCCTGTACGACGTCGCCGAAGCGCACGGCCCGGCGCGCGTGTTCGGCCCAGTAGTCCGGTGTCAGGTCCGTGATGCGGCCGGTCATCGCCGACACCACCGGGATCTTCGGCTCGTGGTAGGTCAGACTTTCCGCCACCTGCCGGAAGTCGGCCAGCATCGGTTCGACGAGCGGCGAGTGGAAGGCGTGGCTGACGTCGAGCCGCTTGGTCTTGCGGTCCGTGAACCGCGCGGCGATCGCGAGCACCTCGTCCTCGGCGCCGGAGACCACGATGCTGTTCGGTCCGTTCACAGCCGCGATGTCGACGCTTTCGGTCAGGAACGGCAAGATCTCCTGCTCTGTCGCCTGAATCGCCACCATCGCACCGCCTGCCGGCAACGCCTGCATTAGCGCGCCACGTGCGGTCACGAGCTTGGCGGCGTCTTCGAGCGACAGCACGCCGGCCAGGTGAGCGGCGGTCAGCTCGCCGATCGAGTGCCCCGCGAGGAAGTCCGCGCGCACGCCGAACTCCTCGACGAGGCGGAACAGCGCTACCTCGACCGCGAACAACGCGGCCTGAGTGTTGGCGGTCTGGTTCAGCTCGTCGCCGCTGAGCACGATCTCGGGAAGGTGCGCGCAGACCTCGTCGAATGCCTGCGCATACGCCGGGAACGCTTCGTACAGGTCACGTCCCATGCCCGGACGCTGACTGCCCTGCCCGCTTAGCAGGAACGCCACCCGCCGGCCAGCGCTCGCCACGCCTTGGACGACGTGCGGGCTGACGTGGCCGCAGGCGAGTGCCTCCAGTCCGTCGCCGATGACCACGGCCCGGTGCTCAAGCGCGGCTCGCGTGGTGGCGAGCGAATACCCGAGGTCGACCGCGCTGACGTCCACGCGCTGCAGCCGCTCAGCCTGGGCCCGCAACGCTTCCGCGCTCTTCGCCGACACCACGAGCGGCACCGCGACAGGAACCCCAGCCGCCGCAGAGGGCACCATCGACCCTGCGCCACAAGCCGGAATCGATCCAGGTTCGCGGGCCCCCTGGGGGGAGCCACCCCCCATCCCAATCATCTCAGGCAGGTCTGACAGTTCCGGAGCCTCGAGAATCACGTGCGCGTTGGTGCCGCTGACCCCGAACGACGAGACGGCGGCGCGGCGCGGGCGGTCGAGCGACGGCCACGGACGGGACGACGTGAGTAGCGAGACGGCTCCCGCCGACCAGTCGACGTGCGGGGTCGGGGCGTCGACGTGCAGGGTGCGCGGCAGCAGGCCGTGGCGCATCGCCTGGACCGCTTTGATCACGCCGCCGACACCCGCCGCCGCCTGCGAATGCCCGATGTTCGACTTCAACGAGCCCAGCCAGGCCGGCGAGACGCGATCCTGGCCGTACACCGCGAGCAGGGCCTGCGCCTCGATCGGGTCGCCCAGGACGGTGCCCGTGCCGTGCGCTTCGATCAGGTCGACGTCGGAAGCCGACAGTCCCGCCGAGGCGAGAGCCGAACAGATCACTCGTTGCTGCGAAGGCCCGTGAGGCGCGGTCAGGCCGTTGGAGGCGCCGTCGGAGTTGACTGCGGATCCACGCAGCACCGCCAAGACGGAGTGGCCGTTGCGTCGAGCGTCGGAGAGGCGCTCCAGCAGCAGGACGCCCACGCCCTCGGACCAGCCCGTGCCGTCCGCGGAAGCAGCAAACGCCTTGCAGCGGCCGTCAGGCGAGAGTCCGCGCTGGCGGCTGAACTCGATGAACGTCGCCGGAGTCGCCATCACGGCAACGCCGCCGGCCAAAGCCAGGGAGCATTCACCCGAGCGCAACGACTGCGCTGCCCAATGGAGCGCGACCAAAGAGGAGGAGCAGGCGGTGTCGACGGTGACGGCGGGGCCTTCGAAGCCCAGCGCGTAGGCGACACGGCCCGACGCGACGCTGCCCGCGGTGCCGAGGCCCAGGTAGGCCTCCACGTCCTCCGGAATCTCGTCCAGACGGGAGGCGTAGTCGTGGTACATGACACCGGTGAACACGCCGGTTTGGCTGCCGCGCAACGAAGACGGGTCCAGCCGCGCGCGTTCCAGCGCCTCCCAGGAGACTTCGAGCAACAGGCGTTGCTGCGGGTCCATCGCGAGCGCCTCGCGTGGTGAGAGGCCGAAGAACTCCGCGTCGAACTCACCGGCGTCGTAGAGGAAGCCGCCACGACGCGTTGACGACTTTCCAGGGTGGTCGGGGTCCGGCGAGTACAGGTCGCCGGACCAGCCGCGGTCCGACGGGAAGTCTCCGATCGCGTCGACCTCGTTCGCCACCAGCTGCCACAGGTCTTCCGGCGAACGAACGCCGCCTGGGTAGCGGCAGGCCATGCTGATCAACGCGATCGGCTCGTCGGATGAAACACGCGTAGTGGCAACGGAAACGGGTCGCGTGCCAGCGAGTTCGACACCCAGTTGTGAGGCCAGGGCATCTGGGGTCGGATGGTCGAAGACGAGGGTGGCGGGCAGGCGGACGTCGGTGGCGGCCGCCAGTCGGTTGCGGAGTTCCACGGCGGTCAGCGAGTCGAAGCCGAGCTCGGAGAACGCGCGCGTGGGCTCGATGGAGTGCGGGGTGTGGCCCAGGACGGCGGCTGTGTTGGTGCGCACCAGGTCCAGCAGGAGGCGGTGCTGCTCGTCCGCGGGAAGTGCTTGCAGGCGTTCGGGAAGTCCTTTCGTGGTGTCGTCGGCGGTTCGGCGCGTGCGGATCAGGCCGCGCAGCAACGGTGGCACAGCGCCGGTCGCGCGGAGATCCAATACAGCGGCGACGGAGGCGGCCTCCCCGGAACGCAACGCCGCGTCGAACAGGGCGAGGCCGGTTTCGTCGGACATCGCGATGGTGTTGTCGCGGACGCGGGAAGTCACCCCAGCGGTCAGGGCGCTGGTGCGGGACCACAGGCCCCACGCGATGGAGACCGTGGGCAGGCCGTGGGTGTGGCGGTGCTGGGCGAGGGCGTCGAGGAAGGCGTTGGCGGCGGCGTAGTTGGCCTGGCCCGCAGCGCCGAACACGCCGGCGACCGAGGAGAACAGGATCAGCGGCACGGACGGCACCAGCTCGTGCAGGTTCAGGGCGCCGGTGGCCTTGGGGCGCAGCACGGTGTCGAGGCGTTCAGGCGTCAGCGAGGTGATCACGCCGTCGTCCAAGACACCGGCGGCGTGCACTACGGCCGACAAGCCGTTGATCTGGTGAAGCAGGGTTGCGAGCGACGAGCGGTCGGCGGCGTCGCAGGCGGCGATGGTGACGTCGGCGCCGAGAGCTTTGAGTTCGGCTTCCAGTGCCGGGGCGTCGCCGCGCCTGCTGGTCAGCACGAGGTTCCGGACGCCGTGCGTGGTGACGAGGTGCTTCGCGAGCAGGCCGCCGAGAGTGCCGGTGCCACCGGTGATCAGCACTGTGTCGCCGAGTGGCAGAGCGTCCGAAGTGGACGGTGCGCGCTGCAGCCTGGGGACGTAGGCCTGGCCGTCGCGCACCGTCAGCTGTGGCTCGCCGGATGCGATCGCCGCCGGGAGCACCGTGTCGTCGGCGTCCACGAGGATGATGCGACCGGGATGCTCGGACTGCGCCGAGCGCACCAGGCCCCACACCGCAGCACCGTCCAGGTCGGTTCCGTCGACGGCACCGCGGGTGTGGACGACCAGCTTGGAGTCGCTCCATTGCTGGAGTTGTTTCAGGGCTTGGTGGACGTTCTCCGGCTGCACCACGACGACGTCGTCCGGGAGTTCGGTGCTGTCAGGCAACGCGATCGGCGTCCAGCCCACCCGGTACAGCGAGACCGCGGCGGCCGGGGCGAGGTCGGTCAGCGGAATTGCGCGCAGTGCCAAGGATTTCACCGCGGCGACCGGTAGTCCGGAGCCGTCGGCGAGCCGGATCGCGACGCCGTCCGTGGTGCGGATCAGCCTGACGCGCAAGGTCGTCGCGCCCGTTGCGAACACCTCTACGCCGTTCCACGAGAACGGTAGAAGTGCTTGGCCCGGTTCGGTTTCTCCCCAGCCCGCGATCGCGATCGGGTGCAGAGCGGCGTCGAGTAGCGCGGGGTGCAGGGTGAAGTCCGACTGGTCCTGCAAGTGCACCTCGGCGAAGAGTTCGTCGCCGCGGCGCCACAGTGCTTGGAGGCATTGGAACGCGGGACCGTATTCGTAGCCGCGCTCAGCCAGGGTGTCGTAAGCGCCGGTCAGGTCGAGTGCGGTGGCGTTCGGTGGCCATTCGGTGAGGTCGAAGGATTCCGTGGTCGTCGTGGTGAGCTTGCCGGTCGCGTGGCGGCGCCATTGGTCACCGGTGCGGCTGTGCACGGTGATCGTGCCGTCCGGGGCGACGACGGTCTGGACTTCGACGTCGCCGCGTTCCGGGAGAACCAGCGGCGCTTCGATGACGACCTCGTCCACGTGGTCGCCGGCGGCGACGGCCATCTCGACGAACGCCGTGCCGGGCAGCAGGACTGTGCCGTTCACCGCGTGGTCGGCAAGCCACGGGTGGGTGCGGAGAGAAAGCCGGGTCGTGAACACGGTGCCCGCGTCGGCCAGGTCGACGGGCCTGCCGAGGAGCGGGTGGCCTTCAGGTTCGGACGTCGACTCGAGCCAGTAACGCCGGCGTTGGAAGGCATAGGTGGGGAGATCGACGTGGCTGCCTTCGAAGTGCCAGTCGACCGGGACGCCGCGGACCCACAGCTGACCGGCCGACGTGTGGAAGCGGTCTTGGGCGCCGTCGTCGCGGCGGAGCGTGCCGTAGCCGGTCAGGAGCACCGGGTGCGGGCTGACCTCCAACAGGATGCCGGTCAGGTCGCGGACCACCGGGTCGTAGCGCACGGTTTCGCGGAGGTTGCGGTACCAGTACTCGGCGTCGAGCGGGCCGCCGCCACACGTCGAGTGGAACGGGACGGCCGGCGTGCGGGGCGTGATGTCGGCGAGCGCGGTGAGCAGATCTTGGCGCAGTTCCTCGACCTGGGCCGAGTGGGAGGCGTAGTCGACCGGGATCCGCTTGCCCTCGAGGGTGGCGAGAGCGTCGTCAGGGCCGGAGAGGACGAACGACTCGGGGCCGTTGATCGCCGCCACCGACAGCCGCGGGTCCAGGTGTTCGGGCAGGGCGGTGACGACTCGCATGCCGCCCTTGCCGGCGAGCTTCGTGGCGATCAGCTTGGCGCGCAACGCGACCACGCGCGCGCCGTCGTTCAGGTCGAGTGCGTTCGCGACGACTGCCGCGGCGATCTCGCCTTGGGAGTGGCCGACGACGGCTGCCGGCTCGACCCCGTGGTGTTGCCAGAGGTGGGCCAGCGAGACCATCACCGCCCAGAGGACGGGTTGGACGACGTCGACGCGTTCCAGCGCCTTGCTGTCGGAGAGGACGTCGAACAGGTCCCAGTCGACGAATTCGCCGAGGGCTTCCGCGCACTCGCGCATGCGGTGGGCGAAGGCTGGTTCTTGGTGGAGGAGCTGCTCGCCCATGCCCGGCCATTGCGAGCCTTGGCCGGGGAAGACGAACACGACACGGGGGTCTTCGGTGGCGGTGCCGGTCGCGATCTCGGTGTCGTCGCGGAGGACCGCGCGGTGGGGGAAGGCCGCGCGGGTCGCGAGGGTGGCGGCGACGTCGGCGGGGTCGTGCTCCTTGGCGGACGCTTCCAGCCGCTCGATCTGGGCTCGCAGGGCTGGCTCGGACTTGGCCGACACGAGCCACGGCGCGGCCTGGATCGATACCGGTTGGCAGGCCCCCTGGGGGGAGCCACCCCCCATCCCAATCATCTCAGGCAGGTCTGACAGTTCTGGTTCGTCCGCGGCCTCCAAGATCACGTGCGCGTTCGTGCCGGACACGCCGAAAGACGACACGGCGGCGCGGCGTGGGCGATCGAGAGAAGGCCACGGACGGGACGACGTCAGCAGCGAGACGGCACCCGAAGACCAGTCGACGTGCGGGGTCGGGGTGGAGACGTGCAGAGTGCGCGGCATCAGGCCGTACCGCATCGCCTGGACAGCTTTGATCACGCCGCCGACACCCGCCGCCGCCTGCGAATGCCCGATGTTCGACTTCAACGAGCCCAGCCAGGCAGGCGAAACACGATCCTGGCCGTAGGCCGCGAGCAGCGCTGAGGCCTCAATCGGGTCGCCCAGGACGGTTCCGGTGCCGTGCGCCTCGATCAGGTCGACGTCGCCGGCAGACAGTCCCGCCGAGGCCAGAGCGGAACGGATCACGCGTTGCTGCGAAGGCCCGTGAGGCGCGGTGAGGCCGTTGGAAGCGCCGTCGGAGTTGACTGCGGAACCACGCAACACCGCCAAGACGGAATGGCCGTTGCGTCGAGCGTCAGAGAGGCGTTCAAGCACGAGCACGCCCACACCCTCGGACCAGCCCGTGCCGTCAGCCGAAGACGAAAAGGCCTTGCAGCGGCCATCCGCGGCGAGACCGCGCTGGCGGCTGAACTCGATGAACGTCGCCGGAGTCGCCATCACGGCAACACCGCCGGCCAAAGCCAACGAGCACTCGCCGGCTCGCAGCGACTGTGCAGCCAGATGCATTGCCACCAAAGAGGAAGAGCAGGCGGTGTCGACGGAGACCGCCGGGCCCTCGAAGCCGAAGAGGTAGGCGACGCGGCCCGAGACGACGCTGCCCGCGGTGCCGATGCCGAGGTGGCCCTCGACGTCCCGAGGAGCTCGGGCTCCGGTGGCGTAGTCGTGGTACATGACGCCCGCGAAGACGCCGGTGTCGCGGCACGTTCGCGGGTTCAGGCCCGCCCGTTCGAAAGCCTCCCACGAGACTTCCAGCAGCAGACGTTGCTGCGGGTCCATGGCCAGGGCTTCGCGGGGCGAGATGCCGAAGAACTCCGCGTCGAACTCCCCCGCGTCGTGCAGGAAGCCGCCACGACGCGTCGAAGACTTGCCAGGGCGGTCGGGGTCCGGTGAGTACAGGTCGGGATCCCAGCCGCGGTCCGACGGGAAGTCACCGATCGCGTCGATCTCGTCGATCACCAGGCGCCACAAGTCTTCCGGCGAACGCACACCGCCTGGATACCGGCACGCCATACCGACCAAGGCGATCGGTTCGTCCGAAGTGGACTGTGCGGCAACGACGACCGGACGAGCCCCGAACAGCAGGTCGCGCAGGTGAGCGGCGAGAGCGCGGCAGGTCGGATGGTCGAAAGCCGACGTCACGGCCAACGGCAGGCCCGTGACAGCGACCAGGTCGTTGCGCAGCGAGACGGCGGTGATCGAGGTCAGGCCGAGCTCGCGGAACGGAACGTCAGCGGCGACCGCAACACCGCAGACACGGGCAGCGGCCGCGCGAACCACGTCCAGCAGTGCGAGATCACGGTCCACCGAGGACAGCACGGTCAGCCGGTCGCGCAGAGCAGAGGACCCGAAGGAGGAAGGCTCGGCGACAGGCGCTTCCAGCCGAACGCAGGCGTGAGAGCTGGTCGCGACCACCTCCACGAGCAGCCCCTCGGACCAGGGCACGGACACAGCGGGCAACCCCTGTGAACGGCGGTGGCGCGCGGCCGCGTCGTAGTAGGCGCCGAGATCAGGACGGTCAGGAGGCCAGCACAGGACCAGAGGAGCCGGACCGGACAACGACTCCGTGCGAACGTGTCCGGGCACGTCGACAGAACCGAAAACCTCGACCGAATCCGCAGCGGTCAGGGCGGGCAACCGGGTCAGGCGGGGCGCGAGAACCACACCGTCCCGCACCGCCAACCTGCATTCACCAGAGGCGACCACAGCAGCCACATCGACCGTGTCATCAACGTCGACCAGAACGACGCGGTGCGGACGGGCCAGGCCCCACACGTAGGCGTGCTCCAAGTCAGGAACGCCCTCGGTGTCGTTCACCGCCAGGGCACGACGAGTCACGATCACGAACCGCTCGGACGGCGCGGGATCCGAAGCGAGCCACTCGTCCACCAGCCCGGGAACCGAAGGTCCACAGTGGACAACAGTCAAATCAAACGACGCACCGGAGGCATCCACCGGAACCCACTCGACGCCGTAGAGCGGCCTTCCGGACACCAGCAGCCGACCGCCGGAACCCACGAGCCGGTGCCGCGCGATCTTGCCGGACGACGTGCGCGGAATGGCGTCGACCGAGTACAGCGCCTCGGGAACCGAAGTAGCGGCCAACAAAGACCGGCAGGAGTCCAGAATCAAAGCGGGATCGAGCGAATCGCCCACCAAGTACGCGACCGGCACCTCACCCAGCTCGTCGTCGGGCCTGCCGGTCACCGCGGCATCCGACACACCTGGCAGTTCGAGCAGAACGCGCTCGATCTCGGCGGGGTGGATGTTCTCGCCACCGCGGATGATGAGCTCCTTGGCCCGGCCGGTGATCGTGAGGCGACCGACCAGGTCGCGGCGTCCCAGGTCACCGGTGTGGTACCAGCCGTCACGCAGCACCGAGGCGACGACGTTCGGGCCGCTCACCCACACCTCACCCTCGGCACCAGGAGGAACGTCGGCCCCCGCCGGATCCACGATCCGCACGCTCACACCCGGCACCGGCAGACCGCACGAGATCAAGCCGCACGTCTCGGTGCTCCCGTAGCCGTCCAGCAGCGGAACACCGAACGCCTCCTCGAAAGAAGCACGCAGAGAAGCCGAGCAGACCGACCCAGCGGTCAAGCAGACCCGCAGCGAAGGCGCCGAAACATCGGAAGAGGCACGGACGAGCTGGTGGTACATCGCCGGAACGCCCACCAGGAACGTGATCTCCGAACGCAACGCCGAAAGCACGTCAGCAGCGGAGAACCCGTTCTGGATGCGCGCGGTGGCACCGACCGCCGTCACACCCAGCACGCACAGGACGTGCGCCAGGCTGTGGAACAAAGGCGCGGGCCACAGGACAACGTCCGAAGAGGACAGTCCGAAGATCGGCGCGTAACAAGCAGCCACCGACCACAGGCAGCTGCGTTGGCTAGAGATCACGCCCTTCGGACTGCCGGTCGTCCCGGACGTGTAGAGCATCCACGCGTCCTCGTCCAAGCCCAGGTCGTCACGAGCCGGAACAGCCGGCGCAGAAGCAGCCAGCGCGTCGAACTCGGGGCCGACGACGATCACCCGCACGTCGAAGCGCCGCAACCGATCCGCGTGCGACGAGTCGGTGATCACGACGGCAGCGCCGCTGTCCGACAGGAAGTGCGCGAGCTCGGCATCCGAACAACCGGGGTTCAGCGGCACCCCGACCGCACTGGCCCGCGTCACGGACAGGTAGCTCTCGATCACCTCGACCCGGTTCGAGAGCAGGATCGCCACCCGCCCACCGCGAGGAACGAGTCCGCTCAGGTGCCCGCCCAGGCGACGGGTCCGGAGCTCCAGGTCGAAGTACGAAACCGAGCGCCAAGGGTCGGAGAAGGCGACCTTGGCACCGAAATGGGCGGCGTGCGCCCTGAGCAGGTCGGGCAACGGCCGGATCAGCTCAGCACTGAGCATGGACGCACACCTCGCAGAGAAACTCGATCGGCGCGTCCAAGCCTGGCCGGGAAACCCGGCCCTCGAGCCCCCTAAGCGCCCCCTAGGAGCAAGGGGTCCGGCTCACAACGAAACCCGCTCAACGACGACGTTTCCGCAGGCGGGCAAAAGAACACGGCCACGACTGGGCGATTTCCCAGTCGTGGCCGTGGAAGGGTGGGGCGGTCTGCTGCAGGTCTACTGCAGGTAGCCCTCGACCTCGCCGACGGAGCGCGCGGACACGTCGTCCGCGGACTCGCCCTGCGACCGTGCGGCGCGACGCCGGCGCAGCAGGTCCCAGCACTGGTCGAGAGCTTCTTCCAGGGCGCGCAGCCTGTCGTGTTCCTCAGCTGACGAGATCTCGCCCGCCACCACGCGTTCGCGCAGCTTGTGCTCCTCGTCGACCAGCTCGTGGATGCGGCCCAGCACGGATTCGTCGGTCATCTACGCCTGTCCCGTCTCGAAGCGGCTCACCTTCCCGGACTCTACGACGAAACGCCAGAAGGTGCGCATCTCCCCCCAGGTGTCGTTGCGGTACCGGATGATCAGGGACTTTCCGCCGTCGGAGGACGATTCGACCACCATGTGGCCGTTGTCGTCGAAGATCTCCTTGGCCGTCCACGCGCGGAGGTCCCGGTCGGTGCCGTCGTCGGACATGGTCGCGTCCGGCGTGAGCAGGTCGAAGAACGCGGCCTTGTCGCCCGCGTTCACGGCGGCGATGAACGCCTCCACGGTTGGGTCGCTCGTCATGGTCCCCAGTGTTGTCGCAAGAGGACACACCCGCACATGGTCGAGGTCAGGGAAGCGCGGCCAGCGACAGGCTGCACGGAGCGCAGGTCCACCCGGCCCACTCCTCTCGAACACCACTAAGAGGATGGACCGGGCGGACTGTCGAAACTCATCGGAAGGTCAGCTGCTGCGAGGCAGCATCACGGTGCGAGACAGTGCTGAAGTCATGCACAGAGCGTCGTCCGGAGCCGACGACCGGGGAAGACGTTCGGACGAGCCCGGACAGATCCGGACAGCGCGGTCACGTCCTCCAGTCGGAGCACGTCGCCGTGTTCGGTCCGAGGCAGATCCGCGTCGAGAACGAGTCGATCATCGGGGCGAAGGGCCAGCGGACCTCCACCGTCGCACCGGGGCCAGAGGCACGGGCGAGCCACTTCTCGTTCGTCTCGGTGCCATCGGTGTAGCGAACCCACAGGTAGGCGTCGAGGCCGTCGTCCGCGGTGTCCTTGAGATAGGACAGCTGCGGATCGATGAACGGCATCCGCTCGAACCACTTGCCCTTCACCGTCGCCTCGCCACCGGGCAGGAAAGGCGTGACCGCGAAGTAGCACGGACCGTTCGAACCGGGGTCGTACACAGGGTCACCGCTGCACCGGCGCGCGTGGGCGGTCGACTCGGCGCACAGCCCGAGAAGCAGGGCCGCGGCCACCGACAGGGCCATTTTCCTCATGATCAGCCGATCCAGTGGGAGCAGCGGTCCTCACCGGGGCCGACACACACGCGCGCCGCGAAGAAGTTCACGTACATGTCGGCGGGCGAGTACCAAGCGGTGAACGTGGTCGCGTTCAGGCCCGACGCGGTCGCGATCATCTCCTTGTGCGTGTATTCGTTCGTCTTGCCGTACTGCACCCACAAGTGCACGTCGAGGCCGTCGTCCGCGAGGTCCTTGACGCGCGTACGGGTGCCGTCGAGAGACACGGTGTACTCGACGAACTTGCCGGAAGACACCCCTTCGCCACCGGCCGTCGACGGCACGAAGACGAACTTGCTGCCGGTCGTCGAGCCAGGGTCGTACACAGGTATCTCGCTGGCGTGAGCGGCCGGCGTCACGAGCGCGCCCAGGGCCAGGAAGGCAGCGGCCGACGTCATCAGTTTTCTCATGATTCCCCCTTCGACCACGGATTTATCAATCCCCGTGGCCGCTCACAAGCTGTTCGGACGATCCCGGACACCCCGGTACCCGGCACCTTCCAGCACCTCAGACGCCTTCAACCGCACCTCCGAAGCCGCACCGGCATCCCCAGCTGCCTCATGCGCCCTGGTCAGAGCAACGAGCGCGAGGCCCGCGAGGATGCTCTGGCCGGTGGCGGACGCACGTTCGTGCGCTTGTGTCGCGTCGCTCACTGCCGCCAGAGCGTCCCCGGCGGCGAGGTCCAGCCACGCCAGCTCGACCAGCGCGTCCGCCACACCCGGCCCGTACCCGATCGCGACCGCCATCCGCCACGCGCGGCGCAGGTCCTCACGCCGGCCGCGCACCGCCGCCACCGTGATCGCAGCGTCGATCTCCACCCGGCCGGAACCCTTGGCGAGGGAGAGCGCCTCCTCCGCGCACCGCAGCGCCTCGTCGAGACGTCCGGCGTCGCGGTGGACGCGGGCGAGGTCGTCCAGCGCGGCCGCCTCGCTGACCCGGTCCTCGTGGTCGTGGTTGAGCTGCCGCGCTCGTTCGAGGAAGTGCGCGGCCTGGCCGAGGTCGCCGAGGTAGCGGTGCACGACGCCGAGCGCGCCGAGCGAGTTCGCCGCGGACCGGGTCTCGCCGATCTCCTCGCGCAGCTCGACGGCCAGCTCCAGGTTCGCGGCAGCGTCGACGAGCCGTCCGAGGCGCATCTCGGTGAGGCCGAGGTTGCCGAGCGAACGCGCGCGCCGGGCCGTGTCGCCGACCTCGGTGTAGTAGGCGAGCTCGCGGCGGAAGCAGTCGGCCGCCTCCTCCAGCTGCCCCAGCTCCGCGTAGACGCCGCCGAGGTTGCCGAGCGTGCTGAACTCGCGGAACCGGTCCCCCGCCACCCGGCTGAACTCGACGGCCTGGGAGAAGTGCGTGGCGGCGGCACGGTGGTCGCCCGCTCCCCAGTGCGCGGTGCCGAGCGACAGGTGCATCGCGGCGGACGCCGAAGGGTCGCCATCGGCCGCATCCAGGCCCACTCGTGCGACGGCCAGCCATTCCGCGGTGTGGCGGCGCAGCCAGTAGCAACCGCGCAACGCATCGGTCAGCAGCCACGCCATCGGCGCGCCCGCCTGCTCGATCATCGACACCAACGTCGCGCGTTCGGTGTCGAACCACTGCAACGCCTCGGTGGCGTTCGAGAACGTGTGCTGTGGACTGACCGAAGCGAGCACCGAGAAGTCCGGACGCACCGCGCGTGCCGCAGCGACCGCCATCTCCAGGTACTGCGCGTGCAGCCGGGAGATCGAGGAATCAGCGCTTTCCTCTGCCGCGTAACGCTCACGGGCGTAGAGCCGCAGCAGGTCGTGCAGTCCATGGCGGCCGGCCGACCTGACCTCGACCAGGTGCGCGGCGACCAGCGTGCGCAGGGCCACCGACGCGTCCGGCTGATCGAGCAACGCCGCCGCGGCACGGGCGGGCAGCTCCGGTCCTGGCGCCACACCCATGCGGCGGAACAACATCCGCGCCACCGGGTCCAGCGCCGCGTAGGAGTGGTCGAACGTCGTGCGCACCGCCGCGTCGGCGTCACCCTCGATCTCCAGCGCGGTGAGCCGGTCGCCCGCGGTCAGCTCGGCCATCAGCTCCGCGATCGTCTGATGTGGACGATCGGCGAGGTTCGCGGCCGTGATCCGCAACGCCAGCGGCAGGTACCCGCACAGCCGGACCAGCTCGTCGACCGCGTCCTCCTCGCGCAGCACCCGTTCGGCCCCCAGCACGCCGATCACCACGGCCGGAGCTTCCTCGGGGGTCAGCACGCCGAGCTCCAGCCGGTACGCGCCATCACGCGCGACGAGTCCGGCCAGGCGGTCACGGCTCGTCACGACGGTCATGCAGCCCGGCCCGCCCGGCACGAGTGGACGGACGTGTGCGGCGCTGGGCGCGTTGTCCACCATCACCAGCACGCGCTTCTCGGACGTCATCGACCGGTACATGCCGATCATCGCGTCCTGCTGCAGCGGGATGTCCTCACCGGGCACGCCGAACGCCCGGATCGCGAGCGCCAGCGCCTGGTCCGGGGTGACCGGCGGACCCGACGAGTAGCCGCGCAGGTCCAGGTAGACCTGTCCGTCCGGGAACCTCGCCGCCACCTGGTGCGCCCACTGCACCGTCAGCGCGGTCTTGCCCACTCCGGGAATCCCGCACACCACCGCGAGCCTGCTGCCGCCGTCGAGCAGCGCGGTCAGCTCCTTGAACGCCTTCGCGCGCCCGGTGAAGCCCGGCACCACGGCGGGCAGCTGACGTGGCACGACGGCCTGGACGCGAGCCGGTTCCGCCTGCACCCGGCGCCACGCGGTGAGCCACGGCGCGGCCTCGTCGTCCGGCACGCTGAACGCCCGCAGCAGCCCGCGGAACACCTCCAGCGCCGGCACGGTCTTCCTGCGTGGACTCAAAGCGTCCGCGAGCGTGCTGCGGGCGAGCCCGGACAGCTTCTCCATCGTCCGCAACGAAGGGTTGCCCGCCCACACCTTCAAAACGCGCAGCTGGGCGATCAGCTCCTCGATCGAGTGCGCGTCGTCAGGTCTGGGGGCGGACATGGGTCGAAGCCTAATGATCGGGAGCGCGCCGCGGGCGTCCGACGGTCGGACCGATTCCGTCGGTTGGCGGACGAAATGGTCCAACCAATTGTTTACACTCGTGAACCGGGCCGCCGATCCCGCCAAGCGAGCACTTCTCGTGTTCGCTACCTCCGCCTGCCAGGAGGAGCAATGAAGGCACGGAATCGGCTCGCTCTGGCGAGTCTCACCGCCACCACCGCTCTGGCCGTCGCACTGCTCGTACCGGTGATGACCGCCAGCGCCCACGGCACGATGTCCGACCCGGCCAGCCGCGTCTACACGTGCAAGCAGGAAGGCCCGGAGAACCCGAAGTCCGACGCGTGCAAGGCGGCCGTCGCGGCCGGTGGCACGCAGGCGTTCTACGACTGGAACGAGGTGTCGCTGCTCGACGCCGGCGGCCAGCACCGCCAGAAGATCCCGGACGGCAAGCTGTGCAGCGCGGGCCGCGACAAGTACCGCGGCCTCGACCTGCAACGCGCCGACTGGCCGGCCAAGCGGATCTCCGCCGGGTCGCTGACGGTGACCTACCACGCGTCCGCACCGCACTCGAACAGCAACTTCGAGTTCTACATCACCAGGGACGGCTGGAACCCGACGCAGCCGCTGCGCTGGTCGGACCTGGTGCACCTGCAGACGTTCAACAACCAGAACCCGTCGACGTTCACGAGCTGGACGCTGAACATCCCGCCGCGCTCCGGCCGCCACCTCATCTACTCGATCTGGCAACGGGTCGTCGGCAGCGCCGAGGCGTTCTACACGTGCTCGGACGTCGACTTCAGCGGCGGCACCAACCCGCCCCCGACGACGACCACGACCACTCCTCCGCCCACCACCACGACCACCTCACCGCCTCCCAGCGGCACGTGGGCGGCGGGCACGACGTACCAGGTCGGCAACCGCGTGACCTACAACGGCGTCGGCTACGAGTGCCAGCTCGCGCACACCGCCATCGCCGGGTGGGAACCGCCGAACACGCCGGCCCTCTGGAAACGCCTCTGATGCGGATCCTGTTGCTGTTGCTCGCGTTCGTGGTGTCCGGTTGCGCTGCCGAGCAGCCGGGCGCCACGTTGCGCGGCGATCCGCTGGACGTGATGTTCCTGCAGATGATGATCCCGCATCACGAGCAGGGCGTGGCGATGGTGGCGCTGGCCGCGGATCGTGCCCAGTCCGGCGATCTGCGGATGCTCGCGGCGGCCATCGAGTCCACCCAGGCGTCCGAGGTGGGCACGATGAAGGGCTGGCTCAGCACGTGGGGCTCGCCGCCGACCGCCCCGCCGGACTCGCACGCGGGCCACGGCGGCATGCGGCGCACCAAACCCGAGGAGATCGAGCGACTGCGGTCGTTGCACGGCAAGGAGTTCGACCAGCGGCTGCTCAACGTGATGATCGCGCACCAGGACGACGCGGTGCAGCTGGCGCGGTGGGAGTCCGGGAGTGGTGCGCACAAGGAGGTGAAAGACCTCGCGGGACGGATCGAGAAGTCCCGCACCGCGCAGATCGACATGATGAAGAGGTTCCTCACCCTCCTCTAGCGGGGTACCCCGGTCTCGAGACAACAGGGAGGCCGAGATGCAACCAGTCCCGTTCGTCCCGTGGGTGTGGCGCGACCCGTCGTGGGCCGACCGTCCCGAGCCGGACGAAGCCGAGCTCGCGCGACGTCCTGACACCGGCCTGATCGGGTACGAGGTCGAGGCGACCGACGGCAGCATCGGCAAGGTCGACGACGACAACGCCAAGGTGCCGAACGACTGCCTGATGATCTCCACCGGACCGTGGATCTTCGGGCGCATCGTGGTGCTGCCCGTGGGTGTCGTGCGGCGGGTCGACCACGAGGAGCGGAAGGTCCACGTCGACCGCACCAAGGACCAGATCAAGAACGCGCCGGAGTACGACCCGGACAACCACGAGGACTACCGGCGGCGCACCGGTGACTACTACGCCGAGAGCTACCGCCTGATGCCGCCGATGCTCTAGGGAGCCTGCACGAGCAACGACTTCTCGCGGTCGTGCTGCCACTCCACGAGCAACGCGGTGGCGTCGTCCTGCAGCCGCCCGTTCTGGTGGTCGAGCACGGTCCTCATCAAGCGCCGCAACGTCTCGGGCGCAGGGCAGCCGTCGGCCTCGCGGCGGATCACGAAGTCCGCGAACCTGCGCAGGCCGAACTGCCGGCCGCGCGGGTCGCGGGCCTCGACGATGCCGTCGGTGTAGAAGAGCAGGCGGTCGCCCGGTTCGAGGTGCTCGTGACACAGCACCGGTGCCGCCGGCAGCTGGAACCCCATCGGGGGCGCCGGGTGGCAACGCAGCTCACGCACCCAACGACCCTGGCGGATCAGCAGCGGGGGCGGGTGGCCGCGGTTGACCCAGCTCAACCGGCCGGTGCGGTGGTCGAGCTCGGCGAGCACCCCGGTGGCGAACCTCAGGCCGCCGAACTGCTCCCCGATCACCTCGTCGACCGCGATGCTGGTCTCGACCAGGTTCGCGCCTCGGCGGCGGTAGCTGCGGCACGCTCCCGTGGCCAGCGCGACGGTCAGGCCCGCCGACTGGTCGTGGCCCATCGCGTCGAAGATCGACAGGTGCACTACGTCGCCCGCGATCGCGTAGTCGACCGCGTCGCCCCCGATGTCGTACGCGGGCTCCAGCACCGCGGTGAGCACCAGGTCGTCCGTGGCGAAGGTGAGCGGTGGCATCAGCGGCCAGACCACCTCGGCGGCCACGGCCATCGGCTCGGTGCGCACGAGCTGCTGGTAGGTGTCGCTGTGCGGGCGTTTGCTCACCACCATCAACGCGACCAGCGAGGCCAGCGCGCCGATTCGGTCCACTGTGGACTCCGAGCGGTCCGGTGCGGCCAGCCCGAGCACGCCGATGCGTTCGGTGCCGTCCAGCAACGGGATCCAGAAGTGGTGCGCGCCGTCCCGCGCGGTCGCGATCATCGTGACGTCGCGGAACGCCCGGCCGGCGAGGCTCGCGTCGACGCGGAACGTCCGGGTCTCGACCGGGTGCAGCGCGGTCAGCCTCTGCTCGCGCAGGTCGGCGAGCAGGATCAGGATCTCCGACAGCCCCGCGGCGGCGGCCCGCCGCTCGACCAGCTCCGGCAGCCGCTCCAGGGTGGCGACGTGGCTGTCCCTCAGCAGGTGGGCGAGCATCTCGTAGGCGGGGCCGTCCGTGGGCACCCCTCCTTCGAGTCCGTTGTGGACGGTGCGGCGGTCACGCCAGTCCTGGCACCGCCAGCGCGTCCACCAAGCTCGGCCGCACGTCCAGGACGCTCGTCAGCTCCAGCACCTGCAACGGCCGCAGCACCTCGGGCGTCCTGGCCACCAGCACGAGCGCGCTTCCCCTGCTCAGACACCGGTCCTGGTGATCGAGCAGCAACCCGATGCCGCACGCGCCCAGGAAGTTCACCTCGGACAGGTCGACCACCACGGGTGCGGGCGGGTGCGCCGAACCGAGGGCACCGGCCAGACAGCCGGACAGGTCGTCGGCCGTCACGCGATCCACCTCGCCGGCCACGTGCACGACGACCACGCCGCCCACGCTCTCGATCGTGGTGCGGAGAACAACGTTCTCGGTTGGCATGCGGCAACCTCTCATCGGGACGGCACGACCGTCGCACGGGCTGGCTGCTCAACCCCGTGTGACCGTAGCGCAGTCGGGGTGCCTGCGCGGTTCTGCGGCCACGTTCGCCCGAACGGACCACCGGCGGCGAGCGTAGAATCGGGCGCCATGCGCACGTCCGGTGTCACCGACGTGGTCCTCGGGATGCACCCCAACGACCATCTCTGCTGGCCCTTCGACGACTTCGCCGAGTTCCGCACGCGGGCGGCGGAGTTCCTCGTCGACGGACTGCGGCTCGGGCAGCGCGCCTGCTACGTCGCGCGCGGCGCCGATCTCGCCGCAGACCTGCAGGCCGAACCGGTGCTCGTCGAGGCGTTGCGGGACGGCCGGGCGCAGGCCATCTCGCTGGAGTCGCAGTACACCTCCGGCACCGCGGTGACGCCCGCGGCACAGGTCGGCGTGTACGCGGCGGCGACGAGGGCCGCGGTCGAGGCGGGCTTCACCGGACTGCGGGTCGCGGCGGACGCGACGACCCTGGTGCGCACGCCGGACGCGCTCGACGCGTTCTGCCGCTACGAGCACATGATCGACAGGTACATGACCGCGGAACCGTTCTCCGCGATGTGCGCCTACCAGCGCGGCGAGCTGCCCGAACCGGCGATCGTGCGGCTCAGCTCGCTGCACCCCGTCAACAACGCGTGGTGCGCGCCGTTCCGGCTGCACGCCACGGCGGACGGCATCGCGCTCGACGGCGAGATCGACTGGGTGAGCCGCGACCTGCTGGAGCTGGCGCTCGAGAACACCGCTCCGCGCGACGGCGTGCTGCACGTCGACACCACCCGGCTCGCGTTCATCGACCACCACGGATTGATCGCGCTGCACGACTTCGCGCGCGCCAACGGGGCCACGCTCGTGCTGAGGTCGCAGAGGTCCGCGCTCGCGCGCATGGTGTCGATCCTCGGCTTGGACGGCGTGGAGTTCGTCCGATGACGGGCTTCTACCACGAGACCGCGCTCTACGGTTCCGACGACGACTTCCTGGCGATCGCCGTGCCGTTCGTCGAGGGCGGCCTGCGCGAGGGCCAGCCGACGCTGGTCGCGTGCGCGGACAAGAACACCTCGCTGCTGCGTGCCGCGGTGGGCGACGACGACGCGGTCACCTACCTGCCGGGCGCCGACCAGTACGCCAGGCCGGCCGACGCGATCGCCGGCTACCGCGACATCTTCGGCAAGCTCGCCAACGCGGGCGCCACCCGGATCCGCACGATCGGCGACGTCCCGCATCCCGGCGTCGGCGTGCGGTGGGACTGGTGGGGCCGCTACGAGAACGCCGTCAACCAGGCGTTCGCCGAGTTCCCGCTGTGGGGCCTGTGCCCGTACGACACCAGGATCACCCCGCCCGAGGTGCTGGCGGACGTCGCGCGCACCCACGAGTACCTCGCGACGGCCTCCGGTGAGCACCTGCCGAACCCGGACTTCGGCACCGGCCTGCCGCTCAGCAGCCCTGTCCCGGACACGCTCGAACAGGGCGCGCCGCGCGTCTCGCTCGTGGATCCGACTCCCGCGGCCGTGCGAGAGGCGGTGTCCGCGGCGATCACCGGCACCACTCTGACCGAGGACAGCGCGCACGACATCGTGTACGCGGCCAGCGAGATCGTCACCAACGGCCTCAGCCACGGCGTCGCGCCGGTCCGGTTCCGGTTGTGGGCCGACGACTCGCGCGTGGTCGTGACGGTGTCCGACCAGGGCTCGGGCCCGTCGGACCCGCTCGCGGGCCTGATGCCCACCACGGCCACCCGGTCGGCAGGGCTCGGGCTGTGGATCCTGCACCGCACGTGCGACTACGTGTCCATGGGCCGCGAGGAGGACGGGTTCACGGTCCGCGTGAGCGTGGGCGGCCACACGTAGGGCAGATCGTCCGGAACGTCGGGAAAGTACCGGCGGTAGTGCTCGGGATCCTTGCGCACCAACGCCGACTGGTGACTGCGGTGCACCTCCGGATCCCCCAGCCAGCACGGCAACGCGCCCGCCTCCGCCAGCTCGTCCTGAGTGCGCACGACCGTGATGTCCTTGGCCCGCGCCAGATCCGACCGCAGAGTCGCCTCGCACGTGTCCAGGAAGCCCGCCGCCCGCCACACCGCACACACCTCGAGCCCGTACCGCACAAGGGCTTCCTCGTACCCGGACCACATCCTGACCGCCGGGTGGTGCCGCCACCCGTGCCCCGGCACCACCAGCGCGCGCTGCACCTGCAACGTCTCGACCCGCTGCTTGCCGAGCCGGCTCCGGTCCAGCACCCGCGCGGTGGCGGTGAAGTCCGCATAGGGCAAGAACGTCTGCATCAGAGCACGTACCGCGCAGCCCGGGCAGCCCGCGCCTGCAACGTCATGACACTGGAGAAGTCACGCCGGCCGCGGGTGCTCCAGTGCGCCACGAACCCGAACACGCCTCCCCAGAACGCGCGGATCAGCAAACTGACGAGCAGCAGCCACACCCACGCGGCGCCGGTCGTGAACAGACCGAACAACAGTCCGATCAGCACACCGAACCACGCACCGCCTGCCGCACCGGACACCGCGGCCCTGCCCCGCGTCATGCGGCCGGTCACCTGCTCGACGGTCCGGACACCCTCGCCGACGAGCCGTTGCGCGTCGGCGTAGTCGGTGAAGCTCGCCAGCAAGCTCGACTCGGAGGCTCTCTGCTCGATTTCCACACCGAACGGCTACCCGCGAACCGGACGCCTGACACGGGAAAGCAGGCGGTGGGCGACGGTCAGCAACGTCCGCGCCTCCATCCGCTCGCCGTAACCGAAGTGCTCGCAGGCCGCTTCCACACTGGCCCGGACCTCGGGCGACACGTCCGGGCAGTCCTTCAGCGCCGCCGGCAGCCCCTCGCGGGCGTCGTCGTTGGCGAGCGTTGTGCACACGACGTTGTCCAGGTTCTCCAACGCGGTCACGCGCGACCGCACCGGGATGTCGTCGACGGTCATCTTGAGCCTCCACAGCCGAGTCCTGTGCGCCGGCTGCTTGACGCTCTCGCGCGCGAATACCCCTCTCCGGCGATCTCAAACCGGGTTTCGCTACCGTGGCGGGATGCGAGGTGAGCACAAGGCGCGCCAATGGATCTCCGAGCTGTCCGACCGGATCGGGACGGCCGGGTGGACGGCGCTGGCCGTCACGCCGGCGCTGCTGGCCGAGGTCGACCAACACGCCGCGGCGGTGCGCGACATCCTGCTGTTCGGTGTGGAGGGTGCCGGCACGGTGGCCGCCGTCGTCCTGCTCGCCTCCTACGCGCGTGGACTGCTGGACGCCGAGCCCGAGTGGTCACCCACGTCGTGGCTCGGCGTCCGGTTGATGGCGGTCTGCCGGCTCGCTCACACGCACGACCTCAAGCCGCTGTCGAACGAGCTCGCCTGAGGCTCAGCGCACGTCCGGCCTCGTGTCGAGAACGGGATCCGCCTCCGCCTCCGAACGCGCGCGCACGGCGTCCTCACGACCGCGCTGGTACGCCTCGGCCTGAGCCTGCGCCTGCGGCAGCTCCCGTTCCGCCCGGCCGAGCCAGCCTTCCCACCGCTGCTGCATCGGTCCGATGAGGCCACCGCCCACACCCACGACGAGGATGCCGCCGACCGTCGCGAGCACGGCGATCAGCACCGGCGTGGTCACCGTCGTGGCGACACCGATCTGGTCCAACGCGGCGATGATCCCCAACGCCCAGATGAACACCGACGCGATGTTCGCCAGCACGTTGCCGTAGGACAAGCCTCCGAGCGCACTGCCGATGAAGTCCTTGACAGCACGGGCGATCGCCGCGGCCACCACGACGATGATGATCGCCACCGCGGCCTTGGGCAGCCACGCCACGATGCCGGTCAACAGCTCCGAGACGGGGTTCGGACCCCACACGCCGAACGCGATCTGCAGCGTGATCAGCAGCAGCGCGTAGTACACGAGCTTCGCGAGCAGATCAGAGGCGTCGTACTTGCTCCGCGAGAGCATCCGGTTGATGCCGCCGCGCTCCACGAGCCGGTCGAACCCGACCCGCTCCAGCACCTTGTCGACCAGCTTGGCCACCGCCTTGGCGACGAACCAGCCGATCACCAGGATCAGCAGGAACGCGGCCAGCTTGGGCACGAACGTCGCCACCGCACGCCAGGCGTCGGTCAGCCCTTGTCCGAAGTCCATGTCGAGCTCCCTTCGCACGGGCGCCCGGCCGGGCGACCCACCGCGGGGAATACCCAGCGTGGGAGGACTTCACACGGATCACACAACCGGTCGCAGCTCGCGATCGCACGCTGTGAGGTGCTCCCACGTCCTGCCGCGCTGACTGGGAGGTGCCGAACCGTCCGCTGTGCACACCGGGTAGACCAGACCGTAGGGAACCGGTTGATCGAACTCGTCACCGGTGCGGACGTCGACCAGACGACGCGCGTGGGTCATCGCAACCACTCCTCACAGGGTGAGCGGCAGGGCCAGTGGGATCCACGAATACCCCGCGAGCTGCGACGGCATGCGTCGAAACGTTGCGACATCAGAGTGAACCGATCTGTCCACTGTGGACTAACGATCCACATCGGCGACGACGGCGAGGGTGCACTCGAGATCGGACTCGGCGACGAACGCGCCGTTCACCGTCCCCGGAATCGCCGGGTCCGCCCTGATCACCGCTCGCCCGGCCGCGGTGAGGTTGCCCAGCACGTGCAGAGCGCGCAACCTGCGCAGCGGCACGGGACCGTCCACGACGGAGATGAGCACGACGGGGCGGCCGACTGACCGCCCCGTCGCACGCCGAGTCACTTGTAGCGCGGGTGGGTGGTGTGCCATTCGAAGCCGCCACCCATCCAGGCCTTGGTGCCCTTCAGAAACCGGTGCAGCTCCACCGACGGCACGGCCAGCAGCGCCTTGTGCCCTGCCTCGAAGTCGCGCACCAGCTGGTTGTGCAGCTCGACCGTGCGCGCCGTGGCCTCGGCGATCGAGCACTCCCTGTCCGCCGCGATCTGCAGCACCATGTTGCACACCGGGTTCTCGTCGGCGGCGTCCTTCTCCACCGACACCAGGTCGTTCACCATCACCGCCGCCGTGCCCGCGGACGTGAGCAGCTGCCGCACGCGCGGGTCGTAGTACAGCGGCGCGGGCACCTCGTAGCCGCCGACCGCGTCGATCAGCGTCATCGACGTGTAGAACGTGTCGTGCTGCCGCGTCGCGAGATACTGCCACGCCGGCGGGTAGTTGCCGGTGTGCCGCCACGCCGCGTAGGCGCCCCACGCCACGAACATCGCGAACGTCGAGTAGCAGACCCGTTGCACCACAGTGGCCGTCGAACGCGATGACAGGTGCGCGATGCCCGACCGCAGCCCGACGAGCACAGGGTCTGCCGCCAGCACCTCTTCCAGCTGCACGGTGAACTCGGCGGCGGGTGCCACCGGGTCCATCGCGGCCATCGCCAGTGCCAGGCGCGGCGGCAGCTCGGCCGGGACAGCGCCCATCTCCGTGCTGTCGGCGTAGAGGTCGTCGGCGGCCCACCACGCGGCGTTGAGTTTCGCCGCGATCAGCAGCTGCTCGACGTCGTCGGTGTCCACATGGGTCAGCACGGCGAGACGGCCGAACTTGCCGCCCAGGAACCGTTCCGGCTCCTCGAAACCGCAGTCACCCGCCCACGCGACGAGCCGCTCGTCGACGGCGGCGGCCAGCAGGTCGTCCTCGCGCTCCACCACGGGCACGTAGAGAGGTGGCGCTGTGCCGTCACCCCACGGGCGTTCGGCATAGCCGGGTTCCGGTGGCAGTGCGACGGCCTCGGGCCGCCCGAGCCGGGCAGCGGAGGTGCCCAGCCCGGACGGCCCGGTGAGGAGATCCTTCATCAGATGCGATCCGCCACGATCAACAGGTAGCGGAACGACCCCTCCTTGTAGGCGGTCAGGAACGGGTCCTCGACGCCGGTCGCGACCGACGACTGTGCCCGCAGCTCCCAGTACGGGATGGTCTCCGGCGTCAGGTCGATGACACTGGTCGGCACGAAACCGTTGTCCACCAACGCCTTGAAGTACTCGCTCTGCGGGTGGATGTTGCAGATGTAGTGCTGGTCGATCTGGCTGACCGCGCGCGAACGGCCACCCGTCAGGTCGTTGTAGCAGCCGGTGATGCAGACGTACCGGCCGCCGGGCGCGATCAGCCGCGCGAACTCGCCGTACAGCTGCTGGAGGTCCACGTACATCGTGGTCTCGTTGGTCCAGATGCCGTTGAACGAGCCGGTCTCGAAGCCGGTGTCGAGCATGTTCTTGAAGTGGAACCGGACCTGGTCGGCGACATCGCGCTCGACTGCCTGGTTGTTGGCGAACGCGACCTGCTGCTCGGAGATGCTGACGCCGTCGATGCGGGCGCCGAACCGGGCGTTGGCCATGAAGCTCGTGCCGCCGCGGCCGGAGCCGCCGTCCATCAGGTGGCCGCCGACCGGCACGTCGCCGAACGCGTCGAGCAGCACCTCGGCCTGCGCGGTCTCGAGCCGGTGCATCTCCTCGATGATCGCCTCGTCGCCCTGCTGCAGCACGGCCGGGTCGTACGCGCCGAGCCCGTAGTGGTGGTGGTACAGCCCGTCGACCTCACCGAGCTTGATGTTGACCGGGTCCTTCTCCTTGTTCCAGTAGTCCGCGACGGAACGCTGGTAGTCGGTGCGCAGAACCGGCTTCACAGTGGGGCTCGCCATGACCTGTCGTGCTCCTGTTCGTTGGAACGCTCGCTGCCGAACAGCAATCGACCTTTGCAGCTGTCGGCCCAGGCTGCGATCCGCCGTTCAGGGTTGGTTCGGACACGAATGGGTGTGGCGAATGGTGCGTCGCGGTGGGCTCGCCGACCCGCGCTACCTCACCGGTACCCCCACTTTCGTGGGTTCCCTGCGTCCGTCCGGATGACAGAACGGGCAGGATTCCACGCCGCACGGAAGAAAATCCCGGTACTTCGACGCACGGCGTTCCGCCGCTCACTCGAGTCGCGACCGACCCAATCGGCTCACACGATTCAGCCCGCTGAGCTGCTCGGAGAACCGTCCGAAGAGGCGAAGAACCGTCATTGAAAACCGTTGCAGGATTACGTTATTCAAGAATGTGAATGTTTGACACATATGCAACCTTCGACTACAAAGAAATAGCCCCGCCCTGTTGAACGAGGGTTATCAATGAAGCCGACCTCCATACCCCTGCTATCTCTGCTCCTAATCGGTTCACTAGCCGTACCCGTGACGACTTCGACGGCCGCACCCGCGCTCACCGGCTTAGACGTCTCGTCAGGCAATCGCCGTTCCCCTATTTCCGGCCTGTACGACTGGTCGAAGGCGGGGTATCGCGGCAATGGCGTGCTGCCCGGAAACAATGACGTCAACCCCAGCGCGAGTTGTCAGATCACATCTGCCGAACTCGCCTCCCAGTTCAACGTCCGCCCGAATGACGCCGACGACGACACCGCCGGACTGCAGGCGGCGATCGACTCGATCCGGACGCAGTGTTCCCCGAGTGCGAGCTATTCGAAGCTCAGCCTCATCACACTGCCGGCCGGTGAGCTGAAGGTGTCGCACGAGGTCCACGTGGACGCGGACTACCTGATCATCAGGGGTGCGGGGGCTACCGCGACGAAGGTCGTCTACCGGCCCGACGCCAACACCCGGTACGACGCCCTCACGCCCGACGGCTCGGACTGGGACGAGGACGGGATGACCTACGGGCAGGGCAAGGGCGGCTGGCTGTGGCCGGGTCGCGGCCTGTTCCGGGTCCAGTCGCGCGGCGTGCACTCGAGCTACGCCAGCGACTACGCCTCGGCTCCCGCGAACCGCAAGGACATCTTCGAGGGCACGATCAACGTGCACTGGAAGGCCGGCGCGAAGGTGGCCGCGGCCGCCAAGGCCGGGGACAGGACCATCAAGGTCGCGTCCGCGAGCACCATCAAGGCCGGCATGTTCGTGAACGTCCGTGCCGCCAACTCGGTCAAGTTCTACGAGCAGCAGTTCGCGACGGGCACTGAGTGGCCGATGCTGAACATGCACATGCGCCAGCAGATCTTCACCGTCGCCTCGGTCTCGGGCACGACGGTCACGCTCGACAAACCGCTGGAGTTCGACGTCCCCGTCAACTCCACCTCGGACGGTTCACCGGCGATTGACGGGGCGACATACGACTCCAAGGTGTCGCCGCTGGTGGACCCGGTCCTCGGCGTCGGGTTCGAGAACTTCGGCTTCACGCAGGCGATGCCGAACCTCAACCCCGCCGAGGCCGTCAACAACTACGGCAACATGGCTCCCGCCGACGAAATGCACGGCATCGTCTTCAAGTGGGCCGCGAACTCGTGGGTGAAGGGCATCCGCGCGGAGATGACCGGGTCGCACCCGATCGTCACCGAGGAGGCCAAGAACCTGCAGATCGTCGACAACCACCTCGACGGCTCGTGGAACAAGGGCAAGGGCGGCAACGGTTACTTCCGCGGTTCGAGGGTGTGGGACTCGCTCTACGCCGGCAACACCTCGCGCAACCTGCGGCACTTCACGTTCCAGTGGTCCGCGTCGGGCAACGTCGTGGTGGGCAACGACTTCGACTCCGACCTGAACCTGCACGGCGGCTGGGAACGCAACAACCTCTTCGAGAACAACGCGGTGAAGGTCTCGTACGGGCACCGTTCCGGCAACTGCCGTGCCAACTGCGGTGAGGAGGGCGGCGGCGGTCCCGACGACTCGAACTGGTTCCCGATCTGGTGGGGCGCGGGCAAGAAGGCCGTCAAGTGGTCGGGTGCTTCCGGGCCGCGCAACGTGTTCTTCCACAACGACATGACGAAGCAGCTGTCCACCGGGGGCGCGTTCCAGCCGTTCTACCCGGACAAGCAGCGGGTCTACCAGTTCGGCTGGAACGGCACCGCCTACAAGCACCTCGACGTCGGCGGCACGGCCATCGCGGACTGGGCGAAGAACGAGCAGCGCGACTACTTCAACGGGCACGGCGTGGACAACAGCAAGACCGACGCCGCGAAGTCGCTCTTCTTGAAGAACATCCCCGCCGGCTTCGCCGCGGGCGCTGCTGAGCCGGCTGGGGCTGGAGCGGGTGGCGGCCTGACCGCGGACCTCTCCGCGCAGGGCACGATCCCCGTGTCCACTTCGGACCAGCTCAAGTCCGCTCTCGCCAACGCCAAGCCGGGTGACACCATCCAGCTCGCGGCCGGCACCTACCGCGGCTCGTTCGTGACGCAGAAGGCCGGTACGTCGAGCAACCCGATCACCCTGACCGGCCCGTCGTCCGCGGTGCTGATCAACGACGGCCCGTCCGGCACGGCGCCCTCCTGCCCGGTGCCGACCGCGGGCTGGGACTCGGGGTACGGCCTGTGGCTGTACAACGCGCCGTACTGGAACATCAAGGGGATCACCGTCGCGGAGTCCAAGAAGGGCATCATCCTCGACAACTCCCACCACGTGACGATCGACGGCGTGACCGTGCGCAAGACCGACGAGGAAGGCGTGCACTTCCGGCGCTCCTCCGCCGACGGCGTGATCAAGAACTCGACGATCACCGACGCCGGCGTCGTCACGAAGGACTACGGCGAGGGCGTCTACATCGGGTCCGCGAACTCCAACTGGAAGTGTCACGGCAACTCCGGCGGCGTCGACAGGTCGGACCGCGTGCAGGTGCTCAACAACAAGATCGGCCCGAACGTCTCCGCCGAGCACATCGACGTCAAGGAAGGCACGAACAGCGGCCTGATCAGCGGGAACACGTTCAACGGCACCGGCATCAGCGGCGCGAACTCCGGCGACTCGTGGATCGACGTGAAGGGCTTCAACTACCGGATCGAGAACAACACCGGCACCTTCGCCTCGCCAGGAGTCTTCGCGAACGGCTACGAGACGCACAACCCGAGCACGACGCCGTCGTTCGCCAACGGCTGCGGGAACGTGTGGCGCAACAACAAGTCCGATCTCGGCAACGTCGGCGAGTACGCGGTGTACGTGTCGTCGACGTCGAAGTGCAAGGCCAGCCCGAACGTCGTCCACGCCTCGAACACGGTGTCCCGTGCGAAGAAGGGCCTGACGAACGTCCCGGTCACCCCGTAACCACGGGGGTTGCAGGGGTCCCGATCGGTGTACGGCGGCGTCGCCGATCGGGATCCCTGGCTACTACACAGGCTGTTTGAGTGCCCGCACCTCGTCCCGCAACGCGCGAACCTCCTGCAGCAGCAGGTCGTCGTGGGTCGCGGCACGGGGTGCGGGCACGGTGATCTCCTCCTGCATCGCGCTGCACACCACCGCGATGAACAGGTTGAGCATCGTGAACGTGCCGACCATCAAGTAGATCAGGAAGAAGATCCAGGCGAGCGGCTTCTGCACCATCAGGTCGCGCATCACGTCCGACCAGCCGTCGCCGGTGGTGATCTGGAACAGCGTCAGCAACGTCGGGCCGAGACCGGAGAACCGCGGATCGCCGGTGTCGCCGAAGAGGTTGCTCGCGATCACGCCGCCGACGTAGACGAGCAGCATCAGCAGGCCCGACAACGACACCAGGCCCGGAATCGACCGCACCAGCGCGGTGACGACGCGGCGCATGCTCGGCACCATCGCGACCAGCCGCAGCGCCCGCAGAATCCTCAACGACCGCAGCACCGACAGCGGGCCCGCGGTCGGGATCAGGGCGATGGCCACGATCGCGAAGTCGAAGATGTTCCACGGGTCCTTGAAGAACCTCCAGCCGAACGCGTAGAGCCGCGCGGCCAGCTCCAGCGTGAAGATCGCGAGCGCGAGGTGGTCGATCACCGTCAGCACCGGCCCGAACCTGGCGTGCAGGAAGGTCGACGTCTCGGCGCCGAGCGTGATCGCGTTGACCACGATCACGCCGATGATGAACAACTGGAACCGGTTGCTCTCCACAACCGAGCCGACGCGGGCGCGCAGCATCTTCACTCACCGCTCCTAGCAAGGGGTTTTGGAAGCTATCGGCGATGGAGGCGGTGCAACTGTTCACCCGGTCGTGTTGATCAGCTCCAGGCGGCTGGCGGTGCGGGCGAGGTCTCTCGTGTCGCCGCCGACGATCTCGTGCAGCGGGTGGTCACTGACCAGCGTGAGCCGGACGTCGCGATCTACCAGCACGTCCACGACGTTCGCGAACCGTTGCCGCGCTTCGCGATCGCACGTCTCGAGCCGCGGGACCGCCGTGATCACCCAGTCGTCGTACTGCTCAGCCCAAGCGAGGTAGTCGTGCGTCGAGGTCGGCTTCTCGCACAGGTCGCCGAAGTCGAACCAGAGCTGGTCGCCGCTTCTGGCCGGCGCGTCGGTGCGGATCTCGCCGGTCTCGAACCGCGACCTCGGGCGGCCGTGCAGGTGCCGGTAGTCGGGGCCGCCGGTGAGCTCGACGGCGTCCATGAGCTCCTTGACCAGTGCGATGCCCGGCAGGAAGAGGTCGTGGTAGAGCGGGTTCGGCAGCAACCCGTCCGGCGGGTAGTTGGACGTCGCGACGACCATGGTCCGCTTCGCGCGCAACGCCTCCAGCAGTCTGGTCATCAGCATCGCGTCGCCGATGTCGTGCAGGTGGAACTCGTCGAACGCCAGCACTTCCGCCCGCCCGATGAGTTCCTTGACAGCTTTCGCGACGGCACCGCGCTCGTGCAGTCGTTCGGAGATGCGACCGTGCAGCTCCTGGAAGAAGGAGTGGAAGTGCACGCGCCGTTTGTGCTTGACGGGCAGCACCTCGAAGAACGCGTCCGCGAGGAAGCTCTTGCCGCGGCCGACCGGTCCGTGCAGGTACACGCCCCGGCGCCGCTCCCCCAGCTCCTGCAACCGCGCGATCGCCCGCAGCTGTGCCTCGTCGAGCTCGTAACCGCTGGCTGACACGTGCGCGAGAAGATCCATCGTTACCCCCGCGGCCAGCCTACAAAGATCACCTCCCCGCTTGGTCCAGTGCGGCCTGCAGGGATTCGAGATATCCCTCACTGGTCACGGTCGCGCCGCTCACCGCGTCGATGTCCGCGCTCTGCGCCTGCAATGTCTCCTGCACGAGAATCGGCAGCGCGCGGTCGTTGATCTGCTGGTCCCTGCGGTTGCCGTCCGGGTACACCGGCACGTCCACGGCGGTGATCTTCCCGCCGTCCAGGGTGATCCTCACCTGCACCGGTCCCCACCGCGTGTCCACCGCCGGCCCGGTGACGGTGCCGCCGCTGCTTTCCGACGCTTGGACCGCCGTCGTCGTCGGCCCGGACAACGAGGTGCGGTAGCCGAACAGCAGCACTAGCGCGGTCACGGTGCTGCCGAGCCAGACCAGAATGCGCGTCACCAGCTGAACTCCTCCACGTGGATGCGGTCCGCGGGAACGCCCGCGGCGGTGGCGGCCCGGCGCACCGACTCCGCCCACGGCGCCGGGCCGCAGATGTAGACGTCGCGTTCGGCGATGTCCGGCACGAGGTAAGGCAGCGCGGTGAGGTCGTCGACCGGCACACCGTCACCCAGCCACGAGCCCGGCGATCTGCGGTGGCCGGGCAGGTCGACGACCCGCAGGCCTCGGTCCCGGGTCAGCGCGTGCAGTTCGGCCGCGAACAGCGGGCGACGGCGGAAGCGGTGCAGCAGCACGGCGTCCTCGAGGTCTTCCGCGAGCGCTCGCAGTGGTGCCACACCCACCCCGGCGCCGATCAACGCGACCCGGTGCCTCGTCCGCACGCTCTCGGTGAGCCTGCCGAACGGCCCCTCGAACAGCACTCGTGTGCCCGGCCGTACTCCGCGTAGCGCGCTGCCGTCGCCGAGCGCGCGCACCGTGATCCGAAGGCTGCGGCCGTCGGGGGCGGCGGACAGCGAGTAGGGGTTGCCGCGCGTCCAGCCGGTCCGGTTGAGGAACCTCCAGCCGAGGAACTGCCCCGGCCGTGCCGGCAGCCGGTCGAGGTGCCGCCCGGTCAGGTAGACCGAGACCACGTCGTCGTCCTCGGGCACGATCGCCGTGACTTCGAGGCGGTGCCGGGCATTGCGCCACAACGGGATGCCGAGCCGCCACACCAGGATCGCGGCTGCCGCGGCCGCCCAGAGACTCCACCAGTAGACCGTCGCCGCGGTCGAGGTGAGGAACTCCTGACCGGTCCACAGCTGGTGCGGCAACGCGAGCCCGACGCCGAGGTAGCCGTAGAGGTGCAACAGGTGCCACGACTCGTACCGCAGCTTCGCGCGCGCTTTTCTGATGCTCGTGACGACGGTCAGGACGAGACACGCCGTGCCCGCTGTGGCCAGCAGCATCGCGGGGTAGTTCGTGACGAGGTCCCACAGCTCCCCCGGCGTCCGCGTCAGGTCACCGGCCGCGTAGCCCCACGTGATCAGCACCAGGTGCGCGAGCACGAGGTTGAACGACGTGAAGCCGACCGTGCGATGCATCTTGACCAGCCGGTCCTGGCCGAAGGCGCGTTCGACGGCCGGCAGCCGCGCCATCAGCAGCACCTGGATCAGCAGCAGGTCCGCGCCGAGCAGCCCGGTGAGCCGCCCGAGCGAGGTCAGGCCGGTCTCCCACTCGCCGAGGTCCCGGATCCCGTCTGCCGCCCACCAGTACGTGACGAGCAACAACCCGGCCCACAGCACTCCAACGGCAACAGTCCGTGTGCCCGCATCGAGCGGACGTCTTCGCACGGCAGGTTCGGTGAGAGTCGCTGTCACGGGCTCAATGCTCGGCAGCGAGCCTGAAGGCAGGGGCAGAGCCAGCTGTGAGTCAGCTGAACCGGGCTTACGATCACCGGCGTGAGCAACGTCGAGGCCGAGCCCGCCGAAGTGACCTGCACCTCCAAGCCGGGATCCGTCGAGATCCTGGAGCCACGAGACGTGCCACTGGGCGGTCCACGCGCGATGTCGGTGCGCCGTACGTTGCCGCAAAAACAGCGCTCACTCATCGGCGCGTGGTGCTTCTGCGACCACTACGGCCCTGATGCCGTCCGCATGGACGTGGCCCCGCACCCCCACACGGGCCTGCAGACGGTCAGCTGGCTGTTCACCGGCGAGATCGAGCACCGCGACAGCCACGGCGTCCACGCGTACGTCCGCCCCGGCGAGCTGAACCTGATGACCGGCGGCCGCGGCATCGCGCACTCCGAGGTGTCGACTCCGGCCTCCACCGTGCTGCACGGCGTCCAACTCTGGCTGGCCCTGCCCGACGCCCACCGCGACGCCCCGCGCGACTTCCAGCACTACGCCCCGCCGGCCGTTTCGCTGGACGGCGTCTCGGTGCGGGTGTTCCTCGGTTCGCTGGCCGGCTCGACGTCCCCGGTGACGACGTTCACTCCGCTGCTCGGCGCCGAGCTCGTCCTGCCCGCCGATTCCGCGATCTCGCTGGACGTGCGGCCTTCGTTCGAGCACGGAGTCCTGCTCGACACCGGCGACGTCACCATCGAGGAGACCGCTCTCACGCCCGGCGCGCTGGGCTACGCGGGCACCGGCCGCACCACGCTGACCTTGGCTTCCCGCGACGGCGCGAGGGTTGTGCTGCTCGGCGGCGAACCGTTCGGCGAGGAGATCGTGATGTGGTGGAACTTCGTCGGACGCACCCACGACGAGATCGTCGCTTTTCGGGACGAGTGGCAGGCGGAGACCGACAGGTTCGGGCGGGTGGAGGGCTACGACGGTGTTCGGCTGCCCGCGCCGCCGCTTCCTGGTGGTCGTCTGCGTCCGCGCGGCAACCCGGCCTGACTCCCATCATCACTTTCCGTGCCGAATTAGCTACGGAAAGGCGCCCACTGTTCAGTGAAATAGGTGTGAGAGCCCTTCCACCGTCCAGCATCCGGGCAGTACCAGTACGTGATTCCGTCCACAGATGACCGACCACGACCAGCGCAAAGCAACCAAATCCCCAGGTCAGCGGCGCAACCCCAGCGCGTCTCACCTGGTGGGCGGACCTCGTTGTCAAAAGTCATACTTCGGGACCATTGAAAATCACGTTCTGATCGCTTTTCCTGAGCGAGGCATCCACGAAGGTTGCCACGCGTCTAAGGGGGCATGACGAACGTGACACGAGTGGGCGCCGAGTCCGTCTTCGCCTTCATCGCCCCGTCCGGGCGCCCCATGCCCGTCGAGGTCGAGCTCGGTTACCGCGCCGACGACCCGCACGCCGTGACCATGACGTTCCGCATGGGACGCCAGGAGACGGTGTGGCTGGTCAGCCGCGACCTGCTCGCCGACGGCCTCATCACCACGGCCGGCGCCGGTGACGTGCGGCTCAAGCCGTACAACTCGACGACTGCCGTGCTCGAGCTGCAGTCCGACGTGTCGCACGCGGTCTTCCACGTGCGTTCCTCCGAGCTGCAGGAGTTCCTCAACTCCACGTACGACGTGGTCGCCCCCGGTCACGAGAGCGACCACGTCGACTTCGAGGCCGAGCTGCGCAAGCTGCTCGACTGAGAGCTAGCTGACGCCGGCGCGGATCGCGTTGGCGTACTGCGCCGGGGTTCCCTGGGCCGAGCACTTCTTCATGTCGTCGTAGAGCCACATGAAGCCGCCGACGATGCCTGCGGATCCCTTCCACGACCGCATCTTGCTCTGCACGGTGGCCGGTGAGTCGCCCGCCGAGCACCCGGATCCGTGCTTGCTCCACAGGCCCGGGTCGACCTTCATGCCGAGCGCCGAGTTCCACGTGCTCGGGTTGTTGCCGGCGCCGCCCGCGTAGCCCTGCAGGTAGACGCGGTCGACGATCGTGCCGCCGAGGTTGTTCTTGAGGCTCGCCCAGAACGACGAGTTCGTGTACGGCGCGAACGTGAACTTCGAGTACCCGAGCCCGACGGCCATGCGCGCGAAGGTCGCGGTGGGGCCGACCTGGTAGAACGACTCGTCGTCGTTGTTGATCGCGTCGGCGCCAGTGGCGGTCTTCAGGGCCTGGAAGTTGCGGTAGAGGATCGACGACGAACCGGTGCCGCCCGACTTGATCAGCGCGGCGATGTTCTCCCAGTCCGGGACGGCCCAGGCGCCGATCGACACCTCGATCCGGTTGACCGACGTGGGTGCCTGCTTCAACGTCCGCAGCCTCGCGGGCCAGCCTGCGTCGCCGACGTAGCGGCCGTTCTGCACGATCAGGACGTCGTTGTAGTACAGGTCGCCGTTGGGATGAACGTGGATGCTCCAGAGGATCACGGTCGTGAACCCGGAGCTGCGCAGGGTGTTCATCTCGGCCTGACCGCCGGAGTAGAACGGGCCGCCGCCGAAGACCGCCGAGCGCGGCCCGGCCTGTGCGGTGGCAGCGGGTGCCATCAGGCCGCACAGTGCCAGCACGACGGCGAGGAGAGCGGGGAGCAGGGGCCGCCTCATCACGAATGTCCCTTCGTCAGGCGGCGGCCTGCTCCCCAACATAGCGAGCCGGTCAGTACCCGTAAACGAGGTCGTAGGCCAGCTGCGGGTCGAACTTGCCCGCCTCGACGCCCGGTGCCTTGCCGCACTTGCCGTCCGAGTCGCCCGGCACCTTGACCCAGAGCAGCATCTCCGCGCCGTCGCCGGTGCGGGCGGGGGTGCCGAGCTTGCGGCCGCCGGGGTTGCACCACTCGCCGTTGTGACCGTTGCCGTTGCGGCTGGTGTCGATCACGTAAGGCTTGGTGTAGCCGGGGAGGTTCGAGCTGACGGTGTTGCCGTAGGAGGTCGAGGCGGCCGTCGTGTGGTAGTTCGAGACGTTGATCGAGAAGCCGCGGACGTTGCGCACGCCCGCGCTGTCGAGCCGCGAAGCCATGGTCTGCGCCGGGACCCACTGCGCGTTGCCGGCGTCGAGGTAGGCCCACGTGTTGGGGGCCTTGGCCTTGAACTGTTCGGTGGCGTACTTGATCATCGCGGTGCGTTCGGCGATCTTGGCGGCGTCCATGCAGTTGAAGTCGGCGAGCGAGTCGGGCTCGATGACGACCACCGCGGGACGGCTGCCGATGCCCTCGGCGAACTTCGAGATCCACGCCCGGTAGGCCTCCGGGGTGCCCGCGCCGCCGCCGGAGTGGCCGCCGCACGCGTCGCGGCCGGGGATGTTGTAGGCGACCAGGACGGGCAGCTTGGAGCCGGTCCTGCCGACGTAGCCCGACACGGCCGACTTGATGTCGCCGCTCCAGGCACCGAACCAGCGGGCGATCGGCTTCGAGGAGATGTTCGCCTTGATCGCCGGCTGACGGCCGTCGTTCGCGTGGTCGCGCACCCACACGGCGGGGTTGGAGTCCGGGTCGACGTAGAAGCCGTCGGTCAGGCTGACGGGACTGGCGGCGTGGGCGGCCGGGGCCGTGGCCACGACGGCCAGCAAGGCCAGCGCGAGTGCTCTCATCATGTCCAGAACACTCGCGCGGCCCGCTTAAGGAACGGTTAGTCGCGGAGGAAGCTCTGCAGTGACCACGTCAGATCCCGGCCGAGCGCGTGCCAGCCGCGGGCGATCGCGACCTCGCGCGCGGCCAGCAGGTTGGTGCGTTCGGCGCGGAACCACGTGATCGCGTCCTCCGTCTGGATCGCGGTCCGGGCGTAGTGCCCGACGACCCGGTGCAACGCCGCCACGCGTGTTTCCTCGTCGACGTCGAGCTCCGCCGCGTGGGCACGGATGAGGTTGTGCATCCGGTAGCGGCCCCGCGCGTGCTGAGTCAGCAGCGACAGCATTTCCATCCTGTTCAGCAGAGCGCGGGTCGCACCCGCGGTGAGCCCGAACAGCTCCGCCGCCGCGGCCGGCCCGATGTCCGGGCCCGGCGCACGGCCGAGCAACGCGAAAGCCCGCAGCTGCTCGGGCGTCAGGCAGCGCAACGACCACGACAGCACACTGGTCAGGCACGCCCCGGCCTCGTCGCCGTCCAGCACGACCTGACCGAGCTCCCGCAGGTCCTCGGCGAACCGGGCCAGCGGTGTCTCCGGATGAGCCAGCGCGTCCCCGGCCAGGATGCTGAGTGCCAGCGGAAAGCCGTCGCACCGGACGATCAGCTCGTCGACCGCCGCCGGATCGTCCTCGACGCGCGCCTCCCCGAGCCGGTCGGTGAGCAACGCGCGAGATTCCGGAGCCCGCAGCATGTCCAGCCCGATGTGCCGGGCGCCGTGCGCGGCGATCAGGCAGGGCAGCCGCCGTCGGCTGGTCACGACGACCGTGCAACTGTCGCCACCCGGCAGCAGCGGCACGATCTGGTCGGAGTCCGCGGCGTTGTCCAGCACCAGCAACATCCGCCGGTCCACCGTCAGACTGCGGAACAGCGCGGCCCTGGCGTGCAGGTCGGCCGGGCACCTGTCCACCCCCAGCGCGTCGAGCAAGCCCCTCAGCGCGACCTCGGGTGCCATCGGCGCCGCCTCGGGAGCGAACCCGCGCAGGTCGACGAACAACTGCCCGTCCGGGAAGCGCGCCAGGTTGCGTTGTGCCCAGTGCAACGCCAGCCACGTCTTGCCGACCCCGCCCGGCCCGGCGATCGCGAAGGTCCCCGGCCGGTGGCCCAGCCGTTCCAGCTCGTCGTGCCTGCCGACGAACGACGACGGCGACGCAGGCAGCTGCCGAGGCACCACAACGGGTTCAGCAGCCGCCGGCTTCGAACCCGCGAGCACCTCCTGCTGCGCTTCCTGCAGCTCCGCACCCGGTTCGGTGCCGCACTCCTCCACGAGCCGATCCCGCACCACGAGGTAGTGCGCCAACGCGTCCGCCACCCGCCCAGCCGCCGCAAGCGCGCGCATGTATTGGGCCGCAACGCGTTCGTCGAGCGGATTCGCGGCAGCCCGCTCGCACAGCACGGCGACCAGCCCGTCCGTCCGCCCGGTGCGCAGCCGTGCGTCGACCAGATCGTGTTCCGCGGCAAGGCGTTCCAGGTGCAGTCGGTCGCGTTCCGCCTGCGCCCACTCCCCCGGCAGCCCGGTCAGCGCGTCGCCACGCCACAACGCCAGCGCCTCGGTCAGCAGCCCGATCCGTTCGACTTCCCGGCTCTTCCTCGCGCGCTCACACAGCTCACGGAACCGGCGCAGATCCGTGTCGCCCTCGGCCAGCACGTACCCGCCAGGCCTGCGCGCGATCTGCTCGCCGAGCGTCTGCCGAAGCCGCGAGACGTAGCTGGACAACGTCCTCCGCGCCCGCACCGGCACCTCGGGCGCCCAGATGCGGTCGATCAGCCGGTCGTCCGGCACCACCCGGCCCGCGTCCACCGCCAGCGCCGCGAGCACGCACCGCTGCCGGCCGTGCCCCAACTCCGCCTGCCGCCCGTCGATCCGGGCGGTCACCTCGCCCAACAGGTTGACCACCGTCATGCAATTCCTCCCCCAGGAGCGGCTGAGCCTACTGACCTGGGCATTGCACAACAGCCCAATATCCGCACAGCCCCGAACACCCACCCTGACGGAGCAATCCAACTGATACAGGGGAGGCAGTTTTGACGGCGAGAAAGGCAATCCGAGCACTGCTCGCAGTGTTCGCGGCGTTCCTGCTCGCGGCCGGGGCGGCGGCGCCCGCGATGGCGCAGGAGTCACCGGGGGTCGTCTTCGAGAACCAGGACGAGATGTCGGCGCAGGCGCGCTACTTCAACGAGGTAGAGATCACGCACGCGCTCTACCAGTGCCCCGCGTACTTCTGCAACAGGGGCGAGGTGCGTCCAGGCCAGGCACTCGGCGAGGTCTGCACCCTCGTCTCCTCCGACGGAATCAAATGGGCGCTCGTCTACAACCGGGCCAACGAGCACACCGGCTTCATCGAGACGCGCTTCTTGATTCACGAAGACCCGAATGTCGACTGCGGCCGCGATGGCCTGATCTCGCCTAGCCCGATCGACATGAACCTGTACCAATGTCCTGCGTTCCACTGCAACGTGGGCAAGGCGAAGCGCGGCGACATTCTCCGCGGGGAGTGCTACGTCCACGCAGGCGACTGGTACTGGATCTGGGTGTACAACCGCAACAACCATCACGAAGGGTTCTACGTCGATACGTCGGACTCCGATCTGGAGCCGTGCCGGGTGTGACGTTCTAGCTGACCATTCCGGACTGGAGCGGCAGCAGCGGCGCCACCACTCGGGAGAACGGTCCGCTGCGGATCGTCCCGCCCACCGGGCCGAGGAACGGCGTCGCGGTGTCGAGAGCGTTGGGCAGCCTCGCGTAGGCCGCCCAACGCTCGTCCCACGCCTGGATCACGTCGAGGTGTCCGCCGGGCAGGAACCGGGTCAGGTGCACCCCTGCGACCTGCCCGGTGTTCCCCAGCAGCGGGAGCAGCCGGAAGCCGCCTTCCCGCCGCAGTCTCTCGATCAGCTCCGCGCTGTCCATCTCATCTCGCCGCCAACTCCGTGCTAGCGCGGTAGGCCTTCACGGCCTGGTCTCGTTCAGCGTCCGTCCACCCGAGCGGACCGGCGATCAGATCGGCGACCTCCGAAGCCACCGAAGCGCCGAAGTCCAGGTGCTCCATGGAGATCCGGGTTCGCCGCGCCAGCACGTCTTCCAGATCCAGAGCGCCTTCGTGCGTCACCGCGTAGACGATCTCCGCAGCCAAGTACCCGGCAACCGGCGAAGCAAGCGACGGATCCTGCGCGATCAACGCCAGCACATCCGACACAGCCGAGCCGTAGCGCTGGAGCAGACGCTCCACAGTGGACGTGGGCAGGCCGGACTCGGCGGCGACGCGAGCCCGGTCCGCCCACAGCTCTTGGTAGCCGACCGCGCCGCACAACGGCAGCCGAGCGGTCAGCGAAGGGGCGACAGCGCGACCGAGGCCGGCCACCGCGGAGTTGACGACGTCCGCGGCCATCACGCGATAGGTCGTGTACTTGCCGCCGGCGATCACGAAGAAGCCCGGTTCCGGTTGTGCCACAGCGTGTTCACGGGACAGCTTGGCCGTGTCGCCGGAAGCGCCGTCCAGCAGCGGCCGCAAACCCGCATAGGTACCAACGACGTCGTCAACGGACAGCGGCGTCTTCAAAACAGCGTTGACGTGGTCGAGGATGTAGGAGACGTCCTCGGAAGTAGCGGACACGGCAGCAGGATCGCCATCATAAGGAGTGTCCGTGGTGCCGATGATCCAGTAAGCGCCCCAAGGGATCACGAACAGCACCGACTTCTCGGTCTTCGTGATCAACCCGCCGTCCAACGAGATCTTCGAGCGGTCTACCAGGACGTGCACGCCCTTCGACATCCGCACGTGGAACGGCGGCGTGCCAGGCGAAAGCGCGTTCAGCGAGTCGGTCCACACACCGGTAGCGCTGATCACCCGCCGAGCCCGCACCTCGACAGCGGCACCGTCCACCTCGACGACAGCACCCGAAACCCGGCCACCAGAGCGCGTCAAGGAAGTCACCCGAGCCCGCGACAACACCGTGGCGCCGTGCTGGGCAGCGGTGCGAACGAGCGTCAGCACCAGGCGCGCGTCATCCATCTGCGCGTCGTAGTAGCGAATCGCGCCGGCGAACTTCGAAGTGTCGATCGACGGCCCGACGGCAGCCATCCGCGAACGAGACAGGTGCCGGTGCATCGGCACCGCACCGGCGCCGCCCATCGTGTCGTACAGCAGCACGCCCGCACCGACGTAAGCGCGTTCCCACTGCTTCTCCAGAGGGAAGAGGAACGGCACCGGCCGCACCAGGTGAGGTGCGAGCCGGCGCAGCAACAGGCCGCGTTCCTTCAGAGCTTCCCGGACCAGCTTGAACTCCAGCTGCTCCAGGTACCGCAGCCCGCCGTGGACGAGCTTGCTGGACCGGCTCGACGTGCCCGCCGCCCAGTCGTGTGCTTCGACCAGCGCGACGGAGAGGCCGCGCGACGCCGCGTCGAGAGCAGCGCCCGCGCCGACCACACCACCTCCGACCACGAGCACGTCGAACTCCGTGGAGCCCAACGAACTCACCGAGGAGGCACGCCGAACCGGATCCAGCCTTGCGAACAACTTCAGCTCCTAAGAAAGAAACCCTCTAGCGAACGTCGGCGTCGACCCAGTCGAACGACTTGGTGACGGCCTTCTTCCAGTTGCGGTACTCGCGCTCGCGCTCGTCGGCGTCCAGCTCCGGCGTCCAGCGCTTGTCCTCTGCCCAGTTCGCGCGCAGCTCGTCCAGCGACGACCAGTAGCCAACGGCCAGACCGGCGGCGTACGCGGCACCGAGAGCAGTCGTCTCGGCGACGACGGGACGAACGACCGGCACGTCGAGCACGTCGGCCTGGAACTGCATCAGCAGCTCGTTGGCGACCATGCCGCCGTCGACCTTGAGCTCGGTCAGCGGCACACCGGAGTCGGCGTTCATCGCGTCCAGGACCTCGCGGGTCTGGAACGCCGTCGCCTCCAGCACGGCACGCGCCAGGTGGCCCTTGTTCACGAACCGCGTCAGGCCGACGACCGCGCCACGAGCGTCCGCCCGCCAGTACGGCGCGAAGAGACCCGAGAACGCCGGCACGAAGTACGCGCCACCGTTGTCCTCGACCGACCGCGCCAGCGTCTCGATCTCCGGGGCCGAGCCGATGATGCCGAGGTTGTCCCGCAGCCACTGCACCAGCGAACCGGTGACCGCGATCGAGCCTTCCAGCGCGTACACCGGAGCCTCGTCGCCGATCTTGTAGCAGACCGTCGTCAGGAGGCCGTTCTTCGACTGGACCTTCTCCGTGCCCGTGTTCAGGAGCATGAAGTTGCCGGTGCCGTAGGTGTTCTTCGCGGTACCCGGCTCGTAGCAGGCCTGGCCGAACGTCGCGGCCTGCTGGTCGCCGAGGATGCCCGCGATCGGCACGCCCTTCAGCACACCGCCGGGGCCACCGTTGCCGTAGACCTCCGACGAGGAACGGATCTCCGGGAGCATGGACAGCGGAATGCCCATTTCCGAAGCGATGCCCTCGTCCCACTGCAGCGTGTCGAGGTCCATCAGCATGGTCCGCGACGCGTTGGTGACGTCCGTGGCGTGCACACCGCCGTTGGGGCCGCCGGTGAGGTTCCACAGCGTCCACGTGTCGGTGTTGCCGAACAGCAGGTCGCCCGCCTCGGCGCGCTCGCGGGCGCCCTCGACGTTGTCCAGGATCCAGCGGATCTTCGGACCGGAGAAGTAGGTCGCCAGCGGCAGACCGACCTTGGCGCGGTACCGCTCGGCACCACCACCCAGCTCACCCAACGACTCGACGATCGCCTGCGTGCGGGTGTCCTGCCAGACGATCGCGTTGTAGACGGGCTCGCCGGTGTTCTTGTCCCAGACCACCGCGGTCTCGCGCTGGTTGGTGATGCCGACGGCGGCGAGGTCACCGGTGTTGAGGTCGGCGGCGGCGAGCGCCTGGCCGATCACGAACCGGGTGTTCTCGGAGATCTCCACCGGGTTGTGCTCGACCCAGCCGGCCCGCGGGAAGATCTGCTCGTGCTCCTTCTGGCCCACGGCGACGATGGAGCCGCTGTGGTCGAAGATGATCGCCCTGGTGCTGGTCGTGCCCTGGTCGACGGCGAGAACGTACTGCGTCATCGAAGTTTGTCCTTTCGGGATGGTCAGAACACGAGCGTGGCGACGACACCGGCGATCGCGCCGCCGATGATCGGGCCCACCACCGGGATCCAGGAGTAACCCCAGTCAGAGTCCTTCTTGGCCGCCAAATCAGACTTCGCAGCTTCGCCGTCAGTGCCCTTGTACGACAGCGGCAGCAGGGCGTGCGCGATGCGCGGGCCGAGGTCGCGAGCCGGGTTGATCGCGTAGCCGGTGGGGCCACCGAGCGAGGCGCCGATACCGACGACCAGCAGCGCCGCGGCCAGCGGGCCGATCTGCGTCGGGGTCTTGCCGAACGCGAGGATCACGAACACCAGGACGAAGGTGCCGATGATCTCGCACACGAGGTTCCAGGCGTAGCTGCGGATCGCCGGGCCGGTCGAGAAGACGGCGAGCTTGAGGCCCTCGTCCGGCGTCTCGTCGAAGTGCGGCTTGTAGGCGAGCCACGCGAGGACGGCACCGAGGAACGCGCCGAGGAACTCACCGGCGAAGTACACGACCGTCGAGCCGAAGCCGACGGGAACACCAGGGGCGTACTCGGCCGCTCCACTGGTCAGAATGCCGACGGTGACCGCCGGGTTGAGGTGCGCGCCCGACTTGTAGGCGACGTACACACCGGCGAAGACACCGAGGCCCCAGCCGAAGTTGATCAACAGCCAACCGCCGTCGAGACCCTTCGACTTGGCGAGCAGCACGTTGGCCACCACGCCCGCACCCAGCAACAGCAGGACGCCCGTACCGAGCACCTCGCTGAGGAACACTGACCCGAGACCCACGCTGGCCTCCATTCATCTTTGAACGGCTGATCACCCGGCGGTGATGATTGCCGGGAACGTAATGACCCACGTCACGCCTGCTCAACGGGCACGTTTCGACAATGTCGACACCTGGGAACGTCCAGGGCGTGACCAATCGGTCACTCTGCGCGAAAACCCCTGTTTTCCAGGCCTTTTCCGGACGTTTCCCAGGTCACAGGGGCCGGGGAGCTGTTCGACATTGCCGACACGGGTCGTCTCAATTACGTTTGCCGCCGTGCCGGGACCCATCCAGTCGATCGAACGCGCCGCAGCCGTGCTGCGGCTGCTCGCCCGTGGCTCCGGCCATCACGGTCTCACGGAGATAGCCGACTCGCTCGGGCTCGCGCGGGGCACCGCGCACGGGATTCTCCGTACGCTGCAACGGGTCGAGTTCGTCGAACAGGACCAGGCGACCGGCCGCTACCGGCTCGGCGCTGCCCTGCTGCACCTGGGCACCTCCTACCTCGACGCGAACGAGCTGCGTTCTCGATCGATCAACTGGGCCGACACGCTTGCCGCGCGGAGTGGCCAGGAGGTCCGGATCGGCATGCACCACGACGGCGCTGTGCTCGTCGTGCACCACGTGTTTCGGCCGGACGACTCAGTGCAGACGCTCGGTATCGGTGCGATGCTTCCGTTGCACGCGACGGCGCTCGGCAAGGTGCTGCTCGCGTACGACCCGGACCTGTCGGCGGCCGCACGCCGGAGGGAGCTGACGTCGTTGACCCGCAGGACGATCGTCCGCGCGCAGGCGTTGGAGCGAGTGCTGACCGAGGTGCGCGCGCAGGGCTGGGCGGGTGAGGCCGAGGAGTACATGCCGGGTGAGGCGAGCATCGCCGCGCCGATCAGGATCCCCGGAGGCCTGGTCGTCGGCGCGATCGGCATCTCCGGCCCGGTGGACCGCCTCTGCGACTCCACCGGACGGCCGCGCGCGACGCTCGTGAAGCAGGTCGCGCAGACCGCCGAGTCCGTAACCACGTCCCTGGTCGACGAGAACTGAGAGGCTCCTGCGTGCAACGGTTCGTGATGGCGATCGACCAGGGGACGACGTCGACGCGCTGCATCGTGTTCGACCAGAACGCCCGGCTGGTCGCGGTCGCGCAGCGCGAGCACCGCCAGTACCACCCGCGGCCCGGCTGGGTCGAGCAGGACGCCGTGGAGATCTGGCGCAACGTCGACCGGATCATGCCGCAGGCGTTGCGGCAGGCCGGGATCACCGCCGAGCAGGTCGTGGCGCTGGGGATCACGAACCAGCGCGAGACGTTCGTGCTGTGGGATCGCCACACGGGTGTGCCGGTCGGGCGCGCGATCGTGTGGGAGGACATCCGGACCGAGGAACTCGTTGCTTCGCTGGAGAAGCAGCCGGGCGCCGAGGAGGTGCGCGACAGGTGCGGCCTGCCGCTGGCGAACTACTTCTCGGCCCCCTCGCTGCGGTGGATGCTCGACAACGTCGCCGGGCTGCGGGCGAAGGCGGAGCGCGGCGACGTCCTGTTCGGCACGATGGACACCTGGCTGATCTGGAACCTCACCGGCGGGGTGAACGGCGGCCTGCACGTCACGGACGTGACCAACGCGTCGCGCACGATGCTGATGAACCTCGGGACGCGGCAATGGGATCCGATGCTGCTGGAGTTCTTCGGCGTGCCGTCGGCGGTGCTGCCGGAGATCCGCCCCTCGACGGAGATCAGCGGCACGACCACGCGGGTGGTGCCGGGCATCTCGATCACCGCCGCCCTGGGTGACCAGCACGCGGCGTTGTTCGGGCAGACGTGCTTCGAGAAGGGGTCGATCAAGGGCACCTACGGCACCGGCGGCTTCCTGCTGATGAACACCGGCAACGAGCTGGTGCGGTCGAAGCACGGGTTGCTGACGACGATCGGATACCAGATCGGTGGCGAGCCGACGTACGCGCTGGAGGGCTCGATCGCCGTCGCGGGGTCGTTGGTGCAGTGGTTCCGCGACAACCTCGGGCTGATCCACTCCGCGCCGGAGATCGAGACGTTGGCGCGCACGGTGGACAACAACGGCGGCTGCTACATCGTGCCGGCGTTCAGCGGACTGTTCGCGCCGCACTGGCTCGCGCAGGCCCGCGGACTGGTGGTGGGGCTCACCTCGTACATCAACAAGGGGCACCTGGCGCGGGCGGTGCTGGAGGCGACCGGGTGGCAGACGCGGGAGGTCGTCGACGCGATGAACGCCGACCTCGGTGCGCCGACGCCGGTGTTGAAGGTGGACGGCGGGATGACCGCCGACCACCTCTTGATGCAGTTCATCGCGGATGTGCTGGACATCCCGGTGATGCGGCCGCTGGTCGCGGAGACCGTGTCACTGGGTGCCGCCTACGCCGCAGGTCTCGCCGCCGGATATTGGCCGGACCTGGAGGGACTGCGCCGCAACTGGCATCTGGCCGCGCGGTGGAACCCGGTGATGGATGCCCGGCACCGCGAGGACGAGTACGCGAACTGGAAGCGGGCCGTGGAACTCACGTTCGCGTGGGCCCGCTCCAGTCCGTCCACTTAGGAGCGCTGCTTCCGCACCCAGGCGGCCACGTCGTCGGCTTCGATCGGCAGCGCGTCCGACAGGATCTCGGCGCCGTCGCTCGTCACCACGAGGTCGTCCTCGATGCGCACGCCGATGCCGCGCAGCTCGGGCGGCAGCGTCTCGTCGTTGGGGTGGAAGTAGAGGCCGGGCTCGACCGTCAGCGCCATGCCGCGCTCCAGGATGCCCATCTGGTAGGTCTCCTGGCGGGCGTCGGCGCAGTCGTGCACGTCCAGGCCGAGGAAGTGCCCCGTGCCGCAGACGATGTACCGGCGGTGGTGCTGACCGGCCGGGTCGAGGGCCTTGTCGACGCTCACCGGCAGCAGACCCCAGTCGTGCAGGCCCTCCGCGAGCACGCGCATCGCGGTGTGGTGGAAGGCGCTGTAGTCGTTGCCGGGCTTGACTTCCGCCAAAGCCGCCACGTGTGAGGCGTGCACGAGGTCGTACACCTGACGCTGCGCCGCGGAGAACTCGCCGCCGACGGGGAACGTACGGGTGACGTCCGCGGTGTAGAGAGAGTTCATCTCGACACCGGCGTCGAGCAGCAGCAGGTCGGCGTCGTTCACACGGCCGTCGTTGCGCGTCCAGTGCAGGATCGGCGCGTGGTGCCCGGCAGCGATGATGGAGGTGTAGCCGGGGCCGTTGCCTTCCGTGCGCGCGCGACGGTCGAACGTGCCCTGCAGCCAGCGCTCTCCCCCGCCGCGCACGGCTTGGCCGAGCTCCATGGCGACGTCGCAGAAGCCCTTGACCGACGCGTCGACGGCCTGGCGGAGCTGGTCGATCTCCCAGTCGTCCTTGATGCGGCGCAGCTCCGAGAGCGTCGTGCGCAGCTCGTCGCTGTGGGAGCCGGTGAGCGCGTCCAGCAGCGGGTCGAGGCCCTTGGCGGTCAACGTCTCCGGGTGGCGGCCGCGCAGGGCGTGCGCGAGGTCTTCGAGCGGGCGTGCGGTGATGTTCAGCGCCTCGCCCCACTCCTTCGGGCCCGCTGCGGCGCCGATCCAGAACGGGCTGCGGTCCGCGTCACCGAAGAAGTCGACGCTGTGCGGCTCCGACGGCACCGGCACGAACAGCGTGGCGTCCTCGTCGGACAGCACCAGCACCGCGCCCTCGACCTGGCACCCGGTCAGCCACACGAAGTCGCTGTCGGCGCGGAACTCGTGGAACGTGTCGTTGGACCGGACGTGCGCACGCCCCGCGGCCAGCGCGATCCGCTTGCCCGGGAGCGCCTGGGTGAGCCTGGCGCGGTGTGCGGCGGCGGCCTCGGCGGTGCCGTTCGGGAGGTCGACGTGGTCGTCCCACTTGCCCCAGCCGTCGCGGATGTGGGTGCGGAAGCCGTCCGCGTCGACCAGTTTCGCCATGTCACGGCGTGTCCGAGCCAATTCCGGTCCTCTCAGGATCTTCGTTTCCCTCCAGCCTCCCTGCGAACGGCCGGAGTGCACCAATCCAGATCGGGGATAGCCTCAGCCTATGGAACTGGAGATCCGCCACCTGCGTGCCGTCTGCGCCATCGGCGACGCGGGCAGCCTCTCGCGCGCGGCGACCCAGCTGGGCATCTCCCAACCATCGTTGACGACGTTGCTGCAACGCGTCGAGCGCCTGGTCGGCGGCAAACTCTTCGAACGCGGCCGTGCCGGTGCCGTTCCTACCGCGTTGGGCGCGCAGATGCTCCAGCGGGCCCGGTTGTTGCTGGTGGAGCTGGAGTCGTTCGGCTCGGACATGGCCGGGCGAGGCGGCCCGATCCGGTTCGGGTCGGTGCACATGGAGTGCGTGGCCGCGCTGTTCTCTCGTCTGGAAGAAGCATTGGACGACGTGACACTGGTCGTCGACCCGTCGTCCACCGGCCTCGCGCTGGCGCTCGCGAACGGCCACCTGGACGCGGCGGTGATCGCGGTCGACGAGGAGGGCGACCTGGGCCTGCCGCGCGGGGTCGGGCAGCGGATCGTGGTGCCGTGGGTGCCGGTGTACATCGCTCTTCCCGCAGGTCATCGGCTTGCTGCTCAGACCGAGGTGGATCTTGCCGACCTCGCCGGCGAGGCATGGGTCGGGCCTCCCGGAGCCGAGGACGGGTCGCTGACGACGCTGCGGGCCGCGTGCCGGGCGGTCGGGTTCGTGCCGCGGATCCGGTTCGAGATGCCGAGCGGCGCCGGACGGCAGCTGATCGCGGCAGGCAAGGCGGTGCAGCTGGTCGAGCCGACGTCGCAGGGCGGTCCGGGGGTGGCGGTGCGGCCGCTGGCGGGGGCGCCGATGCGGATGCGGCTGGTGTTCTGCTGGCGGCGGGAGCGGCTGACCTGGGAACAGGCCAGCCGCGTGTTCGCCGAGGTGCTGGGCGCCTACTCGGAGCAGGCGCTGGCGAGCCCGGTGTTCCGGCCGTGGTGGGAGGAGCGAGGGGCGGCGCTCACCAGCACGAGCTGAACGGACCTGCCCGTCAGCTCGACAGCGTGTTGAGCCACCCGTACCAGTCCGCGTCGTACCGGTTGCCGATCACCCGCGTCACCTGGTCACGAGCGCCCGCCCAGTCCCCCACGCGGTAGTCCGCCAGCACCGCCGCGACGTCCTCGGGATGCTTCTCCACCAGATAGCGGACCGCGAGGTAACCCCAGTTGTAGACGCGCTTCGTGTCGTGGTCGTACGTCGTGTCGAAGAGCGCGCTCAACGCGTAGGTCTGCTTCTTCGCCTCCGCCAGCGCGTCGGTGTAGACCTCGCCGCGATAGGTGTACGAGAGGTACTCCGCGAACCCCTCGATCCACCAGACCGTCGGCGTGGTCATGTTCTCCTCGAAGTCGCCGTGCATGTCGAACCGGCCGTCGAGGTAGTGGGTGTACTCGTGGTTGAGGTTCCAGATGGCGAACGTCGGCAGCCAGTCGGCCTCGTGCGCGATGAACCGGGCCTGGTTCGCCGCCGGGTCGCCTTCGAGGTACATGCCGCCGTTGTTGGTCGAGATGTCGAACAGCACTCCGGCGTAGGTCCGGTAGTCGTTGGCGGTGTTGAAGACCACGACCTCCAGGGACGTGTTCTGGTCGCCGGCAACGGGTCCGGCGTCACGCACCAGGCCGTGGAAGACCGCGTCCTGGGCGGCGAGCGAGGTGCACGTCTGGCGGAGCTGCGCGCGGGTCAGCTGCTGGGCGCGGATCTTCAGCGTCGCGCTGCACGTGTGGCGGACGGTGAGCACGCGACGGTCGATCTTCGTGCGGAAGTCGCAGGTGCCGTAGCGGCGGCAGTTGGGCTTGTCGTACCAGTCGACCATCTCGGCGACGCCGACCCACATAGGTGCGAGCGGGCCGACGACGTCACTGCGTCCGGCGAGGTTCACCAGCAGCGGGCGGACGCGGGGCGCGATGTCGTTGTGCTGCAGGAATCTGCCGAGTTCGCGGGTCGCGTTCTGGACCAGGTACTGGCGGGCGGTGCCGAAGAAGTCCGTGTGCGCCACCACGAACCGGCGCAGTGCCCTCAGGATCTCCGGCTCGGCCTTCACGGCGGCGAGGAACTCCGGGTAGTTGTGGCCGTAGTAGAGCAGGAGCATGCCGGCGTGCACGGTGGCGTCGTCGGCGCTGGTGTAGTTGTCGAGCACGCGGGTCAACGCGCGCAGTTCGGCCGGGTAGTCGGTGGCCGCAGCGTAGATCGTGTTGTCAGGTGCCGGATGCAGGATGGTCCTGGCGACCTCGGGTGGCAGCAAGGGGCTGTTGGGCGCGCCTTCGGCCGCTTGTGCCGCAGGTGCGACGAGAAGTCCGGCCAGGAGAGCCAGGACGAGGGCGACTGATCGCATCGGGTCCTCCGCAGGGATTTGAGGTGCCCCGAAGAGTCACACCACCCGAGAAGCCGCGAACATCCCTTCCGCTCATAGCTCGCTGCTATGGGACAGCCGGTAGACAACCTTGTCATCTTGTCTCGCTTGTCCACTTGACCGGCAGATGATCAACCCCCAAAGCTGAGTGCGGGCGCCTGAGTTGCATGGAGAGTTGATGTCGCACGAGCTTTCTCGTCGTGTCTTCCTCGCCGCCAACGCCGGCTTGCTGGCCGGTGTCGCACTGTCCCCGAAAGCACTCGCCGCCGAGGAAAAAGCACCCGTGACCGATCTTGCGCTGAACCGGCCCGTTTCCGCCTCCTCCTCCGCCTACGCCGCCACTCCCCCGCAGTTCGTCACCGACGGGCTTCAGCAGGTCGGCGTGCGCGGCTCCGGCTGGCGCGCGGCTTCGAACAGCGACCCGCAGTGGGTTGCCGTCGACCTGCAGGGAGTGTGCGAGGTCGAGTCGTTCGTGCTGGTCTTCGAGGCGAAGCCGGGCGATCCGACGTTCGTGCCGGTGCCGAGCTACCAGCCGCGCAACGACACGGTCGGCACGGAGATCCTGTCCGCCGCCGCGCTGTCGTTCCACATCGAGGTCAGCACCGACAACCGGACGTGGCGCGAGGTCTACCGCACCGACGACGGCCAGGGCGCGCAAACCAGGATCCAGTTGGAGAAGCCGGTCAGCGCGCGGTACGTCCGGCTGACGGGAACGCGCCGGTCGAACGACAACCCGTTGGGGCTCAACGGTTTCCAGGTCTACGGCACGGCACCGGAGCGACCTCGCGCGCAGGGCTGGACCGACTGGCGCCGCAAGGCCGCCATCCCGCCGCTGAAGCCCGGCCCGGACAACACGGTCGAGCTGAACTCCGGCTGGCACCTCACGATGGACGACTTCGCGCCCACCAGCGACGGCGCCGCGCTGGCCAAACCTGGCATCGACACCAGGAAATGGCTGGACGCGACGGTTCCGGGCACCGTGCTGACGTCGCTCGTCGACCAGGGCCACTTCCCGGACCCGGCCGCCGCGATGAACAACATGAAGATCCCGGAGGCGTTGTCGCGACACTCGTGGTGGTACCGCCGCGCGTTCCCGTTGCCGAAGAACTTCGCCGGCCGCAAGGTCTGGCTGGAGCTCGACGGCGTGATGCAGCACGCCGAGATCTGGCTCAACGGCACCAAGATCGGCGACGTCACCAACCCGTTCCTCCGCGGCTCGTTCGACATCACGCCAGCGCTCGATCAGGGCGAGCAGGTGCTGGCGCTGCGGCTCAACCCGATGGCGCACCCAGGCAGCCCGACTGACAAGGGCAGCGACGGCGGCGCGTTCCCGAACTCGGGCCAGCTCTACCGCGACTCGCCGACCTACCTGTCGATCTCCGGCTGGGACTGGATGCCCGCCGTGCGCGACCGCGGCACCGGCATCTGGGACCACATCCGGCTGCGCGCCACCGGTGACGCGGTCTTCGGTGATCCGCGTGTCGTGACAACGTTGTCTGCCGACCACAAGTCCGCAGAGATCGCGATCAGCGTGCCCGTCCGCAACACGGGCACCAAGCCGCTGCCCGTCACGGTGCAGGCGGCGTTCGACGGCGTGAAACTCGCCAAGGCCGTCACGCTGGAGCCCGGCACCACTGAGGTCGCCCTCGGCACGCACACCATGACGAACCCGAAGCTGTGGTGGCCCAACGGGTACGGCGACCCGTACCTGCACGAGACGGTCCTGACGGTGACCGCTCGAGGTGCCGAGAGCGACAAGCGCACCACCCATTTCGGCATCCGCGAGTTCGCCTACGAGCACGAGCTGCCGATCGAGTTCCCGCCGGGCCAGAACGCGGCCCCGCAGACCGTCGACCTCGGCACCCAGTCCGCTCAGCACGTCCGCATCACCACGCTGCGCCGCGCGACCGGCTGGGGCGTCTCGATGTGGTCGCTGTCCATCATGGACGGTGAGACGGATCTGGCGCGCGGCAAGAGCGTCACCGCGTCGTCGCAGGACAACGAGTGGAACAAGCCGCAGAACGCGGTCGACGGCGATCCCGGCACGCGCTGGTCGTCGGAGTGGCGCGACAACGAGTGGATCCAGGTCGACCTCGGCACCAAAGCGGAGTTCAGCGAGCTCCAGATCTCCTGGGAGACCGCCTACGCCCTGCAGTACAAGGTCCAGGTCTCGGACGACGGCTCGACGTGGCGTGACGTGACGACCGTCAGCAACGCGCCCAGGCCGTTGAAGATCCGCGTGAACGGCGTGCCGATCTTCTGCCGCGGCGGCAACTGGGGCTTCGACGAGCTGCTGCGCCGCATGCCGGCCGAGCGCATGGACGACGTGATCGCGCTGCACCGCGACATGAACTTCACGATGATCCGCAACTGGATCGGCAGCAGCAACCGCGACGAGTTCTTCGCCGCCTGCGACCGCCACGGAATCCTGGTGTGGAACGACTTCTGGGTCGTCGGCTACTTCCCGGACGACATCCCGAACTACCTGGAGACCGCGCTCGACACCGTGACGCGCTACCGCCACCACCCGAGCATCGTGGTGTGGTGCGGCGCCAACGAGGCCTCGCCGCCGCCCAACACCGACCGCGGCCTGCGCAAGATCGTCACCGAGCAGCACACCGACGTCTACTACCAGAGCCACTCGGCCGACGGCAGCGTCTCCGGCCACGGCCCGTACTACTGGGTTGAGCCCGCGAAGTACTTCGACCCGAACACCTACGACACCTTCAACTTCGGCTTCCACACCGAGATCGGCATGCCGACCGTGCCGGTGGCCGAGACCATGCGCAACCTGGTCGGCAGCGAGGTCGCGTGGCCGATCGGCGACGTCTGGTACGCGCACGACTGGTGCACCAACGGCAACCAGCGCCCCCAGCTCTACCAGGCCGCGATCGACGCCCGCCTCGGCACGTCCTCCGGGCTGGAAGAGTTCTGCCGCAAGGCGCAGTTCGTGAACTACGAGAACATGCGGGCGATGTTCGAGGCCTGGAACGCCAACCTGTGGGACGACGCCTCCGCCTTGCTGCTGTGGATGTCGCACCCGGCCTGGCATTCGACGGTGTGGCAGACCTACGACTACGACCTCGACGTCAACGGCACGTACTTCGGCGCGAAGAAGGCGTGCGAGCCGCACCACGTCCAGGCCTCCTTGGACACTTGGCGGGTGACGGTTCTCAACCACACCACCGGCACCTTGCGTGGACGGGTCGAGGCGACGGTTCATTCATTGTCCGGCCAGGTGCTCAGCACGCAGAAGGCCGACGTCGAGGTCGATGCGTCCGGGAAGACCGCCTTGTTCGAGGTGGCCCCACACTCGTCACCGCTGCACCTGGTCAGGCTTCGGTTGCTGGACGGCGACCGGGTGCTGTCCGAGAACACCTATTGGCGATACAAGGCGCCGTCGGATCTGCAGGGCCTGAACTCGTTGGGGCGCACCAGGCTCTCCGTCGACACGAGTAGCACGAAGCGCGATGGTGATCGCCGGACACTGACCGTGAAGGTGCGCAACACGGGCAAGGTCGTCGCGGCGATGACCCGGATCGGATTGCGCGACAACCGTTCCGGCGAACGCGTGTTGCCGACGATCTACAGCGACAACTACCTGTGGCTACTGCCTGGAGAGGCCCGCGAGATCACGCTGGAGTGGCACAAGCGCGACCTCACGTCCGAACAACCTCGCGTCACCGTGGAGGCCTACAACGCCTGATCGTCACGGGTCGACTACCGCGCCCTTGTGGTCGGGCGCGGTAGTCGAGTACAGGTGGTTGTCGTCCCACTGCACATATCCAGGACCGCTCGGCGTCGCCGCAGGACCCCAGCCCGTGGGCCGGAAGCGGTTGTTGATCGCACGCACGTTGCCGTACGTGGCGTTGCCCGTCTCTTCCAAGTACAGGTTGTAGCCCTCACCCTCCAGGTAGTTGTCCTGGATGGTGACGTTGTGGATCGGCAGCCACGTCGGCTGGATGAACAGTCCGCCGGTCGCGTTGCCCGAAGTGCAGTCGAGCCGATTGTTCAGGAACTTCACTGTGCGCGTGTCACCGGCGTTCTGCACGAAGTCGCGGATCGTCGCGGCCTCGTTGTGGCTGTCCTCGAAACTGCGCAGCCCGTGGACGTAGTTGCCCTCGGCCAGCGCGTCGTGCACCTCGCCGGTCTCGAAGAAGCAGATGCCGGACCCCATGCCGAACATCTCGTTGCGGTACAGCTTTCCGACGCCGAGGAACGCACAGGACTGGGCGATGGCCGACGCGTCCAGCGCAGTGGCGTCGATGTCGGAGTCCTTGATCACGACGTTGCCCGCGGGCGTGGCCCAGCAGGACTCGTCACCGCAGATGGTGGTCGTGACCAGGAAGTTGTTGTGGTAGCCCGTCGACGTCGGCTTGATGCAGGACTTCGAGACCGTGATGTTGCCGTTCGAGAGGTCGAGCGGCCCGGTCACCCGAACCTCGCTGAGCACCGAGCCCGACGCGGGCTTCAGGTCACCCGTGTACTCGGGAAGCGCGGCACAGGTCAGGCCCACGCCGGCGAGACCGGTGTTCGCGGTCGTGAGCTCCCACCCCTTGAGCGGCGTGTCAGCCACAGCCGTCGTGCTCATGCTCAACAACGCCGCCACGACGAAGACGAGTCTCTTCATTCGCCACCCCCAGGCGGGTGACCCTAGTTCGGCTTCGTCGGCTCCGCGAACAACAGGTGCCGCACTTGCGCATCTCCCTTGGCGAGCGCACGGGCGGCTTCCTGGTTCTTCTGGTCGACGACCGTGCCGCGCTCGATGTGCTGCCGCAGATGCTCCTGCCACGTCGCCACGGTGAACGTCTCCAGGAACGTCTCGGGCTTCTCGGTGTCGCGGAACAGTCCCCACATCGTCGCCCCGGTTCGTCGCCGGGCCCTGCCGACCTTCTGCATGGCGTCGATGAACGCGTCCTCGTTCTCCTTCGCCACGGGCCACTCGACGGTCACCAGCACCGGACCGGCGTCGGTGTCGTCGATCTCCGGCGGCGCGTCCCAGTACGTCGCCGGGCTGATGTCGAGCACGCGATCCAGCAACGGCAACCACTTCGTCGCGAGGAGCACGCCGACCGCCATCGCGACCGCCGGCACGATCATGGCCACCCTGAGGTCGTACGCGTCCGCGATCGCACCCCACACGACCGCGCCCAGCGCCTGCCCGCCCATCAGGATCAGCTGGTAGTAGGCCAAAGCGCGCGCTCGGGTCCACGACGGCAGCATCACCTGCGCGGTGGCGTTGAACGTCGACAGCGTGGCGATCCAGCACGCGCCCGTGAGCAGCATCGCGACGATCACCAGCGCGAAGCTGTCGGTCAGCACGGCCGTCGAAGTGGCGGCCGCGTAGACCCACGTCGCGAACAGCACCAGCCGGTTCTTGCTCATGCGCTGCAACAACTTCGGCACGATGAACGCGCCGCCGATCGCGCCCGCGCCCACGCTGCCGAGCAACACGCCGTACCCGCTGGCGTCGAGCTTCAACGGACCGCGCGCGATGGCCGGCAGCAGCGCCCACAACCCACTGCCGAACACGATGAACAGCATCAGTCGCGTCAGCACGCGCAGGAACAACGGCGAACTGCCCACGTACCGCGCACCGGTCCGCATCGCCGTGAAGATGTGCTCGGTCCCGAGTGGACGGTGGTCCGACGGCCGCTTCCACCGCGCCAGCACGATCAGCACGCCGAGGAACGACACTGTGTTGAACGCGAACGTCGCCTCCGACCCGGCCAGCGCGATCAACAAACCACCGAGTGCGGGCCCGATCGCGCGGCCGACGTTCATGTTGACGCCGTTGAGCAGCGCGGCCTGCGGAATCTCCTCCCGCGACACCAGCTCCGGCTGAATGGCCTGGAACGACGGCATCGACAACGCCTGCCCGATCGCCATCAACGCGAGCAACCCGAGCAGGCTGGAAGGCGTCGCCTTGTCCGTGCCCGCGAGCAGCATCAGCCCGGCCGCGCCCGCCAGCATCAACGCCTGACCGGTGATCAGCACGTGCCGGCGGTCGAGGATGTCGCCCAACGCCCCCGACGGCACCACCAGCAGGAACACCGGCAGCGTCGTGGCCGTTTGGACCAACGCGACCTGCAGCGCGGACCCGCCGAGGTCACCCATCAGCCACTGGGCACCGACCGTCTGGGCCCAGGTGCCGATGTTGGAGGCGAACTGGGCGAGCCACAGCGCACGGAAGGCGCTGCGGCGCAGGGGCGCCCACGCGGAGACTGTCACCGCACGATCTTCACATCTCCCGCCGCCGGACGCCTCAGAGCGGGCACGAGCGCGAGCGCCGGCAACAGCAGCAGCGGCACCACCAGCAGCGCCCGCAACACCCCGACGCGGTCACCCAACAGCCCGACCAGCGGCGGACCGGCCAGAAACGCCGTGTACCCGATCACCGCGACCACACTCACCCGCGCCGCCGCGTGCGCGGGATCGTCGGCCGCGGCACTCATCCCGACCGGGAACCCCAGTGCCGTCCCCAGACCCCACACCGCGACGCCGGCGACCGCCACCACCGGATGTGAGGCGAACACCGCCAGCGTCACGCCACCAGCCGCCACCAGCATCGTGACCAGCAGCACCGGCACCCGGCCCCAGCGGTCCAACGCGAGAGTGCCGACGATTCGCCCGAACGTCATCGTCGCGACGAACACCCCGAACACCACCGCGCCGGCCGCCGCGTCGAACGAGTGCCCGTCGATGAACGCCAGCACCAGCACGAGCAGCCCGATCAGCAACGTCCGAGGCTCCCGCCAGGCCGCCAGCACACCGCTGCTCCGACCGTGCGAAGCCTCACCCTCGAACCGGTACGTCCGCGCCGCCACCAACGTGCCGACCGCGACCACGACAGCAACGCCCGCAAGATGCGCGGTGACCGGCAACAAAGCCCACGCCACCAGCGAGGCGAGCCCGGCGGCGGCGACCGTGCCGAGGCTCCACATGGCGTGGAAGCGCGGCATCACGGTCTTGCCGAGCGCGCGCTCCACCGAGGCCGCCTCGACGTTCATCGCCACGTCGCACAGCCCCGACCCGTAGCCCAGCACGAAGATGCCGGCCGCCGTCAGTGCCACCGAGGGAAACGCACCGATCCCGACGCCCGCCAGCGCCAGACCGGACGCGACCACGACAGCCGAGACGCTCACCGTGCGGCGGGCGCCGAGCCGATGCGTGACCTCCCCCGCCGACAACATCGCCAGGAACGCGCCCAGGGACATCGACAGCAGCACCAGACCCAGCGAGCCGGCGGAGAGGCCGAGTGCGTCACGGGCGGCGGGGACGCGGGCGAACCAAGTCGCCACCGCGACGCCGTTGAGCCCGAACGTGACCGCGACGCCCGCCGCGGCGGCGCGGACCTCCCTGCGCGACAACCCGACCGTCGCTTCCGTCATTCCGGTCCCCCTTTCTCGATACATGAAGTCCACACCTCACACATGAGAGCGCTTCCATGGCAATACTGACCAGATGAGGGGACAACGCATCGCCACGCTCGACGACGTGGCACGGACCGCAGGGGTGTCCCGGGCCACCGCGTCCCGGGTGATCACGGGGCAGGGCCCGGCGTCGGCACGGGCGCGCGACCGGGTCACCGCGGCCGTGACGAAGCTCGGGTACGTGCCGGACGCCGCGGCCCGCGCGCTGGCGTCGCGCAGCGGTACCCGGCTCGCGATCGCCGTCATCGGCCACACCGCCGCCATTCTCGACGATCCTTACGTCGGCCGCGTGCTCACCACCGCCGCGCACATCGCCGCCGAGCGCGAGGTCGGTGTGTCCCTGCACTGGGTTCCCCTGAGCGCACCGGCCGCGCTCGCCGGGCTGGCGGGCAGCCGCGGGCTCAGCGGGCTGGTGGTGGTCAACCCGACGCAACCGGCGCTGGAGACCGTGCCGCGGTCCCTGCGCGGCCGAGTCGTCGCGATCGGGGTGGGCACGAGCGGCGTGCCGTCGTTCGACGTGGACAACCGCAGCGGCACCGACGGGGTCGTCCGGCACCTGGTGACCACCGGCCGGCGCAGGATCGCGATGGTCACCGGCCCGGCATGGCTGCCGTGCGTCGACCGCGCGCGAGACGCCTACCAACAGATCATGAACGAGACCGGCTGCGAGACCAGAGTGGTGCGAGGCGACTTCACCGCGGCCCGCGGCGCGGCAGCCGCCGCCGAGATCATGACCCGCTGGCCCGACACCGACGCGGTGTTCGCCCTCAGCGACCTGACCGCGCTCGGTGTCCTCGACGGACTGCACGCGCGAGGCGTCAGAGTCCCGGCGGACGTGGCGGTCGCCGGGTTCGACGACATCGCGTTCGCCTGCCTGAGCCGCCCGGCGCTCACCACGTCCACGCACCCGGTCGAGGAGATCGCCGCGGCCGCCGCGAAAGCCGTGCTCGACAGGACAGGCGACACCCCGGCGACGTTCTTTCCCTCGACGCTCGTCGTCCGCGAGAGCGCCTGAGCCGTCAGACCACCGTCACAGGATGCTTCACGACGGCCCCGAACAGGTAGCCCTGCGTGTTGTACGGCGCCTCGGAAGGCTGGTCGTCCGCTCTCGCCCGCAGCACGTGCGAACCTGGCGTCGCGTGCCACGGAATCTGCCACCGGGTCCACCCGCCACGCGACACGGGAGTCGCCCGCCGCCACGTCCGGCCGTCGACGGAGACCGACACCCGCCGCACGCCACCAGGAGCCCACGACCGCCCGGTGAGCACCTGGCGCCCGGCGGACACCGTCGCACCGAACCCGAGCTCGAACGCGCTCTTCGCGACCTGCGTGGTCACCACCGAGCCGTCAGCCGGGTAGTCAGGACCGAGCAGGCGGTAGTACTGCGTGTCCCACGGAGAGTGCAGCGCGGTCTCGGAGACCTCCAGCGACCCCAGCCACTTGATGCTCGCGATGCCGACCCACCCCGGCACCACCAGCCGCGCCGGATACCCGTGATCCACCGGCAGGTCGGCGCCGTTCATCTCGTACGCCACCAGCACGTCGTCCAACGCCTTCGCCACCGGCAACGGCCGCCGCACCCGCCCCAGGTTCACCCCGCCGGTGACGTACTCGTCGTCCAGCCCGGCGGGCAGCACGTCCACAGCGGACCGACTGACCCCGGCCAGCCGCAACAGCACCGACAGCGGCACACCCCGCCACCGCGCGTTGCCGACCGCGCCGAGCGTCCACGCGGTACCGGACACGCTCTGCCCTTGCTGCGACGAGAAGAAGCTCCGCCCGTTGCCGGCGCACTCGATCACCGCCTCGACCGAACAGGACGGCAGCGCGCGCAAGTCCCGCAGCGACAACGACAACGGCCGCGAGACCCCGGAGCCGAAAATCCGGAGCCGCCACGAGGACCCGTCCAGCACGGGCGTCGAGGTGTGGTTGCGCACGAAGAACTTCGACACCGGAGTCAGCGAGCCGGTGCCGCGCAGAGCCTCCCAGCGCGTCTCCGCGTTGGTGCCGCGCACGATGAAGTCGCTGTCCGGCAACGGCTTCACGATCGGCGATGCCGCAGGAGCCGCCACAGCCACAGCACGGGAAGGTAGCACCGTGAGTCCTGCCGCCATCAGCACGCCGCGCCGAGAGATCATGCGTTTCACGCTAGGGCCCACCACAAGGGGCCATCCCGCAGAACGGGAAACAACAGGTCGTGCGCGGCTCCGCCTACTCGGAGCCGCGCACGTCCGTTTCCCCCCTCACCGAGCGGACTGGGGGTTCCGCTCGTCCTGCTCCACCGGTTCCCCCCGAGCGGAGCAAGTCCTTCTAAGGCCCGGCGAACCCGCCGAACCCGTCGCCGAGTGCCACGAACACACCCTTGTTGCCGAACCCGACGACGTCCGCGCTGCCCTCACCCGTGATGTCCGCCAGCAGCCGCGGGTTCTGCGCGACGGTCCAGCCGCGGTCGGAGCCGAAGTCCGCGAGGACCTTGCGCGCCGGGCTGAACGTGCCGTCACCGCGTGACACCGCCGAGACGACACCGGACGAGCTGAACCCGACGATGTCCGCCCGCTTGTCGTGCGTGACATCGGCCAGCGTCGGCGAAGGCTGCGACGCGGTGCCGTAGCCCTGGCCGTTGTTGTAGCCGAACTCGGTGACACCGACGCCGAACGGGCCGAAGGTGCCGCCGCCGAGAGCACGGCCGGTGTAGGTGTTGGCGTCGTAGCCGAAGCGGACCGCGTCGGCGTAGCCGTCACCGGTGATGTCACTGGCCTGGAACACGCCGTCCACCGACGGGGTCGACGGCTGCGAAGTCCCGTAGGTGCCGTCCGCACGCCCCAGCGTCGACATCGGCTGGAACCCGGGGTTGTGGCGCACGGACAGGATGTCCGGCCGCGCGTCGCCGCCGACGTTCGTCACCTTGAACTGGTTGAAGTCGAAGCGGTCCAGGGTGAACTCGGTCGAGGCGAGGTACGGCGTCGCGAAACCGCCGCTGCCCGACGCCAGCGCGATCTCGAGGCGTCCGTCCGAGAACGCGAAGAGGTCCATCCGCCCGTCGAGGTTCGCGTCGCCCAGCTGCAGTCCCAGCGGACCCGGCCGGCCGTTCGAGCCGAAGACACCCGACGCGAAGCGCATCGGGCCGAACGACCCGTCGCCCTTGCCCACCGCGGTCCACACACCGTCTGGCCCGGCCCCCACCAGGTCGCCGATGCCGTCCGCGGTGATGTCCGCGACCCAGCGCGGATGTTTGCCGATGCGCCATCCGGAGTTGTAGCCGTAGCCCGAAAGCACGTACTTCGCCGGGGCGAACTTGCCGCCTCCCAGCGCGACCGACGTGTAGACGCCGTCCTCGCCGAACCCGACGACGTCGGCCTTGCCGTCACGCGTGATGTCCGCGAGAACGCGGACGTGCCTTTCGGTACGCCACCCCTGGTCGTACCCGAACTCCCCCAGCACCTGCACCGCAGCAGGGACGGGTGCGGCGACCGCGGGCGCCGCGGGCACGAGACCCACGAGCGCGAGCGCGGCAGCGCCCAGCACACGTCTCCACGCATTGGCTCTCAAAGCATTGCCCCCTAAAGCAATCCACATTCGACGGTTCACGACCTGAGGCGTTCCACCCCGTTCCACGCCCGTTCCACGCGTCTGCTTGGGTGTGCGGCGTGACGCCGGAGTCGTTGTTGGAAGCAGGCACCCGAGCACTGGCGCGGCACGGAGACCTGCGCACCAGCCGGGAACACTTCGCCCAGGCCTACGAAGCCGCCCAACGCGAAGGTGACGTGCACACGCTCGTCGCCGCGGCTCTCGGCGCGGGCGGCGTCTGGGTGCACGAGCACCGCACCGCCGCGGAGGCCGAGCTGGTGCGGTCGCGGATCAAGCACGCGCTCACGCTCGTCGAACCCAGATCCGACCTGGCGTTGCGACTGAGACTCAGGCTCACCGCCGAAAGCGACTACCAGGCGAACGAGAACGCGAACGTCCTCGCGCTGCTCGACGAGGCCAGGAAGGTCGTCGACCCGGTCGTGCGGGTGGAGGCGCTGAGCCTCGCGCACCACTGCGTCCTCGGACCGGATCACGTCGAGCTGCGCAAGGAGCTCGCCGCCGAGATGATCGGCGAGAGCCTGCGCAGCGAACGGCAGGGCGACCTGATGATGGCGTTGCTGTGGCAGGTGGTCGACCACTTCCTCGACGCCGACCCGCACGCCGTCAGACGGCTGACCGATCTGCAGGAACGGCTCAAGCACGAGGACCACCTCGCGGTGCGGTTCGTGGTGAGCGCGGTCGAGGTGATGCTCGCGATCCGCGACGGCCGCTTCGACGAGGCCGAGCAGCTGGCCGGGGCGAGCGCGCAGCTCGGCGCCGAGGTCGGCGACGTCGACGCGACCGCCTGGTACGGCGCGCAGCTCAGCGCGATCCGCTGGTACCAGGGCCGCACGGCGGAGCTGTTCCCGTTGCTCGACCATCTGGTGCACTCGCCGACGCTGAGCACCGTCGACAACTCCTTCTTCGCCGCGCTCGCCGTCGCGGCGGCGCTGTCCGGCGACCGGCGCAAGGCCCAGGGCGCGCTCGCGATGCTGTGCCGCGACGGGCTCGACGCGCTCCCCCGCTCCAGCACGTGGCTCGTCACGATGAGTGGGGTCGCGGACGCCGCGCACTTGCTCGACGACGCCGACGTGGCGCGCGAGGTCTACGAGATCCTGCTGCCGTTCGCGCGGCTGCCGCTCATGGCGAGCCTCGCGGTCACGTGCTTCGGCTCGGCGCAGCACCCGCTCGGGCTGGCGGCATTGACGTTCGGAGACCTCGACCTCGCGCTGCACCACCTCAAAGCCGCCGTGCGCGACAACCAGGCGCTCGGGCACTGGCCCGCCGCGCTGTCGTCACGGCGGAAGTACGCCGAGGCGCTGGAACGGGCAGGCGACCTCGAAGGCGCGCGCCGCCAGCTCACGACCTGCACGCAGGAAGCCGCCGCGCTCGGCGTCGGCGCACCCCCGGAAGCCGATCTCACGGTCCGGCGCGAAGGCAGGAAGTGGCTCGTGCGGCTCGGCGCCCGCAGCGTCCTCGTGGACGGCGGCATCGGGATGGCGCACCTCGCCGTGCTCGCCGCGAACCCCGGCAGGGAGATCGACGCGGCCGACCTCGTGGCGGGCACGACCGCGTTGACCGCCGAGATCGACGGAGAGGTCAGCCCGCAGGACCAACTCGACTCGGAAGCGTTGCGGCAGTACCGCGGCCGGCTCGCCGACCTGCGCGGCCGCGACCTCACCGACGCCGAGCAAGCCGAGCACGACTGGCTCGCCGGCGAGATCGCGGCGGCCACCGGGCTGGGCGGCAGGACCCGCGCGTTCTCCGACTCCGGAGAACGCGCCCGCATCGCGGTCGGCAAGGCGATCAGGCGGGCGGTGAGCGCGCTGTCGGCAGCCGATCCGGTGATCGGCGACCACGTGCGCGACCACGTCCGAACGGGCCGCAGGTGCAGCTACACGCCGATCCGGTGAATGCCGGACATTCCCCCGCGCCCTGCCCGATACTGCACTGGTGATCACGCCCGAATATCTCCTGTCGCCGCGTGAGTTCGAGGTCCTGTGGCGGACGCTTCGACTCGGCCGGCTGCCCTACCCGCTCGACGTGCCCAGCGAGGGCGACACCGAGCAGGAGCTCAAGGCACTGCAGCAGAAGACTCTCGCGGGCCTGCGCGACCGCGGACTGGCCGACGACGCGCGCCTCGAGGACCTGTTGCGGCTGCTCGACGACCACGAGGTGTCCGTGGACGCGGTGCTCGGGCTGGACCGCACGGTGCGGGCGCTGGCGGCGTCCAGTGGCGACCAGGCCGTCCTGGCGATCGTCGACGGCGACGCGATCGGCCTGCTGGAGATCAGGCCGACGGGACTCGCCAGGGAGATCGTCCGGGTGCTGCCGGAAGGCCGGCCCGGTCCCGGCAACGCGCTGTCCGTGCGCGCGGACACGTTGCAGCAGGCGGTCGCGCTGCAGGAGGCCGAGGACGACGACGAGTCGGAGGACCCGTGGGGCGCCGCCGACGACGAGATGGACGACAAAGAGGCGTTGCAGAAGGCCGGGGTGTCGTCCCAGGACGCCAAGCAGCTCGGTGAGCTCGCGTCGAACCGCGTCGCGGGCGGCCAGTTCGGCGTGACGCGCCGCCGGGAACGCGCGGACGTGGTGATCAACTGGTTCGACACGCACCAGGGCCGCTACCTGGTCGTCAACTCGGACGGCTGGCTGAGCCTTTCCCCCACCGACAACGACCGCATCGCGACCCGGATCCACGCCGTCCTGACATGAATTGATCAGCGATCAAAACGGGCGTGCACAACGGTGTTCGCCCGTTTTTTCGTATACGTCGAAGACCATGCGATCGGGTGACGCCGGTCCGTTGCGTAATCGAGATCAAGACAAGATCAGGAACCCTCAGCGGACCGTGTGATTTAGGCCACACTCACGCCTGGTCAAGACCCGTTCCAGTGATGTGAACAGAGATCGGGAGCCCGAATGGGCACTTAGCCGAGAGCGCTCCCACAACCAGGGGAAACGATCTTCCTGATCACCGCGCGTTCACCTGATGGTGGCCCGTTTCACTGTGTCACAACGCAATGTGAACGCCGGTCTCAATTGGTTACACGCGTGTTGGAAATCAGGCAATGTCCCTAAAGACACTTGATACTGCACGCATGTACATCGTCGGTGACAACGACGCTGTCCCGCTCAAGGACACCGTCAGCTCGGGTCAGGTGCAACTCGACCCGACCGCGGGCGAAGAGCTCCGCAAGCAGTTCCAGGCCCAGATCGACCAGGTCGACTCGTGGCTCGAACACGCCAACAACAGCATCGCCCGTCCCGCGCCGCTCGGCGCCAACCCGGTCGGCGACGCCATGCGCGACAAGTTCACCCAGCGGGCCGAGGGTGAGCCGTACTCGTTCGTCAGCGTCATGACCGCGTACCGCACGGTGCTGGAGCAGACGAAGAACTCGATCGTCGAGGCGATCGAGAACTTCACCCGCCTCGATGAGGAATCGCAAGCAGAACTGAAGAAGATCATGAACAGCTGATCCCGGCTCGGATCCAGCTGACTCCATCGACGCGAGAGGCGAGCCGGTCATGCCCCCCGAGACCGACCCGAGCGAGTTCGAGAACAAGCCGGTCCTCACGGACCCCCAGAACTGGGCGTCACGCTCGCACGCCGAGCTCTACGCCGCTGTGCACAACAACAACGACCCCGGTCAGGCCGGCCAGATCAGCTCCGACTGGGGCAAGTACGGCACCGAGCTGACCGAGGCGTCGCGCGTCATCAACAACGTCATCACCGCGTCGGAGTCCAAGTGGACGGGCGCCGCGGCCGAAGCCGCCCGCGACGCCATGAAGAAGCTCGGGGAGTGGGTCGACGAGACCGCGAAGACCGCGGTCGAGGTCGGCAACAAGGTCGCCGAGCAGGGCCGCGTGATGGAGAACGCGCGCGCCCAGATGCCGGGACCCGTGCAGTTCGACTGGAACAAGGCCGCGGCCGCGCTCTCCCAGCCGGGGACGCCCGCGTTCGTGCTGGCCTCCGTCGACATCGCCCTGGCCAACAACGCGTCGCGTGCCGCGCACGACCAAGCGGTCACCGTCATGACCAACATGGAGTCCAGCTCCCGGCAGATCGACTCGTCGACGCCGACCTTCAAGCCGCCGTTCAACCCGAACACCGGCCAGGTCGAGGAGCCCCCGGTGGCGTTGCAGCGCATGTCCGGCGCTCCCACGCTCAACGGCGCGGACGGCCTGATGTCGACGCACGCGCAGAGTGGTGCCGGTGTGGCCGCTCCGCCCAGCCCGTCGGGTTCGACCGCGGGTGGCGGCGGTGGAGCCGGTGGCAACGCGCCCGCCGCTCCTGCGGCCTACACGCCCTCGGCGCCCGGCTACAACCCGTCCAGTGGTGGCGGCGGAGGCGGTGGTGGCTACACGCCGCAGATGCCGGGCTACAACCCGAGCAACACCAACGTGGCCGCCGCGTCGTACACGCCGTCGGCTCCGGGGTACAACCCGCAGAACCCCGGCACGACGTACACCAGCGGCGGTGGCGGTGGCGGCAGCAACTACACGCCGCAGATGGGGCCCGGTGGAGCGCCGTACCCCGGCATGGGTCCCGGTGGCACGCCGCGGCCCGGTTCCGGCGGCACGAACATCCCCAAGATCCCCGTGGTCGGCAAGGACGTCCCGAACCCGAACTACAACCCGCAGAACCCGAACGCGCCCAAGGGCATGCCCGGTGGTGGCGGCGGTGGCGGTGGCGGCGCGGGCATGAAGCCCGGCGCGATGCCGAACTTCGGCGCGGCCGGTGGTGGCGCCGGTGGTTTCGGTGGCGGACCGGGTGGTGCCGGTGGCGCGGGCGGCGCGATGCAGCCCGGTGGCACGGCCGGTGTGCAGGGCAGGCCCGGTGGCATGCCGATGGGCATGACCGGTCCCGGTGGTGCCGCGGCAGCCGGTGCCGGCATGGGCGCGGGCGCTCCGATGGGCGGCGCTCCCGGTGCCGGTGGCAAGGGCGAGGACGACAAGGAACACCGTTCCGCCAGCTACATCATGGGCGGCGACCTGTTCGAGGTTCCCGGCGAGAACCTTCCCCCGTCGGTCATCGGCGGCGCGAAGGTCAAGAAGCCGAAGGGATCTGACGCCTCGTGATCACCCCCGAGTTCCTGCTGTCGCCGCGCGAGTTCGACGTGCTGTGGCACGAGCTGCGGCTCGGCAGGATGCCCTACCCGCTCGACGTGCCGAGCGAGGGCGACACCGAGCAGGACCGCCGGGTGCTGCGCGCGAAGACGCTCGAGGACCTGCGTCAGCGGGGTCTCGCGGACGACGAGCGGCTGGAGGAGTACCTCCGGCTGCTCGACGACCACGAGGTGTCCGTGGACGCCGTCGCGGGGCTCGACAGGGCGGTCCGGGCGCTCGCCGTCTCGGGCCGCGGCCGGGCTGTGCTCGCGATCATCGACGACGACCGGGTCGGGCTGCTCGCGATCCGGGACACCGGCATCGCCCGCGAGATCGTGCGGGTGCTGCCCGACGGTGAGCCCGGCCCCGGCACCGCGGTGAACGTGCGGGTGTCGGCTCTGCAGGACGCCGTCGCGATCCAGGAGGCGGAGGAGGACGACTCCGACGACCTCTGGGGCGCGCCCGACGAGGTGGACGACCGGGCCGCGCTGCAGCAGGCCGGTCTGTCCTCTCAGGACGCCAAGCAGTTCGGTGAGCTCGCGTCGAACCGCGTCGCGGGAGGCCAGTTCGGCGTCACCCGCGGCCGGGAACGCTCGGGTGTCGTGATCAACTGGTTCGACACCCACCAGGGCCGCTACCTGATGGTCAACTCGGACGGCTGGCTCAGCCTCTCGCCGACCGACAACGACCGCATCGCCACCCGAATCGACGCCGTGCTCGCCTGAGAGCGCTCTCGTCGCCGTTGAACCGCCGCCGCCGGAGGAACGTGTGAATCCCGCGAACCCCACCCAGTGGGTCGAAGAGTACGAGGCCAAGCTGGCCGACCTGAAGAAGAAGTCGGAGGACCTGCAGGAGAACTTCGCGGCGTCCACCGCGACCGTGACGTCGAAGGACGGCGCGGTGACGGTGACCGTAGGCCCCAACGGCGGCCTGCAGAACCTGGTGCTCGGGCACCGCGCGGTCGAGCTGGGCGCGCCCCGGCTCACCGCGCTGATCCTCGAGACCGCGCGGCACGCCCAGAAGCAGGCGGCGGAGAAGGTCCTCGAGGTCTTCAAGCCGCTGGGCGAGGGAACCGAGGCCTACCAGATGGTCTCGGACTCGATCCCCGCCGACGAGGAGCTCGACGAGACCGACGAGTACGAGGTCGACGAAGAGCCGGAACCCGCTCCGGCTCCCCCGCCGGTGGCCCGGCCCGCCGCGGCACCGCAGCCGGCGCCGGTGCGCGGCCGCCCGCGCCCCGCCGACGATGACGACGACGACAACCAGCCCTGGTAAGGAACAGCGATGACCGCTCCGGAAACTCCACTCCCGTCTCCTCCCGGGATGAAGATCACCGAGGAGAACAAGCTCAAGGGCTCGTTGTTCATCGAGGCGTACGGCAGCCTCATCGACGGCATCGGCAAGGACGCGGAGTCCGAGACCGAGAAGGCGTTGGACATCACGTTCAACGCGATCGGCGCCGCCTCCGCCACGGTGATGCTCGCGATCGACCCGTTGGGCAGCATCATCGGCGCCGGTGTCGGCTGGCTGATCGAGCACGTGTCGTTCCTGCGCGACGCCCTGAACCAGCTGATGGGCAACCCGGAGGAGATCCAGGCCAACGTCGAGGCCACCAAGAAGCAGGCGGCCGACCTGCGCGTGCTGGCCGAGGACCACAAGAACGGGCTGGCGACGTTCGACGGCTGGACCGGCGAGTCCTCCGAGCGCTACAAGGCGTCGATGGACGGCATGTACCAGGAGCTCGACGAGCTCGCCAACGCCGTCGAGACCAAGGCCAAGATCGTCGCGATCATGGGCATGCTGGTCACGGTGCTGCGCGACATCGTCCGCGACCTGATCGCCCAGCTGATCGGTGGCCTGATCGGCGGCGCGATCCTCGCCGCCGCCGCGATGATCCCGACGTTCGGCGCCTCGATCCCGGCCTTCATCGGCTTCGCGGTCGGCAAGGCCGTCGCGCTGGGCACGAACATCGCGTCGCGCGTCGCCCGCGTGGTGGCGGCTCTGGGCCGTCAGATGAAGCGCATCGGCGACCTCGACGGCATCATGAAGAAGATCAGCAAGGGCTGGGAGCGGTTCGAGAACTCCGCCGACGTCGCCGAGATCTCCTACGAGGGCTACAAGGCCTCGAAGGACGTCGACAAGAAGATCGACGAGGCGGTGAAGAACAACGCCGGCGGTGGCGGCAACACCCCGCCCGGTGCCTCCGGTGGCAAGACGGCTCAGGACACGCTCGCGCAGGCCCGCGTGGGCACGGTGATGCAGGACGGAGTCGCCGCGTCTCCGACGCACATGATGTCGGCTCGCACCGAGATGGACTCGCTCGCACACCCCGTCGCGCGCACGCAGATGGACGCGGCCCAGCCGATGCACGCGTTGCGGCCCACGCACATGGACGCGGCCGAGCCCATGCAGGCGTTGAGGCGCGTGGACGCCGCCGAGCCGATGCAGGCGCTGCGGCCGACGCACATGACGCAGGTCGAGCCGATGCAGCCCTTGCACCGGATGGACGCCGTCCAAGCCGAGCCTGCCCAGTTGCGCTCGTTCGACCGCGTTGAGCCGATGCAGCCTTTGCAGCGGATGGACGCCGTCCAGGCCGAGCCCGCCCAGCTGCGCTCGTTCGACCGCGTCGAGCCGTTGCAGCCGATGCACCGGGTGGAGGCGCCGATGGCTCCGACCCACTTCAACGTGGCGTCGGACTCGACGATGGCGTCGGGCGTCTCGATGACGGCCGGAACCCCGGTGCACGAGGCGATCCAGCCGATGCAGGCGCGGGAGATTCACAGCAGCGTCGAGGCCACCCCGGCCGAGCCGGTGCAGTCCGCTCTCGGTTACGAGCCGCTGGCGAGGACGCAGATGTCGCAGACGTTCGAGGCGCTGGAGCCGACGCGGGAGAGCTACAACCCGCTGCAGGCCCGCACGGCGTACTCGGGCTTCGAAGCCGCCGAGCCGATGCAGTCCGCGACCGCCTGGGACACGACCGCGCAGTCCGGTGGCGCCCCGGTGCGACCGAACGCTGCCGAGCGCCCCACCAGGCAGTCGGACCAGTAGCTCCATCCCAGCCGGGATCCCGCCAACCCTGCTTGTTCTGACGCAGTACTTGGAGAAAGCCGCTCATGGCCAAGGGGAACGTCAATCCCACACCGCCGCCGTCTTCGAACCCGAACCCGGCGCCGGCGCCCAACCCACCGTCACCAGCTCCCTCGACGGGGACGGGCGGGGGCAACGTTCCCACCGGCAACAGCGGCTTCTCCATGAGCGACTCCTCGATGCAGGGGTTGCAGAACAAGGCGGGTGACCTGGGGTCCCGGCTGTCGAGCATCTCGAGCGGCCTGCGCGGCCTGAACTTCTCCGGCAACGCGCTGGGCCCGATCGGCCTGTTCGCGGTGCCGGCGCTCAACGCGTCCAACGACAACGCCGTCTCGCAGGCGGACAAGGGCGCCAAGGCGTTCACCGACGTCCAGTCGAACCTGAAGGCCACGCACCAGACGTTCACCAACACGGACCAAGGCCAGCAGAAGAGCTTCAACTCGTTCGACACCTCCACGAACGCCAAGCCACCACCCGGCGCCTCGAACACCACCCTGGGCAACAACACGCCCGGCGGCCCTCAGGTTCAGGGACCCGGTTCGATCAAGGGCGGTGGCGTCAACACCGCGGGCAACAACGTCCAGGGCGGCCCTCAAGTTCAGGGACCCGGCTCGATCAAGGGCGGCGGGGTCAACACGTCGGGCGGCAACGTCCAAGGTGGACCGAAGGTGACCGGGCCGGACGCCATCAAGGGTGGCGGCGTCAACACCGCCGGTGGTGGCAAGGGGGGTCCTGGCGGTCCGTCCGTCGGTGCCACTCCGAACGTCAAGGGTGGTGCCGGTTTCACGCCCAGCCTGGCGCCGCCTCCCGGTGGCACGCCTGTCGGTTCCGCGCCGAACGTCAAGGGCGGCGGGGTCAACCCGGCCGGTGGTGGCAAGGGGGGTCCCGGCGGTCCGTCCGTCGGTGCCACTCCCAACGTCAAGGGCGGGCCTGCCTCGTTCACGCCGAGCCTGGCTCCGCCTCCCGGTGGTGCGACGCCGAAGGGTGCCGGTCCCGGCGGCAAGGGTCCCGCGCCGTTCACGCCCAGCCTCGCGCCGCCTCCCGGTGGCACGAAGCCTGGTTCTCCCGCCTCTCCTGGTGGTGGCGGCAAGGGTGGTGCGACGCCGGGTTCGTCCGGTGGCAAGACGCCCGCGCCCTTCACTCCGAGCCTGGGCAACGCTCCCGGCTCCTCAGGTCCCAAGCCCGGTGTGACCTCACCCGGCCCGCAGAACGCCGTGACGTCACCGTCGACGAGCGGCGGCCCGCGCCCTGGCACTCCCGGTGTCCCCGGCACGCCCGGCGCGACGCCGGGCATGGCACCGCCGATGGGCGGCACCCCCGGCAGCCAGTCCGGCGGCGAGCGCGGCGGCAGCAAGTTCGGCACCGGCGGCGGCAAGGGCGTGTTCGACGCGCCCAAGCCCCCCACGCCCGACAGCACCATCTCGAAGGCACCCGGCACCTCCCCCTCCACACCCCCACCAGCCCCGAAGCCGACCGGTTCTGCGGGCGCGACCCCGCCTCCTGCGGGCGGCTCGTCCGGCAAGACCCCGGCCCCCTTCACCCCCAGCATGGGCCCAGCCCCCGCCAGCACCCCCGGCACGCAGTCGCCGACGACGCCGGGTTCGCAGAGCGCGGTGACGTCTCCGTCGACCGGCGGCCCCCGCCCCGCCACGTCACCCGGCGTCACGCCACCCGTCTCCGCCGCCCCAGGAGCAGCAGCCCCGCCCATGGCCCCCGGCGCCACCCCAGGCGCGACCGGCGGCGAACGCGGCGGCAACAAGTTCGGCCAGGGCCCCAACGTGAACAAGGGCGTGTTCGACGCGCCCAAGCCGCCCACCCCGGACAACACCATCACGAGGGCGCCAGGCACCTCGCCGTCGACGCCTCCACCGGCCCCGAAGCCAACCCCGCTGACCCCGGCGCCAAGCACCAACAGCCCGAGCCCGAACACGCCAAGCCCGAATGCGCCGAGCACCAACACGCCCGGCACCAACGCACCCGGCACGAACTCGCCTGGCACGAACACGCCTGGCACGAACACGCCTGGCGCCAACGCACCAGGCACGAACACGCCCGGCACCAACGCCCCGAACACCAACACGCCGCCACCCGCGCAGACCCGCCCAGCAGCAGGTCCGCCGCCGGTCAACACCCCGAGCACCACCACACCGGCTCCGAATACCGCACCGCCCGTGCAGTCGCGCCCAGCACCCGCCGCGCCCCCGGTCAACGCGCCGTCGCCCGCGCCGAACGTCAACGCGCCCTCGCCCAACCCGGCGACCAACGTGCCGCCGGCCAACACGCCCTCGCCCAACCCGGCGACCAACGTCCCACCGGTCAACACGCCCACGCCGAACCCGGCGACCAACGTGCCACCGGTCAGCTCGCCGTCGCCCAATCCCAACGTCAACACGCCACCGGTCAACACGCCCTCGCCGAACCCGGCGACCAACGTGCCACCGGCCAACACGCCGTCGCCGAACCCGAACGTCAACACGCCGCCGGTCAGCTCCCCCAAGCCCGACACGAACGTTCCGCCGGCCGCGCAGCCGAAACCGTCCCCTGCCCCGGCGGTCAACGCACCACCCGCGAACGTCCCGCCGACGAACGTCCCGCCGGCCAACGTCCCGCCCGCGAACGTTCCCCCGACCAACGCTCCGCCGGCCAACGTCCCACCCACGAACGTCCCACCGGCCAACGTGCCGCCAGCCAACGTTCCACCCGCGAACGTGCCGCCCACGAACGTTCCGCCGGCCAACGTGCCCGGCGCCGACGTCCACGGCACCAACGGCCCCAAGCCCGGCGACCCCGCCGTGCAAACCCGGCCCGCCCCCACCCCCAGCCCGACCCCGAACCCGGCCCCGAACAGCAACACGAACCCCAACGCCGCACCCGACCTCGTCGTCGCCCCGCCGATCGTCTCGCCCGCCCCGAACGTCGACGCGAACACGAACGTCAACACCCGACCGGCACCTCCCGGCGTGCTGCCGCGGTCGAACCCGGCCGCGCAGAACTACCAGGCGCAGCCACGTCCGGACGGCGGCAAGGGCAAGAAGCGGGCCTTCATCAAGAAGTGGCTCGGGATCGACTTCATCAAGGGGCTGTTCAACAAGCCCCCGGCGGTCACCACCCCAGCCCCGGCACCCGCGCCAAACCAGAACACGAACCAGAACACCACCCCGCAGGACCCCTGGGTCGGCCTGGTGGGCAAGGGCGCCACCCCCGACTCGGTCGACATCGACACCCTCAAGGCCCATGTGGACACCGCCGTCAACGACGGCACGCCGGGCAAGGCGCGGGTTCTCATCAACCGCATCCAGAACCCGGACACCAAGGCCGAGCTGCAGCAGCAGTACGACCAGGCCGTCCAGAACAAGGGCGACGCCGGCAAGGTCGAGGTGCCGAAGGAGCTGCACTTCGCCTGGTTCGGCAACACTCCCAGCGCCGGCGCCGTGCAGGGCATGAAGGAGTGGGGCGCCAAGGTCCAGGAGAACAACAACGCCAACCCGGACCAGCAGTGGAAGGCCACGCTCTGGACGGACAGCTCGGCGAACGGCTGGGATCCGCAGGTCATCCAGGACCTCAACAACGCCGGCATCGACATCCGGACCGACACGCCGAGTCTCGTCAACGACCTGTCCAACGACGTCCAAGGGCGCACGGACACCCGGACGACGATCAACGACGTGTACGCGGCCGCGCAGCACCCCGACGCCAAGGCCTACAACCTGGCGGCGGACATCTCGCGCTATGCCGTGCTGGCCAAGAACGGCGGCGTGTACCTCGACGTCGACATCCGGCCGGGCGCTGTTGATCTGCAGAGCATCGGCGACATGAAGATGCAGCCGACGGACGTGCCCGTGTTCGCGCCGCGCATCAGGGACCAGAAGAGCCTCAACGACACGCTCAAGGGGCAGAATCCCGCGCCCGGCACGGAGTTGAAGACCGCCGAGGACATCCAGTACGGCAAGGGCGAGCTGAACAACAACTTCATCGTCGCGCCGGCGGACAACGCCTTCATCAACAAGTTCGCGGACATCATCCCGCAGAAGTTCGAGAGCCTGCAGAGCTACAACCTGCCGCCGGCGGAGTTCAACGCGCAGTTGAAGGCACAGGCTCCGGACATCTCCGGGCCGAACGTTCTCGTCGAGAGCGTCGACCCCAACATGAAGCCGAAGACCGGTCTCGTCGGCCAGTTCACGATGGACCACCACGGTCTCAAGGCGGAGCCCGGCGTCTCGTACCTGCCGAAGGAGGTGCCGCTGGTCGAGAAGGGCGACTTCAGCTCGCTGTTCGACCCGGACCTCAAGAACAAGTGGTCGGGGCTCGAGTGGATCACGCCGGAGAGCGAGTCCCAGCTCGACGCCGACCCCACCCGTCCCGCGCCGGACGACAACAACACCCCGAACAGCGACGCCAACACCCCGAACCAGGAGTCCCCGCGGGGCAAGGACGTCCTCGGCGACGAGTCGTGGCGGCACGACACCTCGAAGACCTCGGACTGGTCGCAGCCGAACAACCCCGCCGACCGCAGCACGTGGGCCGACCGCAGGGACAACCAGAACGTCCGCACCGTCGACACGGTCGTCCACGACCTCCGCACGGACAGCACGCCGAGCACCCCCAAGTCCTACCAGGGACTCATCAACTACGACCTGCGCCGCATCGAGACGACGCCCGGCAACTTCGTGCAGGAGTACACCGTCAAGGTGTACGTCGACCCCGCCGCGAACGTCGACCCGAACGTCGTGCAGCAGGTCAAGGACAACGCCTCCAACGGCGTGAACTCCATGCTGAACCAGGGTTTCCGGCTCCCGAGCGGTGACCAGTTCCACCTCAACCTCGAGTTCACGAACAACCCGGCGGACGCGCACACCACCGTCAAGGTCGACCCTGAGAACAAGAACGTCGACCAGACCCATTGGAACCCCAACACGAGTCCCGAGGTCCTCGCCCACGAAACCCTGCACTACCTGGGAATTCCGGACGAGTACAAGGACTCCAGCAGGGTCTTCCAGGAGCACGACCGCAACTCCGGCGTGCACCAGGGCGACGGCGGCATGATGGGCGCCGATCTCAACAACCCGAAGACGGACCCCGGCATCCGGCCGCGCCACCTGTGGCTGATCGAGCGCACCGCCAACAGCCAGGTCATGGTCCCGGACACCACGATCAACCCGGCGGGCCCGGCCACGGTGCCACCGCCTCCGGGCTGGACCCCGAAGCCGGCACCGGACACGAACGCCGACACCACCGTCGACACCAACACCGGCACGAACACCGCACCCGCCCCTGACACCAAGCCGGACACCAAGTCCGACACGAAGCCCGAGCCCGAAGTCCAGACGCGCCCCATGCCGGCCGAGAAGCACAAGGCAGGCTGGGACAGCGACAGCGACGTCGAGTCGGACGCGGAACAGCACAAGAAGCCGAAGCACCACGGCGCGCCGTTCGACCCGACCCCGTACGACCCGGGAGCGGGCCCGAGCAACGCTGGTCCGTCCACTGTGGACACTGACGTGGACATGGACGTCGACACCCAGGTCGACGACAACATGGACACCGACGTCCAGAACGAGGTGGAGAACGACAGCCAGGTCGAGGAGCTCACCAACGCGCTCAACGACCTCAACCTGGACAACATCACCTACAACCCGGCGTTCCAGAACCTCGGGAAAGACGGCTTCGACCTGCCCACCAAGGACAACTACCTCGCCAAGCTCAAGGAGAGCGTCGAGGCGAACAAGCCGCCGTCCTTCGTGGTCAACATGATCGTCAGCCACGGTCAGCTGGGCCAGATCAACGACGTCATCAACTCCATCACCGCGGACGCCGGGCCTCTCGCCAACGACATGGTGTTCGTGATCGGCGTGAACGGCCCCATCGGGTCGGACGCCGACATCAACACCAGCATCGCCAACGCGAACACCGACATCGCGGGCAGGCCGGAACCGATCGCGCTCGTGCCGCAGACGTTCGACCCGGCCAAGGGCTTCCCCTACGGCCAGATGCGCAACGAGACGATGCACAGCTCTGCCAACACGTTCGCCATCGGCGCGATGAACGGCAAGGGCACGCACCCGTACATCTCGTTCCAGGACTTCGACACCGGCTCGCGCAAGGTCACCGGTGACACGAAGGACATCTTCAACCACGTCAAGGACTCGCTGAACCCGCCGGACGTCGGCCCGATCCGTCCGCTGCTCTACTCCGGCGGCTACCGCGTCGGCGACCCCGCCGCGCTGGTCACCGACACGCAGACGCGGATCGACAAGGAACGCGCCAAGATCAACGGCGACGCCAAGATGAAGCCCGCGGACAAGGACGCGGCGCTGGAAGAGCTGCGGGTCGCGGAACAGCAGATCAACCAGCCCGACTTCGCCGACAGGTTCCAGCAGGCGATGAGCGACGACATGGACGCGCGCAGCCGCCAGAAGGACTCGGCGCCGCTGCTGCCGTACTCGCCGGAGCCCAACCTCTTCATGGACGCCAACGTCGTGGTCGTCGACACCGACGTGAAGTTCAGCAAGGACGGCAACGAGTTCGCCGGTCTCAGCCAGTCGATCAACAAGTTCGCGGGCAACGAGGTCGTCGAGATCCACGAGAACCAGCTGCCCCCGCCGCCGAAGCCGCAGGACTCCTTCGCCGACGCCAAGGCACAGCTCGAAGCCGACATCGCGAAGCAGGGCGGTACGCCGAGCCCCTCCCAGGCGAAGACCCTGGAGTCGCTCGACAACAGCATCGCCAAGGCGAACGAGGACACCGCGCGGGTCAGGGCCGAGATCGAGGCCGCGGTCAAGGACATCAACCCCAACGCGCCCCAGGCGGCGATCGACGCACTCACCGACGCCGCGATCAACAAGGACACCATCGACTCCGGCATCGACGTCGACCTGAAGAACAACCGCAACCCCTACCGCGGTGAGAACTTCACGAGCGACTTCTCCGACGGCGCCGTCGGCACCGACCTGTCCCGTCTCGCGCTCGGTTTCGCCAAGAGCGAGGGCAAGTCGTGGCCGCAGTCGCACGTCGCTCTCACCTCGGTGACGAACCGCATGTACGGCGCGCCGCCGGACCCGGTGACCGGCAAGGTGGACAACAAGGCCGACAGGGCGGCCAAGGGCGGCGTGTCCGGCGCGAAGATCCGCGACGAGTTCCAGGACAAGAAGCCGGGCAAGGACGGCGCGCCGAACCCGAACAACAAGCCCCACGAGCAGCGCGAGTCCCAGCAGGTCACGACTCACCAGTACAGCTACGACGAGAGCACCGGCAAGCACACGCACACCGGTTCGCAGGGTGGCTGGAACCCGGATCTCAACCCGGACCCGAAGAAGCACGACTCGACGAAGCTCGGCGCCGAGGACAAGAACACCCTCAACCAGGCGGTGTCCGCTCCGGTCCAGGGGCACGGCACGATCGGCATCGACCCGACGGCCAAGAACGAGAAGATGGCCGCGATGCTCAACCTCGCGTTGTCGTCGAACCCGGCCAACACCATTCGCACGTTCGGCACGCTGGAGCACGGCGTGCTGCCCATCGCAGGAGACCCGCGCCCGGACGGCATCTTCAAGGCCGTCGAGGACGCCATGGTGAAGGACGCGGCGGCCAACCCCGCCCCGTCCGGTTCCAAGAAGGGCAAGGGCAAAGCGGTTCCGACCCCGTCGGCACCCAAGCCGGCGACGGACCTGCGCACCGGTGCTGTCCAAAAGGGATCGACCGCGTCCCCCGCGATCACCAAGCAGATCGCGAACTTCCGCCAGGAGCACGGCCTCGAGAACGGCCACCTGGTCAACGCGCTCGTCGAGCCGAACACCAGCGCCAACCCCATCGACCCCGCGGACGTCACGCCCGACAAGCAGGCCGACAACGCCAAGGCCGCCAAGGCCGAGGAGCTGGCCGCGAAGCTGCTCGCGACGGACATCGGCCGGCCGCTGACGATCCACAGCCCGGACGGCAGCGTCAAGACGATCGACCCGTTCTTCGAGCCCAGGCCGGAGACCAACTCGAAGTCCAAGCCGGCGGACATCAAGAAGGCGCAGAACTGGAGGCCGCCGACGTTCCCGCCGCCGCTGGAGCTCGACGCGCGCCCGAACGCGAACGGCAAGACCAGCTACACCGTGCACAACGACCCCGGTGAGGGTTCCTCGACCCGCCCGGCACCGCGCGACCCGGATGTTCAGACGCGCCCCGCACCGCCGGACGCGCCGACGCAGGTCCGCGGTGGCGGCGCACCGCCCGCCATGACCCCGCCGACCCCGGAGTCCCACGCGGGCAAGGACGTTCGCTCCGACGAGTCGTGGCGGCACGACCCGGCCAAGACCGCCGACTGGTCGCAGCCGAACAACCCGGCCGACCGCAGCACCTGGGCCGACCGCCGCGACAACAAGAACGTCCGCACCGTCGACCAGGTCGTCCACGACGTCCGCACCGACAGCACGCCGACCAACATCAAGTCCTACCAGGGACTCATCAACTACGACCTGCGCCGCATCGAGACCACTCCCGGCAACTTCGTCCAGGAGTACACCGTCAAGGTGCACATCGACCCTGCCGCGAACACCGACCCGAAGGTGATCGAGCAGGTCAAGCAGAACGCCTCCAACGGCGTGAACTCGTTGCTGAACCAGGGTTTCCGGCTGCCGAGCGGTGACCAGTTCCACCTCAACCTGGAGTTCACCGACAACAAGGCCGACGCCCACACGAGCGTCAAGGTCGACCCGAACAACCCCAACGTCGACCAGACCCACTGGAACGGGGACACCAGTCCCGAGGTCCTCGCCCACGAAACCCTGCACTACCTGGGCATCCCGGACGAGTACCAGGACTCGAGCAGGGTCTTCCAGCAGCACGACACGAACTCGGGCGTCCACGAGAACGACGGCGGCCTGATGGGCGACGACGTTCATCTGGACGACCCCGGTATTCGGCCGCGCCACCTCTGGCTGATCGAGCGCACGGCCAACAGCCAGGTCATGGTCCCGGACACCACGATCAACCCGGCGGGCCCGGCCACCGTGCCGCCGCCCGCGGGCTGGACGCCGCCCGCCCCCACCACGGACACCAACACCGGCACCAACGGCAACGTCAGCAGCAACGTCGACCTGGGCCCCGACGTGCAGACGCGGCCGGTGCAGACGGACACCCCGAACCTCCCCGGCAGCTTCCCCGCCGACGTCGACACCAACACCGCTACGGCCGGACCTCCGACGCCCCAGGAGGTGCGCGCCGGTCTGGAGGCCTCGCTCAGCGCCAAGTCCGCCGCGGAGATCAACCAGACCGTCAGCCAGCTGTACGACAACCGCCAGAACGATGGCGGCCTGTACGACGCGGCGCAGAAGGCGGCGCTGATCAAGCGTGCGGCCGGGCATCCGGGCGGTCCCCAGGGATTCGTGAACGACCTGGCGCAACGGTCGGCGGACCTCCAGAGCCGGATCGACGAAGCGAAGTCCAAGGGCACCTGGAAGCCGGAAGCGCTGCAGACCAAGCAGGATCGTGCGAACGAGGCCGCGATCAAGGAGCAGGTCGCGACGCTCACCGATCTCCGCGACAGCGCCAACAGCCAGATCGACGCCCTGAAGGACGCGGGCACGAGGCCGAGCCTGGTCCACGCCGTCGACACCCACGTCGCGGGCCCGAAGGCGGACGGGCTCGCGAAGCTCGGTCCGAACGCCCTCGCGCAGCTCGACACCCATCTGACCCAGGAGATCGCCGCCGCGGAGCGCGCCGGGTACGACGCGACCGACCTGAAGGCGTTGCAGCAGCGGGTGCAGAACGAGGCCGACGCGAAGATCGCGATGGCCCAGATCAGCCTGCACGGTGTGGACGGCCTGACCGCCCAGGTCGAGACGGCCAACGGGTTGTTGCAGGAGTTCCGCGAAACCAAGGAAGACTTCACCGGTTTCAACGGCTTCATGAACAGCTGGTTCGGCGATGGCAGGAACTTCAGCGCGGCCGAGGTCGACGCGAAGATCGTCGAAGCCGAGGCGCTCGTCAAGCAGTCCGAGCTCCATCTGGAGATCGCGAACGACCCCGCCTACAGCAACCGCGTCGACAAGGCGCTGCGCGTGCAGAGGGCGCAGCAGTTGCTGGACGGGATCCAGGCGAGGAACGACGCGGCCAAGGCCAGGACCGCCGAGCGCGAGGCGGCGGAGCAGGCCCGCGCGCAGGAGGCCGCGGCGGCCCAGGCGGCCCGTGAGGCGCAGGCACGGCGGGAGGAGGCCGCGTTCAAGGCCTCGCTGTTCGGCAAGACGCCCGCCGAGCTCGACGCGCTGGCGACCGAGTACCGCGACCACCAGACCCGCTCGTACGAGATCGACCAGATGTCCCGCAACCAGCAGGCCGCGCAGAACCCCGGCGGCCTCGAGCAGCACGTGCGGGACCTCGAAGGCCAGGTCAAGGACACCCAGACCAAGATCAACGACCTGAAGCACATCTCCGACGCGCTGCCGGACGCGTTCAAGACCGAGCTGATGCGCACCGACCAGGCCCACCGCCAGTCGGAGCAGAACAAGCTCCTGCTGCACGAGATGGACCTCAACAACGAGCTGCTGAACCTGAAGTACGACCGCAACGACGCGCTCACGGCGTACGCGCTGAACCTGCCGGCGGACCTGAACGCACCCGGCTGGCAGTCGTTGTCGCCCAAGGACATCGTGGACCTGGAGGCCCACGTCACGAAGCTGACCAACGACGCCAACGCGGCCGGCCAGCCGAACCCGCAGCTGGACCACCTGCGCGACCAACTGTCGGGCATGCGGATCGACATCGACACCGCGTTCGGCCTGAACGAGAACGCCGCGCCGGCGGTCCAGGTGGACGACTCGGCATCGGTCCACTCGGACACCGACGCGGCAGTCGAAACCCCGCAGCAGAACGAGAACGCTCCGGCGCCGGAGCCCCGTCGTCCCGAACGCGGGCCGTTCATGCAGGACCCGTCTGCCCGGCCGACGGTGCCGGACGTGGACGTGGTCATCCCCGGCGGCTTCGACCCGATCCACGAGGGCACGCCGCAACGTTCGTTCGAGGCCTCGCTCTACGGCCTGGACAACACAGCTCTGCGCGAGATGCAGCAGAACCCGGCGTACAGCAACAACCCGGACCGGGCCGCCGCGATCCAGAACGCCATCGACACCAACCGCAACGCCGCCGCCGGTCCTCAGCTCTACGACCGCGCGACGCAGTCCGCCCAGGCGAACCTCGCCAAGGCCGAGGCCGCCAGGAACCGGTGGAACGCCGCGGACCTGATGCCGGACGCGCTCAAGACCCAGGACATGCTCGACGATCAGGCCGCCCGCCGGGAGATCGCCGACCGCGAGGTCCAGCGCGCCCAGAACCGGGTCGACCAGCTCACGAACAACCGCGACGCGGCACTCACGTCGTACGCGTTGCAGCAGAACAACAACCCGACCTCGTACGGCTGGCGTCAGTTCAGCGACGCCGACATCGCGGCCGTGCAAACACATGTCGAGCAGCAGATCCAGGACGCGCAGGCGGGCGGGCACCCGACCGGCCACCTGACGAACCTGCTGGACTTCACCCACGAGGTCCAGAACGCCAGGGCCGACTCGGACGTCCAGACGCGCTCGGCACCGCCCGAGCCCGAGGCGCAGACGCGTCCGGCACCGTGGCGCCGCCCGACGCCGAACCCGCCCATCCCGATGGCCACCATGAACCCGCAGCCCGTGGGTCAGGTGCCGGACACGAACCTGCCGAGCTTCTTCCAGGAGAACAAGGCTCTCGGCTCGATCGTGCCGAAGGACGTGCACGGCGCCGACGCGGTCGTGGGCAAGATCGAGGGCATCAAGCCGGACGACGCTGCGCGCATCAAGAGCGCGCTGGAGAACGACTTCGAGACGTTCCTCGGCACCGGCCGCAACTTCCAGGTGAAGATCGGCAACTCCTGGTTCGAGGCGAACGTCCGCGCCGAGATGCACACCGAGACGAACACGGCCGCGAAGGACATGGCCGACACCAAGGTGGACAAGAACTACCAGGCCGCCGCGGCCTCCACCACGACCAACACCATCGCCACGTCCAACGACGTCGGCGGCTCGGCCACGGCCGGTGTCGCGATGGGCCCGTACGGCTCGCTGGGCGGCAAGGCGGCGCTCGCGACGCCCGCGGTGTCGCAGGCGACCACGAACACGGTCACCGAGCAGCGCGCGATCAAGTCCGGCGAGGGCTCGAAGGAAGTCAAGCTTCCCGTCACGTACTCGATCGTGGTCAACAACGCGGCCGGTGTGCCCACTCAGTTCGCGGCGGTGACCACCGGCACCGACGTCACCCTGCAGGTCCCGACGGACCTCAGCACGATCGTCGACTCCGGCAAGACGTCCGGCAAGGTCGCGCCGGCGGACACCGCCTGGGGCACCAAGCTCGAGAACGCGGTGCCGGAAGCCGTGGTGGTCAAGGACTCCGGCAAGGCGTTCTCCGACGTCGCGGCGAAGCTGCACCCGTCGATCACCAAGGTCGGCTCGCCCGGACGCGAGGTGCTGCAGAACTTCCTGAGCCCCACGTCCATCCGCAACAACCTGCCCGCGATGCTCGGCGGCTTCGTCACGTCCCCGGACCTGGTCAGCCCGCACGCGAGCAAGGGCGGCGCGGTGCAGATGTCCGCGACGCTGAAGGACGCGAAGCTCATCGGCACGCACGACAGCGCGGCGCTGGACCTGAAGGACACCTCCGCCTGGGGCAGCAGTGTGTCCGCGTCAACCAAGACCGGGTTCGACGTCACGGGCGGCTTCGGCGGCAACATCGGCGTCCCCGGCACTGTCACCGGCACGGTCGGCGGCACCCTCACCTACTCCGCGCGCACCGCCGAGGGCGTGAGCGCGGGGTCGAGCGTCGACCACAAGACCGGCATCGGCGTGAAGTCCGAGACCGGCCTGTACGAGGTCACCACCGAGGTCGAGGTGCGCACGCCGTCCGGCGACAGCGTCACGATGGAGGTCAAGACCCACATGCGCATGGGCCTCAACGAGGCCGGTGCCGTGGGTCTGCCCACCCCGGACGGCACCAGGAACACGATCACCGACCCGGCGACGAAGGACACCAAGTTCCTGCCGCCGTACCTCGCGGACACGCTCGCCGCGGGCAACGCCAAGGTCGGCGAGTTCACGCCGGCCACCAAGGTGCAGGCCCAGGTCGAGTCGAAGCTGCGCGAGCAGCCCGGTCTCGAGAAGTTCCTGCCGAAGTGGAACAACCCGGACGCGAACCCGCGCAGCAGCAAGGGCCAGGGCTTCGCCGACGTGGCCGAGCAGCTCGCGAACCAGCGCAAGCTGACCGCGAACCTGTCCCCCGCCGCGTTGAAGGCGAACATGGACAGCCTGCTCGGTCCGGGTGTCCAGGTGCAGCTGAAGAACACCGGCGCGACCACGAACACCTACGTCAACGTCACGGTCAAGGCCAAGCTGACCAACCCGAAGCACCTCGGCCAGGCCGACAAGCACGCGGTCAGCGACTCGACGACGACCGGCCCGAAGCTCGACGCCAACACCACCACGACCAAGGGCTGGACCGGCGGTGTCCAGGGCAGGGTCAACATCCCGGTGAAGACCGGCGTCGCCTCGCTCACCCCGATGCCCCAGCTCGGCGTGTCCTACACCCAGTCCAAGGCGGACAAGACGTCGGCGGGCCCGTCGGTCAGCAGCACGTCGTCCAACCCCGGCAGCGCGGACGCCGAGGTGTTCCAGCAGGACGTCGAGTTCGAGGTCGAGATCACCTCGTTCACGCGGCCGCGGACGTGGGTGCGCAACGTCGTTCCGGGTGCGCCCGGAACCCAGTCGCCGCAACCGCAGACCGTGGCCAAGACCGGCGACGGGCTCGACAAGATCGACGGCAAGGTCAACCTGTGGGTGTCGGAGGGTTCGACGCTCAAGAACGACCCTGGCGACGGTTTCAAGCCCGGTGACCCGCAGTCGACGCAGATCGAGAACTCCCCCACCGTCAAGGATCTGCTGAACCCCAAGGAGGCACGGCCGAAGTCGCCGGAGTTCCTGCACGTGGAGGCCGTCGCGAACACGACGGAGCTGCGGGACCAGGCGATCGACGCGCTGAACCGGGCCGCGAACGGCGACTCGGCGCTGACCGTGCCGGGCACCGCGTCGCGGGCGCAGATCGACAAGATGTTCGCTCCGGAGAACATCAAGGCGAACCTGCAGAAGCTGGTCGAGACCGGCGTGCAGGAGCAGGGTCTCAAGTACGACCGCCGCGTCACCGACCGTTCCGGCGCGATCGGCATGTCCGTCAAGCTGGGCAAGGCGAGCGTGGTGTCCATTTCGGACACCACCGGCGCGGACAACTCGGTGAGCGGTGGCTACAAGGCCGGCGCGTCGACGACGATCAGCAAGTCGGTCGACGTCACCGGCGGCATCAACATCCCGGTGCGCCCCAACGTGACCCCGCCGCCCGCGGGTACGCCGTCGCAGCCGAGCGGGTCCGGTGGCGCCGCGGTGACCGGCAAGGTCACGCCGTGGTCGGACAGCAAGACCGAGTCGAGCGAGATCGGCGGCAAGGTCGACCGCGGCAGGACCACGCCCGGTGAGGCGCGGACCGTCCTGGTCCAGATCGACGCCGAGTTCACGATCGTCGGCGAGAGCCGCGCCGGGAACTTCATCCACGGTGGCACGCCGAACGCCGAGGGCGTCACGGTGAACATGCCGAAGTCGGTGTTCGTGCGGGTGTCCGAGGACGTCGCGCGTGAGCTCGGCGCGCTGCCCACGGTGAGCCCGAACGTGCCCAAGCCGGACTTCCCGAAGATGGCGCCGCCGTCGACGGTGGCGGCCGGTGAGCCGGGTGCGCTCGGTCTGTCCAACGTGGAGTCGGTGCCGGACCTGTCCGCTGTCGTCAACGACCTCACGCACCAGCTCTCCAACAACACCAAGAAGTTCGGCAGCGACTCGCTGATCCCGGACTCGGTGCTGAAGGACTCCATGAGCAACCTGCAGCGCATCGTCGACCTCAACTCGCCGACCAGCGTCAAGGCGATGATCGACAGCGCGCTGGACGGCGGTGTGCCGCTGCTGGTGCACCAGCCCGGCACGTTCGGCAAGGACTCCTACCAGGTCACCTTGCGCGCCAAGGCGGGCGAGCCGCAGTTCGACCAGGTCGTCAACGACGGCATCGACATGACCCACAACAACGGCGGCTCCCGCAAGGAGTCCGAGGGCCAGGGCCGCGGCTCCGGCTGGGGTGTCGGTGTGCGGGCGCCGGGTCTGGCCGCTCCTGGCAGCGCGAACCCGAACGTCTCCGGCACCGCGGGCGGCGCGGTCGGCGCGAACATCGGTGCCAGCAAGAGCAGTTCGGTCACCACGTCGACCAACGATGCGTTCAGCAACAGCCGCACGGCGAGCGGTCCGGCGGCGCGCTACACCGTGCCGATCGAGTTCGAGCTCGTCGTCGAGAAGGGCACCAAGGAGGTCGCCTGGGCGCCGAGCGGCAAGCAGGAGATGGTGATCCGCACGCACGCGGACAACCAGAAGGTCTCCCAACCGGCCACCGGCCACGGCACGCCGCAGCCGTACATGTCGGCCGCCAGCAGGCGCGGCAGCGAGTTCGGCACGCCCGCGGCGACGTCCGAGTTCCAGCAGGACTCCCGTGCCACGCAGCTGCCTCCCACCGCCTCGGTGGAGAACCTGCGCGGCGCCCAGGACCTGCGGGACGCGGCGCTGAAGGCGATGACCGAGGCCGGTGCGGGCAAGGGCCTGACCGGCAAGGGCACGGGGTCGCTGAACAGCCTGCTGTCGACGCTGAGCCCGGAGAACCTGCAGCCGCACCTGCCGTCGATGCTGTCCGGGCCGTTGGACGTGCCGGGCCTCAAGGAAGCCGCTCTGACGTTCGGGCAGGACGCCGACGTCAAGGTCTACGCGAAGCTCGTCAACCCGCAGCTGGGATCGCTGAGCGACAGCGTCAAGATCGAGACCCCGCTGACCACGAAGACCGTGGACACCTCCAGCGAGGCCAAGAAGTCCGACACGGCCGACGTCTCGGTCGGGCTCGCGCAGGGCAGCGCCGCGGTCAAGCAGGGTGCTCCCAAGGACACGGTCAACTTCGGCACCGGTGGTGTCGAGCTGCGGCACGCGGGAGAGGACTCCGCCGCGGTGTCCGGTGGCCCGTCGCAGGCCGAGGGCGGCAACATCAAGCCCAAGGACGCGCCGCGCACCGGGCTCGTGCAGTTCGACGTCGAGTACCGCGTGGTGGCGACGATCGGCGGCAAGACCGGCGTGGTCGATCTGACCGTGCCCGGTTCGGCCGGCGTGCGCATGCCGGACAGCGCGGTCGAGAAGGTGCTGGACCACAAGTTCGGCGACGAGCTGAAGGACGCCCAGACCGAGGTCAAGAAGGCGGCCGACGACTGGCGGACCGCGGAGAAGGACGTCGAGAAGGCCCGCCACGACGCCCAGGACAAGATCAACGAGGCCGCCGCCGTCCTGGCCAGGACCGACCAGCCGCTGAACACCGCGACGAACAACCAGAACACCGCTACCCAGACCGGCATCGACGCTCGCGCCGAGCTCCCGGACCTGGAGACCAAGGCGGGCACGACGCAGGCCGACGTGGACCGGACGCAGGCGAGGATCGACGACTTGACCTCGGAGGTCGAGTCGCTGAACCACGACGCGCTGGTCGCGAAGGACGAGCTCGACGTCGCCCACATCGCCGGTGGTGTCCCGCAGGCAGAGCTGGACCAGCTCGCGCAGAACGCGAGCACCGCTCAGGACGCGTTGACCGACGCCCGGCAACGACTCACCGACGCCAACACGGAACTCGACACCCAGCGCCAGGTAGCCGCCGAGGCCAAGGCCGAGCTCGAGGCGAAGCAGCAGGAGGTCGCCCAGGCCGACGCCGACCGAGTCGCCGCTGAGGAGACCCGCAAGAAGCTCACGGCCGAGCAGGCCGCGGCGCAGCAGGCGATCAAGGACGCGGAGGTCAAGCTCGACGACGCCCGGCGTGCGGCGGACGCCAAGCAGAAGGACTGGTGGGACGCCAAGGCCAAGGTGGACCACGAGATCGACACGTACAACCGCCAGGCTCCCCCGCCCGCTCCGCCTGCCCCGCCGCTGCCGGACACCAACGCGCCCACGGTGCGCAGCGGTGGCGCACCGCCTGCCATGCCCGCCATCACCCCGGAATCGCACGCGGGCAAGGACGTCCGCACCGACGAGTCGTGGCGGCACGACCCGGCCAAGACCGCCGAGTGGTCGCAGCCGAACAACCCGGCCGACCGCAGCACGTGGGCGGACCGCCGGGACGACACGAACGTCCGCAGCGTCAGCCAGATCGTGCACGACGTCCGCACGGACAGCACCCCGGGCGACGTCAGGTCGTTCGAGGGCGTGATCAGCTACGACCTGCGCCGCATCGAGACCACCCCTGGCAACTTCGTGCAGGAGTACACGGTCAAGGTGCACGTCGACCCGGCGGAGAACGTCGGCCCCGAGGTGGTGCAGCAGGTCAAGGACAACGCCACCAACGGCGTGAACTCGTTGCTGAACCAGGGTTTCCGGCTGCCGAGCGGTGACCAGTTCCACCTCAACCTGGAGTTCACCGACAACCCGGCGGACGCGCACACGATCGTCAAGGTCGACCCGGACAACGCGAAGGTCGACCAGACGAACTGGAACCCGGCCACCAGTCCCGAGGGTCTCGCCCACGAAACCCTGCACTACCTGGGCATCGCGGACGAGTACAAGGACTCCGGCCGCGTCTTCCAGCAGCACGCCACGAGTTCGGGCGTGCACAAGGACGACGGCAGTCTGATGGGCAACGACGTCCACCTGAACGACCCCGGCATCCGGCCACGCCACCTGTGGATGATCGAACGCACGGCGAACAGCCAGGTGATGGTGCCGGACACCACGATCGACCCAGCGGGCAGGGCGAACACGGCGGGGCCGGCCTGGACCGGGCCAACCATCCCGACCGCCGACACGCGCCCGATGCCGCAGAAGCGCAACGAGCCCGAACCGGACTCCGACAACGAGGCCGGCCCGAGCACCGAGCCGCAGTCGAAGCGCAAGCCCGCGGCGGACACGTGGGCCGACCAGTCCGACGGCGACGTCGACATGGACGCGCGGAGCGAGCCCGACTCGGACATCAACGAGCTGACGGCCAGGCTCAACGCTCTGAGCACCGACAACGTCCGGATCAACGGCGCGTTCCGGTCGCTGACGGCGGGCAAGCTCGACCTGCCCACCAGGGAGACCTACCTCCAGAACGTGCAGAAGAGCGTCAACGAGGACAGGCCGCCTTCGTTCGTGGTCAACATGATCGTGAGCCACGAGAACCTGGGCCAGCTCGAGCAGGTCGTCAACGCCATCACCGCGGACGCCGGGCCGTTGGCCGACAACATGGTGTTCGTGGTCGGCGTGAACGGCCGCAAGGGCGACAACGACGGCATGGACACCCACATCGACGACGCGAACGTCGTGGTCGCCAACCGCCGCGAGCCGATCGCGCTGGTGCCGATGGAGTTCAAGGAGAAGGACTTCCCGTACGGCAAGATGCGCAACCAGACGATGCAGAGCACCGCGACGAGGTTCGCCGTGGGCGCGCTGAACGCCCAGGGCACGCATCCGTACATCTCGATCCAGGACTTCGACACCGGCTCGCGCCAGGTGCCGTCGGGCAAGGACGTCTTCACCCACTTCAACGACACGCTGAACTCGCCTGAGATCGGCACGATCCGCCCGTTGATGCACGGCGGCGGCTACCGCGTCGGCGACCACGCCACGTTGATCAACGACGTCCAGGCCAAGATCACCAAGGCGCAGGAGGACCTCGACGCCGACACGGAGCTGGACGAGGACGACCGCACCGAGAAGCAGCGCGAGCTGGACCTGGCCGCGGAACACATCAACGACGACAACAAAGCCGCGTTCATCGCCAAGTTCGAGCAGGCGATGACCAACGACATGAACGCACGGGTCCGCCAGGTGAACTCGGCACCGCTGACGCCGTACTGGCCGGAGCCCAACCTGTTCATCGACGCGAACGTTCCTCTCGTCGACCCAGAGGTGAAGTTCAGCGAGGGTCTGGGCGAGTTCAACGGTCTCGGCCAGTCGATGAACCGGTTCGCGGGCGACGAGATCGTCGAGATCCACACGCAGCTGGCGCCGGTGAACTCCGACTCCGACGCGGTCGACTCGGCCATCGCGGTCGACCTGCAGACCAACAGCAACCCGGTGCGCGGCGTCTCGTTCTCCACCGACTTCGCCGAGGGCGCGGTGGGCACCGACCTGTCCCGCCTGGCGTTCGACTTCGCGAAGAACGACGGCAAGTCGTGGCCGCAGTCGCACGTCGAGCTGACGACGGTCGCGGGCAGGACGTTCGGCGGCGACCCCGGACAGGCGTCGAAGAAGGCCAAGTTCGAGACCTCGCCCGCGGACATCCGCAACCAGTTCCAGGACATCGCGAGGCCCACCAAGAAGAACCCGAACAAGCCCCACGACGCGCGCGAGCCGCAGCAGCTGATCCAGCACGACTACACCTACGACCCGGAGACCGGCAAGGCCATCAGCGACAACCCGAAGGGCGGCTGGACGCCGTCGAAGGTGGACGCGCTGAAGATGGGCTGGGAGGATAAGAACACCCTCAACAAGGCCATCTCGGAGGAGGTTCCCGGCCACGGGCACATGGGCGTCGATCCGCAGATCGACACCTCGACCGTCTACCCGCCGGAACGCCCGAAGCCGGCGAAGGGCAAGCTCAAGCCGCGCGAGGAACACGAACTCACCCACATCGACCCGTCGGCCAAGCAGCAGAAGATGGCCACGGTGGCGAACACCGCGCTGTCGGACAACAACAGCGACGTCATCCGCACGTTCGACCACTTCCAGTCCGTCCTGCCGCACGTGGGTCAGCCGCGGCCGGACGGCATGTACAGCGCGGTGCACGCCGCGCTGGTCCAGGAGTCGGGTGGCACGAACGTCCCCACAGCCGCGGAGCTCCGCGCGAACACGCTCAAGAAGAGCTCCATGGCGTCCGAGAGCGTCATCACGCAGATCGCGGACTACCGCCAGAAACACGACCTGAAGAACGGCCACCTGGTCAACGCGATCATCGATCCCGGCCCGACGGCCAGGCCGGACTCGGGTCACCCGGTGGACAACACCGGCACGCCGGGTGCCGAGCTGACCGAGGGTCAGCGCGCCGAGCAGGACTTCATCGACGCCGAGGAGAGGGCGGAGGAGAAGGCCAAGGCGGAGCGGGCCGAGCTGCTCGGGGTCCAGCTGCTCGCGACCCAGCTCAACCGGCCGATCACCGTCCACGGTCCTGGTGGGGCCGAGATGACGGTCATGCCGTTGCACGACGTGCAGCCGCAGGTCCTGGAGAACTCCACGGAGAAGGACAAGGCCGCAGCGGCGAAGTGGAAGGAGACCCCGCTCAGCGGTGGGCCGCTGCACGTCGACCGGCACTCCAGCGACGACGGCAAGCCCAGGTACACCAAGCACGACCCGGCGAATCCTCCGGGATCGAACGTCCCCGCCCCCACGCCGCCCACGGCACCGGGGACTGCCTCGCCCGAGCACCTCAACGCCATCCGTCAGCAGCTGCAGCACCTTGAGCAGAACGTGGTCGGCCAGCGGCCGTCGACGCCCAACGGCCTGTACGCCGCCATCGCGCACGCACGGGGCATCGACCCGGCGGCGCTGCGCGGGCAGGTCGCTCAGCTGGCCGCGACGCACCAGGCGGTGAGCAGGGCCGTCGCCGACTGGACCGTGAACAGGCCCATGCACCAGAACCACCTGGGCGGGGCGCTGGCCGAGCACGCCAACTGGAACATGCAGCCGAACGCCATGGAGAACGCCGGCGCCGGCAACGCCCGTGACCTGGTGGCGCACCTCATCGGGACGCAGTTGAGGGCCAACGTGCGGATCCACCAGGGCGGGCAGAACCCGGTCCTGATCCGGCCGATCGGGCCGCCGTACGAGGACGTCGTCGACATCGACATGGTGATGGACGGCCGGCAGGTGACCTATCGGCCACACCAGGGACCACAGGGGCTACACCAGGACGAACCGATGCTTTAGCGTGGCGCCCGTGGACGAGTTCGCGGAGGCGCTCCGGACGGCGATCACCAACCGTGGTCTCGGTCTGGAGCGACTCCGTGAGCACCTCTCCCAGCACGGTGTGTCCGTGTCCCTGGCGACGCTGAGCTACTGGCAGACCGGTCGCAGCAGGCCTGAGCGCAAGAAGTCGCTGCAGGCCGTCGTCCACTTGGAACACATCCTGCAGGTGCCTCCCGGGCACCTCTCGGAGCTGCTGGGACCGCCGCGGCCACGTGGCCGTTGGCTGCGCAAGGCTCCCGCGCCGATGTCGGCGTTCTGGCCGGAGCCGTCGCAGGTCGAGCACGCGATCGACGACATGGAGACGCGCTGGGACGACCAGCTGATCCGGGTCAGCCAGCAGGACTTCGTGACGATCGGAGCCGACCGCACCGAGCGGTCGTTCCGGTCCCGGCAGGTGCTGTCGGCGTCGATGAACGGGCCCGACCGGTGGGTCGTGATCATGCACGTCGACGAGCACGACCGGCCGTTGCCGGAGCTGCGGGCGTTGCGGAACTGCGAGATCGGGCGGCTCGTGCAGGACGAGGCGCAGGGGTTCCTGGCCGCGGAGCTGTTGTTCGACAAGGTGCTGCGCAAGGGCGAGAGCATCGTGATCGAGCACGAGCTGGTGAACGCCTCACCGTGTCCACTTGCGACGAACTACGAGCGCAAGTTCCGGTTGCCCACGCGGGAGTACGTGCTCGAGGTGACCTTCGAGGGCGCGCCGCCCGCTTCGGTCGTGCAACTCGCGGACGGGGCCGCGGTGGATCCGGGCTCGACTTTGCTCGACGTGGCTCTGGACGTGCAGCCCGGTGTGCGCGGATTTCGGTGGGATTGGGACTTGAAAGTGGAACAGGACTTAAAAGTTACTCATTAACGCGGTTGTTGTCGGCGTTTTAGATTCGGGCCACCCTGCGAAACAAGGAGGCCCTTTCGCCATGAGGAAGGTTCTTGCCGTTTTCTGCGGCGCTCTGCTGGTGTTGCCGGTGGTGCCCGCGCTTGCTTCCGCCGATCCTGTCGCCGACGCGGTGGCTCGTGATCTCGGGATCAGCGCCGTTGACGCTCGTGCTCGGCTCGTTCAGCAAGATCGTGCGCATGTTGTTTCCGACGGTCTGCGTGTTTCCGACGCGGGCCGGTGGTTCGACGCCACTTCGGGCCGGTTGACGGTGGCGGTCACCCGTGCCGAGGATGCTTCGGTCGTGCGCGCTGCCGGTGCGGAGGCGGTGCTGGTGTCCCGGTCCGCGGCTCAGCTTTCCGCGCTCGTCTCGCGCGTGAAGGCTCTCGGGCACTCGTTCCGGAGTGTTGGTGTGGATGTCCGGCGCAATGATGTCGTGGTTTCCGTGGTTGGGTCTTTCCCTGCCCTGGACGGGGTTCGGGTCGTCCAGGTGTCCCAGCCGTTCGTGCAGCAGTCCGGGGAGGTGAACCCCGGCGATCCGTGGTGGCCGGGGTCGGAGTCGAACTGCTCGGTCGGGTTCCCCGCTGTGGATTCCAGCGGTGGCAAGCACTTCGTGACCGCCGGCCACTGCACGAACGACGTCTCGCAGGCTGCCTACGGCGAGAGCGGGCAGCGGAACCGGATCGGGACGTCCAACGCCGGCGGTGGCCGTTCGGTGAACGCCCGCGAAGGCGACATGGGTGTGGTCGCGGTGACCGAGTCCGGCTGGACCGTCTCGCCCGTGGTCAACACCTGGGGTTCGCCCGCGGTGACCGTGACCGGCAGCAAGGACGCGCTGGTCGGGGAAGCGGTGTGCCACAGCGGGAACACCGCGCCGCAGTTCGAATGTGGTGTGGTGAACTCGGTGAACCAGACCGTCGACTACGGGAGCGTGGTGATCGACGGGTTGACGTTGACCACGGCGTGTTCGCAGGGTGGTGACTCCGGTGGGGCTTGGCTGGCCGGGTCGTCAGCCGTCGGGCTGCATTCCGGTGGGCAGTCCTCGTGTTCTCCTGGGTCCACAGGGGACAACTCCATCTTCCAGCCTGTCAACGAAGCTCTGACGAAGTGGAACCTCACTCTCGTGGTCGGGTCGGGATCCGGTGACGTGGAACCGCCTACCGCACCTACCGGTCTGCGCTCGGTCGGTGCCACTTCCACGGGCGTTTCCTTGGAGTGGACCGCGGCTTCGGACAACGTCGGCGTTACCGGGTATGACGTTCTGTCCGGGTCCACGGTGGTTGCTTCCGTTGCTGGGACTTCGGCTTCGGTCAGCGGGTTGACGCCGGACACTTCGTACTCGTTCACGGTCGTTGCTCGGGATGCTGCCGGGAACGTGTCGAAGCAGTCGGATGCTGTTTCCGTTCGCACTCAACCTGGTTCTGGTGGTGAGCGGACGTTCAGCAATGGCGAGGACTACCCGATCAGGGACTTCCAGGTTGCCGTCAGCCGAGTTGTGTCGACCGCGTCCGGTGCTGCTGCCGCTTCGGTGACCGTGCAGGTGGATGCGACTCACACGTGTTCGCAGGACCTGAACATCACACTGGTCGGTCCGAGCGGGCGGTCGTACCCGTTGCAGCGGTACGGCGGGTATCCGTGCACTGCCTTCCAGCCCAAGGCGTTCACTGCTCGGGTGTCGGAACGCGCGGCTGGTACGTGGACGTTGCGGATCGGTGACAACGGACCTTCTGACGTGGGTCTGCTGTCCGGCTGGTCCGTGACGGTCTAGGCACGGCTGTGGACGGGTGCTCATCCCTCGTGCAGGCGACCACCCGTCCACTGTGGACCGCTACGGTCAGCCGATCTTCTCGATCAGCGCCCGGCGGATCAGGAACTTGCCGGGCTCGCGAACCTGTTCGAAGGCCGCGTTGTTGAGCAGTGCGCAGCTGCCGGACACCGACGCCACCTTGACGGTGGTGGACTTGTTGTTGTCCAGGTTGGTGACCTTCAGCGTGGTGCCGATCGGGAACGTGCCGCTGGACGCGGCCGGAGCGCCTCCCTCACCGGAAAGCGTGACGGTGGAACCGTTGCAGACCTGCTGACCGGACGCGCCGCCGTTGTTGTTGCCCTGGTTCGCATCGGGCTTCGGGGCGGGCTGGGCCGTGTTCTGGCCCTGGTTGCCAGCGTTGTTGCCTTGGTTCGCGTTGCCCTGGTTGGCGTTGCCGGCGCCGCCGTCACCCTTGCAGCCCGCCGCCTTGCGCCGCTGCTGGATGAGGTCGACCACGGCCTGCCGGTTCGCGATGCGGGCCTCGGACTGCGAGTCCGGGCTGGCCTTCTGCCCCGCGATGAAGTTCAGGTTGTTCTGCAACGCCTTGTCGAGCCCGCCGCAGTCCTCACCGGACGTCGCGGCCTCACCCTTGGCAGGTGCCTGCGCCTGGACGTTGTTGCCACAGCCGGCCGCCTTGCGCCGCTGGTTGATGAGGTTGACAACCGCCTGCCGGTTGGCAATCCGAGCCTCCGACTGAGCATCGGGGTTCGCCTGCTGCCCGGCGATGAAGTTCAGGTTGTTCTGCAGGGCGGTGTCCAGTCCGCCGCAGTCCTCAGCCGCGTTCGAGTCGGTGCCGCTGAAGGCGAAGATGCCACCGGCGACAGCAGCGACCGCGAGCATGGCGCCCGCGCCGATCATGGCGGGCTTGCGGTGTCGAGCGCCCATTCGATTCTCCTCGGGGGTGTATCGGTGTTGTACCGGTGACTACGGGGAGGTCACGGACGGGGTTCAAACCGGTCTGGACCAGCTTGTTTTTAAATGCGTTTAAGGTTTTGCCCGGCTGGTGATCTTGCTGGTCAGAGTGGGTTTTCGGCTCGGTCGGCGCGGTTTGGTTCGTGGTCTCGCGAATGGACCAAGGCGGTGATACCGGTGGGCGCGGTGGTCCGGTCGCGGCTTGTCAAGGGGCCGGTTGTTCGACACGGATTCGATGCGCGATGGCCGGTCTGTTCGACTCGGCTCGCGGGTTCACGCCGGTGGTTACGTGTGCCGTGAGGCTGCGGTTCCAGCGGGGCGGTCCCGTGCCGGGCGCTCTGTCACCTTGCGTTGGTGGGCGCGTGGGTCAAAAGACCTGACGAGCTTTGGTTGCGTCATCGCCGCTTCGCGACGATTGCGATTGGGGCTTGACTTCGGGTCCCTTGCGAGGCGCTTGTTCGGGCGGAAAAGGTCGGATGCTCCGCACCCGCCCGATCCGAAAAGGGTAGCACCTCGCACCCAAAGTCAAGCCCCAATCGCTTTGCGTGCGTGGTTGCGTTTTGTGGTTGGGTGGCGGTTATTACCGGTGTTTCGCGTTGTTGTGCTCTCGTTCGGCTCGGCTTCGCCATCGCCGCTTGCCTTCGGCTTTGCGGGATGGCCGCGCGTGCCGCGCGGGACGTTGTCCGCTCGTGGCTGGCTCCCGGCTCGGCGCACAACCACTCGGCGCACTACGAGGCAGCCGACAATCGCCAGGCTCCCAATGGCCCGCCTCGCAACGCCCTCCCAATGACCCGGCTCGCAATGGCCCGACTCTCAATAGCCCGCCCCCACGACCCGCCCCGCAACGGCCCGACCCCAATCACCCGACCCTCAATCCACCGACTCTCAATCACCCGGCTCCCAATAGCCCGGCCCCCAATGACCAAGCTCGCAATAGCCCGACTCGCATGGCCGCTCGCCTGGCGGTTCAGGCGGCGGTGTGGAGCTGGTTGCGTCTGGGTTTTCGTTCTGGGTCCAGCCATGGCGGCGGATAGAACGTCGGTATGCCGTGGACGAGCTTCACTTCCCACTCGCTTTGGTGGATCAGCGTGTGGTGGTGGCGGCAGAGCAGGACGGCGTTGTCGACAGAGGTGTCGCCACCGTTGGCCCAGTAGTGGATGTGGTGGGCATCGCAATGCCGTGGCGGTCTCGAACAGCCCGGGAAGGCACAGCCTCGGTCCCTCGCGACCAGGATTCGGCGGATTCCCGCTGGGAAGGTGCGGGTTTTGCGGCCGATGTCCATCGGCTGGGAGTGGCCGCCCAGGACCAGCGGGATCACTCCGGCGTTGCAGGCAAGCTGGCGGACCTGGGCGGCCGGGATCCGCTCACCGTTGTCCAGCAGGGCCTGGCCGGTCTGGTTGGCCAGGTCGTCGTAGCTCATCGTCAGCGTGAGGGTGACCGGTTCGCCGCCGTGCTCGGGGAGCTGGTCGGCGCGCACCATCAGGTCGACCAGCTCCGCGAAGGCCTCGCCCTCGCGTTCCGAGCGGTCGCGCCGGTCCGGGCCTTCGCCATTGTCCGGGCGGGGCTTGGCCAGCGGGTTCAGGACGGCTTCATAGGTCGTGCCAGTTACCTTGTCCAGCAGCATCTTGACCTCGAAGTAGCCGTCCTTGCGCCAGCGGCTGAAGTGCTGGTTGACCAGCCTCTCCAGCTTCGGGTCAGAGGGCTCCGGGTCGTCCTGGTGCAGCGTGTAGGCGATCCGTGCGCCCAGCTTGCGCACCGCGGCGGGATCGAACTGCCGGGCATAACCCACCACTTCGGCCTCACGCTCAGCAGGCAGCTTCTTCATCACCTCGGCGACCACCGCGACATGTGCGACGGACAAGGCACCCTCGGCCGCGGCCTCGGCGGTCAACGGAAGCTCCGGGGCCAGCTCACTGCCGGTCGGAGTGATCTCGCCACTCAACAACCCGGCGTTCGCCACCCACTGCCTGGCGACGTGAATGTCCCAACGAACCACATGCCGCAACACCTGCGGCAAATCCTTGTATCCGAACTCGGCCGCAGCCCCACGCCGCTCCAACTCAGCGATCTTCCGCATCGCCGAGTTCTCGCGCACCCGCATTTCCCTCACATCATCGGCGATGCTCTGCAAGAGCTCGTCGGAGGAAAGAAGCCGGGGATCGCTCACATGTTCGATCCTACCGCAAGATCACGACCAGATAACGCGAAAAATAAAACACCATCGTGTGAACCGCCCAAACAAACACACCCCCGCGAAGCCGAAGGCAAGCGGCGATGACGAAGCCGAGCCGAACGAGAGCACAACAACGCGAAACACCGGTAATGACGGAACCCGACAGCACAAACGCAACCACGCACGCGAAGCGATTGGGGCTTGACTTTGGGTGCGAGGTGCTACCCTTTTCGGATCGGGCGGGTGCGGAGCATCCGAC